>DATMAM010000001.1:0-120768 GCA_035559995.1 Candidatus Acidiferrales bacterium
AGCTGGGAAAAGATCGCTCGTAGGCCGAAAATCCACATTTCCGCTGCTTTAGATCACCCGTTCATCAGCCGATATCATCGAGCCGGTCTTCAAAAACGCAATTTAACTCTTCCATCGATCATTTCTCAGACAGGCTCCTAGACTATGCGCGCCGAAACCGCTTGCCGGTTCGCTTCGGCTTCATTCACGTGCCGCACGACATGAGGCTCGGCAAGGTCACGCGCTACCTGAGGGGGCTTCTCGAGGAATTGGCGGCGCTTGCGGGCGCGGCCGCGTTTAGGTCATCACTTGCCCGCCGCAAATATTGATCGCCTGGCCCGTGATCGGAGCGGCCCGCGCCGAGCACAGATACACGACCAGCTCGGCGACTTCATCGGCGTCGAGAAAGCGCTTGATGGGCATCGCAGCGATCGCTTGGCGCTTAAACGCTTCCGGGGTCATTCCCTGCTCGGCGCTGCTCTCGGCGACGCTTTGGCGCGCCATCTCGGTGTCGACCCAACCTGGGCAGACGGCATTGACCGTAATGCCGCGGTCCACGACTTCCAAGGCCAAGGCGCGCGTAAAGCCGATGACCCCGTGTTTGCTCGCGCAGTAGGCCGTGTATCCGGGAACGCCGAACTTCCCCAGGACCGACGAGACGTTGATGATCCGAGCGCCGGAGCCGGCTTTCATGTACTTCAGCGCCTCTTTGGTGACGAGGTAGGTGCCGGTCAGATTGGTTTCGAGAATCCTGTACCAGCGGGAGTCCTCCGGGTCGGTGATTCGGTTCATGCCGGAGATGCTCGCGTTGTTCACCAAGATGTCGAGAGCGCCCCAGGCGCGCGCGACCTCGCCGACGCCGGTCTCGACATCGGCCTTGCGCGTGATATCCATGGGCACGCTCAAGGCAAAGCCGCTCAGGGCGCGCAGTTGCGCTTCCACGCCGCTCAGCGGATCGGCGCGCCGGCCGGCGACGGCGACCTTGGCGCCGTTTCGCGCCAGCGCAAGGCTGATAGCCCTGCCGATGCCGGTACCGCCGCCTGTGACGAGAGCAACCTTGCCGGCAAGCTGCATAAACACCCTTGAAGGGTTACAGGGTTGAGCGCTAGAAGGGTCGAACGCGGCGCCCGTTCTGAGCCGCTTTCCTCGTTCAACAAAGCGATAGCTAGCGGGTTTTTTGCGCCAGCGCAAGGTCGTCTTACGCACAAGGAAAGGTCAAATCTCGCAGGCGACGATGGCGAACGCAGGTTTGAACCGGGAGTCTTCGGGCGCTTGCGCCCGCTCTTGACCGCGTTCCTCCATCATAGCTCCAGCGGGGAATGAACTTTGCATGTCAAGCGGCATGCGTGTATCATCACGACCTTCAGAGAGAGGAGCACGATGGAGATTACTCAGTTACTGGCCTTTGCCGTTGAACAGGGCGCCTCGGACTGCCATCTGAGCGCCGGGGAGCCGCCGATGCTGCGGATCCACGGCGATCTCAAAAAGCTCGACCATCCGGCGTTGACGAAGGAAGAAGTGCATGCGATGGTCTACGACATCATGGGCGACAGCCAGAGGCGCGTCTTCGAGGAGCACCACGAGATCGATTTCTCCTTCGAAATGGGTTCGATCGCCCGCTTTCGCGTCAACGTTTTCTTGCAGCGGCGCGGCGAGGGCGCCGTCTTTCGGACGATTCCGACAAAAATTCAAACGCTGGAGCAGCTCGGAATGCCGGGGATTTTGCGCCAGCTGTGCGACCGCGAAAAAGGATTGGTGCTGGTCACGGGCCCCACGGGCTCCGGCAAATCGACGACGCTGGCGGCGATGATCGACTATCTCAACAACTCCTTCGAGGGCCACATCCTCACGATCGAGGACCCGATCGAGTTCGTTCACGAATCCAAAAAATGCCTCGTCAACCAGAGGGAACTCGGGCCGCACACCTACTCGTTCGCCAACGCGCTGAGAGCGGCGCTGCGCGAGGACCCCGACATCATTCTGGTCGGCGAGATGCGCGACCTGGAAACCATCCAGCTCGCTCTCACCGCCGCGGAAACGGGTCACTTGGTCTTCGGCACGCTGCACACCTCCAGCGCGCCCAAAACGGTCGACCGCATCATCGACGTCTTTCCGCCGAACCAGCAATCGCAGATCCGCGCGCAGTTCGCCGAATCGATCGAGGCCGTCATCACGCAGACGCTGCTCAAGAAAAAGGGCGGCGGCAGGGTCGCCGCCCTGGAAATCATGACGGGCACGGTCGCCGTGCGGAATCTGATCCGGGAAGGAAAGATCCATCAGATCCCGGGCACGATGCAGGTCAGCCAGAAGGACGGCATGCAGACCATGGACATGGCTCTGCTCGATCTCGTCGGCCGCGGCATCGTCACCAAGGAGGAGGCGCAGACAAAAACGATGAATCCCAACCTGTTCGGAATGGCCGCGGGCATCGGGGGATTGGGCGCGCGGGCGTAACTCGAAGGCGATGGAGCCGCTGGAGCTGTTCAAGCGCATGGTCGAAAAGGACGCGTCGGATCTCTATCTGACCGTCGCCTGCCCGCCGATGTATCGCATCGAAGGCGAAATCCAGGCCTTTGACGAGCGCAAGCTCGCGCCCGACGACCTTGTCGCGCTCGCCAAGTCGATGATGACCGAGGAGCAGTGGGCCGAGTTCGGCGAGAAGCTGGAACTCAACTGGGCGCTTTCCTTCCCGAAGCTCGCGCGCTTTCGCGTCAACGCTTTTCGCCAGCGCGGCTCGGTCGGCATGGTCATCCGCAAAATCAAGGTCGATATCCAATCGCTCGACGACCTGTCGCTGCCGAACATTTTGAAAGAGATCGTGATGAGCAAGCGGGGCCTGATCCTGGTGGTCGGCGGCACCGGGACGGGAAAATCGACGACGTTGGCGGCGATGATCGACTACCGCAACGCCAACTCTTCGGGGCACATCATTACCGTTGAGGATCCCATTGAGTTTGTGCACCGGCACAAGAAATCGATCGTCAACCAGCGCGAGGTCGGAATCGACACGCTTTCGTTTCAGGAGGCCCTGAAAAACGCGATGCGGCAGGCGCCGGACGTGATTTTGGTCGGCGAGATTCGCGATACCGAAACGATGGAGGCGGCGATCACGTTCGCCGACACCGGCCACCTCTGCCTCGGCACGCTGCACGCGACCAATTCCAATCAGGCGTTCGAGCGCATCCTCAATTTTTTTCCCGAGCCGCGGCACGAACAGATCCTGATGCAGCTCTCGCTCAACCTCCGCGCGATCATTTCGCAGCGTCTGGTGCCTTCGGTCGACGGCAGGAGAGCCGCCGCCCTGGAGATTCTTCTCGACACGCCGCGGATCAAAGACCTCATCAAGAGCGGGCACGTCGATACGCTCAAGGACGCGATGGAGCAGTCGCTTCAGGAGGGCTGCCAAACCTTCGATCAGGCCTTGCTGGTGCTCTACCGGGAAGGCCGCATCGCGCTGGATCAGGCGCTCATTCACGCCGACAGCCCGAACAACCTGCGTTTGAAGATCAAGATGGAGGGGCTCCAATTCGACGAGGCGAGCGAGAAGAAGGAGGAAAAGGACAAGCCTTTTCCCTTCCAGATCAAAGGCATGGCGGCTAGCGCGGGCCCGGCGCGAAAAGTTTAAAGCGCGACCGCTTGAGCTTGCGCTTTTCTTGCGTCATCAATTTCTAGCATGCGAGCCGTAACTATTCCGAAATGGCGCTTTTCCCCGGCCGATGCCTGGACTCTCAACCTTGCCCCCCCGAGAGACCGCCCGGCGGAGCGTGCCGAAAGACGCGGGCGGCATGTTTAGGCGCAGCCCCGTAGCGTGGCCGCAGTCGGCGCGCGTCGCGTTCACCGTCTGTGTCGTGATGGAGACCTGGCCCGAGGACGCGGGCGCCACCACGGCCGCGGTCGCGGACCGCCAGCGGATGGCCTCCGCGGAGGGGCGGTCGACGAAAAACATCACCTCGATCACCGAGCGGCAATACGGCGAGCGGGTCGGCGTTTACCGGTTGCTGAACGTTCTCAAGGACGAGGGGCTCAAGGCGAGCTTTTTCGTCAACGGGAGAACCGTCGACGCGTTTCCCGAGCTGATGAAGCGGATCATCGCGGAAGGTCACGAGCTGGGCTCGGGAAGCTGGCAGCACCACAGCACCACCGTGATGAGCCGCGAAGAGCAGCACAGCGGCGTCAAGCGGGCGGTCGACGCTTTTCAGCGTCATCTGGGCTTTCGGCCTCTGGGGTTTGCGATGACGGGCGAAAGGCCGACGGACGACACGCCCCGGGTGCTGGCGGATCTCGGCTACAAGTACTGGATGGCGTTCTTGCACGAGGATCTGCCTTATGTATTGAGCGTGGCCCGAGCCGAGCTGGTCATCGTTCCTTCCGGCGCGGCGATCGCGGACCAAAGGCCGGGCCACGTGGAGCCGGGCGCAAACCCGCACGAGCTGTTTCGCGTCTGGAAAGACAATTTCGATTGGCTTTACGAGGAAGGGAAAACCTATCCGGGATTTATGAACCTTGTGGTTCATCCCTTCGTGACGGGTCGGCCGTTCGCGGCCGCGCTGTTCCGCGATTTTTTGCGCCACGTGAAAAGCCATCCCGATGTTTGGTTGACGCGCGGCATCGATCTAGCAAACTACTGGCTCGAAAACTGGCACGACCACCTGATCGAAAAATGGCCCAATTACGGGACCGGGCTGGCCTACGCAAAGACGCTGGCGAGATAGGGAGCGCTCCAAAGGCCGGCCGGTGGCGAGTGTCTCATGGATGACCAGAAAATTCTCCGGGATCTTTTTGTGCCGCGGGAAATGCTATAAGCTGATGGCCTGGAGTCGGCGCGCTTCGGCGCGGCTTACGGAAAGAAAAGGGCATGATTGAACCCAGCTCGTCACCCGTCACAGCGCAGCGCCCGGCGTACGCCCCTGCTTTGCGCGCCATCGGCCAATCGCTCGAGGCGCTGCGCGTCAGCCTGTTCGACATGGAAGCCCGCGGCGAGGAGTATCTGGTCTGGGACAAAACGAGTCTGGCTCTCGAGGACGAGCCGGACTCGGAAGGCGCGCGGGCGCGCGACCCGTTCGCGCATTGGCTGAGGGGCGAAAAAAGGCGCCAGGCCGACGAGCACGATGCGGGCGCGAACCGCGAGGCGATCCCGCTGCGCTACACGCTTGACGACATCGACCGGCTCGACAGGGAGGGCCGCGCGCGCCGTTCAAGCCCGGGCGGAGCGCCCGATGCTTACCGGCTGTCGCAGCTGCTTCGCGCTGTCGGCGGTTATGTCAACCACGTCGGCGGGCGGCTTCTCGGAATCTCATGGCGCGATCAGTGGGTCGGTGTGGTCTACGAGAAAGAGGGGCGGCGCGAGCTGGAGATCTTCAGGCCGGCGTCGATCTACGATTTTTGGGTGCGCATGTACCTGATGAGAAGCGCCAAGACCCACTAGCTGGGGCCGAGCCGGCGCCGGCGATCTTGACGGCGAAAAATTTTTGACGGCCACGGCGGCGTGGCCGGAGGAGGAACGATGGCCCGTGCGGAAAAACTCGGCTCATCCAATCAGCTTGCCTATCGCGGCCTGCGCGATTGGATCGAAAAAGTCGACCAGTTAGGCGAGCTGTTGCGCGTAAACGGCGCCCACTGGGACCGCGAAATGGGCGCCATGACGCAAATGCTCACCGAGCGGAGCAAAGGACGCGCGCCGGCGCTTCTTTTCGATGAGATACCGGGCTACCCGAAGGGATTCCGCACGCTTTACGGGCAGTTTTCCTCGATCAGGCGCGTGGCGTTGACGCTCGGGCTGCCGCTCGAATACGAGCGCAAGGTCGATATCGTCAAGGCCTACCACGAGCGCATGGAAAAGATGACTCTGATCAAGCCGCGGATCGTGAAGACGGGCCCGGTCCTCGCTCACGTTCTCGAAGGCGACGACGTGGATGTCCTGAAATTTCCCGTTCCCCTGCACCACGAGCTGGACAAGGCGCGCTATATCGGCACGGCCGACTGCGTGATCACCCGGGACCCCGACTCGGGCTGGTACAACATCGGCGCTTATCGCTGCCAGGTCTACGACGGAAAAACCATCGGCTGCCAGATCACCGAGGGCAAACACGGGAGAATCCATCGCGACAAGTATTTCGAGCGCGGCCAGACCATGAAAGTCGTTGTCGTGGTGGGACAGGACCCGCTGCTCTATATGCTTTCGGCAAGCCCGCTTCCCGAAGGAGTTTCGGAATACGATTTCGCGGGCGGGATTCGCGGCGAGCCGATCGACGTCGTGCTCGGCCCTTACACGGGATTTCCCATCCCCGCGGACGCCGAGATCGCGATCGAGGCGGAAGCGGTGCCGGGGCAGGTCAAACCGGAAGGACCGTTCGGCGAATGGATGGGCTACTACTCCGATGACGTCGTTCCGCGACCGTACCTCAACGTCAAGACCATTCTGTACCGCGACGATCCCATCCTGACGTGCGCGCCGCAGCACAAGCCGGTGGACGAAACCGGGCTGCTCAAGGGAATTGCCGGAGCGGCCGAGATCTGGAAGGCGCTGGAAGCGTGCGGCGTGCCGGAGGTTCTGGGCGTATGGAATCACGAAGGCGCGCCCGCGACCCGCTTCACGGTCGTGCAGATCCGCCAGCGCTATCCGGGGCACGCGCGCCAGGTGCTCCACATCGCCTCGTCGTGCGCCGGGGGCGCGTACAACGGCAAGTGGACCGTCGTCGTCGACGACGACATCGATCCGTCGGACCTCGATCAGGTGCTGTGGGCGATGTCGACGCGCTTCGATCCCGTGACCGACATCGACATTATTCAAAAAGCCTGGTCGTCGGGCAGGGATCCGATGTTTCTTCCGGGCAATTTCAACAATCGGATCCTGATCGACGCCTGCATCCCGTACGACAGAAAACTGCGCGGCAAGTTTCCGCCCGTGGTGGACGTAAGTCCGGAGCTGCGCGCAAAGCTCAAGCAGAAGTTCGCCGCGATTTTCGCCCGCTACGAGCAAAACGCGTAAAGATTCAGATTCACCGCAGAGAAGCAGAGGCCGCGGAGTCCAAAGTCACCACAGAGTGCACGAAGCTCGCGAAGAATTCAGTTTTCGCGCTGTGCGCGGAGCCTATGTTTTGCTCCGTGCTCTCGGTGCTCTCTGTGGTGCATACATGAGCCGCGCTTGGGCTCCGCCGCCGCGTTGTGCGCTTCGTGGTTAGAGTTTCCCGCGTGCAAAGGTAGGTGCCATGGCCGATTCACTCGTCGGTGAGCTCCCGCCGCTTTTCGGCGCGCGCGTCTTTCGCCACGATCCCGAGCACTGGGTGCACGTCGTCGAAAGCCCCAAGCGGCTGCGCGTCGTTTTCGGCGGCGAAACAGTGGCCGACAGCAAGCGCGTTCTCCTCCTGCGCGAGGCGCGCGCTCTTCCCATCTATTATTTTCCCCCGTCCGATGTTCGAATCGACCTTTTGACACCGAGCGGGCGCAGAGCGGCGTGCCCGTACAAGGGGGAGGCGCGCTACTGGTCGCTCAAGGCCGGCGGGCGAGTGGCGGCCGACGCGGCATGGAGCTACGCCGAGCCCAGCGCCGAATGCACCGAGCTTGCCGGCTACTTCTCGTTCGAGTGGGGCAAGATGGACGCCTGGTACGAAGAGGACGAGGAGGTCTTCGTGCATGCGCGCGACCCGTTCAAACGGATCGACGTGCTGCAAAGCTCGCGACGCGTGGAAGTCATCGCGGCGGGGGAGAAGATCGCCGACACCCGCCGGCCGGTGATGCTCATCGAGCCGGGCCACCCGATCCGGTACTATATTCCGCGCGAGGACGTGCGGTTCGAACTCTTGGAGCCCAGCGCCACGGTAACGCGCTGCCCGTACAAGGGGATCGCCTCGTACTGGTCCGTCCGAGCGGGCGATCAGCTTTTAAAGGACGGGGTCTGGAGCTACGAGCAGACGACTCCCGAATGCCCGAAGATCAAAGGTCTTCCCTGCTTTTTCAACGAGCGCGTGGACGCCGTCTACGTCGACGGCGAAAGGCTTCCCCGCCCGGTGACCAAGTGGTCGTTGGGAGAAAAGCCAAAGTAAAAAGCCAAAAGCGCGTTCGTTGAAGCGCGCCTCTATTTCACCAACTAACCCGGCCCCGAACCTGAGCCCGAGAGCAGCCGCGCCGGATCATAGCCGAGGACCGGCGAAAGCCAGCGCTCGACCTCGCCGACGGGCATGCCTTTGCGCGCGGCGTACGCTTCGACCTGATCGCGTCCAACCGCGCTCACGGCGAAGTAGCGCGCCTCTTTGTTGGCAAAGTAAAGCCCGCAGACGGAGGCCGGCGGCAGCATCGCGAAATTTTCCGTCAGCGTGATTCCGGTCGCTTCCTCGACATCGAGCAGCGAGAAGAGAATTCTCTTCTCGGTATGATCGGGGCAGGCGGGATAGCCCGGGGCGGGCCGGATGCCGCGGTACCGCTCGGCGATCAGGTCCGCGTTCGACAGATTCTCGTCTTTGCCGTAGCCCCAGTCGGCGCGCGCGCGCTTGTGCAGGTATTCCGCGAAGGCCTCCGCGAGCCGATCGGCCAGCGCCTTGACCATAATGGCATTGTACTGGTCGTGCTCGCTTTCGAAGCGGCGCACCAGCTCGTCGGCGCCGTGTCCGGCGGTGACGGCAAAGGCGCCGAGGTAATCGGTCAGGCCGGATTCGCGCGGCGCGATGAAATCGGCGAGCGCGTATTGCGGCTTGCCGCGCTGGCTTTCCTTCTGCTGGCGCAAAGTGTGGAAGCGGGTGAGTTCGCGCGCGCGCGTGCCGTCGGCGTAAAGCACGATATCGTCGCCGTCGGCGTTTGCGGGATAGAAGCCGTAAACGCCGTGCGCCGTCAGAAGTCTCCTGGCGATGATCTCGTCTAGAAGCTGCCGCGCGTTGGCCAAAAGCTCTCTCGCCGCCGGGCCGCGGACCGGATCGTCGAGTAGCTCCGGGTAGCGGCCGCGGATCTCCCAGGCGTGAAAAAACGGCGACCAGTCGATATAGGGCACGAGTTCCGCCAGCGGGAAATCGCGCAGGACCTGGCGGCCGAGAAACGCGGGTACCGCGACCAGCGATTCGTCCCAGTCGATGTGGAGCCTGCGGCGGCGCGCTTCGTCGTAAGTGAGCAAGTCGGCGGCGGTTCTGCTCTCGTATTGCTCGCGCAGGAGCGCCTGCTCGGCGCGATTCTTTTCCGCGAGGGCGCGGCGCGTCTCGGGATTGCTCAGGCTTCCCACCACCGGCACCGCGCGCGAAGCGTCGATCACGTGGATCGTCTCATGGCGGTAGGCGGGGGCGATTTTCACGGCCGTGTGGCGCTTGCTGGTCGTCGCGCCGCCGATCAGCAGCGGAACCTCGAGCCCGCGCCGGTCCATCTCTCTCGCCACGTGCACCATTTCGTCGAGCGACGGCGTGATCAGGCCGCTCAAGCCGACGATGTCGGCTCCTTCCGCGATCGCGGTCTCGATAATCTTGTCGGCCGGCACCATGACGCCGAGATCGATCACCTCGTAGTTGTTGCAGCCCAAAACGACTCCGACGATGTTCTTTCCGATATCGTGAACGTCTCCCTTCACGGTCGCAAAGACGAGCTTGGTTTGCTTTCCCTGCTGGCGCGCCGCCTTTTTTTCCGCCTCCATGAAGGGGGTGAGATACGCCACGGCCTTTTTCATCACGCGCGCGCTCTTCACGACCTGAGGCAGGAACATCTTGCCTTCGCCAAAAAGATCGCCGACGACGTTCATGCCGTTCATCAGGGGCCCTTCGATGATGTCCAGGGGCCGCGGATAGCGCGCGAGCGCCTCGTCGAGGTCGGCCTCGATGTGATCGACGATGCCCTTGATGACGGCGTGCGCGAGGCGCTGCTCGACGCTTTCCTTGCGCCAGTCTTCCGCGCCGGTCTCGACTTTCCCCTTGCCTTTGATTTGCTCGGCGAAGGCGAGCAGCCGCTCGGTCGCGTCGGGCCTGCGGTTGAACAGCACGTCTTCGACGCGCTCGAGCAGATCGCGAGGGATCTGCTCGTAGACCGCAAGCTGGCCGGCGTTGACGATCCCCATGTCCATGCCCGCCTGGATCGCGTGATAGAGAAAGGCGGCGTGCATCGCCTCGCGCACGGCGTCGTTGCCGCGGAAGGAAAACGAAATATTGCTGACGCCGCCGGAGATGTGACAGCGCGGGTAAAGTCGCCGGAGCTCGCGCGCGGCCTCGATAAAGTTGACCGCGTATTCGTTGTGCTCCTCGATGCCGGTGCCGACCACGAGAATATTGGTATCGAAAATGATGTCGCCCTCGTCGAAGCCGATCTCTTCGGTCAAGATCCGATGCGCGCGTTTGCAGATCCGGAGCCGGTGCTCGACCGTGGTCGCCTGGCCTTCCTCGTCGAAAGCCATAACGACGACGGCGGCGCCGTAGCGCTTGACGAGCCGCGCGCGCCGCTTGAATTCTTCCTCGCCTTCCTTGAGCGACAGCGAGTTGACCACGCCTTTGCCCTGCATGCACTTGAGGCCCGCCTCGATGACGTCGAAGTTGGAGCTATCGATCATGAGCGGCAGCCGCGCGATCTCGGGCTCCGCGGCGATATGATTGAGAAACACGGCCATGGCGCGCTTGGAATCGAGCATGGCCTCGTCCATGTTCACGTCGAGGATATTGGCGCCGCCTTCGACCTGTTCGCGCGCGACGGCCAGGGCCTCTTCGTACTTCTCTTCGCGGATCAGGCGCGCGAAGCGGCGGGAGCCCGCGACGTTGGTGCGCTCGCCGATCATGATGAAATTGGACTCCGGGCGGATCGTGAGGCGCTCGAGCCCGCTCAAGTGGGTAAAGCCGTCCGGCGGGGGCGGGACGCGCGGGCGCGCGGCGCGCACGGCTTCGGCGACGGCGGCGATGTGCCGGGGAGTGGTGCCGCAGCAGCCCCCGACGATGTTCACCCAGCCCGCGCTCGCCCACTCGCCGACGAAGCGCGCAAACTCGTCCGGCCCCATGTCGTAGCCGCCGAACTCGTTCGGCAGGCCAGCGTTCGGATAAGCGAAAGTGGGGAGCGGAGCGAGGCGCGACAGCTCGGCGACGTGCGGCGCCATTTCTTTGGGTCCGAGCGCGCAGTTCATCCCGACGGCAAAAAGTTCCGCGTGCGCGATCGAGGTCAAAAACGCCTCGAGCGTCTGGCCCGAAAGCGTTCTCCCGCTCCGGTCGGTGATCGTCACCGACGCCAGAACCGGCACCGAACGGCCGCGCTCGTCGAACAGTTTGGCGATCGCAAAAAGGCAGGCCTTCAAGTTGAGCGTATCGAAAGTCGTCTCGGGCAGCAGGAGATCGACGCCGCCGTCGACGAGGCCGCGCGCCTGCTCGTAGTAGGCCGCGACCAGCTCGTCGAAGGTGACCGCGCGATAGCCGGGATTGTTGACGTCGGGCGAAAGCGATGCGGTCCGGTTGGTGGGCCCGATCGCGCCCGCGACAAACCGCGGTCGATCGGGAGCTCGGCGGAGATAATCGCTCCGCGCGCGGCGCGCGACTTGAGCTCCGGCGACGTTCATCTCGTAGGCATGAGCTTCGAGGCCGTAGTCGGCGAGCGAGATCGCGTTGGAGTTGAACGTGTTGGTCTCGATGATGTCGGCTCCCGCCTCGAGATAGGCCCGATGAATCGCTTCAACGGCCTCGGGCTGCGTGAGCGCGAGCAGATCGTTACACCCCGCGAGCGGGCGGGGATGATCGGCGAAGCGCTTGCCGCGAAAGTCCTCCTCACTGCAGCGGAGCGCCTGGATCATCGTGCCCATGGCGCCGTCGATGACGAGGATGCGCTCGCGGAGCGAGCGCTCTAGTTCTTGTCGGCTCGGCATCTTCTTTGCAAAAACCCCCTAGCGTGATGGGCCCGCGGCGAGACGGCCGCGCGCGACGAAAAGCTCCACGCGCCCCTTGCCGTTTTTCGCGGCCCGATGGCCGGCGTACCGGCCGCTCAGCTCGTACTCGACGTCTTTGGCGCCGCCCGCCCGCAGCCACTTTTCGACCGCGCCTCGATCGAATCCCAACCAGCGGTGCGCCATTTCCGTTTGCAGCCACGTTTGGCGATGAGGGACGAGATCGACGACGATCACCGGGCCGCCGGGTTTCGTGATCCGGCAAAGCTCGTGGACCGCGCGCGCGGGATCTTCAACAAAATGTAACACCATCACGCAGAAGGCACCATCCACGCTCGCGGCCGCAAGGGGCAGCTTGGCGGCGTCGCCCAAGCGAAATTCGACATTGGTGAGCCCCTTCTCCCGCGCGCGCCGCTTGGCATTTTCGATCATCGCCGGAGAAAGATCGATGCCGATCACGCGTTTCGCCAGCCGGGCCAGCTCGAGCGTCAGCGCGCCGGTGCCGCAGCCGATATCGGCGAGGACGAGGCCGCAAGGCAAAAGCTTTTCGATGGCGAGCGAGGTCACGCGGTCGTCGAAATAGCTCTTGCGGATGCGCTCCCAATCGCCGGCGATCCTTTCGAAATAGTCGCGCGAGCGCGCGATGCGCCGGCGCAGGCACGCCCGCAGTCTCGCCTGGTCGCTTTTCACCTCCGGCAGCTCGGCCAGGCGGCTCGCGGTCGATTGGTAGATCGCGCGCGCCGGGGCGGGCATGTCTTCCCGCAGCGAGAAGTAAACGTTCGTGCCCTCCTTGCGGTCGCGGATAAACCCGGCGTCGCGCAGAATCGCGAGATTGCGCGAGACCGAAGACTGAACGGACTGGACGACTTCCTGCACCTCGCCGACGGTGAGCTCGTTTTGCGAGACCGCGGCGAGAACGCGCAGGCGCAGGGGATCGGCCAGGGCCTTGAGGGCGCGCACCAGCTCCATGAAGTATCGAAGTATATAGATATTTTGATCGAGCGCCAACCGGGGCGAGACGGGCCGTCGCGGGTGGATGACAAGGGAGGGTTTTGCCTGCTACAAAGAGGCATGCGCGCTTTGGTGTGGGACGGCGAGAGTCTGAGGCTCGCGGCGCGTTACCCTGATCCCCGGCCGCTGGCCGGACGGGCACGCGTGCGCGTTCGGCTGGCCGGTATTTGCGCGACGGACCTTCAGATCTTTGGCGGCTATATGGGGTTTCGCGGCGTTCCCGGGCACGAGCTTGTCGGCGAGGTCGAGAGCGGTCCGGGCGCGTGGCTGGGGAAGCGAGTCGTGGGGGAGATCAATTTTGCCTGCGGCGCCTGCGAGCTTTGCGCGCGCGGGCTCGGGCGCCATTGCCCGAACCGGACCGTCATGGGGATCCTCGGCGCCGACGGCTGCTTCGCGGACCTCGTGTCCATTCCGGTTGCGAATCTCCATGCCGTGCCCGCGAGCATAACAGACGAGGAAGCGGTCTTTGCGGAGCCGCTGGCCGCGGCGTTTGAGATTTTGGAGCAGGTCCAGCTCGACCACGGGCACGAAGTCCTGGTGATGGGAGACGGGAAGCTCGGGATGCTCTGCGCCCAGGTGCTCAGGCTTACGGGCGCGCGCGTCACGGTCTTGGGCAAGCACGCGGAGAAGCTTGCGCTGGTCAAACGGACCGGGGTCCGGACCGTTCTTCTCGCGGACTGGAAGCCCCGGTGGTTCGATGTCGTCGTCGAGGCGACGGGATCCGATGCGGGCCTGAGGCTTGCGCTGGAAGCGGTTCGCCCGCGCGGCACGTTGGTGCTAAAGAGCACGATCGCCGGCGCGCACAATGTCTCGCTCGCGCCCCTGGTGGTCAACGAAATCACCGTGGTCGGCTCGCGCTGCGGCCCATTCCCGCCGGCTCTTGAGGCGCTGGCGGAAAAGAGGGTTTCGGTGACACCGTGGATCGAAGGCGTCTACCGGCTGGATCGGGCGCTCGACGCGGTCGCGCACGGGCGAAGACGGGGAGCGCGGAAGATTTTATTGCAGCCATGAGTCGTTAATCCGTGCGGGCGCAACGGAGACTCGCCCGCAAACGCCCGGTGGAGGAATTTCCCGCCGCTCCTCCGGTTCCCGGAGTCGCGTCCGACAGTTTGCACAAGGGCGGACGCCGCCGCGATCTGTCCTCGCTTCCGGCGGACATTCAGATCCAGGATTGGCGCCGCTCGCGGTGATTTTGGCGATCTCGCGCTTCAGCTCGAGGAGCCCGATCTTTTGGGCCGCGCGCGGATCCATTGCACCCATACGGGAGATCGCGCTCGCGTACGTGGAAGGAAAGTCGCGCGACCGCTACCCGTCCGTCACCAGCGGAAGCAAAGCCTTGAAGAACTCGCCGATCTCGCCGCGGTGGACAAAATCGGCGAGCGCATCGAGCGGCGTCGGGTCGCGATTGATGATCGCGAGAAATGCGCCGTTTTGCTTGGCGATCACCGGAAAGGAGGCCGCAGGCTGCACGACGAGCGAAGAGCCGAGCACGACGAAAAGCTCCGCCTGCTCGCTCAGCTCGTGCGCGCGGCTCATGGCTTCGACCGGCATGGCTTGCCCGAAGGAGATGGTCGCTGCTTTGAGAAAACCTCCGCAGGCGTCGCAGGTCGGCGCCTCGAAATCGCCGACAATCCTCTCGTAGATCGGCTCGGGATCGAAGGTCTTGCCGCAGTGGAGGCAAACGATCTTGCGGTCGGTGCCGTGGAGCTCGACGATTTTTTCCGCCGGGACGCCAGCCAGCTCGTGCAGGCCATCGATGTTTTGCGTGATGAGCCCCAGTAGCTGGCCGCGTTTCGCGAATTCGGCAATGGCGTAGTGGCCGATGTTCGGCTTTACTTTCTTGTAAAGCTCGTGGCTTTCTTTTTTCATTCGCCAGTGGCGGATGCGCGCCTCCTCGCTCGTCATAAATTCGGAAAAGTACACCGGCTGGAAGCGGGTCCAGATTCCGCCGGGGCTTCGGAAATCGGGGACGCCCGATTCCGTGCTGATTCCCGCGCCGGTAAAAAACACGATCTTTTGGCAGGCGCGAACTCTAGCGGCAAATCGTTCCAGCTCTCTCCGAGCCACCACGGGTGATTTTGGATTTTGCATTTCTGCGGCAGCTTTCTTTCCGTCTATCCTACCCTCGATCCGGCGTTCTTGTCTGCCTGCGGTGCCAGGCGGCAGACGACTTTATCGCAAGATAAGAAATCGAGAAAGAGACTAGCGCCAGAGCGAACGCCAAGCGATACGAGCCCGTAAGATCGTAGGCGATGCCGCCCGACCAGGATCCCAGCGCCATGCCGACCCCGAACCCGATCTCAAGAAAGCCGAAGATCGTCCCGACATGCTTGCCGCCGAAGATGTCGCCGATCACCGCGCCGTAAGTGGGGTTTCCTGCGCTGTGGCCGACGCCATAGAGTATGGCCGCGACATAAGCGAACCACACCGGCGCTTGGAAGTTCAATGCGAGAATACAGCCGAGCCCGATCAAGGTGATCAGGATTGAAACGCCGTAGGACTGCTCTCTTCCCACGCGGTCGGAGACGTATCCCCAGATCAGCGTGCCGGCGATGCGCATCGCGCCGATGAGCCCCAGAAGAAACGCCGCCAAAAGTTTGTCCAACCCCTGCTGAACCAGGTAAGCGACAAAATGCGTATAGATCATGAAAAGGCCGGTTCCCAAAGCCACGTGGCCGATCGTCAACGCCCAGAACGGAAAGGAACGGAGCGCCGATGCGACCGTCCAGTGATATTTGTCCACAACGGGCCTTGCCGGGATTCCGCTCTCCGCCGAAGCGAGCGCATCGCCGTCCGGGAGCTGCCCGACCTCCTGCGGCGTGCGCCGTTGCAGGAGCGCGTTGGCAGGAACGATGGCCACGATCACGAAGGCTCCGAGGATCAGAAATGCTTCCCGCCATCCCAGCTGCGAGATCAGAAGCTGCGCGAGCGGCACGACAATCAGCATGCCCAAACCCTGTCCCGAGCTCGCCAGACCCATCGCGGTCGCGCGACGGCGGACGAACCAGTGAGAAATGAGGGCGTTGTTGGTTACAAAGCCGAGCCCGCTCTGCCCGACCGCGGCGAGCACGCCGAACGAGGCGTAGAGATGCCAGAGGGTGCCGCTTAGAGCCGAAAGCATAAACCCGAACCCCATCAAGAGCCCGGCTAGCGGAACCGCCACCCGCGGCCCCAGCCGATCCAGAGCGTAGCCCACGGCCGGCGAGATCAACGCGTAAACCAAAGAGTTGAGCGACATGATGGTGGCGCCGACGGCGTGGGACCATTGAAACTCTTCCAGCAAGGCCACGTAAAAGACGCTAAAGGAACCGAACGCGCCGCGCACGAAGACGAGATTGATAAAACACAGGAGCAGGATGACATAGCCGTAAAAGAATCGCCGGCGCATAAGCGGTACTAATAAGAAGATGGCTTGCCGCTGTCAAAACTCCGCCTTCACTTGCGAAAGCGTCCAACACCCGGATCTTTGCTCGGGATTGCGATTTCGGTCCCAACGCTCGGCGGCATCTTTGCTCGCCGGCGCACTTTTTTCTTGACGTTTGGAATTTTTTCCCGAAAATGGCCGCGACGTATTCACATTTTGCCGCGTGGAGAACAACATGGCTTTACGACTCGTGAGAGGGATTGCCAGAGAAACGCCGGAGAAGCCAAGCAGAAAGTCGCGCGAGGAATACATGATCGCCTGCCTCAGCGACGAGGTCGCGGATGAGAAATTCACCGATTGGGAACGGGGCTTTGTCGCGAGCGTGGCGCGGCAGTTGGCCCGGGGCGGAAAGCTGTCCGACAGGCAGAGACAAATTCTCGAGAGGCTCTGGGAGAAGTAGGGGGCGGACCCGCTCGTGCCCGGGCGACGTCGGGCTCGGCTGCGCAAAGCGGGCGGCCCTAGATCCGGTAAAGCGCGGCCGCGTTGTCGCGGGTGACTTTTTTCTTCATCTCCGGCGAGAGATGGGCCGTGTCCTTCTCGATAATCTGCTTCGAGAAGGGCCAAGTGCTGTCCGGATGCGGGTAATCCGAGCCCCACATGATGTGGCCGTCGCCGAAAAACTGGATCAGATGAAGCCCCACGAGGTCGGTTTGATAGGTCGCCCACACCTGGCGCTTGAAAATCTCGCTCGGCGGCTCCTTTAGAGGAATCTCTTCGGACTTTTTTCTCTCGAACTGCCGCCGGTAGCGGTAGTCCATCTCCTGGACGACGAACGGAATCCAGCCGATCCCCGATTCGGCAAGGCAGAATTTCAAATTCGGATGGCGCTCCAGCGTGCCGAAATTGAAGAGATTGACGAAGGGGTTGAAAAACGAGGTCGCGCCGTTGCCGAGCCCCATGTCGAAGGCCATCTGGCGCTCGCCCGGCTTGAGCGCCGCCATTGTGGCGCGGACCGTGCCCGACTGGAGGCTGCCGCCGACGTGGTATGAAACGACGAGCCCCGTTTCCTCGGCCGCGTCCCAGAACACGTCCCAGGGCTTCATGTACATATCGAGCGTGACGTCGTTGACGAGAAAGTTCGCCTCGCGAAAGCCCATCTTCGCCACGCGGCAGATTTCCTCTTTCGCCGCTTCGGGGTCCACCGGCGAGAGCATGGCGACGGGAAAGAACCGCGTCGGAGCCGCCTGGCGAAATTCGGCCGCCCAGTCGTTGTACGCGCGCACGCAGGCGTTTCTGAGCTCGGGGTCGTTGACCTGCATCGCCAGGATCGGCGGAAACATGAGCGAAGCCTCGATGCCGTCGCGGTCCATGTCGGCGAGCCGCTTTTCCGGCGTCGTCGGCCGGCTCGGTTCGCCCACGCCGCCGCGATCCAGCGCGAGCTTGTTGCGATTGGGCCGCGCAAACCAGCGCGCGCCGCGGTACTCTCCCCACGTTTCGCCGTCGCACACCCAAAACTCTCCCTTTTCGCCGCGGTCTTCGACGCGCGGCGCGCGCTCGCGCAGCGATTTCGGCACCCGCTCCAGCCAGAGCTCTTTCGGCAAGTAGCCCAAGTCGATATGGTCGTCCGCAGAAATCATCCTGTCGTCCACTTTGATACTCCTTTGGCTGGCGACGGATCGCGCGAGGCTCGCGTCCTTTTTCGGTTTCGCCGCTAGTCGGCGGAAAGATGCAAAAGCGTTCCGTCAGGATCCGCGGTGGCGCGGGCGCCGAGCGGACAGCGCTTGAGGTCGTCCTCGATCATCTGCCCGTGCCGCCCGACCGCGATTTTTCTCGGCGCCGATTCGGGCGCGGATGCGGCGAGCGCTTCGAGGTCCCTTTCGGCTTGGCTGAGATTCTCCACGCGAAAACCCATGTGGTCAAGCCCCTCGCGGAGGCCCCGGTACAGGCGGTTCTCGCACGGCCTGAGTAAAAGCTTGACCTGGCCGTCGGTAAGGCAAAGCGCGCCGTCGTCGGTGATTTTCCCGATCTCCTCGAGGTCGAACACCCTCTTGTAAAACTCGGCCACGGCGGCCGGTCTGTACGTGCGGATGGAAATGTGACTCAGCCGGCGCGGCTGTTCCCAACCCTTTCGGGTGTAGCCTTCGCGAACATTGTTCATCCCCTGCTGCGAAAGATCGAATTGCGCGCCGGCGGGGTCGTGAGTTCTCAGGCCGGCGAACGGAACGTTTTCGAGCGCCCTGGCGACAAGAATCTCCGGGTAGTAGTTCCGCAGCCGCCGCAAAACCTCTTCGACGTCTTCTGCCTCGAAGCCGAAGTGATCGATGCCCGTCGGAATGCCCGCGTATCGCGGCAGGAGCGCAAGGCCGATCACGCCGTCGCTGATGTGGCCGCGGTTGGGATTCTGCTTGCCCGACTCATCGACGGTGCCGGTCGTGATCTGTCTCATCCCGAAGATCGTCCGGTAAAAGCGGACCATCGCTTCGTACTTGTCGGTGTAAATGGCGACGTGCCTTATCTTGCCGAGCATTGGGCTTCTCCTTGGCGGCGTTCAGTGAAACGGTCGCTGAGCATCCGCCGTTCGATGAAACTGTTTACGCGCGCGCCGCGCTCGCCGCTCACGGTCCGCCGGCTACGCGAGCGCCTTGAGCTCCTCGATGTAGTCTTTGAAGCCAGCTTCCAGGTCGTATTCCGGCTCCCAGCCGAGGAGCTCTTTAGCCTTTCGGATCACCATCGGCTGCTTTGCCGAGCGCGGCGGTTTTCCGGGAATCATTTCCACTTGAAGATCGGGCAGGAGCCTCTCCGCGGTCGCGACCAGCTCGTCGAATTTGACAATCACCCCCGTGCCGATATTGATCACCTCCGGCTCGCGCAGGGGAACCGTCGCCGCTCTATCGAGGGCGCGGCCCAGATCCTTGCAGTAGATGTACTCGAAGTCGCGCGCCTGCTCTTGCGGGATGCGCGCGACGCCCCCCTTGATGCCGGCCACGAGCATGTTCTGAATCATTTCGCCTCCGCCCGATCCGCCGGCAAAGTGGCCAAAGCCGTAGACGTTCGCCAGACGCGTCACGATCAGCTCGAAGCCGTAGAGGCGCTGGTAGGCTTCGACCATGAGCTCTTTCGCGGTCTTCGAGTTTCCGTAGGCTTCGCCGGGGCCGCGCGGAAAGCTTTCCGCGATGGGACTCGGTCCTTCGAGACGCCGGTCGTAAACGCCGAAGGTGCTGACGAGGATCAGGCGCTTTACGCCCGTCAATCGCACCACCTCGGCGACGTTGATCGTGCCCATCACGTTGATTTGCATGCCGGTGTAAATCGGCCGCGCGGCCTTGGCGCCGATCAGCCCCGCGGTGTGCATCACGGTGTCTGCTTTGTGCGCGCGCATCGCGTCCACCAGCGCCGGCAGGTCCCGGACATCTCCCTGAACGACGGTCACATTGGCGCGGCCGAGTTTTGCCGCTAAAAAATCTGTGCGCGGCGCGACGTCATAAAAGACGATGTTCTCGCCGCGTTTGAGCGCGACCTGCGCGAACGAGGTGCCGACGAGGCCCATACCGGTAATCAAGGTCGTCATGGCTGCTCCTTGGTGTTCGTTGTTCGTGCTCGTTGTTCGTGCTCGTTGTCCGTGCGCGTGATTTCGACCGTCTCCCGGTTCGTAAACGAAATCAGAAAGTCGATCGCGGATCAACAGGGATCTGCAGCTATGGCGGGACAATGTTGTAAACGCCGGCGCAGCGTGCGAAGTTTAGGCTTATGAAAGAGAACAATTTGGGCCTTAGCCGCCGCGAGCTGGTTTTCGCCGCGGTCGCGTTGCCGGCCATGTCATGGGGCGGGGCGTTTAATGTTTTTGCCGCCAGTGGAGAGTTTCAGCCCACGCCGGAATGCCGCGACCCAGACGATCCGACTCCCGCTCAAACCCCCGGACCCTTTTTCAAGCCCAGGTCGCCACAGCGGACCTCGTTTCTCGAGGAAAAGACCCGCGGTGACCGCATCGTGCTCGAAGGGCGCGTTCTCTCGACAAGGTGCACACCGATTGCGCGCGCCCTTCTCGACTTCTGGCACGCGGACGCGAGCGGGGCGTACGACAACGCGGGCTACCAATTTCGCGGGCACCAATTTACCGATGAGCAGGGTCGCTATCGGCTCGAGACGATTGTGCCGGGGATCTATCCGGGCCGCACGCGCCACTTCCATGTAAGAGCGCAAGCGCCGGGTGGCCGGATGCTGACAACGCAGCTCTACTTTCCCGGAGAGGCGGAAAACAAAAGAGATGGGCTTTTCGATCCGAAGTTACTCGTATCTCTGCGCGAATCGGCTGGCCTCAAGCTCGCTTCCTTTCATTTCGTCCTCAGTGTGAGTTAAGCGGCCTGCGCTGCCGAATGCTTCTCCCTTAGCCACGCCTCAGCGCGTCGGATTTTCTTCTCAAGCCGCGCCACATCAGCAAGATCCTGTGGCCGCCCCACAGATTTTACGCCCTGAAAAGCTCGCCCATGCGGCGGCCGAAGAAGCGGCCCGCGATGAAGAGACTCGCGGCTAAAAGCAACAATCCGAGCATGCCCATGGCGCTTGCGATGTAGGGGCCGTCCGCGATGCGCCCGAGCAGCGCGTAGATCGCTTTGGTGATGGGGTAGTTCTGTTCCTTTAGCGCCAGGATCAGGCTGTCGCTTACCTCCAGCATCGCGAACGAGAACGACAAAACCGCGCCCGCCACAAGATTCGCGAACACGAGCGGAAACGTGATTTGATACAGGGCCTTCAGCGGGCTCGCGCCGAGGTTCATCGCCGCCTCTTCGAGCGCCACGCTGGTCTGTTGGAACCCGGCGTATGCCGCGCGCACCATGTAGGGCAGGCGGCGCACGGCGTACGCGATCACGAGGAGGGGGACAGGATTGAGGCGCGCGTCGAGCGGCGTCGCCGAGAACGCGGCGACGTAGCCGAACGCGACGACCAGACCGGGCAGCGCGAGCGGCAGCATGGCAAGCGCGTCCAGCACGTCGCGGGCGGGGACGCGCTTGCGCGCGAGAAAATAGGCGAGGGTAACCCCGAGCGCGACGTCGATGACCGTGCTCAGGCCGCTGAGCACAAGACTGTTTTTGATGCTGAGAAGCGTGAGATCGTGAGTGAAGACGTCGCGGTAGAACCTGAGCGTGAACTCACTCGGGAGCACGCTCAAAAACCAGCGCCCGGCGATCGAGGTCAGCAATACGCCGAGGTGGGGAAGGAGCGAGATCGCGGAAAGAAGCAGCACGAAAGCATACGTCAGCACGGCGAGCGGCGCCGGGGCGCGGCGCACTCCCGAGGTCACGTGGCCGCGCCCCAGCATCTCGTAGCGCGTGCCGCCGAGCAGGCGCTTCGAGACGTAAAAGAAAAACAGCGTGAGCGCGATGACCGCGACGACAAAGGCATAGCCCATCGGATTTTGGTGCACGTCGGTGACCATGTTGAAAATCTGCACCGCGATCAGATCGCGGTATTCGAAGACGAGCGGCGTGCCCAGGTCGGTAAACGCCCAGATGAAGACGATGATCGCGCCGGCAAAGTAGCCCGGGAGCATGAGCGGAAACGTCACCGTGCGAAACAGCTTAAAGCCGCTCGCGCCCATGTTCCTGGCCGCCTCTTCGAGGCTGGGATCGACGTTGGCCAGGGCGGCCGCGACGTTCAGGTACATGATCGGATAGAGATGGAGCACCTCGAGCACCACGACCGCCCAGAATCCTCCCGCGAGCCAGTCCAGCGGCCGATCGATGACGCCGAGCTCCAAGAGCAGGAGATTGATCGAGCCGAAGCGCGCAAGGAACTGGCGCATGCCGATCGCGCCGACAAAAGGCGGGAGGACGAGCGGGATCAAGAGGAGCCCGTTGAGAAAGCCTTTGCCCGGGAAATCGTAGCGCACGAGAAGAAACGCCAAAGGCAAGGTCAAAAGCGTCGTTATTAACGTGACGGTCAGGCCCAGGTTGATGCTGTTGGCGAGAATTGCGGCGTAGCTCGGGCTCGACAGCATGAGCTTAAAAAAGACGAGCGAGAATCCTTCGGCGGTAAAAAAAGCGTTGGAGAAAACGTAGGCGAGCGGATAGAGCATGAACGCGATGAAAAAGAGCCAGAGGACCGAGAGCAGCGCCGCATTGGCGAGGCTCAGGTCGTAGCGGCCGATCCAGCTAGTCATGCTCTTTTTCCTGGGGCAAAACGACCACGTCGCCCGAGGCGAGCTCGAGCGCGACGCGGTCGCCAAGGTCCGCCGCTCTGGCGGTCGGGTTGTGCTCGACCGCGCGGAGAACGCTGCCGTCGGCCAGAGCGATCGAATACTGCTCGCTGTAGCCGAGATACATGATGTTTTGCACGATTCCGGACAGGCGGTTGGTCGGCCCCGCCGACGGCGCGGCGCTCGGCTCTTCGGCGCGCCTGAGTCGCAGCGCCTCGGGCCGGACCGAGCAGACCACCGCATCTCCGGGCGAGAGCCCCTTTTTGGCGTGCGCGCCGTATAGCGTCCCGAAGGAGGTTTTCACCGCCGCGAGCTCGCCGCTCCGTTCCAGCTTTCCCGCTATGAGATTGGTTCCGCCGATGAACTCGGCGACAAAGGCGGACTGAGGCCGGGTGTAAAGCTCGCGCGGCGTCCCCACCTGGACGACTCGCCCCCGGCGCATCACCGCGATCCGATCCGCCATCGACAGAGCCTCCGCCTGATCGTGCGTGACGTAGATCATCGTGCGCGCGACTTTGCGGTGGATCTCGGTGATCTCGGCGCGCATCTCGAGGCGGAGCTTGGCGTCGAGATTCGAGAGCGGCTCGTCGAGCAGGATCACGTCCGGCTCGACGACGAGCGCGCGCGCGAGCGCCACCCGCTGCTGCTCGCCGCCCGAGAGCTGGTTGGGCGCGCGTGCGGCGTAGCTTTCCATCCGCACGATCTCGAGAGCGCGGGCCACCCGCTCCTTCTTTTCCGCTTCCGGGACGCCGCGCATCTTGAGGCCATAAGCGACGTTGTGCCACACGTCCATGTGCGGCCAGAGGGCGTAATTTTGAAACACCATGGCCGTGTTCCGCTTGTGCGGCGGAACGCGGCTCTGGTCGCGGTCGTCGAAAAAAATGCGCCCTTCGTCCGGGAGGTAAAATCCCGCCACCAGCCGCAGGGCCGTGGTCTTGCCGCAGCCGGACGGTCCGAGAAGGAAAAACAGCTCGCCCGGCCTGATCTCCAGGCTAAAACGGTCAACGGCGCGCGACTGGCCGAGAATTTTGCTCACAGAGTCGAATTTTACGCCGACCATGGATGCGGAATTTACCCGGAGCGCTTGCAGCTATAAACGAAAATCCCCAGGGCGATGACGGCGAACGTAAAAAGGCTCAGCCATTCGGAGCGGATGAGCGGCGGCTTGAGGTCGCGCCCGTACTTGGCGCGGGCAAACTGAACCCACTCGTTGAGCTTCTGATTGCGAAACGCGGGATCGCGCCACCGGGTCCGCGCGAACTCCAGCGCCTCTCGATCCGAGACCGGCATCGCCGCGAGCCTTTGCCATTCGTCGTCCGTCAGGCCGCCGGCGATCGCCGCCTTCCACGCGCGCGCGAGCATGTCTTTCTGATCGATGATCAAAGCGCCGATCAGATCATTGACGATGCCCCAGCGCTCCGAGCCGAGCTTGGAATCGAAAGAGAAATCCGACTTCCAGGAAAACGGGTTGAGCTTCACCGCCCCGCCTTGCGCCGCCCCGTAAAGCGATGGCAGAACGCTGAAGCGGTTCAAGGCGTAGCGCTCGGGGCCTGCGGGAGAGCGCGCGGGCAGGAGCCAGAGTTTCTGCCCGGGCTCGGACATGACGAAGCGGACAAACGATTGCGCGACGTCGCGGTTGGGCGCCCCTTTCAGAATCGCGATGCAATCGGGGTTGATGATCGTCAGATTCTCGGGCATGACAAAGCCGATCTTATCCGCGCCCGCCTCGTCGATTTGCGCCCACGCGTAAAAGTCGATCGCCAGGCCGTAAGCGACCTCTCCGATCGTGACATCTTTAGGCACCTGGCTGGCGGCGCCGGTGAAGTTGCGCACGTTGGCGCCCAAGCCGGTGATGATTTGCCAGCCCTTTTCCCACCCGTAAGCTTGGAGAATGATCTCGTACATCATGTGAACGCTGCCGCTCTTGCGCGGGTCCGCGGAGCCGACCCAGCTGAAGACAGCCGGCAAGGCCAAGCCCTCCCAAGTCGCGATCACGGGGAGCTTTAAGAGATTTAGGACCACCTTGTTGTAGACGATCCCGAACCCCGCCAACGTGGCGCCGTACCAGCGGTAGCCCGGGTCGTATAAGTGAAAGCCGCTCAGCCTGGGAGGGATCTTGCTCAGGAGCGGCTCAGGGAGCCGGTAGGGCTCCAGCAGATTGGCGGACTCCAAAACCAAGTAAGGGTCGAGGCCGCCGCCAAAAATGACGTCGATGCCGATCCCCGCCGGCTTGCTCGTAAACTCGGAGCGAATGAAGCGCAGCATCTCCGAGGTGCCGCCGACGTCGAGCCACTCGAACTCCACATCCCTGCCCGTCTCGTCCCGGTAAAATCGCTTGAAGCCGCGCTCGAATTCGTAGCGGATGCCTTCCCAGTGAGGCGAGAGCAAAACGAGCTTGTCGGCGGCGTGGGCTTTCTCGCAGTTGAGAAGAAAGGCGCCGCCGGCGATGAGCGAAAAATAGATTACACGCCTTAGAAAAATAGCCTTAGACCGCAGGTTCATCCAGGCGAGCCATCCGCACCGAGTGAACACGTTATCGCATAATTTGCCAAATGCAAAAAGGCGCGGTCCGGCGCAAACGGCGACGCGAATTATGCGCCGGGGGCCGCGCGGTGCCGCTCGGTTGCGTATCGGACGAGCGCCGCGTAGCGGTAGACGACGTGCGCGAATTTTCCGTAGGGCGCGGTGATAAAGAGACCGGCCACCATGCCGAGATGAATAACGAGCAGCGTGCCCATCGCCCCAGTCTCACGGAAAGCCAGGAGCAAGAGCCCCGACAGGCTCGTGAGCAGGAGCAGCGCGAGAAACGCGACATCCATGGTCAGCATAGAGCGGGCGGCGGGATCGCGATCGCTCTTCCATTTAAGATAAAGCATGCCGGCGCTCCCGATCACGAGGCCGACGCCGCCCACGGTGCCCAGTACGACGGGCCAGCTTAAAAGCGGATAGGGCGCTTCCCAGCCGAGAAAGTGATGGTAGAAGGCCGCGGTCGTGGTGGAAGCGAGATCGAGGAGAAAACCGTAAAAGACGAGATGGTGAAGCCACCAGCGGGATCGCGAAAAGGCGGCATCGGGATAGTTGCAGCCGGCGCCGCCGCCTTTGAGATAGGCAAGGCCGAACGCGTCGGCGGTCGCGCGCCAGAGCGCGCTCGGGTCGATCACTGCCGCAAAACCGCCTTGGGTCTCGCGCCAGAAGCGAAACGCGCCGGCGGCCAAGACGGCGGCGCCGTACGCCGCGACCACGAGAAACGGCAGGGTCATGACCGCGTAGGGAATGACGCGATAGAAGGCGCCGGCGCCGAGATGGGTCGCGAACAAACTCTCGGCTCCAGCGAAAACTAACGCGATAGCGAAAAGCGCGACGAGCGCGGCGACTGTGACGGCCGCCCCTGTCCAGCCGCTTTTTCTGAACAGCCCCGAAAGGATCGCCGGCCAGCTAAACTCGCGATAGGTATCCGCGCGCAGCTCGGCCATTATTTTCGGAATATTGATCGCAAACTCGTGCGGCGGGGCGTACTGGCAGGCGTAGTAGCAATCGCGGCAATCAAAGCAAAGATTCGCGAGATAGGTGAGATCCGCTTTCGTGAAAACGCGGCGCAGCTCCATTGCCGGAAAGACCGCGCAGTAACCCTCGCAGTAGCGGCAGGCGTTGCAGACCTGCATCTGGCGCGCCGCTTCGTTGAGGATCTCAGGACCCGGCATGGCGAGCCGCCTCCCGGCCGGCGATTCGGCCGAAGACCGTCCCGATCGTCAGGCCGAATCCCGCAAGGTAGCCTTTGGTTAGAATATTTCCCGCCATCACTTCGCCGGCGGCAAAGATATTTTTTGCCGGGCGCCCGTCCTGCATGATGACCTGCGCCCGCTCGTTCACCTTGACTCCTAGATAGGTGAAGGTAATGCCGGGGCGAAGCGGATAGCCGTAAAAGGGTGGGGTATCGATCGGCCGCGCCCAGTGGCTCTTGGGGGGAGCGATTCCCCTGGTCCGGCACTGGTCCAGGCTTGCCGGGTCGAAAACGCCCGGCGCGGTCGCGCGATTGAATTCCTCCACGGCCGCCGCGAGCGCCGCCGGCTCCAGCCCAAGCGCGACTGCCAGCTCGGGAATCGAGGCCGCCTCGAGCGGAGGGAAGACCGACGGCATAAAAT
Organism: Candidatus Acidiferrales bacterium; assembly: GCA_035559995.1. Classification (GTDB taxonomy): domain Bacteria; phylum Desulfobacterota; class Binatia; order UBA9968; family UBA9968; genus DATMAM01. The sequence goes on from DATMAM010000001.1 coordinate 26,508, forward strand.
GCGGCAACGCCTTGGCATCGAGAATCGAGTACGCGATCTGTCCGGGCTGGCGCGCGATGAGGCTGCCCCAAATCGCGTAGCGCTTCGGCCAAAAATCCTCCCCCTCGTCGTAAAACCTTTTGCCCTCCCTGTTGACCACGATCCCGAACGGCACGCTGTCGAGGCGGGTGACGATGCCGCCGTCGAACTTGGGCGCGCGCGCGTCCAGCGCAACCGCGTGGCAGCCGCGCGGGTCGCCGACCGGCTGGGCGCCGTGCCGGAGCAGCTCTTTGAGCATGCGCCCTTGGTTATGCTTTGTGCCGCGGATCACGAAGTTCTCCGCCGCCTCTCCCCAGTATTCTTTCAGCCACTCGATGTTCGCCTCGAAGCCGCCGGCCGCGATCACGACCGCGCGGGCGGAAATTTCAGGCGCGCCGTCTGCGCCGCAAGCGGAGCGAAAACAGCCGTCGCGGAGGTGAAGCCGCGTGATCTCGGAGTCGTAGCGAACAGGCACGCCTAAACGCGCGGCGGTCTCATAGTAAGCGTTCATCATCGCTTTTCCGCCGCCCAGCATAAAAAGGTTCGTGCGCGCCAGATGCAAGGTGCCGCGCAGCGGCTTCTGCCAGCGGACGCCGCAGCCGGCCATCCAGCCCGCGAGATCTTCCGATTGCCGGATCGTGAGGCGGGCGAGCGCTTCGTCGGTTTGGCCGCCGGTCACCTGAAGGAGATCTTGCCAGAATTCCTGCTCGCCGTAAGGGCCGGTCACGTAGTCCGTCGCGGCGCGGTGCATGTAGCGGATGTCGCGCGTGTGCCGGCTATTGCCGCCGCGAAAGTCCTTGGTCGCGCTCTCGAGAACGAGAACGCGCGCGCCGGCGCGGCGCGCGCTGATGGCGGCGGCGAGGCCGGCATTGCCGCCGCCGATGACCACGACGTCGAACGGTTGCGCGGGCTGCGCCATCGGAAAGGGCGGGTCGTCAGCGCAAGTTTCCGGTATGGCCAAGGGAATAGCGCCCGGGCTGCGGCCAGACCGTGAGGCCGTGCGGCTCTTTTTTTACCGGGATCGTTTTCACCGCGCCGCTGGTGGTGTCGATCGCGTAGACGACGTCGTCGTATCGGCCCGAAAGCCAGAGAAGCTTGCCGTCGATGCTCAAATTGCCCATGTCCGGGCTGCCGCCGCCGGGAATCGGCCAGTTGGCGACGACCTTGCGGGTCGCAAAATCGATGACCGAAACGCTCCCTTTTCCCCGCGGCGGCCCGTAGACTCGGGCGACGCCGCGGTTTGCGACGTAGAGCTTGGTCGCATCGCGGCTCGGATAGAGCCCATGAGCGCCGAGCCCGGTTTGGATATAGCCCGTCTCCACGAAGCGATCGCCGTCGACGACAAAGACGCCCTCGGCCTTCATGTCGGCGACATAAAAAACCTTTCCGTCCGGCGAGATTCGAACATCCTGCGGCATGCCGCCTTGCGAAAGCTTTAGGTAACCCACAACCTTGCGCGCCACGAGATCGACCTTGGCGAGGCTGCCCGCATACTCGCAGGTAAAGATGGCGTAGCGGCCGTCGATGGAAAAATCGGCGTGGTTGATGCCGGCGCAGTGGGGCGTCTCGATCGAATATTTCATCGCCATCGTCTGCGGGTCGCGAAAGTCGAGCCGCTTGCGCGCTTCCGCGACGATGATCGCGGAAGCGCCGTCCGCGGTGAAGTACATGTTGTAGGGGTCGTCGACCGGAATCGACTTTCCGGGCTTGCCGGTCACCGGATCGATCGGCGTCACGCTGCCGTCGGTCCGGCCTTCGGCATTGTTGTTGACCCAGAGCGTCTTGAGGTCCCACGAGGGCACGACGTGCTGCGGGTGGACGCCGACCGCAAAGCGATCGACAACCTTGAAGGTCGCCGGATCGATGACCGCGACATCGTTGGAGCTGCGGTTGGGGACATAGACCCGGTTGAGGTGCTTTGCCACGGCGGGACTCAGCTTCTCGGGGCGCGTTTCGCTGTAAAGATTGTTGGGGTCGATGACGGGCGGCATTCCGGGGATCGTCTGGATGGAGCGGGGCGGTCCCTCCGCGGCGAACAGAACAGTTGCCGCGACGAGCACGGCTTCTACCAACAGGGCGACGATTCCGCCATGGCGAGAGTTTGACTTGCGCTGCACCTGCGAACCTCCGTTTTCGTGCCGCCGGAAAAGAAAAGCTCTGCGGCGCGGTGATTATTAAACGAAGAGAGGAGAAATTGCGAGAGGACTTTACGCGGCGGCTTTTTTCTTTTTGCGTTGGATCGCCCAGTAGACGCGTTCGGGCGTCAGCGGAAGCTCGTAGATTCTGCTTCCGATCGCGTCGGCCACGGCGTTTCCAATCGCGGCCGGCGTCGGCGCGAGTCCGGGCTCGCCCAAGCCCTTGGCGCCGTAAGGGCCCTCGGGCTCGGGACACTCGACGATGATCGGAATCATCTGGGGCAGGTCGAGCGCGGTGACCAGGTGATAGTCGAGAAAAGAGGGATTGCGCACCTTTCCGGTATCGTCGATGACGAGCTCTTCATGCAAAGCCGCGCCGATCCCCATCGCGAGGCCGCCTTCGATCTGCGCCACGCAGTTGAGCGGGTTGATCGCTTTGCCGACGTCGTGCGCCGCTGCGATCCGCAGTAGCTTCACCTTGCCTGTTTCCTCGTCCACTTTCACTTCGGCGGCCTGCGTGGCGTACATGTAAAATGCCGACGCGTGATCGCTGTGGCCGGTCTCCAGGTCCAAATCCTTGCCGATCTCGTAGGTGTACGAGGCATCCGCGCGCAAAACTCCGTCGGCGCCGAACTTGCGGCGAATGACCTGCCCCAGCGGGAGGCTCACCTGCGGATCGTTCTTCAGGTAGACCTTGCCGTCCGCGACGTCGATTTCCCCCTTTTCGGCTTCGAGCATGGGCCGGGCGATTTCGGCCAGCTCCTCGCGCGCTTTGATCGCCGCGCGCCGGACCGCGTTCCCCATATGATAGGTGCTCCGGCTCGAAGTCGTCGAAGCGTCGAAAGGGATCACGTCGGTGTCGAGCGGGTGCATGCGAACCTTTTCCACCGGCACTCTCAATTCTTCCGCCGCGATCTGCGAAAGGATGGTGTTGCACCCCTGGCCGATCTCCACGGTGCCCGCCAAAACGGTCACTTCTCCTTTGGCGTCGAGCAGCACGGCGGCGCTCGAGGTGGTGGGCGTCCGCGTCGGCTTCGAGATGCACGCAAAGCCGCGACCGACGCCGGGAGGCTTGGGCTTGCCCCAGTCGATGGCGTCCGTCGCCTTGATCAACGTCTCTTTGAGCCCGACGCTGTGGAGCTGCTCCCCCCAATAGGAGAGATCGCCGTCGACGAAAATGTTCTTGAGCCGAAGCTCGCGCGCGTCCATGCCGAGGCGGAGCGCGATTTCGTCCATGTGCTGCTCGCACGCCCAGGCGCCCTGGGGGATGCCGTAGCCGCGAAACGCTCCCGAGACGGGCTTGTTCGTGTAAACCGCGTAGCCGTCCACTTTGACGTGGGGAATGCGGTACGGTCCCGGCGCCGGCAGGCTGCCGCGGATGCACACGGTCGGGCTTTTTTCCGCGTACGCGCCCGCGCCCCAAAAAATGGTCATCTGCCGCGCGAGCAGCGTCCCGTCTTTTTTGACCCCGCTCTTGATGTAGATCACCGCCTCGTGGCGCGTGATCGTCGAGATGAAGCTCTCTTCCCGGTTGAACTTCACGCGCACGGGCCTTCCGCCCGTGTGGTAGGCGAGCGCGATTGCGATCGGCTCCACTTTGAGCCCGCCTTTGGATCCGAAACCGCCGCCCTGAAGCGGGTTGATCAGGCGGATTTTTTCCCGCGGAAGATTTAACGCCTCGGAAATTTCGTGCAGCGCGCGAAACGGAGCGTCGTTGGCCACCCACACGGTGAGCTTTCCGGTTTCGGGATCGAGCTGCGCGTGCGCCGAGTGCGGCTCCATGGCCGCGTGTTGAATCGTCGGCACGCTGTAGCGCTCTTCGAGGATCAGGTCGGACTCGCGAAATCCCTGCTCGACGTCGCCGGTGCGAAGCTTGAAGTGCTCGCACACGTTGGGAAGAGAAGAGCCGACGATGAACTCGGCCTTGCGGTACGACGCGAAATCCTCGTGGATGGCTACGGCGCCGGGCTTGCAGGCTTCTTCGGCCGAAAAGTAAGCCGGCAGGTCCTCGTACTCGACCTCGATCAGGCCGACGGCCGCTTGCGCCGTGTCCTCGTCGACGGCCGCAACCGCCGCGACCGGCTCGCCGATGTAGCGCACCTTGCCTTGAGCCAAAAAAGGCTTGTCCTTGATCGACTCCCCGTGCGTCCAGGGCGCGTCCGCGCCGGTGATCACGGCGACGACCCCGGGGTACTGGCGCGCCTTCTCGGTGTGGATGCGCTTAATCCTGGCGTGCGCGCGCGTGCTGAAGAGCGCTTTGCCGTAAAGCATGTTGGGCAAAACGAGGTCGTAGCCGTAGATCGCGTCGCCCGTGACTTTGTCGTCGACATCGACGCGGGTTACGGGCTTGCCGACGTAAGCCAAACGCGGATTTTGCGGTTCCGGGAGCGCCATTGCCTACCTTTCCTGGCCGCCGGCGGCCGCGCGCGCGGCGCGCAGCGCCGCGGCGGCGTCGCGCACCGCCTGGACGATCTTGACGTAGCCGGTGCAGCGGCAGAGATTGCCGGAGAGGGCGAAGCGGATCTCTTCTTCGGTCGGATCGGGGTTTTCGTCGAGGAGCGCCTTGGACATCATCAGCATCCCCGGCGTGCAGTAGCCGCACTGGGCGCCGCCATCCTGGATAAACGCCTGTTGCAGGGGATGGAACTCCGAACCGAGCTTTAGGCCCTCTATCGTGACGATGTCGGCGCCGTCGAGCTCGCCCGCCAAAATCAGACACGAGTTGACCGGTTTGCCGTTCAGGAGAACCGTGCACGCGCCGCAGTCGCCGGTGCCGCAGCCTTCTTTGGTCCCGGTCAAACCGATTTCGTCGCGCAGCAGATCGAGCAGCAGCCGGTGCGCGGGAGCCTCGACCGCCACGCGCTCGCCGTTCAAGGTGATGGCGATTTTCTTTTTCATCGGTACCTGCGCTCTCGCCTTTCCGCCCAGGAGGCCGGGGGCGGCGCCAAGGCGGCGTTCAGGAGCGCCCGCTTGGTCATGGCGCGCACCATCTCGCGGCGATAGGCCGCCGACGAGCGAACGTCGCTGATCGGCTTGCACTCGCTCGCCGCCGCCGCCGCGGCCTTTTCGGCGATTTCCTCGTTCAACACCTGATTTAGCAGTATCGCTTCCGCGTTTCTAGCGCGCAGCGGCGTCGGGGCGACGGCTCCGAGGGCGATACGCGCCCGCTCGCAGCGCCGGTCGTTGAGCACCAGCGCGACGGCGACGCCGACGTAGGCGAGGTCCATCATTTCGCGCGGCGAGAACTTGATGTATTCACCGACGAGCCGCCGGTCGCTCGGCGGGATCACCAGCTCGCACAAAATCTCGTCGGAGCCCAGCACCGTCTGTCCCGGGCCGCGAAAGAAGTCCTCGAGCGCGACCGTGCGCTCGTGGTCTTCGGCGGCGATTCTGGCTTGCGTATCGAGAACAAGGAGGCTCGGAGCGACGTCGGCGGAAGGCGTCGCATTGGCCATGTTGCCGCCGATCGTGGCGCGGTTGCGGATCTGGATCGAGCCGACCTCCGCGGCGCTGCGCGCGAGAAAAGGGAAGCGTCGCACGATCAGCGGACAAGTCTCGACCTCGCGCATCGTGGTCAGGGCGCCGATCACGATGCTGCCGTCGGCCTGCTCGCGAATCCCGGAGAGGCTGGGTATCCGCTTGAGATCGACGATATACTTCGGCGAAAGACCTTTCTCCTTCATCGCGATGACCAGGTCCGTGCCGCCGGCGAGAAAGCGCCCGCCCGCGCCAAGTTTTTTCATCAGGGCGCTGGCCTCGCCGACGGACGCCGGCGTGTAGATCTCCACGGGTTCGGGTCGTCTCATAGAACGTGCCGCCGCGTGCGGTTAACGCGCCTCTCTGCCGCCCTTATACGTCCGGGCGAAGCATCCGCCCGATCGGCTTTCCCACCGGCTCGCCGTCGCGCATCTGCACGTGCCCGCGCACGATGGTGCAAACCGGGATGCCTTTCACTTTCCATCCGTGCCAGGGCGTCGGCTTGGATTTGCTGTGGAGCTTGTTCGCGTCGATGGTGGCTTCCTTGTCCATGTCGACGATCGTGACGTCGCCGTCCGAGCCGAGCCGGATCGCGCCTTTGCGCGGGTAGATCTGCCAGACTTTGGCGGGGTTTTCACACGCGACCTTGACGTAGTGATTGAGCGTCATGCGCCCCTTGTTCACCTCCGTGAGAATCAGCGGCACGCCGGTCTCCACGCCGCAGAATCCCGAGATGCAGTCCCAGATGGCCGGCTTGGTGAGCTTGCCGTAAAGATCGCATCCTTTTTCCTCGAGCGTGTGGGGCGAATGGTCCGTCGCGATCATGTCGACATAACCCCGGATCAGCCCGTCCCAGAGCACCTCGGCGTGGTCTTTCGTCCGCACCGGAGGGTTCATCTTCAGCAGCGGCCCGACCTGCTCCATATCTTTCGGTTCGCGCAGCAGATAGTGCGGCCCGGTTTCGGCGGTGACTCGCAGGCCGCGCGCCTTGGCGTCGCGGACCATGTACGCCGCTTGCTTGGAGCTCATGTGGAAGACGTGCAGCTTGGTGCCGTAGGTCTCGGCGAAAAAGAGCGCGTGATGAACGGACTCCGCCTCGCAGACGTCCGGGCGCGAAGCCTCCCAATAGACGGGCCCGTTTTTCCCTTCCGTTTTTAGCTTGTTGGTGCAGTACGCCATGATCTGGCGGTTCTCGGCGTGAATGCCGAGCGGCAGCTTGGATTGCGCGATATACGAGAACGCTTCCATGCACATGCCGTCGTCCGGAAACGGCAGGTTGCCGATCGTTTCGCCGAAGAAGATCTTGTAGCCGATCGCGCCGGCCGCGGCCATCGGTAGGATATCTTTCGTGTTGGTCTGAACGACGACGCCGATGATGCCGAAATCGACGAGAGATTTTTCCTCGGCCAGCCGCTGCTTCTCTTTGACTTTCTCGGCGTCCGCCGTCGGCGGCACCGTGTTGGGCATATCGATCACGGTGGTGACCCCGCCACACACCGCCGCCGCCGAGCCCGTGCCAAAATCTTCCTTGTAGGTCATGCCGGGCTCGCGGAAATGAACGTGGCCGTCGATGATGCCGGGCAAGATGTGCTTGCCCTGCGCGTCGATTTCCTCCTTGCCGCGCGGCAACGTGTCGTCGGTCCCGATGGCGACGAACTTCCCCTCGTTGATGGCGACGCCTCCCTTGAAAGTGTCCGTGGGCGTCACCACCCATCCGTTTTTAACAACCAGATCTACGCTCATTGCGCCTCCTCGATAGAGAGATTCAACATCATGAGAGATTCGTCATTGGCGACGGGACGCGAAACGCTAGAGCGCGCTTTCGATCGCGTGGAAGCCGCGGAGCGCGGCGCGCTGCTTGAGATCCGACAGGACGTTTTTCTTGCCGTTGCGGATGTGCGCGCGGATCAGGCGCACGGCTTCGGGGGCGCTCCGGCGGCGCAACGCGGCCAAAATTTTTAGATGCTCCTGATGGGCCACGAGACCGCGCTTTTCGTCGTAGAGCGCGTCGATTCTTCTTTTCAGAACAATGCGCTCGAAAACCTGCGCGAGCGTCTTCTTCAGCGTGTTGTTGCCGGCGATCTCCGCGATCGTCAAGTGGATGTCCTGATCGTAGAGCAGCCGCTCGCGCGTGAAGCGCTTTTCGGTGTCCTGACCGTACAGCTCGATTTTCTCCCGGAGCCTTTCCAGATCGGCCGAGCCGGCGTTCGCCACCGCCTTTTCGACCGCGAAGGCTTCCAGCGCCTCGCGCAAATCGTACAGCTCTTCCGCCTCTTGAATTCCAATTTCTTTACAGATAAAACCCCGATTCGGCAGGAGGCTAACGTATCCCTCTTGAACGAGCCGACTCAGAGCCTCGCGCACCGGCGTTCGGCTCACTCCCAGATGCTCGCTGAGCTCCTGGTGATGAAGCTTTTGGCCCGGCAGGATTTCCGCTCGCAGGATCAGATTCTTGATTTCCTGGTATGCTCGCGCCGATAGGTTGGTCGCTGGTTTTACCCTGGAGCGCGATTTTCTGTCTGGTTGCGCCGGCACGAGAGGCTATTTTATACAAAATTTTATGCAACCCAACCTAGCCGATGGCCGCGGAGTTTGTCAACCAACCGTTCGGGTCCATGACCGCGCTCGGACTCCAGCGCCGCTAGGGTGAACGCGATGTCGCGCAGCGCACATTCCCGTCGGACGGAGGCGTAAGATGGCACGGGTCAAGCTGCAGGCGATCGGCCTGCGCATGGAGTACTACCAGCCCAGGACCGGCGGCCGGCTTTTGGCGCTGGACAACGTGAACCTCGGCATCGAGGAAGGGGAGTTCGTCACGATCGTCGGCCCGAGCGGCTGCGGCAAGACGACCTTCATCAATATCGCCGACGGGCTTCTCCAGCCGACCGGCGGAAAGATTTTGCTCGACGGCAAGGAAATCACCGGTCCCGGGCTCGATCGCGCCATGGTGTTTCAAGACCCGTGCCTGTTGCCCTGGAGGACGGTGTTGAAGAATGTCCTTTTCGGCCTCGAGTGCCGGGGCAAGGACGGGCCGGCGGAAAAAGAGCGCGCGCTCGGCTTCATCAAGCTCGTCGGGCTTGCAGGCTTCGAGGACCATTTTCCCCACGAGTTGTCCGGCGGCATGCAGCAGCGCTGCAACCTCGCCCGCGCCCTCACGGTCGATCCGGAAATCTTGATCATGGACGAGCCGTTCGCCGCGCTCGACGCGCAGACCCGCGAAATCATGCAGCTCGAGCTGCTGCGCATCTGGAACCAGACGAGAAAGACCGTGCTGTTCATCACGCATCAGATCAACGAGGCGATCTATCTTGCGGATCGGGTGATCATCTTCAGCGCCCGCCCGGGAAGGGTGAAGGATACGTTGAAGATCAATATCCCGCGCCCGCGGGGGCTCGCCGTCAAGCGCTCGAAGGAGTTTCTCGAATACGAAGACTACCTGTGGAACCAAATCGAGGAAGAGGTGCGCAAGACGATGCTCGCCGATCAGGTGGTGCGCAGCATCAACGCGTGAGCGAGCGGCGCTCTGCCGAAAGGTAAGCGGAGCCCAGGGGTAATCTGTGAAAAAATATTTCACCGTTCAGAGCGTCATCCTGGTGGCGTGCTCGCTTTTTGTCGTTTACCTGGCCGGCATCCCCCTGGTGATGCTGCTCTACGGCAGCTTCCGCAGCGCCCCCATCGGCGAGCCGGGAGCCGCGTTCACGATCCAGAACTACATCAAAGCTTATTTCGATCGCGAGTTTTATCTGTTGTTTCTCAACTCGCTTTACTTCGCGCTCGGATGCTGCATTCTGACGTTCTCCATCGGAACGTATCTGGCGTGGGTCAGCGAACGCACCAATACGCCCTTGAAGAAGCTGTTCGTGGTGATGGCCCTCATTCCCTTCATCATCCCCGGCATTTTGAGCACGATTTCCTGGATTTTGCTTCTCAGCCCGAAAATCGGGCTGATCAATATCGCGCTCAAGGGGCTGCTGGGGTTGGAGCAGTCTCCCTTCAATATCTATTCCATGTGGGGAATGATCTGGGCGGAATCGATTCACGACTACCCCTTGGTGTTCCTGTTGATGTCGGCGGCGTTTCGCAACATGGACACCTCCTTGGAGGAAGCCGCGCTCTCGGCGGGGTCGAGCACGTGGACGACATTCCGGCGAGTTACGCTGCCGCTGATGCGGCCGGCGATGTTCAGCGTCATGCTCATCGTTTTCGTGCGCGCGATCGAGTCGTTCGAGGTGCCGGCCCTGGTGGGCGTGCCCGCAAAAATATCGGTTTTTACCACCAAGATTTTTCTCGCGATTCATCAGTTCCCGTCCGATTTCGGCCTCGCGGGCGCCTATGCGGTGACGCTGCTCGTGATCAGCACGGCGGGCGTGCTGATTTACGGCCGGATTACGCGCCGGGAGGAGCGCTACGCCACGGTCACGGGGAAAGGATACCGGCCCCGGGTCATCGACCTGGGCCCGTGGAAGTATGTGACCTGCGCCTCGGCTTTTTTGATTTTCTTCCTCGCGGTGATTCTGCCGGTTTTCGTGCTCCTCTGGTCTTCGTTCATTCCGTATTACGGCATTCCCTCCAAGGAGCTTTTTGACAAGCTCACGCTCGCAAATTACAGGTACGTGCTCAACTACCCGCTGGCGCTCACGGCCTTCAAGAACAGTTTTTATCTCTCGGTCGGCTCCGCCACGCTCGTCATGTTGCTCACCTCGGTGATCGCTTGGATCACGGTCAAGAGCAAGCTTCCGGGGCGAGCGCTGCTCGACAATATGACGTTCATCCCGATCGCGATGCCCGGCATTGTCCTGGGCGTGAGCCTGATCTGGGTCTATCTCACGCTTCCGATCCCGATTTACGGAACTATTTGGGTGCTGCTGCTGGCCTACATGACCAAGTTCATGCCCTATGGGATTCGCGCCGCCTCCGCCTCGATGGTGCAGATCAACAAGGAGCTGGAGGAGGCGTCGCTGGCGAGCGGCGGGACCTGGCTGCAGACGTTTCGCAAGGTGCTGCTGCCGCTATTGATGCCTGGTTTTGTCGCGGGCTGGATTTACATCAGCATTATCGCTCTGCGCGAGCTGTCGACGTCAATTTTGCTCTATTCCTACGACAGCACGGTTCTGTCGATCATGGCGTTTGATCTGTGGGAGGGCGGGCAATACACGTATGTGTGCGCGCTGGGGGTGCTGATGGTGCTCATTCTGATTACGATGGCGTATGTGGCGCGAAAGCTCGGCGCCCGGATCGGGATCGCGGAGTGATCGATCAAAGCGAAACCCGGCGCCCACAAAGCGGAGGAGAGATGGCTGACAAAAGGATGATGGTTCAGATTCAGAACCTGGAAAAGTATTTCGGCGAGGACAAGGATCGGGTGCACGTGCTGAAGGGGGTATCGCTCGAGATTCCGGAAGGGTCGCTCTACACGTTTCTCGGGCCGAGCGGTTGCGGCAAGACGACGACGTTGCGCTGCGTGGCGGGCCTGGAGCGGCCGGACGGCGGCAGAATCAGCATCGACGGAAGGACGGTGTACAGCGCGGGCGAACGCATCTACGTGCCCACCAACAAGCGGCCGATCGGCATGGTTTTTCAGTCGTACGCGATCTGGCCGCACATGACCGTGTTTGAGAATGTGGCCTATCCGTTGACCATCCAGAGGCGGCCCAAGGAGGAGATCAAGAGAAGGGTCGGAGAAGTGCTGCGGATCGTCGGCCTGCAGGGTCTCGAGGATCGCCCCGCGCCGAAGCTTTCGGGCGGTCAGCAGCAGCGGGTCGCTTTTGCGCGCGCGCTCGTAAACGAGCCGAAAGTGATGTTGCTCGACGAGCCGCTCAGCAATCTCGACGCCAAGCTGCGCGAGCAGATGCGCTTCGAGATCAAGGCGCTGCAGCGCCGGGTGAACATCACGACGATCTACGTGACGCACGATCAGGGGGAAGCGCTGGCGATCTCGGACCAGATCGCGGTGATGCACGCGGGCAAACTCATTGAAGTGGGGACGCCGCATCAGCTATACTCGAAGCCGAAACGCAAGTTCACCGCCACGTTTCTGGGGCTGACCAACCTGATCGAGGGCAAGGTGATCGAGCTCGGCGGTGACTCTCAGCCCGGTCGCCTCGAGACGAACAAAGGCATCCTCTCGTTCGTCCCGACCACGAAGCTGGAAAAGAATCAGACGGCCGTGATCTCCGTGCGGCCGGAGCACATCGAGGTGCACAAGACAAAGCCGCAGAACTCCGAAAACGTGGTCGAGGGGACGGTCAAGGACGCGGTCTTCATGGGCGACGCCTATCACTGTCATATCGCCGTCGGCGAGGACCTCATTCGCGTGCACACGCACCCTTTTCTCACGATGAACCCCGGAGAAAAAGTTTATCTTCGGCTCGACCCGCAGAGCTGTAACGGCCTGCCGGCGGAAGATATCGAAGGCATGGACGAATCGATGATGGGAACGTAAAGGTTGACGGAATCCGATAGCGAAAGGAGCAATCTCAATGACCGCTTTAGAAGCGCGCAAATTTGCCGAGCAGGAGATCAAGGCCGGCAAGACGCCCGCCTACACGGACTTGCGGGAGTGGCTCGAGATCGTCGATAGCCTCGGAGAACTCAAAAGAGTCGAGGGGGTCGACTGGAATCTGGAGATGGGGACACTCGCGGAGCTCATCGCCCGCGAGAGCAAGGGAGCGGTCCCGGCGGTGCTTTTCGACAAGATCAAGGACTACCCCGCAGGCTACCGGGTGCTGTTCGCGCAAAACGCGTCGTTCAAGAGGATGGCGCTGAATTTGGGCTTGCCGCTCGACCTCTCGGGGCTGGATCTGGTGCGCGCGCTGCGGCAAAAGCTGGCGGCGCATCGTCCGCTCCCCCACAAGGTGGTCAAGAGCGGTCCGATCTTGGAAAACGTGCTCTCCGGCGACGACGTCGACCTGCTCAAGTTCCCGGTGCCGTTCGTCCACGAGCTCGACGGCGGGCGCTACATCGGCACGGCGTGCCTCGTGATCACGCGCGATCCGGACGAGGGCTGGGTGAATCTGGGAACCTATCGCGGCATGGTGCAGGACAAGAAAACGATGAGCCTGTACATCTCGCCGGGGAAGCACGGCCGCATTCAGGTGCAGAAATATTTCGACCAGGGAAAGCCGTGTCCCGTCATGGTCTCGGTCGGGCAGGATCCGGTGCTCTTTATGGTTTCAGGAAACGAGGTCGATTACGGCGTTTCGGAGTTTGATTATGCCGGCGGTTTGAAAGGCACGCCCATCGAGGTCATCGAGGGCAAAGCCACCGGGCTGCCGATGCCCGCGCACGCGGAGATCGTGATCGAAGGGACAATGACGCCGGGCGATGTCATGAAGGAAGGGCCGTTCGGCGAATGGACGGGATACTACGCGAGCTCCACGCGGCCCGAGCCGGTCATTCGCGTGCAGCATATCTACCATCGAAACAATCCGATCCTGACCGGAGCCCGGCCCGGGCGGCCGCCTTCCGACTATTCTCTCGCCAAATGCATGGTAAAGTCCGCGCTCATCTGGGATCAGGTTGAAAAGGCCGGCGTCCCGGACGTGAAAGGCGTTTGGTGTCACGAGGCGGGCGGGGGAAGATTGCTCAACATCATCTCGATCAAACAGCGCTACCCCGGCCACGCGCGCCAGGCCGCTCTGGTAGCCTCGCAAGTTCACGCGGGCGCTTACCTGGGCCGCTACGTGATCTGCGTCGACGACGACATCGATCCGACCAACACGTTCGACGTGCTCTGGGCGCTGGCGACGCGCTCGGATCCCGTCGAGTCGATCGAGATCCTGCGGCGCTGCTGGAGCGGGCCGCTCGATCCGAGAATTCAGCCGGGCAAGAAGGGCTTTAACTCGCGCGCGATCATCGATGCGTGCCGCCCGTTCGAGTGGATGAAAGACTTCCCGCCCGTCGCCGAGTCCAGTCCCGAGCTCAGGAGGAAAGTTTTTGAGAAGTGGAAGGCCGTGATTCAGAGCTAGGCAGCTCGGCGCGCAGATTTTCCAGAATCCTTCGGGTCGAAAGCGACTTGTTCAACGTGTAGAAGTGAATGCCTGGGGCCTCCCGCTCGAGGAGCTCCAGGCATTGCTTTGTCGCGTAGCGGATCCCCACCTCGACCACCGCTTCTTTGTTTCCGTCGACGGACTCCAGCTCCGCCAACAGCAAGGGCGGGATCGCGGCGCCGCACAGCTGCGTGAACCGCTTGATCTGATTGACGTCGGTAATCGGCATGATTCCGGGCACGATCGGAAGCTCAATCCCGGCGCGGCGCGCGCGCGCCACAAAATCGAAGTAATCCTGATTGTCGAAGAAAAGCTGGGTCACGATGAAATCCGCGCCCGCGTCGACCTTTCTCTTGAGATGAGCGAGATCGGCGTCCTTGCTCGGCGCTTCCGGATGGCCTTCGGGGTAGCCGGCGACCCCGAGGCAGAAATCTTTGCGCGCGCGAATGAAGCGCACGAGCTCGTCGGCGTGGCGGAAGCCGTCCGGGTGCGCGACAAAATCGCTCTGTCCTTTGGGCGGGTCGCCGCGCAACGTCATCACGTTCTCGATCCCGCCCTGCTCGATCTCGTCCAAAATGGCGGCGATTTCCGCGCGGCTGTGGCCCACGCAGGTGAGGTGCGCCATGGCCTCGATGCCGGTCTCCTGCTTGATGCGCTTGGTGATCTCGATCGTTTTGCGCCGCGTGCTGCCGCCGGCGCCGTAGGTGACGGAAACGAACGAAGGGTCGAGCTCGCGCAGGTTCTTGATCGTGGCGAAAAGGCTCGTCACCCCGGCGTCCTCTTTGGGGGGAAAAAATTCAAACGAGAAAACCGGACGTCCTCGGCCGAAAAGATCTTTGATTTTCATGCCGCTCCCAACCGGTGGGACTTTAGCACGAATCGATATTTGCATCGAGAGCGGGGGATTGGTAACTTGAGCAAAAATTGTCCCGGCGGTCTATGAAGGAAAACACCCTCTACGTGGGGCACAATATTGCTCGCGTCGACGCCATCGAGAAAGTCACCGGCAGGGCCAAGTACACCGGGGATCTCGCGATCGCGGGGATGCTTCACGGCAAGATCTTGCGCAGCCCGCTGCCGCACGCGCGCATCAAAAAGATCGACGCCGCGCGCGCGGCGTCGCTCGCCGGCGTCGCCGCCGTTCTTACGGCGGCGGATCTCGCCGATCTCAACCCGTACTACAGCGGCCGGCCGCTGATCGCGATCGACAAGGTGCGCTACGCCGGGGAGCCGGTGGCCGCGGTGGCGGCGGAAACTCCGCAGGCGGCGGCAGAGGCGGTCTCCCTGATCGAGGTCGAGTACGAGGAACTGCCCGCTTTTGTCGGCCTGGACGCCGCTCTCAAAGGCGCCGATCCGCTGATCCATGCGGACGCGCCGCGCAACATCTGCAGCCACGAACGCGTGGAACAGGGAAATATCGACCAGGGATTCGCCGAATCCGACGAGATCTTCGAGGACGTGTTTGTCTTTCCGATGGTCTATCACTACGCGATGGAGCCGCACACGGTGATCGCGGAGTGGACAGACGACGGCATTCGTGTCTGGTCGTCGGCGCAGCACCC
The DNA here is from genome assembly GCA_035559995.1 of Candidatus Acidiferrales bacterium. Lineage (GTDB taxonomy): Bacteria > Desulfobacterota > Binatia > UBA9968 > UBA9968 > DATMAM01. The sequence goes on from DATMAM010000001.1 coordinate 41,688, forward strand.
GTTTCAGGTGCGCGCGGATCTGGCGAAAATTTTCCGCGTGCGACCGGCGCAGGTTCAGATGATCATCCCTTACCTGGGCGGCGGTTTCGGCAGCAAATCGTACACGAAATTCGAGCCGCTGGTCGTCGCGCTCGCGCGCAAGGCGAAACGGCCCGTGAGGATCGCGAACTCCGTATCGGAATCGATGCTCACCGTACGGCGGCATGCGGCCCGGGTCCGGCTCAAGACCGGTGTCAAACGGGACGGCACGTTGGTCGCGCGCGAGGCGGAGATCTTTCTCGATACCGGCGGCTATGCGGACAACGGTCCCGCCGTGGCGGCGCGCGCCGCCACGCGAGTTCTCGGCCCTTACCGGATCCCGCACATCCGTAGCGACGCTTACGCGGTATACACCAACTCGGGCTCCGCGGGCTCGTTCCGCGCGATCGGGGCGCCGCAGAGCCTTTTCGCTTGCGAATCGCAGATGGACATCATCGCCGCCGCTTTAAAGATGGATCCGGCGGAGTTGCGACTCAAGAACATGCTGCGCAAAGGCGAGAAGCTGCAGCCCAAGCTCCGCGGCATGGACGCCAATCTCGCAATGGGGCTAAAGAAGCTCCTCGCGGCGAGCCGCTGGAAGTCGCTGACCAAAAAGAAAGCCGCCGTCGGTCTGGCTTGCGGCGCGACCAATGCCGGAGCGAACCCGATCTCGGTTGCGATGGTGAGATTGCAGCCCGACGGCAGCGTGGCCGTCTTCGCCGGCAGCACCGAGATGGGACAGGGGGTGAGAACGGTTCTGTCGCAGATTGTCGCCGAAGAGCTCAGGCTGCCGGTGGAATCGGTGAAGGTCGTGCGCGCGGATACGACGGTCACGCCCTATGACAACTCCACCGGATCGAGCCGCTCGACAACCCTGATGGGAACGGCGGTGCAAAACGCGGCGCGCGACTTAAAGAAGCAGCTTCTCGCCATCGCGGCGGCGGCTTTCAAGACAAAGCCATCGGCCGTGCGGCTCGACCGAGGAGCTTTGACTTGCGGGGAAGCGCGCCTGACCTTCGCCGAGGCGGTGCAGAAGCGCTTTGGGGCAAACGCGGGCGAACTGATCGGGCGCGGCGATGTCGGGCCGGAAATTACCGACGGCCTGCCCGTCTTTTGGGAGATCGGCATGGGCGTCGCGGAGGTGGAGCTCGATCGGGAGACGGGAAGGATCGGGATCAAGCGCTACGTTTCGCTGGCCGACGTCGGAAAGGCGATTCATCCCGCCCAGTGCGTCGGACAGGAAGAGGGCGCCGCCATGATGGGCATCGGCCACACCCTGTTCGAGGAAATGATCTACCAGGATGGCCAGCTCGCCAATTCGACGCTGCTTTCATACCGCGTGCCGCGCTTTTCGGACGTTCCGGATGAGTTCCACACGATCCTTCTCGAAAACCGCGACGGCCCCGGGCCGTTCGGCGCCCGGGGCATGGGCGAGGGGGGGCTGTTGTCGGTGGCGCCTTCGGTCACAAACGCGCTCGCTCGGGGTATCGGATTGCGGCTCAAAGAGCTCCCCTTGACCCCGGAGCGCGTGTGGCGGGCGCTGAAGGATGTTCGAGAGCTGAAGCGTTGAAAAAGTTGGGACGTTAAAAATTGGACCGGCTCATCGCGCTTGATCTCTCGCTGGCGCTTGACTCGCGAACTCTTGAAACCTTCCGCGTTCAACGCAGCCGCTCGATCAGCGCGAGCACTTCGTCGAGGCTTTCGATCCGCAGGTAGCCGTCGGCTCTGTGCTTGCCGGAGCGGTCGATGAGAACGGCGTTGAGGCCGGCGGCCTTGGCGCCCGCGGCGTCATGGGAAGGGCTATCGCCGATGTGGATCGCCTCGCCGGGCGCAGCCGCGTAGCGGCCGAGCGCGCGGCGAAAGATTTCCGGGTCGGGTTTTGCGTGCCCGACGCGACTCGATAAAAAGGCGGAGTCGAAGTAAGATGCGATTCCCAGCCCCTCGAGGATCCCGAGAACGCGCGAATCGAAGTTCGTGATGACCGCCAGGCTAAAACCGGCGCCTTTAAGCGCTGCAAGCGTGCGCGCCGTTTCGGGGTACAAAACCCAGGTCGCCGGTTGCCTGAAGTGCTCGAACAGGGCGGCAAAATACTCGTTGAATTTTTCAAACCTGCCGTAAGGTTCAAAGATTCTTCGCACCAGATCCTTCCACCAGTTGAACTCCAGCTCGGCAATCGTATCCGGCGGGGCGTCGGGAAAGGCAAGCGGCGGAGACGAAGCAAAACAGCCGCGAAAGCGCCGACGAAGATCCGCGCTCGAAACCGCCATCCCGTAGCGGCGCGCGAACTCCGCGTAAATCTCGCCGACGGGTCGTCCGGTATCGAACAGGGTTCCGGCGGCGTCGAAACAGATAAGTTTGAGCGGCATAAGGTTGCGGGGTTGTAAGCGAGCGAGCTTCCATTATAATGACATCCCGTGGCAGGTAAAGACGCGCTGCTGATTATCGACGTGCAAAACGACTTTTGCCCGGGAGGCGCTCTTCCCGTCGCCGAGGGGGATCAAGTGGTTCCTGTGCTGAACCGGTATATCGACAAGTTTAGGGCGGCGAATCTGCCTATTTTGGCGACCAGAGATTGGCATCCGGAAAAAACCAAACATTTCAAAGCTTATGGGGGGCTTTGGCCGGTTCACTGCGTGCAGGGAACCCGAGGCGCGGAATTTCATCCGGAGCTGCGCCTGCCCAAAGACGCGATCATCATTTCCGCCGGCATGAAAGCCGATGAAGAAGGATACTCGGGTTTCGAAGGGGTGGACGCGCGCGGCGAGAAGCTCGCCGACGTGCTGCGAGAACTGGGAGTGGAGCGCGTTTTTGTCGGCGGACTCGCAACGGATTACTGTGTCAGGCACACCGTGTTGGACGCGCTTAAGGAAGGGTTTCAGGTGGTTCTGATCGAGGAGGGCGTGCGCGGGGTAAACCTGAAGCCGGACGATTCGGCGCGTGCCATTCAAGAGATGATTCAGGCGGGCGCGACCAAGGCCTAGCGTCTCTCATCGCGCAGGCGGTCTCCTAAAAACCGGCTGCGCCGGGTCAAAGTTCTCTCATACCGAAACACTCTCTGGAAGTAAGCGCGTGAACCAGCAGGGCGATTTTTTCGAAGAGGCCGAATTGGCGGAGCGCGCCGCGCGCGCCGCGGGAGCGGCGGTGATGGCTCTGTACGGCAAGGATTACCAGATCCGGGACAAGGGCCGGGGCAATCCGGTTACCGCCGCCGATCTGGAGGCGAACCGGAGAATACGGGAGATATTGCTGCAGCGATTTCCGGACGACGGCTGGCTGTCGGAAGAAGACGTGGACAACCCGAAGCGGCGCCAAGCCGCGCGGGTTTGGGTCGTCGACCCTATCGACGGCACAAAGGAGTTTATCGAAGGCGTGCCCCAGTTCGCCGTGTCGATCGGTTTGGTGGTCGCGGGCCGCCCGGTGGTCAGCGTCGTTTATAACCCGGCCACGGAGAGACTTTTTCGCGCCGTGCGCGGCCAAGGGGCCGCGGTGAACGGCAAAAGCATTCATGTCTCGTCGCGAAGCGAGGTCGACGGCAGCCTGTTGTTGGTTAGCCGCTCGGAGCCGCGGCGGAAGTTCGAAGTTTTCGCCGCCCGCTGCCGCATCGAGCCCGTCGGCAGCATCGCGTACCGGCTGGCGTTGATTGCGGAAGGCCGGGGCGACGCGACTTTGACTTTGCGCACGATCCGCGAGTGGGACATTTGCGGCGGCGTCTTGATGGTCGAAGAAGCTGGCGGGATGGTCTTGGATGGGAGCGGCCGGCGCCTCGGCTTCAACCAGGAAACGGCATCGCATCGCGCCATCGTCGCCGCCAACCGGACGCTCGCGCCGGCGCTCCAGGCGATGCTGGCGCAAGCTCTCAAGCAAGAAGAGCAGAGAAAACGGTTTTGACCATGGCGCGCTGCGCATACTGCCGCGGGCGGGCGAAGCTTTGGTCGAGGATCTGCGCCGACTGCAAAAAGCTCCTCGCCAAATTCGAGGAGCTGAGAGGACGGGTCGGGTACGGCCAGTTCCTGGACGAACTCGAGCGAACCGGCGTGGCAAAGGAAAAGATCTTGTTGTTCCTCGAGGCCGATCCTGAAGGAAAGGGGAGCATCCAGGATCAGGTCACGGCGGAAATGGCGAGCGAACTGATGCGCGTGATGGGCCTCAAGGGCAAGCAGTCGCCCGAGGAGGTGAAGAAAATTCGCGAGTCGCTCGCGCGGCAACAACGCTGACCCATGTCGGGCGCGTCCCTGACTCTTTACGTCTCGATCTTTTTGCTGTGCCTGTACCTGATTGGGCTGGCGATGCGAAAAATTCTCTTCCTGCGCGAAGCGGCGCGCATGCGCCGGGAGTCCCGAGGCGGAGCGCGCGTCGTCGCCACGGTAAACGAGCTGACGCCCGGCAGCGTCAAAAAGTTCCGCCTGATCTGCCGCAAACAGTGGGTCGACGGGTTTCTGATCAACTATGACGGCAGGCTTCACGCTTACGTCAACCGCTGCCGGCACATGACGACCCCGCTCGATTTCGTGCGCAACCAGTTTTTCACCGAAGACGGCCGCCATCTCATTTGCCTGACGCACGGAGCGCTGTACGATCCCGAGTCCGGCGCCTGCATCGAGGGCCCGTGCAAGGGGCTTTCGCTGTACCGGCTGCCGCTGGTGATCGATAAAGGGGAAGTGCTCGTCGGCTGTCCCGCGGGCGACCTGTCGTTCCTCGATGATTGAAGCCATGGCAGGCGGGGGCTTTCGCGTCATCGCCGGCGCGGAGGAGCTGGCAGACGGAACGACGAAAAAGTTCCAGCTGCGCTGCGGCGGGCGCGTGCTCGAGGGTATCCTCGTCAAGTACGCCGGCGCGCACTACGCGTACGTAAACCGCTGTTGTCACATGCCGATGCCGATGGACTGGGTCGAAAACCGGTTTTTCACCGAGGACGGGCGCTACCTGATCTGCGCGACTCACGGCGCCGTTTACGAGCCGACAACGGGCGAATGCGTTTGGGGACCGTGCTGCGGCGGCATGCTCGAGGTCGTGCCGATCGCGGTTGCCAACGGCAAAGTTCTCGCTTACTGTCCCGAAGGGCGAGCGTGAGCGCGGCGATGGAATGTATTTTTTGCGACATCGCGGCGGGGAGGAAAGGCGCGCGCATCGTTTACCAGGACGACCGCGTGGTTGGCTTTCACGACATCCGGCCGCGCGCCCCGACGCATCTTTTGCTGATCCCGCGCAAGCACATTGCGACGTTATTGGAATTGGAAAGCGGCGACGAGGAGCTGATCGGGCACATTTTTACGGTTGCCTCTTCGCTCGCGCGCGAGCAGCGAATTGCGGAAAAGGGCTTTCGCGTCGTCGTCAACTGCGGCGCCGACGCGGGGCAGAGCGTCTATCACATCCACTTCCATCTGATGGGCGGCCGCGCATTCGGCTGGCCGCCCGGTTAGAGGGCTCTATGGCGACGCTGGAGTGGCACAGTCCGGCGAGCGAAATGGCCGTTCGCCAGTTCGATATCGCGGCGGAAAAGCTCGACCTGGACCGAAACGTTGCGGGGCGATTGCGCCGTCCCGAACGGGCGCTGATCGTGAGCGTGCCGACGCGGATGGACGATGGCCGCGTGCACGTCTTTACCGGCTACCGCGTGCAGCACAACGACGTTTTGGGTCCGTTCAAGGGCGGCGTTCGCTATCACCCGGAGGTCAACCTCGGCGAGGTGTCGGCGCTCGCGATGTGGATGACCTGGAAGTGCTCGCTCGTCGGGCTGCCGCTCGGAGGGGCGAAAGGCGGCGTCGCGTGCGATCCGGCGAAATTGTCCCGCGCCGAATTGCAAAACATGACCCGCCGCTACACGGCGGAGATTTTGAACTTCATCGGGCCCGAGGTGGACGTTCCCGCTCCGGACATGGGCACGAACGAGCAGGTCATGGCCTGGATCATGGACACTTACAGCCAGCACAAGGGCTACGCGGTGCCGGAGATCGTGACCGGAAAGCCGATCGATATCGGCGGCACCTTGGGCCGCAAGGAAGCAACCGGGCGCGGCCTGGTATATACGATTCTGGAGGCGGCGCGCGAGCTGAACATGAACCTTTCGGGGTGCACGGCCGCCGTTCAAGGATTCGGCAACGTCGGCGCAGTCACGGCGCGCGAATTGGCGGCGCTCGGGGTGAAAGTCATCGCCGTTTCCGATCGTTCCGGTGGCTATTTCGACCCGCGCGGTCTGCCGATCGCCGAGTTGGAAGAATACGCGGGAAAGCACGGCACCCTGGAGGGCGTGGCGCGGGGCGAGCCGATCAGCAACGCGGAATTGCTCGAGCTGAAGTGCGATATTTTGATCCCCGCGGCGGTGGGCATGCAGATCACTGAAAAAAACGCCGGCCGGCTACGGTGCCGGATCCTGGCGGAGGGCGCCAACGGGCCGACCACGGTCGAGGCGGATCGAATTTTGACCGAGAAGGAAGTGTTCGTCATTCCGGATATCCTGGCCAACGCGGGCGGGGTCATCGTGTCCTATTTCGAGTGGGTGCAGGACCTGCAAAACTTTTTCTGGACCGAAAGCGAGGTCAACGAGAAACTGCGGCAGATCCTCGTGCGCGCGTTTCACCAGGTCGTCGAGACGAGCAGGAGAGAAAAGGTCGACATGCGGCTCGCCGCTTTGATGATCGCCATCCAGCGCGTGGCCCGCTCCATGTTGTGGCGCGGCCTGTACGCCTGATAAATTGAAAAATAGGAGGGGCCAGGGACCGTTATGATCAGCGCGACTCAACTCAGGGCAGGGATGATCATCGTGCACAACGGCGATCTGTACCGCGTGACGGCGGTCAAGCACATCACCCCCGGAAACAAGAGGGGATTTGTGCAGACCAAGATGAAAAATCTCAAGACGGGCTTGGGAACGGAAAACAAGTTTCGCTCCGAGGACCGGATTGAAAACGCCGTCCTGGAGACCCGCTCGATGCAGTATCTCTATAGCGAGGGGAATCTTCACACCTTCATGGACACGGAAACTTACGATCAAATTACGCTTGCTTCCGAGGATATCGGCGATCTGCTTTCCTACCTCCTGCCCAACCAGGTGGTGGAAATCGAATTTTTCGACGGAAAACCGGTCGGTATCAGCCCGCCCTCGACAGTAGAGCTACGGGTGATCGAAACCGAGCCCACGGTCAAGGGGGCGACCGCCGCGGCCTCTTACAAGCCCGCGCGGCTGGAAACCGGCGTCATGATTCAAGTACCGCCGTTCATCCAGGTCGGGGACCGCGTGCGCGTCGACCCGTCCGACGGGAGCTACCTCGAGCGCGTCAAGTAGCCACCAGCGCGGGCCAAAGCGCGACCACTTTCTTTCTCAGTTCCGCGAGATCGCCGTTATTTTCGATGACGAAATCGGCGAGCTTGCGCTTCTCGTCGAGCGGCATTTGCGCCGCGAGGTGGCGCTCGACCTCCGCCGGCGTCAGGCGGTCCCTGCGGGCGAGCCGCGCGCGCTGGATTTCGGGCGCGCAAGCGACGAGGAGAACCGGCCGCAGCCAGTGATGGACGCCGTTTTCAAACAACAGCGGCGCCTCGTAAACGACGACGCGCGCGCCCTGATCGGCGAGCTCCTTTATCTTTTCGTGGACGCGGGCGCGGATATGCGGGTGGGTGATCGACTCGAGCCGCTTGCGCGCGGCGGTATCGGCGAAAACGATCCGGCGAAGCTTTTCGCGGTCGAGCTTGCCGTCCGGTCTGAGGACCCCGCGGCCAAACGCACGAACGATTTCACGCCAGGCTTCCTGCTGCGGCTCCACAATTTCGCGGGCGATCTGGTCGGCATCCAACACCGTCGCGCCAAGCTCGCGCAGCACCGCGGCGACGGCGCTCTTTCCGGTGGCGATGCCGCCTGTCAGGCCGATGAGCTTCACCTCCGTCGAACGCACCTATGGCAGAAAAGGAGCGGGGTTTCAATTGGCGAGAGAACGCCCTTGTGGTATACTCGGCGGACCATGGCAAAGAAGATTCTCCTGGTCGAGGACAATCCGGCAACGGTGGACGTGATTCAGAAGGAGCTTGAGTTCCTCGGTTATGAATCGATCGTCGCCAAGGACGGCGTGGAGGCCGTCGAGATGGCGCTGTCGCAGCTGCCCGACTTGATCATCATGGATATCTCGCTTCCCAAGCTCGACGGCCTTAAAGCGACCTCAATGATCCGCGCCAATCCAAAAATACAATCGATCCCCATCCTCGCGGCGACGGCGCGGGCGCTCCCCGGCGACCGCGAAAAGTGCCTGCAAGGCGGCTGCGACGATTACATCGCCAAGCCCTTCACGCACCGGCAGTTGGGCGCCGCGATCGAAAAACTCCTGGCGAAGGTATCCCCCGCCTGACCGCTTTTGCGCTTCGGCAATCATGGCGCGCGTGGTCATTTATACCAAAAGCTATTGCTCTTTTTGCCGCGCGGCAAAGGCCTTGCTTCGCTCCAAGGGAATCGACTTCCAGGAAACCGACATTACGGACGAGACGGCGCTGCAGGAAAAAGTTCGCCAGCTCTCGGGACAAACCACGGTGCCGCAGATTTTCATCGACGGGCGACCGATCGGCGGTTACGAGGAGTTGCGGCGGCTCGACGCCACGCGCGAGTTGGATCGCCTGCTCGGTTTGTCGAAGTAGCCTGGCGTGGCGCCAGCGGGATGCCCGCTCGGGATTTGGAGGCGGCGAGCGGATTCGAACCGCTGCATCGAGGTTTTGCAGACCTCTCCCTTAACCACTTGGGTACGCCGCCCCGTCCGATGTCTAGCACGCCCGCTCGCGCGCTTTCAAGTTTGACAAAGATTCGCGGAGAAAGTAAGCGTAAGGAAAAAGCAGAGGGACATTTATGGCGACGATGATCACCTCGGACTGCATCAACTGCGGCGCGTGCGAGCCTGAATGCCCCAACAACGCGATCAGCCAGGGCGAAGGGATCTACGTGATCGATCCGCTCCTGTGCACGGAATGCGTTGGCTTTCACGATTATGAAGCCTGCGCGGCCGTATGCCCGGTCGATTGCTGCGTGACCGACCCGAACAACGTCGAAACCGAGGCCGCTTTGATTGCCCGGGCGCGGGCGCTTCACCCTGAGGTCCAGTTTCCCGAAGACGGTTTTGAATCGCGTTTTCGCAAAAGCGCGCCCAAAGAAACTTCACAGCCGGCGGCCGCCAAAGCGCCGCCCGCCGCGGAACAAGCAAGGGCTCCCGCGGAAAAAGCGCCGCCCCGGCCGGCCAGCGCCCCGGCTGCCGCGGCGAAACCCGCGCCGGCGAAAACCGAAGAGCCGGCTGCCAGGCCGGCGGTTGCCGCTCCCAAGGCTCCTCGGGTCGTCAAGGAATTTCCCGGCCAGCTTCCGGTCGCGTTTGACGAGCTAATGACGCGGGCGGTTAAAACCAAGCCGACCCATTGCCTGGCCGACCTGCTCATCGTGGTGATGCAGCCCGTCCTCGGCGCTCTGCCGGATCAAAAGAAGCGCGCGCTGGAGAGCGCGGTGGGAAATTCACGCGTCTTTAGCCGCGCCGCCGCGAGCGGCCTGAATTTGCTCCTCAATTTTTTTCTCTACGCGTTCGCCTTCATGGCCCTCGCCGTCGGCTTGCACGGCGTCGACATCCTTTTCGACCAGAAGATCAACGGCTTCATCTTGCTGGGGGTGCTGATCGCTTTTGCCGAGAGCGTCTATCGCCTGAGAGACGGAATCTTTAAGGCCAAGCAACCGGGCGAGATGAGCTTTGCCGCCGCCTTCTACGGTTTTGCGCTCACGGGGCTCGCCAATGTCCTGATCGGCAAAAGGCGGCCCGTGCTGCGCCGGCCGCCGATCCCTGTGGATGGCTTTTACGACGGCGCCTTTGTCGAGAAGCTCGAACGGGAGAGGCGCTACGGCAACGTGTACTCGCTTCAGGATCTCGGCGATTCGTATTATCTGCAAGTGGAATTTCCCAAGCGGGTGCCGCAGATCGGCCCGCCGATCAACGAGAAACTTCCCGAGGAAATGCCCGACTACGACTATGAGCTGCTGCTCAAGAACGGCACTTTCATCGTCAAGGGAAGGTGCACGGACGAAAGAATACGAAGGGTTTCGTCGAGTTTGGGCGCGTTTCCGCCGGAGTTCACAACCGTCATCAACCTCAAGGAAAAGGTCTCCGGATTTTCCCATCGTTACGAGAACAAGCTGCTAGAGGTTCTGCTGGTCAAAGATAAAAGCGGCTCGCAAGGCAATCGCTTTTAGCCTCGGCGCGCGACATGGCGTCTGCGGAAGGAAAACCCCTCGGACAAGAATCGTCGGCGCTTCGCCCTGCGGACTTGGAGCTGAGAAGAATCGAGCCCGCCGATCTCGACGAGGTGATGAGAATCGAGAAGAGCTCCTTTCCGACGCCGTGGAGCACGCGGTTTTTTGTCGAGGAGCTGCGCGCGCCCTGCGCGCAATCCTTCGTCGCCTGTCGCAACGGGAGGATCGTGGGCTACATCCTTTACTGGGTCCTTCCCGGGGCGCTGGACATCCACAACGTCGCGGTCGATCGGGATTACCGCCGCCAGGGCGTGGGCCGTTCGCTGCTGAACGCTGCGATCGCCGAGGCGAAGGAGCGCGGGCTCCAGCGGGTGACGCTCGAGGTGCGCCGGTCCAACCAGATTGCCCAGAGCCTGTATTACAAGCTCGGCTTCGTTGTCCAGGGCGTGCGCGCGGGCTACTATTCGGACAACGGCGAAGACGCTTTTGTCATGGCGCTGGACTTGGGTCAGGCGACGGTTTGACAAACCGTCGGGGCTTGGTGTAGTTTAAAAATTCAAGCCGAGCAGTCCTGCGGTAAAATTTTTTTAAAGAAAGCCGGTTCCAAGCTTTCGGGGGGTCGACCTTTGCAGCGAAGCAAAATGACCGCGAGTATGGCGCGCCAGCACGCCGATGTGACCGGGTTCAAGGTAGGGGACAAGGTCGTTTATCCGGCCCACGGGGTCGGGGAGATCGAAGCGATCAAGAGCCAGAGTTTTTCGGGCACGCAAAAACGATTTTACACGCTTCGAATCCTCGACAGCGACATGAAAATCATGATTCCGGTCGATAACGCGCAGTCGGTCGGGCTGAGAAAGATAATCGACAAGCAAATGGTGGCTAAAGTTTACAAGGTTCTCCGGCAGCGAAGAGTTCAGCTCGACCAACAGACCTGGAATCGGCGCTATCGCGAGTACACGGAAAAAATCAAAACCGGCTCGGTCCTCGAGATTGCGACGGTTCTGCGCGATCTGTTTGTTCTCAAAGGGGACAAGGAGCTTTCCTTTGGCGAGCGCAAAATGCTCGACACCGCGCGTAACCTGCTGGTCAAGGAGCTTTCGATTGCGCGCTCTCATTCGGAAGAAAAAATTATGGAAGAGCTCCAGCACATCCTCAGCCACTGAGTTGCCGTTGGGCCTGATTTCAGCTGCAGGGAGCCGAGGGGGAATAACCTCGGCTCCCTGTTTTTTTACGCTCTTTTGCTCATGGGAGTGAACGCGGTCATCGTCGCGGCCGGCGAGGGCCGGCGCATGGGACAGCCGGTTCCCAAGGTTTACCTCCCGCTTTGCGGCGAGCCCGTGATTCTGCACACCCTGCGCCGGTTCGCGGCGACGCAGGCGGTGGAATGGATCATTGTGGTCGTTGCCGAGGCGGACTTGGCGCGCTGCGAAGCGGTGATTCGCTCCGACGCTGAGCTGAGCCGTCGTTGTGTTGTCCTCCAGCCTGGCGGGGCGACCCGCCAGGCCTCCGTGCGCCAGGGCCTGATGCGGCTGAAAGACGACTGTGAGATCGTGGTGGTGCACGACGGCGCGCGGCCTCTGGTGAGCACGGGCCTGATCGAGCGGTGTATCGAGGCCGCCCGGCAGAGCGGGGCGGCGGTCGCCGGCCTGCCGGCGCGCGACACGATTAAAACCGTCTCGCAGGATGGCAGGGTCTGCGAAACCGTGCCGCGCGAGCGGTTCTGGCTCATCCAGACGCCGCAAGCGTTTGAGGTCAAGCTGATTCGCGCGGCCCATGAGGCCGCCCGGCGCCGCGGCCGGGAAGCGTCGGACGATGCGACCTTGGTCGAGTGGTTGGGAGCGCCGGTCGCGGTCGTCCCGGGGGACCCCTACAACATCAAGATCACCGTCCCGCTCGATCTGCTCGTCGCGGAAGCGCTTGTCGAAAAGAATCTTGCGGCGCTTTAGACGGCGCTCGGGTCCCGCCTGCTACGCAAAGGCTCGTTCATGCTGCCGGCGCGATAGCCTTCCAAATCCAAGCTGACGAAGCTGAAACCGATTTCCTTAAACCTGCGCGCCACGGCCGCGCGGGTCGCATCGTCGTAAAAGCGGGCGATTTCGTCGTTCGCCACCTCGATTCGGACCAGATCCTCGTGAAAGCGAACGCGGAACTGCCTGAACCCCAACTTTTTCAGAAACGCTTCGCAGGCGGCAATCTTATTCAACCTCTCGACATTGATCTCGATGCCGTAAGGAAAGCGCGACGAAAGGCACGCGATCGACGGCTTATCCCACGATGGCAGCCCGAGTTCGCGGCTGAGCCGGCGAATATCCGCCTTCGCGAAGCCGGCCTCCACGAGCGGATGGCGGACGCCCCATTCCTTTGCGGCTTTGAGGCCCGGACGGTGATCCTTGAGATCGTCGAGGTTCGTGCCATCGACGATCGCCGCGATGCCGCGCTCGTCGGCAATTTGGCGGCAGATGCGGTAGAGCTCGTCCTTGCAAAAATAGCAGCGGTTTACCGGGTTGGCCGAGAAAGCGGGGTTCTCCAGTTCGTGCGAGTCGACGACGACGTGCTCGCAGCCGATCAGTTTGGCCAGTTCGTTGGCGGCTTCCAGTTCGCCCGGCGCCGCGGTCGGCGAGGCGGCGGTAACGCCGAGGGCGCGCGCGCCGAGCTCGCCGTGCGCGACTTTGAGCAGAAACGTGGAATCGACCCCGCCCGAAAACGCCACCAGGACGCTGCCCAGCGGCCGCAGAAGCCCTTTGAGCTTTTCCAATTTCAGGTCCATCAACGTTCCTTAAAGATGTCGGTGCTGAGGTAGTGTTCTCCCTTGTCGGGAAAGATCGTGACGACGCGATGCCCCTGCCCGAATTCCCTGGCGACCTGAAGGGCCGCGCAACAGGCCGCTCCCGAAGAGATCCCCACGAAGATCCCCTCCTCGAGCGCGAGCCGGCGCGTGTAGAGCGCGGCGTCTTCATCGCTCACCTGGATGACGCGATCGTAGACGCGGCAGTTGAGGACGGCGGGAATGAAACCCGCACCGATACCTTGAATTTTGTGGTATCCCGGCTCTCCGCCTGAAAGGACCGGCGAGGCCGCCGGCTCAACGGCGAAAATTTTCACGTCTTTGAGGCGATCTTTGAGGATCTCGCCGACCCCGGTAATGGTCCCGCCGGTACCGACCCCGGCAACGAAGGCGTCAATGCGTTTGACCTGGTTGAGAATCTCGACGGCGGTGGTGCGCCGATGGATCTCGGGATTGGCGGGATTGTTGAACTGTTGCGGCATGAAGTAGTCCGGATGCTCCAGCACCAGCTCCTCGGCTTTGCGAATCGCCCCGCCCATCCCTTTGGTATCGGGCGTAAGAATCAGGCGCGCGCCGTACGCGCTCAAAAGGCTGCGCCGCTCCTCGCTCATCGTGTCCGGCATCGTGAGGATCAAGCGATAGCCTTTGACAGCCGCCACCAACGCCAGGCCGATGCCCGTGTTGCCGCTGGTCGGCTCGACGATGGTCGCGCCGGGTCCCAACTTGCCTTCGCGCTCGGCGGCCTCGATCATGCTAAGACAGATGCGATCCTTGACCGATCCTCCGGGATTGAGCGATTCGAGCTTGGCCCAGACTTCCGCGTCGTTTTTGCCGGGAAGCTTGCGGAGCTTGACAACGGGGGTGCGGCCGATCAGGTCGAGAACAGATCCGGCACAGGTCGAACTTGTCACAAGTAACACTCGTTGAAGGAAGGAGACTTCGAGTGGAAACTTTTTCATGCTATCTTCTCGCTCCGGCAATGTCAATTCGACGATGAGGCTGAGCGCGTCACAAACCGAGCGGACGAGGCGCGCTTTGGTTCTGTTTCCCGGCGCGCTGGGAGACTTCATCTGCTTTCTTCCCGCGCTTGCAAAAATCGCGCGCGCCCGGGCGGTCGATCTTTTGGCGCGCGCGGAATATGCCGGCATCGTCTCCGCGACTGTGCGCGTTGATTCCCTGGAGCGCTACGAGGTGTCGCGGCTGTTTTCGCCGGGGGCTGAAGCCGACGGGCGGCTGCGGGATTTTTTTTCCAGATACGACGCGGTCTATTCGTGGCTGGCGGCAACCGACGCGACCTTCGTGCGCTCGCTGAGCCGCTTGTGCCGGGGGGATTTACGCTGTTTTCCTTTTCCCCGGGGCGCTGCGCTGCACGCCGCCGACTACTATGCGCGTTGTGTCGGTGGCGCTAACGCCGGCTACGGCTGGCGCGAACTGATCGAGGTTGGGCCGGCGGCATCGGCTTGGGCTCAGGCGTACGCGATGCGCCACGGCCTGGCGGGAAAGGAAGTGCTCGTCATCGCGCCGGGAAGCGGCGCCCGGGAGAAAAATTGGCCGGCCGCCGCTTACGCGCAGCTCGCGCGCGCGTGGGAGCGCGCCGCCCGGCATGCGGCCGTGGCCGTGCTCGGCCCGGCGGAAGAGGAAAACGCCGAGATCGCGCGCGCCTTCGCGCTTAACGAGCGCGTCGTTCGCGGGGTTAGCCTCGGCGAGATCGCGGCTCTGTTTCGTCTCAGCCATGTCTACGTCGGTAACGACAGCGGCATGACGCATTTGGCGGCCGCGCTGGGCGTGCCGACGATCGCCATCTTCGGGCCGACGGATTCGGCCGTTTGGGCCCCGCGCGGGCCGCAAGTGCGGATCCTGTCCTTAGGAGTGGAATGTTCGCCGTGCGACTACCCGACGATGAAAACGTGCCCGCACCGGCGCTGCCTGACCGAATTCAACGCCGTTGACGAAATCCTCCGTGTTGCCGCGGAATTGAAGGCTCGCGACGCGCGCCCGCACCTTGACAAGGTGGTACCTTAGCATTAGACTTTTTTTGCTTTTGAGCGCGGTGCCAGGAACGAATTGCGCTAGGCGGTCGGTCCGCGGCACGGAGGTTTGAAGCATGGCGAACTCCTTAAAGACCGTCGTTCTTCTCGGGCTTCTCACGGGAATCATTCTCGGCATTGGCCAGCTCGTCGGCGGCTCGCAGGGGCTCGCCATCGCCTTTGTTTTCGCCGCTCTGATGAACTTCGCCAGTTACTGGTTTTCCGACAAGATCGTTCTGGCCATGTATCACGCCAGAGAGGTGCAGCCGAGCGACGCCCCGGAACTCTACCAGATCGTTCAGAATCTCGCGATGCGAGCGCAGATTCCGATGCCGCGCCTGTACATCATTCCCACCGAAGCGGCCAACGCGTTTGCTACCGGGCGCAATCCGCAGCACGCCGCCGTCGCCGTCACCGAGGGCATCCTGCGCATCATGAGCCGCGAGGAGCTCGAGGGAGTTATCGCGCACGAGCTGTCGCACGTCAAAAACCGCGACATCCTCATCAGCAGCATCGCCGCGACCCTGGCGGGCGTCATTATGATCCTCGCGGACATGGCGCGGTGGGCTGCTTTTTTCGGTTTCGGGGGGCGTAGCGAGAGGGAGGGCGAGGGCGCCGGAGGCATCGTCGGCCTTCTGTTGATGACGATTCTCGCGCCGATCGCCGCGATGCTGATCCAGATGGCCATTTCTCGCTCGCGTGAGTTTCAGGCCGACGCGACCGGCGCGCGCGTCTCGGGCAACCCTCTGGGGTTGGCCGCGGCGCTCGAAAAACTCGCGCGCGCAAGCGAGATGATGCCGATGCACGCGCGCGCCGAAACCGCTCACCTTTTTATCATGAATCCGCTGTCGGGCGGCGGTCTGGTCAATCTGTTCAGCACGCATCCGCCTCTAGAGGAGAGAATCGCGCGCCTGCGCGCGATGGCGTACTCCCCGCGCAGCTATTGATCGCGAACGCGCGGTGGCTCGAGAGAAAATAGAGCATGGCGCAAGGCGAGCCTAAAGAAGAGGAGAAAGGCTTCCGAGTCCAAGATCGACGGCGTTTTTCGGAAAGCGGCGAGCCCAGAGAAGAACAACAAGCGGAAAGCAAAGCAGAAACCCCGCCCCAGGGCGCGCAAACGGAGCGCGAGCCTCCGCCCGGGCAGCGCGCCAGCGAGAGCCCGCCGCCGCACGCGGAAATCAACTTTTCTACCTTCGTGATCAGCCTCAGCACGCAAGCGCTGGTTCACCTCGGCGAGGTGCCGAATCCGGTCAGCGGTCAGGTCGAGCGCGATTTGGCAGGCGCCAAGCAGATGATCGATATCCTCGGCATGTTGCGCGAAAAGACGCGCCGCAATCTGGACGAAGGCGAAGAAAAGCTGCTGGACGACGCGCTCTACGATTTGCGAATTCGGTACGTTGAAGCCGTCAGGCGGTCTTGAGCCGTCTTCGCTATCTTTTCCCATGGACGGTCGAATGGATAAAGAAAAGAAAGTTGGGATGCACGTGTTGGCAGTGGTTGCGCTTGTCTCGTTGCTCATGGGCCTTGGGGTCAGCGCAACCATCGATCGGTGGTCCACGAACGAGCCGGTCAGGCTCGTCGGACAAGCGACCGGAGGCGCCCCGAGCCGGCCGCCCGCAACATCGCAGGGACTGCCCGACTTTGTTACCCTGGCAAAGAGGCTGAGCCCCGTGGTGGTGAACATCTCCACGACCCAGGTGAGCGAGGGGATGAGCCAGACTTTCCCCAGCCCGTTTGGCGAGGACGACCCGTTCGCGGAATTTTGGCGGAAGTTCTTCGGCAACCCGGGAGGGCCGCGGGCGCCGTTTCGGCAAAGGAGCTTGGGATCGGGATTCATTATCGATCGCGACGGCTCCATTCTTACGAACAACCACGTCGTCGAGAACGCGGAGAAAATCCTGGTCAAGCTTGCCGACGGCAGAGAGCTCGAAGCGAAGGTCGTCGGCAGGGATCCCAAGACGGACCTCGCGGTGATCAAAATCAACGCCAAAGCGGATCTCGCCGTCGCGACTCTGGGTGATTCCGACGCGGTCGAGGTCGGCGAATGGGTGCTCGCGATCGGCAACCCCTTTGGCTTGGACAACACGATCACGGCGGGAATCGTGAGCGCCAAGGGGAGACACATCGGCGCGGGACCTTATGACAATTTTATTCAGACCGATGCCTCGATCAATCCCGGCAACTCGGGCGGGCCGCTGATCAACCTGCGTGGGGAGGTCGTCGGCATCAACACGGCCATATTCAGCCGCACCGGCGGGAACATCGGCATTGGCTTTGCAATCCCGATCAATCTGGCGAAAGAGCTCGTGCCGCAGCTCAAGACCAAAGGCAAGGTCACCCGGGGCTGGCTGGGAGTGGTCATCCAGCGGGTGACTCCGGAAATTGCCGAGTCGTTGGGTCTGGATTCGGCGCGCGGCGCGCTGGTGGCGAGCGTGGCGAAAGACGGGCCAGCCGAGCGCGCCGGGGTCAAGGTGGGCGATGTCATCGTCGAGTTCGATGGCAAGGAGATCAAGGACTCCAACGATTTGCCGATCCTGGTTGCGCGCACGCCGGTCGATCACAGGGCGCGGCTCAAGGTGTTGCGCGACAAAAAGGAAGTCACTCTCACCGTCACGATCGGCGAGTTGAAAGAGGAAGAGGTCGTCGCGTCGGCGAAGGAGCGCGGCGAGCTGGGGCTCACCGTGCAGAGGCTGACGCCGCAAATCGCCGAAAGTCTCGGCCTCGACCGGGTCGAAGGCGTGGTCATAACGGCGGTCGAGCCCGGGAGCGCGGCCGATGAAGCCGGTCTGCGGCGCGGCGATGTGATCGTGGAGATCGATCGCAAGCCGGTGCGCAACCTGCAAGATTACCGCAAAGCGATCGAAGGCGCCCGCAAAGGCAAAGGGATCCTGTTTCTGGTTCGGCGCGGCGAAAATACGCTCTTTCTTGCTTTGAAACCGTCGCAGTGAATCGCTTATCGGACGTCGCCCGGCGGAAGAGGGTCGGATCGCGTCGCCGCGCCGGCCCTCTTTTATTGCGTTTTCGCCGCCGCGACGCCCGGTTGAGAGATTGATGCTTTGAAGAAACCCCGCCTGAGTCGGCTGAAGATCATCGCCGCCCTCAGCATCTTCTCCGCGTTGGTTCTCGTCGGCCTGGCCTTTTTCATGGCCTGGTACGTGAAGGAGCTCGAAGGGGAAGTCACGAAAAAATTCGAAGGGCAGAAGTGGAAGTTTCCGTCGAAGATCTATTCGGACACGTACCTGCTTTACCCGGGCATCAACGTCGACGCGCGCGAGCTTCAGGAAAAACTCCGACGGCTGGGGTACCGCTTGGCGCAGGGCACCAAATCGAAGGGCGAGTACCGCGTGGCAAAAAACGGCGCTTTCATCGACGTCCACCTGCACGACTTCGATTATCCCGGCGGCCGCTTTGAAGGGTTCCCGGTGCGCATCGAGTTTCGGGGCGGCGCGATCGAACGCATGGCGAATCTGGCGAGCGGGGAAGAGCTGTTCTCGCTGGAGTTGGAACCCGAACTGATTGCCGGCCTGTACGACCGCATCTGGGAAGAAAGGCGGGTGGTCCGGCTGTCCGAAGTGCCGCCGCTTCTCGTCAAGGCGATCTTGGCCGTCGAGGACGAGAGGTTTTTTCGCCATCGGGGGATCGACCCGGTCGCGATTCTGCGCGCCGCGTGGGTTAATCTCACCAGCCGCGGCATCGTGCAGGGGGGGAGCACGCTCACGCAGCAACTGATGAAAAACTTCTTTTTGGGCGACGAGCGCACCGTGCAGCGCAAGCTCAAGGAGGCGCTCATGGCGCTTATCGCCGAACGAAAATACTCCAAGGAAGAAATCCTGGAAAACTATCTCAACGAGATTTACTTAGGGCAGAAGGGGGCGCAGGGCATCTTCGGCGTGTCGGAAGCCGCGCAATTTTATTTCGGCAAAGAGCTGCGCGATCTAACCGTCGGGGAGATGGCGCTGACGGCCGGATTGATCCGGGCGCCGAACCGCTATTCGCCGTATCGCAGCGTCGAGGCCGCGACGCAACGGCGAAACGTAGTGTTGGCCAAGATGCGCGACCTGGGTCTCATCACGCGGGCGCAATATGAAAAAAGCCTGCGGGAAACCATCCAGCCGCGCGAGCTGATCAAGGTCGCCAACGACGCGCCTTCGTTTGTCGACTTTTTGCGCAAGGAGCTGGCGGAAAACTATTCCCATGAGGCGCTGACGGCCGAGGGGCTGCGCATCTTCACGAGTCTCGATTTAAAGTTGCAGAAAATCGCTGAATCGTCGCTCGCGCAGGGCCTCAAGCGCCTGGAAGAGGCGTATCCGTTTCTGCGCAAGCGCGGCGCGGAAGATCGTCTCGACGGCGCGATCGTCGTGATCAAGCCGCAAACCGGCGAGATCAAGGCCATGGCCGGAGGGCGCGACTATCAGGCCTCGCAGTTCAACCGCGTCGTCCAAGCGAAGCGCCAGCCCGGCTCGGTCTTCAAGCCCTTCGTTTATCTGGCGGCGCTCATGTACGGTTCGGAGGACGGCAGCAAGAGATTCACGCCCGCGACCTTGGTGGAAGACGCGCCGTTCGTGTGGAGCTATGAAGGGCAGGAATGGAAGCCCGACAATTACAGAGGAGAGTATTTCGGCACCGTGACGCTGCGCACGGCGCTGGAGAAATCGCTCAATGCGGCCACGATACGGATCGCGCGCGAGACCGGCGTGCGCAACGTGCGCGAGGTCGCATACCGCCTGGGGATTCAAAGCTCGCTGCCGGCGCTGCCTTCGCTCGCGCTCGGCGCGGTGGAGGTGACCCCGCTCGAAGTCGCCGCCGCCTTTTCGACGCTCGCCAACAACGGGGTGCGCACGCAGCTGCTGAGCATCAAACATGTCATGGGGCAGCAAGCCCACGTGCTCGAAAGACGCGATATCCGGGTGAGAAAGGTCATCAGCCCGCAGCTCGCGTTCATGATGAACCACCTGCTCAAGGGCGTTTTGGATCGCGGCACGGCGGCCGCGGCGCGCGCGCAGGGCTTCACCCGTCCCGCTGCGGGAAAGACCGGGACCACCAACGACACCAAGGACGCCTGGTTCGTCGGCTACACGCCGGATCTTCTGGCGGTGGTTTGGGTGGGATTTGACAATCAAAGCAAGCTCGGCTTGTCCGGCTCGCAGGCCGCGCTGCCGATCTGGACCGATTTTATGAAACGCGCCACCGAAGGAACACCGGTGACCGACTTCGTTGCGCCGCCGGGAATCTCTTTCGTCGACATCGATCCGCTTTCCGGGCAACGGGCGACGCCGAACTGCCCCCAGGCGATCCAGGAGGCTTTTCTCGAGGGCGAAGAGCCGACCGCGACATGCCAGCTTCATCCCGCAGGCGGCTGGCTGGAGAAAAAGCTGTTTCCGTTCTCTTCACTGCCGACGTTTCGAGGATAGCCATGGATCGCAAGCGCATGCTTTTCGCGCAAAGACGCGCGCGCCGCCCGGCCGGTTGTCGCGCCGGGAGCTTGTTTTTAGCGCTCGCCGTTTCGGCGGCCTGCGCGCCGCCGGCGACGCATCGCGCGCCGCCCCGCTTATCGACGCCGGCGCCCTCTGCGGAGGCCCCGCGCGCGAGCTTGCCGCCGGCCGAGACGCGACCCGCGCCGGAGCCGGCGAAGCCGCTGGAAAAGGCCAGAAAAGAGAATCTTCCCGCGCCGCCGGGCGGCACGCCCGAAGCCAGGCGCACGCCAGCGCCGGGGGAGGCGCTCCCGGAAGACAGCTCCCTCATCGCGAAGATCTCGCCGCAGACGCCGCCGCGGCGCGCCGCGTCGCTGCGCTTGACCGAAGAGGGCAGGAAGCTCTTGGCGCGGGAGGATTACACGCGCGCGCTCGCCAGCTTCGAGCGGAGCATCGCGATCGATGCCACGAATCCCTACAGCTACTATTACCTGGCGAAGACGCACTACCAGCAGGGGCGCTATCAGGAGTCGTTGAACTTTCTCGATGTCGCGGAGTCGCGCTTCGCCGAAGACCCCTATTGGCTGGCGGAGACCTGGGCTCTGCGCGGCGAAAATTTTCGCGCGCTGGGATTTTTGCAGCGCGCCGAGTCGAGCTACGCGCGCGCGCTCAAGATTAATCCCGGCAGCCGGACGGCTCTCCAGGGGATGAATCGGCTGCGTGCGGGGAGCGAGCGCGCTCCGCGCTGAACGTTTCAGGAGGGTTTTATGCTTGTTCTCGGAGTTGAGACTTCCTGCGATGATACCGCCGCGGCCGTTGTCACAAGCGGGCGCAAGATCGTGTCGAGCCTGGTTTCGTCCCAGGATGCGATCCATCGCCCGTTTGGCGGCGTGGTTCCCGAGCTCGCGTCACGGCAGCACATTCGGCAGATCCTGCCGATGATCGAGGGGGCT
Organism: Candidatus Acidiferrales bacterium; assembly: GCA_035559995.1. Taxonomy (GTDB): domain Bacteria; phylum Desulfobacterota; class Binatia; order UBA9968; family UBA9968; genus DATMAM01. The sequence continues at coordinate 63,080 of DATMAM010000001.1, forward strand.
TTACAGAAAGCCGGCGTGGGCTTGGGGGACATCGACGGAATGGCCGTGACCTACGGTCCGGGGCTGGTGGGCTCGCTTCTCGTCGGTCTTTCGACCGTCAAGGCGATCGCGTACCGCCGCCGCATCCCCTACGTCGGCGTCAACCACCTCGAGGGCCACTTGCTCGCGATCCTGCTCGAGCGCGATATCGATTTTCCCTACCTGTCGCTGTTGGCCTCCGGCGGGCACACGTTGCTCTACATCGTCAAGGCGGTCGGCGAGTACCAGTATCTGGGAGGAACGCGCGACGATGCGGCCGGGGAGGCCTACGACAAGGCGGCAAAACTGATGGGTCTCGGCTATCCCGGAGGTCGCGTGATCGACGAGCTCGCCAAACAGGGCGACCCGCGCGCGCTGCGGTTTCCGCGCGCCCGCCTCAAAGGCGGCCGTTACGATTTTAGCTTCAGCGGGCTCAAGACCTCGTTGTGGCACTATCTGCAAAGCGCGGGAAGAGAGAAATGGGAGGCCACGAAGGCCGATATCGCGGCCAGTTTTCAGGAGGCGGTGGTCGATATGCTGATCGCGCCGACGTTGAGGGCGGCGCGCGACTACCAGGTCAAGCGCGTGGTTTTGGCGGGTGGCGTGTCGGCCAACAGCCGCCTGCGACAAAAAATGACCGAGGCCGCGGCGGAAGAAGGGCTTGAGCTGTATTACTCGAAACCGGCGCTCTGTACGGACAACGCGGCGATGATCGCTCTGACCGGGTCGTACAAACTCGCGCGCGGCCTGCAGGACGATTTTGCGCTCAACGCGGATGCCGACCTGACGCTGTAAGGGCCCGCCGGCACCGGCTTGTGACCTCTCTTTACCAGGAAGTGCAGCAGGCGCTGCGGGAACTTCCCGTGCGGCCCAGCAAAAGGCTGGGACAGCACTTTCTCATCGATCGCGGCGTGCTTGAGCGCATCGTGGAACTCCTGCAGCTCAAAACCGAGGAGGAGGTGCTCGAAATCGGACCCGGCCTCGGCTTTCTGACGCGGCGGCTGGCGGAGAGCGCGCGCCGCGTCTGGGCCGTCGAAATCGATCCCTTCATCGTCGAGTGGCTGCGCCGCACCACGTGCCCGAAGCATCCCAACCTCGAGCTGGTTCACGCCGATATTCTCGCCGTCGATTTGGCCGCGCTGCTCCCCGATCATCCGGTCAAGCTCGCGGGGAATCTGCCGTACCAGATCTCGACGCCGCTGCTGTTCCGCTTGACCGAGCACCGGGAGCGCTTTTCGCTGCTGGTTTTGATGCTGCAGCGAGAGGTCGCCGACCGGCTCACCGCCCGGCCCGGCACCAAGGCCTACGGGGCGCTTTCGGTCTGGTGGCAGCTCCACGGGGAAGTCGGCGAGCGCCTGCGGGTTGCGCCGGAGGGTTTTTTTCCGCGACCCAAAGTGCAGTCGATGGTCTTGCAGATGCGTTTTTTTCCGCAGCCGCGCGCTTCGGTCGCTGACCTGCCGCTGGTTCGCAAGGTCGTGCGCGCCGCCTTCAACCATCGCCGCAAGACGCTGGTTAACGCGCTCGGGGATCTGGTCGCGGGAAAGAAAAAGGCGCTGGAGGAAATTCTGCGGGACGCGCGCATCGACCCGAACCGGCGCGGCGAGACTCTCGATGTCGGCGAATTCGTCGGCCTGGCGCAAATCGTGAGGGCGCGCGGCCTTGTGGCCGAGGACGCGCAAGCCGGCGCGCGCGCCCGGAGTCATCTGCTCCCGCGCTCTTAACGGACGCAGTCGGCATGCCCGAGCTTCCGGAAGTCGAAACGGTCTGCCGCACCTTGCGCGCCGTCGTTCCCGGTCATCGTGTCGTCGGGGTCGAGGTCCTGGAAAGAAGGCTGCGCATGCCGGTAGGCCGCAGTTTCAAGGCGCTTCTCTTCGGCCGCAAGATCGTCGACGTCGAGCGGCGCGGCAAGTACATTCTGCTCATTCTGGAAGGAGAGGTGGTGTGGGTGTCGCATCTCGGCATGTCGGGCAAGCTCATCTATGTCGCGGCGCAACGGCCGCGCGAGCGGCACGATCACATCATCGTCGCGCTCGATCGGGGTTTTGAGCTGCGCTATCACGATCCGCGGCGCTTCGGCCTCGCGCTCGCGCTATCGCGGCGCGAGCTCGAAACCTGGCCTCAGTTTCGCGCTCTCGGGCCGGACCCGTTGGCCGGAGATGTGGCGTCGGGGCTTTATGAGAGCGCGCGCGGGTCGCGCCGAAAGATCAGGGACCTCCTGCTCGACCAGCGCGTGCTGTCGGGGCTGGGGAACATCTACGCCAACGAGATCTTGTTTTATGCCGGCATCCGGCCGACGGCGCGCGCGTTCACGCTTACGCGCGCGCGGGCGGGGCGGATCGCAGCCGCGGCCGCGAGGCTTCTCAGCGAAGCGATCCAGTGGGGAGGAACGTCGTTTTCGGACTACCGCGACGGCCAGGACCGCAGAGGCGAGTTCCAGCAGCACCTGCGCGTGTACGGGCGCGAGGGCGAGAGCTGCACGCGCTGCGGGCGGACGATCAAACGGGTGTCGCTCGGAAATCGAAGCGCCTTTTATTGTCCCGGTTGCCAGAAATAGGCTGGGCGCGCTAGCCGATGATCTTGTAATCTCCGCCCAAGTAGCTGCGGCAGAGCTGGGTGTAGGTCGACGAGCCCATCTGGATCCAGTTCAGGGCCTCGCCGCTTATTTCTTTTTTGACCTTCGCCGGACTTCCGGCGGCAAGAACGCGCGCGGGGATCTTGGTGTGCGGTACGACCACGCTCCCGGCCGCGATCAGGGATTCCTCTCCGATCTCGGTATTTTCCAAGACGGTGACGTTCATGCCGATGATGGCTCCGCGCCGGATCACGCAGCCCTCCATGATCGCGCCGTGCCCGACGGTGACGTCGGATTCCAGGATGGTGGCCGCTTCGCCCGAATGGATGACGCAGTTGTCCTGCACGCTGGTCCGGGGGCCGATCACGATCGGAAAGTGATTTTGGTCGGAGCGCAAGACCGCGCCGAACCAGATGCTGGAGTCTTCTTCCACGGTCACATCGCCGATGATGACGGCGGTCGGCGCGACGAACGCTTTGGCAGAGATCTTGGGTCTACGGCCCTGATATTCGATGAGCATCGCTGGCTACCTCCAAACCGCGCCTCACGATAAAAGACCGCTGCGGCGAAATCAAGGCGGGTCGGCGGCGACGCCCGATCGGCCGCGGCGGTGCAAGTCAAACGCCTGCGCCGCGCTGTCGACGATCCAGGCGCCGATCGCGAGCGATGACGTCGCCGCCGGCGAGGGAGCGTTGATGACGTGAATCGCGCGCGCCGTTTTTCTGATCACAAAGTCGTCGAGAAGGCTGCCCGCGCGCGACAGCGCCTGCGCGCGCACGCCCGACCCGCCCGGCATGAGATCGCCGGGACGAATTTCCGGGATCAAGCGCTGGAGCGCCCGCACAAACGCGCTCTTGCGCAACGAGCGGTACATCTCGGCGGCGCCCGTCTTCCAGTACTTGGCCGCCATGCGCCAAAAGCCCGGGTAGCCGATCATCTCGCGGATATCGTTCCAGTTCATGTCGCGGCGCCGATAACCTTCGCGGGCGAGCGCGAGAACCGCGTTGGGACCGGCTTCGACCGCTCCATGAATCGTGCGCGTGAAGTGGACGCCTAAAAACGGGAAGCGCGGGTCGGGAACGGGGTAGATCAGGTTCTTGACGAGATAGCGCCGCTCCGGGACGATCATGTAATATTCGCCGCGAAAAGGAACGATGCGAGCCTGCGGCTCGCTCTCATGCGCGGGCGCGTCATCGGCTACCATGCGCGCCACTCGGTCGGAAAATAAGCCCGCGCAGTTGATCATGTAACGGCAGCAATACTCCGACGCCGAGGTCGTGAGGACAAGAGAGTCCCTTCTCCGTTCCGCGCGCACAAGCTTGGCGCCGGTTATGATCCTGCCGCCGGACTGAACAAATTTTTGTGCGTACGCCGCCGCAACCTGACCGAAGTCGACGATGCCGGTTCCCGGGACCAGGAGCGCGCGCAGCCCGGCGGCGAAAGGTTCGATCTCTTTGAGCGCTTGGCGCTCCAACATCTTGAGGCCGGGAACGCCGTTGGCGGTCCCGCGGCGCCGGAGCTCCTCGAGACGCGGGAGCTCGTCCTCGCTCGTTGCAACCACCACTTTACCGCAGATCTCATACGGGATATCGTTCTCGTCCAGGAACCTGATCAACCGCTCTCTTCCCGCGACACAGTTTTTCGCCTTGGCCGATCCGGGCCGGTAATAAATTCCCGAATGAATGACGCCGCTGTTGTGGCTCGATTGGTGCCGCGCGATCTGGTCCTCCTTTTCCAGCACCGCGATCTTTAGGTCGGGATATCTTTCGCCAGCCAGCATCGCTGTAGCGAGGCCGACGATTCCCGCGCCAACGATGGCGATGTCAAATTGTTCCACGGCTTTATCAATCGTCGTTTAGCGTTCCAAAATACTTCGCCTGAGTTTTGCAATTAAGGCAAGATGAAAGCATAAAAGCTCGCCGCTGTAAATTTTTCTTGCACCGCTTGCATCGAAACAATTCCTAGCAAAATCATCGGCTTAGCTCGTGCGCGCCGCTTTTTTAGAGCCGCGACATGTAAAATGAGCTTACATTTTTGCGCGCGGGCAGCCCTTAGCACGCGAATTTTTTCCGTCCAGGCCTTGCCAGAGTCTTCCTTTCGCTTTCCTCAAGCTTCCCCGACGGACGGCTGGACCGGTTTCTGGCACGCTCATTGCGCTGGCTCCTATTGCTATGAAGTTAGTGCGAAATTTATCCGCTCTTATGTTCGCCGGCTTTCTTCTTGCGGGGGAAGCGGCCGCAGATCCTGCGGTGATCTTTGACTTCAATAGCCTGCCGCCCGGACTTCAAAGCGCGCCGGGCGCGGATTCCATCGAATCCTACATGGAAGGCCTCTACGGCGCCGATATTTCGGTCGATACCGGCGCGTATACCTCCAACAGCGGTATCAAGGTCAAGAAGAAATTTGCGCATCTGGGGAATACTGACGGGGCGCTCTATGCGGCCAAGCTGAACAAGAAGCAGCTGAAACTCCGGGCAAGCGATACCTTTCTTGCAAACCCGGCGACTGTCAAGGGAGCGAAAAGCTATTTGGCGCTCGACTTCGGCAGCAAGCCGATCAGCGGCCTTGAGTTTGACTTCGAAATCTTTCCTGTGAGGAAGAAATTTCCCGCCGGGCTCACCGTTAAGGCGGACGGGGTGACGATCCTCGAATACTCCGCTTCCAAAAAAGACAAGAAAACCGGCCTGCTCGGCCATCAAAGCCTTCTGCTTTTCGACACCCCAGTCCACAAGCTGGAGTTCATCGGCACGCCCAATACGCCGATCGGGATCGACAATCTTCTCGTGTACAACCCCGCTTGGGGCGGATCCAACGGGCTCGGCCTCAGCGCAGGGAGCGGTTTTGTGGGCGCGATCGCGGGCAACAATCTCCCCTCCGAGAGCGAACCGCCCAATGGAGGCGAAGGGCCGCTCGATTATTCCGGGACCGCGTGGGTGGTCGACTCGCCGCAGGCCTTACAGGAGGTTCCGGAACCAAGCGCGCTCTTCCTGATCGGCGCGGGGGTCGCAGCGATAGCGCTCACGCGTTTGCGGCTCCGGCCGTAAGAAATTCGCACGATCATCGTCTCTCCTCGAGCTGTCTTTGGCGGCTTTGCCTGTCTTCGCCCGCGAAGCCGCAGCTGTCGCTTCCTGCCGTCGGTTGACATACTTTAGTCCATCCTCTAATGTCGGTCGGTTATCTCGAAACGAAATCCATCAGGAGTCGGCTATGGACGATTTCTACGCGGCTTGGCTGAGGCAATCGGAAGAGATCGAGAAGGCCGTTGCCCAGGCGCCCAGGGTAGCGAGGGCGAAGGACCTCAAGTGGACGCGGACGCGACAGGATTACCGCGCCGCGCTGATGATAGCTCCGGAAACAGGTTTTCCAACGGGCGGAAGCTTGTTGATGAAAGCCGAGATCCCTCCCGGGTGGCATACCGGAAAGCACGCGCACGGCGAAGAGGCGATCTATATCGAACGCGGCGAGGGCTTTCTGGTGCTCGACGAGCGCAGGTACGACTTCCGCAAGGGGACGATCTTTCACATTCCGTACCGCTCCACGCACCAGCTTTTTTGCACGGGAAGCGAGCCGGTTATTTATATTTCCGGACTGGCGTGGCCGCTCGAAGCCGCGATTCACATGGGCAGAATCGAGCAGCATGAGGATGCGGGCGAGCACGCGCCGGGGGTGGAAAGAAGATTTGCCGCCGAAGAGAGCCAGTACTGGCCCGTGGACGGCCGCAGAATCTCGATGCACGAGGAGCAGTTTGTGCTTTCGGGCGAGAGCAAGCATGGCGCGACTTATTTTTTGATGGGCAGGACGGGAAAGGACAACGGCTTCAAGGCCACCGCGGTGGCGATCAGCTCGATTTTCGTGGACGCGCCTCGCTCGAAGAGCCACAGCCACGCCCATCCCGAAGCGTACCTCTACGCGCTGCAAGGCGGCGGCTATTCAGAGATCGGCGGTGCGAGACACGACTGGGAGCAGGGCGACGCGGTCCACGTTCCGCCGGGCATGCTCCATCACCAGCACTTCAACCCCTACGATAGCGAAATGAAAGAGCTGCGGTTCGAGTATGGCATCCGTTACTGGATGGTGGAGCAGTGGCGGGGCTACGCGACCGTGGATCGACACATGCGCGCCACTCACATGGATGACTGAAGGCGCGGCCGCTCCCCCTAGTAGCGCTTACCTCCCTTGCACAAGCGCGTTGAGGCGCTTGCGTTGAACTGGCGCGTCTTGTGGCGTGGCGGCCGAAATGCTCAAATTGCCAACGTTGGAACTGCGCGCGCCGCAACGGTACAATTCTGACGCAGGCGCCGCCGGTCGGCGGCGAGCTTCGTTTTTAGCGGATGACCGTCAAAGAGGCGCTCGCTTTCGTCGAGCTCAACGGGATCGTGCTTGAATCCGCGCGCGGGCCGGTTCCCAACCTCGCCGAAAAGATAACCGGCGAGGAACTAAAGGGGAGCTGGTGGGCGCACAAAAGATCGCGCGAGATCTTTACGATCACACGCGGAGTGCGCGCTTCGGGCCAGGTGCTGGTCTGCAGGCTAGTCGAAGGCAAAATCACTTACGTTCACCGCCGCCTGTGGCCGGCGCTCATTAGGCTGGCGGATCGAGTCCCCAAGGCTTTGCTCACCGCGATTCGCGAGGTGCACACCCCGAGCGGCGCTCACCGGGTCGAGGAGACGCCGTTCCCCGATTGGGTTCCGGAGGATGCTCTGCGAGAGGCAAAGGAGCTGTCCGAACAGCAGGCGCTGGCGCTTTTGGGCGAGACCGTACCGGCCGTTCTGGGGTTGAACTGAGCATGTTGGGAGAGCGCAAAAGCTTCCCGTACCGCCTCGAGGCGAACTACCAGCCTCAGGGCGATCAGCCGCAGGCGATCGAGCAGCTGGTTGCGGGAGTCCGCCAAGGCAAGCGCCATCAGGTCCTGCTCGGGGTCACCGGCTCGGGCAAGACTTTCACGATGGCCAACGTGATTGCGCAGGCGGGCCGCCCGGCGCTGGTGATCGCGCCCAATAAAACGCTGGCGGCGCAGCTTTACAACGAATTCCGAGAAATGTTCCCGCACAACGCGGTGCGCTACTTCGTGAGCTACTACGATTATTACCAGCCGGAAGCTTACGTGCCTGCCACGGACACCTACATCGAAAAAGACGCCTCGATCAACGACGAGATCGACAAACTGCGCCACTCCGCCACCAAGGCGCTTTTGGAGCGGCGCGATGTCATCATCGTCGCGAGCGTGTCGTGCATTTACGGCCTGGGCTCGCCGGAGGCCTACTTCGAAATGATGGTCTTCGTCGAAAAGGGCATGGAAATCGAGCGCGATCTCCTCCTGCGCAAGCTGGTCGACATCCAGTACCAGAGAAACGACTTCGATTTTCACCGCGGGGTTTTTCGCGTGCGCGGCGACGTGGTCGAAGTCTTTCCCGCCTATGAAGACGTCTCGGCGGTGCGCATCGAATTCTTCGGCGATACGATCGAAGCGATCTACGAGATCGATCCGGTCCGCGGGAAGATCCAGCGCAGGGTCGATCGCGCCGCGATTTACCCGGCCAGCCATTACGTGACGAATCAGGAGCGGATGGAAAAGGCGATCCACGGCATCCGCGTCGAGCTGAAAGAAAGGCTCGCCGAACTGCGGGCGCAGAACAAGCTGCTGGAAGCGCAGCGGCTGGAGCAGCGGACGCTCTATGATCTGGAGCTGCTCGAGGAGATGGGTTTCTGTCCCGGCATCGAGAACTATTCGCGCCACTTGACCGGGCGCCAGCCCGGCGAGCCGCCGCCGACGTTGCTCAACTATTTTCCGCCCGACTTTCTTCTGTTCATCGATGAGAGCCACGTCACGGTGCCGCAGATCGGCGGGATGTATCGGGGCGACCGCTCGCGCAAGGAGACGCTCGTCGAGTACGGCTTTCGCCTGCCTTCGGCCTTGGACAATCGGCCGTTAAATTTTGCCGAGTTCGAAAGCATGGTTCATCAGGTCATCTATGTCTCGGCGACGCCCGGGCCCTACGAGCTGGAAAAAACCGGCGGGGTCGTCGTCGAGCAGCTGATCCGCCCGACCGGACTCACCGATCCACAGGTGATCGTGCGCCCGGCGCGCAACCAGGTCGACGATCTTCTCGAAGAGGTGCGCAAGCGGAGCGAGCGCGGCGAACGCGTCTTGGTCACAACGCTGACCAAGCGCATGGCCGAGGATCTCACGGACTACTATCAGGATCTCGGCGTGAAGGTGCGCTATCTCCACTCCGATATCGAGACGATCGAGAGGGTGGAAATCATCCGCGACCTAAGAAAAGGCACGTTCGACGTCCTGGTGGGAATCAATCTGCTGCGGGAAGGGCTCGACATTCCCGAAGTTTCCCTGGTCGCCATTCTCGATGCCGACAAGGAAGGTTTCCTGCGCTCCGATCGCTCGCTCATCCAAACCATTGGCCGCGCCGCGCGCAACGTAAACGGCACGGTGATCCTATACGCCGACGGCGTGACCGACTCGATGAGGCGGGCCATCGACGAGACGGAGAGAAGGCGGCGCGTTCAGGCGCAATTCAATCGCGAGCACGGCATCACGCCCCAGACCGTGGTGAAGGCGCTGGGCACGCCGCTGGTGGAGTTTTACGAGTCCGATTACATTACCGTGCCCATCGCGGCGGAGCCGGCCGCAGAATACCTGCCCATCGATCAGATCCCGCGCAAGATCCAGCAGCTGCGCAAGCAAATGAAGAAGGCGGCCCAAGAACTGGACTTCGAGCGCGCGGCCCAGCTGCGCGACGAGATCAAGCGCCTCGAAGAGAGAGAGCTGGGCCTCGCCAACCCGCTCGTCGCCCGCGGCTGACGCCCGGCGGCTGTTCCCCGGACTTTTATGGGGTAAAATGAGTCTGGCGGCCGATGGCTTCCCTCGAAGAAAAGCTCAACAGTCTTCCGGCGGCGTGCGGCGTGTATCTCATGCGCAACCAGGCCGGGAAGGTCATCTATGTCGGCAAGGCGAAAGACCTGCGGGCGCGGGTGCGCGCGTACCTGCGCGGCGGGGACGGCCGCCCGCAAATCGAGTTTTTGATGCGCGGCGTCGCGGACTTCGAAACGCTCGTCACCCAGAACGAAAAAGAGGCGCTGATCCTGGAAAACAATCTGATCAAGCAGTACAAGCCGCGCTACAACATCCGCCTGAAGGACGACAAAAGTTATTTGAGCATCAAGGTGACCAAGCGCCATCCTTGGCCGCGCATCCTCCCGACCCGCAAAATCGTCAAGGACGGCAGCCGCTATTTCGGCCCCTACTCGTCGGCCGCGTCGGCGCGCGAGACGCTCGATGTGATTGAGAAGTACTTCATGCTGCGCACCTGCACGGACTATAACTTCAAGAACCGCTCGCGGCCGTGCCTGCAGTACCAGATCAAGCGCTGCCTGGGCCCGTGCGTTCTGCCCGTCGACCCGGCGGAGTACCAGAAAAACCTAAAGCAGGCGATGCTCTTCATCGAAGGCAAAAACCAGGAGCTCTTGCGCGATCTCAGGCGCGCGATGGAAGAGAAGGCCGCGAAGCTCGATTTCGAGGCGGCGGCGCGCATCCGCGACCAGATTCAAGCCGTGGAGAAGACGATCGAAAAGCAGCGCATGCTCGCGCACTGGGGGGCCGATCAGGACGTCTTCGGGTGCCACCGCGAAGGCGGCCTGATCGAGCTTGAGGTGCTCTTTATCCGGCAGGGAAAGCTCACCGGGAACCAGGCCTATTCGTTTCCCGATCTGGAGTTCACGGATGCCGATGTGTTTGAGTCTTTTTTGACGCAGTTTTATCAGGGCGAGCGCTTTGTTCCGGAGGAGATTCTTTTGCCCGTCGAGATCGAAGACCGGGAGGCGCGCGAGGAGTATCTGTCGGAGCGCAAAGGGGCGAAGGTCACGATCCTTTGCCCGCAGCGGGGCGACAAGAGAAGGCTCGTGGAAATGGCGATCGAGAACGCCGCGCAAAGCTTCCGCGAGCGGCACGACCAGGCGGAGCACAAAGAGAATACGCTGCGCGAGCTGCAAGAGCGGCTCAGGCTAAAAAATCTCCCGCGCCGGGTGGAATGCTTCGACATCTCGAACATTCACGGGACGAGCGCCGTCGGCTCGATGGTAAGCTTTTGGGAGGGACGGCCGGACAAGAAGCGCTACCGGCGCTACCGTATTCGGACGGTCGATGCCAGCCGGGGCGGCGACGACTTTGCGATGATGTTCGAAGTGCTGAAGCGACGCTTCCGCCGGGCGCTCGCGGAGGGCGACGCGCCCGACCTGGTCGTGATTGACGGCGGCAGGGGCCAGCTCGGGATGGCGCTCGCCGCCATGCACGAGCTCGGGGTTGAAGGCGTCGACGTTATTGGCCTCGCCAAAATGCGCGTCGAGAGAGCGATGCGCAGCGCCGAGATCCGACGTTCCGAAGAGCGCGTGTTCATTCCGGGGCAAAGCAACCCCATCGTCCTGCGGCGCGACTCGGCCGCGTTGCATCTGCTGCAGCGGGTCCGCGATGAGGCGCATCGGTTCGCGATTTCGTACCACAGGCTGCTGCGAAACCGCCAAACGCTGAAGTCCGCCCTCGACCATGTGACGGGGATCGGCGCCGCGCGCAAGCGCGCTCTGCTGCGCGCCTTCGGGAGCCTGCAGCGGCTGCGCGATGCCACATTGGAAGAGCTGTTGCAGGTGCCGTCGATTGACGAAAAAATCGCGCGCCGGATTCTTGCCGCGCTGCGCGGGCCGGATGAAGAGAAGGCGCCGGCCGCAGAAGAGCTTTCCCCAAAACACCTTCCTTGACGGTCGGGCGCCGCTGCTGCTAGATTCGCGCCTCCGGTAGCGAGACAGTCGCTCAAAAGAAGGGAGCCGCTCGTGCAGCGGGATCGCGCCGCCGACGGACAGGCATGGGCTCTGGAAGCCGAAGCTTCGGCCCCGACGGTTACGCTGTTGGAGAACCGGCCCGAGGCTTTCTTGATCGTTCCCACCCTGGCCCTTCTTTTCGGGCAAGCGCTGGTCTTGGCCGAGGCTCCGTTTGCGGCGGCAACGGTTCTCGCACTCTGTTTTCTCGCCCTCCTCGTGGTCGCGCTGAGACTGTGGAGCTGGGCCCTGCTGCTTGCGCTTTCTGCGGCCACCATTGGGGCGGGCTATCGGACGCACGAGAGGTTGCTCGCTCCCGAGTTCCCCGAGAACCATCTGCGGTTGCTCAGCGATTTTAAGGAGCCGCTCTATCTCGAGGCGGCGCACTATCGCGAGCCGGAGAGGCTGCCGGACCGAACCCGCTGGTATCTGCAGGCGGAACGGGTCTGGTTACCGGAAGGCGCGCGGGAGGTCGAAGGGCGGGTGCTGGTGACCGTCGGCGTCGATCGCTCCGAGTGGCGCTACGGCGACCGCGTGCGGCTGTGGCTGCGCGTGCGGCCGCCGCGCAACTTTGGCAATCCGGGCTCGTTCGATTACGAGAGTTACCTGGCGCGGAGGGGCATCTATTTGACGGCCTATCTCGAAACCGACGCGGGCGTCGAATTGTTGTCTCGCGACGCGGAAAGCTTGTGGAGCCAAATCGAGGGCCTGCGGCGCTCGATCGGCCGCTTTTTCGAAACGCGCCTGGCTTCGGCTGACGCCGCGCTGCTCAAGGCGCTCGTCGTCGGAGACATGGGAGGCATCGGTCGAGAGCTGCGCGAGCAGGCGGCGGCCGCCGGCGTTGCCCATATTCTTTCGATCTCGGGTCTCCATGTCGGCATGCTGGGGCTGGTCGTGTTTTTTCTCGTGCGCCTGTCGGGGGCTTTAAGACCGAGCTGGCTGCTGCGCTGGAACTTCCTCAAGATCGCGACGTTCTGTTCTTTTCTTGCCGTTTTGCTTTACACCTGCCTCGCCGGCGCGATGGTGCCCACGGTACGGTCGGCCATTATGATCGCGGTGTACGAGTTTGCCGTCCTTCTCGACCGTGAAGAGGAGGTCTTCAGCAGTCTTGCCCTGGCGGCGTTGATGATCGGCCTGGCGTGGCCCGGGGTCGTCGTCGAGATTTCGTTTCAGCTCTCGTTTCTCGCGGTGCTTTTCATCGTCTGGGGCACGCGCAAGGTCAAGCAGTGGCACCCGGCGCAGAAAGCCGCCGAGCACCCGAAGGAAAAAAGCCGCTGGCGCGCAAGGGCCTGGCAGGGCGTGCTTTATCTGGCCGTGCCGCTCCTGGCCACCTTGGGAACCGGTCCGATGATCGCGCATCATTTCGGCCAGTTGTCGCTCGCCGGCTTTGTCTCAAACCCGCTGGTCGTGCCGCTCGTCGGCTTCGGCGTGGTCCCCCTTGGGCTCGGAGTCGGCTTTGTTTCGCTGCTGGGCGCCGAGCTGGCGGAGAGCCTGTTGCGCGCGGCGCAGCCGCTTCTCTGGCTCACGCAGACGCTCATCGGCCTTTTTGCTTCGCTCCCGCTGGCGAGCGTCAATGTGCCGATTCCAAACCTGATCGAGGTCGGGATCGTCTACGGCTTTTTTCTTCTGCTCTTGTGCGCGCGCACGCGCGCCCAGGCGCTGCTCGTTTTTGCGGCAGCGTCGTTGGCCGCGGGGGCATGCGTGCTTTATTGGCTCGGAGGCAGATGGCAGCGCCATGAGTTGCGCATCACCCATCTCAGCGTCGGCCATGGGGACGCGGCGGTCGTCGAGTTCCCGGGCGGTAAAGTTCTCGTCATTGACGGCGGCGGCACCGCGGGAGGGGAATTCGATCCCGGCGAGGCGATTGTGGCGCCTTTTCTGCGCGCGCGCAAAATCCTTAAGGTCGACTATGTCTTGCTTTCCCATCCGCGAGTCGACCATTACGGCGGCTTGAAAAGCGTCGTCGAGCAGTTTGCGCCCCGCGAGTTTTGGTCGGGAGCGTACCGCCCTGCGGCGGCCCGCTACCGCGACCTGGAGCGCGCGCTCGAGCGCAAGGGGACGACCCTGCGGACAATCGACGAGGCCACCGGCTGCCGCGAGATCGATGCCGTGCGAGTCTGCGCCGTCTATGCGGGTGCGCCGGGCGAGGACGCTTCGATCGCGCTCCGCCTTACCTTCAGGGACGCCGCTTTTTTGTTTGCGGGAGATATCGGGGCGCGCGATGAGGAAAGGCTTCTCGCGCGGCCAAATGAGCTCGCAAGCGCCGCGCTCAAGGTGCCGCGCCACGGGAGCGCGGGCGCCAGCACGGAAAGATTCATCGCTGCGGTTCGGCCGCGGCTCGCGATCTTTTCCGTCGGCTACCGAAATCCCTTTGGTCTGCCGCGCGCGGAAGTCGTCGCCCGCTACCGCGGCGCCGGCGCGCAGGTCTTACGCACCGATCTGGACGGCGCTATCATCTTGAAGACCGACGGAAAGACTGTCCGGTACAGCGCCTATCGCAGCGGCAAGCGCGGCACGCTGGCAATGGATCGAGCTGCCGATCCATGACCGACTGACCAAAAAAGGAGAAACCTCCACGAAGATCGGCGTTTTTCTTCCCGTCTCCGGAAGTGCGGCGAGCGCACAGACGCTGGCTCAGGCCGCGCGCCAGGCCGAAGCCGCCGGCTTTGACGCGGTCTGGGCGGCGGACCGAATCGTGATCCCGCGGCATATCGCGTCGGTCTACCCCTACAGCAAGGACCAGCAGTTCATCGTGCCGCCGGATCGGCCGTTTCTTGAGCCGCTTACCTGCCTGGCTTTTCTCGCGGGCCAGACGATGAAGATTCGTCTCGGCATGAGCGTTTTGGTTTTGCCCTATCGCCATCCGCTCTACTGGGCGAAGATCGCGGTGACGATCGACCGGCTCGCGAACGGCCGGCTCATTATGGGCGTCGGCGTCGGCTGGATGGAAGAAGAGTTCCGCGCGCTCGGCGTTCCTTTCAGCGAGCGCGGCGCGATCGCCGACGAGCAGCTGCGACTGCTCAAGGTCCTGTGGGAGAACGAAAGTTGCAGCTTCGCGGCGCGCTACTACCGGTTCGAAGACGTCTCGTTCTTGCCCAAGCCCGTGCACGGCAAGATTCCGATCTGGGTCGGCGGCGAGGGCGGCCGCGCGCAGCGGCGCGCGGGGGAATTTGGCGACGCCTGGTTTCCCTACTTCGTGCGCATGACTCCGGAGGAGCTGCGGCGGAGATTCGATAACGTGCGGCGCTACGCGGCGCGCGCCGGCAGGGACCCGGAGCGGATCGCGCTCAGCTGTTGCCTCCCGATCGAGCTCACCGAAAACGCTGCCGCGCCGGAGGAAGGATACTTGAAGGGAGACTCCGATCAGATCTGCCGCCGGCTCGACGCGTACGAGCGGGCCGGGGTCGAGCACCTCGCGCTCCAGTTTATGGCGCCGCGCTGGCCCGAGCGGATGAAACAGATCGATCGGTTTGCCGAGAACGTCCTGTCCCGCTTCCAGGGCCGTTGAGCCGGCTAGTAGCACCGGATCTCGATCTCGTTACCGTCGGGATCGAGAATATAGATCGATGTGGCGCGTCCTCTCGCGCCCCAGCGAGAGACAGGGCCGGTCAGAATCTCGACGCCTCGGCTCTTGAGGTGCTCCGCCACCTGGGCGAGGTCGGCGGCTTCCGCGACCAGGCAGAAATGGTTGAGATTGACTTCCGCGTCCTTGCGCGCGGGAGCGGAAGTCTTTTTCGGGCTCAGATCGATGATCGTGTCCGCGTTGATGCGGACGGAGGGGAAGCCGACTTTTCCGCTTCTGAACTCTTCCACCCTTTCACCGGCAAGACCGAGAATTTCGGTATAGAACTTGAGCGAGCGCTCGATATCGCTCACGTTGAGCACGATGTGATCCATCTCGTAAATTTTGAGCGGGGTCATTTGAGCCTCCTTTCGGGGGAAATCGATCGGCGCGCAGGGTAGTTTCGACTATTTTTTACGTTTTGTGAAGAAGCGCGCGCGCATTTGCCTAACGGCTGTTCTCTTTGTATGGTGTATCAGCAATTCGCGGGTGTGAGCGTTTTTGAGTCGTATGAGAGTGACCCGAGTCAAAGGTTTCGCGGACGTTTTGCCCGGCGAAATTGAGACCTGGCAGTTCGTCGAGGAGCAGGCGCGGCGCGTTTTCGCCAGCTACAATTTTTCCGAGATCCGCATTCCGATCCTGGAAAAGACCGAGCTCTTTCGGCGCTCGATCGGCGAGACGACCGACATCGTTGAAAAGGAGATGTACACGTTCGTCGATCACGATCCCGAGGGCGTTTCGGTCACGCTGCGGCCGGAAGGGACCGCGGGCGTGGTGCGCGCTTACGTGGAATCGGGCATGTATCAGGTCGAACCGGTGCGCAAGCTTTTCTACATCGGCCCGATGTTTCGCCGCGAGCGGCCGCAGAAGGGAAGGCTCCGGCAATTCTACCAGATCGGCGCCGAACTGTTGGGGCGGGCCGACCCGCTGGCGGACGTCGAAGTCTTGCTCCTGCTCGCGGATTTCTTCCAGGCGGTGAGACTGAACGAGGTCCAGTTGGAGCTTAACTCGCTGGGATGCGTGCGCTGCCGGCCGGCGTACCGGGCTTCGCTCCTCGAGTATCTGCGCGCGCACCAGGACGAGCTTTGCGAGAACTGCCGGCGCCGGATGGAGCGCAATCCGCTCCGCGTTCTCGACTGCAAGGAGCCCTCGTGCGCGAAGGTCGCGAGCGAGGCGCCCTCGATTCTCGCGTTTCTCTGCGGCGAGTGCGAAGCCCATTTTACAGCGGTGCAGCGGCTGCTCGGCGACTCCGGGGTCGGCTACCGGCTGGCGCCGCGGCTCGTGCGCGGTCTGGACTATTACTGCCGGACCGCTTTCGAGTGGACCAGCGGCGCGCTGGGGGCGCAGAACGCGGTCGCCGCCGGCGGCCGCTACGACGGGCTCGTCGAAGACCTGGGCGGCCCGCCGACGCCCGGCGTCGGGTTCGCGCTCGGCCTCGAGCGTCTGGCGCTGCTTTTGGGCAAGCGCGACGGCGGCGAGAATCGCCGGCCGGACCTTTACGTGGTGTGGCTGGGCGAGGCGGCGCGCGATTGGGCGGTGCCGGTGGTCCACAGGCTGCGGCGCGCCGGGCTCGTGGTCGAGATGGAAGGCGAGGAAAGAAGCCTCAAGAGCCAAATGCGGCGGGCGGACAAGTTTCGCGCCGTGAACGTCGTCATTATCGGCGAGGAAGAGCTCAAGCGGCAGGCCGTGGTGCTGCGCCGGATGGACGGCGGCGAGCAGAGCGAAATCGGCCTCGGCCAACTCGAGTCCTTCATGCGCGAGCGGGTGGCAAAGTCGTGAAAGGCGAGCGGGCTTTTGGGGACAGCCTGGGCGCGTGGAAGCGCAGCCTGTACTGCGGCGAGCCGCGAGCCGCCGCCGTCGGCCAGGAGATGATCCTCATGGGCTGGGCGCAGCGGCGGCGCGATCACGGCGGCTTGATCTTCGTCGATCTCAGGGACCGAAGCGGGATGATCCAGGCGGTCTTCAACGCCGAGACCGACCCGGTGGCGCACGAGAACGCAAAGCAGATCCGCGCCGAGGACGTCATCGCCGTGCGCGGCATCCTGGCCCTCAGACCGCCGGAAACCGTCAACGCGAACCTGCCGACCGGCGAAGTGGAGCTTCGGGTGAAGGAGGTAAAGCTCCTCAGCGCCGCCGATCCGCCGCCGTTTCCGATCGACGAGGCCGGCGAGGCGAGCGAAAATACGCGGCTCAAGTATCGCTATCTCGACATGAGACGCGCGCAAACCTTCGCGGCGCTCAGGCTGCGCTATCGCATGATCAAGCGGATTCGCGATTACCTGGACGCGCACGGCTTTATCGAAGTGGAAACGCCGCTGCTGACCAAGAGCACGCCGGAAGGCGCGCGCGACTACCTGGTGCCGAGCCGGATTTATCCGGGCCGCTTTTATGCCCTGCCGCAGTCGCCGCAGCTCTTTAAGCAGATTCTCATGGTTGGCGGCGTCGACCGCTATTTTCAGATCGCGCGCTGCTTTCGCGACGAAGACCTGCGCGCCGATCGCCAGCCGGAGTTCACGCAGCTCGATATCGAAATGGCGTTTATCCAGCGCGAGGATCTCGTGCTTCTCATCGAAGGAATGATTCAGTCGATCTTTCGGGAGCTCAAGGGCGTCGAACTCGGCCGGCCGTTTCGCGTCCTGACCTGGCAGCAGGCGATGGCGCGCTACGGCACCGACAAGCCGGACTTGCGCTTCGGCCTGGAGCTGCAGGACTTCTCGAGCGTGCTCGCGGCTTCGGAGGCGAACGTGTTCGCGAGCGCGCTCCGGAGCGGCGGCGTCGTGAAGGGGTTGAAGGTTTCCGGAGCCGAGTTCTCGCGCCGGGAGCTGGAGGAGCTGGCGGCCCTGGTCGGCACGTACGGTGCCAAAGGGCTCGCGTGGGTGCGAGTGACCGAGGGGGAATGGCAGTCGCCGATTGCGAAGTTTCTTGCGCGCGAGGAACGCGACGGCATCGCCAAGCTCGCCGGCGCAAAGCCCGGCGATTTTGTTTTTTTCATCGCCGATCAGGAAAAAGTCGCGAACGCTTCTCTGGGAAATCTCCGCTTGCATCTCGCCGAACGGCTCGGCCTCATCCGCGACGGCGACTACGCGCCGGTCTGGATCACCGACTTTCCGCTTTTTGAGCGCGACGCGGAGGGACGGATTCAGTCCGTCAACCACCCGTTCACGGCGCCGCTCGACGAAGACCTCGAGCTGCTAACTGCCGAGCCGTTGAAGGTCCGATCGCAAGCTTACGACCTCGTGCTCAACGGCACCGAGATCGGCGGAGGAAGCATCCGTATCCATCAGCTGGGCCTGCAACGGCGGGTGTTTGAACGTCTGGGGATCGGGCCGCAGGAAGCGGAAGAGAAGTTTGGGTTTTTTCTCGAGGCGCTGCGCTACGGCACGCCGCCGCACGGCGGCATCGCCTTCGGCATCGATCGGTTGGCGATGATTCTGAGCGGCGCGCGCTCGATCCGCGACGTCATCGCGTTTCCCAAAAGCCAAAGAGCCGTGTGCCTTTTGACCGACGCGCCCGCTCCGGTCGACCCGCGCCAGCTCCGGGAGCTCGGGCTCAAGATCGACGTGCCGGATTGAGGCGGCCGTCGCACCCTCCAACCCTGCGCGATGTCTTTTCGCTGGATAAATAAACCGACGTGGCTACCGCTGGTATTGCTGCTGCTGTCCGCTTGCAGTCTGGCTCCGGGAAACCTGCAGGTGCGTTCCGCCGAGGACCTGCGCGCGCGTAACATCAAGCGCATCGCCGTGATGCCGATCGATTCGGCCGCAGCGGGGCGGGCCGACCCCGCCGGGTCGCGCCCCGGCGCGGAGCAAAATGCCGGGGCGCTGCTTACCGATTTTGTCTACTCCAGCATGCTCGCGTTGCCGCACTGGCAGATTGTGTCGGAGCGGGAGGTGCGCGAAGTTGCCGCGACGGTCAGGGACGGGACGGCGCAAGCGCGGCGCATCGGCGAGCTGGTTTACGCCGACGCGGTCGTTGTCGGGCGCGTCCTTCGCTTCCGCCAGCGGGTGGGAGAAGATCTCGGGGTTCAAAGCCCGGCTTCCGTCGACTTTGTTCTCGAGCTCGTGGACGTCAAGCGCGGCGACGTCGTCTGGAGGGCGGAGTATCAGGAGACGCAGAAGGCTCTCAGTGAAAACCTTTTAGGCCTGGGCGATTTTACTCGCCGGGGCGGAAAATGGGTCAGGGCGGAGGATCTCGCCCGCGACGGGGCGGAAAAGGCCGTGCGGCAGTTGAACCAGATGCTCTATCGCTGAAGGCCTTTGGTTAGCGGTCCAGCCAGTAACGCGAAAGCTCCTGAAGGTGGGTGAGCGTCGAGAAGTCGCGCATGCGGTCCAGGTAAACCTTTCCCTGGAGATGATCGCACTCATGTTGCAGCACGCGGGCGTGAAAGCCGGACGCAACAAAATCGACCGGCGCGCCGGTTTCATCTCGGGCGCGGACCCGAACGCGCTTGTAGCGCGGCACCTTGCCGCGAAGCTCGGGGATGCTGAGGCAGCCTTCCCAGTCCTCTTCCATCTCCTCGGTCAGCGGCGCGAGCGTAGGATTGACGAGCACCGTCAGCGGCACCCGGGGCTTGTTGGGGTAGCGCGGGTTTTCCGCGACCTCGAGCACGGCCACCTGCTTCGATTCATGGACCTGCACGGCCGCTAGTCCGACGCCGTCGTACTCGCGCATCGTGGCAATCATATCGGCAATGAGCCGCTGAATATCCGGCGACTGGATCTGTTCGGGCGCGACGGGCGCGGCCGGAGTTCTCAGCACCGGATGGCCGAGCCGCGCGACTTTGAGGATGGCCATGGCCTTTTGTAGCACAACGGCGGGCGCGAAAAAAATGTCCTGCCGGCGGCGAAGCGGACGGACGCGGCTTGACAATGTGGACCTTATAGGTCTATATTGGTCTTGATTGCGAGTTGGCGTGCTTTGGGCGTCGATGAGCGCGAGCGGAGGCCCTATGAAAGCGAAGAAGACGAAGTCCGACGCTAGCAGGAGCTCTCTGATGCATGTGGGGCGCAGGGTCGATTACGCCTTGCGGGCGCTCTCTTATCTGGCCGCGCAGGCTCCGGGCCGGATCGTAAGCCGGGCAGAAATCGAAAGCAAGCAGGACATCCCATCTTCTTACTTGTCGAAAATCATGAAGGACCTGGTTGCCGCCGGCTTGGTCCTGTCGCATCCCGGCTGCCAGGGAGGCTTCACTTTGGCAAAACCGGCGACGGCGATCAACGTCAGGGAAGTTTACGAGAGCGTCGAAGGCCCTTTGGTGCTGATGCAGTGCTTGGAAAAGGGCGAGCATTTCTGCCGCTACGATGCCGTCTGCCCGCAGATCTCGATATGGGACCGGGCGCAAAGCCTCGTCGCCGGCTACCTGGCGAAAGTTTCGCTCGGCGATATCGCCGATCAGCCGGGGCTCAGGCCGCGCCTTTTTGGCCGTCAGTCACTGGAAGCTTCTTCAGGAAAAATTTTGTAAGCGTACAGGGGTTTCATGAGAACGACTGCTGACAGATTGGAAGACCTCGTCGGTCGCGAATACAAGTATGGCTTTGTGACCGACATCGAGGCCGACGCGGTGCCGCGGGGCCTGAACGAGGACATCATACGGCTGATCTCGGCAAAGAAGAACGAGCCCCAGTTTATGCTCGATTGGCGCTTGCGGGCCTACCGCTACTGGGCGAAGCTGGAGAAGACGGCGGGCGAGCCCAGGTGGGCGAACATCAGGTATCCCAGGATCGACTACCAGAACATCATCTACTACGCCGCGCCCAAGACGAAGTCGCCGCGGCCCAAGAGCCTGGACGAGATCGATCCGGAGTTGCGCGCGACTTACGAAAAACTGGGCATTCCGCTCAGAGAGCAGGAACTGCTCAGCGGGGTCGCCGTGGACGCGGTTTTCGACAGCGTGTCGGTCGCGACGACCTTCAAAGAGAAGCTCGGCCAGATGGGAATTATTTTCTGCTCGTTTTCCGAAGCCGTGCAGGAGCATCCGGAGCTGGTGCAGAAATACCTCGGCTCGGTCGTGCCTTACACGGATAACTTTTTTGCCGCGCTGAATTCAGCGGTGTTTAGCGACGGGTCGTTTTGTTACATCCCGAAAGGCGTCCGCTGCCCGATGGAGCTGTCGACCTATTTTCGCATCAACGCCGCGGACACCGGTCAATTCGAGCGCACGCTGATCATCGCCGACGAGGGCAGCTACGTCAGCTATCTCGAGGGCTGTACCGCGCCCCGGCGCGATTCCAACCAGCTCCATGCCGCGGTCGTCGAGCTGATTGCGCACGATAACGCGCAAATCAAGTATTCGACCGTGCAAAACTGGTATCCGGGAGACAAGGAAGGACGAGGCGGCATCTATAATTTCGTGACCAAGCGCGGCAAGTGCCTGGGAAGAAACTCAAAGATTTCCTGGACGCAAGTCGAGACCGGATCGGCCATCACCTGGAAATATCCGAGTTGTATTCTCCAGGGCGACGGTTCGGTCGGCGAGTTTTATTCCGTGGCGCTCACCAACAATTACCAGCAGGCGGACACCGGCACCAAGATGATTCATATCGGCAAGAACACCAAGAGCACGATCATCTCCAAGGGCATCTCGGCGGGTCACGGACAAAACTCGTATCGCGGTCTGGTGAAGATCATGAAGGGAGCCACCGGGGCGCGCAACTACTCCCAGTGCGATTCGTTGCTGCTCGGGGACAAGTGCGGCGCGCACACGTTTCCTTATCTCGAGGTCATGAACAGCGAAGCGCAGGTGGAGCATGAGGCTTCGACGTCGAAGATCGGCGAGGATCAGCTTTTCTACTGCCGGCAACGCGGCATCTCCGCCGAGGACGCCGTGACGATGATCGTCAGCGGCTTCTGCCGTCAGGTGTTTCGCGAATTGCCGATGGAGTTTGCCGTCGAGGCGCAGAAACTTCTCGGCGTCAGCCTCGAAGGAAGCGTCGGTTAACGGGGAGAAGGAATGAAAAACCCGCTGCTTGAAATCAAAAATCTCAACGTGAAAGTCGACGAGGTGGCGATCCTAAACGGCATCAGCCTCGCGGTCAACGCCGGCGAGGTGCATGCCGTGATGGGCCCCAACGGCTCGGGAAAAAGCACGCTGGCCCATGTGCTCGCCGGGCGGGAAGGCTACGAGATTACGGCGGGGGAGGTCCTCTACGAAGGCGAGAATTTGCTGGGGATGAGCCCGGAGGAGCGCGCGCGCGCGGGAATTTTTCTCGCTTTTCAGTACCCCGTCGAGATCCCCGGCGTCACGACCACGTATTTTTTGAAGGCGGCGGTCAATGCCGTGCGCAAGCACCGCGGGCTTGAAGAGCTGGACGCGATGGAATTTTTGAGCTTGGTCAAAGAGCGGGCAAAGCTCGTCGACATGGACCAGGCGCTCCTCAATCGGCCGATCAACGAGGGCTTTTCGGGAGGGGAGAAGAAGCGCAACGAGATCTTGCAGATGGCCATGCTGGAGCCCAGGCTTGCAATCCTCGACGAGACCGACTCCGGCTTGGACATCGACGCGCTCAAGATCGTCGCGCAGGGGATCAACGCTTTGCGCAGCCCCGAGCGCGCGATCATCTTGATTACGCACTACCAGCGCCTGTTGAACTACGTGGTGCCGGATTATGTCCACGTCCTTTTCGGCGGCCGCATCGTAAAGTCGGGCACGAAAGAGCTGGCGTTCGAGCTCGAACAGAAAGGCTACGCCGGCATCGAACGCATCGCTCAAGCGGGCCCGGCGGCGGGGCTGCCGTAAATTTTGCCATCAGCATGGAAGCCACGGAGCGTCTCCAGGAGGGAGAGTTTGTTGCCGCCGAGCTGCGGCGCTTCCGCGCGGGAGCGGCGGACAACGGCCAGGGCTGGACCCGCGGGCTGCGTGAGGCGGCCCTTGAGCGGTTTTTGGAGCGGGGCCTGCCAACGACCAAAGAAGAAGACTGGAAGTACACGAACGTGTCGCCGCTCGCGCGGACGCCGTTTCGGCCCGCGCGCCGGGAGGAGTCGCGCGTGGCGGCGGAGCGGCTGGCGTCTCTCGGGCTGGCGTGGATTGCGGAAAACCGGCTCGTCTGCATCAACGGCCATTTCGCTCCCGAGCTGTCGTTCTCGGAGCAAGTTCCGGGCGGCGTCAAAGTCGCCAGCTTGCGGACGATCTTAAGCCGCGAGCGCGAGCTCGGCGAGCGTTTTTTGGCCCAATACGCGGATTATCAAACGCACCCTTTTGTGGCGCTCAACACCGCTTTCATGCAGGACGGCGTGTTTATCCTGATCCCCAAAGGAACCGTTTTGACGAAGCCGATCCATCTGGTGTTCCTCACGACGCGCGCGGAACATCCGCTTGTCAGCTATCCGCGGAATCTGATCGTCTTGGAAGAGCACAGCCAGGCGGCTATCGTCGAGACGTACGGCTCGCCCGAGCAGGGCGTCTATCTGACCAACGCCGTGACCGAGGTCGTCTTGGGCGATGACGCCGTTTTGGACCACACCAAGCTCGAACGGGAAAGCCGAAACGCTTATCACTTCGCCACGCTGCAAGTGCATCAGGGGCGGGGTACGAATTTTTTCTCGCATCTGATTTCCACCGGCGGCTCTTTGGTGCGCAACGAGGTCAACACGGTGCTCGCGGGCGAGGGCGCGGAGTGCACGTTGCACGGGCTGTTTATCGGCGACGGCACACAGCACGTGGACAACCGCACGCGCATCGATCATGTCGAGCCGCACTGCAGCAGCCGCGAGCTGTACAAGGGAATTCTCGACGGCGCGTCGCAGGGAGTATTTAACGGAAAGATTTATGTTCACCCGCGCGCCGTCAAGACCGATGCGCGCCAGACCAACAAAAACCTGCTGCTCAGCAAGGACGCGACGATCAATACGAAGCCCCAGCTCGAGATCTATAACAACGACGTGAAGTGCACGCACGGCTCGACGATCGGTCAACTCGACGCGCAAGCGTTGTTTTACCTGCGCGCGCGCGGCCTCGGCGAAGAGCAAGCCCGATCGTTGCTGACCTACGCGTTCGCCAGTGAGATCGTCGCGGACGTGAAGATCGAGCGCGTGCGTCTGCAGCTGGAAAACTGGCTGCTCGCCCGTTTTCGCGAGCAGGGGAGCGCGGAGGCGAGGGCATGAAGAGCGCGAGCGAAAATCGGCGCGCCGCTGCGGCGGGCCGCGATTTCGACGTCGAGCGGATCCGGGAGGATTTTCCGATTCTCCGCCAACGCGTGCGCGGCAAGCCGCTCGTGTATTTGGACAACGCGGCAACCACGCAGAAGCCGCGCTCCGTGATCGAGCGGCTCGATCACTACTACCGCGCGGAGAACGCCAACATTCACCGGGGCGTCCATTTTCTCAGCGAGCTGGCCACCCAGCAATACGAAGAGGCGCGGCGAAGCGTGCAGCGCTTTCTCAACGCCGCGGAACCGAGCGAGATTATTTTTGTGCGCGGCACGACCGAAGGGATCAACCTGGTCGCGCACAGCTACGGCCGGGCCAACCTCAAGGCCGGCGACGAGGTCCTCATCACGGAGATGGAACATCACTCCAATATCGTGCCGTGGCAAATCCTCTGTCGCGAGGTGGGCGCGAGACTTCAGGTGGCGCCGATCGACGATCACGGGGAGATCCGGCTCGAAGAATTCCGCCGCAAGCTCTCGCCGAAAACCAAGCTGGTATCGGTGACGCATGTCTCCAACGCTCTGGGAACGATCAATCCGGTCAAGGAAATGATCGCTCTGGCGCACGGCCAGCGCGCCGTGGTCGTGGTCGACGGCGCGCAGGCCGTGCCCCATTTCAGAGTCGACGTGCGAGACCTCGACTGCGATTTCTACGCCTTCTCGGGGCACAAGCTTTTCGGCCCGACCGGGATCGGCGCGCTGTACGGCAAGAAAGCGCTGCTCGAGGAGATGCCGCCGTATCAGGGCGGCGGCGACATGATCAGCTCCGTGACCTTCGAGAAGACCCTGTACAATGTCCTGCCGTACAAGTTCGAGGCGGGCACGCCTCACATCGCCGGGGGCATCGGTCTCGGGGCCGCGATCGCTTACGTGGAGGGGATCGGTTTCGAAGCGATCGAGGCGCACGAGCGGCAACTCATGGCCCATGCCACCGAACGGCTCGCGCAAATCAAAGGGCTCAGGCTCATCGGCACCGCGAAGCGCAAGGCGGGCGTTCTCTCGTTTGTCCTTGAGGGCGTGCACGCGCACGATGTCGGAACGATTCTGGACCAGGAGGGGATCGCGATCCGCACCGGCCACCACTGCTGCATGCCGCTGATGCGGCGCTTCGGCGTTCCGGCGACGGCCAGGGCGTCGCTGGCGTTCTACAACACCACCGAAGAGATCGACGCGCTCGCGCGCGCGATTCCGAAAGTCTTGGAGGTTTTCGGTTAAATGTCCGACCTCAGCGATCTCTACCAGGAGGTCATCCTCGACCACAACAAGCGACCGCGCAATTTCCAAAAGCTGGAAACGGCCAATCGGACCGCCGAAGGCTTCAATCCCTTGTGTGGAGATCAGATCACTGTATATTTGCTTCTAGAAGGCGACGTCATCAAAGACATCGCCTTTCAGGGCTCGGGCTGCGCCATCTCCAAAGCTTCCGCCTCCATGATGACCGCGGCTCTCAAAGGGAAGAGCCGACAGGAAGGCGAAGCTCTTTTTGACAAGGTGCACCAGATGCTGACGGGCAAAGCGCCCGCGAACCCGGAGGAGCTGGGGCGCTTGGCCGCGCTTTCCGGGGTTTGCAATTTTCCGGCGCGCGTGAAATGCGCGAGCCTCGCCTGGCACACCTTGCGCGCGGCGCTGGAAGACAGGCGCCAGCGCGTGTCGACGGAATAGGGGATTCGTCCCCGCGGTTTGACCATGGAAGACTCTCCTGGAAAAGCATTGGTTCTAGAGGCGCAGGTCATCGAGGCCTTGCGCACGTGCTTCGACCCCGAAATTCCGGTCAACATCTACGAGTTGGGGCTGATCTATGACGTCCGTGTGGAAGCGTCGGGGCTTGCGCGCGTGCGGATGACGCTCACGGCGCCGAACTGTCCGGCGGCGCAATCCTTGCCGCTGGAAGTCGAGGAGAAAATCCGTTCCGTGCCGGGGATCACGGCGGTCGAGGTCGAAGTCGTTTGGGATCCGCCGTGGGATCCGAGCAAGATGTCCGAGGCCGCCAAGCTGCAGCTGGGAATGTTGTAGTGGCTGGCCGCGGCCGGCCAACGGGCGTGCCCCCAAAGGGTGGCGGCGCGAAAGCTTTTGAGGCGGGTGGCAGCGCCCGGACTGGAAACGATCGAGTTCTACTCAAACCATCTCGGGAGGCGCAAGAGAAAAACATGGCTAAAGGGCGAGCATCGCAAAGGACGCAAGACGGCGCGCGGATGAGCGGCTGGGCCGAGGGCGAACTTCCCGTGCCTGTCGCCGAAGCGCACGAGGTCGAAGAGGTGGTGTTGCCGGAAGCGCTCGACCCGGTTGCCCCGATCGAAGCGGAGGGCGAGGAGGAGGGCGAACTGGAAACCGACGAGAGCGCGGACCCGATCGCTCTGTACCTCCAGGAGATTGGCGCGTTTCCTCTCCTCAGCCGGGAAGGAGAGATCGAGGTTGCCAGAAGGAAAGAAGAAGGCGAAGCGAGAATTCGCGCCGAGGTCTTCTCGTCGCCCGTCGCGCTCCGCTATGTGATCGACCTGGGCGAGAAGGTCAGGCGCGACGAGCTACGGATTAGCGATGTCCTCAATCTTGCCGAAGAGGACGCCGCGGCTGTCGACAAGCAGGAGCTTTACCGCGGTCATTTTCTCAGAACCGTCGCGCGCATCCAGCGCTCGTCTCGGTTGTGCGAGCAGATGGCCGCCAAACTCGAGAAGGGGCGCGGCAGCAGGGGTCAGAGGGAGCAGTGGCAGAAAGCCCTGCAGCAAAAAAGGGCCGAGATCACGCAGGCGCTCGCCGAGCTGGGGCTGGGCAACGCCCACCTGGAAGCCATCGTCGCGCGGCTCAAAGAGTGGCATCGCGCCATCGGCGGGTGGGAGGAAAAGCTCCGCCGCGACGCGGTCAAACGCGCGGCGGCGCTGCACGAGATTCGGACGATAGAGAAGCAGGCCGAGCTTTCCACCGCGGAGCTGGGCCGGCGCGTCCAGGCGATCGAGGAAGGAGAAAAACAGGTCCATCAGGCAAAAAAAGAGCTCACCGAGGCGAACTTGCGCCTGGTGGTCAGCATCGCCAAAAAATTCGTGAACCGCGGGCTGCAATTTCTCGACCTCGTGCAGGAAGGCAATCTGGGCCTGATGAAGGCGGTGGAAAAATTCGATTACCGGCTCGGATATCGCTTTTCGACTTACGCGAGCTGGTGGATCCGCCAGGCGATCACCCGCGGCATCACCGATACCGGAAGAACCATCCGGATTCCCGTGCATGTCGTGGAGACGCGCAACAAACTGATCCGCATCGCCCGCCACCTGCAGCGCAAGCTCGGCCGGGAGCCTTTTCCCGAGGAGATCGCCAAGGCGATGGGGCTGCAGGTAAAAGAAGTGCGGCGCATTATCCGACTCGAAGGGGAGCCGGTCTCGCTCGAGACTCCGGTCGGCGACGACGGCGAGAGCTGCCTCGCCGATTTCATCGAGAATCGCCAGATCGCCAAGCCTTTGGAAGAGGCGATTCATTTGAACCTGCAGCGCGAGATGCAGAAAGCGCTCGCCGTGCTGCCGCCGCGCCAGGAGAAGGTCATCCGCATGCGTTTCGGTATCGGCGAGGCGCGCGAGCATACGCTGGAGGAGCTGGGCGAGAGGTTTTCGATCACGCGCGAGCGCATTCGGCAGATCGAAGAGAAGGCCCTGAGGAAGCTTCGCTCACCGGCCGGCGGCCGCAAGCCTCAGGGACGCCTCGACTGGCAATCGGCTCCCGGGCAGGGGTCGTTGGGCAGCTGACGCGGCCGCTTTGTTTTCCTCACACGATCCAGGCGAGCTGTCGGAGACGCGCCGGCGCGGGCCGCGCGGTTTTGGGCGGGGCGCGCGCCGCGGCGGGCGGGATGCACATGGACGAGCTAACCGAACAGACTAGGGTACGGCGCGAAAAACTTCTCAAGCTCAAAGCTGCGAACCTGAGCCTCTATCCCAACGACTTCAGGGTCGATCACACGACGGCGCAGGTGATCGAGCGCTTTGGCGCGCTTGACAACGAGGCGCTCAGACAAGCTCCCGCAAAGGTCGCTCTGGCGGGGCGGATCATGACGCTTCGCTCGTTCGGGAAGGCTTCGTTCTTTCACCTGCAAGACCGAAAGGGCAGGCTGCAAATCTACGCGCGCCAGGATCGCCTCGGCAACGAGGCGTACGAGCAATTTCGCAGTTTCGATCTCGGCGATCTGGTGGGCGTTCGCGGCGAACTCTTTCGCACCAAAACCGGCGAGCTTACGGTCGAGGCGGGCGAGCTGCGGCTGCTCGCGAAATGTCTGCGGCCGTTGCCGGAAAAATGGCACGGGCTCGCGGACGTGGAGACCCGCTACCGGCAGCGCTATCTCGATCTCATGGTGAACGCGGACGTAAAGCGCGTCTTCGAGCGCCGCTCGCAGATCGTGCGCGCCGTCCGCCGCTTTCTCGAGGAAAAAGATTTTCTCGAGGTCGAGACCCCGATGATGCAGCCGCTTCCCGGCGGCGCCGCGGCCAAGCCTTTCGTGACGCACCACAACGCGCTCAACCTCGACCTCTATCTGCGCGTCGCCCCGGAGCTCTATCTCAAGCGGCTTCTGGTCGGCGGCATGGAGCGAGTTTTCGAACTCAACCGGAATTTCCGCAACGAAGGCGTCTCGGTGCGCCACAACCCCGAGTTCACGATGGTCGAGTTCTACCAGGCCTATGCGACTTACGAGGACCTGATGTCGCTCACCGAGGAGCTGTTCGTCACGGTCGCGCGCGAGCTGGGGGGCGGGCTCACGCTCTCGTTCGACGGGCACCTGATCGATCTACAGCCGCCGTGGCGGCGCCTGCCGCTTGCGGCCGCGGTGGTGGAGTACGGCGGCGCCCATCCGGAAGAGGTTTTAACCGCCGACGGGCTGCGCGGCTTCGCGCGGCGTCGAGGCCTCGCGGTCGAGGCCCATCTCTCTTACGGCGAGCTTCTGGTCGAAGTGTTCGAAAAGGTCGCCGAGGAACATCTGATCCAGCCCACCTTCGTGACGCAGTTTCCGGTCGAGGTTTCGCCGCTGGCGCGGCGCAGCGAGGCGAACCCGTCTTTCGTCGATCGCTTCGAGCTGTACATCGGCGGCAGGGAGCTCGCCAACGCGTTTTCCGAACTGAACGATCCCCTGGACCAACGCGAGCGCCTGCGGCAGCAGGCCGAGGCGCGGCGCGCCGGTGACGAGTCGGCGAGCCCGCTCGACGAAGACTTCCTGCGGGCACTCGAGTTCGGCATGCCGCCGGCGGCCGGCGAGGGGATCGGCATCGACCGGATGGTGATGCTTTTTACCGGCTGCACATCGATCCGCGATGTGATTTTGTTCCCGCTGCTCCGCCCCGAAACGTGAATCGCTTCCATGCGCTATGAGCTGCTGATCGGGCTTCGTTATCTGCAGTCGCGCCGGCGCGAGCGCTTCATCTCGCTGATCACGGTCATTTCCATTTTGGGAGTGATGATCGGCGTCATGACCCTGAACGTCGTGATGGCGGTGATGACGGGCTTCGAGGAGGCCCTGCGCGACCGCCTGCTCGGCATCAATGCCCATATCGCCATCGTGAAGCCGGGCGACGTGATCGAGCACTACCGCGAGCTGGCTGAGAAAGTCACGCGCGAGGACGGCGTCGTGGCCGCCGCGCCGCTGGTGTTCGGTCAAGTCATGCTCACGTCGGGCAAACGCGTCGCGGGCGTCGTCGTTCGCGGTGTCGATCCCGAGCTTACCCAGCGCGTGGTCGACATCGGGAAATACGTCAAGGAAGGAACGCTTGCCGACCTGGAGCGGCGGCGTCGGTTGTCGATCGACGGCCAGACGGTCGAGCTGCCGGGAATGATCGTCGGCTCGCGCCTGGCGGGGCAGCTCGGCGTGATGGTCGGCGATCCGGTGCAGGTCGTGTCGCCGCTCGGCACGCCCACGGCATTCGGCGTGATGCCGAAGATCCGTCGCTTCTATGTCGCCGGCCGCTTCGACTCGGGCATGCTGGACTACGACAACACGCTGGTTTTCATGAGCTTGGAGGAAGCGCAGAAGTTCTTCGACCTCGGAAACGTCGCGACGACCGTCGAGGTGCGCGTGCGCGATGTTCACGAGGCGCCGGAGATTGCGCGCAAGATCCAGCGCGCGATCGGCTTGCCGTACTGGGCCGAGGACTGGACCCAGCTGTGGCCCAATTTGTTCGCGGCGCTGCGGCTGGAAAAAACCGTCTACTTTCTCGTGCTCCTTCTCATGATCCTGGTCGGCGCGTTTAACATCGTCTCGACGCTCACGATGGTGGTCATGGAAAAGCGCAAAGACATCGCGATCCTGCAGTCCATGGGGGCGACGCGGCGGAGCATCAAGGCGATTTTTCTCGTCAAAGGGTGCATTATCGGGCTCGTGGGGACGCTCTTGGGCGTGGTCCTGGGTTATGTCCTTTGCCTTCTGATCCAGGAGTATCAGTTCATCCATCTGCCCGAAGGCGTCTTTCTCATCTCCACGGTGCCGGTCAGGATCTATTTCAGCAACTTCGCGCTCGTTACGGTCGCGTCGTTTTTGATCTGCCTGGCGGCGAGCCTCTATCCCGCCCGCCAAGCGGCGAAATTGGATCCGGTGGAGATCATCCGCTATGAGTGAAGCCCCGGAATCCAGGTCGGCGGACAAAACGATGCCGGCAGCCGGCCCGGACGGACCCGCGCTGCTGAGAGTCGAGGAGCTGAGAAAGTCGTTTCACGAGGGCGACGACGAGATTCATGTCCTGCGCGGCCTCAGTCTCGAGGTGCGCGAGGGAGAACGGCTGGCGATTCTCGGAGAGTCGGGGGTGGGAAAAAGCACGCTCCTGCACATCCTGGGCACGCTGGACAGGCCCACGAGCGGCAAGATCGAATTCCGCGGTGTCGATCTCGCGCGCCTGCCGGAAGACGAACTGTCGCGCATCCGCAATCGCGATATCGGCTTTGTCTTTCAGTTTCACTATTTGCTGCCGGATTTCGACGCGATGGAAAACGTCATGCTCCCGGCGCTGGTTGCGGGCTGGAGCTTCGAGCGCGCGCGCGCCAGCGCCATCGAGCTGCTCGAGCTGGTGGGGCTGAAGGATCGCGCGCGGCATCGCCCGGGAAAGCTCTCCGGCGGCGAGCAGCAACGGGTGGCCGTGGCGCGCGCCGTGGTGCTGCAGCCGCATCTGGTTTTGGGGGACGAGCCGACGGGCGACTTGGACCCGCATACCGGCGAGGAGATCCAGAACCTGCTCTTGCGTTTAAACGAGGAAAAAGGCGTGGCGCTCGTGATCGCCACGCATAACTACCAGCTGGCGGCGCGCATCGGCCGCCGCCTGGAGCTGCGCGAGGGCCGGCTTCGGCCGGTCGAGTAAAAACGGCGGTTTTGAGGAAAATAAATGGCCGGTGATCTCCGCCTCGCGCGCGGGCGTAAATTTGCGAAATTCCTTTACAAAACCTTCCTGATTTGGTACAGAAGGGAGTCCCTTTCTTGGCCCTCCAAGGATCTTCTGAAGCCATGGCGCGAACGGCAAACCGCGGTCTTGAAACGCTGCTGATCTTGCTGCTGTGGCTTTCCTTCGCGCTGGCGCCCGCCGATGCGGCGGCCCCGCCGGCGACGATCGCGGACGTGAGGATCAAAGGCAATTTGCGCGTCGAGGAGGACGGCATCCGGATTCACCTAAAGGCGCGCCCCGGGGCCGCGGTCGATCCGTCCCTGTTGGAGCAGGACGTCAAGGCTATTTATCGCATGGGATTCTTCGACGATGTGAAAGCCGAGCTGTCCGACGACGGCGTGCTCACCTATGTCGTCAAAGAGAAGCCTTACATCAAGGACATCACGATCGAGGGGACATCGAAGATCGGCAAAGACAAGGTCGAGACCGCCTTCGGGCTTCGCCCCCGGACGATTCTGGACAAAGATAAAGTCGCCGAGGGAGTCGAGAGAGTAAGGAAACTCTACAGCGAGAGCGGTTACGCTAACGCCCAGGTCGAGTACGCGATCTCTCCGGCCGAGAACAATCAGGCCTCCGTCGCGCTGTTCGTTTCCGAGGGCGAGCAGTTCCTGATCGAGAAGATATCGTTCGAGGGCAATCGGGCGTTTTCAAGCAGCGAGCTGAGGCGCCTGATGGGGACCAAGGAAAAATGGTTCCTCTCCTTTCTCACGAATCGCGGCGTCCTGGATCACGACGTGCTCACCAACGACATGGCGATCCTGTCGGCGCACTACTACGATCACGGCTATGTGCGCCACCGCATCGACGATCCCGTCGTGCTGCGCGGCAAAGAGGGTATCGAGATCGTGATTCGGATCCATGAGGGAGAACAGTACCGGGTGGGTAAGGTCGAAATCGGCGGCGACATGATCGAGGAACCGGAGAAGCTCTTGCGCTCGATCCAGCTCACGTCCGGTCAGATTCTGCGCGGTAACCGCCTGCGCGAAGATATCACGGGGTTGACGGAAAAGTACTCCAACAAAGGCTTTGCCTTTGCCAAGGTCGATCCGGTGACGAAAATCGACGATCAGGCGAAAACGGTCGATGTGGCGTTCGTGATCACGCGCGGGCCGCCCGTCTATTTCAATCGCGTGATGTTCGCCGGCAACACGAAAACGAGAGACTGGGTCATCCGCCGAGAGCTGGAGGTGGCTGAGCAGGAACGTTTCTCGAGCGACAGGATCAAGCGGAGCCGCGAGGCGCTGCAGAGAACGGGCTACTTCGAGGACGTCCAGTTGAGCACGCGCAAGACGGAACGCTCGGACGCCGTGGATCTGGTCGTGGACGTCAAGGAGGGCACCACTGGAACGTTTTCCATCGGCGCGGGCTATAGCAGCGGGGATTCGTTTATCTTCAACGCCGCTGTCCAAGAGAGAAACCTTTTTGGCAAGGGCCAAAGCCTCGCCGGTTATGTCGATTTCGGCTTCACGCGCCGGGACTTTATTGTGAACTTTACCGAGCCTTACTTCAGAGGGCGTCCGGTTGCCGTGGGCATCGACGCCTTTAACACGTTGCGCGAATATAACGAGTTCACGTCCAAACGCCTCGGTTTTGCCGTTCGCACGAGCTATCTTCTCAAACACGCGACCATACCTTTCATCAAACCAGGACGGCGCAGTGTGGGCTATGAGGGTGAAGAAGTGGCGTACGATGACCCGCCAACCTTCCTGGACTATACGCGTGCTGGAATCAGTTACGGTCTCACCCGAGAAACGATCGGCGATATCGAAGATACGGCAGCACTGACAATCAAAGATCAGGAGGGGACAACACTCACGAGCGCCGTGACGCCAAGCCTCTCCTACGACAGCCGGGACCATTTTTTTGCGCCCACTAAGGGGGCCATTTCCAGCCTGAGCCTCAAAATTGCTGGCCTTGGAGGCGATAGCCGTTTTCTCAAAGCCGACTTAGGCGGCCGTTGGTACTATCCGTTGCTCAAGGATCCAAACTGGGGAGGCACCTATACGCTCGCTGTCGGCGGCGCATTGGGCTATGGAATCGGATACGGCGGAACTACCAATTTGCCTCTTTTCGAGCGCTATTTTCCCGGCGGCATCAACTCGGTGCGCGGCTTTCAGGACCGAAGCCTCGGGCCGCGGGAGGGAGACGACTCCATTGGCGGCGACAAGCAGGCGATTCTCAATTTCGAGATCCTTTTCCCCATCCTGGAACGCATCGGCCTTCGCGGCGTCGCGTTCTTCGACATGGGTCAAGCCTTTCGGGAATCCGAAAGCATCAACTTCGGCGCGTTCAGGCGCTCGGTGGGCGTCGGGGCGCGCTGGATGTCTCCCTTTGGCCCTTTGCGCGTCGAACTTGGATTTCCCCTCAATGCAAAATCCGGCGACGACACTTCGATCGTCGGCTTCTCTTTGGGTCAGTAACAAGGTCCGCTTGTAATTTCGCGCACTTTTGGAGGTTCGAGTGAAAAGTGTGATCGTGACGGTTTTCTTGTGCCTGCTGGTGTCTCGGGCTTGGGGCCAAGACGGGAGAATCAAGATCGGCTATATTGACCTTCAAAGAGCGATCAATGAATCGGAGGCGGGGAAAAAGGCCAAAGAGAGATTTGAGGCCGAAGTGAAGCGCGCCGAGGGCGAGCTGCTCAGGGAAAAGCAGGAAGTTGAACGGCTCAAGACCGAGCTCGACAAGAAGGGCCCGCTTTTGCGCGACGAGGAAAGAGGAAACCTGGAGCGGGAGCTGGAAAGAAAGTACGTCGGCTACCAGCGCAGCATCAGGGACTCGCAAGAAGAGCTCCGGCGCCGGCAAGGCGAGCTGACATCGCAAATCGTCAAGGACTTGCAGGCTGTTGTCGTCGAGGTTGGCAAGAGCGAGAAATTTACGCTGATTTTGGAGCGCTCGCAGCTCTTGTACAGCGACCAAGGCATCGATATCACGCCCCGCGTCGTCGAGATCTACAACGGGCGCACGGCCGCAAAAGCCTCCAAGGGTAAGTGACCACGATCAGGACAGTCGCAGAACTGGCAGAGCTTGTCGGCGGCGAGGTTTTGGGCGATGGCAGCGTGGAGATCAAGGGCGTCGCCGCGATCGAGCAGGCGGGGCCCGGAGACATCACCTTTGTCGCTCACCCCAAATATCGTCCCTTTCTGTCGAGCTGCCGGGCGAGCGCTATCGTCATAAAAGCCGGCCTGGAGGCGCCGCGCTCCGGCGGCGCGGGTCCAACCTACATTCGGGTGAGCCAGCCGTACCTGGCGTTTGCCCGGATCCTGCAGCAGTTCGCGGCGGCAAAGCCGCACGGAGGTCAGGTGAGCCCCCATGCGGTCATCGAGCCGAGCGCCCGACTGGGTGAGGGGGTAACGATCTTTCCGCATGTCTACATCGGCACGGCGGCGCAAGTCGGCGCGGGGTCGGTCCTTTATCCGGGCGTATTTTTGGGGGACTATTCGGTCGTCGGGAGAGACTGCGTCCTATACCCGCAGGTGACGGTTGGGGAGCGCTGCCGGCTGGGCGATCGCGTCATCGCGCACGCGGGGGTGGTCATCGGCAGCGACGGTTTTGGCTATGCGGGGGAGGGCGCGGAGCGGATCAAGATCCCGCAGCTGGGCATTGTCGAGATCGAGGACGATGTGGAGATCGGGGCGAACTCGACGATCGACCGCGCTACGCTCGGAAAAACGCTCATCCAGCGGGGTACGAAGATCGACAACTTGGTTCACGTCGCGCACAATGTCACCGTCGGCGAGCATTCGCTGATTATCGCTCAGGCTGGGATTGCGGGCAGCACGAAGATCGGCAGGGGGGTTGTGCTGGCGGGGCAGGTCGGGGTCGTCAACCACATTGAGATCGGCGACGGCGCGATGATCGGCCCGCAGTCGGGGGTCGCTCAGCCGGTGCCGGCGCGGGCTGTGCTTTCGTCAGGGATTCCGGCGCTGCCGCACCGCCAGTGGCTCAGGGTCGTCAAATCTCTGGCCAAGCTGCCGGAGCTGCTGGTCAAGGTCAGGGGTCTGGAACGAAAGCTGGCGCGCCCAAGGGAGGCCGACAGGAATCGCGGAGGCAAACGCGATGCTTGATATACGACAGATTTTTGAGCGAATCCCCCACCGGTATCCGTTTCTCCTCGTCGACCGCATTTTGGAGATCGAGGTCGGCAAGAGCATCGTGGGCCTCAAGAATGTCACTTTCAACGAAATTTTTTTTCAAGGTCATTTCCCGCAGCGTCCCGTCATGCCGGGGGTTTTGATTTGCGAGGCGATGGCGCAGGTCGGAGCCATTCTGGCGCATTACTCGCGCGGCGAGGTGCCGGACCGGCGGGTGTTCGTGTTGACGGGACTCGACCGGGTAAAGTTCAAGCGGCCCGTCGGTCCCGGCGATCAGCTGAAGCTTTCGCTTACCTCCATCAAGCGGCGCGGCGCTTTCTGGAAGATGCAAGGGATTGCCACGGTCGACGGGAATCTGGTTGCGCAGGCGGAAATCTCCGCGATGGAAGTCGAACTGGAGTGAAGCGCGGGGTTCAAGTCGATGACCAAGATTCACCCGACGGCGATTGTCGACCCGCGCGCGGAGCTGGACGATACGGTGCAGGTTGGCGCTTACAGCGTGATCGGGCCGAAGGTACAGATCGGAAAGGCGACGCGCGTGCGCACGCATGTCGTCATCCAGGGAAACACCACCATCGGGTGCGACAATCAAATTTTTGACTTCGCGACGATCGGCAACATGCCGCAGGATCTGAAGTACAAGGGCGAAGAGAGCCAGCTCATCATCGGCGACCACAACATCGTGCGCGAGTACGCTTCGCTGAACCCCGGAACCCGGGGCGGCGGCATGGTCACGCGCGTGGGCGACCATAATTGTCTCATGATGTACTGCCATATCGCTCACGATTGCATCATTGGCGCGCACAATATTATCGCGAACGGCGCGACGCTCGGCGGCCATGTCGTGATCGAGGATCACGTCGTGGTCGGCGGCCTGGTGGGAATTCACCAGTTCGTCAAGATCGGCACCGGGGCCATCGTCGGCGCCGGCTCGATGGTTTCAAAAGACGTCGTGCCGTACTGTAACGCGACCGGGGATCGCGCGCGCGTGCGCGGGCTGAATTTGGTCGGCCTCAAGCGGCGCGGATTCAGCCGCGAAAAAATCAATGTCCTCAAGAAGGCTTACCGGATCATTTTCCAGTCGGGCTTGAAGACCAAGGAGGCGGTGGAGCGGCTGCGCGCCGAATTTCCCGACTCACCCGAGGTGGCGGCGATGGTCACGTTTATCGAGAATTCACGGCGGGGAATCTGCCGCTAGGCGGCGGAAAGTGGCCGGCGAGGCGGATTTCAGGAAAGGAGCGGCGAAAAGCGAGGCCGCAGCGAGCGATGGCTGAAGGGGCGAAAATCAAGGCGGGCGTCGTCGGGGTCGGCTATCTCGGTTGGTTTCACGCGCAGAAATACGCCGCGCTGAAAATGGCGGAGCTCGTCGGCGTCGCCGACACCAATGCCGAGCGCGCGCGCGAGGTCGCCGACAAGCTCGGCGTCGCCGCTTTCACGGACTATCGCGCGCTGTTCGGACGGGTGCAGTGCGCGAGCGTGGCCGTTCCCACCCAGGCTCACTACGACGTCGCCAAGGCGCTGCTCGAGAACGGCATCGACGTGCTGGTGGAAAAGCCGATCGCCGCCAATACCGCCGAAGCGAGGGAGCTGGTCGAGCTGGCAAGGGCAAACGGCCGCATCCTTCAGGTGGGTCACCTGGAGCGCTTCAACCCGGCGATCCGCGCGCTCGACGGCATCCTGCGCGAGCCCAAGTTCATCGAATGCCACCGGCTATCGCCGTTTCTAGAGCGAGGCACCGATGTCGATGTCGTGTTCGACCTCATGATCCATGATATCGATGTCATCGCCAGCCTGGTTCGCTCGCCGGTCCACAGGGTCGAGGCGGTCGGGGTGCCGGTCCTCACCGACAAGCCGGACATCGCCAACGCGCGCATCACCTTCGCGGACGGATGCATCGCCAACGTGACTTCCAGCCGGGTCTCGCTCAAGCGGGAGCGCAAAATTCGCTTTTTCCAGCCCGACGCGTATATTTCGATCGACTACGACCGCAGGCAGGCGCAGGTTTACCACAAGCCCCAAAAGGGCGGTGGCTGGCAGGACATCCGGGCCGAGACGATCGAAATGGGGGATGGCGACGCGCTGGCCGATGAGATCGCCTCGTTTCTCGAAGTCGTAGAGAAGCGCGGGCGCCCGATGGTGAGCGGCGAGGACGGCTTGAGGGCTCTCGAGATCGCCTCGATGATCAGCGAGAAGCTCTAGCTCTTCCCGCCGCCGGAAGCGGGGCTCATGCGGGCGAGGAAAATCATGATAGTCGTCGGCGAGGCGTCGGGAGACCTCCATGGATCTCAGGTCGTCAAGGCGCTGCTCGACAGAGACCCGACAATGGAGTTTTTTGGGGCCGGGGGCGAGCACCTGCGGCGCCACGGCGTGCGGGTGGTGTTCGACGTCGCGCGGCTGAGCGGCATGGGGCTTTCCGAGCTGCGCGACAATTTGGGAGCCCTGTGGGAGGCTTACCGGCTGTTTCGGCGCGCCTTGAGAGAGGAGCGGCCCGATCTGGTGATTCTGGTCGATTTTCCCGAGTTTAACCTGCGCCTGGCCCGTCTGGCGCGGCAGTTGAGGATTCCCGTTCTCTATTACATCAGCCCGCAGGTGTGGGCATGGCGGCGCGGGCGCGTGCGCAAGATCGCGAAGTCCGTGGACCGCCTCGCGGTGGTTTTTCCTTTCGAGGCGCCACTGTACGAGCGCGAGGGCGTGAAGGTGACCTTTGTCGGTCATCCGCTGCTGGATCTGGTGCGGCCGACCCAGACGCGCGAGCAGACGCTCGCCCAGTACGGCCTCGATCCGGCCCGAAAGACGATCGCTCTCTTGCCGGGAAGCAGGAAGCGGGAGGTGGCCTATCACCTGGGCCCGATGATCGAGGCCGCCGAGCGACTCGGAGCGCAAGAGGCGGTTCAGTTTCTTCTCGTGCGCGCCACGACCGTCGAGCGCGCGGCGATAGAAAACGCCGTCGCCGCGGTTTCCGCGCCCGTTGAGATCGTCGAAGGCAACACGTACAACGTGTTGAACGCGGCCGACTTGGTTTGGCTTGCGTCCGGCACGGCGACTCTGGAAGCGGCGCTCCTGGAAAAACCGATGGTGATTGTTTATCGCATGGCGTGGCTCACCTATGCCCTGGCCCGGCTGCTGGTCAGGGTCGACCACATCGGCATGGTCAACATCATCGCCGGCGAGAGGGTGGCGCCGGAACTCATTCAGAGCGAGCTTACGGCAGAGCGCATCTGTCGCGAAACGCAAAGGCTCCTGTCAGATCCGGCTCTGCGCGCCCAGACGGTCCGCAAGCTCGCCTGCGTCAAGGAAAGGCTCGGCACTTCCGGGGCCGCGGCACGGGTCGCGGAAATGGCGCTCGCCATGCTCGCCTGAAGAACGAGAGGTGAAGATGGCCGGCGAAACGAAAAAGAGAGCCCTCGATCAGTACTGGCGCCTGCTCCACTACGCGAGGCCTTACCTCTGGCCACACACGGTTCTCGCGATTGTCTGCATGCTGGTGTTCAGCGCGACGAGCGGCGCGGTTCCGTTCATCGTGCGCACCACGATCGATGACGTTTTTGTCCGCAAGGACAGGGTGACGCTCTTTTATCTGCCGCTGGTCGTTATCGGTGTCTTTGTGGTGCGCGGGCTGGCAAACTTTGGGCAGGCCTATTGCACGGACTATGTGGGTCTCAGGATCATCGCGGACCTGCGCAGCGCCGTTAACCGCCGCTTGCAGTTCCTGCCGCTCGGTTTCTTCAACAACCACCCGACCGGAACCCTGATCGCCCGAATGAACAGCGACGTCGCTTTGGCGCGAAGCGCGCTGATGGATTCGATCGTTTCCCTCTCGCGCGACATTACCTCGATGGTGGCGCTCGTGATCGTCGCTTTCGTTCAGGATTGGCTTCTCGCGCTCATCGCCTGCGTGGTCTTTCCCGCTTCGGTTCTCCCGATCATGCGCTTCAGCCGCAGCATCAAGCGCTTCACGCGCCGGGGGCAGATCACCACGGGTCGGCTCACGACGATTCTGCAGGAGAGCATTCAGGGGAATCGAATCGTCAAGGCTTTCGGCATGGAGGCGTACGAGATCCAGAAGTTCGACGGCGAAAACGAGCGCCTGTTCAGGCAGTCGCTGCGCGCGAGCCGGGTCAAGGCGCTGGTCGCGCCCTGCATGGAGCTGCTCGCGGCGCTCGGCATCGGCGCGGTCCTCTGGTACGGCGGCTACAGCGTCATTGGCGAAACCCGAACCCAGGGGCAATTCATGGCGTTTCTCACCGCCATGTTCCTCATGTATCAACCGTTCAAGGGCGTCAGCAGGACCGTGAGCGTCCTGCAGCAGGGGATGGTGGGAGCGGAGCGCGTCTTTGAGATTCTCGATGCCGACTCCGAGATTCGCGAGCTTCCCGGCGCGCCGGCGCTCGCGCCGATCACGCGCGAGATCGAGTTCCACAACGTGAGCTTCGGCTACGGGCGCCGGCTGGTCCTCTACAACGTGAACCTGCGGATTCGCGTCGGCGAGGTCGTCGCGCTGGTCGGCACGAGCGGCGTCGGCAAAAGCACGCTGGCCGATCTGATCCCGCGCTTCTATGACGTCACCGCGGGGAAGATCACGATCGACGGCACCGATATTCGCGCGGTGTCGCTTGCGTCGCTCAGAGCGCAGATCGGCTTGGTGAGCCAGCACACGTTTCTGTTCGACGATACGGTCCGGAACAACATCGCTTACGGCACTCCTGAAAAGAGCCTGGAGGAGGTGATCGCCGCGGCCAAGGCGGCGCACGCTCACGATTTCATCATGGAAATGCCGCGCGGTTACGACACGATGATCGGCGAGCTGGGCATGAGGCTATCGGGCGGGCAGCGGCAGCGAATCGCGATCGCGCGGGCGCTTCTCAAGAACGCGCCGATTCTCATCCTGGACGAGGCGACCTCCTCCCTGGATCCGGACTCCGAGCGTCTGGTACAGGCGGCGCTCGAAAACCTGATCGCGCGCCGCACCGTGCTACTCATTGCGCACCGGCTGTCGACGATTCGCAGCGCGACTCGCATCGCGGTGCTGGTCGGCGGAACCATCGTCGAGGAGGGCACGCACGAGGAGCTTCTCGCCCGGGACAGCGAGTACAGCAGGCTCTATTCGCTGCAGTTGCTGGAAGAAGGAGGCGGCGGCGGAAAACTCCTGCATTGAAGCGCCATGGTTTATTGGCTTTACAACGTCGCGCTCACGCTCGGAGTTGTGCTGCTCGCGCCGCTTCTGCCGCTCTTTTTCCTGTTACGGCTCCGCGCCGTCGATGGGCTTGCGGAGCGGCTAGGCTTCTATGCGGAAAAGCTGAAGCGGGACCTCGCGGGCGCCCGCCCGGTCTGGCTACACGCCGTCTCGGCCGGGGAGGTTTTGTCGGCGGCTTGCCTGGTCGAGGAAATGCGCCGGGCCTTTCCAGACCGAAAGATTGTCGTCTCAAGCTCGACCGCAACCGGCGTCCAAATGGCCGCGAAGCTTCCGGGAATCAGCGCGGCGATTTACTTTCCGCTCGATCACCCCGTGGTGGTGCGGCGCGCGCTCGCCGCGTTCGATCCCCGGCTCGTCATCTTTCTTGAGACCGAGATTTGGCCCAACTATCTGGCCGGCGCGTACCGCCGGGGGATACCGGTCTTGCTGTTGAGCGGGCGCATCTCGGAGCGGAGCGCGCGCCGGTATCGGCGCTTTAGCCGGGTTTTCGCGCCCGCGCTCCGCTCCCTGAGCGCGTTGGGCATGCAAACCGGCGCGGATGCCCAGCGCATGATCTCTCTGGGCGTCGATCCGAGCAGGGTCGTGGTTACCGGAAACCTCAAGTATGACGCGCCTTCCGCGAACGGAAACGGCGCGGCTTGCGCCGCCTCGCTGGGAGCGGCGCTCAAAGGGAGAAAGGTCTGGGTCGCGGGCAGCACGCATGACGGCGAGGAAGAATTCGCTCTGGAGGCGCATGCGGCTTTGCAGCGGCGTTTTCCCGGCCTTGTGCTGATATTGGCTCCCCGGCACCCGCACCGTTTTTCGCAAGTCGAAGGTCTGCTGGAAAAAAGGCGGACGCGCTTCGCGAAGAAAAGCCAGCTTGCGGGGCGCGCGCCGGACATCCCCGACGTTGTTCTTCTCGATTCGATGGGGGAGCTGGCGGCGTTCTACGCCCTCGCCGACGCCGCCTTTGTCGGCGGCAGCCTGGTCAGCGCCGGCGGCCACAACCTGGTCGAGCCGGCGCGTCTTGGCAAGCCGGTTTTCTTCGGCCCTTACGTTGACAACTTCAAGCAGGCGGCGACGGAAATCGCGCGCGCCGGAGGCGGCGCGATGGTTCGGACCAAGGACGATCTGGTGGAGAACCTGACGAGAGTTCTGGCCGATCCCGGCGTCGCCCTCGCGATGGGGGCTCTGGCGCGCGGGGCTGTCGAGAGGCACCGAGGCGCTCTGCGAAAAAGCATGAAGCTGGTGTCGCGCTATCTTGAATGAACGGAAGAGCATTCTGGTCGCGCCGCGTTTGGCGCCGCGAAGGGCTCGCCGGAACCCTGGCCCACTTTGTCGCTCAACCGCTGTCGCTCGGCTACTCCTGCGCCGTGCGCGCGCGCAACGCGTTGTACAGCGTCGGGTTGCTGCCGACCAAAGCCCTGCCGCGGCCGGTCGTGAGCATCGGCAATCTCACGGTCGGGGGCAGCGGCAAGACGCCGACAGCGGTTTGGCTCGCGCAACAACTTGAGCGGCGCGGGTACCGGGTCGCCACGCTGACGCGCGGTTACGGCCGGCGCGCGCGCGCTGTCGTCATCCTCGACGGCGGCCGGCCCGGGGGCTCGGGCGCCATCGATGTCGAGGCCGCGGGCGACGAGGCGTGGATGATGGCAAGCCTTTTCGGCCAGAAGGTTGCGGTCGCTCGCCGCCGCTACGAAGCGGGACGGCGCTTGCTGGAAAGTTGCGACGTCGATATTTTTCTCCTCGACGACGGCTATCAGCACCGGCAGTTGAAGCGCGATATCGACGTGCTGCTGCTGGGCGAAGAGCACGGAACGGCGTTCCTTCCCGCGGGCCCGCTGCGCGAACCGCTGGGGGCGATCGATCGCGCGGACTTCGTCCTGGTCACGGGCGCAAGAGAAAAGTGGCGGGCCGTTTTGGAGCGCCGGGGTCGCGCGGATCGCGTATTTTTCGCGACCGCCGAGCCCAAGTGCCTGCGCAGCTGGGAAGGTGACCGGTGGCGCGAATGGCCGCTGGCGCGGCTCGCGGGAGCCAAGGTGATCGCCGTCTGCGGCGTGGCCAGACCCGAAGCCTTTTACCGTATGCTGACCGAGTGGGAGGCGGAAATTGTCGATGTTGTCGAGTTTGACGATCATCACAGCTATTCGGGGCGCGACTGGCAGCGCGTCAACCGCGCCAGCCAGAAGGCGAACCTGGTGGTCACGACCGAGAAGGACATCGTCAAACTGCTTCGCTTCCCGTTCGCCAAAGGGCGGCTGGCCGCGCTTCGTCTGGAGATGGCTGTGGAACGCGGCGATGAGCTGGTCGAAAAAATCGCGCGCCTGATCGGCGCGCGGCTCACGAGGCGTTGAGGTTTGCACCGTGAGCGTTGCCGGACACGGCCACAAGGCGCGCGGAGGTTATGTGCGATGAAAGCTGTCGTTACCGGGGTTGCGGGATTCATCGGATCGCATTTGGCGGAGCGGCTGCTCGCGGACGGCTACGACGTCTACGGCGTGGACAAGTTTCTCGACAACTATCCGCGCCACTGGAAGGAGGAAAATCTTTCGGCGCTGGCCGGCCGCCCCCGCTTTTACTTTGTCGAGAGCGATCTTGCAAGGATCGATTTGCCCGGGCTCCTGGACGGCGCCAGCTATGTCTTTCATCTAGCCGCGCAGCCCGGCGTGCGCGCGAGCTGGGGAAAGGAGTTCGAGCACTACACGCACAATAATTTGCTGGCGACGCAAAGGCTGCTCGAGGCGTGCAAGGGAGAAAAAATCCGCAAGTTCGTGTTCGCGTCGTCGTCTTCGGTCTACGGCGACACGACCGATCTGCCCATGCGGGAGGACGGCGCGACGCGACCGGTTTCGCCGTACGGCATGACCAAGCTCGCGTGCGAGCATTTGTGTTACGTCTACTGGAAGGCGTTTGACGTGCCGGTCGTCTCGCTCCGCTATTTTACCGTCTACGGGCCGCGCCAGCGGCCGGATATGGGGTTTCACATCTTTATGCGCGCGCTTCTCAGGGACGAAGAGCTGCCGGTCTACGACGACGGCGAGCAGACGCGCGATTTCACCTTTTACGCCGACATCGTGCAGGGAACCCTGGCGGCGGCCAAATACCCGAACGCCGGCGAAATCTTCAACCTCGGCGGCGGCTCGCGCATCAGCTTGAACGGCGCCCTCGAGATCCTCGAGCAGGTGGCGCAGAAAAAGCTCAGGCGCAAGAGGCTGCCGCGCCAGGCCGGCGACGTGCGCCACACCGAGGCCGATCTCACGCGCGCGCGCGAGCGCCTGGAGTTTAAGCCTGAGGTGGGCTTGCGCGAGGGGCTAAAGGAGCAGTGGGAGTGGCTTTGCAGCCGCGCGCGATGAGGTTTTGCGCGCGGCGCCGCCGAACGAAAAAGGGAGGAGACTATGGCGATCAGTCAAGAATTGCTGGAGATTCTCGCGTGCCCCAAATGCAAAGGCGACGTGCGGCTCAACGCGGCCGGCGACGGCCTCGTCTGCGACGCGTGTCGCCTCATGTACCCGATCAAAGACGATATTCCGATCATGCTGATTGATGAAGCGATCAGGCTGTGATTTTCTCGCGGTCTCCCGCTCGCATAACCGCCGGCGGGCGGGGAGAAAAGATCTTAATCGTCCAAACCAGCTTCCTGGGGGATCTCGTCCTTAGCGCGCCTCTGATCGCAGAAGTTAAACGCCGCTTCCCGCACGGCCACCTCGCGGTCCTGTGCAGGGCCGGCCTCGAAGGGCTGCTCGAAGGCAACCTCGAAGTTGACGAAGTTCTAGGCTACGACAAGCGCGGCGGCCTCGGCGGGCTCTGGCGAAAGGCGCAGGAGTTGCGGCGGCGCGGCTTTACGGTCGCGATATCGCCGCACAAGTCTCTGCGGACGGCGCTTCTCTTGTTTCTCGCCGGCATCCCCTGCCGGGTCGGTTTTCGCCAGAGCGCGGGTTGGTTCTTGTATCATTACCGGGCCGATCGCCTCCGGTCGCTTCACGACGTCGAGAGAAATCTATCGATCCTGAG
Source organism: Candidatus Acidiferrales bacterium (assembly GCA_035559995.1). Taxonomy (GTDB): domain Bacteria; phylum Desulfobacterota; class Binatia; order UBA9968; family UBA9968; genus DATMAM01. The sequence continues at coordinate 107,864 of DATMAM010000001.1, forward strand.
CGCTTTCGGAATCCGGACCTCGCAGTGCCAAAGGGAGCTCAGATTCACCATCGACCCCGTCCTGGCCCGGTCGGTCGCGGCGCGGCTGGAGTCGATGGGCCTCTCGCGGGGTCGCGAGCGGCTCCGCTTCGGCGTCAGTCCCGGCTCCGTCTGGCCGACCAAAAGGTGGAGCGTTGAAGGATACGCCGAGGTGATCCGCCGGCTCAAGGAAGATTACGCCTGCGAGGTCCTGCTTTTCGGCGGCCGCGAAGACCGGCCGCTCGCGGCGCGGCTCGAGGAGCTGACGAATCATGCCGCGGTCGATCTCAGCGGCTGTTTCTCGCTCCGGGAGCTACCCGCTGCGATTGCGTCATGCGATCTTTTTATCTGTAACGATACCGGGCCGATGCACATCGCGGTTGCGTGCGGGGTGCCGGTGGTCGCGATTTTTTGCGCCACCACGCCGTCGCTCGGTTTCTATCCTTATTCGTACAAGGCGCTGGTCGTCGAGAAAGCTCTCCACTGCCGGCCGTGCAGCCCGCACGGCGGGCTTCGCTGTCCTCTGGGTACCGAAGACTGTATTCGTTTGATCGGCCCCGAAGACGTGATCCGAGCGGTGCGGCAGGCGCTGGAGGTCCGCGGGCGAGGTTGTCATTCCGGCGACGATCTCTATCGGCCTCAATTTTTGACTTTATAACGAGAATGGCCGGCGTTGGTGTCGCTATTTTTTGCATCGCGGGGATGAAAAACGTCGAGCGTTGCGTCGAGAGCGCCGCATGGGCCGATCACATCGAGATCGTGCAGCTCGAAAAAGGCGGGGCGATTCGCAACAGCGCCGTGCCGCGGCGGGCCGGCGACTGGACTCTGCACCTCTGGGGGGAGGAAGTCGTCGGGAAACGCCTCGCCGCCGAACTGTCGTCGTTGCGCGCACGTTCATCCGCCCGCGCGCCGACCGCATACCGCGTGCGCGTGCGTTCTCTGCTTTTGGGCCGTCGAGTCGGCGGCAGTCTGTGGGGACCCAATCCGGCGCTTCGGCTTACTCGCGAGCCCAGGCCATGGCCGCCGGCATGGTGGGACGCGCACGAAACCGGGAACGAGGCGCTGCTTTCGGGCTGTATCGAAGACCACGTTACGGCGGAGCTCGACAGAGCGATCCGCCAGATGAACGTGCTCACGAGCGTTTGGGCCGAGACTTTGCGCTCTCAGGGCAAGGCTCCAGGGCTGGTCCGAGCGGCGGCCTTTTCGTCCTTGCAATTTGTGCGTGAAGCGGCGCGGCATGCGCTCGCCGCGGACGGCCTTGCCGGGCTCACGCTGTCGGTCCTCGCGGCGTACACGGCGCTGGTGACGGCGGCAAAGGCGTGGGAGCAAGAAGGATCGCCCGGGGGTTCGGTCTCCGCCCGGCGCGGGCCGGGGCGCGCGCCCGATCGTCAAAGTCGCTCCGTCGAAACCGCGTGATTCGCGATGGCGGACTGGGTGTGGGGCGAGACTCCTGCCGGATTCACGAGAATCGGCGCATCCGGCCGCAGGCTTGTGGTGGCGCGCGCCGATATGCAGGGGTTGTTCGTGGAGTTCGATTTTTTCGCCGCCACCGGCGCGCCTTCCACGACGTCGCGCTTTGAGGGCAGGGGGAGCCTGCGCGCGCAGACGCTCGCGGACGGGACCGCCGTGGTCGTGCGCCCTTATCACCGGGGCGGCATGGTACGTCACGTGACCAAAGATATTTTCTCCAGCTGGCCGCCGCGCCCGTTTACCGAGCTTGCGGCGACCGAACAGGCGCGCCGGCGTGGGGTCTTGACCGTGGAGCCGCTGGCAGCCTGCGTCGAGAGAATCTGGGGACCATTCTATCGCGGCTGGCTGGTGACAAGGGAGCTTACGGGCGCAAAAGATCTCTGGGCAGCCTTGCACGAGCAGAGCTACACGACGCCCGACAAGAAGGCGCTGCTCCGCGCCGTTGCGGCGAGCGTTCGGCGCATGCACCGCGCGGGGATCTGTCACGGCGACCTCAATCTAAAGAATATTCTGGTCCGCCGCGAAGGCGACGAGATTCGGGCCTATATCATAGACTTCGATAAGGCAGAGCTGTTCAGCGGCGCGGTGCCGCGCCGCAAGAGCAAAAGAAATCTCGCGCGGCTCGGTCGCTCCGCGCGCAAGCTCGACCCGGCGCGCCGCTGGCTCTCGGCCGAGGAGCTGGATTGGCTGGACAGGCTATGCTCCGCAGGCGAGTGATCGCGCTGCACGGCCAACGCCAATGGAGATTGACGCGAAAAAAATCCTCATCATCCTTCAGGGCTCGGTCGGGGACGTCGTCCGGGCGATCCCGCTCGCCAACCTGCTGCGCGAGGCCTACCCAAAAGCGCGGATCGCGTGGGCCATCGAGGCCGCGGCTTTTCCGCTGATCGAGGGCCATCCGGCCATCGATCAGCCGATCGTGTTTGATCGAAAACGATGGTGGCGGACGCTGCCGCCTTTTTTGCGCCGCATCCGGGAAGAAAAGTTCGATCTCGTGCTCGACCTGCAGCGGATCCTAAAGAGCGGGCTTGTCAGCTGGTGGTCCGGAGCCGCCGTGCGCGTCGGCTTTCATCGAAGCGAGGCCAAAGAAGGCAACTGGATTTTCAACAATCATCGTATCGCCGCGGCCGGCCAGAGCGTCTCCAAGCTCGAGCATTACTTGAAATTTGCCGATTACCTCGGCGTTCCAACGAGGCCGATCCGATGGCAATTATCTTTGGCGCCGGCCGAGGAAAGGCGCGTGGACCAGTTGTTGGGCGGCAGGAGCGGGCGGTTTGCCGCCTACTTTGTCGGCAGCCGGTGGGAAAGCAAGTTATGGTTCCCGGCTGAGACCGCCGCGTGCGCGGACGAGATCGAGCGCCGTTACGGTCTTGCCGCTGTGCTCCTGGGGAGCGCCGCCGACGCGGAATTTGCGCGCCGCGTGGCAGGCGCGGCCTCGGGACCGACAGTCAATCTAGTCGGCGAGACTTCGTTGCGCGAGGCGGTCGGCGTCCTGCGCCGGGCCCGAGTCGCCGTCGGCCCCGATACCGGTTTGATGCATGTTGCCGCCGCGGTCGGGACTCCGGTGGTGTCGCTTTGGGGCGCAACGAGCCCGGAGCGCACGGGACCGTACGGCTTTCAGGATCTCGTGGTGCGCGGCAAAGCGCCGTGCGCGCCCTGTTATTTGCGGCGCTGCCCGATAGGACGCGCGTGCATGCGGTCGATTGACATCGCCGAGATTGTCGCAAAAGTGGGCAAAGCGCTCCGCCTGAACCCCGTGAACCATGGCAGCATGGCGCTCTAAATATGAGCTTCGTCGAGAGGCGGGGTGGCGCCTGCTGGCGCTCCCGGGGCTCTGGACGGCGGAGCTTTGGAAGAAGGTCGTCGAGATCGTGGAAAACGAGACGCCGGCGCGCCACCCGCACGTAACGCGCTTCTATGTCGCCAAAGAGGACGGGCGCGAAGAGTTTTATCTGAAGACTTATTACTCTTTCGGTCTCGGCGACAGGCTGAAGGATTTTTTCCGCGCCTCCAAAGCCGTGCGGGCCTTGAAGCAGGCGGAAGCTTTGGAGGAGAGCGGTTTTCACACGCCGCGCGTCGTCGCTGCGGGCGAACAGAGAAAACGCGGCGTCCTGTGGCGGGCGTTTCTCTTGACGGCGGCGGTCGACGGGCTATCGCTCCCCAAGTTTCTTGACGAAAATCTTGTCGCAGCCGATCCGCCTGACCGGGTCGCAAAAAAGCGCGAGGGCTTGCGCCTTTTGGCCGCGGAGATAGCCCGCCTGCACGCATGCGGTTTTGTGCACGGGGACCTGGTTCCGTATAACATTCTCGTCCGTCTGGAGTCCGGCGTGCCGACCTTTTTCCTCGTCGATAACGATCGCACGAGGCGCTATCCATCCTGGTTGCCCCAGCGGCTGTGGCGCAGGAATCTGGTGCAGCTCAATCGCATCCCCTTGCCTGGCGTCTTTCTCCAAGACCGCGTGCGATTTCTCAAGTATTACCTCGCGCACAGGAACTGGAACGCCGCCGACCGCAGGCTTCTGAGCTGGCTTGAAAGGCGCACGAGGGAGCGGCGCGCGTGGCGGGATCGGCAAAGCGGCGCGCGCAGTTTTCGCGAGCTGATGAAGTGGGACGGCCGGCGCGTGACGAAAGAGAAAGTGGCATCATGGCCTCTATGAATTTTTGCGCGGCGTTCGCCGGGCGCGTCTTTGCGCTATTGCTTTTGTGCGCCTTGTTGTTTTTCTTTCCGATCCAGGACGTCCCTTTCGCCAACAAAGGAGAACCGCGGGAAGGCATCGTTGTCCAGGCGATCGTGAATGAAGGCAACTGGGTTTTCCCTCTCCGCCCGGACGGGCGCCTCCCGTCAAAGCCGCCTCTCTTTCACTGGCTGGGAAGCTTGGCGTCGCTCGCTTACGGGCAGACGACGGAAGCCACCGTGCGCTTTCCCTCGGCGCTTCTCGCCACGTTCGGTGTTTTGCTCGTTTACGCGCTGGGCCGGCGCATGTTCGGCGAGGAGGGCGGCTTCTGGGGAGCGGTGGTTTTGGCGACCTCGTTCGATTATCACTCGCTCGGCATCGCGGCGCGCGTCGATATGACGCTGGCGTTCTTTGTGACGCTCTCTCTGGTGCTGTTTTACTTTATCGAGTCCAAGTGTCTGTCCGGCGCGCTTTGGCGGGCGCTTTTTTATTTGACGCTGGGCCTGGGAGTTCTCGCCAAGGGTCCGATCAGCTTTGTCCTGGTGACGCTGGTCATCGCCCTGTTTTATCTTCAGGCGCGGCGTTGGAGCGAGCTCCGGCAATTTTTCTTCAGCCGGGGGATGCTGTTGGCGTTGGCGGTCGCGGGCTCATGGTACGCGGTCGCGCTGGCCGCAGGCGGCGAGAAGTTTTTCCACAAGCAGATCTTGCAGGAGAACCTGCTGCGTTTCTGGGCCGCGGGCGAAGAAGGCACGGGCCACGCCAAGCCGTTTTACTTTTACGTGCCGTACCTGTTTCTGAACGGCCTTCCGTGGACTTTGTTTTTACCGTTGATGATCCTTGACGGCTGGAAGCGCCGGCCGGTGCTTGACTCGGCTCAAAAGTTTCTGATTCTTTGGGTAGCCGGGATGTTTTTGCTTTTGTCGCTGTCTACCGGAAAGAGAGCCGATTATCTCCTACCGCTTTACCCGGCTGTGGCGTTGTTGATCGCGCGCTGGCTCGGCACGGCCGGCGAGCCTGCGGAAAAAAAACCGCCCATGGCGCGAACCATGGGTGCATTTTTTATTCTCGTCGGGATCCTTGCGCTCCTTTTGTTTTGGGACGCCGCGAGATCTTCCGGCTCTGAGTTGCTGTCTTTCGTCGCTTCCCGGCTGCGCGAGCGGGAGCGGCAGGAGGTGCTGTGGGTGGCGCGCGCGCTCCAGGACCAGCGATGGGTCGTCAGCGCCATCCTGCTTCTGTTTGCGCTGGTTTCGCTTCTGGCGGGGCGCGCTCTGATGAAGGGGCGGCTTCGGGCCGCGCGCCTTTTCGTATCGGTCCTGGCCGTTCTCGCTCTGGCGTTTGCGCACTTGGGCGCGCGCAGGGCGATTGCGGAGAACAAGAGCTACGCCCCGTTCGTCGCGCAAGCGAACCGCGAGCTGAGTCGTGGAGGTGTCCTTTACGTTTACGGCGACGGCTTCGACAAGTACCAGATAACGTTTTACCACGGCCGCGCGGTTCCGGCGTTGAACGAAGAGCCGCAAAAGCTCGGTCAACGGCTGCGCGGCGAGGATCTCGTTATCCTTTCCGAAGCGCAGTGGCGGCGGCTGGCGGCTCATGACGCCGGCTTTCCGGCTCCGATCGCGAAGAGCAAAGGCGTCGGGCCCGACGGCGACGCGCCGCTGGTCCTCATCCGTGGAAGCGATCTCAAGTTGAGCAGACCCCAGGGACTGGAGAAAAAACTTTAGCTTCGCCAGCCCTTAAGCCGTGATGCGCTGAGGCGCAAAGTTTGGAACCGCTGCGAATGGTATGCAAGTCGACCGACGCGAAGAGAAAACCGTGATCGTTTTGGGCCTTGCCCGATCGGGCACCTCGGTCGTCGCCGGCATGCTAAAATCCATCGGGGTGGCCATGGGCCCCAGCGTTTACGATGACGCCAATCCTTTGGGCTCTTTTGAAGATCGCGACTTCCAGCAATTCCATAAACAAATTTTTGCGGCGATCGGCGCCGATCGCACCTACTGGAATCCGCCGTCTCTGGAGGAGATCCTCAAGCTGAAAGCCGATTGGGCCGCAGCGATCGAACGGCTGGTCGCGCGCAAGTCCGCGCCAGGCAAAATCTGGGGATGGAAGCACGCGCGCACGCTTTTGACAGTCGATCTTTTCCTGCCCTATGTTCATCGTCCGCACTTCGTTGCGGTGTTCAGAAATCCGCTGGATATCGCCAAGTCGTCGGTCGAACTTACGAGAAACTACAGGTCGGACAAGGTCGATCTTCTCGGGGCGCTCAAGATCGCGGCGTTCTACTACGGCAGAATGGCAAATATACTGGAAACGCATCGAGGCGTGCCCGCCCTGTTCGTCGCGTTTGAGGACATCGTGAGCCGGCCGCTCAGGGAAGCGCAGCGTATGTGCGATTTTCTCGGGCTGGAGCTCACAGAGGGAAAAAGAGTTGCCGTCGAACGCCTCGTCATCCCGCGCGCGCAGATCGCCGAGCGGAAGCGGCTGGCGGCGGGCTTTTTCACGGGAAAAGTTCCCCGGCTGATCCGAAACTACTCGCTCCGGTTCCTCAGCCGTCGAAAAGGGGCTTAGAAAGGGTGCCTGTGCCCTTAATGCTCGAGGGCTCTAAGTCCGCTCATCGTCTCAGGTCTTTGGCCCAGACGGTGATGCCGTTGGTTCAAAACGCGAGAAGAATCGAAGCCGCAGGGGCGTTAGAAAAAAGGCTGAATGAACCGGGCGTGGCATGCGGATTTCTTCCTGTCAAGACGAGGTAGTGCCGTGTACGACGAACTCATGAATTCAATCAGGTGGAATTTGAGCAGGAACAGATTCCGTTTTTCGAAGGCTGATGCGATTGTCGTGTCGCCGCCAAAAAGCGGACGCACTTGGTTGAGGGTATTTCTGTGCTCTTACTTCTGTACGCTTTACCAACGGGAATTCACCCTGGATGAGCGTGCGTTGAAAGATCTTGGGGCGCCAGCCTTGGTATTTACCCATGACCTTTTCGAGCATGCAACCGAGCCCCGACTTCTTGCTAAGCTGCGCGGCAGGCATCTGATTCCGCCGAAACAACGCCGGAGCAAGCCAATACTGCTTATGGTAAGAGATCCTAGAGACCTTATTGTCTCTTGGTATTTCCAATTAACCAAGAGGAGCAGCACCAGAAGATTTGAGGGCTCTTTGGGCGATATGGTTGGGCACCCCCAATACGGGATCAAGGCTATCATCGAACTCATGAATAGCTGGATGTGCGAGTGGGCCGATCGACCAAAGTTCAAGTTGATCCGATATGAAGATTGCCGTTTGGACCCGGCCGGCACCTTCGGGCAGGTTCTCCAATTCCTAGGGGTGAGCGACATTAATCAGTCAGCGTTCGACAGCAGCTTGCAATTTTCCAGTTTCGACAACATGAAGAAAATGGAGATTGAGGGGAAATTTGGTGCGGGAATTTTGACTGCGAAAGATGTTCAGGACAGCGAATCGTTTAAAGTGCGCCGTGGCATTATCGGCGGCTATAAGGATTATTTAGACCAAGCGGTAATCGATGCGCTTGAACAGGAGCTATCGCTCTTGGATCGTCGTTACGGCTATGGTTTGCCAGGTTACTCAAAAGAGAATCCATGCTTCGATAGCTCAGCACGAAAGGAAAGCGTTGAATCATTTCAAGCCGCGCACCGTTCACCCTGAGGTTCTCGAAGCGCGAGCGAACGGTTTTTCAGCACCCTGTTATGGCGACGGCTAGCTTAGCTAGAGCAGGAGCCGACAGCACTAAAGCTGTTCTAATCATAACTCCGTTCGTTTATGGGGATAGCGGTGAACATCAGCTTTTTTGGAAAGTGACCACGTTGTTGCGAAGTCCTCTTACATGATACCCTTCCTTGAGAACAGCTTCAACGACTTTGCCAGCCGTCTCAATCCCAATCAGGTGCGGATGCAGTTCCACGATAATAGTTCTTAGAGATTCAGGAAATTGGGGCGACTGTTCGGCCCAAACAGCCTCCGTGCCTTCAATGTCGGCCACTAGCACCGTTGGTTCTAAGCCGGTCTCGTGACACGCCTCTTCCGCTGTTACCCATGGCACCGCAACGTGCCTTGCTTCCGATTTGCCCATTCGACCGGCAAGGCTGTTTTTTGAGGGCAGGAAAACTTGTGTTCGCAACTTCTCCGGAACTGGTTGTTTCCAAATAGGACAGCAAAGGGCGTGAATCAGGTGAGCGCGGAATCCGTTGACGTGGAGCTGATTTTCAAAATATTGGCCAAGTGTCGCATCTGCTTCCAGGCTGACAACTCGACCCCGGCTACCCGCGGCCCGCAACAGGAAGCAGGTTAGGATCCCAATGGACGCTCCAAGTTCTAGAATTTGGTCACCCGGTTTGACAAAAATCCTCACCATCTCACGCTCAGCCGTCTCATAGAGGCCTCTCATGAGCCGGCGGCGTAAGGTTCGGCTCAAAGGAGACTTTCGGACGATCACCTTTATGCCGTCGAGTTCGATCCGTTCCGGCCAGTAAAAAAAGTGTCGAACTGTGAGTGAGAAAAATGCCATCGCGTCAGGTCGTGTATTTTCATCAAGCTTCAAGGTCGCCTTGACGGGCTAGCTTAGCTAAAGCTAGCAACTTCTCGTATAGCGCCGTCAACTGTGCCCGGTAGGCCTCAGAGCTAAACAGATTTTGAGCGCGTTGGTAGGCCCGCTCAGCCATGAGCCGGCGGCGGTTGGGTGCCTGATACAAGGCATGAATCTCATTTTCGAGGGCACTCTCGTCATCGATATCGACAACCGACCCGAAGGTCGAGTCAGGGATCGCATCCTTTACTCCCTGTGCGGCCGTTGCCACGACAGCTCTCTTGGCGAGCATTGCTTCCGGAATAACCCTCGCAAGGCCCTCTCGGCGGGCACAATGGACAAACAAATCGATAGCGCTAAAAAAGGCTCCCATGTCGTCTAAGACTCCTAGAATTTTAACTTCTCTACGCAAACCCAGTTCCTGGATATCCCGGTTCATGAGAGAAGCGTAACTCGGGTCGGCGTCTCCCGCGAAAATAAGGCTGAATCGTGGTAGGCGATTCGAATACTTGAGCCGAGCCATTACCCTCAGCAACAGCCGTTGGTTTTTTCTGTCGCACAGCCTCCCAGCATTTCCCACGACAAAGCCTTCCGGCCAAAGACCCAGCCGACGGCGGGCCTCTTGTTGGCTGCCGGCGAACGTTTTGGGCTCGTGTCCATTAAAAAGAACTTGGTTTTTTTGATAAAGCTCGGGGACGTCGCGAAATTCCTCACATAGCTCGGTAGAAACTGAAATCACGCAACTCAATTGTTGCAGTTGGTATTGCCGGGCTTTTCTTAAAGTGTGATGTCCGTCACGCAAGTGGGCAACGGAGGAAATTTTCAGTTGTTTCGCTAGTTCGACCGCATGGGGCGCCCACCAGAACTCGTTGCTGTGGACAATAGAGAAGCGCCACGGCTTGAGCGCGGGCAGCCACTGCCTTCGGATCGAAAGCTTTACCCACGGCCGCTCGAGCCATTTTCGCCACGCGTAAAAAGGTAGCAGGACATAAGGAATTGCACAGGACTGGAGCTGCCGTGTCAGCCAACCCTCCTCGGGACAAGCGACGACGGGCTGGTAGCGCGTCCCCTTCAGCGCGCGGAGAGTATCCAACAGTGAGACCTTCGACCCTCCGAAGCCGGTCGATCCTTGCAGAAAGAGAACGCAAAAGGACTCCATTTCGCTCGCGGTTTTAGGACATTCGCAGCTTGTCCGTCGATAGAGCGCCGCGTCACGAGCGGCAGCCCTTTTTTGACATTTTCTCATACTGTGTCTATCTTGTGTCCGCAAGCGCGGAAAGGGGACCGATCTTTTAAAAGAAGGCGCCCTGTGCAACAGTGGCATCATGAGCGGCCGTGACACGCCAGCCGACTGTGCCGTAAAAGAGAATCACAGTTGGCAGTCGCGGTTTTGCTGCGCGATTGCCTCGTTTATTCGGTGGAACATCAGCAGCAACGCCCGCCGATTTGCAGAAGCCGATGTGATCGTGGTTTGACCGGATCAGCCAACACGCGGATCCACTCTGAAACTGCTGCACTGGAAAAGCCGTTAACCTACCTGACGGTCGATACGGTTAGCGCTCGAATTGTTTGTCACGTAGCGGAGTAAAGGTGTTTGCGCGGGCGAAAATGGATCGAGGCGTTCGGGTAAGAAGAAGAAACCTGAGTTCCGCAGCCCGACGTTACCTGGAAGCGGACGCCATCGTCGTTTCGATACCCAAAAGCGGTCGCACGTGGTTGCGGGTTTTCTTGCAGGCGTATTTCTGCGCCTTAGAGGGTATTCCTTTTATTTTCGACAAATATAAGCTGCCGAATGGAAAAATTCAGCGGCTGGTCTATACCCATGACCTGTGGCGGCATCTTGCCAGCGCTGGATTTGCCGACCGGCTTCGCGGCAAACATCTTATACCCCGTAAGGCTGTCGAGACGAAGCCAATTATCTTAATGGCGCGTGACCCTCGGGATGTCATGGTGTCGCTCTATTTTCAGTGGACGCGCAGAGCGCATGCCTATCGAGGCGCGATCTCGGAGATGATACGGGACCGGCGGCTCGGAATATGGCCAGTCGTCAATATCATGAACACATGGATGGTCGAGTGGGGGAGCCGCCGTGATTTTAAACTCGTTCGGTACGAAGATTGCCGCGAGGACACCGAAAAGGAGTTTCGGGACGTTCTGTTATTCCTAGGCGTGGACAAGGTCGATGTCGCCGCAATGAGGCAGGCGATCGAGTTTTGCAGCTTCGAAAATATGCGTGCCATGGAAGCTGCGGGACGATTTGAGACCAAGATCCTTAAGCCTGGCGATGTCAACGATCCGGAATCTTTTAAAGTGAGACGCGGAATCGTGGGAGGATATCGGCGGTATCTCGAGCCGGGCGACGTTGAATATCTGAAGCAGGCGATCTCTGCCCTGGACCCACGTTTCGGGTATCGGGTCGAGGAGCGACGTTCTTCACAGCCAGCGACCTCTTAGCTCTGTCGGTCCGTGTGTTCTCGCCAAAAATTTCGGCTCGCGCTAAAGCCCGACAGGTGTACCACGCCTAGGAATCCGTCGAAAGCATTCCTCTCTAGCCGAGCAGTTTACGGGGTTCCGGTCCTTGACCGCTATCTCCGGCGGAGCGGCTATGGCGACTCGCGGCAGCAATTTCGTCAGTCTCGGCTAACGCTGGCCGGAGCATGAGAATCGCCCTGGTGCACAGGCATCTCAGTTTGCGTGGCGGAACCGAAAGAGTGCTCTATCGGACGGCCGAAGGACTGCGCGATCGCGGCCATGAAGTGCACGTATTTTGCGCTCGCTTCCAAATACCGCCACCCTCCGGAGTCGAGGCGCACCGGGTGCCTTGCCTGGTTTGGCCTCGAACCGCTCAACTCTTGTCCTTCGCTTGGATCGCCCCGCGGGTTGTCGAGCGCCACGGTTGCGATGTGGTCATGAGCTTCAGCCGCCTCGTGAAGCAAGACATTTTCCGAAGCGGCGGCGGGGCGCATGCCGCCTTTATCGCCAAAATGGCGCGGCACGAGAATCGCTGGCGGAACTTATGGTACCGGATCAGCGTCTATCACCGGGGCGTTTTAGCGGTCGAGAAGCGCCAGCTCGGCCCCGGCGGCTGCTGGCGCATCGTCGCGGTATCGGAACAAGTCAAGCGCGAGCTAATCGACTATTATCGGATTCCTGAAAACCGCGTCGTGGTAATCCACAACGGCGTGGACCACAGGCGCTTTCACCCGGCGCGCCGCCAAACGGGAGGAAGAAAGATTCGGGAGGAGCTCAGGATCCCGCTAGAGTCTTCAGTTGTGCTTTTTGTCGGCACCGGGTTCAGGCGAAAAGGTTTGGATCGACTGCTTTCGCTCTGGAACCTGCCCGAGTTCAAAAGCGTTCACCTTCTCGTAGTGGGCAATGACGCAAAACTAGCTTACTACCGCCGCGCGTTTGAACGGGAAACCATCCGCTTCCTCGGACCGAGAAACAACGTCGAAGACTACTACGCGGCGTCGGATCTTTTTGTTCTACCTTCTACGCAGGAAGCGTTTGGCAATGTCGTCCTGGAGGCTTTGGCTTCGGGGTTGCCCGTCGTGACCCCGTCGGACGTCGGCGCGGCGGAAAAGATCGACGGCGAGTTGAGGCAGGGGCTGCTGCGCAATCAAGACGATCTCGACGAGCTTAGGCAAAAGGTGCGGCTGTTCCTCGACCGAGCACGTTGGCCCCAGCGCTCGCAGGCCGCGCGTTCCGCAGCTGAGAAGTATTCATGGGACCATTATCTGTCCGCGATCGAGACATTGCTTCACGAAGCGGCGGCGCGGGCTGGCCGACGGCGAGCGCTCGGTTCGGCGTCCCGATAGCCCGGCGTTCATAGCCACTTGCGCGGGCAACTCGCTTGTGCTTTGATCGCGCGCGGGCGGGCGGCCTTTCCTTCAGGTTAACGGTCAAAGCGGAAATTGAACAGAACCCGCCTATGGATATGGTCGTTAGCATCCTGATCCCGACCAAAGGCAGGCTGGACGATTTGGCGAGGCTTTTGGAGTCGCTGTTCCGAATGGAAGATCGGGACAGGATCGCTCATGAGGTGATTGTCAGCAACAACGCGGCGAGGTATAATCGAAAGGTGTGGAAATAGAGAGAAGGCGGTGTAACCTTCTGGGTTAACCAAATCAAACCCAGCCCGGGGAACGGGCAGGAAGGAGGACACCGCCATGAGAGGAGTTAGCAGAGCCTGTAGGCGTCGGTCA
>DATMAM010000002.1:0-7016 GCA_035559995.1 Candidatus Acidiferrales bacterium
TTTCGTAATCCAAACCAAGTGGTACTTGAGATCGTATTTCGTGTGACTGGTCGTCCGATATATCTGCACATGGATCTTTTACCTCAAGGCTTCGCCTAAAGGCGAGGGATTTTCTCCCATTCCCCGAATGAGACATTAAACTCGTTCCAGGGTTGGCCTTTCGATACCGGTCGCCGTGCCGAGAAAAACGCTACAAGAATTCAGGGTCGAGTGGCTCCAGATACTGGATGAGCACGGCCGCTGCGATCAGGAGTTGCTCCCTCCCCTCGCCGATCACGATTTTCGCAAGCTATACGAATCGATGGTCCTCGCCCGAACGTTCGACGATAAAGCGTTTAAGCTCCAGCGCGAGGGTAGGCTCGGCACCTACGCGCCCCTGCTGGGTCAGGAAGCGGCGCAGGTCGGAAGCGCCTACGCCCTCGAGCCGTCCGACTGGATGTTTCCCTCTTACCGGGAGGCTGCGGCCTATTTTGTGCGCGGGCTTCCGCTGCGCATGCTCCTTCAGTACTGGTCCGGCGACGAGCGGGGAAGCCTCATCCCTGAGGGCGAAAACGACTTTTGCATCACGATCCCCGTCGGGACCCAGATACCGCTGGCCACCGGCGTCGCTTGGGCCGTCAAAGCCAAACGAGATCCGATCGCCGTCATGGTGTTTTTCGGCGACGGCGCTACTTCCAAGGGCGACTTCCACGAAGGTTTGAACTTTGCCGGCGTATGGTCATTACCGATCGTCTTTGTTTGCCAGAACAACCAGTGGGCAATTTCGGTGCCTCTGGCCAAGCAGACCGCGGCCAAGACGCTGGCGCAGAAGGCCGTGGCTTACGGGTTCGAAGGAATACAGGTCGATGGCAACGACGTTTTGGCCGTCTACCGGGCCGCTCATGAAGCGCTCACGCGCGCGCGCGCGGGCGGCGGCCCGACGTTGATCGAATGCCTCACCTACCGCATGGCGGATCACACCACGGCCGACGATGCCTCCCGCTACCGCACTGAAGACGAAGTCGAACGGTGGCGCAAGAAGGACCCAATCGAACGGCTGCGCAAGTACATGGAGCAAAGAAAGCTGTGGAATCCAGCTTACGAGCAGGAGGTGCTCGCGCGCGCGCGCGACGCCGTGGAAGCCGCGGTCAAAGAACACGAGGAAATACCGCCGCCCGATCCGGCCGATATGTTTCGCTACACTTTTGCCGAAACCACCCGCGAGCTGGCGGCACAGATGGAAAGATTTCTGAGCGGCGACGGCAGCGGCCGACCACGACCGCGATAGGATCGCAAACAATGGGAAGTCGGACTCGGGAGAGTCGCAACTCATGACGAAAGGTCGATTTAGAGGGATTTTCGCGAACCCTGCTCAAAATGGCTAAGCTCACGCTCGTCGAAGCAATCAATCTCGCGCTGCGCCAGGAAATGCAAAGAGACCCTGCTGTCCTCGTTCTCGGCGAGGACGTCGGCAAAAACGGCGGCGTTTTCAGGGTGACGCAGGGCTTATTTGCCGAGTTCGGCGAGTGGCGCGTCGTCGACACCCCTCTCTCCGAATCCGCGATCGTCGGCCTTTCCATCGGTATGGCGGTTTACGGCCTCAAGCCGGTGGCGGAGATCCAGTTCGAGGGGTTCATCTACGCCTCGATGGAACAGCTGGCCGCGCACGCAAGCCGCATCCGAACCCGCACGCGCGGCCGTTATCACTGCCCGCTGGTCGTGCGCATCCCCTATGGCGGCGGCATCCGCGCGCCCGAGCACCACTCGGAAAGCAACGAAGCTTTCTTCGTACACACCCCGGGTCTCAAGGTTGTCGTTCCCTCCTCGCCCTATCAAGCCAAAGGCCTTTTGATTTCCGCCATCCGCGATCCCGATCCGGTCATCTTTATGGAGCCGAAAAAAATCTATCGCGCGATCAGAGAGGAAGTGCCCGAGGAGGAATACACGATTCCGATCGGAGAGGCGCGGGTTGCGCTCGCAGGCAACGACGTCACGTTGATCGCCTGGGGCGCCATGCTGCACACGACCCTGCAGGCGGCCGAGCTTATGGGCGAGAAAGGCGTCAGCTGCGAGGTGCTCGATCTCCGCACGCTCTCGCCTTTGGACACCGAGGCGGTTATCGAATCGATCAAGAAAACGAAGCGCGCCGTCATCGTCCACGAAGCGCCGCGCAGCTGCGGCGTCGGCGCCGAAATAGCCGCGCGCATCGCCGAGGAAGCGCTGCTCTACCTCGAGGCGCCGCTCGAAAGGGTGACCGGCTTCGATACCGTGATGCCGCTACCCAAGCTGGAAAGATACTATCTCCCGGACGCCGAGCGCGTGACTCGCGCCATCGACCGGGTCATGAATTTTTAATCGCCAAAACGGGAGATCATTGGCCGATCCGCTCGCGGGGTTTCTCGACAATGCGGCACTGCCGGGTCGTTTCTGGAGCCATTTTAGAACCGGATGATCGCCAAAGGATTGGGTGCTGTTTCGCGGGTCGGCGGTCGTGTTCGAGTGTTTAAGTAGGCCGCAAGATGGCTAAAGAATTCAGGCTGCCCGACGTCGGCGAGGGAATCTCCGAGGCGGAGATCGTTCACTGGCTGGTGAAGGAGGGAGATACCGTCAAAGAAGACCAGGAGCTGGTGCAGATCGAGACCGACAAGGCTCTGGTCACTCTGCCTTCTCCCTACGCGGGAAAGATCGCAAAGCTGCACGGCCATGAAGGAGACGTGCTCAAAGTCGGCGATGTCCTCGTCACAATCGAAGAAACGGACGGCAAGGTTGCCGCTCCGCCCGAAGATCGCGCCCGCCGGGACCGGGGAACCGTTGTCGGAGCGCTGGAGGAAGCCGACGATCAGATGCCGCCCGTGCAGGCGATACCCGCCGTGCGCGCGCTCGCGCGCGAGCTCAAGGTCGATCTGGCGACGGTGCGCGGCACGGGTCCGGGAGGAAGAATAACGCGAGAGGACGTCGAACAGGCCGCCGGAAAGGCGGCCGCCGCGCCGCGCGAAGAAAGAGACGCCTGGGGCCCGGTCGAGAAGGTGGCCTTGCGCGGTCTGCGCCGGACGATCGCCAAGCACATGACGGAGGCCGCGCGGCGCATCGCTCACGTTGCGATCTGGGAAGACGCGGATATCACGGACCTGCAAAAAGTCAGGGCGAAGGAGAGAAAAGTCGCCGAGGAAAAAGGGATCAGACTTACCTATCTGCCCTTCGTCATGAAGGCGGTCATTTCCGCCCTCAAGGCCCACCCCCGCATCAACGCCACGCTCGACGACGAGCGCGGCGTCATCGTTTTGAAGAAATACTACAACATCGGGATTGCCGTCGATACGCCGGACGGACTGATCGTGTTCGTCGTCAAGGAGGCCGATCAGAAAACGATCCTGGACTTGGCCCGCGAAATCGGCGTGCTCGGAGACAAGGCGCGGGCGCGAACGCTCCAGCTTGCGGAACTCAAGGGGAGCACGTTCACGATCACCAACTACGGCGTGTTCGGCGCTTCTTACGGAACGCCGATCATCAACTACCCCGAAGTGGCGATCCTCGGGATCGGAAAGATCGAAGACAGGCCGGTCGTCCGCGAAGGGCAAATCGCGATTCGCAAGATCATGCCGCTCTCCTTGGTCTTCGATCACCGGGTGATCGACGGCGGCGAGGCCGGGCAGTTTCTGGGCGTCGTTATCCAGCACCTTGAAGACCCCGACCTCATGTTGATCGGCGGAAAATAAACACGAATCTTCTTCCGCTCGGCGCCGCCTTCCGAGATCGCCGTCTCGGCCACGCGACGCCGTTTTGCCGGGGCGTCCCGCCCCCGGGAAAAAAGCTGACCCGCTTGAAGCGGGTTGAAGCTTTTGGCGTCGGGTTCCCGGGCAATTTTATCCTTGGGCTTTGCGCCCGAGAACGGTATGTAATTTGCTCAAATCCACTGGCAAAAACCGGAGCGCCAAGACAGTGAATCATGTTTGTCCTCTGTGCGGCGAAGCGATGTACAAAATGGCCGGTAGCCCACGACTCTTTTGGTATCGATGCTCGAGCTGCGCGCTCGTGCACCAGACCAAAGAAAAAAAAGCTCCTCCGCTAAGCACGCACGAAAGCCAAGACGAGCCTCCGCCCGATCGTTTCGAAGCCGCCCATTCTCTGATCCGTGCCTGATCGTCGCGGCCGGCGCCGGCGCTCGTTTGTTTCTCCGCGCGCGAGCGCTTCCCACCGCCCGCATGTCGTTGCAAAAAGAGGCGAGCACCCCCCTTGACTTCCCGCAGGCAAGCGCTAAGAGTCGGGTTGAGCGTACAAAGCGGGCGGAGCGCACGATGCGAGAGGTAGCAAGACAGGGGCCTCTCACGATGTTTGTCGAAGCGCGCACCGTAGCCTCGGCTCGCACGAGCTTTCCTCAAGGTCGTCTGGCGGCGCCCTCGGCGCGCTACGGTTCACCCCAAAGCCCTCCCCATCCCTTGTCGGCGCAAAAGCGAACAGACCCTGGGGTCAGCAGGGAAACGCCGTGAAGGTCGAAAGCGCCGGTGAGACCGTCAGGCCGAAGGGCGAGCCCAGCGGCAAAAGCACTGAAAGAGTCTTTGCGGGCGACATGGGCGGGCGCGAGGAGGCCTTTACGGAATCGCCGCCGGAGCTTTCCCACCTGCTCGAGCAATTGCGCAAGGCCGATCAGGCATTGAAGGCGCAAATTGCCGAGCGCAAGCGGATCGAAGCCTGCCAGGCCGTGCAATCGGCCGTGACGCGCATCCTTTCGGCCTGCAAGCATATCCATGATGCGGGGCCGGAGTTGCTCCGCGTGATGTGCGAGGGATTGAGTTGGGATTGCGGTGAGATTTGGTTTATGGACGCCGCACCCGACAGTTCCCGGCTGAAGAGGATGTGGCGTGTTCCGGCGGCCGCGGCCGGAGATGAAGTCGCCTTCAGGATCGGCGACGGCGTGCTCGAGAAAGTCTTTTCCGCTGGCGAGCCCGTCTGGCTGAACGGCGTCTTGCAAAGCGCGCCGGCCGATGAGGGCTTTCGCAGCGCCTGCGCATTTCCAATCAGGTCAGGCAAGGAGGTTCTCGGGGTTGCCGCGTTTTTTAGCCAAAACGCCCGGGAGCGCGACGATACCGTGATCGCGGCGCTCGCCGATATCGGCTGCCGCATCGGGCAATTTCTCGAGCACACGCGCACGGCAGAGGCTCTGATGGCGAGCGAGGAGCGCTTTCGCAGCTTGGCAAAGCAGCTCGAAGACCAGCTCATCATCTCAGACCGTCTCGTCTCCCTCGGCGAGATTGCCGCCTCCATCGCACACGAGTTCAACAATCCGCTGACCGTGATTCTCGGCTTTGCGCAGGATCTGCTCACCGAGCTGGAAGAATCGCATCCCCATTATCGACCGATACGGATCATCGAGGAAGAGGCGCGCCGTTGCAAGAAAATCATCCAGGACTTCTCGGATTTGGCGCGGCCGACGGCGGCGGACTTTAGCTTCATCGATATCGGCGAAGTGGTCCGGACGAGCATCAATATTGTTTCCTTTCAGCTCCAGAAACAGGAAATCAAAACCGTTGTCGCCATCGAGCCGAGCCTTCCGCAGATCTACGCCGACCGCAGGCAGTTGGAGCAGGTGCTCCTCAACCTCTACTTCAACGCGATGGAGGCGATGCCCGGCGGGGGCACGCTGGCGGTGCGGGTGGCGCGCAAATCGCAAGCGTT
Organism: Candidatus Acidiferrales bacterium; assembly: GCA_035559995.1. GTDB lineage: Bacteria > Desulfobacterota > Binatia > UBA9968 > UBA9968 > DATMAM01. Next base: position 5,653 of record DATMAM010000002.1, read on the forward strand.
CGGCCGGTCCCAGGAGCTCATCGTCGAGGTTTCCGACACGGGAATCGGCATTGCGCCTCGCGACTTCGCGAAAATCTTCCGCCCCTTTTTTACCACGAAAAAGAAAAGCGGCATGGGACTCGGGCTTTCCATTTGCCGCCGGATCATCGCGGCGCACGGGGGCAGGATCGAGGTGGACAGCGAACCGGGCCGGGGCGCCACCTTTACGATCTGCCTTCCGCTTTCTCGCGCAGGAGCCGAGGTATGACGGGTGAAAAAGACCGCGTCCTGGTCGTTGACGACGAACCCAACATTCTCGCGCTGTTCGAGAGAGTGCTCGGCAAAGAGGGATATCGGGTGGAGTGCGCCTCGGCCGCCGAAGCGGCGCTGGGGCGGCTGGAAACGGAATGGTTCGACTTGATCATCTCGGATCTAAAGATGCCGGGCCTGGACGGATTGGAGCTGCTAAAAAGAGCGAAAGCGTTGAATCCGGGCGTCCCCTTTGTCATCCTCACGGCCTACGGAACCGTCGAGTCGGCCGTCACGGCGATGAAAGAGGGCGCCAACGACTACCTCACCAAGCCGATCAATAACGAGCAGCTGAAACTGATCGTCAAAAAAGCGCTCGAGCGGCATCGCTTGGGCGGCGGCGCGCATCTTCTCCGGAGCGAGCCTGAAAGCGAGCACAATTTCTCGCAGATCGTCGGCAAGAGCAAGCCGATGCGCGCGGTTTTCGCGCTTATGAAGGTCGTGGCCAAAAGCAACGCCACGGTCCTGATTCAGGGGGAATCCGGTACCGGCAAAGAGCTCGTTGCGCGAGCCATCCATCAGCACAGTCCGAGAAGGGACCGTCCCTTCGTTGCCATTGACTGCGGGTCGGTAACGGAAACGCTTCTGGAAAGCGAGCTGTTCGGTCACGTGCGGGGCGCGTTCACCGGCGCGGTTTGCAACAAAAAAGGGCTTTTTGAAGAAGCCCACAGCGGAACGCTTTTCCTCGACGAAGTCGCCGAGACCACGCCCGCTTTTCAGCTGAAGCTCCTGAGAGTTTTGCAGGAAAATGAAATTCGCCCGGTGGGGAGCACCAAGAGCGTCAAAGTGGACGTGCGGGTCATCGCCGCGACCAACAAGTATCTCAAGCGGGAGGTCGAGAAAGGGCGTTTTCGCGAGGATCTTTTCTATCGCCTCGCCGTGGTGCCGATCTCGATCCCGCCGTTAAGACAGAGAAAAGAAGATATCCCGCTGCTCGAGGTATAATCGAAAGGTGTGGAAATAGAGAGAAGGCGGTGTAACCTTCTGGGTTAACCAAATCAAACCCAGCCCGGGGAACGGGCAGGAAGGAGGACACCGCCATGAGAGGAGTTAGCAGAGCCTGTAGGCGTCGGTCA
>DATMAM010000003.1:0-37586 GCA_035559995.1 Candidatus Acidiferrales bacterium
GCTGGCGCGCAAAAAGCTGCCCCGGACCGCCGGACACCCGATGCACGATGCTTCCGGGGCCGTACCTGTAGATCTCATCGGCCGCGATCCCCATACCGGCAATCGTCTCCAAGCCAAAGTGCGGCTCGCGAAAAACGGTCGGAATCAGCTCGATCCCCTGCGGCTCGATCGTGCCGTTGAGAAGCGGCCAGGTGCGCGGGTTCGATACCACGCCGATGCTGAGCTTGAGCTTTGCCATCTAAACCTCCTCCTCCTACGAAAATACGGTTGCAAAACCACAACGTTCGTGATCCAAGTCCCGCTGTCCCGAGTAGCGCGCACCCTTCGATACGGCAGCGCTTGCCGCTTGCCTACTCAGGATCGCGGGCCCGATCCGATTTCCCGAGTAGGCCCGCAGGGCCGTAGCGAGGGAGACGCGACGCCGGACGGCCGCTACCCGGGGACTCCTCCTGCGAAAATAGGCCACCCTCACCTGTGCAAGCCGGGAGAGGGAAGGTGTGAAAAAATTGCCGCTCGCCCTTCGAGAACCTCAGGGCGAACGCGTCAAGCGCTTGAATTGCAAAAGATCTCAATCTGGTCCGTGCTGAGCCTCTCGAAGCATGAACCATTTTTTCACACCGTCAGGGTTGCGGTGAGGGCTCTTTTTTTAGTGCCGTCAAATTCGCGCGGAAGCCGAAGCCTGATCCGCGCGCCGGAGCAGCCCGACCAGCGCCGAGACGGATTTTACCGTCTCAAGCTCCCGAATCAGAGAATCGATCTCCCGCGCCTGCGCCTCGCCGATCACCGGCGCGGCGCAAGCGTAGAACTTCGCCTGAACCTCTTCGTACGTCGTGAGCTCGCCCTTATCGCGCGTTATGTCTTCCTGATAGACCTCCCCGCTCTTTGTTTTTACGCGCACAAACCCATCGGCGTGGTTGGCCTCGTAGCCGGGCGGCTTTTCCACGTACACGGTCCGCGCCATGAGGGACTGAACGTCGCTGCGGTTCAAGAATGCGTTGGTCGAGTTGTTGAGATTGACCTCTCCGTCGATCAACGTTGCGACCAGGCTAAAGTCCGCGCTGAACTTACTCTCCAGGTCCGTCTTCGGATACGGACAGCGCAAAGATTTCGACGGCGTGCACTCGATGGACTCGACGCGGTCCGCGGTCAGCCCGTAGCGGGACCGCATGAGACGCATGGTCTCGATGTAGCGGTGCGCGGGGCTCACGCAGGGGTAGCGCTTGAAGGCGACCGGCTTTGCGATGTCCACCTCCTCGCGCAACTTTTTCACCGCCAAAGCGACGCGCTCCGCCGGAAGATCGTACAGCGAGCAAAACCCGCCGGCGGCGCTAAAAATCGTCTCGTCCGCGGTGAATCCCTTGCTCGCCAAGCTTGCCGCCACCACGCCGTTTCGCGCCGCGTTACCCCCGTGCAGCGGCTTTGTCATTGTCCCACGATTCGCCCACAGTCCCGCGCTCAGCGAGGCGCCGATGCCGAACGCGCGGCAGAGAGCCTTCGGCTCGAGGCCCAGGACCTTGGCCGCCGCCGCGGTGGCGCCGATCGATCCGGTGACGCCGACGGTGTGCCAGCCGCGGTTTCGCGACTGCGGTCCCGCGTGAAAAGCTTCGGCACACTCCTCCAAGCGCTTGCACACCTCGCGCCCGACGACGTAGGCGAGAATCAACGTTCGCCCGGGCGCGCCGCAGGCCTCCGCGAGCGCCAGGGCCGCCGAGAGCGTGTGCGTGGGAATGTGCAGATCGCTGTCATAGTCGTGGACATGGGCCATCGTGCCGTTCGCGAGCGCGGCAAGCTCAGGGGAAGTCTGAAAGCCTGCGCCGCAAACGGTGGCGACCCCCGTCGCGCAGTTGGCGCGGACATAGTCGGCAATCAACCGCCCGACCTCGTGTCGCGAGCCCGCAAACATGACGCCGATGGTGTCGAGAATGATGAGCTTGGCGTTGACGATCGCGGCGCGCGGCAGGTCGTCAAAAGAGAAGCGATGCACGTACTCGGCGATGGCAAGCGTTGGGTTCGATGACTCCGACATCTCCGTCCTCCTCTGAAAATTTTCAGTTCCACGGGCGCGCCGCGCGTCCCGGGACGTCTTTCTATTTTTTGCCCGCTTCTTCTCCCGAAAGCAGCGCGTGGAACATCTTCTTTTCCTCCGGCCCGAGGCTCAGCACGGCCGCGCGCATCGCGAGCACCTTTTCGCGCGGCGTGTAGCCCAGATCCGTGGGCGAGATTCCCGCAGCCAGCAATCTTTTCTTCCATTCCGGATCTTTGGGTACCTCGGCGAGCGTCTTTTCCCAGAACTCCCTGATGTGAACCGGCGTCCCCGGCGGCACAGCATAGCTACCGCGGTGGATGGCGACCGCTTCCGTGGCCACGGTGAACGCCACGCGCATGTTGCTTGGCACCTTTAGCGCGTCGAACAGGTTGGGCGGATTTCCCGTCACGCCGCCGGCCTTCAACAGCTCCACCCATTCCTCGAAATCGAAGGGCGCAAGCTCTCCCCACCAGAGCACGGGAACGATCTCCCTGCGCTTGATCAGCTCCGGAAAATGCCGCGCGATCGTCCAGCCCGCGTGCAACTTCGTCTCGCGGCGCGCGAACGCGGCGGCCCTGTCTCTGCTGCCCGGCGCGTAGCCCCAGATGATCTTGATGGGGGCGCCGTACATCGTCGCGAGGTACGGCCCCGACTCGGAGGCCTCGCCCGCGAACCTCTCGCCGGCAGCGAGGGTCAGGCAGCAGGGCATCGCCATGATCTGGTTCCACGAAGTCGCGATCTCCCGCCAAACCCATAAAAGATGGCCGGTTTGCCTTGAACGCAACGCGGCCACAAACTGCTTTTCGGGATCGTAAAACGGATGCGGCTTCCCCAGAATCGCGTCCAGGAAAAAGCGCCCGTGAACAGGCATGATCACCGTGCCGTCGCGCGGCGTCCTGGGATCTCCCAATTGCCGCAGAGCCCTGTCGCCGTCGCCTCCCGGCACGTTTTGCACCACGACGCGGGGATTTCCCGGTAGAATTTTTTGCAGCGTCAGCGCCGTCGACCGAGCTCCGGTATCCCAGCCGCCGCCGGGCGAGCTGCCGACGATGATCGTGATCGTCTTCCCCTTAAAATCGATGCTCTTCGCCGATTCTTTTGGCGCCGAAGCCGCCCGCGCGCCGGCCCTCGCGGAAGCGAGCAGTGCGAGCGCGATCGCGACAAAGCTTAGGAACCCTTTCGTTGCGCTTCTCATCGCCTTACGTCCTGCTCGACGGTCTTACGTGAGCCTTCAAAATCATGCGCCGATCAAAAACGACGGCCCGACTCTACCCCGTCGCGCTGGAATTTGTAAAGCGGCGCGCGGCGATCCCTCGAAAGCGGACAGTAGACAATTTTTTTCGGCTGGGATAAGAGCGGGGCAAGATGCGGTTGCGGCGCCAAGGGGTCGGCGAGGGCTTCGAGCAGGTCGTCAAACTGGCGAAGAAGGAAGGCAGGGTGCGCGTTTCGGCTTCGCTCGAAGGGAATGAAGTAGGGATCCGCGCTGGGGCGAGCAGCGCGTCCTCGACTACGCGAGGAAAATAAAAGAGAACCAGCCGATCTGGCGAAGAGGAGTCAACGCGCTGCACCAAGTTTCTGCGGGCGAATTCGCGATGGTCTGCGGCGCGGGCTACGCCCCGATCCGCGATATCCTGCGCAAGGACCCGCGCGCAAACCTGAAGATCGCCTGGCCGGACGAGGTTCCGGTCAGCCTAAATGAGGCTTTGGGAGTTTTGCAGGGAGGCGAAAGTCCGAACGCCGCCGTGCTTTTGGCGGGATGGCTGGCGTCGGAGGAGGCGCAGAAAGGCTACGATAAGGTCGGCCGCGGCTCTCCGTTCGTGGAGGGAAGCGAGACCTGGAAAGATATCCGGAACGCGGGCGCGCGCGCGTTCTTCACCGGCTGGAACGAAGGCGAATACGCGCCTGGACTGACAAAGAAGATTACGGCCGCGTGGGGATTTACGTCCAAGAAATAGACTTCTCCCCGCGCCGGCAAGCCATGGGGCGCAGGCGAAATCCCGGGCGTAGAGCGGCCAAGAGCAAAACAGATCGTAATCGGCTTCGGCACCGCTGCGGCAATTGCGGCGGCGCTCGAAAGTATCCGAGCGTAAAAAAGACCACCGACGGAAGGCACGCATGAGGTCTAAACCAGCACATCACTTCTGGGTCACCCTGGCCTTTGTCGGCCTGTGGCCCATCGGCACGCCCGTCTTCTCCCAGGCTGACTTCTATCAAGGAAAAACGGTGACGATCATCAACGGCAACGCGCCCGGCGGCACCGGCGACATGCGGATGAGAGCGGTGATGCCCTATCTCAAAAAGTACCTTCCCGGCGAGCCCGCCGTGGTCGCCGAATTCATGGAGGGAGGGGGCGGGCGAAAACTTGCGAATCACATGTATCGAAACGCGCGCCCCGACGGCCTTACCGTCGGCTTTCCTCCCGGCAGCTTTATCGCGTACGCCGTGATGGGCGAGAAGGGCGTGGAGTACGACATCGCCAAATTTATTTTTCTCGGCGCGCCCGAGAGTAGCACGCACTACGTGTTTCTGACGCGGAAGGGAGCGGGTTTAAACAGCATCGACAAGCTCCGCGCCGCCGCTAATCTCAGGATCGGAGCTCAATCGATCGGCCACAGCATCTACATTGTGGGCCGGCTTTTCGCTTACATCCTGCGCCTGAAGGAGCCGAAATTCGTCGTCGGCTACTCGGGCCCGGAAGTCGACATCGCGCTCACGCGCGGCGAGGTGGACGCGCGCGCAAATATCGCCGATACGATCCTGACGAGGAATCCGGACTTTATCGAGAAAGGCCTGGTGGACTTCCACGCGATTGTCGAGATCCCCAAGGGCAACAAGCATCCCCGCTTTGCAAATCTGCCGGAGCTCGACGGCCTCGCCAAGTCGGAAAGAGAGCGCAAGGTCATCGAGCTTTTCCGATCGCTCAGGCTCGTCGGGTCGCCGTTCATCGTGCCGCCGGGCACCCCGCCCGAGCGGGTGGAAATCTTGCGCGCGGCGTTTCAGAAGGCGTTTAACGATCCCGACTTTCACAAGGAGTACAAAAAGCTCGTCGGCGACAGCCCGTCTCCGCTTGCGGCCGAAAGGGTCCAGCAAGCCATTCAGGGCCTGCCGCGCGATCCGTCGGTCGTCGAGACTTTCAAGCAAGTGAGCGGCGCCGGCCCGCTACCGGCCAATTGAACGGCGCGGCTTGTTCGCGCGCGCCGAACTCATCGGCCAAGCGATCTCCGCTTTGAGGCCTGGTACGGTTTGCTAGAGTGCGATTCATGGCGCCGTCGCGAGATCAAAAGGCCGAATTCTGCGTTCTCTACGGCGAGGAGCTCGGCGAGTACGGATTCCCTGATCCGCATCCGTTCAGCCGCAGGCGCCTGCCGGCATTCTGGACCGAATTCATCTCGCGGGGATTGAAGGAGCGAGTCCCGATCGAATCCCCGGAAATGTGCGACGAAACCGCGCTGGAAGCGTTTCATACGCGCGCGTACATCGATTTCGTAAAGCGCGCTTCGGCTTCCGGAGCCGGATACCTGGATTACGGCGACACGCCCGCGTTCAAGGGCGTCTTTGAAGCGGCGAGCCGGGTCGTCGGAACTACCTTGAAGGCGCTGCGCCTGGTTGTGGAAGGCAAGTACAAGCGCACCTTCTGTCCGCTCGGCGGGCTCCACCATGCCCGGCGAGATCGCGCGGGCGGCTTTTGCGTCTTCAACGACATTGGCGTCGCCATCGAACAGCTGAGACGAATTTATGGGATCCGCCGCATCGGGTACGTCGATATCGACGCGCATCACGGCGATGGCGTCTTCTATGAATTCGAATCCGACGCGGAAGTTTTCATCGCCGATATTCACGAGGACGGACGTTTTCTCTATCCCGGCACCGGCTTCAGCCACGAAACCGGCTCCGGCGAGGCGCAAGGCACGAAGCTCAATTTGCCGATGCCTCCGGGCGCTTCGGACGACCATTTCATGCGCGCTTTTAGTGAAGTGGAAGCTTTCCTCGAAAGCCGCAGGCCCGATATCATCCTGTTTCAGTGCGGCGCGGACAGCACCGCCCGCGACCCGATCGCGGGGCTAGAGTTTTCGCCGCATTGCCACGCGTACGCTGCCAAGCGGTTGCGGGCCCTGGCCGAAAAACACGCCCGGGGGCGATTGCTTGCGATGGGGGGCGGCGGCTACGATCTTTCAAACATCGCCGCCACCTGGTGCGCGGTGGTGGAAGCTTTGATCTGATTGATCTTGATCGATCGCCCCGGATCACGGGCCCGAGCATGACGGCACGTTCCGATTTTCCCCGGAGCCGGCCCGATAAAAACTGCCGGTGACCGAAAAAGCTCCTCAAGCAGTGTAAAGAGGGTACGCGTGCAATCGCCTGCGGAGGTTTACGAGCGCTACTTGGTGCCCGGCATTCTCGCTCCCTGGACGGCGGAGCTTCTCGCGCTGGCGGCGCCGAGGCCCGGGGAGCGGCTGCTGGACCTCGCATGCGGCACCGGTTTGGTCGCGCGCGCGGCCGCTCCCGACGTTGGCTTCGGCGGTAAAATCGTCGGGCTCGATATCAACCCGGGAATGCTTGCGGTGGGTCGCGCGGTCGCGAGCGAAAAGGGGCTGGCTATCGAATGGCTCAGAGGCGACGCGGTCGCGCTGCCGCTCAAACCCGCAAGCTTCAACGCCGTTCTCTGCCAGCAGGGTTTTCAGTTCTTTCCGGAGCGCCGCGCGGCCGCAACCGAGGCGTATCGCGTGCTGTTGCCGGGCGGCCGGCTTGCGCTCGCCGTCTGGCGGCCGATTCAATTCAACCCCGGTCAGCTCGCGCTCGCCGGGGCGCTCGCGCGCCACGTGAGCGCGAAAGCCGCCGAGCGCGTGCGCGTCGCGTTCAGCCTCGGAGAGCCGGATGAGCTCCGCGGTATTTTAGCCGGCGCCGGCTTCCGCGAGGTCGCGACCCAGTCGGGAACGAAGAACGCGCACTTTAAGTCACCGCGCGAGTTTGTTCGGATGGTAGTCACGTCGGCGTTCGCGGGAACAGACATTCGGGTCAGCGAAGATACGCTTTCCGCCGTGGTCAGGGATGTCGGAGCGGCGTTGCGGTCCTACGCAGACCGCCGCGGGCTCTCGTTTCCGATGGAAGCGCTCCTCGCGCTCGCGCGCAAGTAGCAGCCGGCGATGGTAGCCGGGCGAGTCTGTTATCGTTTCAGGCCGTTCCGGCTACTTTCTTCGCTTCTCTGCCGCGAGAGCAGTTACAGTGACCACGATGGTGCGATACGAGACCTGGCCCCAAGCCTGCCAAAGCGCCCCCTACAAGCCTCTGCCACATCGATGCTCCTTTGCGCAGCTTCACACCGCGTCGGCACTTCCGGAGTGGCCTTCGCTTCCGCCGCAATCTCGAAGTGAGAAAGGCCAACGCTCGACGGCGAGGTTAGTTAAGTTAGACGGCGCGGAACAGCGCCTCGCGCTCGGCCGGCGTGAGAACCCGGGGGGTGACACGGGGCGCGCCGTCGCGCTGGAAGAATGGATTGACGCGATACTTTCCACTTACGCGCGACCAGGCCATCGAACCGAGATAGCGCAACACCGACCAGACGAAAACCGGGGGCGAGTTCTTTGCCGGATTGCCCTTGGCGCTATGGGTATTGATCCGCATGACGACCGCCCCGAAAGACTCGTCAAGGCTCACGCCGCCAAGCTCGAGGCAGGTATGGATAAGGCCCGCGTGCGACCGCTTGTAGTCGCGCGGGGTGTTGCCGATGGGCGTCTTACAGCAACGGGTGAACCAGCGCAAGGTGCCGTGCTCGGACAACGACATGCAGGTCAAGTTCTCCGTGCCACGAATGAACGAGACGAACCTCGGTCTAACGGCCACCACCTCGGTCCCGCCCATGGAATCGAGCATACCAGCGGGTAGCTCGAGGAAATAAGCAAAGGCGCGACAGTCACGGCAGTAGCAAACGGCCCGAGTGGCAAGGTCAGGGCCTCTGATCTGTGCCTCAAAGGCGCCGCATCGACAGCGAATCGGATGAACTATTTGCACGACCAGATGGCGCAATTTCGCGTTGGTGCGTCTAACGTTATCCACCCGAGGGCGCCGTCCAGGCACCTACTCGCAGCTTAAGCCGATGGCGGGTTTTCGTGGTGTGCGATCCAAACCGAGGTGGCAAGTAAAAGCATGCGGTGGTCCATTCTGCCGTCTCCACTCTTGCCGATGGCTTTGCCGGCATCCTGACGGCTGCCGCCGTATCCCATTTTGACAATGACTTCGACAACGAGGCGTTCAAAAAATCCTGGCGAGCAGGTCTTCAGTAGTTGGACGATGTCGGCGGCAAGGTCGTTTCGGATTTTCGTGTAAGCGTTCTCAAGGGATTCCTCGGGAGTTGCCACGTGGTTGATGTCTCCTTCATCCGGCGACTCTGCCCGCTTCGGCGGGCAGTTCTGAACTCGACGTATTCCGGAAACTGGTTCAGAAAGCGGAGGTTGATCCCGGAAGGACCTCTACGGAGAACCTCCAGACGCCGTTCCGTGATTTGGTAGATTCCACGGCGGGGGTTGGCCAGCAAACCGGCCATTTTCAGGTGGGACTTGGCCCATGCAACCCAATTTCTGAAGATCTCTTGAACCCCGTTTGGCAGCAATGCCTTTCGCTCCTCTTCGGTCAGTTTGAAATCATCGGAGAGAGCATCCACGGTTTCGCTCATGGAATGTTCCTTACCGTCTTGGCAGTACCGCATCAGCGGCAGCATGATGGTCTGGAAATCAGGTACCGCCATTTGTTCCCATCTCCTTGAGTCGCCTTGTTGGGCAGCCCTAGGCTCACGTCTTCTTCATGTACCAGTTTATCTCGTCGTAGAGGTTGAGATGGCGCGTCAAGGGGAACAGAACGGACTGAGTCTCCTTGATGGCCTCCTCGACCTCCTCGCGAGTCGGCCGATACGCCTGCTTGTGAACGACGCGGTTCCTCAGCGTGTTGATGCTGGTGGTCTTAACCGCCCTCAGGAGCGGTACCAGCTTTGCATCACCCAGGCTCTCAATGGCTGCATCTCTTGGTTCTCTCGGACGGTCGGGAAGGGCCGCCACCATGGCTGCTGCTTCCGCGAGGTTCTTCGGGGACCGCCCCGTCACCATGTGCTCCAAGAACAGCGCTCGCATGCCAGTGAAGGTGTGTTCCTTGATCTTCTCGTGTAGCTCCTCGGAGAGCCGATTCAGGTCTGCCGGTTCCTGTTCGGGGTCAGCACCGAAGGGCTTATAGAGCAGCTCCACTCGAAAGAACAAGCTGAAAAAAACCTCGTAAGCCTGGGCGAGGCTGAGGATGCAGTTCATGTAGTGCTTCCGCTCGACCAGTTCGTAGCAATCGAAGATGAGCATCTCATGCGGGCTGTTGATCGCGTCCCCGACGATACGGAAGGGCTTGCCGCAGTCAGCACTCTGGCATGACACATCGCGGCCCGCGATGGGCTCGAAAGTACCGAGGTCTGACGCACGATTGAAGATGCTCTCCTTGCTACACCAGGGGCATTCAGCCACGAAGTTCTCGTAGCTGGTGTGCTTGTTCCTGGCCACGGGGACGTCGCTCATAGCTCCTCCGCTGTTCAACGATAAAGCTCAAGCGCCGCCGAAGGCGGACGCGTGAGCGTAAGGTTAGCATGCCGTTTCATTCGCGAGCATCTTTCTGACTTTCGTTTTCAAGAAGCCAATTGGCCCACTGGATAGCGTCACGGATTTTCTGTTGATAGATGTATGAGAAGCCGCCGACCAACACTTGAGCCGGCGTCTCCACTACTTTGGGATTTGGCAATACGAGACCAAAGCGTCTCATGTGCCACAAACCGTAGGACCAGGGAACGTGGCGATTGAGAAAGTCACCCAGCTTCATCTTGTCCCTATTATTGCTCTCACTGGTGATCAAGAATCGGTCAGATAGGTCTCTCTGGGGCTCAGGCAAGTTGGCCCCCTGAGCGTCCTTCTTCGCTAGCATATATGGAACATCATACACCCAGATTTCGCTATCGTCCTGAATCTTGTCCTCATCGGTATACTTGATTAGGAATAAGAACACGGGAACCGGTTGATCGCCCCAATATGTCCAGAATTTGTCCTCGATGCTGCCAAGACTTATGTCGGCCTTCTGCGTCTTGACTTGACAGAAAAAGTGAAGGGACAAACGGCGACTACCTGGCTGGAGGATCTCGCAGTACAAGTCAATGCCAGTATCCTTTCCCTGGCCGACATCTCGAACGATGCAATGACGTGCTAATTGTGCAGCTAGGTGGTGCTCGCCCACATTCCCAATGTGAATCGCCCTTGATTGTGTCTTCTCCGTAGGCATTCCTCCGTTCGGGGGAGTGGGGGATGGCGCAGTCATGCTAACGCCCACGATGACCTGCGGCGGCTGAGCACCGCGAAGCCGACGTCAGGTCGATCGTGAAGTTAGACAGGCGGTGCGGTTCATGGATCATGATCATCGCCGCGCCTCCGTCGCAGGAAGCGCGGCAACGACTGACCGCACAGCTGACTGCAGAACCGAGATAATCCCAGGTTCGCGCATATCTACTTCACACCAGGCCTTGGCGGAGTCGATGGCCTCCTTCAAGTTTGGCGCGAGTCGGAGCTCGTTTTTGTACCGCGTTGCGAGAGGTTCCGGAAGGTTCGACCAGATGGGCCAGAGCTTGCTGTTCGCGTGCACGCCGAAGAGGGTGCAGCGTTCCGTCGGCCGGATCGTAACCTGGAACGTCCACGACGCGATCCTGTCCCCCCTTTCCAAACACGACTTCCCCCAAGCCAGTCGCCCATCCGAGGAGATCGCCGTGTACAGGCCTGACTTCTTCGTCGCAGGCCGCGAGGTACGTTTCCTGCCCCCAGACTCTCGCGGCATATTTAGGGCGCATCGGCACTGAGATGATCGGGGCGGTTGCGCCCTCGACAATCGGGCGCAGTGCCAGTCTCGGTACAGGAAAGCCAGGGACATCATCTTCCCAACAGACGATGGGATCGCAGCCGGCAGGGTCATTCCTGTGCAGCCTGAAGTTGCTGGTGTAGAGCTCGAACTCGATGCGAATAAGCGAGGCAGAGCCATCGTCGGCTATCCGCCAGGCGAGACAGTCTGGGAACTGTCGGCCAACCTCGTCTAGCTCGAGATGGATGGGCAGTTGGGGTAGCAAGAGGCCGAAGAGGACGACGACCTCTTGCTCCGATGTAGGGGTGTACCTCATCCAAGCACCGGGCACTGCTTCCTCCTCTGTCTAACCATCAAGTGAACTGCCGGAGGCGCGGACAAATGCCGGTCGGCTTAACCCGGCGGCGACTCCAGCAACGAAAATCCAATTTAGCCGCAATATTCACCAGTTAACTTGGCTTTGTCAACTTTAACTTCTCCCTTAAAGCCTGACCACGACGGCGGCTTATCCCGACAGGCTCCCTACGACCTCACAGACAATCCGCCGGGCTGTTCACACCTCGACCGCCTCGGTTGAGCACGTGGGCGTAAATCATCCTGCGTGGGCGGTTCCGAGAACGAGAGTTAGAGACGCGAAAAATCGAATCAGCGGAAGTCCCGGCTGGGGACGCTGGCGGGCTCGGCGCGCAGGCGCGGCGGCCAAAGCTCCTCGGCGACGAGATGCACAACTTCATTTTCTACTTGAAGTTTGCCCGTGACGCCGAGAAAGCTCGCCGTCTTGGCCAAGGTCGCGTAGCGATCAAAAACTTGCTCCCAGAGCACGACGTTCACGAATCCGGTCTCGTCCTCGAGCGTCATGAACACCACGCCGCCCGCGGTGCCGGGGCGCTGGCGGCAGATCACAAGTCCGGCGTAGCGCACACGCTTGCCGTCGCGCATCGATGCTACCGTGCGCGCGTCCGGCAATCCTTGCGCGGCCAGTTCCGCCCGCCACGGCTCGAGCGGGTGGCGCCGCGGGCTGTGCGAAGTCGCGCGATAGTCCCACACGACTTCTTCGAAAGGATTCAAGGAAGCGAACGAGGGATTTTTTTCGCGCCGCACGAGCGGAAGCGGGCCGCGCCTGCGCACGAGCCGCTTGATCTCCCAGAGCGCCGTTCGGCGATCCAGGCCGAATCCCGCGAACGCCCCTCCTTCGGCGAGCGCGCTCAAAACGCCTTCGTCCAAACCCGTGCGCTCGACAAAATCCTCAAGCGAGATGAACGGCGAACTTTTCCGCGCCGCCTCGATTCGGCTCCAGTCCTTCTCGCCCAGCGTTTTCACGTATCTCAGCCCCATGCGCACGGCAAAGCCGGACTCGTGAGAAGTGAAAAGTGAGGAGTGGGGGGATCCCTCGTCGCGTTCCCTCACCCTGTCCCTCTCCCTGAGTGAGAGGGAACTTCTTGCATATGGCTCGAGCGTGCAGTCCCACTCGCTCAGCCGCGCGTCCACCGGCAGCACCGCGACTCCATGGCGCTTGGCGTCCTCGACGATCGTCGCCGGCGAGTAAAATCCCATCGGCTGCGCGTTGAGAAGCGCGCAGGTGAACTCCGCGGGATAGTGACACTTGAGCCACGCGGTCGCGTAAGCAATCAGGGCGAAGCTTGCGGCGTGGCTTTCCGGAAAGCCGTACTCGCCGAAGCCGCGGATCTGCTCGAAGACGCGCTGCGCAAACTCCGGCGCGATCCCTTTCGCCTGCATGCGCGTGAGCAGCCGCTCGCGATGCCGCTCCATTCGCCCGGTTCGGTGCCATGCCGCCATATCGCGCCGGAGCTGGTCGGCCTCTCCCGGCGTATAGTCCGCGGCGATCACCGCAAGGCGCATCACTTGCTCCTGAAAAAGCGGCACGCCTAGAGTCTTCTCCAGAACCGGAACGAGGCTCGGATGCGGGTAGTCCACCGCCTCTTCCCCGTTTCGGCGCCGCAGATACGGGTGCACCATGCCGCCCGTGATCGGCCCCGGCCGCACGATGCTGATCTCGATGACAAGATCGTAAAAATTCCGCGGCCGAAGCCGGGGAAGCATCGCCATCTGCGCCCTGCTCTCGATCTGAAAGACGCCGACCGTGTCGGCGCGCCTTGCCATCGCAAAGGTTTCCTCGTCCTCGGGCGGAATCGTCGCCATCGTCAGTTCGATCCCGCGATGCTGCTTCAAAAGCCGCAGGCAGCGATCGAGAAGCGTGAGCCCGCCCAAGCCCAGAAGATCGACCTTGAAGAGCCCCAGATCTTCGAGATCGTTCTTGTCCCACTGAATCACCGTTCGCTCCGGCATCGTCGCGTTCTCGATCGGGACGATGTCATGCACGGGCTCGTGGCCGAGAAGAAAGCCGCCGGGATGAATCGACAGGTGGCGGGGAAAATCGGCGATCTCGTTTACGAGGCGAAAGAGATGCCCGTGCGCGGGAACCGCGGGATCGAATCCCGCGGCCGCAAGGGCTTGCGCGGAAAGACTTTCGTAAGAATCCATCAGCTTGGCCAGCCGATCGAGAGACGCCGGCGCCAGGCCAAGCGCCTTGCCCACGTCGCGCACGGCGGAGCGCGTGCGGTAGCGGATCACGTTGGCTACCATCGCGGCGTGGGTTCTCGTGTATTTCCGGTAGACGTGCTGGATGACCTCTTCGCGCCGGTCGTGCTGGATGTCGAGATCGATATCGGGCGGCTCGGCGCGCTCGCGCGAGATAAAGCGCTCGAAGAGAAGGCCCATGCGCACGGGATCGATCGCCGTGACGCCGAGGCAATAACAAACCGCGGAATTGGCCGCCGATCCGCGTCCCTGGCAAAGAATGCCGCGCTCGCGGCAGAACTCGACGATCTCCCACATCGTGAGAAAATATCCGGGATAGTCGAGCTCCTCGATCAGCGTCAATTCTTTTTCGAGCTGGGCGGCCACCTCGGCCGGCACGCTCCCGCCGTAGCGCCGCCGCGCTCCCTCGAACGCAAGCCGCCGCAGCCGCTCTGCCGACGTTGTGCCGTCCGGCAAACGCTCGGAAGGATAGCGATAGCGGATCTCGGCGAGAGAAAACGTGCAGCGTTCGGCTACCTCTGCGGTTCTGGCCACGGCCAAGGGATCGTCGGCAAAGAGCGCCGCAAAGGCAAAAGGAGTTTTGAGGCCGTGCTCGGCGTTGGGCTTAAGCCGCCTTCCCAGAGAAGAGATCGGCACGCCGTAGCGGATTGCGGTGAGCACGTCCTGAATCTGCCGGCGGCCCGGCGTGTGATAAAGCACTTCGGCCGCGGCCACGAGCGGCAAACCATACTTCGCGGCGCGCTCCCGTACCCGCGCCTCCTCTTTGACCTCGTCCTCCCTGCGGTGGCGCGTAACGAGCGCATAAAGCCGGTCGGCGAATGCGTCGCGCAATTCTTCCTGGACCTTCTTCGGGTCGGTTTCGCCTGCAAGCAGGCTGCGGCTTCCGCCCCAGAGCGCTATCAGCCCGCCCGCATGCTCGCAGACTTGCTGCCAGCTAACCGCGCTCTCCCCTTTCGGCGAGCGCATGCGGCCCGCCGTGATCAGCCGGCAGAGATTGGCGTAGCCGCGCCGGTCCTGCGCCAGCAGGACAATCGTCGAGTGGTCGATCAGCGTGATTTCCGAGCCCACGATCAGGCTGAGGCCGACCTCGCGCGCCTTCACGTGCGCGCGCACGACGCCGTAAACGCCGTCGCGGTCGGTCAGCGCCAGCGCGCGAAGCCCGAGCCGGTGCGCCTCTTCCACCAGCTCATCGGGATGGCTCGCCCCTTCCAAAAAAGAAAAGTTGCTCTTGCACCACAGCGGAACGTAGGACATGCGTCAATCTGGGAAAACCAACCGCGCAGACACAGAGGACGCGGAGAAAAGAGTGTAAAAACCTCAGCGCCCCCGGCGGCGAAGAGCCTCAAGCCCGAGGGTCAATCCCTACGGAGTGCGGCGAAGAGAGTAGCGTTGGGCTAGAAGTTCCGCGATCTCCCGCAGGCGTGAAGCCGAATACTCCCAAAACACGTTGAGATTGCCCCAGACCGGCTTCGGCCAGCAAAGATCATCCTCGCGCCGGCCGACGATGTGGAGATGAAGCTGTGAGACGACATTGCCGATCGCGGCGAAGTTGATCTTCGGATAGCGAAGCTCGCGCTTGATGAACTGCGCGATGATTGCCGCCTCCTTGAGCGCAAGATTCCTGTCGCCTTCAGGCAAATCGAGCAACTCCCTAACTTCGGTCTCGGGCACCAAGACAAACCACGGAACAGCCGCATTTCTATGAAGTAATACATGAGATATGTCGAATCTGCCGATTCGGTGGCAGTCCGACAGCAACTGATCATGAATGCGAAAACCCGGCATGAGGATGATCTTCCTTACGGTATGATTTGAGTTCCCAGTACCTTCAAAAACTCCGCCAGCCACCGGGGATGAGCGGGCCAGGCGGGCGCGGTCACTAGGTTCCCGTCGACATGCGCCTGGTCGGCAGGCAGGCTAACGTACTCCCCGCCGGCCCTCGTTACCTCCGGTGCCACCGCTGGATAGGCAGAACAGCTTCGCCCTTGCAGGACCCCCGCCGCGGCGAGCACTTGCGCGGCGTGACAAATGGCGGCGATCGGCTTTTTGGCCTGGGCGAAGTGCCGCACGATCTCGAGCACTTTCGGCTCGAGCCGAATGTACTCGGGCGCCCTCCCGCCTGGAATCACCAAGGCATCATAGTCTTCGCTCTTATCTCGTCAAAGTTCGCGTTCAGGGTGAAGTTGTGGCCGGGCTTTTCGCTGTACGTCTGGTCGCCCTCGAAATCGTGGACTGCGGTGCGGACCTTGTCGCCGGATCTCTTGCCGCTGCATACGGCGTGAACCGTATGGCCAACCATCGACAGCGCCTGAAACGGGACCATAACCTCGTAGTCTTCGACGTAGTCGCCGACGAGGAGCAAAATTTTCTTCGCCGCCATAAATCCTCCCTGCGGGTGGATGCTCAAGCTCAGACTTGCATTACCGCTGCCAATTCTTCCAGCGAAAAGACCGCCAGATCCCAATTTTCTTCGGGCTCAAGATCCGCCGTTTGCCCGGGACCGCACTCCGCGGGGCGCGCGACGAACGCCGTTCGCATGCCGTGCGCGCGGGCCGCCTTGAGATCGTAGTTGTGCGCGGCGACCATCATTATCTGTTCGGGCGCCAGAGCCAGAAGCTCGATGGCGCCGCGATAGACTTCCGGGTCGGGCTTATAGTGGCGAAAAATTTCCGCGCAAAGAATGCAGTCCCACGGGAGGCCTTGGGCCTTCGCCATGTTCACCAGGCACGCAAGATCGCCGTTGGACAGCGTCGCCAGCACGTACTTTGACCTGAGGCGCGTGAGTCCCGGAACAGCGTCCGCCCACGGGCGGAGCCGGTGCCACACGCGATTCAAGTGGGTCTTTTCGGTTTTGCTCAGCCCCCGTATACCGTAGCGGAGCAGGAGCTCGTCCAGGCCTTTGCGAAAAATGGCATCGACGTTGGTCCACGGCCATCTTCGCTCGCGCACCGCGTCCATCCCGGGACGGTAGCAGGCCTTCCAGTCGTCGGTAAATGCTTCCCAGTCGGCGGCAATCCCTTTGGCGCGGCCGAAGGCTTTGAGCTCGTCGATGATCGTGCCGCGCCAGTCGACGACGGTGCCGAACACATCGAACGTCAGCGCTTTTACATCATCGAGCGGCATGGCGACGCCACCGAGCGCGCGATCGATCGCGGATAGAGATCGCGTAGTTCTCTCTTCGCGGCTTCGAGCTTTGCCCGTTGCCTTTTGGGAAGGTTTCGTCCGGCCCGGTTGATGTAGAACGCGGGCATCGACATCGCCGAGCGAAAGGGATCGCTTTTGCGCCGGCGGCTGCGCTCGGCGGAGCGCTTGAGAGAACGCGCGATACCGCGCGGGCCGGCGCGGGAAAAAACTCCTTTCTCCAGGTCGAGCGCGTTGCTTGTGTCGGTGACCCTCTGCGACCAGCGCTTTCGCTTGGCGGGAGGCATCGGCGATCGCCCTCCGGGCTCAGAAACTCTTCTCTTCTAGAAATCAAACTGCCGCGGCCAGTACAAGACGGTGGATGACGGGCCGCGGATCCCCGACGGAAAAGCCCTGGACTCTCTCAGCGCCGAACGGGCTTGTGCTTGTAGCTCGCCTCGAGAAGCGCCCGGCCGCGCGCCGTCAGGGCGACTTCTGATTGACCGTCCGCAGCGCCGCCCGCGATTTGGATGAGCCCCTCGGTGATCGCGTCGTCCCAAACCGGGTCTCGGGGACAGCTGCTGCGCCAGGCATCCATAGCCTCGGCATAGGTCCGCGGGCGGCTTGCAACCCACCTGAGGAACTCGATCATCAGCAGGCTTGCAGGCTCAGACATGGCGCGCTTGGCGAGAAGGTTCGATCCGGAGCTCCGGAATCATCGCTGTGAGTCAGTTTTCAGTGGCGTTTTTCAGCCGCGCAAACCGTTGCTTGGCACGCTCGACCCGAGAGAGATAATCGCGCACGCCATGGCTGCCGCAGCGCTCGCCGGCAGATACGCGGAAGCGCTGCTTGACGAACCTTTCTCCCCTTTTCGGCCCGCACAGGTGAATCACGGCGGCGAGCTTTTGCTTTTGCGCGAGAGTGGCCGCGGTGCGCTGGGCGGCTAGGGTGTCGCTTACGGCCTGGTGGAGATACGCAGCCGTCATCTCGATCGCGTGACTCGGTATGATCCGGCTATAGAGGCGGTTAAACCAGCAAGAATTGAGGTCGTACCACGCCCCTTCGGTCATGACTTTGTGGCTCCGGACACAATACTTCCGAGCCTCGGCAAAAGTTCCGTCGGTGATTTGAAACATTCCGACCGCGCTCGATGCGGGACGATAAATCTCGAACGGGTTCCAGGACCACTGCCAGCGCCAGTAGGTGCTCGCCACGGGGTTTCCGGCGCCTTCAACTTGCGCCAGGGCGGCCAGGAATTCCGGCGAAAGGACATCGGTAGAATGCTCCTCGAACAGCTTCCCGTAGGTCCGCCATGTAGACTCGTAGGATTTTGATAGAGAATCACCGAGGGGAGCGAAGATTTCCGCGGGCTTGCGCATCACCTGATAGGCCCAATTGAGAGCGAAACAAGCGCCGAGCGCAAGCACGCAATAGCCGAAAGCAGCGGCTTTTCGGTCAAGCGAGGCGAAGATTTTGGACGCGCGCCGGCAATACCGGAGCGTCATGGTGTGGGCCGAAGCTGTCATCGCAATCGCATCGTAGCACAATCGAGCTCGTTCGGTCACGCTCGCCTGTACTGCCGGCAAAATTGCTCCACGATCGCCCACAGATCCGGCGTCAAGAGCCGCTTTACCATGGTTCGGATGTCGAGCGGGATCTCGCCATAGAAGGCCTCTGCGATCCCTCCCGTGATGCACGCGAGGGTATCGCTATCGCCTCCGAGAGAAACCGCGTTGCGCACCGCATCCTCGTACGATTCGGAGTCGAGAAAAGCGATGATCGCTTCAGGCACGGTTCCCTGGCAAGACGGGTCAAACCCATAGTTCGGCCGAATCTCCTCGACCGTGCGCTTCAAATCATATCCGAACCGAAGCGAGATCTGCTCGCGGAGCGTCTTTCTTCTGAATCTTCCGGGCCAGGAAAACGGCGAGCGCTGCCGCCTGCGCTCCCTTGATTCCCTCCGGATGGTTGTGCGATATCTCGGCCGACCTTCTCGCTTGATCGAGGACCTCAGCTTCCGTATCGAAGGCAAAGCCGATTGGGCTCACGCGCATCGCGGCACCGTTTCCCCAGCTGTTGTAGGGCGCGGGATTATCGCTGTAGAGCCACCGCAGGAACAGACTTCCGTAGCCCGCGTCGGGATAGCGCCTGCCGATCTCGAGCATCGATTCACGGTACGGGCGGCCGGTGAGAATCGCCTGGGCCACCGCGACCGTCAGGACCGTATCGTCCGTAAATCTGCAGCGGGGATCAAAGAGCGGGAAATTTTTTGTTTTGATACGCTGATGCTCGTAAACCGAGCCGATCATATCCCCGGCGATCGCTCCGATCATGGTTATGTCCCAGGTCGCGCCTTCGGTCGAACTTTAGCGAAAGCTCGCGGGATCTTTCGCCTCGCGCGGGAACCACCCGCCGAGCCGGTGATAACCTTTGAGATAGGCGATCTGTCCCGCGTTGTTCATCGCGTTCTCCAACACGCTGATGAGGCGCACGGCAACCGTCGGCAGAGGCTGGTACTGCGGCTCGTTCAACGCGCGCGCAAGTTCATCCTCGGTAAGCGTGCTGAGAAAAGCCTTTGTCCGCTCGTACGCTGCATCGTGGTACGCCAGCAGCAGCTCCTTCGAGGCGCGAAACGCGCGCACCTGCTCGCGCGTGTGGGCGGCCCCGCGCCCGAAATCCGCGGGCTCGGGCGGCATGCCAAATCGGGCCGCCCAACCGCTTCCAATCCAGAGCTGCTCCTGGCCGCCAAGCCGCGAGATGTTGCTGTCGATCACTCGCGTCAGCCGCCAGGCAAGCCAGCCGATCGGCGGATGCGGCTCCTTGGCTAGCTCTTCTGGCGCGAGGTCGGCCAGAGTGCGATGCAGGGATTGGTAGACGCGGGTAAACCCATCGAGCAAAATATCGTTCGCTATCATTGCCGCCCCTTTTTACCCGTCACCGCCGCGTGCCTCTCTTCTATCGAAGCCGCTTTTTCGTGACGGCGCAGTGTTCGTCCGTCAAACGTCAGGTTCTGGCGTAAAATCTCATGTTTTACGGTTGCCACTTCAGCTGAAACTCGACTTCCTCCGCACCCGCGGACCGCTCGTGCTCGACGCTCATCATAGCCTTGGCCGGAACATACACCCGCTTGCCCGCTATCTGGATGGAAAAGCGTTTTCCCTGCTCCAGCGCATCGGCCAGACGCCGAAGCTTGGCGGCGAACTGTCTTACGGAATACACCTTCTCGATATCGCGCTTGCTTTTCTGTGGCATTGATTTTTCCTCCTTCCCTGACGGCTGGTTTCTCCCAAGGTCGTTATGGCTCGCGCTGCTCTGTCGTGACCGCGTGAGCCGGATCGGCTTGCGCCCCGGCGGCGTCGGCGGGCTTCACTTTAGCGCGAGCGAGGGCATCTTCCAGCTTGGCGATGGACTCGGTCGTGCTTTCCGAAGCCTCCAGCCACTGGCGGTGCTCGAGCGATATTTGCTCGTGAACGGCCGCGACGAACTGCTCAAGCGGCTCTCTCTCGCCGGCGGCGGCGGCCAGGCGAACCGCGTCGAGCTTCTCGCTCAAATTCTCCAGGGCCTCGAGCGCTCTTCGGTATCGCTCCATGTTGCGCCGGTCCTGGCCGATCGCTTCTTTCGCCGAAGCGAAGGAGGCGATCGCCGTGGCGATCGCGCCGAACCCGGCGAGCGAAACCCATTGCGGATGGAGGGCGCCACCGAGCAGCCCGCCAATGCCGGTGGCAAAAGACGCCAAAGCGACGCTGACGGCACTGAGCGTCAACATTTTGTCCGCAGCGCGCTCGTGCTCGGCGCCTCGCCGGCGGTAAAACACGCGCTGCACTTCCAGCTGGTAGCGGCGGAAGTATTCGAGTTGGAGGAGCGGCAGCGGAATGGATCCCTCAGGGCCTGCGGCCGGGGAACTTGTGACGAGTTCAAAATATTTGAGACGCCGGGTTTCCGCGCCGGCCCGGGCCGTCATCCAGCGCTCGAGGAGCTTTCCCTCCCTGAGCTTGAAAAGCCACATCGAGCCTAACGCGCCGGATACAATGCCGCACGAGCCCAAAAAAATCGTTAACCAGTTACCCAGGCCCGCGGTGCCGATCGCCATTGGGGCCGTAATCAACAGTAGCGCGCTCAAGGAGGCCGTGAGGAACACGGCTGCATTGGCGCGCGCAGCCGTCGTTTTGAAGGCTTGCTGGGCCTGAAGAGCTTCGGCATCCTTTTGTTGATACAGCCGCGCCGTACTGCCGACCGCTGAGCTGCGTAAGATTTTTGCTAACGCCGGAGCCTTTACCGCAAGTTGATCGGCGTGCCGGGCCGGCGCGATGGCGTGGTCGTCCGGGTCTCCCTCGCCTACGGCTTCCCTGGCGGCGGCGATCAAATCTTCGTAATTCATGTCTATCCTCCGCTGCAGCAAGGACATGGTTCGCGGCGTACGGCCATGTCGGTTTGTATCGCCGAACGGGCGAGCCTTTCGCTTCACCGTCGGCCGCGTGCAGCGACCGTGCGGACAGATCCACGAGCCGGTACGCTCCTTCGTCGGATTTTTTCCATGCTCCAGAGAGCAATCGCCGGAGAGCCGACCGACTATCGACAAGCGGCTCTTCGCGGAGATCGCCCTCAGAGACGCGACGGCGGCGCGCTAGACGGCGCAGAAACACAGAGCGGTGAATCACGAACTGCTGCAAAGCCGCATTCATCCTGGGACTCGGGGGCTCGATGTCGGTGCTGCCAGTCATGCTGGAGACGGCCGTACTGGAGCGAGTAAGTTCGCGTCACGAGCCAACAGCCACTTGCCATTTTCCTTCTTTAGAACAGAAAGCGTGTGTCCCGCGCGCTCTATAGGCGG
The DNA here is from genome assembly GCA_035559995.1 of Candidatus Acidiferrales bacterium. GTDB lineage: Bacteria > Desulfobacterota > Binatia > UBA9968 > UBA9968 > DATMAM01. The sequence continues at coordinate 21,402 of DATMAM010000003.1, forward strand.
AGAGCCGTCGGGCAAAGTCGCTACGACTCTTAGCCGGGTCCACATAAATGCCCAATTGCCTACTACTTTGATCTCTTGAATCTCGCTCGTGCCGTCGATCTTGGGCGCAGATTGCATCGGCTGCGCGCGCGCCGTCGATGCGAACTCGTCTTTCCCCATCGGCGGCCGGCCGGGAATCAGAAATACAACGTCGTCTGTCATGAGATTCAGGACGGTATCGATATCGCCCGCTCGAGTTGCCGCCATCCACGTGTTGACGAGTTCGCGAATTTGTTCTTCATCGCTTTTCATAATGGCTCCTACGCCGGTCCATGGTTTTACAAACGCTGGATGCTACTTCGTCTCGATCCCAGGCTCCCGTTGCGCCAGTCGAATATACGCGTAGCGAGCGCCTGCCGTCAAAAGACGCTCATGAAGATTCAAGTGGATACCTGATGCGCGGGGTAAGCGGGATGCCAGGTAGTGTCGGATCCGAAGTTAAAACTTCCGTGGAAAGCATGTCCAACGGCACAGCGTGATCCCTTACGACGTTACTCGCCAGCCTCTTCCGCCCGCCCTCTGTCCTCGTTGCGCTCGGAATTGCAAATGCCAGATCTCCAATCTCAAATTGAGCATCTCCGAGATCTGAGATCTGCAATTTGTCATCCCGTAGGGCTTGTGCCCACGTCTCAGGGCTCGGCCGCGATCGCCGGACGACTACTTACTTTGAGCCTCCCAATATAAAGGTAGCCGAACGCGAAAGCTGAGCAGCGCTCTACGTCGGGCTCCAGCCATTGCCCCAAAAATTCAGCGATACGTTCCTGCCGCTGCGCTTATTTCTTCTTCCCCGGGGCATCCTCCGGGTTGAGATAGTTGATCCCCCATGGACCCGTTCCATGGATTTGGATAACCGCCCCCTGTTTTTTCGTATAGCCATACATCGGCATGCCAACGGGAACTATAAAGGCGTCGCCAGGCTTGTACTCCTTCGCCTTCGCAGGCTCAAATTTGTCTCCGGTCGCGAAGTAGAGAGTCCCCGAGATGATGGTGACGCGCTCAACCACCGGATGCGTGTGCACGCCGACTTTAAAGTCCGGCGGAATCTTGAGGCGGAAGGTATACGGTACGGGCGCTTTTAGGTCGCCTTCGATTACGGCGATTTTCGCGCCGGGCCCCACCGATGGAGCGTCAACCCACTTGAGCGCGGACGCTTCCACCGAAATGAAAGCTGGTTTCTGAGCGGGGCCCTCCGCGCCGGCGGCCAGCGCCGCAAGCGATCCTGCGGCGAACGCTGTCAAAACAAGACCACTCTTAAACGCGTTCATCTTTGCCTCCTTTCCTTCACGTCAAGAAGGTTTCTCAGGAGCCGCGGTTTCGGTCGCCTTCACCGTCGATTGCGAGTACCGGGAGGGGATCGCGCGCCACGCCAAATCACATGACGCGGAAAGCCGGCCGCCACCGCGCTCGGAATTTGCGCCATATGCGCAACCCTGAGTTATTATCTCCCCAAAGTCTCACTCGGCAAGCGGACCTGAATCCCGAAGAATTATAAAATCAATAATTTGAAGCCTGACACGGGGATATGATGTTGACCCGAACGACCTTCTAAGGTGCCAAGCAGCCGAATAATGTCGCGTCGCCAGCGAGTCAAATCATCAAGTGTAACCGTGTCTGGTTCAGGCGTGCCTGCGCTTGGCGGCGGAACATTTTTAGCAAAAACGAAACTGACCCGATTATTCTCAAATTGAAATCGGTATTCGCAGACTATTTGCGCCATCCAAAACTGTGCGCTAATAGGTGACTCTTTATAGGTGTCGCAGTGCTCAACAAAGTAGCGTGGATTCGTGCGATTGGCTTGGATGACCCGCCGCATTAAGGCGTTGTCGTGATAGACACGGACTTCAATTCCGCCGTCGGGCTTTTCTACAACACCATATAATGTCTTTCTGCCGCCGTATTGCGTTTCGCCCATAAGCGTTACTCCAAGGTTCCAGACATCCCGAGTTTACCAGTGGGCCATAATCCGGTTTCGCCAACCCTCTATTCTCCATGCAGTTAAGCTGTATGACCGCTCCCTCGACGCATGACCAAACTCCAGTGCCTGTCCTAGGGAGTTAGAAAGCGTTACTTCGCCCGACGATCAGCGTCGAGGGCAATGCCGACAAAAATAAGCACGACGGCAAGCATAATCACGCCGGCGAGAATTTCCATGGCTATAACCTCCCGATCTGTTCGATGCGGCGCTCAATTTGGCGATGTGAAGCGAAGATGCCGAAGCCAAGCACGACAACGCCGACGGCGGCAGTGGACCACAATGCAGGATCTGAGGTGCCCGCCGCTCAGATAAGCCAACCGACCAAGCTGATTTCCGTCACGACCATAATGCCTGCCAGAACTTGAGGTAGGAGATCTGTTCTTTGATGCGATCGAGTTCGGACACGGCGGTCCGGTCCCTCAACCTTGAAAGTATACACCAGCACACGCACGCTTTCTAACGTGAAGGTGTGCCGCGCGCCGCGCGCGATGCAAATGCGATGAAGTCATCGAGCGGCAGCGGCTCGCTCACCAGGTACCCCTGCATCTCGTCGCAGCCAACGTCGGCGAGAAACCGCGCCTGCGGCTCGGTTTCGACACCCTCGGCGACGACACGCATGCCGAGGGAATGGGCAAGCCCGACGATGGCGCGCACCAGTTCGGCGCTCTTGGCGTCCCCCGGCAAGGCGGAGATGAACGAGCGGTCTATCTTCAGCGCCTGCGCGGGAATGCGGGCGAGGTGGGCGAGCGAGGAGTAGCCGGTTCCGAAATCGTCGATGGCGATCGAGAAACCGAGAGCGCGGGCGGCTTCGAGCTTGGCGAGCGCCTCCTCGACATTATGCATGGCCACCGATTCGGTGATCTCGAGTTCGATCGCGCGCGGACCCGGATTGCCTCCAGCGGCGCGCGCGGCGGCGGCCGCGAAATCGGGCGCGCGTAACTGAATGGCGGAGACGTTGACCGCGAGGCGCAGGCCGGGAAAGCCGGCGTCGGCCATTGCGCGCGCGTCCGAGGCGGCCTGAGCGAGCGCCCAGGCGCCCGCCTCGAGGATCAGGCGCGTTTCCTCCATGAGCGGTATGAACTCCGCCGGTGGCACGAAGCCCCACTCCGGGCTCTGCCAGCGCATCAGCGCCTCCGCGCCGCGGAGCGCGCGCGTACGCAGGTCCACCTTGGGCTGGTAATACAGCCGCAGCTCGCGGCGCTCGATCGCGCGCCGCAGATCCGCCTCGAGCCTCAGCCGGCTGCGGACGGCCGTATCGCTCGCCGGATCGTGCATCCGGAAACTGTCGCCGCGCTTCTTCGCCTCGCCGAGCGCGAATTCCGCACTCTGAAAAAGCGTCCGCACGTCGACGCCATCCCGTGGGTAGACGGCGATTCCGGCGCGCACCGTGAGCGCGGTCGTCTCGCTGCCTGCATCGAATGGTTCGCGGAAGCACTCTGCGGCGATCCGTTCGTACATGCGCACGGCGGCTTCCTCGCTTGCGAGTCGCGGCACGATGACCGCAAACCGGTCGGCGTCGATTCGGGCGAGCAGCGAAGCGTCGAGCGCGCGCTCCAGCCGCCCGCCGACCGCTCTCAACACCTCGTCCCCGGCGTGCCGTCCCAGGGCCGCATTGACGTGCCGGAACCCGGCGATGTCCAGCAGAAGCAGGCCGAGTTGCCCGCGCGCCCGGCCCGTCCCGGCAATGTGCTGACTGAGGCGGTCGTGGAACAACGTCGGGTTGGCAAGCCGCGTGAGCGTGTTGTAGTAGGCGAGGTAGTTGAGCCGCTCTTCCTTGTCGATGTGATCGAGGGCATAGGCGATGTCGCCCCCGACCTGTTCGAGGAGCCGCATCTCGTCGGGTTCGAAGGCGCGGGCATCGGCGGCATGCACGGCGAGCACGCCGCGCGCTTCTCCGGCGACCACGAGCGGAAGCATCGCGAACGCGCGCACGCCGCGCCCGAGCAGCTCCGCCCGGAACGGGACGTCCGGCGCCGTCGCCACGTCGGAGACGATATGCGGCCGGCCCGAGAGCACCGCGCGCGCGGCCGGGCCGGGGCTGCCCGTTTCCGGGCGTAGCGACAGGCGCTCGCCGGCCTTCTCCAGGAAGTCGCCGGCCGCGCCGGCCGAGGCAACCGGTGAAATGCGGGTCCTTTCCGCGTCGGCGAGCCCGATCCAGACGAGCGGATAGCCGCCGGGGTCCACCGCGATACGGCAAGCCTCCTCGAGCAGCATCCTGCGGTCGTGGGTGCGCACGATGAGCGCGTTGACCCCGCTCAAGACTGCCTGCACCCGGTGAAGGCGCGCGACCTGCTCCTCGGCGCGGTTGCCCGCGCGCGCGAGGAACCAGAGCAGCACCACGATCAGGACAAGGCCGGCCACCGCGTGCAGGCCGACGCCGAAAGCGGTTTCGTACCAGCCGAAGCGCTCCCCTTGCAGGCGAAGCATGGCGAGCGCTGGGAGCAGAACGAAGATGGCGAGAGCGAGCCGCCGCGCGAGCTGGGCGCTGCTCGTCTGCGCCGCGAGCTCTCGCATCCAGCCGCGCGCGCTGCGCGCCACAAGCAGGCCGAGCGCCAGGAGGAACAAGGCGACCGCCGTGTTGAACGCCATGGCGGTGAACGCCTGGATGCGGTACAGGGCCTGCACGTCGAGCAGGTATCCCATGATCGCGACGAGCGCGATGGCGCTGACGAGCCCGGCGAGCGTCTGGCCCGCGCGCGCGGCGCGTTCGGAATCGACCGTCATCAGCGCCGCGGAGGCGCCGGCCAGAACGAATGCGGCGGCCGTACCGGGCGACATGCGGCCCAAGGCCCCGGTCTGGATCGCTTCCGGTGCATCGAAAAAGAGAAGCTGGTCGAGGCCGGTGCTGAAGCCGAACACGTCCTGCACGAGCGTGATCGCGCCGACCGCGGCGAGCACTGCGGCGAGCGCGAGCACGCTGCGGCGCGCGGTGGCGGATGGGGGCGCGTTGAGAAGAACCAGGGCCGCGCCGGAGAGCACGAAGCAGATGGCTGCATTCGCCTTCGTCGATACGAGACCGGGCAGGACGCTCGTCAGCAGCGGAAGATCGGCTATCCAGCCCGCAAGCGCGAGCAAGCCCAACGCAACGACGAGGAATCCCGCGAAGCGCGAGCCCGCCGCGAATCGGTGCTCAACGGGCGACGCCGCGGCGGTCACGCTTCAATCTCCGGGCAGATGCAGAAAACGGCCGGCGCCCGTGGTCGCGTTGGACAACGTGGAGAACCATATCCATTGCCAGCTAACGCCCCGGGTGCGAGGCGTGGTCTGCCGCGTCCTTCTCAACCCGATGGTTAGACGTGCCGTCACCCAGCGTAGCGAATGACCTCAAGCTCGGCAGTGCTGTCGGAACGAGTGAGCAACGTGTCGACCCGTGCCATGACGAGATCTTCGATGAGATACTCGCGGCACGCTTCGCACTGGAGGACAGGCAGTTGTTTCAAAATCACAATGCGCTCCTCTGAAAGTTTGAATGGCAAATCGGTGGTGATTGCGCGCATGCGAGCACCGCAAACGGTGCATTTCATGATGACCTCCTTCGTGTTTCTACATCGGCTTCCGGTCACGTGCTAAATTCCCTGTAAAAACAAAGGGGCGTTGGGTATCCTCCCAGATGAACAAAAAACCAAAAAGGCTCCGTGGATCGCGGAGCCGGGAGGAGTCAACGCCATGAAGAGAATACCACCAAGTGTGCGGATGAAGGAAGAGGTAGAGCAGCTGCTTCGAGGCGACGCCGTGGACGGAGCAGCTGCGCAGACGCCGATGCGGGGGTTTGTGCGGGCGGTGGCGCGCTACATGCTGCAGGTATCGATTGGTGCCACCGAGGAGCACTTTCGCCCCAAGCTGGTGGAGCGGTTGGGGACCCGCAGGCGGAAGTCTAACATTTCTACCTTACTTGGACAGGTGGGTCGACGATTGCGGATCTAACGACGACGCTGACCCGCGGCCGTCTCGGCCGACGGGTCCAGCGCATTGTTATACCCGGAGACTCTTACCTCTGAAAAATGGCTGCGATTCGTCCCCATTGGCCTTCGGTGAGCTGTCGACGTCTCTGTCTTTCGGCCGGGCTGATCGCGAGGCCGAAGTCTCTGAACCTCTTCCAGAGGCCGCGGTTCAAGCGCCTGCGTGCTCTTGCGCGCAGACGCTGACAGGCGACAAAGTGGCGCCCGTCTGGCGTTGGGGTCGCGGTTCGGGTCGTATCCTTGACGACCACGAGCTCCGCCCACCCGGTAGGTTCGTCGAACAGGAGAATGTGATCGCCCTGTTTGAAGACATCGGAGTGCGATGAGTACCAGAAGTACCCTTTCTGGTTCCAGTTGGTCTCGTCGCTTACAACCGCTTCCGTGCGCTTCGCAGCGAACCCGCTGGTGTAGTCCCGCCAATATCGGCGAGATTGCTCTCTGCGATTGTCCGGCGACCCGGCATCGCCTGGTGATGGTCCGAGGACACGTGCCAACGAACGCTTTAATGGGGTCGGCCGGGGCCGTCGCGGGCGTACTTTCTCGTACCGCTTGATGAGGTCGGCGGTGAGGCGAACGGTACCGCTGTTCCACAGTCGGTCGAAGTCTGACACGACCCGTCGGGCCAGCGACGTGGTGCTTGGCAACTGCACCAAGATATTAAACTCGCCAGCACTCTTGAGGCCTTCGCCTGTCAGGTTCGACGACCCGGAGATGATCGAGCATGTTTTCCCGCCTCGAAGGACGTACACCTTCCTGTGGAAGCGGAGATCACGGGCGATCCGTACTTCGAGTCGCCCCTTCGTCTGGCCTTGCGCCGTGAGCAGCAACCGAAGAGCGGACGGCTCGCTCACGGCCTGATACAGACCGGTGACGATCCGGACCTTGCCTCGCGCCGCGGCCCGTCGCAGATGAGGGAGCACTTCTCCGACTCCGTCCGCCGAGACGAAAGCTGCCTGAGCGTCAAGTCTCGACGATTTCCCGAGTGAAGCACGAAGCGCCGCCAGCAACGTGTTCGGGCCGCGATTATCGATCACCTCGATTCGCATCCGAGCGTCAGCTCACCCTCATCGTCTCAGCTCCTGGGTCTAACTAGTATACCGCCGGGTCACGGAGCGGGATATCCGGAAGCCCTCCAATTTGAGAAACCAAAATCTGCCGGAATATCCAACACTAAGCTGGCCCTTGTCAATTTCACTTCCCAACAAAGGCCGCACGGTGGGGCAGGATATCCAGATATCAGCCCGCGGTATATCAGGTTGCGGACGCACAGGGCATTGCCTAGTGAAACGTTTATCTACTTTGCCGAACTCGGTGGTTAAGCCTAACGCGAGGGTTCGGCCCGGCGGCTCATGATCGCACCGGCCGCCGTCGGCTGCAAACCTTTGTTAAACCACGCCCTTCTTCCACTCCTCCAGCTCCTTGAGGACGAGCCGCTCGACCTCCGCCCACGTAAGCTCACGAGACGTAAATGAAATTCTCTATGGTCAGTTGCCAGGGAAAAACGCACTGCGCTGAGCCCACCACCTTTGCTCGTGGTTTTATCAAGTGACTTCAGCTGTCCAACCACTTCTGTCAAACGCGACCTATTCGGAATCCCCTTCTCCACGAGAGCCAGTACGAATGCACCAAATGCCAGTAGGACGATTCCCCATGTAAGAATGTTTCTTGACTGCAGCATATGCAGTGCACCTATGCGTACATAGTCTCCAATGCTATCAACGGAAGCCAAACCCGCTGAACCATCCAAACCCGGGCCACGCCTTCCGTACCTCCCTGAGACACGCCCTGATCAATTTCTTTTGGGTAGACGTGAGCGGGTTGCACTCCGCGCGGATGGCGCATACTACCGCACCAAGTTCACCAATTAGCTCAGTCGAGGTTGTCCATGCACCGTCTAGAATCTTTTCAAGACGAGTCGCGTGGGAAGCGAAACCGCTTGCCTTCAACGAGGCCATCAATGTGTAAAACGGCTCGGTACTAACCGGTCTCCGCATTTTTCGCCTAACTATTGACTATCTGGCCGGCTAGATAACGCCTCACGCTCTACTTTCCGGGAACCGAAAAAGTAGCCAACTGTCCTCCACTTACCCCCCTCTTGTCAAGTTCCGTCGTGCCGTCACGTCTCCCCAGCGGTATAGTCCGATACTAGCGCTCGCGCACAAAATCTGGGACACCATACTTATTTCTGGCTCAGCTCCCCTTTCTCCCCGGCTTCTGGGGGGCAGGGTACGACCCCAATAGTCCCTCAAGCCGCCCAACAAAACCGTCCTCCCCCATCAGACGCAGGTATTCTTCATAGTCTTCTTCCCAGAAAAACGTCTCCTGCCTGCGATTGCCCCGCTGAGTGAGGTGACGCGGTAGGCCTGGCGCCACCACCCGCGCAATTCTTGCCACGCGGCAGCGCTACGGCCAGCCAAGCCCCAAAGTTAAGAATTATGTATGGTGTCCCCGGAATTGGTGGGCTAACGCCGCGGTCAGCGGCCGGAGGGCGAGCAACGCGAGCCCACCGGTCCGCTGCAACGCGAAGTTAGGTGACCCTGAAGTAGTCTTCCAAAGTACTGTCCGACCAGCCACCGAAGCCCGGACGACCAGACATGCCGCTTAAGCCCGGGCGGCCGGGACGACCAGTGAACCCAGGGAACCCCGGGGTCCCACTTGTGCCAGGGCGGTGAGGCAAGTATCCGGAAGCGTTGTAGGTGAAGCCAAGGGCCCTATTGTGAATGTCGTAAAGGACGCCTTGCTCTGCCCACCCGATGTGCCGGCCGCTGAGCGAAAAGAGAGCGTTTGAGGAGATCCAACCTACGACCTGGCCTGACACGTCACGGATACAGTCGCCATCCCAGATCATTCGGGGAGAACCGTGTTTATCAAAGATCCACTCCGCCATTTGGATCTCCTCGTCAAACCACCCAACGTACAGCGGATGAGCGGCCAGCGGACGTACACGCTCGCACGAGGCATTGACGCTCGACGCCGCTCGACCGCTCGGCCCGCCAGTTAGGCGGCCTGCTGTCAGTAACAGATTTGCTTCCACTCATAACGTCCGGTCCGAGGGTTCAGGACCTGCATCATCCTGCAGTCGCTCGTGCCCAAAGGTGGAATGCGCGGAGGTTGGATCGGCTCAATGGCGGGCGGCACGATCGGACAGATTCTGGGTGGACAAATCGGCGGAATCTCTAGGCTGTTCGAGCACAGAGCCACGACTTCTCCGTTGACGCAGGCGCATCGACAGACCGCACTTGCCTCGCGAGAGCTAAGGTGGAGGAAACTGACCAGCGCAACGCCAAGGATCAGCCCGGGAAGAACCTTGCCGAGTTTCATGTCGCCCTCCTACTTCGGCGTCGGTCACCTAACGCCTCTGGCGCTGAGCCGCCGGCGGAAACAGGCGCTCGCATGAAGCACGGACGGCTACCCGCCGGGCGGCTCCAGTGCTTTGTTAGGCGGCTCTACTCATGGAGAATCGCCTGGAGGTGCTTGCGTAGGCCCTCCTCGACTTTCCGCTTGCCACCGATAGAATTCTCGTAGAACAAGCACCGATAGCCGCTGACGTCGAACGGTAGCTGCTTGCCTTTCTCTGCGAGAAGGATCGTGGGCTTCCTTAGGGCATGGGCGTATCCGAGCTCGTAAAACACGTTCGGGTTGGGCGGCGTGATTTCAGCAATCACAATCTTGGCATCAACAATTCCACGGACGATATCTTCAAGGACGATCCCCGGACCGAACACCTCGCCGGCGTGATATACGCGGAGGCCAAACTGATCTGCGACCGGCCGAATCACATCTGTGTACAATTCCTCGTATGGCCCTGAGAATTGCATCACGACAAAGATTGTACCGCGCTCCTTGGTTACGACCGCCTCGCTAAACTCTACGGGACAGTTTCCCCACGCGAACAGACCGAGTTGCCCATAGGTGAGCGGGGCTTCGAGAAGGTGCTCAAGGACGCGGATGCCGTCAACCTCAAGCATCAGCCTTTGGCCTCGCACGCGAACCGTGAGCTTATAGCGGTGCTCCGGGTTCAGGTTGTCGTGGCTTCCCGCGAGGGCGATACCCCGCCAGCCGCGCGCGGGGTCGAAGTGCGTAATCGTGTATGCGAATCCGTAACCGCCGAGACCCGCGACAAGGTATTCGTCGGTTGGAGATCGGTAACCCAAGAGGATTCGGCCAGAGGCTTCCGGGGCAACGCCACTCTCGGCCCGAGGGAGGCGAACGGTGACACCCACTTCGCCCTCTGTGAAGCGGACTTGTGAGACACAGATGCCGAAGGGAATGGGCCGCTGGGGTTGCGGCCCCGTGTACGTGGCGGTTCCCGGTTCTTCGAAGGTCCAGTGGCCGACGATCGGAGCCCATCCCGAGATCCGCTCGTACTGTTCGTTCATGGCAGAACCTGCCATGGCTTGCGCCGTCTAACGGGGCGAAGCTCAGCCGTCGCTTCTGGCGATCGGTCTGAAGCGAGTGGTTAGCCAAAATGCAACAATACAAGCCAGGGCCAGAGCAATAATCACATGCACCGACCTGTCACAAAATCCACGGCACGGCCCCCACAACGCATGATTAGCTCGTTAGGGTTCGGGCCACTCACAGGGCCTTGTAGAATCGGTTGCGGTGAACGGTCGGGGACAACGATAGTCGTACCTCCCTCCTGTTTTAAGACTGGCAGATTCGCCTTTTGCTCCTCGGTCAGACTATCAGCCGGAACGTATCCCAGACTTACGTAAGCGGCCACGCAATTCCTAGAGGCCACCTCAGCCACGATCATGGAAGAAGCCCTGAGCGGCGCAGCGGTGCTGCATTGAACGACCCCGCCCGTTTTAGGGTTCACCAAAAGAACCGTTTTGGCGCAACCAGAAAGCAGAGTGAGTCCAACTAGCGCACGGAGTAGCCGAATCATTTTTCTACTCTCTCCGCTAGCTTTGCTTGCCCGTGGATAAGCGCGCGAATATCCAAAGGCCTTCGCCTTGGTTTGGGTGCCAAGTAAGGCCGAAGGGAATAAAACAGCACTTGTGGCCGCAAGCGATTAGTCCTCCTACAACACGTGAAAAATTCGCTCTTTACTAGACGACAGAATCCAGATCCCTTTGTCAAAAGGGTTGACCTGCCCCCTAAGGCTATTGCCAAGATCTGTGACGACAAGGTCCCAATCCCAGTCTACGCCGGATGTGTCTCGTACAACAAGCGCAGTATTCGCCCCGTATTTCTTGTTCATCTTCGCGCCAATCCTTGACGCTACCACTTCAATGACGTTCCCACTGAGCGAACTGACTCGCTCCAGCGGGTCTGCCTCTCCGGCTTTGACCTTTGTGAGATGGGCCTTCAATGTCTCCAGGCTCCGGGCATCTGAGCGTCCAAGAAGTGCCTTGATGTCACCGGGCTTGTCTTCGGTCAGAGTTATTTCGAGATTCAGCCGGTTTCCGTGCGCGTCGGCACAACAAACGTCTGGAGCGTCCGCGTAATCAACGATTTCGTACGATGTTCCCATCTTGGCATTGTATAGCCTGACGAATGCTTGGGCTGTTGCCCTTTCAATGTCGAGCTTCTCACTCACCGACGGACCTCAAGTTCATGTCAGTCTGGACATTATGGCTTCCGTTGTGGAAGCCTAACGGCTCGCCTCAGCGGCAAGGCCCCGAACGAGCCCTTTCAGGTTCAGCAGCATCCGCAACAGGGGCCGCGTCCGCTGGAGGCGCGTGTTAGGCTTCTCTTCTCTCCTATCCCCTACGGGACTCTCTTGAATCCGGCCTGTACAAAATGCTGATCAAAGGCAAATGCGGTCTCTAACTTGCGTCTCTTCATGACCACGAACGAAATGCAATCTGTGAGCGAATAGTCTTTGTCGTGGTGCTGCTGGAAATACTGCCAGCCTTCCTTGAACAACTCTTCGTCTACTTGTATGAGCTGGACGGAAGGACTGGTGAGCAAGCGATTCCCGACTTCCACGGCTTTCGCGTGATGTCCGCGACTGTTGAAATACGTCACGACTTCATCGAACACATACGAGGTGGTGACCAGCGGTGGCAGCCGCTTCCGCAGACTGCGCCAATGCCTCGATGCGGCGCGATGATTCTGATCATTTGATAGCTCCAGCGCCAACACATAGCCGGTATCCAGGAACACCGTGTTCATCGGCGATACAGGTAGGCGTCATGATGTTCAGAAGCATCGGTAATCTCGTCCGCAATCGGCTGACTGCCCAGCGCAAAGATCGGGTCCTCCATGACCGGCACGACCAGAATGACACTATCGTTCTTGCGAATCTCGACTTCTTTGATCCCTTTCAGGAACTTCTTCGGCACGAGGACGCCTTGCTCGGTGACTTTGGTTTTCATCTGCATCGTTTACTCCACACATGGCTATGCTGTTCGTATATTACACGGCATGCAGCGAAAAGCCTAACGCGCACGTTGACCGGCCGCGGCGAGCGAATGCGAGCCAGCGGTCTGGTCGCACGTGGTGTTCGGCGCCACACTCACTTCGTCTGCAGCTGCTTGGTGCTCTCGAGGTACTTCGTCAGCTCAGGCGATAGGCGCATCAGTTCTCGCAATTTCTTTTGGTAAACCTGCTGCAGCCGCCAATAGACATCAAACCCGTCGGCTAGGACCAAGTACTTCTCGGATTGATCGAGCCCCTTGCAGGCGGCGTCAGCGGAGGTTGTACTACGAATGCCCGAAGCTGCTTTCTGGAGTCTGGTGATTCGCCTCACGTATCGAGTGCATCCGAACTGAAGGGGCTTCGTCACAATCTCGTGCTTGTCCCATCGCTCGATCTCGTAGGTGTCGATGTCGACACGGAGACTCCTCTGTCCGTCTTCCGCCGTCAAGACGGCCGTTGCCTCGGTGCAGCGGCCGGTTTCGCGATGGCAGTGAATCCTCGATGACTGCTCTGGCCAAGCCATGTCTTCGCCAGAAATTGTCCAGGTGCCGGAAGCTGAGACGTACCCGCTGTCCCAAAGATCTGTAAAGACGTGACGCGGGGGCAGATACGGAGGCCGCTTGTCCAGGGTGGCGCTGTCTTGTCGCACCTTCTCCATCGTCTCGAACGACATGGGGTCACCCGTGACCGGGACGCCCCGAGCCTTCTGGTAGGCACGCAGGGCGGCGGCGGTCTTCTCGTTCAAGAGGCCGTCAAACGGGCCCACGCCGTAGCCCAGCCTCGCCAGCAGTTGCTGGGCCGCCAGCGTGAAGAGGCGCTTGGCTTGCTCAAATTCCGCAGGCCGAGTTCTCCTGAGCTCGGCGAGTTCCTGCTCGAACGCCGCCTTTTGGTCTTTGCCACTCGCTGGCTGAGCCGTCCCGAGCTGCGGAGGCAGAAAGCAGACCCCGAAACCTGCCGTTAGGACCAGAACGCGCGCCAGCTGCCGCATGTTGCTCTCTCCCTTTGTGCGCCGAACGCTAGGCATGAGCTGCTGCTGGAAGCGGGAGCGAGGCACGAGCGGACGCTGGAAGCAGTCAGCTCGATGCCCTTGTTGGGCGTCGGTTTTGGTACCCCGTCTCGCCTGAGCGACACCCCATGCCAGCCCGGCACTCTGCACCTACGTTATCTGCTGCCCTTCGGGCCATGGCCCTCGTGCAGGCCCCCCCGCCTCCCAGGGCTGAGGGCGGCAAGGCTGGACCGCGTTGCCGCGGTTGGTGGACGGCACCCCTTAGACCGTCCCTTGTACGGCCCACGCTCTCGCGGTGAGGGCAATGGTGCCATCTGGGGCTGGCAGAAGGCGCGCCTGCAAGACCGCGCGAATCTGTCCCTGCGTCTCCGCATCGACCGATGCGAGATAGGTTGGGGCCGTGCCTTGTTTCCCGAGGAACGGGGTCCAGTAGTCCGCAAAATCCTGGAAGACGGTCGGGATGTCAATCGCCCGTACGACGACCGCCGTGAGGCCAAGGTCCTGCCAGAGCGTTGCTAAAGGCTCGGGTTGGCACAGCGGAAACCGTTCCGCTTGATCCAGCTTCGCATCATGGGGACTGACGGCCACAGCGGCATCCCAAAAATGGCGCATCATGGCCATGCCCCCGGCATAATCCCAGACGTACGCCGCGACTTTCCCCCCGGGTTTCGTCACGCGGACCATCTCACGGGCCATCGCCGCATGGTCCGCAACGAAGTTCAGCACGAGACCCGACACCGTCACGTCACAGGTCGCGGCGTGCAACGGTAAAGCCGTGGCATCGCCAACCTGGAAACGCACCCGTGCGTCGGCGAGATGGCGTCGTGCCTCGGAGACGAACCCCTCCGACCGATCAATGCCGATGACCACCTTGGGGGCGTACCGCGTGAGAATGCCCTCCACGAGCGCCCCTGTCCCACAACCGACATCGGCCCACGAACCCCCGGCGGGGATGGCGAGCCAGTCCAGGAACTCTCGTGCGACGGCGCGACTCCACCGTCCGACGTATCGCTCGTACGGCTCTCCTGCGCCCCAGGCTTCCTTCCGTTCGTCACTCATAAAGGGCTCTCCTTGATGCCCAACCATTGAGTATACCGACCAGTATATGCCCCCCGGTTAAGGACTGAGGGATGACCGGATTCTCTTTCAGTTTTCAGCACTTGTCAATAATCTCCGTCCCGGGGTCCGGCGGTAATATCCAGTTTCGTATAGCACCGTTATACCTGGCATTATCTAGGGGGCCTATCAGGGCGTCCGCCGGGCTTCGAACCCTCCTCCCGCCCCGGTTCAAGACGTGGGTGTAGATCATAGTCGTCGACACGTCAGCATGGCCGAGCAACTCCTGAACCGTGCGGATGTCGTAGCCGTCCTCCAAAAGATGGGTGGCAAAGGAATGGCGGAGCGTGTGCGGGCCAGCTGGTTTTGCGATTCCGGCATTAAGCCTGGCCTCTTTCACAGCCCTCTGCAGGACCGATTCATGCAGGTGGTGACGGCGCTTCTCGCCCGTGACCCTGTCGGTGTAGTGGCTCGTGGCCGGGAATACCCATTGCCAGCCCCACTCTTTGCCTGCATTGGGGTATTTGCGCTCAAGCGCGTTGGGTAGCACGACCCGCCCGAGACCTTTTCTCAGATCCTCCTGGTGCTGCCGCTTGATGGCCTGGAGGTGTCTGAGAAGCGGCTCCCTCACCGCTACCGGCAGCATGGTGTGGCGGTCTTTGTCGCCTTTGCCAGCCCGGACCAGGATCTGATTCCGGGAAAAGTCGATATCCTTGACCCTCAGACGGCAACATTCCATTAGCCGCAATCCCGCTCCGTAAAGCAGCATGGCCATCAACCAGGGGGTACCCTCTAGGCGCCCGAGGAGCCGTTTGACCTCCTCCTTCGTAAGCACAACCGGTAACCGGCGAGGCCTTTTGGCGCGGACGACCCCTTCGATCAGGCCAATCTTTCGGTGAAGGACTTTCTGATACAAAAACAAAAGCGCGTTCAAGGCCTGGTTCTGCGTGGAGGCGCTCACGCGCTTATCGGTTGCGAGAGTGGACAAAAAAGCAGCGATCTCCGGCTCTCCCATCTCAGCGGGGTGGCGCTTGTTGTGAAAAAAGATGAATCGTTTGATCCAGTGGACGTAGGCCTTCTCGGTCCGGTAGCTGTAGTGTCGCGTGCGGATCGCCTGGCGCACCTGGTCCAAAAGTTTAGGCTTTGGCCCACTCGGAAAAGAAGAAGCCGCCCCCGCAATCCGAGCGGCGGGACTCATGACCTCGGCCTTGAAACCAGTCAAACTTCTCGCTCTGGAGTTTTCCATGACACTCTCTCTCCCGGCGGGATCGTATAAAAACGCACCCGCGCCACAAGAAAGTTCTTGGGCCGATGCGGCGGGCTGCCGCCGTGACACCCGGACGAGTCGGTCGTGCTCGCGGACTTTCTCTTTGACCTTCGCTCCCACCGGCTGTCCTTTGCCGGCGCGGGTCAGGTTCTGGTGCTCGGGCTGCACGGATTCCGCGGCGCGCCCTCGCCCGCATTACGCTGACCTTCGGAGATCGGATCGATTCGAAGACCGCGGTCGCCTGCATGCCTGAAGGTCTTCCGGCCGCGTGAGGGGTCCGCCGTACCCATGGGCGTGCAGCGTCGCGAGGCGGCCGTCAGGAATTGCAATCGTGGCGCTCTCGTGTTTCGCCTCGGCCGTTAAAAGTCCCCCTACTCCACCCGCCCCTGCAAGAACCACTTGCGGCGGATGCGGTCGTAGTAGATCCACAAGAGATCGCCGCGGCGGGTTTCGGCGAAGTAGTATTCGCGCTGGATCTCTTTGTTCCACCAGCCGCCGGAGAAAATGTAAGGAC
>DATMAM010000004.1:0-128258 GCA_035559995.1 Candidatus Acidiferrales bacterium
TTCGTAATCCAAACCAAGTGGTACTTGAGATCGTATTTCGTGTGACTGGTCGTCCGATATATCTGCACATGGATCTTTTACCTCAAGGCTTCGCCTAAAGGCGAGGGATTTTCTCCCATTCCCCGAATGAGACATTAAAAACCGTATCCACCAGCGGAGTAATGTCGAGAAAAAGGTTTCTCCGTCGAGACTCTTTGCGAAAGCGCATCTTTTAGAACCCGTCCTCTTTTTCCTTGAGCAGATCGACGAGCCGGATCGAATGGTCCTCCATTTCCAGGACAAGCGCATCGGCCTTGCTCTGCAGGTAGCGGTGCATGACGATTGTGGGAATCGCCACGGTCAGGCCCGCGTAGGTCGTGATCAGGGCCTCGGAGATGCCTCCCGCCAGCGACGCCGGATTGACCGCTGCTTGGGTTGAGATCACCGAAAAAATCTTGATCATGCCAGAGACCGTTCCGAGTAAGCCGAGCAGGGTGCTGATACCGGCGATCGTGCCCAGCGCTTCGACAAAGCGCTCGAGCGCCGCGGTCTCCTGGCGTCCGACTTCCTCCAGATACTCCTTGATGATTTCTCTTCGCTTGCCGATGTTCTTGAGCGCGACCGAAACGATACGCGCGATCGAAGAGCGGTTGTTCTGACAGCGCATGACCGCTTCCGGGATCTTCCCTTTGCGAATCAATCCGTCCACCTCATCGATAAAGTCCTTTGGGATGACCTGGCTGCGCCGGAGACTCCAGGTTCTCTCGATGAAAATCGCCACTGCCGTAATCGAGCAGAGAAGAATCGGATACATGAAAACGCCGCCCTTAACGAAAAAATCGATCATGGCTGCCCTCAAATTTTTGGGAAATTTACGCCAACTCCTTCAGCGGCGCAACGCGCGATAGCCGAGCGCCGGGGCGCCTTGCGAGGGAGCGAGCGTGGAAGAACCGCTGGCCGCTCGGGCGCGTCTCGAAAGGTTCCGCACGAGGAATCTTTGCCTGAGACAATCCCGAATGGTTCGTTCGCCCGGAAGATTTCTCCGGGCGCAAAGGACCTGCTCGCAGCACAAACTCGAGGTCTAAGGAGTGGCGAACACGATCTCCAAGCCAGGTTGTCAGTCATAGAAAGCGGTTTTAGCGCGTCTAAAACGTTCTGTCGGGAATCTTCGCGGCCATTCTACGAAAAGATTTTTTTTCCTTCGCCAGACCGCCCGGACGCGCAAGAAAAAAGTTTGGGCGAATTCTAAAATCCTATTTTTTTTCTTGACATACAATTTATGGTGTCTATATAATTTCGCTTGCTACAAAATATGGGAGGGCAAATTAGAGAATTTATTCGTTAAGCCTGGGACCTTAACTTCCCGCCTAACGATACGCCCGCCTCAGGCAAGCTTAACAAGGAGGTATCTATGGCAGCAAAGAAGGCCAAGAAGAAAGCCAAAAAGAAAAAGTAACTCAGCAGTCAGATTACCCCAGTGTGGTGGGGTGGAGGTTGTGAGCCCTCCCTGTCTCAGGCGAGAGGTGGCTGTCCTGGCCACCTGCCAAACAAGGCTCTCCGGCGATAACCGGAGGGCCTTGTTTTTTGCCATCCCCTAGCGAAAATTTTTTGTCTTCATGCTCATCACGCTCGGCGAATTACGCGCGGATTTCGTTCCGCCGGAGAGCCGAAAATTCAAGGCGCCGGTCGTAATGGTGCATGAGCTGTGGAGCTCCAGCGCTCAGTGGAGCGAGTGGGCCAACCATTTGGCCAATCTTGGCTGGGAGTGTTGGGCGGTGAACCTGCCCGGCCGCGCCAACGACTCGCGCGCGCGGGCGCGGCCGACGTTTTCCGCGTGCGTCGACGAGCTTGGCAAAGCCCTTCGAAACATAAGCTTTCCCCCTGTTCTTCTCGCGCACGGCTTGGGCGCGCTCGTCGCTTCCAAGGCGGCCGAGCGCGCTCAGGTCACGGCCTTGGTTTTCGTCTCGCCGCATTCCGCCCAAGCCGCTGACGCGCTCCGGCTCTTACGCCTGAAATATTTTGCGCTGCGATGGTTCCGCCGCCCGATCTTGCTGCAGGAAAAAGACTTTCGCGAGCTTTTTCTCGCTTCGGTCCGCGAGAGCCGGCGAGCGGAGATTCTCAAGCGCTTCGTCCCTGAATCGGCGGACCTCGCAAGAGAGTTCTTGCGGCCGGAGCTCGCCCCTGGACTCGCGAGACCGACGTGCCCGGCGCTGGTGATCGGCGGAACCGAGGATAAGATAGCGCCCGTTTCTGTCCTGCGCGCCAGCGCGCACGCGATGGGCGCAGATTTTTTGGTCTTCGAGAACCACGGCCACTGGATCATGGAAGAAGGCGACGGCGAGCGGATCGTGGGCGATATCCACCGCTGGCTGGTGCACAAGCTGGGCGAAGGTATTCTCACCGCCGAATTCCCTCACGGGACACCGTGACGCCGCCGGGAACTTCAGCCCTCCGCAGGCTGTTATGATCTCGAATGTTGCTTTGCCGGCATGACTCCGATAAATTTAACGTCGTCCAAAAGGAGGACAGCGTGAGAAAAACACTCCTGCTAGCCGCCTTATTATTGTCCTTAGGTTCACTCCCATCGCCGAGCCGCGCCGTGGAAGTAGGTCAGCAGGCTCCGGATTTTGAGCTCGACAGCACTAAGGGTGGAAAACTTAAGCTCAGCAGCTTACGAGGCCGAAACGTTCTCATCAATTTTTACCGCAATGACTTCGATCCAACCTGAGCCAAACAGCTCCAAGCGTCCGGTTCGGACGAAAACTACGCCAAGTTCAAAGCAGAGAACACCGAAGTGCTGGGCATCACGCCGACCAACATGTTCTCCCAGAAAGCCTTTGCGGACTATTTCAAAATCAGCTACCCCTTGCTCAGCGGCGGCCGGGACGTCACCGTTGTTCACAAGGTATTGAAAGATTACGGAGTGTTCGACGAGCCCAGGTTAAATGCGAAACGCGCCTACATCATCGTCGATAAAGAAGGAATCGTGCGCTACAAAAACGTCCGGCCGACAAACACTGAGAAGGACCTCCTCCCCACGGAGGAATTGTTGAGGGAAGTAAGAAAGATCAATCAGGGGGCGTGAGACTTGAAAACGCCGCCGTCAAATAAATCCGGTGCCGCGCGTTCCGGTAGACGCCGAGCCCTGCGGCTCGGGCCTCGGCTGGCACGGGAAGCTAGGCGCAGCCGCAGTGTTTGCCTGGTTCTGGCCGCGGCGGCGCTCCTGGGATGGACTTCTCGGCTCCAGGCTGAGGCGCCCCGCTCAGCCGCGATCAACTACAAGGTCATTCCCAATCTCGAAGAAGTCAAGGATCATCCCTCGGCGCCGGATTTTACTCTCGTCGGTCCGGACAATAAGAAAATCTCCCTGAAGGACTTCCGCGGCAAGCTTGTTTTTCTCAATTTCTGGGCAAGCTGGTGCGCTCCCTGCCGCGAAGAGATGCCGGCGATGGAGCGCCTCTACCAGGAGTTCAAGAACAAAGGTTTTACAATCCTCGCCGTCAGCGTCAAGGACAGCCGCAAGGACGCCATTGCCTTTGTCAAAGAGCTAAAGCTCACCTATCCAATCGCGCTCGACCCCGAGGGAGAAGTGGGACTTCTCTACGGCGCGTGGGGCTTGCCGGCGACCTACCTGATTGACGCAAATGGCATTGTCCTCGCCCGGGCGTGGGGACCGGCCAACTGGTACAGCCCGCCGGCAAGGCAGCTGATCGCGAGCCTGTTGAACGCGAAGAAATGACCGATGTAAGCGCTCTGGTGGCGCTCACGGCCGGCGTCTTTTCCTTTCTCTCGCCGTGCGTTTTGCCGCTGATTCCCTCCTACCTGTCGTTCGTCTCGGGAGTGTCGCTCGAAGAGATTCAGGCCGCGGGCGCATCGAGCCAGGTGCGCCGCAGGGTCGTCTTCAACTCGCTCGCTTTCATCTTGGGCTTTTCGGCCGTTTTTATTTCCCTCGGCGTCTCGGCGAGCTTTCTCGGCAGCCTGTTTATCAGCTACCGCAACGTGATCCGCGTTCTGGGCGGCGCGTTCATCGCGCTTGTAGGTTTTTATCTTTTGGGCCTGTTCAAGATCACGTTGCTGGATCGCTACGTCCAGTTTAATTTGCGCGACAAGCCCGCGGGCTATCTCGGATCCGTTTTGGTCGGAATTACCTTTGCGGTGGCATGGACCCCGTGCGTGGGGCCGATTCTCGGAGCGATTCTCGCGCTCGCGGGAGCGTCGGCCGACGTTGCGAGAGGAACGTTTTTGCTGGCGGCTTATGCGGCCGGGCTTGCCTTGCCGTTTTTTCTGAGCGCGCTGGCGCTCAATTCGTTTCTGCAATTCTCGCAGCGATTTCGCCGCTACATTCACGCGGTGCACATCACGGCTGGGGTTTTGCTCGTCCTCGTAGGAGTGCTTCTCATCACGGACTACATGACCGTGCTTAACATCTACGCGCTGCGCCTCACCCCCGAGTGGTTGATCAAAAAACTCTGAGGGGACGCTCACCCGCACCCTCTCCCATCGGAGTGGCGAGGGTACACCAAACTCAAAACATTTTCGGGCTCCCTCTCCCGCGCCGTAATTCGGCGTGGGAGAAGGCCGGGGTGAGAGCACGAAACCGTCAGGTCATGTTGTAGAAGCGTTTGCCGTTGTCGCAGAGAATTTTTCTCTTGGCGCTCTCGCTGAGATCTTCTCGCGCTTCGAAGGCGTGCACGGCGTCGGCGAGATCGGCCTCGTGCGGGTAGTCGGACGCGTAGAGGATCAGGTCTTCGCCGACGCGCTCGATGGCGTAGGGCAACATCTTCTCCCAAAGCTCGGCGTGAAAATATAGCTGGCCGCCTTTCATATAGTCGCTCGGTTTTTTCTTGAGCAGCGGCGCCTGATGCGCGCGGTTGGCGTACTCCATGTCGAGCCGGTCCATCAAGAACGGAATCCATTCACAACCCGCCTCCAGAGAAGCGATCCTCAGGCGAGGAAAACGCTCAAAGACGCCCTCGAGCACCAGGCTCGTCACGTGGATCATTTGCGCGAACGGATGCGACAGCGCTCGGGCTTCGATCAGCGAACGGAAGAAATCAAAGCCCAGCCCGCGGCTCGGCGCGCCGTGAATCCCGAGCGGAACGTTGAGCCGTTCGGCTTCTCGGTACAGCGGATCGAAATAGGTGTCGCCGAGCGGTTTGTGAAAGCCCACGGGCGCGACCACGCCGCCGAGCATGCCCAGATCGCTAACGCAGCGGCGCAGCTCGCGCGCGGCTTCGTGGATATCCTGGATCGGCAGGAGGGCGACGGCGCCGAGCCTCGGGCTGAACCTGATGTAGCGGTCGGCCATCATATTATTGTACGCGCGGCACACAACGCACGCCCACTCTGGATCCTGGATAAAGCCTTCGGCCAAACCTGCCGTGGGATAGATGACGGTTCGATCGATCCCTTCACGATCGAGGACCTCGAGCCAGCTCTTCGGATCATCGGGCGCGACGACGTAAGGCCGTTCGTCGGCGACTCTTCGCGCCATTCTCTGGAAGCCATCCAGAGTCGGAAAGAACGGTAGCGCCAGGATCTCCTTTCTCCCGCGATAAGGGGCCTCGAGATAATCGAAGATGATCTCGTCCCTCTCAAAAATGTGCCCGTCGGTATCGATCACTTGAATCGCCATGGAGCCCTCCCGTCTAAGATTCGCAGTGCCGGAGTCCTGTGATCCCTGCACCGCGGTATCCTATCACTCCGCTTTCTAGTCGCGAATCGACTGCGTAAACCACTCGGTTGGAATTTCCCTTCCGATGCCAGCGCGCCGCGCCGCATGGTAAACCGCCGTGCAAACGGCGCCAAACTGCACGCCCATAACCCCCAAGTTGAGAAACCAGCTCGTTTGCCGGTCGGAGGTTCGGCCCCGGGCTTTCCCGGCAATGAGCTCGGCCAAGGTCGGCATCGAAAGAATTTCTGGGCGCGGCGGCCTTCGCGGGATGATCGCGGTTTCCGACGGCTGCCCGGCGACGTAACTCAAAAAGCCGTGCGCCGCGTAGAAGGCCCCGGGCGGCGGATTTTCCAGATGCGGCGTGCTTTCGCCCATTTTGATCGCCACGTCCACGGCGCGCGCAAAGCCGGGCTCTGTCTCATCCCAGGTGACGTCCGTCACGTGCATGCCCGGCTCGAGCCACTCTGTTTTAAATACGGGGTCGATCGAGGAGGTGCAACAGGAAACGATATCGGCGCCTTTCACCGCCTCCAACGCCGATGCCACGGGCGCAACTTCGATGTCAAATCTTTCGCTCATCTCGGCCGCGTACGCGCGCGCGTTCGCCGGGTTGGTGCTGTAAACTTTGACCCTGCTCACCGGCCGCACCGCCTTGAAAGCTTCCAGATAAGTGCGCGCCATCCCGCCCGAGCCGATCATCCCGACGGTGCGGCTGTCGGGCCGCGCCAGGTACTTGACGCCCAGCCCGGCGCCGCCGGCAACGCGCATGTGCTGCAGGTAGCCGTCGTTGATCAGCGCCGCCGGCATGCCGTCGCGCGCGCTGAACAGGAACAGCAGCCCGCAATAGGTCCCCGGCTGGATGCAGTGCTTGTTCTCTCGCTGTTGCCCCTTCTCTCCGGGCCAGCTCACGATGTCCGACAGCATGCGCGCAACCACAAAGCCGTCCCGCTTTGCGCCTCCGGTCATCACCGCCCAGCGATAGTAGCTTTCGGCGCGCGCCGACGGCAAGTAAACGTCGATCCGGCCCATCGTGGCGGCGTCGCCGGCGATAATCTCGCGCTGCGCCGCCTCCAGAGCTTCCAGCGTCATCGACATCGTCAGAACCTTCTGGACGTCCTCGTCTTTTAGCAGCAGCATTCTTCCTCCCGAGCCCGCGCTTGAAATTCGTCTCGCAGCCGACCGCACCGGCCGCTCAACCGTCCCTATCATGCTTGACAGCGAAAGGCCAATCTCTATAGTGAAACAGGCGATGGAACGAACGTTCAAGGTGAGCGAAGAGCACATTTGGGTGGCGGAAGATGACCACCATCTGTTTCTTGGACTGACCAACTACGGGCAAAGCGAGCTGGGACAAATTCTTTCGGTCGAACTCCCGGAGGTCGGCGAGAAAATCGAAAGAGGCGAGCCGTTTGCGGAAGTTGAATCCGTAGACACCGTAACCGAGCTCATCGCCCCGGTCTCCGGCACCGTTCTCGCGGTCAACGCAGACCTGGAAACCCATCCCTCGCTCATCAACGAGGATCCTTACAACGACGGGTGGCTGATCGAGATTCGAACGAACAACCATGCCGAAATAGAAACCTTGATGGACATGGATGAATACTACCACTTCGTCTTTAAGGAAAAGCCTTAGTCGCTCGCTTCTCGTCGTCGTTCCCTTTCTTCTTTTATCGTGGCTCCCGATCGGGTCCTTCTTTGGCGCTCCCGGCGAGGAGGACTTCGCCCGCTGGCGCCTGGAGATGGTCGAAAAAGATCTGCGCGGGCGCGGCATCAAGGACGAGCGGGTGCTCAAGGCGATGAGCACGATTCCGCGGCATCTGTTTGTCCCCGCCAACCAGCGACATCTCGCGTACGTTGACGGCGCGCGCCCGATCGAGGCGGGACAGACGATCTCACAACCGTATATCGTCGCGCTCATGACCGAGCTGTTGGAGCTCAAGCCCACCGACAAGGTCCTCGAGATCGGCACGGGCTCCGGCTACCAGGCCGCGGTGCTGAGCCACCTCGCGCGGGAGGTTTACACGATTGAAATCATCCCCGAGCTGGCCGCCAAGGCCCGAGAGCTCCTGGCGCAACTAAATCATGACAACGTTTCGGTCCGCGTGGGCGACGGCTTTTACGGCTGGGAGGAAAAGGCGCCGTTTGACGCGATCCTCATAACCGCCGCGGCGGAGCATATCCCGCAACCGCTTTGGGATCAGCTCGCCGAGGGCGGCCGGTTGGTCATGCCGCTTGGAAGACCGCACCGCGATCAGAAACTCGTGCGCGCGCGCAAGCTTCAAGGGAAGCGCCACCTCGAGACGATCACGGGCGTGGTTTTTGTTCCCATGACCGGCGCGGCGCAGGAGCCCCGCTAGCCCCCGGAGCGCCGCGGCCCGCTGCCGCGGGCGCGAAGCGATAAACGATTTCGCCGGGTCTGACCAACCCCAACTCCTCGCGCGCCACCTTCTCGAGATAAAGATCGTCGTGGCGCAGGCGGTGAATCTTGTGGCGCAGCGCCTCGTTTTCCTGCTGGAGGAGAAAGCTGGCTTCGTCGAGCTTTCGTTTCTCGTCCGCAAGGCGCCAGATGTGAACGATTCCGCGATCGCCGAAAAAAGTAAAAAGCGCGAGCGCGAAAATGAGAGCGCCGAGCCCGGTCACGAGCCAGCGCTGCGGCAGCGGGGGTGGAGTCATCGCGAGGTTTCATGTATATAGCATATTTTCCGTGGCGCTGCTTTTTCGCTTGATCCCTGGAGGCGATTGTGAAAATTGAGCGCGTGCGCGCGCGCCAGGTGCTCGACTCCCGCGGCCAGCCCACCGTCGAAGTCGATGTCTTGCTCAGAAGCGGGGCGTGGGGACGCGCCATCGTGCCGTCCGGCGCATCGACGGGAAAATATGAAGCGGTCGAGCTCAGAGACGGCGGGCGGCCTTTCGGCGGCAAAGGCGTCGCCAAGGCCGTCGCGCACGTCGAGCGCGTGCTCGCGCCGCGTCTCAAAGGCGTCGACGCGAAAGATCAAACGCGCGTCGACCGGATTCTCAACGAGGCGGACGGCACTCCGAACAAGGGGCGACTCGGAGCCAACGCGATCCTGGGCGTCTCGCTCGCGGTCGCCAAGGCCCAAGCGCAGGCCGAAGGGATGCCGCTCTATCGCTATCTCGGCGGGACCAAAGCCAAAACTTTGCCGGTGCCGCTGCTCAACGTGCTGAACGGCGGCGCGCACGCCAACAACAATCTCGATTTTCAGGAGTTCATGATCGTCCCGGCGGGGATGAAAACGTTTGCCGCGGCGCTGCGCGCCGCGGTCGAGGTTTTTCACACGCTAAAAAAGATCCTGACCGATCGGGGCTCTTCGACGGCTGTCGGCGACGAGGGCGGATTTGCTCCGGATCTCAAGAGCCACGAAGAGGCGATGGAGCTTCTGTTGCAGGCGATCGAGCGGGCGGGCTATCGGGCGGGCCGCGAGATCGCTCTGGCCCTGGACGCGGCGGCGAGCGAGCTCTACGAAAACGGCAAGTACATCTTTAAGAAATCCGACCGCGCGGCCAGAGACAGCGAGGCACTCGTCCGCCTCTACGAGGATTGGCTCAGGCAGTATCCGATTATCTCGCTTGAAGATCCTCTGGGCGAGGACGACTGGGATGGCTGGAAAGCCCTGACCCGGGCGCTCGGAAAAAAAGTGCAGATCGTCGGCGACGATCTCTTCGTCACCAACAAGAGCCGGCTCGAGCGCGGCATCGAGGCCGGCGTTGCGAACTCCATACTTGTGAAGGTCAACCAGATCGGCACGTTGAGCGAAACTCTCGAGACGATCAATCTCGCGCGGTCCGCCGGCTACACAACCGTCATCTCTCATCGCTCGGGCGAGACGGAGGACGCGACCATCGCCGATCTGGCGGTCGCGACCAACGCGGGCCAGATCAAAACCGGCGCGCCGTGCCGCGGTGAAAGAACGGCGAAATACAACCAACTGCTGAGAATCGAGGAGGAGTTGGGCAAGCGCGCCGTGTACCCCGGGAAAAAGGCATTTCCATTCTAAATTTCAGCCTGCGATTGGACCCGGGACCTTTCTTCAGGTTGGTCACCCGGCCAAACTTCCGCGGCTCCGGGGCTAACTTTTGTTGATTTTCTTGACCTCCTTCAGCAGTTCATCCGTGGAGAGCAGATCTTGCTCCAGGTTGCTGGGTCTAATGCTTTTGAAGCGGATCACCCCGCTCTTGTCGATGATAAAGTACGATCTTTTGACCTTGCCGTTTGCTTCGTCGAATACGCCGAAAGATTTCGTGACTTTGTAACCCTCGGCGTCGCTGAGGAGCGGATAATTCAGCTTGAGAAAATCGGCGAACGCTTTCTGAGAAAAAGGCGCGTTCGTGCTGATGCCCAACACCTCCGTATTTTCCGCCTTAAACTTCGCGTAATTGTCCGCACCGGACGACTGAATGTGCTTAATTCAGGTCGGGCTATAATCAATGAGGTAAAAATTAATCAGCACATTTTTACCCCGAAGGCTGCTAAGCCGGAGTTTGCCTCCCTTGGTGCTTGGGAGCTCGAAGTCCGGCGCCTTGTCACCGACCTCGAGCGCGGAAAGCGGCGCCGTTAGCGTTAGACACGCGCCCGCCAGCAAAGCTGCGATGGTAAATTTCTTTGTCTCCATTGTTCCTTCCCTGAGAGTTCAAGGCCCGAGAAGTAGCCTATTTTGCCGGGTGCTGCCAGGCCGGACCGCGCGCACGTGCGCGCGACGCGGTCATTTGATGACCTTAGTCGCCCGCACAAGCAGCTCAGCCGGTATCGTAACACCGATGGTCTTAGCGGTCTTAAGGTTCAGCACGAGCTCAAATTGCGTCGGCTGCTCGACAGGGAGATCGGCGGGCTTCGTGCCCTTGAGGATTTTGTCCACATAAGTTGCGACGCGCCGGAACAGATCAACAATGTTGGGTCCGTACGCCATCAGCCCTCCAGCCTCCACAAACTCCCGCTGCTCGTGCATCGCCGGCAGGCGGCTCTTTGCCGCGAGCTCAACGATACGCCCTTGATGAGTACTCGTTAACGAGTCCGCCAGGATAAGCAGGGCGCCAGCCCGCTTCCTCGTCGCGCTTTGAAATGCGCCAGGGAAATCACTGACGTCGCGGACCTCCAACAATTGGAGCTCCAACCCTAATGCCTTCGCCTGGTGCTGTGTTTCTTCAACATCGCGGGCCTTATCTGGATTGGCAGCGTTCCAGAGGATCGCCACTCGCGCTAGTCCCGGAATCACCTCCTTGAGCAGCTCCAGCCGTTTGCCGCTTAGCTCCCGGGAAAGAGCCGTGAGCCCAGTGATATTCCCCCCAGGGCGAGCAAGGCTGGCGATCAGCCCGGTGCCAACGGCGTCGCCGCTGGCCGTCATCACGATCGGCGTCGTGCTTGTCGATTGCCTCGCGGCATAGGCATCAAGCGTGCTCTGCGTCACGATGATATCGACGTTGTGCCGAACCAGCTCGTCGGCCAGGCCGCGGAGGTGATCAAGCTTTCCTTCCGCATAGCGGTATTCGATGCTGATATTTTTTCCCTCAACATATCCAAGCTCACGCAAACCTTGGCGAAATGCCTCGAGATTGCTCGCGAACGAGGAACGCGAGCCGCCAACCAGCAAACCGATGCGCGCAGGTTTGGCAGGCGGCTGCGCCTGCGCCAGCGCGCCGCACACCGCGAAGCTGGCAATGATAGCGAAGACCCCCGCCGATTTTAAATTTCTGATTTTCGATTTTCGACACGCGGGAAAACCGAAAATTGTGCTCCGAAGGATTTCCCGCATTCCTCGTTTCCCCAATCTAAAAGCTCTCCTGGGCAACGCCCAAGGAATGGCAAGCCAAAACCCCGCTCAGACAATTTCCTTGCGCCGTACACGTAATTTACTCGTGATTTCCGATACTTCAACCAGCATACCGTGCCTCGTCCGGGCCCGTAAGGCGGTTTTCATTCTCTGAACATTTTTGTCGAGCATACTGCATTTTTACAGCCGCGTCGCTCCGGTTTTTCATCTGCTCACCTGTAGGGGTCGCTAAAGCGCTCCACGCAATCATCCGTGCTAGCCAGCCGCACGGGTTCTTAGCGAATTACTTTATTTGCCCGGGCCAGAACATTCGGCGGAATCGTTACCCCGATCTGGTTGGCGGTTTTCAAGTTGATTATAAAGTCGAACTTCATAGATTGCTCGACAGGGAGGTCGGCGGGCTTTGCTCCTTTTAGAATTCGATCAACGTGGTGCAGCGCTCGTTGCAGATTCTCCGCCGGATTGGGTCCGTAGAACATGAGCCCGCCGGAGTCCACAAAATCCGGCCGCTCATACATCGCTGGTAACCGCGTTTCCGCCGCGAAAGCTAAAAGCCCGGTTTGATTGCCGCTCGTCAGAGGATCAGAGATGACCAAAAGCGCATCGGGCCGATGGCGCCTCATAGCCGAGAACGCCTCCTCAAAATCGGCGGACGCCCGGATTCCCAGCGGCTGCAGCGCGACCCGCAATGCCGGGGCGGTACCCTCAACCTGCCGGTACCTGAGCGTCATACCCAAGTCGGTCGAGTTCCACAAAACGGCCACGCGGTTGAGTTTGGGAAAGGCCTCCTTTAACAGCTCGAGTCGCTTTGCGCTGAGTTCCGTCTCGTGCGCGCTAACTCCGGTGACGTTCCCTCCCGGCCGGGCGAGGCTGGCGACAAGTCCGGTGGCCACCGGATCGCCGGCATCGACGACGACAACCGGGATCGTCGTAGTCGCGCGCTTGGCGGCGAGCGCCGCGGGAAATGAAAGTGCAACAATCAGCTCGACCTGCTGGCGTACGAGTTCGGCCGCCAGTTCAGGAAGACGGTCCAGTTGGCCATTTGCATACAGATGCTGAATCGAGACGTTCTGGCCCTCTACATAGCCCAACTGCTGCAATCGCCGCTCGAATGGCGCGCGGATTTGAGCACCAGTGGGACTCAAGAGTCCGATCCGCCGGAGTTTAGGCGGCTGCTGGGCCTCGGCCAAACCAGCAATCAGTAAGACAGCTATCAGTAAACAGTTAAGAATAACGATTCTTCTGCTCATTTTTCCTCTCTCCCTCTTCGTTGATACCCTGACCGGCCTAACCGTGGCTTCCCTCTCGTTCCTTCACCGTTAACTGACCACTGATCACTGATTTACTCGTAAATCGTTAACCCGGTATGTTTGAAATGTGCAAGGCATAGCATTACAATGCAATGCAATACAAAGGGTCATCCATGGAACGTCAATTAACGCTGCGATTGCCCGCGGACCTGGCCGCCAAGTTGGAGCGATCCGCCAAACGCTTAAAGCGAAAACGTTCGGAAGTGGTGCGCGAGGCCTTGGAACAGTATTTGGATACTCAGCCGGAGGTCCGCCCAATCGAGCGCGTTCGCGATCTGCTCGGCAGTGTTGAGAGCGGTATCCCCGATTTGGGCCAGCGACATCGGGAATACCTAATCCGCCGTTTACGCCGTGGCCGATGAGCTTCTCCTCGATACGGGCCCCTTTGTGGCTCTCGTGGATCGAAGCGAGGAGCTGCACGATGAATGCGTCGCGGCGCTCGAGAGTTGGACGGGACCCATTGTCACGACAGAGGCGGTGCTTACCGAGACGCTTTACCTGGTGGGACCGCAATGGAGAGCCCAGAAGGTTGCCCTGGAGTTTATCCGGAGAGGCGCTTTTCAACTGGTCCCCTCGTCTCGCACGAGCATCCAACGGGTCGCGGCGCTCATGGAGAGGTACCGCAATGTCCCGATGGACTTCGCCGATGCCACTTTGGTTGTACTGGGGGAAGAACTGGAGACCGACCGGGTGTTTACGTTGGATCGCCGCGGCTTCTCTACGTACCGAATGAATCGGCGAAAACCTTTTCGCGTGATCCCTTGATCTACCCGTTTCAGATTTTGCTGTCACTTGATCACCCTATCCGCTCTTGCCAAAAGACTTGGCGGAATCCTCCAATTTTCGATTTTGGATTTCCAATTTTGGATTGTTCGCTCATCGGATAACTCGATCTGCTCTGGTTAAAACATTGGGTGGAATCGTGAGTGCGATCTGCTTGGCGGCCTTGAGATTGATCACCAGCTCAAACTTCGTCGGCTGCTCAACCGGCAGATCGGCGGGCTTGGCGCCCTTGAGGATCTTGTCCACATGGGTAGCGGCGCGGCGGTACAAGTCGATTTCATTCACTCCATAGGACATAAGCCCCCCGGCTTCCACATCATCTCGCAAGAAGTACATCATCGGGAGCCGGCTGCTCATCGCGAGGTCCGCAATCTTTTTTCGGTGAGGATTGCCAATGGAGCCCGTTACGAACCAGAGCGCTCCATCCGCCCGCTCCCTAACTGCGGCTTGGAAGGCGGTCTCAATATCTTTGGGACTTAGGATGTCTAGGTATTGAAGCTGCACCCCAAACGCCGCTGCGGCAAGTTCCACTTCTCTTAACGTTTGCGCGTTTCCCGGCCTGGTAGAAGTCCCGATAACGGCCACGCGGGAGAGTTGGGGGACGATTTCTTTTAGAAGCTCCAGCTGCTTTCCGCTTAGCTCCGGAGCAAGTCTGGACCACCCAGTAATGTTCCCACCCGGTCGCGCCAGGCTGGCAACGAATCCGTTGCCGACCGGATCCGGATCCTGCGCCATGACAATGGGGATCGTCGAAGTTGCCTCCTTGGCAGCGCGTGTTACTAGGGGACCGGCCGTGACGATCACGTCCACCTTGAGACGAACTAGATCCGCCGCGAGCGCGGGGAGACGATCGCTTTTTCCTTCTGCAGATCGCCACTCGATCACAATATTTTTACCCTCCATGTACCCCAGATCGCGTAGACCCTGCCGGAATGCTTCGGTGCGGTCCTTGATACTGGAAGGCGGGCTACCAGATAGGAATCCTAGCCGAGGGACTTTCTTCGACTGCTGCGCGTTGGCTGACGCGCAGAGCGCATAGAGCATGGCGCAGAGCGCAAGAGCTAGGATTGGGTGCTGAGATGTGAGTGCTGAGTATTTCGGTGCGAGTAATTTGGCCCTCGCTTGTTTTGGATCGCGCTTTAACTCCATCCTCATAGCTCAGTCCTCAGCGCCGATTATTTGATCACTCGATCTGCTCTGGCCAACACATTCGGCGGGATCGTAAGTCCGATCTGTTTGGCCGCTTTGAGATTGATTACCAGCTCGAACTTCGTCGGCTGCTCGACGGGCAATTCGGCCGGTTTCGCGCCTTTCAAGATTTTGTCCACGTAAACGGCGGCGCGGCGGTACAGGTCGGCTATGTTCGTCCCGTAGGACATCAGACCGCCCGCCTCCACAAATTCTCTCGCCCAGGACATCGTCGGGAGTTTGGTCTTCAGCGCGAACGATGCGATCTTTATTCGGTGAGCATCGAGTACAGGGCTCGCTAGCACGAGGACTGCTTCACTCCGAGATTTGCGCGCCTCGTTAAATGCGACGTCAATGTGCTCGGAACCGCGCACGTCTAAGGGCTGGAGCTGTATCTTGAACGGTTCTGCGGCGAGCTTTGTCTCCTTCATTCCTACCGCGTACCCCGGGAGTGTTGAAGTTCCAAGCACAGCCACTCGGGAGATGCTGGGAATGATCTCCGTTAGAAGCTGCAATTGTTTTCCGCTCAGCTCCGGGTTGAGCGCCGATAATCCTGTGATGTTCCCGCCCGGCCGCGCAAGGCTCGCGACGAATCCCGCCTTCACGGGATCACCACCGATGCCGGCCATGACAATGGGAGTCGTAAAAGTTGCTTTCTGCGCGGCGCGAGTCGATGAGGGAGCCGCTGTGACGATAACCTCTACCTTAAGGCGGACTAGCTCCGTCGCTAGATCTTGCAGGCGTTCTAGCTTTTCCTCTGCAAACCGATACTCGATCGCGATATTTTTCCCTTCAATCCATCCAAGCTCCCGCAAGCCCTGCCGAAGCGCTTCCTGACGAGCCGGATTAGAAGAGGGAAAAGCCGCGCCGAGAAAACCAATGCGGCGGACTTTCGCTGGCGGCTGCGCCTTGGCCAAACCAGCAATCAGTAAGACAGCTATCAGTAAACAGCAAAGAATAACGAGTCTTCTGCTCATCTTTCCTCCTTCGCTCTTCCGCTGATAACTGAACCCTGATTACCGATCGGCTCGGACGCTTGTTTTCTGCTCCTACGCTGTTAACTGAGCACTGATCACTGATTACTTGATCACTTTGTCGGCCTTGCCAAAACATTCGGCGGAACCTTCCGATTTTAGATTCACCTTACTCCTTACACCTCACTCCTTACTGCTCACCGAATCACTCTATCCGCCCTTGCCAGCACATTAGGTGGAATCGTCAGACCAATCTGTTTGGCTGTCTTCAGATTGATCACGAATTCGAACTTGGCCGGCTGCTCCACGGGAACGTCCGTCGGCTTCGGATTCCCCTCCGCGTATCGATACTCGATAGTGATGTTCTGTCCTTCCACGTAGCCAAACTCGCGCAGCCCTTGTTGAAGTGCTTCCCTGTTTGCCGATTGAGCGAGACGGGATGCACCATTGAGGTATGCTATCCGCGGGGCTTTCTTTGGCTGCTGCGCCTCGGCGAATGAGCAAAGCGTAAAGAGCATGACGCCAAGAGCTAAAGCAAAAATTTGTTTCTTCATCGTTTTCCTCTCACGTCTTACTCCTCACCGTATTACTCTGTCGAGCGGCGCAGCTAATGCGAAGGAAGCTTTTTTGCTGGGTAAGGATTATTTGACACCCCTCCTTGCGTCCCGTAGGATAGGTGAAGTAAGATTTTCTAACTTTCCAAAAAGGGGAATCCAATCATGCCTCTGGTCAAAGTAAAAGAGAAGTACCAGGTGACTCTTCCCGCCTCGCTCCGGGAAAAGGCCGGCCTGGAGGTGGGAGATCTTCTGGAAGCGAAAATAGAAGGGAAAAAGATCACGCTCACCCCGAAGAGCATTCTCGACAGAGAATTGGCCCAGGCACTGAAGGAGATTGAGGAAGGCAAAACCTACGGGCCGTTTAGTTCCGCTAAGGCTTTCTTGAGATCGCTCCATCGTGAGTCCAAGAAACTTAAAAAGAAATCCGCTTAATGCGTCTCGACTATTCTCCCCAGTTTCTGCGGAGCTATGCTAAATCTCCCTCGCGCATTCAAAAGCTCTTCCAAAAGCAAGTGGCTCTCTTGCTTCAAAATCTTCGCCATCCCTCCCTAAGGGCCAAGAAATACGACGAAGCCCGCAACATCTGGCAGGCACGCGTCGATGGGGGTTGGCGTTTTTATTTCCAAATCAGGGGCGATACCTGTTACCTCCTTAACATTACGCCCCACCCGTAGTGACCGTCAGTTTGATCATCCAAAATCGAAATCAACTCAGCCCGAGGCTGATCCGTCCTTCGGCCGAAATCGAAAATCATCTAATGACCCTGTCTGCCCGCGCCAGCACATTCGGCGGAATGGTAAGGCCGACCTGTTTGGCCGTTTTCAAATTGATCACCAGCTCGAACTTCGTCGGCTGCTCAACCGGCAGATCAGCGGGCTTGGCGCCTTTGAGGATTTTGTCCACAAAAACAGCAGCGCGGCGGTACAAGTCGGTAAAGCTCACGCCGTAAGACACGAGCCCACCGGCTTCCACTTCCTCCACCCCTTCATATATCGCGGGCAGCCGGCTCTTTATCGCCAGTTCCGCAAATTCCTTCCGGTAAGGACTGAGGATGGGGCCGCGCACCCGAACAAGAACCGCCTCAGCTCTGTCCTTAAGCGCAGCTTGGAATGCGGTCCCGAAATCCTTGGGACTTCGGATGTCGAAGGACTGAAGCTTCAGTCCAAGTGCCCCCGCCGCAAGTTCCGCCTCTTTGAACACTTGCGCGTAGTCCCCGCTGGCTGAACTCGTGAACAGAGTTACGCGCGAGAGGCTCGGAACAATCTCCTTTAGAAGCTCCAGTCGTTTTCCGCTGAGCTCCGGCCGAAGGATCGCTAACCCGGTTATGTTTCCGCCAGGACGAGCTAGGCTGGCCACGAAACCGCTTCCAACAGGGTCGCCCCCCTGAATCATGACAATGGGAATTGTGTCGGTTGCCTCTTTGGCTATGCGTATGTCTCCGCCGCCAACCGCGACGATGACGTCCACTTTGGCACGTACCAATTCGGCCACAAGCGCGCGCTGTCGATCGCGATTTCCCTCGCTAGATCGCCACTCGATGGCAATGTTTTTTCCCTGCACGTACCCAAGCTCGTGCAGACCTTGCCGGAATGCCTCGTAGCGAATGGAGCTAGCGGAAGCGGGACCTACTAAGTACCCTATCCGCGGAATTTTCTTTGACTGCTGCGCCTGCGTGAGGGGAGCTGACGCGATCATCGCAGTGGCAAAGAGGAAAAGACTCAGCTTCCTAACCATTTCGCCTCCGCGAGCTGAAACTTGTGCTCTTCCAAGGGGCTGATATACAATTTGTGGCATGCGTTCGAATCACAAGAGAGTGTTAGAAGAAGCCCTCCGACTGCCTCCCGAAGCACGTGCCGCGCTTGCGGGTCATTTGCTTGAAAGCCTTGACGATTCAGTGGATGAGGATGCGGAGGAGAAGTGGGGAAAAGAAATTGCGCGCCGTATTGACGAGTTAGACAGGAGAGCAGTGAAAACGATTCCCTGGTCTGTCGCACGACGTCAGATCCTTGGGCGGGCGCGTGGCTCGTCCAAGCGTTGAGTTCCATCCCGAGGCCATCGTGGAGGCGCGCGCTGCGTACGAGTGGTATGCCGAGCGCGATCTCTCGGTGGCAAGAGCTTTCATAGCCGAACTCGATAACGCCATCCGTCAAGTGCAGAGCGCCCCGCAGCGATGGCCGGCGCACTTGCATGACACGAGAAAGTATCTTTTCCGCCGGTTTCCCTATAGTGTAGTTTATCGGGCTACAGAAACGGTGATTGAAGTTCTCGCCATCGCCCACGGGCGGCGTCGTCCTGGATATTGGAGAGGCCGGCGGTTCTAAATTTAGACGTTTCGGATTCTTGGGATTCGGGATCATCGAATCACTCGATCTGCTCTCGCCAGCACGTTCGGCGGAACCTTCCGATTTTAGATTTGCGATTTTGGATTTTGGATTCTTCGGTCATCGAATCACTCGATCTGCGCTGGCTAAGATATTAGGAGGAATTGTTAACCCAATCTGTTTGGCCGTCTTCAAATTGATCACCAGCTCGAACTTCGTCGGCTGCTCAACCGGCAGATCGGCGGGCTTGGCGCCTTTCAAAATCTTGTCGACATAGATGGCTGCACGCCGGTACAAGTGGGGAAAGCTAGTTCCGTAAGACGCGAGACCACCGGTATCGACAAAATCGCTGCGTCCATGGATTGTAGGGAGGCGCTGTTGTGCAGCGAAATCCACGATCAGTTTACGATTCTGAAAATAGATGATACCCGGGCTCACCACCAAGCCATTGACACGCGCCTGCTTCATCTCGCTGAAGGCGTGCTTGAAGTCGTTTTGACTTCGCCCCTCCACGAGCTTTATGGTCATGCCCAACCCCTGGGCCACAGGCTGCATGCTTTGAAGACAAATACCTCAGGGGGCAGGTCTGGATGTGCCAGGTAGGCCAAACGAGAGGTCTTGGGCGACATTTCCTTAAGTAGCTCGACCCATTTACCACTCATGTCGGGGCCGATGAAGGTCAGCCCTGTGACGTTCGCACCAGGGCGCGCCAAGCTCGCAACGAGTCCAGTCCCCACGGCGTCGCCGCTCAATGCCATCACGATTGGTATAGTTGTGGTAGCTTTCTTAGCGGCCCGCGCAGCTGGGGTTGTTTCCGTTACGATCACGTCGACGTTAAGTTGAACCAATTCGGCCGCGAGTGCGGGAAGCCGGTCGAACTTTTCCTCAGCCCATCGGTACGTAATGGCCATGTTCTGCCTTTCGACATAGCCCAGCTCCCGGAGAGCGGATTTGAATACGTCGTCCAAAGGTCCCGCGCCAGAGCGGCCCGAGATATATCCAATGCGGTAACTTTTCTTCGCCTGCTGCGCTTCGGCCACATCCCCATAGCCCACGAGCAAGACGAGAATTGCAAGGAGCCCCGGCCATTTTGGATTTTCGACCCTTCGACGTAGCTCAGAGCCTGCCCTGAGCGTGTCGAAGGGACAGGTTTTGGATTTTAGATTGGCAGATTCAGAACCTAAGAAACGAAGTATTTTGCTCATATGTTTGTCTCGCGGAGTCCACAATCGGCAGCCGAAAACTCCAACTAAAAAGCCCGACCGGGAACGACCCCGGTCGGGCCAGAGAATAACACCTCAGAGCCACCGCCACGCCTAGATCGGCCAGCCAAGTCAAGTCCCCCCTTATTTCACGGCTCTTCAGAAGCTGTCAACGATTTCCTGCTGACTAAACGGCAAGCGCTGTGCCAGCGCGGGGGAGAGAGGCTAAATCAAGAAAGCTACGAATATAACAGGAGAATCCCTGCGCTCTTGGAATTTCCAGAACGCGTGAAGCGAGGCGGAGGGTAGCTTTTCTGCTATGGAGGTAGCTGAAAGGCCGCGCCTAACCCGCGACAATCTCCCACCAGTTGCGGTCCGGGTCGCTCACGAGAAACGAAGCCGAGCCGTTCTCCTTGAGCTCGCTCAGCTCGGTCACGCCGAGCTCGGCGCCGGAGGTGGCAAGCCAGCGGTGCGCTTTGACCACCTCGTCTTTTGATGCGACTTTCAGCGCGAAGCGGAAGTTCGGGGAAAACGTCTTCCACTCCTTGCGCGCCGCGCAGACGATATAGGGCTTGCTTGCCGGAACCTTCACGTAGACGACGTGATCGTTCGCCTGGTGCACCTCAAGGCCCAAGGCGTTGGCGTAAAAATTCCAGGACGTCCTGAGATCGCCGAGAGCGAGCGTGCCGTGCGTGAACGCCTGCGGCACATAACCCCTTCCCGGGAAGCGCTCGGGCGGAAGCGGCTCTGTCCAATGGGGCGCGCGCACGCCGCCCAGGCGGTTCCATCCTGACCCTTTCCGCAGCACGGTCTCGTAGCACTCGATCTCCCAGCCGTTGGTTCCCGGCTCCAGAAAATACAGGGAATAGGAGCCGTGCGAGTACTCCGGCTGGCCGATTTGCCTGATGCCGTATTCTTTCTCGTGCGCTTTAAGGTACTGATACGCGGCGTCCACTTCCTTGACGGTCGCCACGCGCACGCCGAAATGGTTGTGCATCTGTTTTTGCGGCGCCTGCGGACCGCCTTCGTGGACGACGAGCCGCCACTCGCTGTTGGGATGCTTTAAGATCGCCGCGCCCGGCAAATCCGCGACCTTCTCGAAGGCGAGCAGATCGGTCATGACGGGAACGGTCTCGCTCAGTTCCCTGCATTCCATGTGGGCATCGCCCATCGCTATCGGATGAATCATGGGATGTCCCTCGGATAAATTCTGCGCCCAATTTATTGCGCCCCGACGGCCGGGTCAATCGGGCAACAAGCTCATCATCCGGTCCTTTGGTTGTAGCGCTGCCGCTCCAAGTCAAGCTCGGTCTTGAGGCCGAGCGCGTGCAGCGCCTCGTTGGCTTCTTCCAGCGAGCGGCTGGACGCGACCGCGCGCGCGGGCCTGGAAAGCGCTTCGAAAAGAACAGAAGGGGCGACGTAAAAGGTGAGCGTTGTCAGCGGCGTGAGTTTGACCTTTCTTTGGTCGGTGCGGATTCTCTTTTCTCCCCAAGCGCCTCGGGCGCACTCAACCGGCACGGCGCTCGCCTCGGTGTGGACCTCCTTAATCACTTCTTCCAGCTCCGAGACGACTTTTGGCGTGAGTGCCCACGCGCCAAGCAGCCCCCCCGCTCGGGCCACAACACCTAAAGCCAACTCGATTTCCTCGGTCGTCAGCTCGCCGTCGCTGCCATAGCCGAAGATGCCCCACAGCGCGGGCCAGCCGCGGGCTGAGAGCGCGTGCCATGCTGCGAGCATAATTGAGTCCGCGAGCGGACTTCTGAGCCCCGGCTCACCTCCCTGCGCGAGCGAATCACCGCCCACGTCGAGGCCGACAAGAAGGTCGGCCTCGAGCGCTTTCGCCGCGTGATCGATCGCTTCTATAACCTGCGCCGCGCCGCCGTTGATATCGACAAGCAGAATCTCCTGTCCGAGCACCGCCGCCATTCTCGATTCGGCAAATAGAATTCCATCGCGCGTTCGGGTAGTTGCGTTTGCCATTGCCACGGCTGAATTAATAGGCCTGAAATTTTCGATCTCGCTCAGGTGCCGCGGACCGGGCTTGGGATCGTAGACAAAGCGCTCCCAGGAGAGCCCACCCAAAGTGCATCGCAAACCGCAGAATTCGAAGAACCGCGCCGCCGCCAAAGCTCCTACCACGTCGCCTCCGCCACCAACGCCAACGACGAGCGCGTGTTTTGAGGACCGGATGATCTGTTCGAGAGAAACAGGGGCGATCGGCATCAGGCATTCCCGTAGATCTGAGCGATCGCCGGCGCGTAAAGCTCCTCGACCTTCCCGCGATCGATCTTGATCTTTGCTAGCGGCGTGAGGCTCCGGACGGTTGCAGGGAACTCGTCTTCCAGAATGACGATGCGGCGGATTTTCTCGTGCTCGTCCAGGCTCTGATTGATCCGTTCCACCCGTGACCAGACCAGCCGCTCGACTTCGCTTTTTTCCGTCACGCCCAGTTGACCCTCGATGCGCTCCCGATCGGGGACCAGCAAGGCCGCTATAAAAGGGCGGCCATCGCCTACCAGGACCGCCTGGCGGATGAAGGGATCGCTTTCTAAAACAAGCTCGATTTGGCTCGGCGAAATGTTGGATCCGTCGATGCAGTAAAAGACGTCTTTCTTCCGCCCGATCATGCAGAGCGAGCCATCGGCCTCGAGCACGCCGAGGTCGCCGGTATGAAACCAGCCCTCGCTGTCGAAAGCCTCCGCGGTCGCCTCGGGGTTTTTGAAATAGCCCGGCGTTACGGTCGGGCCGCGCACGAGGATCTCGCCGTCTTCGGCGAGCCTGAGCTCCACGTTCGCGAATGGCTTGCCCAAATTGCCGGGGCGCGTCTCTCCCAGGCCGCTCAGGGTGACGCCGCCGCACTCCGTCGACCCGTAAGAGCCGAGAAGCGGAACGCCGATCAGCTTGAACAGGCGCATGAGCCGGGGCGGCATGGGCGCGCCGCCGTAGGAAACGTACTTGATCCTTCCCCCGAGCGCGCGCCTCACGGTCTCGCTCACCGCGCGGCGCAGCGCCTCATAGCGCTCCCTTTCCGCTTCGTCTAGAACCCCGCTCGCCTGTTTTTGATCGAGCGCCTCGAGCTCTTGCCACGCGGCGCCCGCGTCGGAGGCGAAGATCGCCGCCGAGAGCTTATCGAGCACGCGCGGCACCAGGCTCATGGAGGTCGGGGCCAGGCGCTCGATCGCTTTGAGCTCCACGTCCAGCTCGCTCCCCGCCAGAAGCGCCATGGTCCTTCCCGTGGCGACGCTTTTGTGAAAGCCGAAACGGCCCAGAAGATGATTCAGGCTCAAGATCAACGCCACCAGCTCGTCGGGTGGGCTTAAAACGATCGGCGCCCCGGAACTGATGTTGGCGATGATGTTTTTGTGCGTCCGCATCACGCCTTTCGGCTCTCCGGTCGAGCCGGAAGTGTAAATCACGGTGGCGAGGTCGTCTTCGCCGACGGCGTCGAGAAACCGATCGAGGCTCGTGCCCGGGCGCGCCGCGCCGAACCGCAAGAGCTCGCGAAACGGGAGCGCCGGCGCGCCGGTCTCCGGCTCCTCCATGACGATGACGTGCTCGAGCCGCGGGACTTGAGACCTCAACGGGCCCAGACGGCAAACCAGCGCCTCGTTTTCCACAAAAGCGCAGCGCGATTCCGAATGGGCGAGAATTCTAACCAGGCTTGCGTCCGAAACGCGGGGGGAAATGACGACGTTGGCGAAGCCCGCGGCCAGCGTTGCCAGATCGGCCGCCAGCCATTCCAGGCGATTTTCCGCGATGATGGCGACCATGTCGCCCTTGACCAGGCCGAGGGTCACCAGTCCCAAAAGCACGTGCGCAACGAGCGCGCCGAATTCGTTCCAAGAAACGTCGGTGAAACGCTCGCCCCGTTGAAGCCGAACAAAGACCCGCTCCCCGAGCTCCTCGACGCGGCGAAAGAAAATTTTCCCTATCGGCCACCAGCTTGAATCTGCGACTTTTTTCGCGGCGAGGCTCATGACGGCGCGGGGGTAAAATGCGGCGGGGCGTAGCGCGACCGGCCCGGCTGCTCGACGATTCTTAGGCCGCGGATTTCGCCCCTGTGCGCATACGCATGGCTGAGCGCCGCGGCAACGTCGTCCAGATGCGCGCTGAGATAGCGGCGCGCCGGCACGGCGATGCGCAGCAGGTTGATGCCGCGCGCGCTCTGCGCCTGCGTCGGCGGGGGACCCTTGGTGAGGCGGATTCCGGAAAGCGCAAAGACATAGGCCGCCAGCGCCTCCGCGGGAAAAGCCGCCGCCGGCACGTGCGGCAGGAAGCGGTTGAGGTCGAGGTAAACGGCGTGGCCGCCGGCCGGCCGCACCACCGGCAACCCGGCGCGAGCGAGCGCGCTGAAGAGATACTCGACCTGGGCGCCCCGGCTTGCCACGTAGGCGTCGCTCAGGCACACCTCGCGGAGCGCCCCCGCCAGCCTCTCCAGGGCGGCGCTGGAAAGCTGCGCGCCGTCGAGAAAGCTTTGCAAATACGCGCGCTGGTAGAGCTTTTCGTCGCGCGTCCCGATGAAGCCGCCCTCGCGCACCAAGAAATCTTTGAGCGCGCTCATGGTGCACGCGTCGGCGTACGAACAGGTCTCGCGCGCGATCTCGACGATCGAGCGCGCGCGATAGCCGACTTCCCGCCTTTGCACGAGATAGCTGTTCTCGACGATCCTGGACGCGTCGAGGAAAAGCGGCACGCCCAGCGGCGCAAGAAAAGAGCGGATCTCTTTTAGGTTCTCGGGCGCCACCGGGTGGCCGCCGCAAGCGTTCACGCAAAGCTCGACGTAGACAAAAGGGATTTTCTCTTTGCCGTGCTCGCGAAACGCGCCCGCAAGCTTGTCGAGATCGACGTTTCCCTTGAACGGCTCGTCGCCGCTCAAGTCGTAGGCGCTTTCGCCGATGACGTCGACGACCTTGCCGCCGTTCGACTCGATATGAAAGCGCGTCGAGGGAAAAAGCATGTTTCCTGGAACGACGCCGCCCGGGCGCGAATGGAGCTTGATCCAGATCCTCTCCGCGGCCCGGCCCTGGGTGCATGGAACGACAAAGGGAAAGCCAAAGCATTCGCCGAAGGCAGCGCTCAGGGAGCGGAACGC
This sequence comes from Candidatus Acidiferrales bacterium, assembly GCA_035559995.1. Taxonomy (GTDB): domain Bacteria; phylum Desulfobacterota; class Binatia; order UBA9968; family UBA9968; genus DATMAM01. The sequence continues at coordinate 24,867 of DATMAM010000004.1, forward strand.
TCGGCTTCCCTCCTGGGCGAGCTCCACCCCGGCCTCGAGGCGGTCGCCTCCGAGCACGGCGCTTGCCTGCGCGAGACTCCACGAGCTCACGCCGCTGTCGGTCTTAAGATCGACGTAGATCAAATGTTGCGGCAGCAGCTCGGTGTTGTAACGTGCCTCCTCGAGCGCCGCCTCCCTCTCGGCGCGCGTGCTCGGCCAAAGCGGCCGCACCGCGGCGATTTCGTACGGCAAAGAAAAGAATTCTCGTTCCTTTTCGCTCATGCCGAGCCGCTTTTTTCCAGCCACGCGCGCGCCTTGTCGAGAATCGCTTTTTCGCTCGCGTAGGCGAGCCGCTGGCGCGCCTCCTGGAGCGGAAACCACGCCGCCTCATCGACTTCGGCGTCGTGCGCGCTCACATCGCCCCCCGCGTGGCGCAACAGGTAAAAATAGACCCGCTTGAAAATGCGCTCCGGCTCGCCGCCCCTGGCTTTGGCCGTGTACCAATAGGTGATATCGCCGAGCTTGCCCACGACATCGCCTTTCAGGCCCGTCTCTTCGCCGACCTCTCTGACGGCGGTCGCTTCGACCGACTCTCCGGATTCCACCTGCCCTTTCGGCAGGCACCAGCGGTCGCGCACGCGGATCAATGCCACCTCGGTCGTCCCGTCGCGCACGCGAAAAACGACGCCGCCGGAGGATATCTCGCGCAGAAAGCGCTTGCCGCCGTCTAACCTTCTCTTTTTGGAAGTTGCTCGTCGAGCCATTGAAGATAGCCCGCGTTGCCCTCAACAATCGGCAGCGCGATGATCTCCGGGACGCTATAGCTGTGCTCCTTTTGAATCTTGGCCTTGAGCGCGTCGAAGAGATCACGGCGCGTCTTGATCATCAGAAGCTCCTCTCTGCTATCCTCAATCTTTCCTTCCCAGCGGTAACACGAGCGGACGCCGCCGATCCGGTTCACGCACGCGGCAAGCCGCTCTTCGACGAGCAGCGATGCCAGCCGCTCCGCGTCGCGCGCCGAGCCGACCGTCACGTACACCACGACGAAGTCCGTCATGCGGGAATCTTACAATCGCCTCCCCGCGCGGGTCAATCGGCGATTTCGCGCGGGGCTTCGTCGGCGCACGTTGCAACACCCCCCTATCTGTGCTAGTTCCGTGAAAACTCGAGGAAATGGGGCATGCCGAAGATCGATTTTGCGAAGCAGGGCGGGATGGTTCCCGTCGTCGTCCAGGACCACCGGACCAAAGAGGTCCTGATGCTGGCCTACATGAACGAAGAGGCCTTCAAGAAAACCGAACGGACCAAAAAAGCGCATTTTTACAGCCGTTCGCGCGCCAAGCTTTGGCTGAAAGGAGAACAGTCCGGGCACTACCAGCGGGTGAAGGGCATTTTCGTCGATTGCGACAACGACACGATTTTGCTGCACGTCGATCAGCTCGGGGGCGGCGCCTGCCATACGGGATACCGGAGCTGCTTTTTCCGCAAGAAAACCGGCCGCCGCTGGACGGTGGTCGGCAAAAAGGCGTTCGATCCCAAGGAGGTTTACGGGAAGTAATGGAGCTGAAGCTAGGTCTCCCGAAAGGCAGCCTCGAAAAGACCACGATCGACCTTTTCAAGAGGTCCGGCTGGAAAATCAGCGGCATGGAGCGCAGCTACTTTCCGTCCGTCGATGACCCGGCGCTCAAGTGCCACGTCTGCCGGCCGCAGGAGATGTCGCGCTACGTCGAGAGCGGCAGCCTCGACGCGGGCATTACCGGCAAGGACTGGATTCTGGAAAACGGCTCGGACGTGCGCGTCGTGGCCGAGCTGGTTTACTCCAAAGTCAGCTTCAAGCCCGTGCGTTGGGTTTTGGCGGTGCCGCAGGACTCTCCCGTTCGCAAACTCGAGGATCTCAGGGGAAAGAGAATCGCCACCGAGATGGTGAACTTCACCAAGCGCTACTTCGCCGAGCGCGGGATTCCCGTCGAAGTGGAGTTCTCCTGGGGCGCAACCGAAGCGAAAGCGGCGGAAGAACTGGTCGACGCGATCGTCGAAGTGACCGAGACCGGAAGCACCATTCGCGCGCACGGCCTGCGGATCGTTGCGGAGCTGTTGCAGTCAAGCCCCCAGCTCATCGCCAACAAGCAGGCTTGGGAAAATCCCGAGAAACGGCAAAAAATCGAACAGATCCGGCTCCTGCTTCAGGGCGCCCTCTCGGCGGAGAACAAGGTGGGCATCAAGATGAACGTGGCCGAGCCGGATTTGGAGAAAGTGATCGCTCTTATCCCGAGCATCACGGCGCCGACCGTCGCTTCGCTTTATCCGGCCGCCGCCCTCAAAGGCGTCAAGTGGTTTTCGGTGGAAAGCGTCATCGCCGAGGACGTGGTGCGCGACCTCATCCCCAAGCTCATTCAAAGCGGCGCCGTGGGGATCATCGAGTACCCGCTGAACAAAGTCATTTGAGCACGTGCTTGTCCCCAAACACGAACGCGACCCCCCGCGAGATTAGAAAGTTGCGGCGGCGGATGCCGGCTGGCGCTCCCGCCACTCGAAGAATTCCTTCGCGATCTCGGGGAACAGGGCGTACGAAAGGACATCCTCGTCGCTGCGCGCGAGCGAGCCGATCTCCTGGCGCGCCTTCTCCAGGCCCGGAGGCAAAAGGTCCGCGGGGCGGCACTGGATCGGCTCCTTCTTCCCGAGCGCCTTTTGCCGGACCTCGGCGTTGACCGGCCCCGGCGGCTCGCCGTACAGCCCCAAGAGATAATTTCTCGTTTCCATCGCGACCACCGAGTAGCGCTTCCCCGTCATGACGTTCAGCGCCGACTGCGAGCCGACGATCTGGCTTGTGGGCGTGACCAGCGGCGGGTACCCCAAATCTTTTCTCACCTCCGACATCTCGGCCAAAATCCCCTCCAGCTTGTCCTCCGCCTTCTGCTGCCGCAGCTGCGCCATCAGGTTTGAGATCATGCCGCCGGGGATCTGCGAGACCAGAAGCTCGCTCTTGATTTGATAGTTCACCGGGCTATCGAATTCCGCGTATTTGCGCTTCACCTCGTAAAAATAAGCTGCCAGCTCTCCGAGCTTGGCCAGATCGAGTTGCGTATCGTTCGGGGTTCCCATGAACGCCGCCACAACCGCCTCGGTCGGCGGCTGCGAGGTGCCGTAGGCGAGCGGCGACAGCGCCGTATCGATAATGTCGACGCCCGCCTGAATCGCCGTCATGTAGCTCATCGGAGCGAGCCCGAGCGTGCAGTGTGAATGAAGATGCAGCGGCAGCGGCACGCGCGCCTTGATTTCCTTGACCAGTTCGTAGGCGACGTGCGGCGCCAGCAGCCCCGCCATGTCTTTCAGGCACAGGACTTGCACGCCCATCTCGGCCAGCCGGTCCGCCAAGCGCAGGAAATAGTCGACGGAGTGCACCGGGCTGACCGTATAACAGATCGTGCCCTCGACGATCTTGCCGGTCTTGAGCGCGGCTTCGACGGCCACCCTCATGTTGCGCACGTCGTTCATCGCGTCAAAAATGCGAAAGACATCGATCCCATCCAAAGCGGCCCGCTTGACGAACTCCTGCACGACATCGTCGGGATAATTGCGATAGCCGACCAGGTTTTGCCCGCGCAGGAGCATCTGCAGGCGCGTCCTCGGAATCGCCTCGCGCAGCTTTCGGAGCCGCTCCCACGGACACTCTTTGAGGTAGCGCAGCGCGGCGTCAAAGGTCGCGCCGCCCCACGCTTCCAGCGACCAATAGCCGATCTCGTCGAGCTTGCCGGCCACGGGCAGCATGTCTTCGGTCCGCATCCGGGTGGCGAGCAGCGACTGATGAGCGTCGCGCAAAATGGTCTCCGTGATCTCAAGCTTTTTTGCCATGGCGACCCCGCGTTGTTTCTTACCCGCCGTACAACTCTGCCTGCTTTTCTTCCAGCCGCTTCTTTTCCGCGGCATCAATGACGTAGAGGCCGTCGACGGTCTTGAAGTTCTGCGGCTCGTAGAAATACTTCGACGCCTCCAGCCCCTCCTCGTACTCGTACATGCGGATCGCGTCCCAGGGGCAGATCTTTTTGTCGAGACGATCCTCGGACTCGGTGCCGATCAGCTGCAGCTGAAACTTCTTCGGCGTCTCGTGCGGCTCGAGCGGCCGGCGCGAGCTGTCGTAAAAGCGCCCGGCGTACTCGTAATAGATCGCGCCGGTTTCCTTGTGCTCGTGAATTTTGGTCAGGTCGTCGCTAAAGCACATCTGGCAGCCGATGCACTTGTCGTTGTCCACCCAAACGCGATACGGCTTTAGCCCGCCGCCCGGCACCTCCTCGTAGAGAAGATTGATGCATCCCTCCACCGGGCAGTGCACCTCGCAGAGCGGCGACCCGGCGCAGCTCGAACAGTTTTCGTTCATGACGGCGAGAAGCGCCGTGCCTTTGCGTTTTTTACCTGTCTCAACGGCCATGGAGAATCCCCCTCAAACCATTCTTGTATTTTGCTCGCACAAACAGCGCGACCGCAACCAGGATCAGCACCCAGTAGTAGCGCAGAAGTTGAATCTCGCCCCTTTCCAGCCAGTAAACGAAATTGAACGACCGCTCCGTGAGCTTCGCCAGCGCCTCCTGCGCGCCGGAATAGTTGCGCGTCTCGCGCAGCACCTGCGAGAGCCCGTAAAGCGCGCCTTCGTGTCCGGCATCGATCGCGAGCGCCTTTTCGAAGTCGGCGCGCGCCCGCCGCCAGTCTTTCTCCTTCACGTATGTCCATCCGCGGTTGCTGAGCGCTTCGGTATAGTCGGCTCTTATCGCTAGCGCGCGGTCAAAGCTCTCCCGCGCTTTGGCCAGATCGCCCTTTTTTAGCCAGGCGGCGCCCAAATTGTTGTGCCCTTCGGGAAACTCCGGGCGAAGCTGCACCACCCGGGAGTACTCGGCGATAGCCGCGTCGTAGTCGTGATGGACCTCGAGTTCTATCCAGCCCAGCAGAGTGCGGGCTTCGGCGTGCTCCGGGGCGAGCTTTAGCGCCCTGCGCACCTGAGTCTCCGCCGCTTGAGGGTTGCGAAGCCTGAGTTCGGTTAGCGCGAGGAATAGATAAAGGTCCGGCTCGTCCCGATACTTGCGCACGAGGCTCTCAAATGCGGCCTTGGCCTCACCCGGCTTGCCCTGCTTGAGGAGGGCTCTCGCCTCTTCCCATGAAGGTTCGGCGCCAAGGCCAGCCGCCGCCGGGCGATAGACGAACCCCAGCGCCAGCGCCAAGGCTGCCGCAAAGAGCAGGCCTGAGCGCCGGGCCATTTACTTCCACATCTCTTTCAGGAGTTCCTCTTTGTCGCCCCGCTCGAGGATCTTGTCGTTCTTGAACGCTTCTCTGAGACCGAGCCAGGTGAAAAACAGCACAAGAATTAACAAACCGGCGATCGGAATATTGTCGGGTTTGGTCAGAATCTCCAAAAAGTTCTGCCAGCCTGAAGGCTCTTCCATAAACTCTAACCGCCTGGAAAATAAAGTCTTTTGAAAGCTATTAGAAATTCCCCGTAATGTCAAATCTGCGCCCGGCGCGATCTTTGAGCGGGCGCGAATCGCCCAAGCTTTTCCGTTTGGCTAAACGGTAAGGCGCCCGCTTCGGCGGCAATCCCAACCTCTCCGAGCAAGAGCGGTCGGTCTTTTGCTATCTCGGGTCCAAACGCTTGCCGGGACCACGCGCGGCGCCGAGCTTACTCGATAGCGTTTTCAAACGTTCCTGCCAGGTCCCTGAGCCTCTCCTTGGCTCCCGCAAGGATCGGCTCCCCATCGCCGACTAGGAGGATGTCAAAATCGAGATCGAGCAGCCCCTTTACGCTGGCGCGCAGGCGGGCGGGATCGTCCATGACCTTTTCCGGAAGGAGCTTTAACTTTCCCGGCGGGTCGCCAACCACGGCGTCGCCGACAATGAGGATTCTGCGCTCCGGCCAGTAAAGCGCAACTTCTCCAGGGGACTTTCCGGGCACAGCCACAACGACGAGCGGGCCGACCCTGTCCCCCGGCGCCACTTCCCCGTCCAGCTCTGCCCCCTGGCCTCGGGCATGCGGGGCATCCGCAGGATGAATCGCGGTGCGCGCGCCCGTCAGGGCGCGGATCTTGTTTGCCGCGCGCGAGTGGTTCCGGTTGGTGAGCAGGATCCGGCTGACGCCGAGGCGTGCGATCTCTTCCAGGTCCTGGTCAGCCGGTTCCACCGGGTCGATGCAGAGATTGCCCGCGGGATCCACAACCAAATAGCCGTTGAAGTTGTAGCCGTGCGGCTCCGAGAACCACGGCCAGGTGTAAATGCCGTTGACAATTTCTCTCATCGCCAGTTGCGCGGACCGGAACAAAGAACGTTTCTTTTCTCTATCTTCTATCCGCGATGGTCGACTCTCAATGGTGATGGTGGTGGTGCAGGTGCCCCCGCCCGCGCTCGGCATGGCGGAAAATCAACGACTTGATCACCACCGGAACCGCCTTGGCGTCGGGCAGCTCGGCACCGATATCGATAAAGTCGAAATCTCGCAAATCGATCCCGTCGATCGAGATGATGCCCGCGCCGGGCGCGATTTCCTTGTCGATGATGTTGCCGACGAGCTTGGCGATATCGGCGTCGAAAACCATCACCAGCGGGTGGCCCCGATCGACATGGTCGCGCATCGCCGCGGCTACTCCCTCGGCCAAGGTGCGAATCAGCGGGTACGACGGGCCGATCTCCCAGTGGATCGCCAGCGCCGCGGCGCGCTCGCCGTCGTGCATGTCAAAGCGCTGCAGCGCCTTGGTAACCGCGGCTTTGACATCCTCGACGTTCAGCGTTTCGCGCTGCTCGATTTGCGGCGTGATCACCTGCAGGTTGCGCAGCGGCAAGAGGTCGGGGTGGGAGAGAAAAATCGTGTTGCCGCTCACCTGAACCGTATACTGCGACGCGCCGATCACGGTCGCCCGGATGCGCACGTCGGGCATTTTGAACTCGACCTTGCCGGGGAAAGCTTTTGCGCGCTCCCGCACCCTGAAGCCCAGCTCGTTTCCGAGATCCCCGAGATTCCTCTTCTCAAAGCCGTAGATGTATTCCGAGACGCCGCCGGAGAAGGTGATCACGTCGATCGGCTCGCGAAAGGAGATCTCGGGCGTGAGCATGAGACTCCGCGTCAAAGGGGACAGCGGCCGGCGCTCGAGCACCTCGAACAGGCAGGCGCAAAGGACGCTCGCCATCGCGTCTTTTTCCTCCTGCCGGAGCGCGCCGCCCAACTCGAGCGCCACGCCCGCCGCCCTGCCGATCTTCTCGCCTGCGTCTTCCAGCCGGTCGATCCTTCCGCGCGCATCCATCGCCACAAGCCGCGCCCCGACTTCGAGCGCCGCGGTGTCGACCACGTCCCCGCCTTTGACCACCGCGATCTTGCTCGTGCCGCCGCCGATATCCACGTTCATGACCGTGATATCGCCGGGCTCTTCGCGCGTCAGGCGCACCGCGCCCGAGCCGTACGCCGCGAGCAGGGCCTCGAGGTTGTGGCCCGCCGTCGCGCAGACAAATTTTCCCGCCTGAGCGGAAAAAAGCGCCGCGATCGCCTCGGCGTTTTTCTTTTTCGCGGCCTCGCCGGTGACGATCACGGCGCCGGTGTCGATCATGTCGGGGGTCAAGCCCGATTGCCGGTACGCTTCGCGAATAAACGCATCGAGCCTTTGCGTATCGATGGTCGTCTTGTCAACGTAAGGGGTCAGCATGATCGGGGACTCGTAGACGATCTCGCGGCTCACGACCACGAAGCGACTGGAAAGAGCGATGCCCTGCCGGCGGAGAATCAACCGCGAAAAGATGAGATGGGAAGTCGAAGAGCCGATGTCGATGCCGACCGACGTGAGCGCGATCCGCTCCGAGCGCCACATCGGATGGTTTTCGTCGAACTCAGCGGGGTCGCCGTGATCCTCGTGCTCGCCGTCGTGACCCTCGTGAAACCGATAGGAGACTTCATGCGACTGTAATTCCATGCCGCTCTATCCTCTTTCCTGCAAGTCCGAAGTTGCATTCTCTTAGCACATGGAGTGGCCATTTGCCATATTCGCCGCTCCGAGAGCCCTCGGGCTTCTGAACCTCACTTCGCCCGCGTGGCGTCGATAGACATGGTGCGAAATCCTCGCTAAGATGTTTTTCGTTTCGCCATGGGACAGGAAGACTACCAAGATCTCGCTTCCTTCCTCAACAAACTCATCCGCAGGCTAAAGCTCCTCGAAGGCGCCGAAGGCCTGTGTTTGACGGCGATCGCGCTGCTCGTTGCCTTCTCCCTCGGGCTTGCCGTTGAGGAGCTGAAGAGCTATTTCCCGTACGCGCCGGTCGTTTACGCACTCGCGACCTTCGCCCTTCTCGGTCTGGGGCTCGCCGGGACGCTTGTCCGCGTGTGCAAGAGAGTTTCGCGCGAACGCGCGGCGCTTTACGTCGAAAGCCAGCGCCCCGCTCTCCGGAACAATCTCATCAACTCGCTGCAACTCTATCCGCAGATCGCCGGCCCGGCGGTGACGCCGGGAGTGTCGGCGCCCATGGTTCTGGCGCTGCTGCGCACGACGCGCCGGCAGATTCAAAACATTCACATCAACGAGCTCGTCCGCGCCGACCGCGTGCGCCATCATCTCAAGCTCCTGGGCGTGCTCTTCGTGCCGGTGCTCGCAATCGTTCTCTTTCACCCGGCATCGGTCGGAAAAACCTTTAGCCTTTTGCTCAACCCGCTGAAGGATCTTCCGGCGACCAGGATCAGCCTCGACGTTACGCCCAAAGGGGCCCGCGTGGCGCGCGGCTCTTCGGTGACGATCGTGGCGAGCGCTTCGGGAGAAATCCCCAAAGCGGTCGAGCTGGTGCTCCGTCCCGTGCCGGCGAGCCCGGAAGCGGCGCAAGCCGAGCTCGCCCCTGAGAGGCTTCCCATGGACGGCGCGGCGGACGGCAAGTTCTCGCGCACCATCCCCGGCGCCGACAAGAACCTCCAGTATCGCGTGGTCGCCGGACCGTTTTCCTCCCCCTGGTACAATCTCGAGGTGGTCGATCCGCCGGAGATCGGCAACCTGCGCGCGACGCTTTACCCGCCGCACTATACGGGCCTGCCGCGCGCGACCGTCGAAGGCGGTAACCTCGACGGCATCAAGGGCTCGACCGTCAACTGGGAAGCGGCGGTGACGAAGGACATCGTCAAGGCCGCGCTCGTCTTCGAAGACGGGCGGCAGCTGCCGCTCAAGATCGACGGCCGCAAGATTCAAGGCAGCTTCGTTCTCCTCCAATCCCAGCGCTACCAGGTCGCCATCGAAGACGCGCTCGGCTTTCGCAACGCCGCGATCGCCTACGAGCTCAAGGCGCGGCCGGACGGATTCCCGACGGTGGATCTTCTGAGCCCGACCGAAGACCTGGAGGTCAACGGCGACGAGACTTTGCAGCTCGAGTTCAGCGCGCGCGACGATTTCGGCATCGAGGAGATCAACCTGGTTTCCAAGATCGGACCGGACCGGCAGGAAAAAATTTCGCTCTTCAGGGAAGGCCGAAAGAAATCGCTCGCGCGCGAGCGTTTTGGCTGGGACCTGGGAAAGTTGGCGCTGCAAGAGAAAGAGGAGGTCGTCTACCACCTGGAGGTGATCGACAACGACACGATTTCCGGGCCGAAAGTCGGTAGCTCGCGCGCGCTGCGCCTCCGCCTCAAGGATCTCAAAGGCGAGCACCGCGCGCTCGCCGAGATGGTGCAAGAGCTGTCGCGCCAGATGCTCGATCTGCTCGCCGACCATCTCGAGGCGCCGGGGCCGGCCGCCGACCCGCGCCAGAGCGGCCCGGTCGAGCAACCGCCGTTCGATCAAAAAGCCGGCGACCTGCTCAAGCGCATCGACGAGATCATGCAACGAACCGAAAAAGACCGGCTGTCGGATTTTGCCACCTGGTCCGACCTCGAGGCGCTCAAGCGCAATCTTCAATACACCAAAGACGAACTGTGGAAAAAACAGCACCAGGCCGCCGCTCCCGAGGAGCTCGGACGGGCGCGCGACGAAATCTCAACCGAGCTGGAAAGGATGGCGCAGCTTTCGGAGGAGATCAGCAAGCGCCTGGAAGCGCAGCGGCTGGCCCAAACCGGCCAGGACCTCCTCAAAAGCCAGGAGCGGCTGATGGATTCCTTGGACAAGCTCAAGAGCGGCGACGCCAAGCTCGATTCGGTGCTCAAGGAGATCTCCGAGCTGGCCAAGCTCCTCGGATCGCTGCAGCAGGCGATGTCGCAGTTCGCCTCCCGGCTGGCGGACGACTTCATGAATGCCGAGGCGCTGCAGAGCCTCTCTTTCGGCGACATGTTCTCGCTCCTCGACCAGATCCGCCAAAAGCTCATGAAGGGCGATATCGAAGGGGCGATGCAGCTTGCGCGCGAGCTCTTCAACCAGCTCGCCTCGATGGTGGCTTCGCTGCAAAGCGCGCAGCAGGGCGCGATGGCCTCGAGCCTCGACCGGATGCAGGGCGAGATGATGCGCTCCGCCAACGAGCTTCAGCAGATTATCCGCGAGCAGCAAGAAATCCTCGTGGATACCGAGGGCGTGGAGAAGGATGCGCTCGGACAAAAAGACGAGCTTCTCAAAGAGCGGGTGGAGGAATATCACGACAGGGCGTACGAGCGGCTCGCCCGGCTGACGGAGATTTTCCCCGACGAGGAGCGCGAGAGCGCCAGCGCCGGGCCTGCCGGGCAACAGCTCGATGACGCGACCATGAACAACTTGCTCAAAAACATGATCGAGCGGCTGTTGAAGAAGGATTTTGCCGGCTTGCGCGAGGTCATGGAAAGGGCGCGTCAGGAGCTGGCCAAAAAGCGCGCGCCCCAGCAGGAGCCCAAGGCGCGCCAGGCGGAGGCGGATCTTCAAGAGCTCGAGCGCGGCTTGGCGCGGCTGCTCGCTCAGCCTGAAGGCGGTCTCAGCGACGCCGACAAGACGAAGCTTCGCGAGCTGGCGCGGCGCGAGGGCAACGTGCAACAGCTCACCGAAGAGCTGCACGAAAAACTAAGCCAGCTCTTTCAGCTGTTTCCGTCGCTGGATCCGAAGATCGCCAGAGGGATCCAGGAAGCCGCAAAGTCGATGCGGCAAGCCGAAGGGCGCCTCGGCGCGTTGGACGCTCCCGGCGCCGTTCCACCCGAACGCGAAGCTCTCGACCGGCTGTCGCAAGCTCAGGAGCAAATGCAAAACGCCATGCAGCAGCTCGCGCAAAGAGGGCAGCTCGGGCGCATGCCGGTTACTTTTCTGTTCCGCCGCGGGCGGTTTCTCCCGTCCGGAAGGCTCGTGCCGCTTCCGGGGATGCCGGAATTTCCGCAGTTCGATGTCGCCGGCGGCACGACCGGGCTCGATATGGAGCGCTTCCGCCTGCCGGGGAAAGAAGACTACAAGGTGCCGCGCAACTTCCGCGAGGAAATCCTCGAGTCGCTCAAGCAGGGTGTGCCGCCGCAGTACAAAGAGCAAGTCGAGCGCTATTTCAAGCACCTCTCCGAGTAACGCCTTCAGGAACGCTCTCCGACGATGTTTGGCCGCAAGCTGTTTTTCTTTTTTTGGTTTTTGATTTTTTGTTTTTCCCGCGTGCTTTTTGCCGCCGCGCCGGCGGCCGAAAAGGGCTCCGACCCGGCCATTGCGGCCGTCGAGGAGAGCCTCGACGCCTGGCGGCTTGCGGAAGCGCAACGGCTGATCGCGGACCTGGCGCGCGCGCGCGCGAAGTCGCCCGAGGTGCTCGACCTGCAGGCCTGGCTCGCCTTTTACCAGGGCCGCTACGACGAAGCCGTCAGAATCGTCGAAGCCAGTCTCGCCGTCGATCCCAACAAAGAGAGCCGCCAGGGGCTTCGGCTTCTGGCGCAGCGCACTGGCGATGTCGTCAGAAAGCTCAAGCCCTACGAGAGCGCTCACTTTATCGTTTACTTGGACCCGGCGCGGGACGAGATTCTGGCGCCGCTCGCGCTCGACGCGCTGGAGAAAAGCTACCACGCCCTCGGCGAGGTCTTCGGTTACCGGCCGGAAAGCAAAGTCCGCGTCGAGATCGCGCCCGACGCGCAGTCGTTCAACGCCATCTCGACCTTGTCGCTCCGCGACATCGAGGAGACGGGCGCGGTCGGCATCTGCAAGTTCAACAAGATCATGACGATCTCGCCGCGAGCGCTGGTTCAGGGCTACCGCTGGCTCGACTCGCTCAGCCACGAGTACGCGCATTACGTGATTGTCGGCGCGAGCCGAAACAAGGCGCCCATCTGGCTGCACGAGGGGCTGGCGAGGTTTTACGAGACCCGCTGGCGGATGAACCAAGCGCCCGCGCGGCCGGACTACCTGACCCTCCCGAACGAGACGCTTCTGGCGTACGCGCTACAAAGGGACGGATTTGTCGGATTCAAGAAAATGGAGCCCTCGCTCATCTATCTCGAATCGCCGGAGCAAGTTCAGCTCGCTTACGCCGAGGCAGCATCGGCGATCGATTTCATCGTCGAGAAAAAGGGCGCCGGCGCCGTCCGCCGCCTGATGGCGGAGCTGCAACAAAAGCCGACGCCGCAGGCGATCGAGGCGCTGCTGGGCATGCCGTACGGCGATTTTGAGAGCCAGTGGAAAGCCTTTCTCAAGGCTAAAGGGCTAAAGCCGACCGAAGGCATCCGCGTGCGCAGGCTCAAGGTTCGCGGCGAAAAAGATACCGAGGAGGCGGTCGAGCTCAAAGAGATCCAGTCGGAGGTCGCGCGCACCCGCACGCATCTGGGCGACCGGCTGCGCGAGCGCGGGCGTGTCGTCGCCGCCGCCCAGGAGTACCGGCGCGCCTTGCAGGGGAGTCCCCATTCCACTATCATTCTCAATAAGCTCGCGCGCGCGCTCATCCAAATGGGTCAATTCGAGGAGGCTCTGTCCCACCTCAGCACCGCCGAGCGGCTCGATCCGGACAATGTGACGACCATGGTTCTTCTGGGGCGCGCGCGGCACGCGACCAAGGACTACCGCGGCGCGCGGACGGCGCTGGAGGCCGCGATCCACATCAATCCCTTTGACCCGACGATCTATCAAATCCTCTACGAAGCCGAAAGCGCGCTCGGCGAAGCCGCGCGCGCCGAGCAGGCCAAAGCCACGCTGGAAAAACTTTTGCGGCCCAGGTAGTTAAGGAGCTTAAGAAGCCGATTCGGAATCCCGTTCAAGTGGCCCGCTTCTCCCTTGAGCCGATTTCATCCGAGGCCATTCGCCTCATAAAATGGCGCGGGAAGGGTTTCGACAAGGAGTTTAAGCCATCGACATGATCCCTAACGAAGCTGCGGAGCAAGAACTCGCCGCGATCGAAGAGTTTTCCGCGCGCCGGGAGTTGATGCTCCATGAGATCCGCAAGGTCATCGTCGGCCAAGAAAGAGTCATCGAGGAGGTGTTGATCGCGCTTTTCTCCAAGGGCCACTGTCTTTTGGTCGGGGTTCCCGGCCTGGCCAAAACGCTTCTGATCAGCACCTTGGCCGAGATTCTCGATCTGGAGCACAACCGGATTCAGTTCACTCCCGACTTGATGCCTTCCGACATCACTGGAACCGACATCTTGCAAGAAGACCCGGTCACGGGAAGGAGGCGCTTTCAGTTTCTCAAGGGGCCGATCTTTACGAACATCCTTCTGGCGGACGAGATCAACCGCACGCCGCCGAAGACTCAGGCCGCGTTGCTGCAATCGATGCAGGAATACAAGGTGACCGCCGGCGGGAGCACGTACCCGCTGGACCTGCCGTTTTTCGTTCTCGCAACGCAGAACCCGATCGAGCAGGAGGGCACCTATCCGTTGCCCGAAGCGCAACTCGACCGCTTCATGCTCAATATCGAGATCCGTTACCCGCCTTTCGACGATGAGGTCGAGATCGTGATGCAAACCACCTCCGTCGGCCGCGCCAAGCCCAAGAAAGTCATGGACGGATCGGAAATTTTGAAATACCAGGAGCTGGTCCGGCGGGTACCGGCCTCGCCCTTCGTCGTCGGCTACGCCGTTTCGCTGGCGCAGAAGTCGCGCCCGCAAAATCCCGACGCGCCGCAGTTTGTGAAAGATTATGTCGAGTGGGGCGCTGGCCCGCGGGCATCGCAGTATCTGATCCTCGGCGCGAAAGCCCGGACCATCCTCCAGGGGCGCTATGCCGTGTCCGTCGAGGACATTCAAGCGCTCGCGCCTGCGGTGTTGCGGCACCGCATCATCCCCAACTTCAAAGCCCAGGCCGACGGGATCAGCTCGCTGGATATCGTCGCCCGGTTACTCTCCGAGGTAAAACCCTCGGCAGACGGCATCGAGAAGTAAGAGCGCATCGCGGTATCTCACGTCAAACAGCGCTGGGGTGTAGGGCGCGAATCCCCTGCCGGCTTTCTCGCTCACACGGAGGTTGGCGAGTCGAGCAAGAACATGGCCGAGAACGACCGCAGCTATTTCGATCCCCTCGTGCTCGCCCGCATTTCCAGTCTCGCATTGCGGGCACGCTGGGTGGTCGAGGGGATCATGTCCGGCATCCACCGCAGCCGCTCGAAGGGCTTCAGCGTGGAGTTCGAGGAGCACCGGGAATACTCGCCGGGCGACGAGATCCGCCGCATCGACTGGAAAGCCCTGGGAAAGTTCGACCGCTATTTCATCAAAGAGTACGAGGACGAGACCAACCTGAGAGCCTACCTGATTCTCGACGCGAGCGCCTCGATGGACTACGCCTCCAGCGGGCTCACCAAGTTCGCGTACGGCGCGACTCTCGTGGCCTCTCTCGCCTATCTCGTTCTGCGCCAGCAAGACGCCGCGGGGCTGGTCACGTTCTCGAGCCGCATCGACGCTTTCATCCCGCCCAAAGCCTCCAGGGGCTACTTCATGGAGATCGTGCGCGCGCTCGAAGCCCGGGCGCCGCAAGGCGAGACGGCGATCGGCAACATCCTGGAAGAGGTCGCGGGCAAGGTCACGCGCCGCGGGCTGGTCGTTTTGATCTCGGACCTCCTGGACGAACCCGAAGCGATCCTCAAGGGGCTCCGCCTGTTTCGCTTTAAGGGCAACGACGTGATCGTGTTTCACCTGCTCGATCAGGCCGAGCTCGAGCTCCCGTTCGAGGGAAATCTCTTGTTCGAGGACATCGAGGACCCAAACCTGAGGATCACGACCGACCCGCGCATTATCCGCCAAACCTACCGCCGCGTCGTCAACGAATTTATCGAGCAGCTCCGCGGCGAATGCCACAAAAATTCCATCGACTATCAGCTCCTTTCCACCTCAACCCCGCTCGATCAGGCCCTGGTGAGCTATTTGAGCTGGCGCGGCTAAGCGATGTCGCTCTTTTTTTTGCATCCGGTCTACCTCTACGGCCTGATCGCGGCCTCCTTGCCGATTCTCATTCACCTGCTCAATCGCCGTCGGATCCGGACAATCCGCTTCCCGGCCGTTCGCTTTATCCTGCTCTCGCAGCGGCGCATCTCGCGAACCTATCGGCTGCGCCACTGGCTGCTGCTCGCGCTCCGGACCCTGGCGATCGCCTTTCTTGTGTTGCTGCTCGCCAACCCGATCTTTCAGACCGGGATCGGCCTTTTGGCCGCCGGCGGCCCGGCTGCGATCGCGATCGTCTTGGACAACTCGCTCAGCATGAAGTGGAGCTTGGACGGCAACGGCTTCGAGCTGGCGAAACAGAGCCTTGAGCGCTTGATCTCGGAGCTCGGCGAGGGCGACCGCGCCGCGATCATCCCGACCAACCCGCCGCGCCGGACGCAGCCGCGGCTGCGCGCGCAAAAGGAGCTCCTCAGAAAAGAGCTGGCGGAGGTTCAGCTGTCGGCGGAAACGGCCGATTTTGCCGCGGCGCTGCAGCGCGCTTACCATCTTTTGCGCGAACCGGCGGCGCACAAGGAAATCTGGCTCGCCACCGATCTCGCGGTCACGGGCTGGGAACGGTTCGAGGCCCGGCGGCTAAAGTCCTACGATCCGCTGACTCCTGTAAAGATTCTAAAGATCCCCGCGCCGCACAGCAGGGCCAACGCGACGGTTCGTGACGTCGCGCTCAAGTCCGCGGGCGTCGCCGCCGGCCTCCCGCTGCAACTCGAAGCGAGGCTCGTCAACTTCGGCCCCGCGCCGGTCCAGGACGCTCTCGCGCAACTGGCGCTCGACGGCCGAAGCGTCGAACAGCGCCTGGTTTCGATCCCGCCTTACGGCGAAACGTCGGTCGCGTTTCAGCTGAGCCTCAAGAAGCCCGGAACGCAGGCGGGGGCGGTGTCGATCAAGAAAGAGGGGCTCGCCGGCAATGCCACGGTTCATTTTGTGCTCCACGCTCTCGACAAGCTGCGGGTCTTGGTCGTCGACGGCGACCCGCAGACCGCGCTCGTTCTGAGCGAGAGTTTTTTCCTCACGCGCTCGCTCAATCCCGCCGGCGACGACGAGTCCTCCCTTTTTCTTCCCACGGTGATCCTGCCCGAAGCGCTCGCGTCGGCGCGCTTGGAGGACTATCAAGTTTTGATCTTGTGCAACGTGCCCGCGATCCCGGAGGCGGTCGCGCGGAAAATGAGCGACTATCTTCGCCAGGGCGGAGGCGTGCTCGTCTTTGCCGGCAACCGCGTCGATAAGGACGACTACAATCTCAAGCTTTTTCAGAAGGCGCCGCTTTTGCCCGCGCGTCTGGGGGAAAAACGAAGCCTCGACGGCAAGGGCGAAAAGGTCGGCCGGGTCGACAGCCGCCATCCCGCGCTCGGCGCGTTCGCGGAGCCGATCGCGCTCGCCTCCCTTCAGTCGACGTTTGTGCAGAGCTATTTGCGCGCGGAAGTCGCGGGGGGGACGGTTCTCGCGGCGCTCGCCAACGGCGAGCCGCTTCTCCTAGAAAAGCGCATCGGGCCGGGAAGATTGATCCTGGTTACCACGAGCGCGGATCGCGACTGGACCGATCTGCCGATGAAAACAGCCTACCTGCCGCTCGTTCAGGGGCTGGCCCGCTATCTTTCCGGCGACAAGACCGGGAGCTTCGATCCCGGAATCGTGACGGGAAGCGCAAAAGGGGTCGCGCTCCCGCCTTCGCTCGTCGGGAAAAGAATCAAGGCGATCAAGCCGGACAACAAAGAAATCGAGGTCACCGCGGTGGCGGAAAAAGAGGCGGCGCGCGCCGTATTTGACGAGAACGACCTTGCCGGAGTCTATCGCCTGGCCTTTTCCCCGGCGGATAAGCCCGCCGGCGTGCCGGAGATGTACGCGGTCAATCCGCCCTATCTCGAGTCGCGGCTCGAAACCCTGAGCGAAAAAGACCTCGCGGCGAGGCTGGAGCCGGTCCGCGCTGAAATCATTCCCATCGAGGAGCTAAAAAAGGGCGGCACGCGCGTCGATCTCTCGCTCCCGCTTGCGTTTCTCCTGATCCTCACGCTTGCGAGCGAAAGCTGGCTCGCGCAAAGATTCTCGTCCTAGACGAGCCTCAGCGCACCACAAGCCGGCGCTGATCCTGCGTTGCGTAAGGCAATGCGCGGGCGGCGAGAGCGAGGATTCTGCCCCTGGGGAACCGCTACCTCCCGACCCGCTCATTAGGCCGGCTTTTTGTAGACTTCCGGATTCATCCGGCTATAGGTGCCGGATTTCGCCAGCTCTTCCTCGAACATTTTTCTGATCGAAGGATCCTCGTCGTAGTACTCGATCTGGTTGCCGCCGGCCTTGACGTCTTTGTCCACTTTGGAGATATCGCCGAACTGCTCGCCGAGGCTGAACTTGATCGAGCCCAGCCTGGGCGGCAGGTAGCGGGCCGGCGTCGCTCCGGTGTTGAAATGCTGGTGCCACATCATCGGCGGGGGCGTAAAAACGCTGCCGTCCTGCCAGTCGTAGCGCTTGATCGGCTCCCCGTCGCGCCAGAAGAGCGAAAACCCTTTCCCTTTGATGATGATCACGTTAAAGCCGGGCCCGTGGCGGTGCGCCTTTTTGTAAGTCCCGACCGGAAACTCCGAGATGTGAGCGGCCATCGAGCCGTTCGCCATCTCGAGCATGACGTTCGTGCCCCCTCCGCCCCGCTCTTTCCACTCCTCGAGCTTGAATGTCCGGGCGTCGGGCACGAAGTTCGTCTCCCAAATCCGCCCGGGATAGGCTTTCCCTTTGCCGCTGAAATAATCGGGCTCGCCGTTGAAGCGGTCGAGGAAGTCGCGCGGCGTGTTGAAGACGAAGTCCTCGTCGTGAAAAAGATTGAACACGATCGGCATGCTGTTGACCGAGAACAGCCGCGCCGGCTCGTCTCCCTGACCGTTGAAATGCTGGTACCACGCGTTCAGCGGCAGCGCGAACAGGCTCCCTTCTTGCCACTCGAAGGTCTGCTTGGCGCCCCGTTCGTTCCAGATCGTCGTCGCGCCCCTGCCTTTGAGGACGTACATCAGATTTTCGAACAGATGCCGCTGCGGGTTGCAACTCTTTCCCGCGGGGATCTCCAACACATAAGCCCCGGTCGTCCCCTCGGCGCCTTCCATGTTGATGAACGCCGCGTTCGCCCCCACCCGGTCCCAGGGCTTAACCTCGACCTTTTTCAGATCCTGGACAAAAAACGTCTTGATGATGGGAATTCCTTCTCCCTGCTGCCACTTGTCATAGTACGGAATATTGTCCATCACGTTCTGATCTTGCACGGCCGGTTTCGCCATTTCGTTCACCTCCAGCGGGACTCTCTACTAGCAAGCTCTTAGCCGATAAAGGCGGCAAAATCAAACCATCTTGGTTGACTTTAAAGGTGGGAACCCTTACTAAAGGGCATTAACTTTTTGGTCGGTTGCGAATCGCCAGTTGAGCGCGCGACTCTGCACGGCAAGGAGGGCACGGCTTGGCTACCCCGGTAACGGCGCCCATGGTGGGTAAAATTTTGCGCATCGAAAAAAAAGTCGGCGACGCAGTTGAGGAAGACGAGGTTGTGATCGTCATGGAAGCCATGAAGATGGAAATTCCCGTCGTTGCCCCGGTCTCGGGAACGGTAAAAGAAATCAGAGTTTCTCCGGGCCAAGCGGTCGAGGCGGAAGATACGCTGGCCGAGATCGACTGAGCCTTATGCCCGGCCACGCATTGATCGAGTGATGGGACGGCTCGGCACTCCAGCGCTCGACTGCTCCATTCTTTACTCCCGCCATGGATAAGTGGACTTTCGGTTTCACCGTCGCGCTCGTCGGCATGGGCGGCACCATGCTGGTCCTGTGGGGCGTGAGCCTGTTGATCCTGCTCCTCAAGCGTTTGTTTCCGCACCGACCCGAAGCCTCCGAATCCCGCAAAACCTGAAGCGCATGGAAACGGCGATCGCCTCCGGCCTGCAAGGATTGACGTTGGGGCTTGCCCATCTTGCCCCCGGCCACGTGATCATGATCTCGATCGGGTCGCTGCTCTTGTATCTCGGCATCGGCAAAGGCTACGAGCCGCTCCTTCTTGTCCCCATCGGCTTCGGCGCGATCCTGGTGAATATTCCGCTTGCCGGGCTCATGGAGGAGGATGGGATTCTGCGCTTTTTCTACAACACCGGCGTTTTGACCGAGATCTTTCCCGTTTTGATTTTTCTCGGCATTGGCGCCATGACCGACTTTCAGCCGCTGTTGGAAAACCCCAAGATCATCCTGCTCGGCGCCGCCGGCCAGTTCGGCATCTTTCTCACGCTGCTTCTGGCGCTGGCCGTCGGCTTCGACAAGCTGGACGCGATCGCGGTTTCCATCATCGGCGCCTGCGACGGGCCCACGGCGATTTACGTGAGTTCCAAGTTCGCGCCGCATCTGCTCGGCGCGGTTTCGGTCGCGGCCTATTCTTACATGTCGCTGGTGCCGCTGATCCAGCCGCCGATCATGCGCTGGCTCACGACCGACCGCGAGCGCAAGATCGTCATGGGCGCGGCGCGGGCGCCCGTGTCGAAAACCGCCAAGATCCTCTTTCCCGTCGTTGTCACCGTCTTCGCGTCGCTTCTTGCGCCCATCGGCACGCCGCTCATCGGCACGGTCATGCTCGGCAACTTGATGAAAGAATGCGGCGTCGTCGACCGGCTCAAGCGGGCGTCGGAGAACGAGATCGCGAACATCGTGACCTTGCTCCTCGGGCTATCGATCGGCGCCACGATGGAGGCCGAGAAGTTTCTGCGCGCGCAGACGTTGATGGTCCTGGCGCTCGGGTTCGTGGCCATCAGCCTCGACACGGCCATGGGGGTCCTGTTCGGTAAGCTCATGTGCCTGCTCACGGGCGGCAAGGTCAACCCGCTGATCGGCGCCGCGGGCATTTCGGCTTTTCCGATGGCGGCGCGCGTGGTCCAGGTCGAAGGTCAAAAGTACAACAAAAAAAATTATCTGCTGATGCACGCGATGAGCGCCAACGCGGGCGGCCAGATCGGGTCGGTGATCGCGGCGGCGGTCATGCTTTCCGTCCTCAGAGGGATGGGCATCGGCGGATAGCGGGAAGTTTATGGCGCAGTCCAGGGAAGAGATCGAAAAAAAACTCGGCGCGCTTGAAAAACTGGCCCTCCAGGGCGACCCGAAAGCGGCCGCACGACAGCGCTCCGAGGGCAAGCTCAGCGCGCGCGAGCGCCTCGAGAAGCTTCTCGATCCCGGGAGCTTCGTCGAGGAGTTCATGCTCGCGGAAACGCAGTGCACGGACTTCGGCATGGCGGAGAAAAAAATGCCCTCGGACGGCGTCGTGACCGGCTTCGGCAGGATCGACGGGCGAACGGTTTACGTCTTTTCCCAAGACCGGGCGATTCTCGCCGGCACGGTCGGCAGCGCGCACGCGGAGAAGATCGCCTACGCCATCCAGAGCGCGCGCAAGCTCGGCGTCCCGCTGATCGGCCTCAACGAGTCCGCCGGCGCGCGCATCCAGGAAGGGCTCTCGGTCACCACCGCGATCGGCAAGATTTTCTTCGAGAACAGCATCGCCTCCGGCTGCATCCCGCAGATCTCGGCGATCATGGGGCCGTGCATCGGCGTCGGCTCCTACTCGCCGGCGCTCACGGATTTTATCCTGATGGTGCAGAACACGAGCCAGATGTTCATCACGGGGCCCGCGGTCATCAAAGAAGTCCTGGGCGAGACCGTCACCATGGAAGAGCTGGGCGGCGCCAAGATTCACTCCGAAGTCTCCGGCGTCGCGGATCTCGTCGCGAAGAACGACGAGGAGTGCCTGGGGATGATCCGGCGCCTGCTCGGCTTTCTCCCGTCGAACTTCGCGGCGCCGCCGCCCCGGCGCGACCCGAAAGACAGCCCCGATCGCGAGCTCGACAACGTCGAGAGCATCGTCCCGGAAGACATGCGCAAGGCCTACAACGTGATTCAGGTGATCAAGGCGATCGTCGACGACGGCGATTTTATGGAGCTCAAGGCCAAATTTGCGCGCAATCTCGTGATCGGTTTCGGCCGGCTCGACGGCTATCCGGTCGGTTTTGTCGCCAATCAGCCGATGTTTCTCGCGGGGAGTCTCGACGTCGATGCCGCCGACAAGGCCGCGCGTTTTATCCGCTTCTGCGACGCTTTCAATATTCCCATCGTGACGTTGATGGATGTGCCCGGATTTTTCCCCGGCAAGCAGCAGGAAGAAAAGGGCATCATCCGCCACGGCGCCAAGATGCTCTACGCCTACGCCGAAGCGACCGTGCCGAAAATCACGGTGGTGCTGCGCAAGGGCTACGGCGGCGCAAAGCAGGCGATGTGCACGCGCGAGATGGGCGCCGATCATCTGTACGTGTGGCCGGGAGTCGAGCTGGCGGTCATGGGCGGCGGGGGCGCGGTGAACGTGCTCTACCGCAGGGAAATCGAAGCGTCGCCCGACCCGGAAAAGACGCGCCGCGAGAAAATCGCCGAGTACAGCGCGCGCTTTAGCGGCCCGTTCGAGGCGCTCGCGAAGCAGTTCGCGCACGCCGTGATTCGCCCGCGCGAGACGCGCCGCCGCTTGATTCAGTCGCTGGCCGCGCTGCGCTCGAAAAAAGAGGAGCGGCCGCGAAAAAAGCACGACGTCATGCCCGTTTGAGGGCCCGTCTTAATGCGGTGTGAACTGTAGTTCGGCCGAGAGCAGTTTCTGCGCTTTCAGAATCGGGTACAGAGAGACGGGGTCCAATTCATCAAACTTCGTCGTCTCAAACGCTCGCAACGCTTTTCGTCCGTCTTCGCTTTGATCCATTTTCAGCAGAACGTCTTTGATCCTGGCGAGCAGCCAGGGCTCCATATCCGCGCGGTGGCTTACGATTTGGCGCGGCAGAGATGGGCTCTGAAAGATGAGAGTGAACTGCCGCCGCTTTCTGTTGATCTTGGAATATTCCCGGCTGTCGATCGCGCCAGCCGCAACCTTTCCGTGCGCCACCCAATAGGCCGTATTCTCGAAATGGCGCGTAAAAATATAGCCTACCTCTCGCGCCTCGACATGAGCCGCCGGGGCGTTTTTCTGCGCTAACCTCAATCCCTTCTCGGAAAACGCCACCTTTGGCATAAAATATCCGCTCGTCGAGGCCGGGTGATCGAAAGCGATCATCCTTCCCTGAAGATCCTCGAGTTTTTCTATTCCACTCGCCTTTTTAACAAAGATCACGGAATGGTAATCGCCCACTCCGTGGCGCCAGCGCCGGAGAATGAGCCTGCTCCCCGAGAGCTGACTTACCGCAAGGGAAGGAAACGCGCTGTCCAGGTAGATGTCGACCTTTCCCGCTTTTAGTAAAGCCGCCATTTCCCGGATGCCTTCAGCGACAACCACCTTGCCTACGGAGACGCCATCGGCGCGAAGCTCTCTTCCGAGATATGCCGCAAGGGGACTGAACTGTGCGATCTCCTTCACGGGATTATCGTCGACGGAGCCGATATAGAGGGGTCGCGCCCAGCTCACAGAACACGGTGCCAGAACCAGCGCGCAAAAAAAGCTCGCCCACAGGATCCGCTTGTCGCTCATAGCGCTCCGCCAACTTCTGGTCCGGTTTCCTGGCGGCCCGGTGCCTTCGCGCCGCGTGCCGGCAGCGTAAAGTAAAAGGTCGTCCCCTTTCCTTCCTCGCTTTCGACCCAAATCGCGCCGCCGTGCGCCTCGACGATCATCTTGCAGATGACCAGCCCCAGGCCGGTTCCCTTGTGGGCGGAAAGCCTGCCGCTTGTGGTCTGGCGGTACTTCTTAAACAAGCTGCCGATCTCGTCCTTGGGAATGCCAATGCCGGTATCGGCCACGTAAACCTCTACCGCCTCGCCACGCAGCCGCGCCCCCACTTCAATGGTTCCTCCCTCGTTGGTGAACTTGACCGCATTGCTCAAAAGATTGGTAAAGACCTGATCCAGGCGGCGCGCATCGCCGACGATCTCCGGCAGCTCCGCAAAAAGCGCGCGCTGGAGCGCGATTCGTTTGTCGCGCGCGAGAATCTCGAAGTTCTCCACCGCCTTATCGATCAACTTTTCGAGCGCCACGGCTTCCAGGACGAGATCGATCCGCCCGGATTCGAGTTTCGACAGGTCGAGAAAGTCGTTGATCAGCTCGACCATGCTGGCCGCATTGCCTTTGAGCCTTTCGAGCCACTTCTTCTGCTCCTCGCTGACCGCGCCGAACAGCCCCTCCTTGAGCATCTCGGCGACCGCGATCTGATTCGACAGCGGCGAGCGCAGATCATGAGCCATCATCGCGGTGAAGTCCGCCTGTATCCTGTTGGCCTCTTCGAGCTCCTGCGCCTGTTTGCGCGTCTGTTCATAGAGCTGCGCCTTCTGCACCGCGAGCCCCAGCTGGTTGCCGATGGTGAGCAGCAGATTGATTTCCTCGGGCTTGAAGCGCCGCGGTGTCCGGCTGGCGAGCTGGAGAAGGCCGATGACCTCGTGGTCGGCGCGCACGGGCACCTCGATGACCGCCTCGACGCCTTCTTTTTTAAGCGTCCTTAGGCCGCTCGTCGTTTGCACATTTTCTTCGATGCAGGGCTCCCTGAAGATGCGGTCGCCGAAACGCGATTTCGCGCTCGCCGCGGTGCGGGAAAGCGCCCGGTGGCGCGCGATATTGTCCGGGTTGCGGTAGCCGCGCGCGGCCACGACGCGAAGCGTCTCGCCGCCGGCATCGAGCAGGCGGATATTGCCGAGGTCGAAAGCGCCGCTTGTGATCGCCTGGTCCAGAATACGGTCGAGCACGGACTTTAGCTCGAGCGAGCCCAGGACCGTCTCGCTGATGCTCCTCAGGACCTGGAGCTCCCGGTTGCGCTGCTTGAGCGCGGCTTCCGCGCGGTGCCGCTGAATGGCGTAGCGCAAAGAGCGCATCAGCAACTGGCCGTCCACCTGCCCCTTCACCAGATAGTCTTGCGCCCCTTCCTGGACGGCCTTGAGCGCCATCTCCTCGTCGTTCAAGCCTGTAAGGACAACAATGGGCGGGACCGGCTCGGCGCTCCGCAAACGGCCGATCGTTTCCAGCCCGTGCGCGTCGGGAAGCGACAGGTCGAGCAGGATCGCGCTAAAGCCGTCCCGCTGAAGAGCGCGCAGCGCCTCGCTCAGCCGATCCACGTGGATGAGCTCAAAGAGCGATCCTTGGCTCTCGCTGAGAACTTCGCGCAAAAGACGCGCGTCCCCGGCGTTGTCCTCGACCAGCAGGACTTTAATGGGCTCTGTTTCCATCGTTGGCTTTGCCGGGCGGCAGCCTGACCACGCTCACCCAGAAATCCTCGATCGATTTCACGACCCGCATAAACTGCTCAAGATCGACGGGCTTGGTGATATAGCAGTTCGCGTGCAAGTCGTAGGTCTTGACAATGTCCTCTTCCGCCGACGAGGTCGTTAACACAACCACCGGAATCCGCCGCAAACGCGGATCCGCTTTAATCTCGGCGAGCACTTCGCGCCCGTCTTTTTTCGGCAAGTTCAGGTCGAGAAGGATCAGGTCGGGGGTCGGCGCGTGAGCGTATTTCCCTTCGCGCCGCAGAAACGCCAGCGCCTCGATCCCGTCTGCCGCCACGCTTACGTTGTTGAGAAGCCGGCCCTCCTTGAGCGCCTCTCGGGTCAGCCGGACATCGCCGGGATTGTCCTCGACCAGCAGAACTTCAATGGCACCGCTGCCCGCACACATAAATTTGCTTTCCTCCTTTGTCGTTACTCAGCCGCCGGAATCGTAAAGCGAAACGTGGCTCCGTGGCCTGGCTCGGATTCCACCCAGATCCGACCGCCGTGGCGCTCGACGATTTTTTTGCAGAGCGCCAGGCCGATCCCGGTTCCCGGGTAGCGTTCCCGGCTGTGGAGACGCTGAAAGATGACGAAAATGCGCTCGAAAAACTGCGGCTCGATCCCGATGCCGTTGTCGCGGCACGAGAAAAGCCACTCGCCGCCGCTGCGCGCCGCCGAGATGTGGATCGCCGGGGGCTCGTGATCGCGAAATTTGATGGCGTTACCGATCAAGTTCTGGAACAGTTGCGTGAGCTGAATGTCGTCGCCCAGGACGACCGGCAGCGGATCATGGGTGACCGTCGCGTGACTTTCCTCGATGGCGACTTTGAGGTTCTTCAACGCGCTCTCGAGAATTTGCTCGCAGTGGACCGGCTCGAAGGCTTTTCCTTTGGTCCCGATCCGCGAATACGCGAGCAGGGCGTTGATGAGCGCCTGCATGCGCGTGGCGCCGTCCACCGCGTAGGCGATAAACTCGTTGGCGTCGGCGTCCAGCTTGTCCTGGTAACGGCGCGCCAGAAGCTGCACATAGCTCGCCACCATCCTGAGCGGCTCCTGGAGATCGTGCGAGGCGATGTAGGCAAAGTGTTGCAGCTCCGTGTTCGAGCGCGCCAGCTCGTCGGCCTTCTCGGCCAGCGCTCTCTCCGCGCGCTTGGACTCGGCAAAAAGACGCGCCTTCTCGATCGCGATGCCGGCCTGATCGCCGATCGCCTGGAAAATCCTGAGCTCGCTATCGTGAAACTCGCGCGGCGCGCGCGCCCCGAGCTGGATGACGCCGACCACATCGTCATGGCTGCGCAGCGGAACCGCGACGAGCGTGCAGACGCGCTCGCGCTTGAAGGTTTTTAGGCCGCCGCTGCGGGTGACGTCGACGACGTGAACCGACTTGTCCGCCAGGGCGCGGGCGCTGCCGGCCCCGCTCGTGTAAGCTTCGACCCTCTGGCGGTGAGCGCGCACATTTTGCGGCTCGAGATAGCCGCGGCTTGCCACGACCTCTAGCGTGTTGTCGGCGGGATTCAAAAGGCGGACCACGCCCATGTCGAAGTTCCCCACCCGGCAGGCGTGCTGGAGGATCTGCTCCATCATCGCTTCGAGATCTTGGGATTCGAGGATGGTGGCGCTGATCGCGTACAGCGCCTGCAGCTCCTGATAGCGCGCCTCGGTCTCGCCAAAAAGGCGGGCATTCTCGATGGCGACGCCAACCATGTTGCCGATCGCCTCCAGAAGCTCGACCTCGCGCGGCTCAAAAGGCATCGGCCGGTCCGCCGAGACGCCCAGCACTCCCACGACCTTGCTCCCCGCTTTGATCGGCACCCAGGCGACCGAGTGGCTCTGCGGCAAAAGGACCTGGCGATCGCTGCTTTTGGCGGAGTCGTCGACGACCCACGGTTTGGCCGTGGCAAACACCTGCTCGGTGATCTGGTGGGAGCGCCGCCTTTGAAGCTCGGCGACCTCTTCTGCGGAAAAACCGCGGTGGGCCGCGAGCGTGATCTCGCCGGTGCGCGGGTCCTTGATGCGAATGGAAGCCCGCCTGCGGCCGGTCACCTCCGGCACTTTGGTCACGACCATTTCCAAAAGCTCTTCGAGCCGCAGCGACTGGCTGGTGGCCTTGGCGATTAAATTCAGCGCTTCCTGCTCACGGGCGCGGCGCTTGGTTTCTTCGAACAGGCGCGCCTTTTGCACCGCGATCCCCACCTGATTGCCGAGCGCCTCGAGTAGCCGAATATCGTCCGTGCGGAAACGGGCCCGCTCGCGGCTTGCGGCCTCGATGACACCGAGCGTTTGGCCCTGCACCGAAATCGGCACCACGATGGCCGCGCAGGCGCCCTCTTTCTTCAACGCGCGCAACCCCTCTACTTGCGCGATATCGTCCACGACCAGGGTCTTGCCGGCGGCGATGATCCGGGGCGTCAACAGGCCGCCCTGCGGCCCGGTGAGATCGGTGTGGTGTGTGCGAATGCTTTCCGCATCCCGGTAGCCGCGGTAAACCCCCATACTCATGCGCCCGTGGTCATCCAACAGCCGGATGTTTCCGATCTCGAGGGACACCACCGAGAGCGCCCGTTCCAGGATACTCTCGAGGAACGCCTTGAGATCCGTAGAGCGCAAAGCCATTTGACTCACCTCGTGCAGGACGGAAACTTCCCGGTAGCGGCTTTGCAGCTCCTCCTCGGCGCGCTTTCGCTCGGTGATATCCTCCGCGATCCCGATGATACGGTAGACGCGACCCGATTCGTCTCGGACTGGAAAGGCCCGGTCTCGGACCCAGCGAATTGCCCCGTCGGGCCGCACGATGCGGTACTGCTCGTCGTACTGTCCCGCGACCTGCTTGGTCATCACGGCGGCGAGGGTTCGGCCGACGTCGTCGGGGTGAATCGAGCCCAGCCAGGCTTGAGAGAGGGAGCCTACGCTGCTTGGATCCCGGCCCCAGATCTCGCGGTAAGCGGGGCTAATGTAGAGCTTTTCGTTTTTGAGCGGATCGGTGACCCAGAACACCTCTCTGATGTTTTCGGCGATCTGGCGAAAGCGCTCCTCGCTTTCGCGCAGGGCGATCTCTCCCTGGCGGCGCTCGCTGACATCGGTAAAGGCAACGACGGCCCCGGCGAGTTGCTCGCGCTCAAAGATGGGCGTGCTCGCGTACTCAACGTCGAAACGCGTCCCGTCGGCGCGGCGCATGAGCTCGTCGGTCCCGCGGCGCGGCCTTCCGTCTTCAAGCGTCGCCAAAATCGCCGACATCCACCGGGCTTCGCGGTTCTTGGAACCCGCGACCGAGCCGATGTGCCTGCCGATTAAGTCCGCCTCTTCCACGCGCAACATCCTCGCCGCGGCGGGATTGACGAAGGTTATCTTCCCCTCCAAGTCTAGGCCAAAGAGACCCTCGCCCACCGAGTTGAGGACGAGCTTGGTTTGAGCGTTGGCTCTTTCGTTGAAGCGCCAGGCGATGATGCTCCCGACCGAGGACCAGAGCACAAAAAACGCGTGAATCCCCGCCCACGTCCACGGCGCGTTCAGAGCCGCCGTGTGGTTATAAACCTGTTCGGGCCAGAGCGCGCCGACCAGACCATGATGCAAGGCGACGTAAACGATCGCCAAGATATAAGGGAGCCAGTCTTGATAGAGCGCCAGGAACGCAAGCATCACAAAAAAGTGAAAGTGAGCCTCGATGTAGCCGCCGGATAGATGGACGAGGATGGCAGAAGAGCTCATCAGCCCCAGGCCGGTCATGGTGGCCCTGAACTGTCGGGTGGTCCGGCTCCAAGTCGCCAGCGCGGCAAACAACGCGACGACCAAACCTTCGCCAACGGCATGCAAGGCCGTTCGCTCCTCGAAAAAGGCGGCAAAACTCGCCTCCCAGCGGTAGCCCAAGAGCGGGCCCGCAAGGCCGATAAGGAGCGCATGGAGCCAGGTGAGGCCCACCAGAAAGCGGTGCCGCTGCCGCCACACGCGCTCCGGGAGAGAGCCGCCCAAAGGAACGAACGACCATAGCCGGCGGAAAAGCGGCGCGGCTCGGAAATCTGCCGCCATTCTAGGCCCGGCCAGTTCATTGAGATCGATCGTCGACATGCTTTTCCTCGATTGGAGTTTGCTTCACGAAAGTTTAGGCCAAGAAAAATTCCAAAAACGCGCTCCTCGGCGCAGAGCGGCTGCGCCACAAGGCTGGACGGCCAACCGGAAATCCGGCGCGCGGCGCCTGAAAACCTGGCGCGTGCTTTTTTCAAAGCGTCGTTTCCGAGAAAATCGCATCGGGCTCTCCCAACCGAGCGCGGGGGTTTTCCTTCCGCGAGACCGGAAGGAAAAACAAGAACGTCGAGCCTTTTCCTTCTTCGCTTTCGACCCAGATCCTGCCCGCGTGCGCCTCGACGATCATTTTGGCGATCACCAGGCCGAGGCCCGTGCCCTTTTTCTTGGAGGTCTTGCCGCTCGTCGTCTGGCGGTACTTTTCAAACAACGTGCCGAGCTCGTCCTGCCGGATGCCGACGCCGCTATCTTTGACGTGGACGCGCACGCCGTCGTTGAACGGCCGCGCCCCCACCTCGACGGCGCCTCCTTCGGGCGTGAACTTGATCGCGTTGCTGATCAGGTTGGCGAGAACCTGATCGAGCCGCCGCGGGTCGGCGTGGATCGCGGGCAGCCCGGAGTCGACGGCGGCGTCCAGAGCGATTTGTTTCTCGCGCGCGAGCGGCAGATAGCTCTCCACCGCGTTCCTGATCAACTCATCGAGATCGACCCGTTCCTTGACGAGATCGATGCGCCCGGACTCGATCTTGGCCACGTCGAGAAAGTCGCTGACCAGCTCGACCAGCTTCCGTCCGGTTGCCTGAATTTTTCGCAGCCACTTCTGTTGGTCGGCGTTGACCGGGCCGATCAGGCCGCTCTCGATCATCTCCGCGGCCCCGATCACGCTCGTAAGCGGCGAGCGAAGGTCGTGCGCGATCATCGCCGTGAAGTCCGCCTGCAGCTTGTTCGCGCGATCGAGCTCGACCGCCTGCCGTTTGGTCCGCTCGTAAAGCCGCGAGTTCTCAAGAGCCATCGCCGCCTGGCTCGCGAGCATCGCAAGAAAGCGGATCTCGTCGTCCGTAAAGGCGCGCTCGTATTTCGTGTACACGGACAGCACGCCGAGGGTCTCGCCCTTCCCGATCAAAGGGACACCGACGTACGATACCAGGCCATGGCGGGCGAAAAAGTCTCTGTCGTCGGCGTTGCGGTCGGTCTGCAGGCTGCGGATGGCGAGCGGCGCCTTGCGCTTGAGAACGATTTGGGCCTCCCTCCCGCGCGTCGCCTTCCATTCCGTCTGGTCGAGGTTAAAGCACGCGACCCGCTCGAGCCGCTGAGTGTCCTCCTCCCGAAGCTGCACCGTCACCGCCGACGAGGGCAGCGCGAGCGCGACTTTTTGCACGAGCAAATCGAGCAGGGTGTTTGTGTCCAAGGTCGACGCCACCGCCTGATCGATCTCGCGCAGCGTCTGCATGAGCTTGAGATTGTGTTCCGTCTCGCCGAACAGGCGCGCGTTGTCGACCGCCACCCCGACGAGATTGCCGATCGCCTCGAGAAAGCGCACCTCTGCGCTAGAAAAAGCTCGGCTGGTCGTGGTGGCGACGGTCAAAGTGCCGATCACCAGCCCCTTGGCCTTGAGCGGCACCCATACCAGGGCGCGGCTCCCCTGGTGCGGCGCGACCAGCGCCGTCGTGTCGTTTACCACCACCACTTTGCCGGTCTCGAAAACGGTATCCGTCTCCCCGCCGCGCACGCGAAAGCGCGACAGCGAATCGAGCTGCTGCGGCGAGATTCCCCGATGCGCGGCCAGCGAGATGGCGCCGCTCGTCGGGTCCCTGAGCGAGATGTACCCCTGCTCGCGCCCGGTGGCTTCCAGCGCCTTGTCGAGAGCGATGCTCAGCACGGCATCGAGGTTGAGCGTGCCGGTGGTCGCGTGCGCGATCGCGTTGAGCGCCTCCTGCTCGCGCATTTTGCGCTCGGTCTCCTTGAACAGGCGCGCGTTTTCCGCGAGCACGCGGCTGAGCGCCTTCAGCGGAAATATCTTGAAGACGAGAAAGGTGAGGCAGCCGATCAACACCCCGAAGAAAGCGATCGCGCCGGTCTTGATCAGAGTCGGCCGAAGCGAGCGGCTGATCTCGACCCGCCCCAGCTTCGCGCCGTCCCAAGTGATGTCCGCCGCGCGGGTGATGACCGGCGCGGCCAAAGGATCGGCGCGCTCGGCGATCACCTGATCGTCCGCGTCGACGACCCGGCGCACCTCCGCGTATCCCCGGAGAGGCCGGCGCGAAAAAAGCTCGTTGAGCTTGGCCTTGGGAAGCCGCCATCCGTCGGCGCCGCCGATAGAGGAGACGATGCGCGCCGTGAGTTCGGCTTCGGCGTCCAGGCTCGCCCGGTGCTCTTTTAGCTCGACAAAGAAGTAGCCGATGGGCGCCGCGATCCCGACGGCGAGCGCGAGAATGCCGGCGATCCGGCGGAGCACCCGGGGTAGCTTGTAGTTGAGGTCGTGCATCAAAGACGATAACCTTCCGCCTGCGCGGCGCCGACCACCGCCGCTTTGGGCAAGGAAAAAGAAAACGTCGTTCCTTTTCCCTCCTCGCTCTTGGCCCAGATTCGTCCGCCGTGCGCCTCCACGATCGTCTTGCAAATCACCAATCCGAGCCCGGTCCCTTTGTCCTTTGATTGTCGCGCGCTGCTCGCCTGGCGGTACTTGCTAAAAAGCCCGGCCAGTTCGGCGGCGGGAATACCGGGGCCGGTATCCTTGACGTCAACGCGCACGGCTTCGTTTTCCTGTCGCGCCGCGATCTCGATGACCCCGCCGCGCGGCGTAAACTTGATGGCGTTGCTCAATAAATTGTTCAATACCTGGCTCAAAAGCCGCGGATCGGCATCGAGCGGCGAAAGCGTGGCATCGGCGCGGGCGCGCAAGTCTAGGCCCCTCTCTTGCGCCAGCGGAAGATGGCTTTCCAGGGTGTTTCGGATGAGCTGGCCGAGGTCGACCTCCTCCCTGACCAGATCGACGTACCCCGCCTCAATCTTCGACAGATCGAGGAAGTCGCTGACCAGATCCACAAGATTGTGGCTCGTCGCGAGAACCTTTCCGAGCCATCTATTTTGCTCATCGGTCAGCGGCCCGAACGCGCCGTCCGCCATCAGCGTGACGACACCGATGACGTTCTGGAGCGGCGAGCGGAGCTCGTGCGCGATCATCGCCGTGAAATCCGCTTGCAGCTTGTTGGCCCGGTCGAGCGCGAGCGCCTGATTTTTCGTTTGCTCGTAGAGCCGGGAGTTGTAAATCGCCATCGCGGCCTGCGCCGCCAGGGCGGAAAGGAACTTGACTTCGTCGTCGGTGAAGCTGTGCTCGTATTTCGTGTAAATCGAAAGCGCGCCCAAGGTCTCGCCTTTGGCGATGAGGGGCAGGCCGAGAAACGAAATCAGACCGTGGCGCGCGAAAAATGCCGGATCAGCCGTTCTGCTGTCGGCTTGAATATGCTTTACGAAGACCGGCGCCCCCTCGCCGAGCACCGATTGGAGAAGGAGCGGCACGCCGTCGAGCTCGCGGCGCTTCCAGTCCGTTTCGTCGAGATTGCAGCACGCCACCGGTTCCATAGCGCCGCTCTGTTTGTCGATCAGCCGGATCGTCGCCGCGGAATACGGCAGCATGCGCGCGATATTGCCGAGAAAAATGCCGAGCACGGTTTCGAGCGCCAGCGTGGAAGTAAGCGCCCGATCGATCTCGCGCAGCATCTGGGTGCGCTTGAGGTTATTGTTGGTTTGGCTAAAGAGCCGCGCGTTTTCGATGGCGACGCCGAGAACGTTGCCGAGGGTCTCGAGCAGCGCAATGTCGTGCGGCTGAAAGGGCAGTGGCTTGGCGGTTGCGACGGTGAGCACGCCCACCACCGTCGTCCTGGAACGCAGCGGCACCCACGCGGCCGCGCGCACGGCGTCTCCGAGAAGCCGCTGCTTGGAGTCGGCCAGTTCGTTGGCCACAATGACCCGGCCGAGAGCGAAGACCTGGTCGGTTCTGCCGCCCGGCCGGCGCTCGTGCGCGAGAGCATGCATGTGTTCGGGCGAGATGCCCCGGTGCGCAACCAGAGCGATCTCCCCGGTCGACGCGTTTCTCAGCCGGATGTGCCCTTGCTCGCGGCCGCTGACTTCGAGGATCTTTTCCAGGGCGGCCTGCAGGACCTGCTCCAGCTCCAGCGACCGGCTTGCGATCAACGCGATCGCGTTGATCGCGTCTTGCTCGTGCTGCCGCCGCTCGAGCGCTTCGGCCATGGCATTGATCGAGCGCGACAGCGTCCCCAACTCGTCGCTGCGGTCGACGGCGAGGCGCGCCTTAAGGTTGCCGCTCCCGAGCGCGCGCGCCGCCCTCGCAATCGAACGAATCGGCCGGGTAAAGCTTGAGGCCGCAAAGGCCGCCAAAACCGCGCCCGCGACAAGGCTCGCGCCCGTTACGGTGAGGCTGGGGCGGATCTCGTCCTTGAAGACCTCATTCATGGAGCTTAGGCCGAAGCCGACTTCGAGATAGCCGCGCCGCTCGCCGTCGGGCGCGAGGATCGGCCCGCCGACGCGCAGCGTGTTTCCCTGAAGCTCCGAGATCCAACCGCGCGCGCGCAACGCGCGCAGGCTGAAGCCATCGGTGAGCTTTTGATCCTGTTTCAGCTCTTGCTCCGTGCCATCGGTAAGAATAACTCCCGCCGCGTCGGCCACGAGTGTATAGGTGATGTCGGGATTGACCTGAGCGGTCTGCAAGCGCGCACGAAGCGAATGCAGGTTCAAGAAATAGAGGTCATTAAAGATGCTCTTGGCGATCAGCGCGACGATATCCCTGGAGCTGTGTTCGAAATTTCTCAAAAGACGATCGCGGCCCAAGGAGATCGAATAGAACGAGATCCCGCCGCCGACCAGCAGGGCGATGCAGAACGTGTAGAGAATGAGTTTTGCGCGGATGCTGAGTTTCACTGGAGCTTCAACTCCGACTCGACAAGCTCGCCCATCTTCTGCATCAGCGCCGCGTTTTGTTCCGAAAGCTCGTCGAACCGGGCCGTGCGCTCAAATTGCCGGAGCGCGTTTCTGCCTTCCTCGGTTTGATCCATCTGGAGAAGAATCTCTTTGATCCGCGCCTGCAGCTTTTGCGGCAATCCGGCGCGCGCGCTGACCAAATGCCGGGGCACGGAGGGCGTCTTCGCGACCACGGTGAGGCTGCGGTCGTATTTTTTGCTGAGCTGGGCGTAGTTTTGGCTGTCCATCGCCCCCGCGGCCACCTTGCCCCGCACCACCCAGAGCATGGTATTTTCATCGTGGTTGGCGAAGATGTAGCCGACGCCGTTTGGCGGGCGCGGCGCGCCCGCGGGGACCAGCTGTAGCCCCTTCTCCGCCAGCATAAATTTCGGTAGCAGGTGGCCAACGGCGGAAAAATGCTCTTCGAGCCCGATGGTCTTGCCGCGGAACTCCTCCAGGCGGGTGATGCCGCTTTCGTGTCTGGCGAACAGGACTCCGTGGTACTCCGCGCTGCCTTTCTTCCAGCGGCGCGCCAGAGCCTTGCTCTTGGTCAGCCGATTGAGCGCCACCGTGCGGGCGTAGCTGTGGACGTGGAGATCCGCCTTGCCCGCGCGCAACAGCGCCGCCATCTCGGCGATGCTCTCAACGACGATCACCTTGCCGTCGCTGATCCCGTGCTCCTCGAGCCGCTTCGCCAAATAACTCGCAAACGGTAACGTCTTGCGGATGTCTTCCACGGGTTCCTCGCCGATCAGCCCCACCGTGAGCGGTCGGGCAAAAAGCGCCGCCGGCCAAAGCAGAAACAAGGTCGCCAGAAAAGATCTGAGCCAGCCTGCGGCGGCGCGCGCGGGGCCTCTCATATCCCTCTTTCTCTTTCCTTTCGCATCCCGATCGTTCCCCTTTCCCTTTCCTCGAGCCACCTGCGCAATTGGCTTTGCCTCAGGCGCCACTGGCCCCCAATTTTGAACGCCGGCACCTCGTTGTGCTGGATCATCCGCAGCAGGGTGCGCTTGGAGACTTGCAGGATGACGGCGGCATCCGCGAGATTCATGAGCTGAAGATCCTCAGGACTGTTTTCCATGGTCGCGCTTGACCTCCGCGGGCGTGTGCCGCAAGGCGCGTGCCAGACGGGAATGGCGTTGCGTTCTACGGGGTTACAATCGACGCGAGGTGACAAACCCCGTCAGAGGTGACAGAAAGTGACAAAGTCAGTCAAAAACGTTGCTCTGGGATCAAAAGCTCGACGCCCGAGAAAGGCGCGCGCGGGAGTTTAAGAGAAAGGCTCGGACCTATTCGGAGTGAACGGGCAGAGACACGACAAACGTGGAACCTTTGCCGGGCTCGCTCTGGACGGCGACTTCTCCGCCTAACAGCTCGGCGTATTTTTTCACGATGTAAAGGCCGAGCCCCACGCCGCCATAAGAACGCGTGCGCGAGCCGTCGACCTGGCGAAACATTTCGAAGATGAGCGGCACGCTGTCGGGCGGGATGCCGATTCCCGTGTCCGCGACGCGGAACTCCACCCAGCGCTCGGCCGGCCGCGCCGGCGACCGGCGCGCCGGCGCGAGCTGCCTTCGGCCGGTCTTTGCGACCACCTGAGCCGAGATGCTGATCGTTCCCCTGTCGGTAAATTTGATCGCGTTGTTGATGAGATTTTGGATGATTTGCCTCAGCTTGAGCGGATCGGTTCTGACCGTCGGCAGATCCGCGGCGTAGTGCCACTCCAGCGCGACGGCCTTTTCCAGCGGCGTATCATAGGACCCCTTGAGGTCCCTCATGAAGTTGACGAGATTGACCGGCTCTTCGTCGATCTTCATCGCCCCCGCCTCGAGGCGGGTGACTTCCAGGATGCTGTTGATCATCGTCGAGAGATCGTTCGAGCGGGCGATGATCTTGGCCAGGAGCTTTTCTTGCTCGGGATTGATCTCGCCGACGATGCGGTTGTAGAGGATGTCGGTGTAGCCGAGCACGGCGCTCAGCGGCGTTCTCAGCTCGTGCGACATGATGCTTAGAAACTCGGCCTTCGCGCGGTACGCCCTTTCCAGCTCGGCCGCCTGCTTCTTGGTCTGCTCGTAGAGCTGCGCGTTGTGAATCGCCACGGCCGCCTGGCTGCCCAACGTGGTCAAAAATTCGATGTCCTCGTCGCTGAAAACGTGTTCCTCTTTGGTATAGAGCGCCAGAACCCCGATGGGCTTTTCTTTGGCGACCAGCGGGATGCCAACGTACGAGACCAGCCCGTGCTTGCGGCACAAGCTGCGGTCCGGCGCCTGCGGGTCCTTTTGCACGTTTAAAATGGCGACCGGGGCCTTGGCCGCCAGCAGCTTGTCCTCGATTCCGTTGCCCGAAGGCGCCGGCTCGGTCTTCCACTCCTCGAGGCCGATATTGCGGCACGCCACCGGCTCGAGGACTTTGCTCTCGTCGTTCAACAGCTTGATTGCGAGCGCGGAGACCTGCGGCAAAAGCGGCGCGATCGCTTCGAGCAAGACGTACAGAATGGAACGCAGATCGAGCGTGGAGGTGACGGCCTGGTTGATTTCGTGGAGCGCGCGCAGCCGCTCCTGCTCGCTCTCGACCCGCGCGGCCGCGCGCTTCTGCGCGCGGCGGATTTCGGCTTCCCGCAGCTCGCGCTCCACGGCCGGCACGAGCCGCCCCAGCTTTCCTTTGGTCAGATAGTCTTGCGCGCCGGATTTCATCGCCGCCACCGCGACATCCTCCCCCATGGTCCCGGAAACGAAGATGAAAGGAATGTCGAGCCCGCTCTTCTTGACCAGCTCAAGAGCGTCGGTGCCGCGAAACTGGGGCATGCTGTAGTCGGAGATGACGAGATCCCACGGACGCGAACGCAGCGCTTCGGTCAGGCACTCGGAGGTGTCGACGCGTTCGAAACAAACGTCGTACTGAGCTCGGCGGAGCTCGCGAACGACGAGTTCGGCGTCGTCTTCGGAATCTTCAATGATGAGGACTCGTAGGGGCGTCGCCATGGCGCTTCCAAGCCGCGTCATTATAGCAACGCCCCTGCGCTGCCGCCAGATAGCATCCGTCGCCCGCGCGGGCGGCGGGCCGCAGCCATGGCTTGCGCAAAAAAACAGGACGAGAACTGTGAGGGCGGCGCGCGCAAAATCTCACGGCCGCTGGGGATCGATGACGATCTTGATCGCAGCCGCACCGCCCGCCATCAGCTCAAACCCGCGCGCGGTCTCCGCAAGACCCAGCCGATGGGTGATCATGTCGCGCGCGCGCACCGAGCCGGCGCGCAACAGCTCGATGGACTCCGCGATGTCGCCGGGGCTTGCGGCGTAGCTGGTGAGGACGGAGATTTCGTCCCGCCAGTAATCGAAAACGGGAAGAGGAACCGTCACGCCGGCCGCCGTGGGAGCGAAGAAGAGCAGGCTCCCGCCGCGCTCGACCGACCGGAGCGCCTGGTTCGCGGCCGCCACGGCGCCCGTGCAGACGATGACCAGATCGGCCAGGCGCCCGTCGTTTAACTCTCTCACGCGGTTGGGCACGTCCTCGTCGCCGTGCACGACCTCATGCGCGCCAAACTCCCGCGCCGCAGCGAGATGATAGGCGCTGATGTCCGTCGCCAGCACGCGCGCGCCCTTGTGGCGCGCAAGCTGGATCTGGAGAAGCCCCGCGATGCCGCTACCGATGACAAGAACGGTCTGGTCCGAGTCAAGGCGCGCGAACCTCTGCGCGCGCACCACACAACCCAGGGGCTCGATGAACGTGCCTTCTTCAAACGACAGCTCCTCCGGCAGAAGAAACGTGCCGAGCCGAACGTTGATCTCCGGCACGCGAATATATTCGGCAAAGCCGCCCGGATCGAAACGGGTCTGGCGCAACGTGTCGCAGACCGAAGCGTGGCCCCGCCGGCAGTAGCGGCAGCTCATGCAGGGCACATGGTGAGAAACAAAGACGCGGTCGCCTTTCTGGAAACCTTCGACGCCGGCGCCGAGCGCCGCGACCTCGCCGGCGATCTCGTGGCCGAGCACGAGCGGGGCCTTCTTGACCCGATACCATTCCATGAGATCGGAGCCGCAGATGCCGCTGGCGCGCACGCGCACCAGGAGCTCGCGCTCGCCGATCGCGGGCACCGGCATCTCCTCGAGCCGCACGTCGCGATTGTTGTAGTACATGGCAACGCGCATGGATTCGCGATCGTGCTCTTGGCTGCTTACGCCGTTGCGCGCCGCGCCTGGGTCCGCTTCGAGCTCTCGTAGAGACCGTACGCGTCATCGACGGTCGCTTTCTCGTGGACGATCGCCCGGACGGCGCGAATCATGCCGACAGGGGAGTCGGACTGAAAAATATTGCGGCCCATGTCGACGCCGACGGCGCCGTGCTTGACGGCATTGTAGGTAAGCTCGAGGGCTTCGCGCTCCGGCGTCTTTTTTCCGCCCGCGATGATGACCGGTATCGGGCAGCTCTGCACGACCTCGTCAAAGCCGTCGCAGTAGTACGTCTTTACGAAATGGGCGCCAAGCTCCGCCGCGATCCGGCACGAAAGCCCGAGATAGCGCGCGTCGCGGGCCATGTCTTTGCCGACGGCGGTCACCGCGAGCACGGGAATGCCGTAGCGCTCGCCCTCGTCGACGAGCTTCGCAAGGCTGACGAGCGTCTGCTTTTCAAACTCCGACCCGACGAATATCGAAAGCGCCATCGCGGAAACGTTGAGCCGCAGCGCATCCTCGATCGACACCGTGATATCCTCGTTGGATAGCTCCTTGAGAATGCTCGCCCCGCCGGAAACTCTCAGCACCACGGGAACGCCCGACTCGGGATCGACCGAGGTCCGCAGGACGCCGCGCGTGAGCATGATGGAATCCGCGTACGGCAGAAGCGGCGCGATCGTCTTTCGCGGCTCTTCCAGGCCGCTTGTCGGCCCGAGAAAATAGCCGTGATCGACGGCGAGCATCACGGCCCGGCCGTCCTCTGGCTTGATCACGCGCGCGAGACGGTTTTTCATTCCCCAATCCATTGAGAACCTCCTGGGTAAAAGCTCAGCAAAAACTAGCACAGAAAGTGAGCGAAAGTGAACCGCGGCGGCGGGTCGTCACTTTCGCCGCTCGAACTTGAAGCGGCGATAACTTGCGCCGGTCTGTTTGCCGGCGCGCAACCGCAATGTGAAACTTCCCCTCCCGCAAGGATGCGGGCAAGGCTATCAGGATCGCCGCGGAGCTTTGCTCTAGGCGACGACGCCGTCTTTTTTCAGCGCCGCGATCGCCGCTGGCTCAAACCCGAGCTCCCGCAAGATCCCCTCGGTGTGCTCTCCCAGCATGGGCGGCGCCTTTTCGATCTTCGGCGGGGTTCGGCTCATGTCGATGGCGCTTCCGACCAGGCGCACCTTGCCCATTTCCGGGTGGGTCACCTCCAGGGGAAATCCGTACTCGCGCACCTGCGGATCCTCGAAGACCTCGTCGAGCGTGTTGAGCGGCGCGCACGGAACGTCTTTTTCCCTGAGGCGCCGGATCCAATCGTCCCGGTCGCCTTGCCGGAAGATTTCCTTCATTGCGCGCGAGAGAGTCTCGTAGTTTTCGATGCGCGCCTTGCGATCGGCAAAGCGCGGATCGCTCGCCCATTCCGCCTTGCCGACGACCTCGAACAAGCCGCGCCAGAACTTGTCCGGCGAAGAGAGATGAAGGACAAACGCCTTGCCGGCGCGATCCTCAAAGGCAAAGACGCCGGCATGATGCGTCCGATGGGCGCGCCGCGGCACTTCCCCGTCCTCGAAATAGCGCGTGGCATTTTCCGCGATGAACGCAACGCTCGCGCGCAAAAGAGAGGTTTCCACCCGCTGTCCCTGCCCGGTCACCGCGCGGTTCACGAGCGCGCCCAAAATCCCGTAGCACGCGTAGAGTCCGGTCAAGTGATCGGAAAAGGAAATCCCCATCCCCTTGGGCTCGCCAGGGTCGGTGAGAAGACTCAGAAGGCCGCTCATCGCTTGTCCGACGGTATCGTAGCCGGGAAGGTCTTTGTACGGACCGCGCGGGCCAAAACCGGAAATGGAGCAGTAAACGATCCGCGGATTCAGCTTGCGGATCTGCTCATAGCCTAAACCCCTTTTGTCCAGCGTGCCCGGACGAAAGTTCTCGATGAAGACATCGGCGGTCGCCAGAAGCTTTAACAGGATTTCTTTGCCTTCGCTGTTGCGAATGTCCAAGGCGATACTTCGTTTGTTGCGGTTGAGGCTGCGGAAATTCGCCGCGTACAGTTTGTCGCCCCAGCCGCGAAACGGGTCGCCCTTGCCGGGCTCCTCGACCTTGATAACGTCGGCGCCCAGGTCGGCGAGAAGCACGCCGGCGAAAGGCCCCGTCACATAGCTTGCCATCTCGACCACGCGAATGCCTGTAAGCGCGCCGTTCATGGAAAGATCTCCGGGCTCCGTAGGCGATTGAAAACCCATCCAAAGCCGCCGCCCCGACGAGCCGCACGGCTACACGGCGTCGTGGAGCGCGTTGTAGCGCGCGTTTCGCAGCACGCGCCCGGGATAGGCGCCGCTGGGCTCGCCGTTTTCGAGCAGCACTTCGCCGTTGACGATCGTGCAGCGAATGCCTTCGGCAAGTACGCGAATGCGCCAGCCGTTATTCGGCAAATCGTGCACCGCTTCCTCTTTGCCCGCATTGACGGTCGCCGGATCGAAAACGACGATATCGGCCGCCAGGCCGGGCCTCAGAAGGCCGCGATCATAAATGCCGAAAGCGCTCGCCGGATCGAACGTCAGGCGGCGCACCGCCTGCTCGAGCGACATGATCTTCTGCTCGCGCACCCAGTAGCCGAGAAGCTGCGTGCTGTAGCCGACCTCGGAATGAAACTGCACATGGGCGCCGCCGTCGGAGAGCCCCACCACCGTGTAGGGGCTTCGCAGAAGCTGGCCGACGGCAGCGCGATCGGTGTTGCGGTTGCCAAACGCAAAGCGCGTGTTGAGCGCTTCCTCGACGACGAGATCGACGAAAACATCGAACGGCTCCCTCCCCTGAGCCGCGGCAATTTGCGCGATGTTCTTCCCCTTCAACGCCTGGTTCTTCGGCAGGTGCGGCTCCTCGACGACAACGAGGTCCCAGCGTTTGTAAAAGCCCGAATCGGGGAGATCGAGGTCCGCGCGCAGTTTCTCGCGCGTCGCCGGATCGGCGTAAGCCCGCAGCTTCTCCTCATCCGCGACGTTGATCAGGCTCAACCATGTCGGCATCTGGCGGAAGATCTGGCAGTTTTTCATCGTAAAATGCTGCACCACGACCGTGGGGCTGACCAGCGGCAAGGCGCGGACGCCCTTGCGGCAGGCCTCTTCCACGCGCGCGAGATGCTCCTTCCAGCGCTCGGGCGCAAAGGCGCTCTGCTGGATTTGATTGTAGATGACGCTCCGGCCGCTCGCCTCGGAAAGCCTGCTCATCAGACCGCTTTTCAACTCGGGGCCGGCGCCGCCGCCGCTCTGGATCGCTCCGGTTCCCATCTCGCCGAGAACCTTGGCGAGCGCGATCAGCTCCTCTTCCGGCGCCACCGCGGCGGGTATCCGCTTTCCTTCCACGTCGAAGTGGCTCATGTTGCGCGTGACCGAAAGGCCGAGGGCGCCCGCCTCCAAGCCCTCGCGCACGATATCCCGCATCAAAGCCAGCTCGCTTTCTGTCGCCGGCCGCTCCTGGCTCGCTTCCCCCATCGCGTAAAAACGGATCGGCGAGTGGCCCATCAGCATCCCGACATTGACTCCCAGACGCTGCTCGATCGCCTCCATGTACTCGGGAATCGTTTCCCACCTCCATTGGACGCCCGCCTGCAGGATATCCATCGGGATCGCCTCAACTTGAGAGAGCATTCCCAAAACTTTGCTTCGGTCCTTCGGCTTGGCCGGCGCAAGCGTGAGCGAGCAGTTGCCGATGATGACGCTGGTCGCGCCGTGATGGCACGAAAACGTGCACAGCGGGTCCCACGTGACTTGCGCGTCGTAGTGGCAATGGTTGTCGATGAAGCCCGGCGCCACCGCCAAGCCGCGCGCGTCGATCGTCCGTTTGGCCGGGCCGCGCAGACGCCCGATCTCGAAGATTTTTCCTCTGACGACTCCCACGTCGCCGCAAAACGAGGGCAATCCCGAACCGTCAATGATTCGTCCGTCTTTGATGAGCAAGTCGTAGACCATCGTTGCCTCCTCGAGTCGCTGCCGACCCTGGACGGTTAGCACTCGCTCTGCGCCGCTGTCAAGAACGATCGCCCGCGGCCCGCCCATTGATGTTCACTCGCGGCTTTGTTATACGCAGCCGATCGCGGTTAAAAAAAACACAGCGGGTTCGGATAACGAGGAGGTTACTCATGAGACGCCAACTTCTTTTTATCGCGTTAATGAGCGCATGGATGACAGTCGGCACGGCGTGGGCCGCGGCGGCTCCCGGCTCGTCTTTGCTCAAGGCCAAGCAGGAAGCGGAGGCTAAAGGATTTATTTTCTACACGAGCTTCGACGAGATCGTCGCTCAGGCCAAAAAGGAGGGGAAGCTGCGGGTTTTGAGCGGCGAGGATTCGAGCGTTATCAAAGCGACGGCTGAAGCGTTTCGGAAGAAATATCCGTTCATCGACGCCCGTCCCGAAGGCGTCGAGGGGACTGAGGTCTATCTCAGAATGCTTTCCGAGATGAAGGCCGGTCTGGCGAAGTGGGACGTCAATTATCTCGCCCCGGACTATTACCCGGAATATCTCCCGTTGCAAAAAAAATTCGACATCTTGGGAATGGCGCAACACGGGGTGTTGAACGTTCCCGTAAAGCTCGTCGATCCGGTCAACCGGCACATCGTCGCGCTTCAGAGCAACGCGCAGATCGTCGCCTACAACAAAGAGCTGATCGCGGGCGAAAAAGTGCCGCATAGCTGGGAGGATTTTCTCAAGCCGGAATTTAAAGAGCGCAAATTCGCCACGGATATCCGGCCGAAAGTTTTCGCCTCTCTGGTGCCCGCCTGGGGGCTCGAGAAGACCCTGGACTTCGCCAAAAAATTGGGCGAGCAAAAACCGATCTGGCTCAGAGGGGACGCGCAGATCATCACTTACCTTATGTCCGGCCAGTACCCCATCGCGATGGGACAGAACTACAAGACCTACGTCAGGGTGCAGAAGAAAGACGTCGCAGGAGTTCTGGGCCTCAAGATCGTGGAGCCTCTGCCCGTTCGGCTGAGCGAAACCCAGGGAGTCCTGGCCACGGCGGAAAATCCGCATGCGGCGCTGTTATGGCTTGCGTTTCAGGCCGGGCCTGAGGGACAGAAGATAAGGGACGACCTGGACTTGGCCGCATCGATCTTCAGCCCGGGCTCGGCCCATGAGCAACTGAGCAGGGGAAAGAAAGTCTCGCTCGTGGCCTGGGAGCACTATTTGAGGATGGCGGACTACGAAGCGCAAATCGTCAAAGCGCTGGGTTTTCCTCGAGCGGAGAAGAAGTAGTCCGTGCTCGCCCGGAGGCCGTTCGCAGCCGATCGAGAGAAGAGCTAAAAATGCGCATCATGGCCCTAAGCCACACGTTCGTGCGCGGCTCCGA
Organism: Candidatus Acidiferrales bacterium; assembly: GCA_035559995.1. Lineage (GTDB taxonomy): Bacteria > Desulfobacterota > Binatia > UBA9968 > UBA9968 > DATMAM01. Next base: position 67,839 of record DATMAM010000004.1, read on the forward strand.
TGAAGAAAGCGAACGGCGGCGGCTCGAGCGCTTGTACCGCTACGCCTCGCCCGGAACGACCATTGAGATTCACTACCCCGAGGATCTCGGCGGCAGCGAGGTCCTGCGCCACCAGCGCACGACCAAGACGCTGGCCGGGCTCCATCATGTCCTGGAGACGCCCGCGCTCGTCAAAAAGATCATCGAAGCGGAACGCGACGGCTTTGACGCGGTCGTCCAGACCGACGCCTTCGATCCGGGAGTCGAGGCGGCGCGTTTGGCCGTGAGAATCCCGGTGGTCGGTTCGCTCCGCGCTTCCTGCCATTTCGCCGCCACGCTTTGCGAGCGCTTCGCCCTCACGGTCCCGCTCGAGAGCTATGTGCCGTATGTCTGGCGTCTCGTCGAAACTTACCGGATGGAACATTTCGTCAGCGGCATTAAGGTGATCGGAATGTACGAAGTTGGCGACCTCAGTAAGTATCACGACGCTATCTTGGCGCGGACGATCGAGGTCGCGCGGGAGCTGGTCTCCGGCGGAGCGCAGGCTCTCATCCCGCTCGCCGCGCGGCTAATACCCGCCGCGGTCGCGCCGGAGGAGGTCGAGAGAGAAATCGGCGTCCCGGTCATTAACACGCAGGCGGTGGCGATCCGCTTTGCCGAGCTGATGGTCAGTAGCAAAACATCCCACAGCCAAAGGGCCTACCCTTGGGCACCCGGGCTTACCCCGGACCACATCGTCAAGCGCGGGAGCTGATTTTCTCCTGGCTCTGTCTTAAAAGCGCAACAAAATGTCCCAGCGGCGCGCCGCCGCGCAGAAAATTGAAGCCGCCTTCGCGCTGGTACGATCCTTGCACAAAGTCGATCCAGACCAAACTCCCCAATCGAGCGGAAGAGATGCCAAGAAAAACTTCAACGGCACGGCAAACCTGTAGCGTTTGCCGTTGCGTCGACAAGTTTAATTTTCACGTCCCTAACGATCTCTGGCATCAGGTTGTGCCGGCGCGCTATCGAAACCGAGTGGTGTGTCTGGAGTGCTTCGATGAGTTCGCCAGCAAAAAGAACGTCGACTACTCGGGCTATCTCAACGTTCTTTATTTCGTCGGCGACCAGGCGACGTTGAAGTTCGAAACCGTATCCGTACGGAGCGCCTAGCGGCAGTTCCCCTCGCGTAGCTTCGCCCTGCATTCGTTGCAGAGCTCGCCCTCGATCGGCACTGTAAAGCGCTCATCGTAATCGGAGCTGGGCCAGTCGGCGCAGTTGGTGCAAAAATGCCAGGTCTGCGTGCCTTTTTTTCTTCGACAGGTGGACGCCATTGCGAGTCCTTGAATTTTTTTCCTTACGAGTTTCGCCGCGCAGGCGCAAGGCCCTTCGATGAAAGATTTTTTCCGGGACTGCGGCGCCATCGCGTGCCATAAGATTTCGCCTCTGATCGAAAGAGATTTTAAAGTGGCGGTCGGCGCAAGAAGCGCGACGCTTCTCGCCGTCAACGCACGAGAATCGTTTTGTCTGTTGCTGTCTTCTTGACAACAATTTCGCTCGGCTGGTAAACGGCACAGGAGAGATTGTCATGTCCGCTTGGGACCGGGACCGGCTGCCCGCCTTTGATTCGCCGGAGCTCGACGAGTTGAAGCAGAAGCTGGTTACCGCGTGCCGCATCCTCGATCGCGAGGGCATCACCGATGGCTATGGCCACGTGAGCGTGCGCGTCCCGGGGGCCGACGCCTTCATCACGATCGCCAACGTCAGTCCCGGGCTTGCCCGCGTCGAGCGGCTGGTCATGCTGGATTTTGACGGCGCCTATCTCGGCGGCGCGGACTCGCCGCCCAACGAATGGCCGATTCACGCGTGCGTGCTGCGGGCGCGACCCGACGTCATGAGCGTATGCCACACGCACTCGGTCTGGAGCACGCTCTTTAGCGTGTTGCCGGTCAAGCTCAAGCCGTTGCATCACTACGGAAAATTTCTCTCCGCCGACGGCCCGCCGGTCTACGAGGCGGCGGGGCTTGTCCGAACGGTGGAACGCGGCAAGGCGCTGGCGGCGGCGCTCGGGGATGCGCCGGCCGTGTTGATGCGCGCTCATGGAGACACCGTCGTCGGCGAAAGCGTCGAGCAGGCGATTCAGCGAACGGTTCGACTGGCGCGGCTCGGGGAGCTGGCCCACTTGGCGCTCATCCATGGCGAGCCGAAATATCTGTCGCAAGAGGAGCTCGATACGTTCAGCGCGGACGAGCGGTTTCCGCTTCGCGGCTGGGAATATCTGGTGAGCCGGCTTAAAGAAAGATAAGGCGCCCATGCCGCCGCGCGCGCCGAAAAGCAAGGAGAAATGAACATGGACGGGCAAACCGAAGGAGTATCATCGGCGGAATTCGTCCGCCAGCTCAAGCAGGAGATTTCCCGGCACTCCAAGCAGCGCGTCAACCATCCGTTCGTGCGCGCGGTGGCGGCGGGTCGCGCGAGCATGGAGGAGATCCGCCGCTGGGCGATCCAGGATTACCAGTTTCGCCGCGCCGTGCCCCGAATCGCGATGCTCCGCTATCTCGCGTGCAGCGACCCCGAGATCGCCCGGCGCATGTTCGAGGTGGTGGAGGAAGAGACCCGAGGCCTGCTCCCGGGAAGCGCCGGCCATGCCGACCTGTTCGTCGAGTTTGCCGAATCCATCGGCATCGCGCGCGCGGAGCTGGAAAACGCCGAGCTTCGGCCGGCGACCGCGGCGCATCTCTATTATGCGGAACTGGTCATCCATACGCTTCCCTGGTTTGTCGTGATGGCGGCGCAGATCGGCGCCGAAGGAACTTTTCCTCCGGCCGTCGCCGCTCTCGGACAAGGCTTCATGAAGCAGTACGGAATGCGGCCGGAAGCGCTTCGGTTCTTTACCGTGCATGCCGAAGCGGACGAGGAGCACGGAAAACTCGCGGAGGAGATCGCGGTTCGCTACATCACTTCCCCTCACCTGCAGCAGCAGACCCGCGAGGTCACCTTCCGCCGGATGGAGCTTCTCTACGACGTGTGGAGCATCGACTATTGATGCCGGCCTGGCGCTCGAAGCGCGCCGTTTTGGACCGGCGCTGCCCTAAGCTCTCGCTACCCGGCCAGGCTCAGACCCCAACCCGGGGACTCCCCCATCGCCATTCGGCCGTCCCGAATCACCGCTCCTCTGAACGGGTCGCCCTGGACCGCCTGAAATTCGCCCACCTCGGCTTCATCGTCGATCCCCGGCAAAGCGGCGGCGAGATGCGCCGAAGCGACATCGACCACGGCGGGAACCGCCGAGCCGCCGACATGCACGCGCACGCCGAACGCCCGGCATATCTCGGTCACCTTGCGGCAGTCTTCGAGAAAACCCATTTTGGTCGCTTTGATGGAAACCACGTGCGCCGCGCGCCGCTCGCAGACGGCGAGCGCCGACTGGACGTCCTCGACGCACTGATCGGCCATGATGGGAATGGGGCTTGCCGCGGTCAAGCGCGCCAGCCCGTCGAGATCGCGGTAGTCGATCGGCTGCTCGATCAGGCGAACCCGATAGGGCTCGAGAGCCCGGCTGAGCGCAATGGCGCCGTCGACATCGTACGCGCCGTTTCCGTCGACGCCGATCCAGATCCTGTCGCCGAACGCTTCGCGCAGCGCGCGGATGCGCGCCAAATCTTCCGCTAAGCCCGTGCCGATCTTCACCTTAAAGTGCGTGAGTCCCTGACGAACAAGCTCGCCGACCGTTTTCGTAAGATCGTCCGGGGCTTTGATCCCAACCATGCGCACGACGCTGATACGGTCGCGCAGCTTGCCGCCCAGAAGCACATAGGCGGGCACGCGCGCGAGCTTGCCGAGGAGGTCATAGAGCGCGAGATCCGCGGCGATGGTGGCGCGCGGGTGCAGATTCGCGGCTCGAAGAGACTCCCTGATCCGGCTTCCCTCAAACACATCGGCGCCGATGAGGATTTTTCTGACGGGGCCGTTAAGCTGCGCCTCGAGGTCGTCGCCCGAGATGTTGCTCGGATGGGCGGCCGTGCCGCCAAGCCCCACCACGCCGCCGGCGCGAACCTCTAAAATGAATCCTTCAATCGAGCTTGCGGCATACGATGAAGTCCTCCACGTCGGATCGACGCGCGGCATCCTGAGCCGTCTTACGTTCACGTTGTCAATTTGGGTCGCCATATCCTCTCCTGTCGGGAAGTTCAAACTAAGTACTCGTGCGGCGGTCGAACTCATTCTTAAGTGTGGGTTGTCAAAGGATCACGTTCGCTCACGTCGCTTCTTCAGAGCGCCGCCAGCCGAGCGGGGTTGCGGCGCGCCATCAGGTCAACCTCTTCCGGCGCCATTCCGTGATTGAGAAGCGTGGCTATGAACATCCGCATTCCCTCCGGCGGCGGCGGCGTCGCGTAAGCGCCGAAATCGGTGCTGATGATACAGCGCGCGGGGCCGATCTCGCGTATCGCCTCGACCATCTCTTTTGGGTCCGAGCGCCCGGCGCGCGTAAAGGGCATCAAAGAAACGAAAGTGAGCTCGACCGCCGCGCCCAAGTCCGCCAACTGTTCAGCCTCCGCGACCGTGTAACGGCAGGAATTCTTCGACAACGGGTGATTGGCGATGATGCGCTCGATCCCCTTTTCTCTCGCGCTCTTTACGATCGCGAAAGCTTCGGGAAAAGAGACATGCCCCGTCCCAAGCAGCATGTCGTAGCGGCGCACCAAATCGAGGATCTCCAGGACCTCGGGCAATAGCTTACCGTCCGGATCGAGCACCCGGATGCCTTTATTGTCGCCGTGGCCGCCTTCGATCAAGGTGCTGTTGTGATGCGCCGCGTGGTGAGTGGGAAACCACAGAATCCGTGCGCCCAGTTCTCCCGCCATGCGCACGGCGTGCGGGTTGAGTCCCCCCACGGTCTTGTTGAGCGTTATTCCGCCGAGCAGGGCGATCCCCGATACCATCCGGCTGGCGAGCTGCGCCAGAGAAGCCGTCACCTGCTGGTGGCTTTTGCAGGCGACCGCCGGCTGGCCCGCGGCCTTCGCCATCTCGCCGACTTGGGCGACATCGTAGCGGCGCGTCCCGCCGGCACGATGCGACGGATCCGGGCCGACGTGGACATGGAGATCGATGGAGCCGGCGAGCAAGTCATCAATAATGGTGTCTTTGTTTGCCATCGCGATTCCCAATTCCCGCTATTTCCCAAAAATCTCGCGCAGCGACCTGGCGTACGACTCCAGATTTTCCGCTTCGGAGGCTTTGACCGGAACGATCTTCAACCCTTTGGCTGCCTGCGGCGCATCTGAGCGGGGCGCAAGCCAGCGGCCGCGCTCCTGCAGGAGCTTTTGGGTCTCGCGCGAGAGCATGAAATCGATATAAAGTTTGGCCGCGTTGGGGTGAGCCGGCTTTGCCGCAATCCCGGCGCCGATCATCACGCCGGGCACCGGCCCGAGCGCGACCCAATCGACCGGCGCGCCCGTCGCTTTGAGCCGATCGACAGAAGGCGCGGGAATATTGATGTCCATGGCGGCCTCGCCCGCCGCAACGAGCTGAATCAACAACGCATGGCCGACGCGATTGATAACTTCCTGCCGCGCCAGACCGCGCATCCAGCTTAAGCCTCGCTCTTTGCCCATGATCTGGAGCATCCCGGCGAACCATTCGGCTTTGGTTCCCTCGATCAGCATCTTGCCTTTCCAGGCGGGGTTGAGGAGATCTTCGTAGCTTTTGGTCAGGCTTTCCTTCGCAACCAGCCGCGTATGGTAGCCGACGACGTAGGGATTGTAATAAACCGTTGTCCAGAAGCCGTCGTCCTTGAAGTCCGCCGGATAAAACTGGTTGCCCGCCGGCGCGTACTTGCCGAGGATGCCATGCTTTTTCAGCGTGTACATGCTGAAGGCGACGGTCTGAATCGCATCGGCGCCGAGCTTGTTCGCCTTGGCTTCCGCGAGCACGCGCGTGAGAAGCCGCTCGCTGTCGGCGCGCGTTAGCTTCACATCGATGAACGGGTACTTCTCTTTGAACTTGCTCACGATGAGATTGGCTTCCTGGAGATCCATCGACGCGTAGTAGCTGATCGTTCCCTCTTTCTTTGCGCCCTCGATCAGCTCCTGCTCGGTCGCGGCCCGCGCCGTAGGTCCGGCGAGACAAAGGCACAGAAAAAACCCACCAGTGCGAATCGCGCTCGTAACGGTCTCGCAGTGGAATCCGATCATTTCAAGGCTCCTCTCCCAGTGGCAGCCGCACCATACAACAGGTTCGCGGACGGCGGCAACCGCGAGCGCCAGACTCGCGCTCTTGCTTCTTTTTTGCGCCTGAGATAGGCGAAAGGTAAAATGACGCCGGCGCAACGCCAGGCACAAAAAGAGGAGGTGTCCATGGCGGATATCAGAGGCGTGGGAAAGCCGATCACCTATCGCGAAGACAATCCGATCAGCGAGTGGATCGAAGAGTTTCGGAGAAAGCGCAACGCGCTCAAGCGCGAGCCAAAGGATGCCGCCGAGCGCGAACTGGTCGCTCGCTGGCTCGGCTATCGGGGCCGCGGCGAGCTCAAAACCATCGTCGGCTCCGCCTGTTACGCCTACTCGCATTTCGAAATGGACTCGGAGTGGCGCTACCTGCTCGCCGATCACATCCGCACCGAGGCCGGGCACGGCTGGGGTTACATTCAACAGGCGAACGCTCTCGATCCGAGCCGCGACCACTCGCAGCCCGACCCTGAGTTCGAAAAGAAGCACGGCCTGGCGCCGCGCGTGGATCATATCGAACTGATGAAGCGCGACTTCTTGAGCTATCTGATCGCCGGCAACCTCTGGCCTTACGGCCACTGCACCGCCGCCACGATCCAGAGCATCGTGATCACGACGCCGAAGGTGCTCGACTTCGAGGAGCGGGTGGTGCACGCGGAAGAGCGCGGCCATCATGACGCGATCCTGCAGAAGCTGCACGATTATGTTTGGCAGCTGATCGAGGAGTACGGCGAGGCGCCGATCCGGCGGCGGATCGCGGAGATCGACGCCAAGGCGCTGAACAGCGGCTCGCGCACGATCTTCGACCCGCCGCGAAGGGAATTCCTGCGCAAGCATTTCGACGTCCCCATCGAAAACGTGCGCAAGTTCCACGAGTGGCGCGAGTATCTCTACCTGAACGTTCTCGGCTTTGCGCCCGAGCCCGTGTTCATCGAAGCCTGGCCCGAAGAGATCCCGCAGCCGAAGGCGGCGTAGGAGCACGACAACGAAAAAATTCAAAAAGTCCGCCATGACGATGCTCCTTTCCCTCATCGTTGCGCTGGCTACGCCGAGCTTTGCGTACGCGGCCGCGCCCGAGGGATTCGGCAAGAGCTTCCACGAGATCGTCGCGCTGGCGAAAAAAGAGGGCAGGGTCAGGTTCACCTCGGGCACGCCGGACGAACAGCAGGCGCGGGCTTTCTTCAAAGGCTTTCGCGAAAAATACCCGGAGATCCAGGTTGACTACACGCGCGCTCAACCCCGCAGCGCCTCGGAGCGCATCCTGGCGGAGCTCCTTTCGGGCCAGGTCGAATACGATCTTTTGACCGTGCTTGACACGCTCATTCCCAAGTACAAGAAAGCCGGAGTGCTGGCCGGACCGTTCGACTGGCAGGGGCTTTTTGGCGTTCGCGATCCCTACATCAGTCCCGACCGCTACTTCGTCGGCGCCGGCGCGTCGACCGACGCGATCGTCTACAACACCAAGATGGTGCCCAGAGAGCGGGCGCCGCGCGCGTGGGAGGACTGCCTCGATCCGTACTGGCGCGGCCGGTTCATCGTCGACAGCCGCGGCGGCAGTTTCGTCCGCATGTACCCGCTCTGGGGAAAGGAAAAGCTGCTCGATTTCGCGCGCCGGCTCGCCGCGAACAAACCGATCTGGATGGCGGGGAATTCGGACGGCGTCATTTTGGTCGCAAACGGCGAGCAGCCGATGATGTGCGGCGCGTTTTTTTCCTCCAGCATGAGAATTCTCTCGCGCGCCCCGGACACGCCGTTGGGCATCGTCATCCCAAAAGAGGTCGGCGCCAATCTCTACGCCACCATGGCCGTGGTCAAAAAGGCTCGCCACCCCAACGCGGCGCTGCTGCTCGCCGGATACCTCGCCTCCGACGAGGGCCAGAAGGCGTACCGCGGGGTCTTTCGCGATTCTCCGTTCGATGAAGGAAGCGAATTCGGCAAGAGGATCAAGGAGGCCGGCGCGAAGGTGGCATTTTCGGGCTGGGACTTTACGCCGGAAAAAGAGACCGAGCTCGTGAACGCGCTCCTCCAAGTGTGGGGCTTTCGAAAGTAAACGCCGTTCGGTAAGGAGAAAAGCATGGCGGACATCAGAGGCGTCGGCAAAAAGATTACGTATCGCGAGGACAACCCGGTCTCCCGATGGATCGAGGAGCTCCGCGAGCGGCGCCGCCGCGAAAAGCGCGAGCCGCGCAACGACGCCGAGCGCAAGCTCCTCGCGCAGTGGCTCGGCTTTCGCGGGCGCGCCGAGCTCGAGGAGATCGTCGGCTCCGCCTGTTACGCCTACGCCCATTTCGAAATGGACGCGGAATGGCGTTACTTGCTCGCGGATCATATCCGCACGGAAGCGGGCCACGGCTGGGGCTACATCCAGCAGGCGAACGCGGTCGATCCGAGCCGGGACTACTCGAAACCCGATCCCGATTTCGAGCGCGAATACGGGCTCGTCCCGCGCGTCGAGTTCCAAAAGCTGCAGCGGCGCGATTTCTTGAGCTATCTCATCGCCGGCAATCTCTGGCCCTACGGCCATTGCACGGCCGCCACGCGCGGCATCCAGATCACCAACCCGCGCGTGCTGGAGTTCGAACGCACGGTCGTCCACGCCCAGGAAAGAGAGCACCACGACGCGATTCTGCAGAAGCTCCACGATTACGTGTGGCAGCTGATCGAAGAGTACGGCGAAGCCCCGATCCGAAAAAAAATTGCCGCCATCGACGCTCAGGCGCTGAACAGCCGCTCGCGCGCAGTGTTCGATCCGCCGCTGCGCGAATTTTTGCGCAAGCATTTCGACGTCACGATCGAAAACGTGCGCAAGTTCCACGAGTGGCGCGAGTACCTGTACTTAAACGTCCTGGGCTTCCCGCCGGAGTCGGTTTTCATCCGGAATTGGCCGCCAGAGATCCCGCAGCCGATGGCGGCATAATCTCCTCGCGCTCCTTTGGAGGGAGAGGAATAAGGTGAGAGCCTGTGAAAAAATGGCAGCCCGCCCTTCGATAAGCTCAGAGCCTGTCCTGAGTTTATCGAAGGAGCGAACGGGCAAGTGCTTGAATTATCGAACCCCCGATTCGTTTGTGGTGAGCTTGTCGAACCATGAACGGACTTTTTCACAGGCTCTGAGGTTAGTCCCTCCCGAAATCGGGAGCGGGAAATCATTGCTTGGACCGAGTTGGAGAAAAACATAGGAGAGCGTTATGAAACAGGGGTCACGGACGTGTCCTTTGATCGTCGGCCTCTTACTCTATGTGCTGAATTCCGTTTCGCTGGCCGCCCCCGCGCCGGCGGCATTCGGCCGCAGCTTCGATGAGATCGTCGCCCTGGCAAAGAAGGAAGGCAGGGTGTTGATCGGGAGCGGGCTCGCTGAAGAGGAGGCGAAAACAGTGCTGGGCGCGTTCATGCAAAAATATCCTGAGATCAGGGTTGAAAATACGCGCCTCCGCACCCCCGAGCACAAAATGAAAGTCTTCAACGAGCTGGTTGCGGGGCGCGTGGAATTCGACGTGCTCGATATCTCTTCCGAACTGATGGATCAGTTCAAAAAGGCCGGCGTCGTGAGCGGCCCATTTGAGTGGCGGGCGCTGTTTACAAACGCCCCGAAAGATCATTTCAGCCCGGATGGCTACTTTGCCGCCGGAGCGTATGGACTAAAACCGATCGCCTACAATCCCGATCTTGTGCCGCCCGAGCGAATTCCCAAGGACTGGGCCGATTGCACCGATCCCTATTGGAAAGGACGCTTCGTTGTGGATACGAGCGCCAAATACGTTGTCACGCTCTATCCTGGGTGGGGCGAAGAGAAGCTCCTCAGCTGGGCGAGGCGCATCAAGGACAACCAGCCGATATGGAAAAGAGGGATGTCGGAGGCGATCGTGCAACTGGCGGCGGGCGAGTTTCACATGATCTGCGGCGTTCCCTACCAATCCGTTCATCGAGTTTTGCGCCGTGACCCGAAGGCGCGCGTCGCCGTGTCCTGGCCCAAGGAAGTTTCCGCCACGATCACTGAGACAATGGGCGTGCTGAAAGGCGCAAAGCATCCGAACGCGGGCCTTTTGCTTGCCGGATGGCTAGCGTCACCCGAGGCGCAGCAGGGCTACGATAAACTGGGACGCGGGTCGCCGTTCCTTGAAGGCACGGAAGCCTGGCAGCTGGTGAGGGCGCACGGCTCGAGGGTCATCTTCGCCGGCTGGGACCTAGCCCGCTGGGAGAACGAGATGATGAACAAGATCCACGCCGCCTGGGGGCTCAGGAAATAGCTTCGGGTTGAGAGCCCAGCGCGCGTCGTCAGGCTCGCCGCCCAGCGGAAGACGGCGCGGGTGATCCATCGATGACAAGGGAGAAAAACGGTGCCGGTTGACGGATACAAAGTCATTGATTTCGATGGTCATATCTTTCTTACCGAGTCGGATCTCGCGCCGTACTTTGCCAAGGCGTATTATGGCCGTCCTGTGGAAATCGTCGGGATTAGCGGGTTATTTGCACGCGGCGACACCTGGCACTGGCGCGTGACCGCGCGAGAAAAATTCGCCGTGCCCGAAGGGCGAAACGCGCCGGCGGAAGATCCCGACGTCCATGGCTGGATCGACTACCTCGACGGTTCCGGCGTGGACGCGACGGTTCTCTATCCCAGCCGGCTCTTTCATCTCTCGACCGTGCACGATGTCGACTTTGCCGTAGCCATCGCCCAAGCGTACAACAACTTTCTTTTCGAGAAGTTTACCCGGCACGATCCGCACATCTTCGGCGCGGCGCTTCTGCCGCTGCAAAACGGCAAGGTCGCTGCCGCGGAGCTGCGGCGCGCGGTAAAAGAGCTGGGATTTGTGACCGGCATCATGATGGTCGCGAGCATGCCCCGCCCCTTGAGCGACGAGACCTTTTATCCTCTGTACGAGGAGGCGCAAAACCTTGGCGTCACGCTGGCCGTGCACTCGGGCAGCGATCCCGGGCTCGGGTTCGACCGCTACTTCCGCCACATGGCGGAAGTGCACTCGCTCAATCACGGCTTTTGTCTCATGATCCACGCGACCAGCGCTCTGTTCAGCGGCATCTTCGACGATTTTCCCAAGCTGCAGATGGCCTTTCTCGAGGGCGGATCCAACTGGCTCGTCTATCTCATGGAGCGCGTTGACCGCCAGTACCAACGCAAGACGAAAAGAACGCACCGCACTTTGAAGCTTGGGCCGCCGAGCGAGTACGTCAGGTGCGGCCGGTTGTTCTGGCACGCGGAGATCGAGTTCCCGTCGCTTCCCTATACGCTTAGCCGCACGCGCAACGACGTTTTCTTCTACGCCTCCGACTTCCCACACGCGACGCGCGCGGACGTGATCGAAGAGCTAAGCGAGTTTATCCAGCGTGAAGATTTGGACGAGGCAACCAAGCGCTCGATTTTGAGCGGCACCGCTGAGCGGGTCTACAATTTTGAGAAGACCGTCGGCGCGCGCAAGCAGGCGAGGTCCTAACAAAACGTCTTGATTGTCCCTCAGCGGAGCGGCTTGTGGAAGCTTTAGTGCCGGCGTAAAAACGCTGTGGGAGTAAGGACGGGAATGCGGGTGCGGCCGGAGAAGTCCTTCGTATTCCACGTGACGATCGCCTCTGGGCCATAATTTTCGGCTTCTCGAAGGAGCACGGCGTCACCAAAGGTCATCTTTCTGGCGATCTTTTCCGCTATCTCTGTCACGAACCCGCTCCACCAGTCTTCCGCGTCCTTTCCCTTGAGACCAAACACATCGAGGATGAGAACCGGATACAAGCTTGTAAAGCGAAAAAGCCAAGACTCGAGCTCATGAGCCGCGAGCCTAAACGCAGCAGCGCCGCAGATCTCCAAAAGCGTAAAAGAAGACATTGCGGCCTCGATCGAGTCTAGCCGGTCGACGAAGGCGCGATTCTTCGGATAAAGGGCATCTCTCGGAAAAAAGCGGTCGATGATGAAAATGTTGCTATCGACCAAGACCATACCGATCGCCCTTCACGAACCGATCCATTTCGCGCCAAGTCCTAAACGGAAGCTTCCGCCGTATCTTTCGCGCAAGCTTTTCTAATTTTCGCCGCGCTTGCTCTTGGGTTTCGTTGGCCAGCTCCGGGTGCTTGGCGAGAATCCTTTTTCTTAGCGCATCGAAAGCCGTGGTTGGATACTGGCTTTCCTTATCCTTGGGCTCAAAAGGTTTGAGCGTGACTACGGGTTTCCCGCGCCGCGTAATCACAATCGCCCTTCCCTTTTCAACTTCGCGAATCAACGCTGTTGTCTGGTTCTTGAGCTCCCTAACCGTCGCGTATTTGGCCATCGCTTTGGTCCGTGTAGCCACCAACATAGCAACAAAGACCCTTGCGGTCAAGCGGCCCGACCGTCATGGATCCATCTCTCTCTGTAGGTTGATGCCAGGACAAGTGGAGGCAGCCGCCCGTGAAAAAGAGATTGCATGCCACCAGGATTGACACATGCCCAGCCTCTCGATAGGCTCGCCTCAGTTAAGACCCGATGTAGTCTTGCGGCCTCTGAGCTTCTATTAACAGGACAGTCTATGAATCAGAAAAGGCTTCTCGGTAGCCTCGTGTTTGCGATTTGCGCCATTGCTTTTCTTGTATTCTCCAGCCGCGAGTCCGCGATCGCGCAAACACTTGGCAAGAGCTTCGAAGAAATTGTGAAGCTCGCCACCAAGGAAGGGAAAGTGCGGATTGGGATGGGGTTCAGCGACGAGAAGTCGATGGAACGGGTGATGGCCGGGTTTTTAAAGAAATATCCACAGATCAAGGTCGAGTACAGCACGGTCAACTCAAATAACAGAGAAAAGATCTTCGCCGAGCTTCTAGCGGGCCAGATCGATTACGATGTGGTGGATGTCTCGTTGGAGGTTCATAAAAAATGGAAAAAGGCCAACGTGCTGAGCGGTCCAATCGATTGGCGGGCGCTTTTTCCCAATGTGCCCAAGGAGCATATCAGTCCCGACGGCTATTTTGCCGCCGGAGCAGTTTCGTTTGATGGGATTGCCTATCATCCGCGCCTTGTTCCTGACGAGCGTGTGCCGCGCAAGTGGGAGGACTGCCTCGATCCCCACTGGAAGGGAAAATTTATTCTCGACACTCGCCCGAACAACATTGTCGGCCTCTATCCGGCTTGGGGAGAGGCCAAGCTGCTCGATTTTGCCAGGAGACTAAAAGAGAACCAGCCGCTATGGAAAAGAGGCATGAATGATAGCATCGCGTTCCTTAGTTCCGGCGAAGCGTTGATGATTTGCGGCGTTTCTTACTCGCCCGTTAAGCGAGCGCTGGACAAGGACCCGAACGCTAACGTGCGGCCCGCGCTTTTAAACGAGGTCCCGGCCGGGATCAACAAAACGATGGGAATTGCGAAAGGAGCGAAGTATCCCAACGCGGCTCTACTTCTGGCCGGATGGCTTGCCTCGCCCGAGGGAACCAAGGGTTACGATGAGGTTGGCTACGGTTCACCGTTCATCGAAGGAACGCATGCCGCGAAATTGATACAGGCAAGCGGCGGCAAAGTGATTTTTGGCGGCTGGGAGGAAGCTGAATATCGTCCCGCACTCACCGAAAAAATCACTGCGATTTGGGGCTTCAGGGCGAAGAAACAGTAAAGTAAGATTGGGGTGTTGGAGTAATGGAGTAGTGGAGTAATGAAATAGAGAACTACTTAATACTCGATCACTCCAGGGCTTCATCTTTACCTGGCGCAATCTCCCACAGGAGGCAAGGAATGGCGATTGCTGGATATCGCGTGTTGGACGCCGACGGGCATATTTATCTAACCGAAGCGGGCTTGCTGCCTTATTTTGCCAAGGAATATTACGGCCAGCCGGTAGAGCTTGAAGGCGTGAGCGGCTTATTCCCGCGAAATGCCGCCTGGTCGTTCGTGATCCACGCGAAACAGAAGATAGAGGTCCCCCCGGGCCGCAAGGCGCCGAACGAGTCCCCTGACGCCGCCGGCTGGGGAAAATTCCTGGACAGCTCGGGAATCGACGCTGCGGTCATTTATCCGAGCCGTCTCTTTCACATCGGTTTGATCCGCGACGTGGAATACTCGGCTGCTGTCGCGCGCGCGTACAACAATTATCTCTACGAAAATTTTACCAGCAAGGACGAGCGCCTCTTTGGCGCCGCGGTGCTGCCTCTCGCAAACGGCGAAATCGCCGCGCGCGAGCTGCGCCGCGCGGTGAACGAGTTGGGAATGGTGACAGGAACGATCATGATATCGGGCATTCAGTGGCCCCTGGGCGACGAAGTCTGGTATCCGCTGTATCGTGAGGCGGAAAACCTCGATGTCATCTTGACCGTCCACTCTTCGGTGGATGCGACGTTGGGCTTCGACCAGCGCTATTTTCGTAGTTTTGCCGAGGTCCACACGCTGAGCCATGGATTCGCTCTGATGGTGCAAGTTGTGAGCGCCATCTTAAACGGCGTCTTTGACGTTTTTCCGAAACTGCGCATGGCGTTCCTCGAGGGTGGATCCAACTGGACCCCTTTTGTGATGGAAAAGATGGACGATGAATATCCGAAAAACGTCAGGCGCGGCGCGTGCCGTAAGCTACATATGATGCCGAGCGAGTACTGCCGGTCGGGGCGGCTTTTCTGGCATGGCGAACTCGACCGGCCGTCGCTGAAACCAACAATTCAAAACATCCGTCCCGACGTGTTTTTCTACGCGTCCGACTTTCCCCACACGAACAGCCAAAAAGTTATCGAAGAGGTCCACGATTTCGTCCGGCGGGATGATTTCGACGATGCGACGAAGCGGAACCTGTTGTGCGGCGTCGCGGATAAGATGTACGGCCTCGATCGCGCGCTCGCGGCACGCCGAGAGAAGGCACGCAGGGTTGTGGCCTGAAATCGGAACATGGAATAATGGAGGTTTCCTAGGATGGGTTGAGCACAGCGATACCCATCGATCCAAGCTCGCATGACTGAAGTGAAGTTTCGCTGCACCTACTGCCAGGCCTTGATTCCGTGGGCGCTCGACAAAAAGGATGTCGGTCTGAAGCCCGAGGAGAGCTTCCAGCCGGGAAAGCTTTATCCCTACGAGAAGTGCCGCTGCGGTTGGGGCAAGTTCGTTCTCTGCGAGGGGGGCGGCGCAGTCCCGGAAGCGGCCGCTGACGCCACGGCCGCCGAAGGGCGCGTGCGCGAAAAAATGGAGCGCGCGCGCTACCTGAAAATCCCTCTCGCGCAAATCGATCCTAACCCGCACCAGCCGCGGAAATTTTTCGATGCCGAAGCGCTGGCCTCCCTCGCCGACTCCATTCGCAAAGTCGGGCTGCTCGAGGACATCGTCGTCCGGCCGGTCGGAAAGCGCTACCAGATCGTCCTCGGCGAGCGCCGCTGGCGCGCCTCGAAGTTGGCCGGCGCGACGACGATCAGCGCGAAGGTCGTCGATCTGGACGACGAGGCGGTGCGGCTGATTGCGCTCACGGAAAATATCCACCGGGAGAACCTGACACAGGTCGAGGAAGCGTTTGCGTACAAGCGCTACGTCGACGAAGGAAAAAAGCTCACCGAAGTCGGCGAAACGCTCGGCAGGATGGGCGACCGGGTCGCGGAAAAGCTCAAGGTCCTGAACACGCACCATTACATCAGATACCAGGAGGAGCGTATCCAGAAACTGCAGGAGATGGTCGAAAGCTTGCGCGGCCAGCTCGACGGAGCCGAGCCCGTTTACGAGTCCAAGATCGTCGGCGTCGACGAAGTCCAGGAATACCTGAACCAGGGTTACGATCTCATGGCGGCCGTGGACGCAGGGCATATTATTTTGCGGCGGCGGGTGCGGTAGGCACTGCGGCGCCACCGGCTCGCGCGCTGTCGATAACCGGCCCGCGCACTAAGGAGGTCCAGCGACATGAATACAAGTTTTCCCGCGTTTCCGCCCGAGCTGCTTCAGGGGTGCCGCAACGCGCTGATCGATTACATGAAGATCCAGCCCGGCAACCAGGTGGTCATCCTGAACGAGCTGGGCTCGTCGGTCGATCCGTTCGTCGTCCATTGCCTGGCTACCGTCACGCAGGAAATCGGCGCGGAGCCGCACATCCTTTGGACAAGCAAGCTCGAAAAAGGCTGGTGGCAGGAGCTTTCGCCGGTCGTGCGCGCGGCGATCGGCCATGCCGACGTGGTCGTGCAGAATATCGCGAGCATCGGCAAGACGCACATGCTGGACCTCATGCTCGAGAAAAAGGTGCGGCGGTTTCGCAACTACGCCAGCGACTTTGCGACCATGACTTCGGACTGGGCGCGCTTTCCCGTGGAGGTGCAGGACTACCTCGAGCGCAAGGTCAACACGATGCTGATCGAGGCGGGCACCTACCGGGTCGTCTCCGATGACGGAACCGATATCTCCGGCGAAATCTCGAAGCGGCTGACCGCGTGGCGCAGGGATCTCAAGCGCTCCGGCGGCATGAACGTGTCCTTCCCGCCGAGCGTGTTTCGCGCCTCGGAGTCTCTCAACGCGAACGGCGTGATCATGGTCTATGCCACCTATCCTTGGGGCGCGCGCCGGGTCGGCCTGCCGGAGATCCGATTCGAAAACCCGGTCAAGCTCGTGGTCGAAAACAACTACGTCGTGCACATCGAAGGGGGCTGGGAAGCGGAGCTTTACCGCAAGCTCTTCGAAGAGCAGGCCGAAAGGATCGGCCAGCGCTCCTATTACGTCGACTCCTGGCACAGCGGCGCAAGCCCGCGGGCGTTTGTCCCGTTCGATCCGCGCGTCGACCCCGACCGCTTCGACCATCTGGCGCACAATCACGAGTGCTGGTTTCATTTCCACCTCGGCGGCCTCAGTCAAAAGGAAGGCTCAAAGAGCCAGATCGCCGACCACATCAACGCCGTGTGCATGAATCCCACGGTCTATCTGGACGGGCAGAAAGTATGGGACAAAGGACACTTGACGGCCTGGAACGATCCCGAGCTGCGCGAGATCGCCTCCAAGTACGGCGACCCGAACGTGCTCTTTGCGCCGCGCCCGATCTGGGATTAGAGTTTCGGGCTGCGAGTTGCGCGGAAAGTTTGGCACCCGCCGCGGGTCAACCAGAAACTAGAAACGCAAAACCAAAGACGGAGCGAACGCATGAAGGCCGAAGCAAAAAGCGAGCCCCATCCGTACGTCCAATACCTGAACGAAAAATACGGCACCTACCGGCGATACGTCGAAGGGGAAGGTCTGCCCGTCTACCAGGGCCACTATGTCGAAGACGTTCGCACCCTGAGCTTAAAAGAATGGGCGCGGCGCGGCGGCTACGGCGCTTTTATCAATCTTTCCGAGCAGAGCATCGATGACGCCTACGTCTGCGAGATCCCGCCGGGAAAGAGCCTGAAGCCGCAGCGGCAGATGTACGAGGAGCTTGTCTACGTCGTCTCCGGCATCGGCGCGACCTCGGTGCGGTTGGAAAGCGGCCGCGAGCAGGTCTTTGAGTGGAAAGAAGGAAGCGTCTTTGCCGTCCCGCTCAATTGCCTCCACCAGCATTTCAACGCGGACGGAAATAAGCCCGCGCGCTACGTCGCCGTGACCAGCGCGCCGCTGATGATGAACCTGTTTAACGACCTGGAGTTCATTTTCCAAAACGATTTCCAGTTCAAGAAGCGGTACGCCGGCGAAGAGGACTACTTTCGCCGGGAGAAGTTCGTCGAGGGCGTCAAGGGCGGCTTGTGGGAAACCAACTTCATTGCCGATATCCGCGAATTCATGAAGCCCGAGCGCCTGATCGGGAACTGGCGCGGCAACAAAATGAAGCACACCTTTATCTGCATGGCGTCCAACGTGATGAAGACTCATGTGGCGCAATTTGAAGTCGGCACATACAAGAAAGCGCACCGCCACGGGCCCGGCGCTCATATCTATATCCTCAACGGGACCGGCTACACGCTCATGTGGGCTCCCGGCGAGCCGAAGAAGCGCTACGACTGGCACGAAGGAAGCCTCCTCTCGCCGCCGGCCGGCTGGTACCACCAGCATTTCAATACCGGTCGCGAGCCGGTGCGCCATCTCGCTTTTCACAGGCCCGCGGTCATCAACTACGGCCGCTCGGAGCTCAGGCACGAGATTCCTTACGAGGAAGAGGATCCGGATGTAAGGGAGCTGTTCGAGGCGGAGCTGGCGAAGAACGGCGTTCAATCGCAAATGTGAACGCAGAGAGCGTCAGGATCGGCTTGATATTGCTCTTAAGGAGGCTGTCATGAAAACTTTCCGTCTGAAAGTAGCTGTAGTCTTCCTCGGCACGATTGCTTTTGCGCCTGCCGCGTGGCCGCAGGCAAGAATCGGAAAGACCCTCGACGAAATCGTCAAGCTGGCCGAAAAGGAGGGCAAGGTCCGTATCGCCAGCGCTTTGGATCGCGACGAAGAGTCTTTGGTGTTTCATGGATTTCAGCAAAAGTATCCAAAGATCAAGATCGAAAGTACGCGGATCACCGGTTCCGACAGCCGGGAAAAGCTTTTTACCGAGGCTCTCGCGGGCCTTGTCGAGTACGATGTGACCGACGTTTCCTCGGAGGTCCAGGAGAAGTTCATCAAGGCGGGCTTGCTGGCCGGGCCGTTTCACTGGCGCGCGCTTTTCCCCAACGTTGATGAGAAGCAGGTGAGTCCCAGCGGTCACCTCGTCGCGGTGGGATGGAGCACCCACATCATCGCCTACAATTCTTCCCTGGTCCCGGCGGAGCGGGTGCCAAAAAAATGGGAAGACTGTCTCGACCCCTACTGGCGCGGAAAGTTCATCGTCGACACCCGCCCCAAGACCTTGACCGGGCTGGGCGTCGCGTGGGGCGAAGAAAGGACGCTCGATTTCGCCGCCAAGCTCAAAAATAACCAACCGGTGTGGAAGCGCGGGCAAACGGAAGCCCTCACTCAAGTGGCCGCGGGCGAGTACGCGATGATCTGCGGCTCCTACTACCAGTCGCTGCACCGGCTCAAGCGGCGCGATCCGAAAACGAAGCTCACGATCGCCTTTCCTCCCGAGGTCCCCGCGTCCGTGGGCGAGGCGCTGGCGATTCTCAAAGGGGCGAGCAACCCAAACGCCGCGCTTCTGCTGACGGGCTGGCTCGCCTCGCCGGAAGGGCAGAAGGCTTACGACAAGATCGGCCGCGGCTCTCCTTTCGTCGAGGGCGGCGAGAAGTGGACCCTGATGCGCAACGTCGGCGCCAAGGCGGTTCTGCGGCAGTGGGAAGACAATGCCGCCGAGGAAGCCTTGAGCAAAAAGATCCTCGCCGTCTGGGGGCTCGCCGGCGGCGCCGGGCGAAAAGCGGTCCAGTAGTGCCGGACGCGTGGCGGCGATCTGAGCGGACTGAACCGATGCCGGCGAGCACGAAAACCGCCGCTTTCACCCCGAGCAGGGTCTTCGGCCTCTGGAGTCAGGTCAGAAGCAATCTCTTTCTTGTTCTCGTCACCGCCTTTCTTTTGTTGTTGATCCTGGTCCCGCTTGTGCGCTTGATCCTGAGCAGCTTTCAGCTCGGGCATCCGGCGATGCCGGAAGGTTGGACGTTGCAGAACTATATCGCGGCTTACGCGCTTCCCACATTTTACCGCGCGCTGGGAACGACCGTCGTTTTGTCCGCCGTGAGCACGCTGATCACGCTGGCGATCGCGATTCTGTTTGCCTGGCTGGTCGAGCGCACCGACATGCCGTTTCGCAACCTCGCGTGGACGTTGATCCTCATCCCGATGGCGATTCCCGGGGTTCTCTTCGCGCTCGGCTGGGCGCTTCTTCTTTCGCCCAAGACAGGAACGATGAATATCGTTCTGCGCGCGGCCCTCGAACTGTTCGGCGTCCGACTGAGCGAGGGGCCGTTAAATATTTATTCTCTGGGCGGGCTCATCTTTCTCGACGGGCTGAGGGGGGTCACGACGATCTTTCTCATGATCGTTGGCGCTTTTCGCATGATGGACCCGAGCCTCGAGGAAGCGGCGCGCGTCTCGCGCGCAAGCCCCGCCGGCACTTTCTTTCAAGTTACCCTGCCGGTGCTGCTCCCGGCGGTGCTGACCGCGGGCATGTACGAGTTTGTCTCGAGCATGGAGTCCTTTGAGGCGCCGCTCGCCGTGGGGCTGCCCGCGGGAATTTTCGTGCTGAGCACCTTGATCTACTTCACCGTGCGTCTGCAGGCGCCCGTCGACTACGGTCTCGGCTCCGTTTTCGGCGTCACCTACATGGTGCTCTTGCTGTTTTTGCTTTGGGCCTACCGCCGCGCCGTGCGCTACGGCGAGCGCTACACCACCGTCACCGGCAAAGGCTACCGGCCGCGAGTGATCGCTCTGGGCAAGTGGCGCTATCCCGCCTTGGGGATGTTCCTGATCTACTTCGTGCTCACGGTCTTGGCTCCGTTCGCGATCCTTTTCTGGGCGTCGCTGCTGCCGAGCTACCGCCCGCCGTCGCTCGAGGCTCTGGGCGTGGTTTCGTTGCGCAATTACTGGGAAATTTTCTCGCGCCCGCACTTTCTTGCGGTCGTCGGCAACACGCTCGTTTTGATGGCGATCGCCGCCAGCGCGACGATGCTGCTCGCTTTTTTCGTGTCGTGGATTGTGGTACGAACCAAGGTTCGCGGGCGCGCTCTGCTCGACAGCCTGTTGTTCCTGCCCCACTCGATCCCGGGGATCGTCGTCGCGCTCGCGATGATCATGGCTTATTTGACGCCGCCGCTCAGCTACTTGAAAATCTACGGCACCTTGTGGATCGTGACCATGGGCTTGATCGTCACCTACATCGCCTTCGGCACCCGGCTGATGAACAGCTCGATCATCCAGATCCAGAAGGAGCTGGAGGAAGCCGCCTACGTGTGCGGCGCGACCTCGACGAAGACCCTGCTCGCGATTACCCTGCCGCTCCTGTTCCCGGCCTTCGCGGCGGGCTGGATCTGGGTGGCCGTCCATGCGCTGCGCGCTTTCTCGATTCCGCTGATGCTCGCGAGCAAGCGCAACGAGGTCTTTTCCGTCCTCATGTGGCAGTACTGGTCGGACGGCGACGTCGCGCTGGCGTCAACGCTGGGCGTGCTCCTGATGATCACGTTGATCCCGCTCACGCTCCTCATGCGCCGCTTCATCGTGCAGGTGAGCGGGCAGCAAAGCTGAGACAGTATGCGGGTTAAAGTCAGCGGCTTGACCAAAACCTTCGAGGCTGTGGACGGCCTGGCGCACGCGCTTCAAGGCGTCGACTTCGAGGTCCAGCCGTCGGAGTTTTACACGCTGCTGGGGCCGAGCGGGTGCGGCAAGAGCACGACCCTGAGGTGCATCGCCGGGCTGGAGCGTCCGACGTCGGGGGAGATCATCATCGGCGACCGTGTCGTCGCGTCCTCGTCCACGTTCGTTCCCCCCAACGAGCGGCCGATCGGGATGGTGTTTCAGTCGTACGCGATCTGGCCGCACATGACGGTGTTCAAGAATGTCGCGTTTCCGCTCAAGCAAGCAAGGCCGCGGCCTGCGGCGAACGAGATCAAGCGGCGCGTGACCGAGGCGCTCGCGCTCGTGCAGATGGAGCACCTCGCGGATCGGCCCGCGCCTTACCTGAGCGGCGGCCAGCAGCAACGCGTCGCGCTGGCGCGCGCGTTGGTCTCCAAACCCCAGGTCTTGCTCCTCGACGAACCGCTGAGCAACCTCGACGCCAAGCTCAGGGAGGAGCTCCGGCTCGAACTCAAGGAGCTGGTGCGCCGTCTCGGCATCACGACGCTCTACGTCACTCACGACCAGATCGAGGCGCTCGCGATGTCCGATCGGATCGCCGTCATGCTCAACGGGAAGATCCTCCAGGAATCCACCCCGAAAGATCTCTACCTGCATCCGAAATCGAAATTTGTCGCCCAGTTCGTGGGTCAGGTGAACTTTTTCGAGGGGACGCTTGCGGAAGAGTCGGCAAGCGGCCTGGCGTCGATCGCGACCGAGCACGGAAAGCTCAGCTGCCTCGTGACGCCGGGCCTCGCGCCGGGCGCGAAGGTATGGGTCACGGTGCGCCCGGAAAGCATCGCGCTTTCGCGCGATGGCAACCGCCAGGAGATGAACGTCTTCAAGGGGAAAATCGTCAAGGCTATTTTTCTCGGCGACATCATCGACTGCCAGATTCAGGTCGGAAAGCAGCCCTTTCGCGCCAAGCTTCCGGTCACGAGCGACCTCGCCGAGGGCGAGGAAATTTACCTGCACTTCAATCCGAAGGCCTGCGTCGTCTTGCAGCACGATTGACGCTCGCCCGGCCGGTTTTTTTTAACTCCGCTTTCCTTTCGCGTGCGCCGCTGCGGCGGCCGAAAAGCTAGGACGAGACGGTGAGACTGCTCAAGATCTGCGGGTTTAACACGACGTGGTTTTCGATGAAGAACAAAAACTTGGGCGCGACCTGGAGCCTTTCCTGCCACTGCTCGAGGCTGGCTTCGGCGCCGCGCCCGGCCGCCCCGGGGTCGGGCTCGATGCAATCGACCGCGATCAGGTGCTCTTTGAATTTGGGCGGCATGACCGGCCAGAGGCCGATGCTCTCGCACAGGCTTACGAGCTTGTGCTTTTCTTCGGACGGAGAACCGCCCTTGGCGGCAATCACGGCCCTGATCGCAAGTTCGTGCGCGCTGCGAAAATGCCGGTAGGGCAAGTCCCGCGCGGAGTTCGCCGAGCCAAGCGCCGCGGTGACGGCGGCAAGGTTACTTTTTGCTTCACGGAAACAGCGCAACGCTTCTGCGCTCATGCCCTCTTTCTCCCTTGCGTCCATCGACGAGCCCACAAACCGGGAGGCGCGTAAAAATCACCGCTACAGTACGACAAAAAGCCGGGAAATGCCACAGCCGGTCCCGCGCCTTGGCTTGACCGGCCGCGCGCTTCAAGACGCCGCGCAAAACGCGACTTCGTTTCCGCCCCATTTGCTTCGCGCCCGAAGGAGCGGTTAAAGTAAACGCGTGAAGAACGAGAAGAATCGCACCCGAGCTAAAAGGCCTCCCGCCGCGGAAAGGCAGAGCGCCGCTGGCGGCGCGAACAAGGTCCTGCTGCTGGACGGCCACTCGCTCGCCTTTCGCGCCTTTTTTGCGCTGCCCGACACTCTGGTAACCTCGTCCGGGCAGGTCACGAACGCGGTCTACGGTTTCACCGCGATGCTCATCAAGCTGATCGCCGACGAGCGGCCGCGCGGCGTGATCGTGTGCTTCGACAAGGGCGTCCCCAAGTTCCGCCTCGAGCGCTACACCGACTACAAAGCCAATCGCGTCGCGACCCCGGATATCTTTCGGCAGCAGCTGCCGCTCATCCGGGAGGTCCTGGACAAGCTCCGCATCCCGACCGTGGAGCTGGAAGGCTACGAGGCGGACGATCTGCTCGCGACGCTGGCGAAAAAGGCCCGCGCGGAAGGCGACGAGGTCGTGATCGTGACCGGCGACCGCGACATCCTCCAGCTCGTGCGCGACGGCGTCTCGGTGATCATGACGCGCCGCGGGATCTCCGACGTGACGCGCTACGACCGCGCGGCCGTCATCGAGCGCTACGGCGTTGCGCCCGAGCAATGGACGGATTTTGTCGCGCTCAAAGGAGAGCCCTCCGACAACCTCCCCGGCGTGCCGGGCATCGGCGACAAGACCGCGGCGCAGCTCGTCAACAAATACGGCGATATCGAGCAGATCATCGCTCGTGCCGACGAGCTGCCGCCGAAAATCCGGGCGGCGATCAAAGAGCGCGCCGAGCAGCTGAGAATCAACAAGCACCTGGGCCGGCTCCTCGACGACGTGCCGCTCGAGCTTGACCCCGCAAGCCTGCGCTTAAATCCCTGGGATACCGAGGAAGTGCGCGCGCTCTTTAGCTCGCTCGAGTTTCGCAGCCTTTATGAGCGGCTGCGCGAGCTCAATCTCTACGCCGCCGCCGCGGCCGCCAGTTCCCTCGATCTCAAAACGGTGAGGGAGTTGGCCGCAGGCGAAGAGATGGCGTGCGCGCTGCCCGTCGCGCTCGCCTGGGACGAGCACTGGCTTGCGCTTTGCGCCGAGCCGGGAGAAGCGCGTGTCGTGCCGTTTTCGACGGCCATCCAGCGCCTGGCCGCCTTTCTCGGAGACCCCGCGCGGAGCAAGGTCGCGCACGATGCCAAGCCGCTTTACCGTGCCGCGCTTGACGCCGGGGTGGAGATCCGGGGCCTGTGCTGCGACACGAAAATCGCCGCCTATCTGCTCGATCCGGGCGCGGCGTCCGGCTACGCGCTCGCAGACACGGTCCAGCGCTATCTCGGAGTATCGCTCGCGGAAACAAGCCCGGCGCCGGACGAAGGGGGCGGGCAGGCGACGCTTGACTTCGCCGCGACAGACCGAGCGCGCGTCGCGCGCGCGGCCGTGGCGGTCAGGGCCGTCGGTGTCGAACTCCAGAAGCATCTGGAAAACAGCCAGCTTTCGGATCTCGCCACCAGCCTCGAGTTTCCGCTCATTGCGGTTCTGGCGCGGATGGAACACACCGGCGTTCTGGTCGACCGCGACTATCTCGAGAATCTCGATCGCGAGTTCGGCGAGAAGATGCGCGCGCTCGAACGCGACGTCCAGGAGCAGGCCGGCGAAGAGTTCAACGTGAACTCGCAGCCCCAGCTGCAGCGGATTCTGTTCGAGAAGCTGCGGCTGCCGAAGACGCGGCGGATCAAGACCGGCTATTCGACAGACGCCGCCGAACTGGAAAAGCTCAAAGGAAGCCATCCCATCATTGACGCGCTGCTCGAATACCGCGAGGTGGCCAAGCTCAAGACCGGCTTCACGGAGATGCTGCTCACCCTGATCGATCCCAAGACCGGGCGCATTCATACGACCTACGAGCAAACGAAAGCCGTCACGGGCCGGATCGCCTCGACCGCCCCCAATCTGCAGAATATCCCGATTCGCGGCGAGCTGGGCCGCCAGATCCGCCGCGCCTTCATCGCGCCCGAAGATTGCGTGCTGCTCTCGGCCGACTACTCACAGATCGAGCTGCGCGTGCTCGCGCATCTATCCGAAGATCCCGCCTTCCTTCAGGCGTTTGCCCAGGGGCACGATTTTCACGCCGCGATCGCCGCCAAGGTTTACGGCGTCCCGCTTGCCGAGGTAACGCCGGAGATGCGCGGCTACGTGAAGCAATTTTCCTACGGGATCGCTTACGGCATGTCCGCCTTCGGCGTCTCACAGCGGCTCGGGATCGAGCTCGACGCCGCGGCCGAGTTCATCGACGCCTACTACGGGCAGTTTCCGAAGGTAAAAGCGTTTCTGGAAGAGCAGGTCGAGAAGGCAAAGACCGACGGCTTTACCACAACGATGTTCGGCCGCCGCCGCTACTTGCCCGAGCTGCGCTCCACGAATTACCGACTCCGCTCCGTCGGCGAGCGCATGGCGCTCAACGCTCCGATCCAGGGGAGCGCGGCTGACATCATCAAGCGGGCGATGATCGATGTCGACGCGGCTCTCGTGCGCGAGCCGGTGGCGAGAATGCTCTTAACCGTGCACGACGAGCTTGTGTTTGAGGTTCCCGCGCGGGACCTCGAGCGGGCGCGCGCGTTGATCTCAGAGCGCATGACCCGGGCCGCAAACTTGCGCTGCGGCCTGGTCGTCGAAATGCACGCGGGAAAAACCTGGGCGGAAGCCCACGCCTGAGGCTTTTTTGCCGCCCTACAGCAGCCCCCAGGCGAGAAACCAGAGCGCGCCCAAGCAGCCGAGCGCCCCGAGCGCGCTCGTGCCGTACTTAAACGCTAGGATCATCGGCACGCTCTTTTTGATCTGCTCGAACGGAATGAGCTTGTCGAGCCCCCAGCGCGCGATCAAATAGCGCTCGTTCCCGCGAACGCCAACCGCGATGGGGTCTTTGTTCAACGCGCGCTTGCGCCAAATCTCGACCCTGTCGAAATATTGCGCCGCCCGCTGCATCTCGCCCGTGACCGAAAAAGGAATGCCGTAGGACAGCTCGAGCGTGTCGGCGCTGATGTTCATCAGGGCGCTTCTCTCGAACTGCTCCGACTTGTGCGGCAAAAACATACGCCAGACGCGCCATTCTTCGTCGGAGATGCGCGCATAAGGAACCGCGCTCGCCTCACCTCCGGCCAAAAATGCCGCGGCGTTTCCGTCACGATAATTCTCGACAAACATCGCGATCGTCTCCCTTCTGAAATTTTTCCGCCGCCAATGCTGGAAACAAACCGTCGGAGCAAATTTTGTTCCAGAAAAAAGACGTTGCGCCCGATCCGCTTATGACCGAACTGGGACAAATCGCCCGGGAATCGTTTCATAAATGAGACAGCTTGGCGCGCTTGCGCGCGGAACGACGCTGCATCCGTACGGCGCGGCACGCCGCAGGTAGCGGATTTGCCGGCGGTGCCAGCGATTCGCATCTCGTGCGGCGCTTGGCGCGCCGCAACGCTCGCCTCGTGGAACGAAACTTGCGGTAGGCAGTTAGGAACGTATCAGGAGCCTACCATGGACTGGAGATTGGACGCGACTCTGAGAGGCGTGCGGTGCCGGCCGCTTTCCGAAGTTCGCTGCTACGATGGCATCGTCAGCGGCGGCACCGAAGGGACAATCCTCTGCGAGCTCGAGGGATCGACCGGGACACTTGTCTGCGTCTACTGGGACAACGGCATCAACGCTCTCGTCGATCCCGGAAAAATCGTCATCAGTGACGAGGAGATCATTTGGAATTGAGCCCGTAGCGCGAGCGGGCGCGCGTGTTCGGTTCGTAGCGGCAAAACGGATTGCCCGTTGCGAGAAAAGCCGATGCAAAACGTGCTCTTCATCACCGACCAGCCGCAAGTGCGCAATTTCACGGCCGCCTATCTGCGCCGCAGCTACTTCGCAGTTCAAGAAGTCGCTCCGGCCAGCGCAATCGAGCTCATGCAGAAAAACGCGTATGACGTGGTGATTGCCGACTCGACGCTGCCCAAGAGCAGCGCGCTCATGGAGGCGCTCGCTTGCCACAAGCGTGCATGGCCGAACAAGGGTCGAATTCTATTGACCTTTTCCGATTCACCCGCCCTGGCTCACGCCTGTCGCGTGATGGACGTTCTGTATCTTCCCAAACCCGTTCGCCTCGACGAGCTGCGGCAAAAGATTGAGGCGTTCGAAAATCGCTCCAGACTTATGCCTTGCGAGTAGGCGCCGCCGCTTAGCGGGCCTGCGCGCCTTCCCTTTCGCCCGACATCCTTGAGATGGGCGGCAGGACTCGTAGCCGGGCACAAAACCTGCCCGACTCGGAGATTGCGGGCGCGCGAATCTCGCGCCTCGAGGAAGGCTGTGCAAAGATGGCATCGGCTTCACCGCTTCGGGCGCGGACGATCGCCTATGACGTCGCATCGATCGAGCCCTAATTTGCGCCACGCTTGGCTTACGATCCTCGCTCTCGTTGCGCTCCCGCTCGTCTGGCATTTGACGCCGCTTCGGCAATGGGTCGATTTTCCGACGCTCGCAAGCTGGCAGGGAGCGATCCGCGCAAGCCCCTCCGCGCCGCTTATCGTCGTCGCCGCGTATCTTGCCGCCGCCGTTACTTTCTTTCCGATCACCGTGCTGACCATGGTGACGGTTTTTAGTTTCGGCCCTGTCGCCGGCGGCGCTTACTCGATGATCGGGTGGCTTCTGAGCGCGATGCTGGGCTACTTTTTTGGCCGCGCTCTCGGCCAGGATCTTCTTTGGGAGATCGCCGGTCCGAGACTCAAGCGTCTCGAGGCGGAGGCGCGCCGGCATGGCTTTGCCGCGGTGCTGATCATGCGCCTTTTGCCGCTGGCTCCCTTTACCTTGGTCAATCTTTTTATCGGGGCCTCGCGAATTTGCTTTCGCCATTTCTTTCTGGGGAGCATTGTCGGCCGCACGCCCGGCCTCATCTTGGCGGCGCTTGTCGCGCTTCAGCTCGAGCTTGCGCTTCGCGTGCCTGAAGCGCTCAGGTGGGCGGGGCTGGCGGGGGCGGTTCTGATCGCGGCCGGCTTAGCCGTGGCGGCGCGCCGCTTCAGAAAAAAGCCCGCCCGATGGACGGCCTGGCGAAAAGGCGCGTGAGCTAGAGCTGCTCCCTGATGGGAAACGCGAAAAGCTCGTAAAACCTCTCCAGCAGGCCGCGCGAGCGCCACTGCTCGTAGGTTACCTTTCTTGAGTGTTTGAGATCCTCGTAAAAGACCTGCTCGAGACGGCGCGCCAAGCCTCTGTCGTGAATCGTCAGGTTCAACTCTTCGTTGAGCGCGAAAGAGCGGTTGTCGATGTTGGTGCTTCCAACCGTCGCCCAGACATCGTCCACGACCATTGTTTTTGCGTGCAGCAGCGCCGGTAGGTATTCGTAAATCTCAATGCCGCCGCGCAGCAGGCGACCGTAGCCGCTGCGGCTGGCGCGATACGTAATGGGATGATCGATCTTTGCCGGGACCAACACCATCACCCGAACGCCCCGCTTGGCGGCGCTCGCAAGCGCCTCGACGATTCGATCGTCCGGGAGAAAATAGGGGTTGCTGATCAAAATCGACTTCCGCGCCGAGCTGATCGAAAGCAAAAACAGCATATAGTTCTGAAAACTTCCGCCCACGGGCGAGCTCTTGACAACCTGCGCGAACGCCTTGCCGCGTGCCTCGAGGCGCGGAAAATACGCTTCGCCGCCCAGCAAGGTGCCGGTCGCTTCGAGCCAGCTCTCGACGAACGCAGCCTGCAGCTGCTGCACGACCGGGCCTTCGACGCGCACGTTGGTTTCGCGCCAGTGTTCCGCCGTTCGACCGTCGCCGGTCCACGCCGCGCTGATGCCGTAGCCTCCGGTAAATCCGGTGCGCCCGTCGATCACGAGAATACGGCGGTGGTTGCGATAGTTGTAGCGAAGGAGCTTCCAGGGAAAGATCACTTGCGGCGCCTCGACGCGGCGAAAGTACTCGACCTGGCAGCCGGCCTGCGTCATCAGCTCGATCAACTCGGCCGGCGCCTTCCCGGAGCCGTGGCTGTCAAGAAGGATATGCGCCGGCACGCCGGCGCGGCAGCGCTCGGCAAAGGTCTCGGCAAATTGCCGCGCGATCGCCCCGTCCTCGTAAAGATACTGCGCAAACGTGATGCTTGCTTTGGCTTTTCTCGTCCCCTCGAGCATGGCGGGAAAGGTTTCATCGCCGTTGAGCAGGATGTCGATCCGATTGCCGCCCACGATGGGAGCGCCCGTGTGAGCTTCGATCGTGGGGAAAAAGGACCCCTCGCCGAGCCTCAGATCAGGGATTTTGTACACCTGAACGACCTTGGCGCAGCCGAAAACGAGTAGCAGGAGCGCAAGCCACCAGGCGGTCTGTTTCATGGAAAGCCTCCGGAACCAGTCTCGCTTACGCGTTTTCGGAACGGGCGCCACCGACGCACGCTGCCGCTTGCTCCGCGTGTTGCTCGAAAGCCTTTTAAAATTACCGGCAGACTCTTGCCGACTTCAAGAAGGTTAAAGTTCGCCACCGGCTGTTCGCTCCGACGGTTCGCGGCGCGCAAAAGCAAAGCGCGTCCGGTTTTGTCGAGACGGCGCCACGAAAGCTTAGGCGAAATTTCACACGGTTTTTCTTGTTCCCTGCCGGGAATCCCGGTTAAAAATTTTCTTGAGCTTGCATGGGAGAGAAAGATGGCCGGGAGAATCTTGCTCGTCGACGATGATCCGGAACTCCGCGCGATTATGAATCGGCTGCTCTGCTGCGGCGGCTACAAAGTGGCCGAAGCGCAGGATGGCGAAACGGCGCTTGCCCTGATGGAAACCCAGGCGTTTGACGTCGTGATCGCCGATCAAGCCCTGCGCGGCGGTTTAGAAGGCACCGCGCTCCTCGGCCACCACAACCGGATCGCGCCGCACAAGGGGAGAATCCTGCTCACCGGGCATGTCTCCGAGCAGCTCGTGAAAATCTGTCGCGCGATTCGCGCCCTCTATCTTGCCAAGCCGTGCACCTTCGAGCAGCTCAAAGCAAAAATTGAAGCGTTCTCGCTCGGCGCCCACCGCCGCCGCTGCGCTACCTGACCAGGACCCGGAAGCCGCGCAACACCGCGGCGCCGATAGGCGCTTGCGCGCGCTTCCGCAACCGGCCGGCGCGCTCTGCGCCCGCGGTTTTAACCGATTGGCCTCGATGAGCATCCCCAATGGTTGCTTCCTGTAGCTCAGGAACTTTTTTGCGGTTTCGGCGTTTTTCAATTGAGCTCGTCACGTAAGCAAGGAGGCCATGTGGCCAAGAGCGTCACACCGTTTGCCCTTCTCATGGCTTTGACGGTCGGTTGGGTCCTCCAACCTTCCGCCAAAACAGCGTCGGCTCAGCTCCGCACGGACAGGGCCCCTTCTTTTACGCTCAGGCTCCTCGATGGGGGAGAGTTCAGGTCCTCTGAATTAGAAGGCAAGGTCGCGGTCTTGAAGTTTGTCGCTTCTTGGTGACCCGAGTGTCGGCAGGAGGCTCCTGCGGTTGAAAAAATTTATCGCGAGTTCAAGAGCAAAGGGGTCCAGTTCGTGGGCATTTTCGTGCAGGACAAAGAGCCCGAGGTCCGCAAGTTCGTCAAAACTCACGGCCTGAGTTTTCCTGTGGGGCTCGATGATGGAATGAAAATCGCCCGCGCTTACAAATTTGTCGGCACGCCTTTTACCGTCATAATCTCCAAAAAAGGCGAAATCACCGACCGGAGAACGGGACCGCAGAGCGAAAAGGCTCTGCGCGGCGAGTTAGAAAGGCTCCTGCGCTAAGCGCGCTTGGCGGGTCCGCCCAAGCGGGCGTTTTTCACGCGCCGGCGGGCGATTGCTGGGGTGGTGCCGGAGGAGGGAATCGAACCCTCACGGGGGCGAGCCCCACTGGATTTTGAGTCCAGCGCGTCTACCAGTTCCACCACTCCGGCACGTAAAGAAAATCGACTGCTTAGAACCAGCGGCCAAGCTCTCCGCACGGCGCCGCATGAGTTTTGTCGCTGTCCATCGCTCAGAGCGGCAATCTTGGCTTGGTGTCCAAGATACCTTTCGCAAGCGGCGCCGGCAAGTTCCCTGTCTCGTTTCAACCATCCGGAGCTGGCGCCGCTCTCCCTGCGCAAGCCCTAACGGTCCCTAAATGGCCTGTCGCAGTTGTGCGCCGGAATTTCCTCCGTTTTGTCAACTTTGGGACAAAGGACCGGAGCCGTCGCTAAATGTGCCGTTCTTTTTGTCCGGCAGCCGCGGCACACTCGTTGCTCCGAAAAAATCGCGGCCGTTGAACGGGCCGCGTCATGCGGACCCCTTCGACGAGAACTTATAAAACGCAAGAATGGCGCGCAAAGAATCGAAGCTGGCTAAATAATTTCTCTAGGTCGCCTATGCGATTGTATATAGCTTTGCAGCCACTGGCCGCGCTGGTAGCTGGGATTCTGATCCTTATGATTCCGAGGCTTTTGAATTACATCGTCGCCATCTATTTGATCCTGATCGGCATCTTGGGCTTGGTACGCTAGCTCATGCGCAAACGGATAATCGGGCCTCCTTCCCCAGGGCGCGAGCCCGCCGATCGACATTGGCTGGACCTGGCCCGTTTGGCGGAGGTGGAGGTGAGCTCCGAGGACCCCGAACATCCGATTGAGTCGGCCCTGGTTCCGGCCGGCGGGCGGGGTTGGCTTGCGGCCCGGCCCGGAGAGCAGACCGTGCGCATTCTTTTTGCCGAGCCACAGACGATCCGGCAGATCCGGCTACTCTTTGTCGACGACGAGCAGGAACGCACGCAGGAGTTTGTGCTGCGCTGGTCTTCGGATCGCGGGACCTACCGGGAAATCGTCCGCCAGCAGTATAATTTCAGCCCCGGCGGCGCAACTTGCGAGCTTGAAGATTACAGGGTTGACCTGGAAGGGCTGACGGCGCTCGATCTCACGATCGTTCCGGATGTGCGCGGGCGGCCTGCTCGGGCCTCGGTTGCGGAACTGCGGCTCGCGTAAATTTTACGGCCTTTCCGCGCCGCTCCCGGTCGCTGCAAAGCTCGCTCAAGCCCAGCTCCCACCGATCTCGAGCGCATCTCGCGCTCGGCCTCTTTTCGCCTGCGCCGGCCGGGCGACACTTAAAAGTCCGCCTTTTTTAGCCCGCCTTTCGAATCCGGAGCGAGCGAAGCCGTGCATTGATGGGCCGGCGAGAATCGTGTTAGATAGCCTACAACTCATTTGCGGAGATCGATATGTCGGAAAAAGTCCACCTGACTTTGGCGTGCGGCGACTACGAGATCGTAAGAGCGCTCATGGAAGGCAGCGTCCAGCCCGACGGCATCAGGCTCACCGTGCTCACCGATATGACCTCGGATCAGCGCCACTGGCGCATGCTTCGCAACCGCGAGTTCGACGTCTGCGAGCTTTCCATGTCCTCTTACCTCATGGCCCGAGTTCGCGGCCAGGCTTTTACGGCGATTCCCGTCTTTCTTCACCGGCGCTTTCGCCACGGCTTTGTCTTCATCAACGCGAGCAAAGGGATCCGCGAGCCGGCGGACCTTATCGGCAAAAAGGTCGGGCTGCGAAACTTTCAGGCGACAACGAATCTCTGGCTGCGCGGCATCCTCGAGCACGAGTTCGGCGTGCCGCACAGGAAAATTCACTGGTACTCGCAGGACGAAGAAGAAGTGGAGTTTACCCGGCCAGCCGATCTTTGGTGGGAGCGAACGCCCGCTGGCAAGAGCGTCGAGACGATGCTCGCCGAAGGAGAACTCGACGGCGTCATCCACCCCGAAATCATCGGGCCGCTGCTTCGCGGCGACCCCAGAGTGAAGCGCCTCTTTGAGAACTACAAAGAGCTGGAGATCGACTACTACAAACGCACTGGAATCTTTCCGATCATGCACACGACCGCGCTCCGCCAAGAAATCGTCGATCGTTATCCGTGGGTCCCGCTAAACCTGATGCACGCCTTCGAGAAAGCGAAAGAAATCGCCTACCGGCGGATGGAAAATCCCAGGCGCGTGCCGTTGGCCTGGTTGCGCGCGGCGCAGGAGGAGCAGGAGGCGGTTCTCGGGCGCGATCCCTGGGTGTACGGCCTCGGGCCCGCCAACCGCAAAAATCTCCAGACTCTCATGCAGTATTCTTTGGAGCAAGGCATGATCACGAAGACGATCCCCCTGGATGAGCTGTTCCACGAAACGACGCGCTGAACGCCGGCGCGTCGAGGAGAGGCCGCCCGATCGCGCCCAGGGGCGCGGCGGCAAATCCCGTCGCCCCTCCGGCCTCGATTATCTGCTCCTTTTTCTCCCGCCTTTTTTCTGGAGCACAAATTTCGTCATCGGGAAGTCTCTCGCCGGCGAGGTCCCGCCCTGGACGTTGAACACGGGCCGCTTCGCCGTCTCCGCGCTTATTGTCCTGCCGCTCATCGTCTACCGCGGCGGCTGGCGCGTGCCGCGCAAGTACGCTTTCACCCTGATCGTCATGAGCCTGACGGGCGTGACCGCCTTTAACAGCGTCTTGTACATCGGGCTCAATCACACCAGCGCGCTCAACGCGACCCTGGTCAACTCGACGACGCCGCTTACGACCGCCGGCCTGGCGTGGCTCCTGATCGGCGAGCGTATGCCGCGGCGGCGGCTGGCGGGGATCGCCCTGTCCTTTTTCGGCGTGACGTGGATCGTCGCCCGCGGCGAGCTCGCGGCTCTAGTCGACCTTCGCTTCAGTTTCGGCGACGTGATCGTGCTGTTCGCGACCCTCCTGTGGGGCTTCTACTCGGTGATGGCGAAAAGGACGATGGCCGCGCTTTCGCCCTTCGTCGTGACCGCGATCACCACGGTCCTGGGCGCGCTGTTTCTTCTCCCCATCGCTTTTTTCGAGCTCTCCTTTCAACCCGCCGATCTCGCGCGCGCTGAAATCGTGGCGGCGTTTCTTTACCTCGGCGCGCTCCCGTCGTTTGCCGCTTTCCTGCTCTGGAACCGGTCGGTTTTGCTCTTCGGCCCGAGCCGCGCGGCGCTCGCGTACAACACGCTGCCGCTCCACGCCGTGTGGCTCGCGGCCGTCTTTCTCGGCGAGACGCTCATGCCGTATCAGCTTTTCGGCGGGCTAGCGATTATGGCGGGCGTGCTCCTCGGCGCGTCGGCAAATCCCGCTACGAGCGAAAAAATCCCTTGATCGTATCGACCACGTATTGTTGCTGCTCGGGCCGAAGCTCCGGATACATGGGCAGCGCGAGCACCTCGCCCGCGACGCGCTCCGCGTTCGGAAACTCGCCGCGACGGTAGCCCAGATCCTTAAAGCACGGCTGCAAGTGGAGCGGAACGGGATAATAGACCGCCGTCTGGATGCCGCGGCCGCGCAGATACTCGCCCAGCCGATCGCGCCGTTCGACGCGGACCGTGTAGTAATTGAACACGTGCCTGCGGTTCTCGCCTTCCGCGGGAATGCCGATGATTCCGTTGCCGAGTAGCCCGCTCGCGCCGAACAGCTCGCCGTAATAGCGGGCGCGTTCAATGCGCCGCGCGCACCATTGGTCCAGATGGCGGAGCTTGACCGCAAGCACCGCGGCCTGAATCGCGTCAAGGCGCGAGTTGACGCCGACAAGCTCATGGCGGTAGCGGGCGGTTTCGCCATGCATGCGCAGCGCGCGAAGCTTTTCCGCGAGATCCTGCCTGTGGGTTGCGATCAGCCCGCCGTCCCCGATCCCCCCGAGCGTTTTGCTCGGAAAAAAAGAAAAGCACCCGAGATCCCCGAGGGTTCCGGCCGCCCGCGTGGCGCCGTCACCGGACACCGCGCGCGCGCCCATCGCCTGAGCCACATCCTCGATGATGAAAAGCCCGTGGCTGCGCGCGAGCGCCTGCAAACTTCTCATGTCGCAGGTCTGCCCAAACAGGTGAACGGGCAGAAGCGCCTTGAGGCGCGCGCCGGTTCGGCGGTGGCTCAACCCGCCTCCTTGGCGCTCGCAACCGTCCACAAGCGCGTTT
Source organism: Candidatus Acidiferrales bacterium (assembly GCA_035559995.1). Lineage (GTDB taxonomy): Bacteria > Desulfobacterota > Binatia > UBA9968 > UBA9968 > DATMAM01. The sequence goes on from DATMAM010000004.1 coordinate 102,745, forward strand.
ACGGCTGCGGGGCTCAACAGGCAGGTTTCGGGATCGATATCGACGAAGATCGGGGCGGCGCCGACGCGCACGATCGCGGAGGCGCTCGCAAAAAAAGTAAACGGCGGCACGACAACGCCGCAACCCGGTCCGATATCAAGCGCCATCAGAGATAAAAGCAACGCATCGCTCCCCGAGGCGACGCCCACCGCGGCGCGGCATCCGAGGTAGCCCGCGGCCTGCGCCTCGAAGCGACTCACCGCGGGACCGAGAATAAACGCCTGCCGTTCGAGGACCTCTTCGATCGCGGCGAAAACCTCGCGCCGCAGCGACTGGTACTGGGCCTTCAAGTCGACCAGAGGAACTCTGATCGGCGGCTGCTCAGACATTGGTCTTGATCGCGGACGAGCCGCCCTGGAGCGTTGTCTCGGCGATTTGGGCAAGCAGTTGATCGTGCTGGTGATTCAGCGCGTAAACCCGGAACTGCACAACCTTGGCGGGAATAAAACGGAGCAACTCCGAGAGCGATTCCTTGGTGATCTCGCCTGTGGAAGGATCGTAAATGTAGACCTGCTTCTTTCCCATCGCGAACGGATTCTCGGGGCGCGGGTCTTGCGTGGCCATGTCGACGCGAAAAACGAGATCGCGCATCGATTTCGGGAGCGCCGCGCGAATGCGTCTTTCCCAATCCGCCTCCTGAATCAGCTCGATTCCGTAGCGCAGCTCGTTGAGCGAGAGCGTGCGGTCGTATGCCATTTTCCACTTGACCTCGCGCCTGAGGATCTGCCCCCATTCGCGGCCCAGTTCCCGATGCGCGCCGTTTTCCCGATGCCAGCCGGACACCTTTTCCAACAGCGACCAGTCGGTCAGGTAGAGATAGTCGTCCATGTGATCGAGCGGATTACCGGGAAAGACAAGCGGCATGGTCGCGGGAAAGATCTCGCGCAGGTGGAGGTCGAGCGCGCGCGAAGTGCGGTGATAATAGACATTGGTGTAAAGGTACAGGCGCGCGTTTAAAAACATGGTCAACGCGGCGTTTCCCGCCTTGTGCAGCGTGAGCCCTTCGGGCGAGAGAAACGTGTAGTACAGCAGTCGCTCGCGATCGATCGGCCCGACGGAGACACCGCACATGTAAGAGTCGCGCGACACGTAGTCGAGATTGTCGAAGGTGAAGATGCCGCTCACCAGCGGCTGCAGCAGCCGCATCCAGCGCGGCTTGGAGGGATCGTCCTCGGCGCTTTTTTTAATGGGAAACGCGATCTCCTCGGGGTCGAGCTCTTCGCCGGCGGCGAAAGGGCCGCTCGGGCTTCGCCTGAGCTGGCGGATCAGCTCGCCCAGCTTGTCGCGGATGATGACCTGCCCGATATCCTCGTGCGTGATGCCGAAATCGATCAGAAAATTGTCGTCAAAAAAATGGCCGAAAGGGCCGTGCCCGACATCGTGCAAAAGCCCCGTGATTCTCAAATACTCCTCGACGAACGGCAGCGAGGGACATTCATCGCCGACGGTTTTTTTCAGCGACGGGTAAAGATGGCGCGCGAACTCGCCGGCCAGGTGCATGGCGCCGAGCGAATGCTGAAAGCGGCTGTGCTCCGCCGAGGGATACACCCAGCGCGTGCTCTGGAGCTGGTAAATGCAGCGCAGCCGCTGCACCCAGGGGGAATCGATGATGTCCTTTTCCGTGACCTCTCCGGCGCGGCGCGGCACCGTGAACTGAATGTAACGATGGATGGGATCGGCGATCAACGCGATCCCGGTGTAGGCGTCTTCGTGAAAATCGGCCATACGGTTAAATCTCGAACGTCACGCGCGCGGTCCACTGGCTGCCGGTTTTCTCCATCCGGCACTGCTCGTACAGCACCGACTGCAGCTCCTGGCGAATCTCGTGCGCGTCGGGATTGTACTTTTCCCCCCGGACCTCGGCGCGAACGTAATTGTCCCTGACCTCTTGAATTTTGCATTCCTTGAGCAGATAGCCGCCGACCTGAAACACGTAGAGCAGCTCGCGCATCCAGTTGACGATCAGGTCGTCCTGATCCACGCCCTCGGCCTCGATCGGAAGCGGCTCGAGCGCGCGCACTTTGTCCAGGTCCGTCATTAAGTCAAACAGCGCGAAGGCCGAATTCGTCAGCAGATCGGCCTCGGTCTTCCCGACGATGCGCATCGTCAAGTCCGAAGCGTGTTTGGAGACTTGGTATTTCTTTTCGCTCATAACCGGTTTATCAGGCTCGCCGCAAAGCCTGCTCCAAATCCGTTGTCGATGTTCACCACGGTCACGCCGGCGGCGCACGAGTTCAGCATGCCCAGAAGCGCCGCCAGGCCGCCAAAACTCGCGCCGTAGCCGACGCTTGTGGGCACGGCGATGACGGGCTTGTCGACGAGCCCGCCGACCACGCTCGGCAAAGCTCCCTCCATGCCGGCGACGACGACCAGCACGGAAGCGGAAAGGAGCTTGTCGCGGTTTTGCAGGAGGCGATGGATGCCGGCCACCCCGACATCGAACAGGCGGTCGACGCGGTTGCCCATCATCTCGCACGTGAGCGCCGCCTCTTCGGCGACGGCCATGTCCGAGGTGCCGGCGGAGATGACCAAAATGAGGCCCTTGCCGCGAAGCGGAATTTCTCTCGCGATCCACGTCGCCACCCGCGCGCGCGGATAAAAACGCATGCCCCTGAGCTGGCGCCTCAGCTTGGGCATCGCCTCGGGCGCAAGCCGCGTTATCAACACATTGCTGCCAACTCGCCGCATCGCGCGGGCGATCGCGGCGATCTCCTCGACCGTCTTGCCCTGCGCGAGAATCACCTCGGGATATCCTTGCCGCAGCGCGCGGTGATGATCGACGTGGGCAAAACCCAAATTCTCAAACGGGAGGTGACGCAAACGATCGAGCGCCTTGGAAACGGAAAGTTTACCGGCTTGCACTCCTTCGAGCAGTCGTTCCAGCGATTCGCTGTCCATCGCCGATGCGATCAGTGTTTGAAGTGATCGTAGCCGCCGGCAGGCAGGGACAAAGGCTGGCCTTTGCGGTCGACGACCTTAATCCCCTCTTTTGACGCAACGCAGGTCCCGATCCGCGTCACCTTGACCCCGAGAAGACTTCTACCCGATTTTTCCAGCCGCGCCCGCGCCGCTACCGGCGCGGCAAAGAGGAGCTCGTAGTCCTCGCCGCCGCTCAGCGCGTAGCTTAGACCTCTGCCGCCCGCAAGCGAGCGGTAGGCGCGCGAAAGCGGAAGGCTCTGTTCCCAGACCACGGCGCCGACCCCGCTCGCCCGACAGATGTGCCCGAGATCCTGCAGCAGGCCGTCGCTCACGTCGATCATCGCGCGCGCGAGCCCGCGCCGGGCGAGCGCCGCGCCGGCGCGAAGCCGCGCCGCGGGAAAGCGATGGCGCAAAAACAGGTAACGCGCGGCGGCGTCTTTGCCTTTCTCGCCTCGGGTCTTGAGCAACTCCAAGCCCAGGGAGGAGTCCCCGAGGGTTCCGGTGACGTAGAGATCGTCGCCCACGCGCGCCCCCTGCCGCGACACCGGTCGGTGGGGCGCGCGCCCAAAAAGACACACGCTCAACACAAGCCGGTCGGCGGCGCTGGTGTCGCCGCCGACGAGCACGGCGCCGGTCCGGGTCGAAAGCGCGCGCATGCCGCGAAAGATCTCTTCCACGCCCTCGGCCTCAAAGTCGGCGGGCACGCCAAGGGAAGTCACAAAATAGGACGGCGTCCCTCCCATGGCCGCAATGTCGCTCAGATTGACCGCCAGCGCCTTGTAGCCAAGCTCGTACGGCGAGGTCCAGGCAAAATCGAAGTGAAAGCCCTCGATGAGAACATCCGCCGTGACGAGCAACGACCGATCGCGCCACTTGAGCCACGCAGCGTCGTCGCCGATTCCGAGTAGAACGCCCTTCCCTTTCGGTGTGCTTTTTTGAATCCGCTCAATCAGCCCGAATTCTCCGAGCTCCGCCAGCTTCATTGAGCGTCAGATGTGGAGCAGGCGTTCCCGGCGAATTCGCTCGACGGGCCGCTGGCGCTTTTCCGCGCGCCTTCTGACCGCCGGCGCGCCGTTTTCGCTTTTGCGCAGCGTCACCTTTAAAACGTCCGCCATGTTCTTGGCGAAGACAAAACGGAGCTTGCGCCGCAGCGCCTTGGGGATCTCCTCCATGTCCTTCTGGTTGCGCTCGGGAACGATCACGGTGCGGATTCCCGCCCGATAGGCCGCCAGGCATTTTTCCTTGAGCCCGCCCACCGGCAGGACCCGGCCGCGCAGCGTGATCTCTCCGGTCATCGCCACGTCGCGGTTGACCGGTCGTTTGGTGAGCGCGGAGATGAGCGCGTTCGCCATCGTGATTCCCGCCGACGGGCCGTCTTTGGGAATATCGCCGGCGGGAACGTGGATGTGGATGTCGAGCTTTTGATAGAAATCTTCCTCGATCCCGAGCTTGCGGGCCTGCGAGCGGGCGTAGCTCACGGCCGCCTGCGCCGACTCCTTCATGACGTCGCCGAGCTGGCCGGTGAGGGTCAGGTTCCCCCGCCCTTTGGACAGCGAGGCCTCGACGTAGAGCACCTCCCCTCCGGTGCTGGTCCACGCAAGCCCGGTGGCGACGCCGACCTCGTCCTGCTCCTGCTCGGGCTCCGGGATGTACTTCGGCGGACCGAGAAACAGATGGACGTTGCGCCCCGTGACCCGCACCGGCTCCTTTTTGCCTTCTGCGATCCGGCGCGCGACCTTGCGGCAGATCGAGGCGATTTCGCGCTCGAGATTCCTCAGCCCGGCCTCCTTGGTGTACTGCGCGATGATTCTGGCCAGGCCGTCCTTGGAGATTTCGAGATCTTCGTGCGTGATGCCGTTTTCGTCGAGCTGGCGCGGGATGAGATAGTTGCGCGCGATCTCTTGCTTCTCTTCGTTCGTGTAGCCTGACAACTGCAACACTTCCATGCGGTCCTTGAGCGCCGGCGGAATCGGGTCGAGCAGGTTGGCCGTGCAGATGAACAGGACGTTCGACAGATCAAACGGCAGGTTCAAGTAGTGATCGCTGAAGGCGTGATTCTGCTCCGGATCGAGCACCTCGAGCAGGGCCGCGGAGGGATCGCCGCGGAAATCCGTGCCCACCTTGTCGATTTCGTCCAGCATGAAAACCGGATTCGCCGAGCCCGCCTGCTTGATGCCCTGGATGATGCGCCCGGGCATGGCGCCCACGTACGTGCGCCGGTGGCCGCGAATCTCGGCCTCGTCGTGAATGCCGCCGAGAGAGATGCGCACGAAGTTGCGTCCGAGCGCGCGCGCGATCGACTTTCCAAGCGAGGTCTTGCCGACGCCGGGAGGACCGACAAAGCAGAGAATCGGCCCTTTGATCTTCTTTCTGAGCTTGTTGACCGCGAGGTACTCGAGAATGCGCTCTTTGACTTTTTCCAGATCGTAGTGATCCTCGTCGAGGACCCGCTTCGCCTTCTGGATATCGAGGTTGTCCTTGGTCTTTTTGTTCCACGGCAGGTCGACGAGCCAATCGAGATACGTTCGCACCAGCGCCGACTCGGAAGATTCCGGGTGCATCTGCTCCAGCCGCTTCAGTTGCTTTTCCGCTTCGCGCTTGACGTCCGGCGGCATCTTCGATTTCTCGATCTGCTTTCTCAGTTCGCTGATCTCTTCGGCGCGCTCATCGCCTTCGCCCAGCTCCTGCTGGATTTGCTTGAGCTGCTCGCGCAGAAAGTAGTCGCGCTGCGTTTTGCTCATCTCCTCCTTCGCTTGGTTTTGGATGCGCGCCTGCATGTTCGAGAGCTCGAGCTCGCGCGTGAGCAGGTCGTTGATCTTGTTGAGGCGCGCGACGGGGTCCACGATTTCGAGAATCGACTGGCTCTCCTCGATCTTGAGGCGCAGGTTGGAGGCGACGAGATCCGCGAGCACGCCCGGGTCGCTCACGTTGTCGGTGACCATCACGATCTCGGGCGGCAGGTTCTTGAGGCTGAGGATCTGTTCGATCTTTTCCTTGACGTTGCGCATCAACGCTTCGGTCTCGATCGAAAGCTCCGCCAGCGTGGGCTCGACGATTTTGCGGATTTTGACTTCGAAATACGGCCGCTGCTGCTGGTAGTTCTCGATCTCGCCCTTGCTGATGCCTTGAACGAGAATCTTGATGCGGCCGTCGGCGAGCTTCAGCATGCGCATGATCGAAGCGACGGTGCCGATGCGGTAAATGTCGTCGGGGGTCGGGTTATCCTCGCTCGCGTTCTTCTGAGCGACGAGAAAGATCAGCCGCTCGCGGGCCAGCGCTTCCTCGACGGCGCGAATCGACAGATCGCGGCCGACGAACAGCGGCAGCATCATGAAAGGATAGATGACGATATCGCGGATCGGGAGCAACGGAAGCACGTCGGGGATTTCAATCTTCGCTCCCTTCGCCTGCTGGGATTCAGGCGTCCATTGAATTTCATCCATAGTGTCCCCTTTGCCTAGTCGATGGCGACGACAACGTTTGTGCGGCGTTTCATCGAAGCCGGAGCGCGGGATGCGAAAGAGCACCGGGTCGGGACCCCGGATCGCTTGAGGAGCTTGCGGGTCAGTCGAAAATCTCCCTCACCTTGTCAAAGAAGCCTTTGGACAACGGGTGAACGTCCTCTCCTCCGAGCGCTGCGAATTCCCTGAGCAGCTCCTTCTGGCGCGCCGTAAGATGGGTGGGTGTCTCGATGTTGACCCGGACCAGTTGATCACCGGCGGGCCCGCCGCGCGGATCCTTCACGCCTTTGCCCTTGATTCGGAAGACTTTGCCGGTCTGCGTTCCGGCGGGGATCTTGAGCTTCACTTTGCCTTCCAGTGTCGGGACTTCGATCTCAGCGCCGAGAGCCGCCTGCACAAAGCTGATCGGAACCTCGCAGAGGATGTCCTGGCCGTCACGGACGAACAGCGGATGCGGCGTGACCCGGATCACGACGTAGAGGTCTCCCGGCGGCCCTCCCGAGCTTCCGTTTTCTCCTTCCCCTCTTAACTTAAGTCGCGTGCCGGTGTCTACCCCGGGCGGGATCTTGACGTTCAAGGTGTGGAACTGCCTGACCCGGCCGACGCCGTCGCAGGCCGTGCAGGGATCGCGGATGATCGTCCCATAGCCGTGGCACTGGGTGCAGGTGCGCGAGACGCTGAAAAACCCCTGCTGCATCGTAACCTGGCCGCGGCCGCGGCATGTCGGACAGGTGCTCGGCGCCGTCCCGGGTTTTGCGCCCGTGCCGCGGCACGTCTCGCACGGCCCGTGGCGCGGGATTTTGATCTTCTTCTCGCAGCCAAAAACGGCCTCCTCGAATCTAAGCTCGAGGTTGTAGCGGAGGTCTTCGCCCCGCTGCGCGCGGCTGCGCCCGCGCCCGCCGCCACCGGTACCGAAAAACTCGCCGAAGATGTCGCCGAAGATATCCTCGAACCCCGCGCTAAAGTCGAAGCCGCCGCGGAAGGGTCCGCCGTCGCCGAAAGCGCCGTGGCCAAACTGGTCATAGAGGGAGCGCTTCTCCGGGTCGGATAGGACCTGATAGGCCTCGGAGATCTCCTTGAAGGTCTCTTCCGCCTGCTTGTTTCCTGGATTGCGATCGGGATGGTACTTCAGCGCAAGCTTGCGATAGGCTTTCTTGATGTCCTCTTCGCTAGCGTTGCGCTCCACGCCGAGGACTGCATAGTAGTCCTTTTTGCCGTTCAAGCCTTTAAACCCTCCTACGATGCCATCGAGCTTTATATAACGAGAAAGCCCCTCTCCTCAACACTGAAGAGTAGGGGCCTTCGAAGCGCGAGAGGAGAGTCGGCCTTGGGCTACTTGACCTCCTCGAAATCCGCGTCCACCACATCCTCTTTTTTGCCTTCGCCGTCGCCGGGCTTGCTCTGATGCTGCCCCGCCTGCTGTTGCTGCGACGCCTTTGCGTACATCGCTTCGGCCAGCTTGTGCGAGGCCCGGCTCAGCGCGTCCGCCGCGGACCGGATCGTCTGCACGTCCTGGCTGTCCAGGGCGCTCTTTGCGTTTTGTAGCGCCGACTCGATGTTGCTTCTGACCCCGGCGTCCAGCTCGCCGCTGTAGTCCTTGAGCGACTTTTCCGTCGTGTAGATCAGCGAATCCAGGTGGTTGCGCGCCTCGACGACTTCGCGGCGGCGCTTGTCCTCGGCGGCGTGAGCCTCCGCGTCCTTCACCATGCGCTTGATCTCCTCTTCGGTGAGGCCGCTCGACGCGGTAATCTTGATCGACTGCTCCTTCTGCGTCCCCAAGTCTTTGGCCGAGACGTGCACGATCCCGTTCGCGTCGATATCGAAAGTGACCTCGATCTGCGGCACGCCGCGCGGCGCCGGCGGAATTCCCACGAGATCGAATTGACCGAGGAGCTTGTTGTCCGCGGCCATTTCGCGCTCGCCCTGAAAAACGCGGATCGACACGGCGGTCTGATTGTCCTGGGCCGTCGAGAAGATCTGGCTCTTGCGCGTCGGAATGGTCGTGTTGCGCTCGATCAGCTTGGTGAAAACCCCGCCCAAGGTCTCGATCCCGAGCGAGAGCGGCGTCACGTCCAGCAAAAGGACGTCCTTGACCTCGCCTTTCAGCACCGCGGCTTGAATCGCCGCGCCCACCGCCACGACCTCATCGGGATTGACGCCCTTGTGAGGCTCCTTGCCGAAGATCTTGCGCACGCGCTCCTGCACCGCCGGCATGCGCGTCATCCCGCCCACCAGAACCACCTCGTCGATGTCCGCGGGTGTCAGCCCGGCGTCTTTCAGCGCTTGCCGGCAAGGCCCCTCGGTGCGGTCAATCAATTCGGCGCAGAGCGCCTCGAGCTTGGACCGCGTGAGCTTGATGTTGAGATGCTTCGGACCGTGCTGGTCCGCGGTGATGAACGGCAGGTTGATATCGGTCTCCATCGCGGACGAAAGCTCGCACTTCGCCTTTTCTGCCGCCTCTTTCAGGCGCTGCAGCGCCATGCGGTCCTTGCGCAGATCGATTCCTTGGTCTTTTTTAAACTCGTCCGCCAGGTAATCCATAATCTTTTGGTCGAAGTCCTCGCCCCCGAGGAAAGTATCCCCGTTGGTCGACTTCACTTCGAACACGCCGTCGCCCAGCTCCAGAATGGAAATATCGAAGGTGCCGCCGCCGAGATCGAACACGGCGATCTTCTCGTCTTTCTTTTTGTCCAGACCGTAGGCGAGCGACGCCGCCGTCGGCTCGTTGATGATGCGCAGCACGTTGAGCCCGGCGATCCGTCCGGCATCCTTGGTCGCCTGGCGCTGGCTATCGTTGAAGTAAGCCGGCACGGTGATGACCGCTTCCGTGACCTTCTCCCCGAGATAGTCTTCCGCCGTTTGTTTCATCTTCTGGAGCACAAACGCGGAAATCTCCGGCGGGCTGTAGCGCTTGCCGCGGATCTCGACCCAGGCGTCGCCGTTTTCGGCGCGCACGATCTTGTACGGCAACACCTTCATGGCCTTCTGGACCATGGGGTCGTCGTAACGCCGCCCGATCAATCGTTTGACGGCGAAAATAGTGTTTTCGGGGTTGGTAATCGCCTGCCGGCGCGCGATCTGGCCCACGAGCCGCTCGCCGCTATCCGTGAACGCGACCACGGACGGGGTCGTTCGGCTCCCTTCCGAATTGGCGATCACCACCGGATCGCCGCCCTCCATGACCGCGACGCAGGAGTTCGTTGTCCCCAAATCGATGCCGATGACTTTGCTCATGATATTCTCCTCAAAGAATCCGATTTTTCAGATACGGGCAGGGGTTATTTAACCATCGTCCCCCCCGTTTTCAACCTCCCCGTTCGTGCTCGTTTCGGTTTTTTTTGCCGGCGGCTTTGCCGTGGTCACAAGCGCCGGCCGGAGCAGCCTATCCAAGAGAAAATACCCTTTGTGATGCTCGGCAACGACGGTGTTGGGAGAAAACTCCTCCGTCTCGACCTGCCCGATCGCCTCGTGCTTTTCGGGATCGAACGGCTCCCCCTGGGCCGAGATCTGCTTTACGCCGTATTTGGCCAGCACATCGACGAAGCTCTTGAGGACCATCTCGACACCCTCAAGCAGAGGCTTGCCGTTTCCGCCCCCTTGGGCGTAGCTGACGGCGCGCTCGAGGTTGTCCAGAACGGGAAGCAGGTCGCGAATGAGGGCCTCGTTGCCGTAGCGAATCGCCTCCTCCTTTTCTTTCGCGGCGCGCTTTTTAAAGTTCTCCAGCTCCGCCGCCTGGCGCAAGAAGCGGTCGTAGTTTTGCTTCGCCTCGCGGTCCTTGTTTTCCAGCTCTCGTTTGAGGCTGGCAATTTCGGCCGCGAGCTGCTCCTCGGCTGGGGTCGGCGACTCGCTCAATTCTGCTTCTCCGGTCTTGTTCGCCTCGGTGCTTTGAGCGCTCTTGTTGTTGATGTCGTCCATCTTCTCTCGTGCCCGTGATTGAGATTAGATGATAACATGCGAAAGCTAAGCACCGAGGGCTCGCTTGTCAAGCCGGACGTTTCGGAAAATCGTTGATTTTCAACGGAAATTTTTGGATTATAAAAAGATCTCCCTCATCTGCCGTGCCCCCCGTCTACGCAACGCGCTCTATTGTCCTGCGCTCGCAGCCGTTCGGCGAGTCCGATCAGATCGTTTGTTTCCTCACCGAAGACCACGGCAAGGTCACCGGGATCGCCAAAGGCGCCAAGCGTTCGCGCCGTAGGTTTGTCAACTCTCTGGAGCCTTTCTCGATCGTCAACCTGCGCTTTCAAGATTATCCGCAGAGGTCTTTGGCTTTCATTCACGGGTGCGAACTCCTGCAGGCCTTCCGCCGCTTGACAAAAAACTTAGCCAGCATCGCCTGCGCCGCCTATCTCACGGAAATTACGGCTGAGCTCACCCGGGAACGCGAGCAAAACCCGGCCCTTTTCAGCCATCTGCGCGACGGCCTGACCTATCTGAACGAGCAGGACGTTTGCCGCGGTTTTTTAATTTTTTTTGAGCTTAAGTTATTGCGGCTTGCGGGCTACGAGCCTATGTTTGAAAGCTGCTGTCGCTGCAAGCAAAGCTGGCGCGCGCACGCGGGCAGCTGGTTTTTCAGCTGCCGCGACGGCGGCATTCTCTGCGCTTCGTGCGCCCGGCTGAGAAGGGACGCGGTTCTAGTATCCGCGCAGACGCTCAGCGCCGTCTCCTCGCTTCGCGCCCAGGAGTCCTTTGCCGGAGAGGGTCCGTTTGCCGATGCAACGGCGGTGCGGGAGATGAGACTTCTCCTCCCGCGTTTCATTCAGTTCCAGATCAATAAGGAACTCAAGTCGGCGCGTTTTTTAAGCTCCTTTTGCAGCTTCTGACTTCTCATAACAGCGGACTCGCGGCCGGCGATGGCGGACAACACCAGGAGATAAAAATGCCGAAAGCCAAATACGTTTATTCTTTTGGCGGCGGAAGAGCCGAGGGGAAAGCCGACATGCGCGAACTGCTGGGCGGCAAGGGAGCCGGGCTTCACGAGATGACCCGCATCGGGATTTCCGTTCCGCCGGGATTTACGATCACGACCGAGGTATGCACCTACTTTTACAGCCATGGTTACCGGTATCCGGCAAGCCTGAAAAGCGAGGTCGCAAAGGCGCTCGCCCGCGTCGAGCGCCTCATGGGCAGGCGCTTCGGCGATGAGCGGCTGCCGCTGCTGGTCTCGGTGCGCTCGGGCGCGCGCGAGTCCATGCCGGGAATGATGGATACGGTTTTGAATCTCGGCCTCAACGATCGCACGGTGGAAGGCTTGGCCGCCAATACCGGTAGCCCGCGCTTTGCCTACGATTGCTACCGCCGCTTTGTCCAGATGTACGGCGACGTCGTGATGAAGGTCAGGGGTGAGAGCGACGGCGCAAGCCCGTTTGAGGAGATTCTCGCGCGCAAAAAAACTCAACGCGGGGTGCGCTCCGACACCGAGCTCGGCGCTGAAGACCTAAAAGAGCTCGTCGCGGAGTACAAACGCGAGATCAGGAAGCGCTCGGGGATGGAATTTCCCGAGGATCCCAACGAGCAGCTGTGGCAGGCGATCGGCGCGGTATTCGGCTCCTGGAACAATGAACGCGCCAAGGACTACCGCAGGATCTACCGGATTCCGGAAAGCTGGGGGACGGCCGTCAACGTTCAGGCGATGGTTTTCGGGAACATGGGAGATCGGTCGGCCACCGGCGTCGCCTTTACCCGCGACCCCGCGACCGGAGAAAAACAGCTCTACGGCGAATTTCTCGCCAACGCGCAGGGCGAAGACGTCGTCGCCGGCATTCGCACGCCGCGGCCGATCGCCGAGCTAAAAGAATTTCTGCCGCAGTGTTTTAGGGAGCTCGAGCGCTCGTGCCAGATCCTGGAGCGGCACTACAAAAACATGCAGGACATCGAATTTACCATCCAGGAAGGAAAGCTCTGGCTGCTCCAGACGCGCGCCGGCAAGCGCAGCGGCCTGGCGGCGGTCCGTATCGCCGTCGAAATGGCCGGGGAAAAGATCATTTCGAAAAAGGACGCGCTCCTCAGGGTCGAGCCGGACCAGCTCAATCAGCTCTTGCGCCCGATTTTCGACGCGAAAGACAAGGAGAAGGCGGCCGCGGAGGGGCGCATCCTGGCGAAGGGTTTGCCGGCCGGGCCCGGCGCCGCAACCGGGCGCGTGGTCTTTCGCGCTCAAGACGCGGAGGACTGGAAGAACAAGGGCGAGCGGGTCATCCTCTGCCGCATCGAAACAAGCCCGGACGATATCCGCGGCATGGATGCCGCCGAAGGAATCCTGACGGCGCGCGGCGGGATGACATCGCATGCCGCCCTCGTCGCCCGGCAGATGGGAAAGGTGTGCGTCGCCGGATGCGAAGAGATCAACATCTCTTATGACGCCGGCCACATGACGGCCAAAGGGCACCTGATCAAGGAGGGCGATTGGATTTCCCTCGACGGCACGACGGGCGAAGTCATCCTCGGGCAGATCCAGACCCTGCCGTCCGAAGTTCTGCAAGTGCTCGTCGGCAAAACTTTGGCCGCGAAGGACTCCGCCGTTTATCGGTGCTTTTCCCGGCTCATGGAATGGGCCGACGAGTTTCGCCGTCTGGGGGTCAGAACCAACACGGATCAGCCGGATCAAGCTGAGGTGGCGGTGGCTTTCGGCAGCGAGGGAATCGGCCTCTGCCGCACCGAGCATATGTTCTTTGGCGGCGACCGGATCCATGCCGTGCGCGAAATGATCCTCGCGGAGGACGAAAACGGCAGGCGCCGGGCCTTGGAGAAGCTCCTGCCGATGCAGCAGCGCGATTTTAAGGCCATTCTCGACATTATGGGGTCCCTGCCGGTGACGATCCGCACTCTGGACCCGCCGCTGCACGAATTTCTCCCGAATTCGGAAGCGGAAATTCGCGAGCTCGCCGCCATTACGGGCATCCCGGAAGAGCGCATAAAGGAGAAGGTCGCGGCGCTAAAGGAGTTCAATCCGATGCTCGGGCACCGGGGCTGCCGGCTCGGCATTTCCTATCCCGAAATCACCGAAATGCAGGCGCGCGCTATCTTCGAAGCCGCATGCGAGCTTCAGCTGGAAAAGAAAAAACCATTTCCCGAGGTGATGATCCCGCTGGTCGGCTCAGCTGAGGAGCTCAGGCTCCAGCGTGAGATCGTCGCCCGCGTGGCGGAGGAAACGATGAAGCGCCGCGGCGTGCGCGTCCGCTTCATGATCGGCACGATGATCGAGCTTCCGCGCGCCTGCCTGGTCGCCGACGAGATCGCGCGCCTGGCCGAGTTTTTTTCTTTTGGCACGAACGACTTGACGCAAACCTGCCTCGGGCTGTCGCGCGACGACGCGGGGAAGTTCCTTCCCGCCTACGTCGAGGCCGGCATTCTCCCCGCAGATCCCTTTATCACGATCGACCGCGAGGGGGTCGGCCAGCTCATGCGGATCGCCGTCGAGAAAGGGCGTAAAGCGCGCAAAAACCTCGAGGTCGGCATCTGCGGCGAGCACGGCGGCGATCCCCGATCGGTAGCCTTTTGCCATGAAATTGGCGTCGACTACGTGAGCTGCTCTCCTTTTCGAGTGCCGATCGCGAAATTGGCCGCGGCGCAGGCAGCTCTCGGCAAAAAGTTCTGACCGCGGGCGTCGCGGCTTTCCCGCTGGTTTGACAGGAAAGCCGGCATTTAAGATAATTCAGGGGCTTTCCGGCAAAATCCGTCCATGGAACCGCATATCGCCGAGCTTTTGGTTCGAGGCGGCATCGTTGCGCGCGAACAGCTCAACGAGGCCCTCGACCGGCAAAAGAAAAACGGCTCGAATCTGGTTCACGAACTGGTCACGCTCGGCTCGACTTCCGAAGATCTGATATCGGACTTCCTCGCGCGCCAGTTCAGCATCGAGAAGGTCGACCTGCAACAGGTCGATATTCAGGATCCGGTCATCAGTCTTGTGCCCCCGCACGTGGTTCAGAAACACCAGCTGCTTCCTTTGAAGCTCACCGGCTCCACGCTCACGATCGCGATGAGCGACCCGACCGATCTGGCCGCGATCAACGAGGTCAAGTTCATCACGGGGTACGCGGTCCGGGTCGTTCTGGCGACGGCCTCTTCGATCAAGAAGGTTCTCGATCAACGTTACGGCTCGGTCAGCTACGACGAGGTGCTGAAAAAGCTGGGCGGCGGCGAGATGGAGGTGGTGCGCGAGGAAGAAGAGGTCAGCCTGCAGGAGCTGCAAAAAGCCACCCTCGAGGCTCCCGTGGTGACGCTCGTCAACGCCATTCTGTCCGACGCCGCGAACCGCGGCGCCAGCGACATTCACGTCGAGCCCTACGAGAAGGTCTTTCGCGTTCGCTTTCGCATCGACGGCGTGCTGCACGAGATCATGAACCTGCCGCTCAAACTGAAAAGCCCGTTGGTGTCGCGCTTGAAGGTCATGGCGGATCTGGATATTGCGGAGCGCCGCCGCACCCAAGACGGGCGCATCAAGCTCAAGATGGGCCGGGGACAAGAGCTGGATATCCGCGTTTCCGTGATCCCCACGCTGTTCGGCGAGAAGGTCGTCATGCGGCTGCTCGACAGGTCGAACCTTCAGCTCGATATGGTGCGGCTCGGTTTTGAGCCGCAGGCGCTTAAAGACTTTCAGGAGGCCATTCACAAGCCTTACGGGATGATCCTGATTACCGGGCCGACCGGCAGCGGCAAATCGACGACGCTGTACTCGGCGCTGGCGGAACTCAACCGGCCCGGGGTCAACATCTGCACGGCCGAGGATCCCGTCGAGTACAACCTGATGGGCATCAATCAGGTGCAGGTGCGCGACGACATCGGCCTCACCTTCGCGGCCTGCCTGCGATCGTTCCTGCGCCAGGACCCCGACATCATCATGGTGGGAGAAATCCGCGACCTCGAGACGGCACAGATCGCGGTCAAGGCGGCGCTGACCGGGCATCTGGTCTTGAGCACGCTCCACACCAACGACGCTCCCTCGACGCTCGACCGCCTGGTCAACATGGGCGTCGAGCCGTTTTTGATCACCTCCTCGATCAATCTCATTGCCGCGCAGCGGCTGCTGCGCCGGGTATGCCCGAACTGCAAGGTCCCCGCGGAGGTCAGCGACGACGTCCTCATCAATATCGGATTCGATCCGGCGGAGGTGGCTCAAGGCATCCAGACGTTTGTCGCCAAAGGGTGCGAGGCGTGCAACCACACCGGTTACCGCGGGCGCTTGGCCATTTACGAGCTGATGGTGATGCATCCCGCGATCAAAGACCTGGTCATCAAAGGCGCCTCGGCGGACGAACTCAAGCGCGAGGCGATCAAGCTCGGCATGAGCACATTGCGCATGAGCGCGCTGCAAAAGGTTCGGCAAGGGATCACCACGATCGAGGAGACCGTGCGCGTCACGGATTCCGACAAGGGTTTTGGTTCCGTTTTCGCCGCTCTCTAGCCCCGTAAGCGCCGATGCCTACGTTTCTCTGGGAAGGCCGCACGGCTCAAGGGAAGGTTCTCAAAGGCGAGATGGAGGCGCCGAATCAGGCGGCCGTCCTCGTCCGCTTGCGCAGCCAGCGCATCCAGCCCAACGCCGCGCGCGTGCGCGAGAAGGGCAAGGGACTCGACAAAGAGCTCACGATTCCCGGCTTCGGACCGAAGATTAAGCCGCGCGACGTGACCGTCTTTACGCGCCAGTTCGCCACGATGATCGATGCCGGGCTGCCGATCGTTCAGAGCCTGGAAATCCTCGCGCAGCAGACGGACAACAAGGCCTTTCAGGAGGCGCTCAGGACCATCAAACAGGACGTGGAAGGCGGCCTCACGCTGGCGGACTCGATGCGCAAGTATCCCAAGGCGTTCGACGACCTTTACGTCAACATGGTGGCCGCGGGAGAAGCGGGCGGCGTTCTCACGACCATCCTCAACCGCATCGCGGTCTTCATGGAGAAATCCGCCAAGCTCAGGAAAAAGGTCAAGGGGGCGATGATTTACCCGTGCACGATCATCGCCGTCGCCGTGATCGTCGTCGCCATCCTGCTCCTTTACGTGATCCCCGTTTTCGCCGAGCTCTACAGCGGCATGGGGCGCGCGCTTCCGGCGATGACGCAGATGACGATCAACGTGAGCCATTGGTTCCGCGACTATTTCATCTATCTGGTGGCCGTGCTCGGCGCCGCGGTCGTCGCGCTTCGCGTCTATTACAAGACCGAAGACGGGCGCGCCAAAATCGACGCGCTGCTCCTTAAGCTCCCGATCTTCGGCGACCTGCTGCGCAAGGTGGCGGTGGCGCGCTTCGCGCAGAACATGTCGATCCTGTTAAGCTCCGGCGTGCCGATGCTCGAAGGCTTGGCGATCACCGCCCGCACCGCCGGCAACAAAGTCATCGAAAAGTCCGTGATGCTCTGCCGGCTCAGCGTCTCGCAAGGGCGGACGCTTTCCGAGCCGCTCACCGAGAGCGGCATTTTCCCGCCGATGGTCTGCCAGATGGTAGCCGTGGGCGAAAGCACCGGAGCGCTCGACTCGATGCTCAAACGCGTGGCCGATTTTTTTGAAGAAGAGGTCGACGAAGCCGTCGCCAACCTGACCGCGCTCATGGAGCCGGCGATCATGATCGTGCTGGGAATCATTCTGGGCGCCCTGGTGATCTCGATGTACTTGCCGATCTTCCAGCTCGGATCGCTGGTATCGTAACGTGAACCCGCTCCCCGAAGGAAACGAGCGCACCGCCCTGGTTCGCCGCATCAAGTGGCTGCTTTTTCTCCGCGTCGTGATCCTGTCTTTTTTTCTCGGCGCGGTCGCGGTCGTCTCGTTCGTGCGCGGCGCGCCCGAAGACAGCGAAGCGTTTCGCGGGCTGCAGGTGCCCGTGATTGGCGCCTATGGGATCTCGCTCGTCTCGGCGCTTCTCCTTGGACGCGTCAGAAACCTGCGGTTTTTTTCTCACTTGCAGGTCAACTTCGACGTGCTCCTGATTACCGGCATCGTCTGGATCACCGGCGGTCTGGAGAGTCCTTTTCCCTTTCTCTATAACCTGGCCGTAATGAACGGCAGCGTGCTCTTGTTTCATCGGGGCGCCTTCACGACGGCCATCTTTTCGAGCGTCTGCTACGGCGCGCTGGCGCTGTGGGAGTGGTCGCACCAATCCACAGGCGCGTCCGCCACCGGGGCGCTCATCATGAACTCGATGCTCAACATTCCGAGCTTCTTTCTCATCGCGTTTCTCGGCGGCGTGCTTGCCCGGCGCCTCCACCAAACCGAACTCCTGCTCGAGCAAAAGCAAAAAGAGTATCACGATCTCGAGGCGCTCAAAGACGCCGTGCTCGAAGGGGTTGCAAGCGGTATCGCCGTGACCGACCTCAAAGGGTACGTCAACTATTTCAACGCCCAGGCGCGCGCGCTGACCTCCCTGGGAGAGGACGCCGTCAAGGGAAAAAAGTTGGCCGAGGTGCTGCCCGGGCTGAGCTACGAGTTCAACGGCGACCACGAGCCCAGGCGAATGGTCCTCCAGGAGTTCGAATTTGTGGATCCTCAAGGCCGCTCAAAGCAGCTGCGCCTGACGCTCGCGCCGCTGAGCGACAAGCAGGAAAGGCCGCTCGGGTACGTCGCAATCTTCGACGACGTCACCAAGCAAAAGGAGCTGGAGGAAAAGGTCCGCCTCGAGGAAGAGATGCGCAGGGCGCGCGCGCGCAGCCTGGAGCCCAAGGAAGGAGGCGAAGGAACGCAGGGGGAGTTTCGCTTCCACGGCGTGGTCGGCAAAAGCGGCGGCATGGACAAGATCTACCAGCTGATCCAGAAGATCGCGGCGGCGACGACCAACGTCCTGATCACGGGCGAAAGCGGTACCGGAAAAGAGCTTGTGGCGCGCGCGATTCATGACAATGGGCCTCGCAAAAACGGACCGTTCGTCGCGGTCAACTGCGGGGCGATTCCGGAAAATCTGATCGAAAGCGAGCTCTTCGGCCATGTCCGCGGCGCCTTTACCGGAGCGGTCGCCGATCACGAGGGCCTGTTCAAGCGCGCCGACAAGGGCACGATCTTTCTCGACGAGGTCGGCGAACTGCCGCTTCATCTCCAGGTCAAGCTCCTGCGCGTTCTCCAAGAGAAGACCTTTACGCCGGTCGGCTCCAGCAAGCCGGTCAGGGTCGACGTGCGCGTCATTTCGGCTTCCAACCGGGACCTGCGAAAAGAGGTCGAGAAAGGCCGCTTCCGCGAGGACCTTTTCTACCGCCTCAACGTCGTCCACATTGCGCTTCCGCCGCTCCGCGACCGGCGCGAGGATATCCCGCTTCTGTGCCACTACTTCATGGAGAAATTCGCCGCCAGCCAGAACAAAAAAGTTGAAGAGATTTCAAGCGACTCCTTGGTTCATTTGATGAACCACAGCTATCCCGGCAACGTGCGCGAACTCGAAAACATCATCGAGCACGCGGTGGCGATCACGGCGAAAAACATTATCACCGAGGAGGATTTGCCCGCTTACATCAAAGGGACCCCGATTGCCAAAGAGGTCGAGCTGTTCGAGAGAACCGCCCCGGGCGGGCCCGAGATTTTTTTCACCAAGAACATCTCGCTCGACGACGAGATCGCGACCCACGAGAAATGCCTTCTCATCGGCGCCCTCAAGCGCACCAACGGCGTTCAGAAAAAGGCCGCCGAGCTTCTGGGCATCAACTATCGTTCATTCAGGCACAGGCTCGAGAAATACGGCCTTGTCAACGTTCGCCAGTACGGCGTGGTCGAAGAGGAAGAAAAATCGA
This sequence comes from Candidatus Acidiferrales bacterium, assembly GCA_035559995.1. Classification (GTDB taxonomy): domain Bacteria; phylum Desulfobacterota; class Binatia; order UBA9968; family UBA9968; genus DATMAM01. The sequence goes on from DATMAM010000004.1 coordinate 121,865, forward strand.
CGCCGTAGCAAAAAACGGGACCGCCGCCGCGCCCCTTTGCGTCACTCCCCCCGCCGATAACGTTTTTTGTCAATGCCGCTTTTATGCTTCGGGCTCGGCAATAAGGCGTAAGTAGTTGCCAGAACTGCATTTGGGTCGGACGTTCGGGGACAAAACGCGGTTAACTTACCTTGCGCAAACCCGCTTTGCGCCTCGGCACCATTCTTGCGCCGAACTTCGATGAGTTGGCTCAGACGGTGGATGCGACAAACGGTGTAGCGAGGACGTCTGGCGCTCTCGGATGAAAGCGTTACGAGGAGCGGAGGGATTGACGCTGATAGAAGTCCTGGTCGTGATCGCCATTCTGGGAATCCTGGCGGCAGTCGCCATTCCCCAGATGGCCGCTTACCGAAGGCGAAGCATCGACACGCAGGTCAAATACGACGTTAAGAACGCTGCGATTGCGCAGGAAGTCTACTTCGCTGACATGAGGACCTACGCCGGTAGCGTCGCGGATCTTTCCGGCACGCGCGGGTTTAGGCAAAGCGCCAACGTCAACATCGTCGTCAGCGGGACCTCGGGCGGCTTTGTAGTTACCGCAACCGCTGCCTCGGGTTGCTCGCCCGGCACGGGAGTTTGGTCGTTTTCCAGCTCCGAGGGCGCCATCCTAGGGACCCCGTGCGAGTGACAATTGCAACGCTGAATTCTCGCGACCGAAACGCTGAATTTTTGCGACCGAACAGAGTAAAGCAGAAGAAAGGAGAGAGTATGAATCAATTGAGAGTAAGACATGACGGCGGGTTTACATTGATCGAGCTTCTAGTCGTCATCGCCATCATAGGGATCCTGGCAGCCATCGCGATCCCTCAGTTTTCCGCTTATCGCAGGCGCGGCTACGACTCTCAGGCGAAATCGGATTTACGCAACGCGGCGACGGCGCAGGAAGCCTACTTTACAGACAACAACGCATACACCAGCACCGTGAGCAGCCTGACGGGCACTTACGGCTATCGCCAGAGCGCCAACCTCACGGTCGCCGCGACGGGGACCTCTACGACGTTCGTCGTCACGGCAACGGTTGCCTCGGGATGCGCTTCGGGCACCGGTGTTTGGTCTTTTGCGAGCGCGTCAGGAGTGATCACCGGAACTCCGTGCGGATGATCTTGGCTTTGTTTTCAGTCTAGGCCGCTTAAAAAAAGGGAAGGTTTTTTTCGCCTTCCCTTTTTTGTCTTCTCTTGGTCGCTGTGTCCGTCTGCGCAGAAAGCAAGGATAGAGTGGCGTGTGCCGCGCTGGCCGGGATGGTGTTGTGGTTCGGCCATGAAATGGTCCTGACCGACAAGATACCCTTCTTCCGCGACCTCGGGCCCTATTTTTACCCTCTGCGATGGACTCTCGCGGAAAGTCTCAAGTCCGGAGACCTCCCCCTCTGGAGCCGCCATATGGCGATGGGCTTTCCGGCAATGGCCGATTTTCAGCTCGGCGTATTTTACCCGCCCCATGTGATCTACCTGCTGCCGTTTTCTGCCGCCGTCCGAGTTTGTTACCTCCTTCATTACTTCATAGCCGCGTTCGGCGCCTACTTCCTTTGCCGCCATTGGAAATACCCTCCCTACCTGGCGCTTCTCGGGGCGGTTTTTTTCTGCTTCGGAGGGACGATTGTTTCATTAACGAATCTCCTCAATCATTTTCAGACGGCCGTCTGGCTACCTTGGGTAGTCTTGCTGTGGGAGAGATTCCTCGACTTTTCGTCCATCAGGAGGTTCACGCTTTTCACCTTGGCCCTGCTAGTTCAATTCCTTGCAGGATCACCGGAATTCTATCTGATGAGCGCGGGCCTGCTTGCGCTTGACAGCTTTGCGCGCAGGCAGGCGCGGTGTTTTCCCCTCGCACGGCTTGGCGCCCTCGCCGGGGCGAACGCGTTGGTGCTGTTGCTCGCCATGGCGCAAGTGCTGCCGACAGCGGAGCTCTTTTACCAATCGCGTTGGGCCGAGCCGATGGCGTACGGCGAAAATCCGAGCTGGTCGCTTCATCCGCTCAGCCTGCTCAATTTGATTTACTTGGACAAGGTCGTCCATAAAGAGACCATGCTCGGGATATCGCTTCTTTATCTCCGCGATCTGCCTCTTTTTGTCAGCCACTATGTCGGGATGGTCGCTTTTTGTGGCCTCCTGTTTTGGCTCGTTGCCAGCTCCTGGGTCGAAAAAAGCGTGCTCGTTGCGACCGTTGTTTTCTCATCGCTGCTGGCTCTCGGAGGCCATACGCCCGTCTACCCGTTCGCCTATCGTTACCTGCCATTCTTCAGCTTTTTTCGCTTCCCGGAAAAATTTTTTTTTATCGCCAACGCAACGATTCTTTACGCGGCGCTCAAGGGTCTTTACGCGCACTTTAGCGCCGCGCAGGATCGGCGCAGGTTAAACTCCTCCCTGCTCGTTCTCGTTGCGCCTCTGGCTCTGTATTTTTTCCTGCGTCATGACACGTCTCGGCTGAGCGAGTTCATCGCCCACCACACGCCCTTTCCCTTGTTTTCGACGGATACTCTGGAGCGCACGGCTACGATCCTGGTTCACCTTGAGCGCCAGTTGCTCCTGGCCGGCGGTCTGCTGGGGCTCTTTTTTCTCTGCCGGCGCCTCCGCCCCGCTTTCTTCCAATGCCTACTGGTGGGAGCCGCTTTTGTTGATCTAAACAGCGCCCATCAGGCGTTTCAGTTTTTGCTTTCGCCGTCGTTCATCGAAAACGGAGGTCGAATACTGGCAGCGCCGGACGCGCCGCCAAGCCGACTTTTTTTCTACCCGGCCCACTCCTACCTCCATCCGCACATCTACGTGATCGACGGAAACCCCTCGTTCGCCAAGCTCAACGAGGCCGTGTTTGCCAACCTGCTTCCCAATACCGGCGTGTTCTACGGTTTCGATTACCTGCAGGAGATCGACGCGCTCAGGCGCTGGCCCTATGTCGCTTTCCTCGGGGTCGCCAACAAGCTTCCGCCGGACCAGCTTTATCGGCTGCTCGGTCGCATGAACGTGAAGTACGTGAGCAGTTTTCAACCGTTGGCGAACGAGGGGATCGTTTTGCGGCGGCATTTTCCCGAATACCCTTCCTGGCTCTACGAACTCAAAGACGTCCTCCCGCGCGCCTACGTCGTATTCGATGCCGTCGCGGAAAAAAATCCGCGCGCCGTGATCGAGCGCCTGGCAAGCGCCGAGTTCGATCCTACGAAGGCAGCAATTCTCGAAAATAAGATGGACCGGCCCATCGGCGGAAAAGACTGCCGTGGTAAGGCCGCGATCGTCCGATACAAAAACGAATATGTCGCGGTCGATGCTTCACTCACCTGCCCCGGCATTTTGGTTCTGGCAGACTCGTATTACCCCGGCTGGCGGGTCTTTACGAACGGCAGGGAAGGCCAAGTTGAAAGAGTGAACTTGTTTTTTCGCGGGGTGCTTTTGCCCCCGGGAAGTCACGCCATTGAATTTCGCTTTCGACCCGACTCCTTCGTCGTCGGCTCTGCGATTTCGATCGGGAGTTGGTGCGCCCTAGGTTTGTTCCTCATTGCGGCCTTGCGAAAACCGAAGTGTTAGGCCATGTGCGGCATCTATGGATTTTTGACCCGCGGCGACGTTAACCGCCGCATCCTGCGGGCAATGGGCGATGTCCTCAGCCACAGAGGTCCTGATGACGAGGGGGAGGTATTCCTCGACGAAGGCGGCATCGGGCTCGCGCTCGGCCACAGGCGGCTGAGCGTCATCGATCTGTCGCCGGCCGCCAGACAGCCGATGGCCAACGAAGACCAGACCGTTTGGATCACCTACAACGGTGAGATCTACAACTTTCAGGCTCTTCGGAGCGAGCTGGAACAGCGCGGGTACAGGTTCCGCTCCCATTCGGACACCGAGGTCATTTTGCGCCTGTACGAATCCGGCGGAATCGATTGTCTGCAAAAGCTCAACGGGATGTTTGCGTTCGCACTGTGGGATCGCAGGCAAAAAACATTATTTCTCGCGCGCGACCGTATCGGCGAAAAACCCCTCCACTTCGGTTTGATCCCCGACGGCATCGTCTTCGCGTCGGAGATCAAAGCCCTCCTCAAGCATCCGCAGATCTCGCGCGATATCGATCTCAAGTCGCTCAGCAAATACCTGACCTACGAGTACGTTCCGGCGCCGAACAGCATCTTTACGCAGATCAAAAAGTTGGAGCCCGGGTCGTATTTGGCCTACCGCCAAGGCCAGATCGAAGTCCATGCCTACTGGGATATCCCGCTCACCGATAATCCCATCAGCTATCGCACCGAACAGGAGTACATCGAAGAGCTCCGCGAGCGCTTTTCCCGAGCGGTAAAAGCACGGCTCGTCGCGGATGTCCCGGTTGGAGTTTTTCTGAGCGGCGGCATCGATTCCGGCCTGGTGGCCGCCCTTGCGGTCCGCGAAAAGCCGCACCTGGAATGCTTCACGATCGGCTTTGACGAGCCGTCGTTCGATGAAACGGCGTACGCGCGCGCGGTTGCATCCGCGCTCGGCGCCGAGCAGCAAGTCATGACTTTTACGATGCGGGAGATGGCCGAAACTTTGCGCAAGCTTCCCGAACTTCTGGACGAGCCGTTGGCGGACGCGTCGATTTTGCCCACGTATCTTCTTTCGAAATTTACGGCAGAACGAGTCAAGGTCGCCTTGAGCGGCGACGGCGGGGATGAGTTATTCGCCGGGTATCCGACGTACCAGGCTCATCGATTGGTGACCTACTACGACTCTTTGCCGGGTTTTGTGAAGACGGCGCTCCGCGCCGCCGCTTCCTACTTGCCCGTCTCTCACAAGAACATCAGTGCGGACTTCAAAGTTAAGCAATTTCTCAAAGGCGCGGGCGTGTCGTCGGAGATCAGGTTCTTCATATGGATGGGAGGCTTTATCGACGCGGAGAAGCGGGAGCTTTTGACCGGCGACGTCAAAGCCGTGCTCCGAGCTCACAACACCTACGAAGACATTTTTCAGTACATCAGCACGAGCAAGCTAACCAGAGACTTAGAGAGAATCCTGTACCTTTCCATGAAGCTCTATCTGCAAGATGACGTTCTCGTCAAGGTCGATAGAGCCAGCATGGCGAATTCCTTGGAGGTCCGCTGCCCGTTCTTGGATCACGAGTTGGTCGAGTTTGTCTGCCATCTGCCCACGGTCTACAAGCTCAACGGCATCAAGACCAAATATATTCTGAAAAAGGCCGCCGAGGGCATGATTCCCAGGGCTGTCATCACGCGGCCCAAGAAGGGGTTCGGAATCCCCCTGTCTCGCTGGTTGTGCACGGACCTTAAGGAGCTCATGTTGCATTATCTCTCGGAGGACAGGATCAAAAAGCAGGGCCTTTTCAACTTCTCGTACGTCAGAGCACTGATCGATAGCCACTTACGGAAAGAAAGCGACCATCGAAAGCTTCTATGGCCGCTGATTGTCTTTCAAATCTGGCACGAGCGGTTCATCGGCAGCGATTGAATGAGACGGGACTTTGTCGACCTCTTGGCTTGCCCGCGATGCCGCGGCGCGATTGAACTCCAAACCCCCACAACCGAACCACTTTCGATCGATGCGGGAGATCTCGTTTGCTCGCAGTGCGGCCGCTCCTTTCCCGTCCTCGGGGGCATTCCCCGGCTTTTGGACAAGATCCGAGAGCCCTCGACGGCCGAGCACTTCGCGTTTGAGTGGCGCAGTTTTCCGGAAATCTCTGAGCTTTACGAAAAACAGTTTCTCGACTGGATCCACCCGATCGACAGGGATTTTTTTCGCGGCAAGACGGTCTTAGACGCAGGCTGCGGCAAGGGCCGGCACCTCTTGCTCGCCGCGAGGTTCGGCGCCCGGCGCGTCGTGGGACTGGACGTAAGTGACGCGGTCGAGATCGCGCGGCGCAACACGGATAATCTGGCCAACGTCGATATCCTTCAAGCCGATCTCTGCCATCCTCCGCTGCGACGCGCCTTCGATTATATTTACTGCATCGGCGTTCTGCACCATCTGGCCCAACCGCGCGCAGGCTTCAAAGCGCTGTGCGAATTGCTGCGGCCGGGAGGCACGATCTCGATCTGGGTCTACGGCAGGGAAGGCAACGGCTGGATCGTATACCTGGTCGATCCGTTGCGGAAACTTTTGACGGCAAGCCTGCCGCTAACGGCCATCAAAGCTTTGAGCTGGCCCTTGGCGGCTTGGTTGTTCGCCCTCTGCCGGCTGATCTATCGACCGGCCAACATTTACGCGAAGCCGCTCGCGCGATTTCTGTTCTATAACGATTACCTGGAGGTATAATCGAAAGGTGTGGAAATAGAGAGAAGGCGGTGTAACCTTCTGGGTTAACCAAATCAAACCCAGCCCGGGGAACGGGCAGGAAGGAGGACACCGCCATGAGAGGAGTTAGCAGAGCCTGTAGGCGTCGGTCA
>DATMAM010000005.1:0-45607 GCA_035559995.1 Candidatus Acidiferrales bacterium
ATCCCTCCGCCGATTCTTTGCCTATCGGCGGTAAGGATACATCAGCACCTTGCTCTTCCATCATTTTTTCCCTCCTCTGTTTCTTCCGAGGGGGGAATTTTACGTGATTATAAAGGGGGGATTTTTACATGATGGATGACAGCGCCGGCTTCGGGTTTCCTTAGAGGATGCGTTTGGGCCCAAAAACCGGCCTTCTAAGCGCTTAATCGATGCCTTTTACGCTACGTTACGTTGCCAAATCAAGAACTTACCTTGGTCCGACCCCTAACCCTTAACCCTTCAACCTTGGTCCGACCCCTAACCCTTCAAGCCATCATGACACTTTCCTCGGCGCCAGGGCTGAAGCTTTGCGCTCCGACAGTGCGCGGTAGATCTTCTCCGAGGTAATCGGCAACTCAAAGATGCGCACTCCCACGGCGTCAGCCACGGCGTTGGCGATTGCGGCCGGCGGGCTATTGTTCGCGAACTCTCCGATCGCTTTGGCTTCGTAAGGGGCAAGCCCGCCGCCGGAAGGCACAAGGACGGTTTTCAACTTGGGTATGTCGGCGACCGTGGGCATCTTGTAGTCGCCGAGATTCGCATTGAGCACCCGGCCGTCCTCCAGGACCAACTCTTCCATAACCGCTTGACCGAATCCCATGACGGCGCCGCCGTCGATTTGGCCCTGATGCGTTATCGGGTTGATGATCGTGCCGACATCGTGGGCCGTGACGATACGGGGAACCGCGAGTTTTCCCGTTTCGGGATCGATCTCTACCTCCGCAACCTGGGCGCAGACGTACGTCACCTCATCGGGCGGCGGGAGATCCACCCGAACGGTCCTGCTCAGCCGGCCGACCCGACGGGCGAGCTGCCGGAGATCGAGCTCCTGCCCCGGATCTTGCCGCAGGCGAAATTTCCCCGCCGAAAAATCGACCTCCTCCGGCTTGCATTCGAGAACCCGCGCCGCCTCCGACAGCATAACGGCGCGCAGCTCGCTGCAAGCCCCTAGAACCGCGCGGCCGGCAACGTAAGTGACTCTGCTCGCGCGCGCCCCGCTATCGCGCGGCGCGCTGTCGGTGTCGCCGATCGAAACGCGCACCCGCTCGATCGATACGCCCATGTCCTCCGCCACAAGCTGCCGCAAAATCGTGTGCGTCCCCGCGCCCTGGTCGAAGGTGGGACTCAAGACCGAAAAGGCGCCGTCGGTCTCCAGCGAAAGAACAACCCCCGTATCGCCGCCGCTGATATGCCGGCCGTAGATCGCGATGCCGCGCCCGTAGTTGGGCCTCCGCTTCGCCTTTTTCCACCCCGCGGCGGCGAGACACGCTTTGAGCACGTCGCGGAACCGCACGCCGTGGAGCCGCTGCCCGATTGCGTCCTCCTCTCCTTCGGTCAGGAGATTTTTTAACCGAAACTCGCCCGGGTCCATCCCCAGCGCGCGCGCGACGATGTCCGTGTGCGATTCCAACGCGAAGAAGGTCGCGATCGCGCCCGGGCTGCGGTAGTAGCCGCCGGGGACCGTGTTGGTGTAGATCTGCAAAAATTCGAGCGCGGCGTTCTCGACGCGATAGAGGCCGCCGGCGTAATGCCACGTCGCGAGCGACGCGTTGGACTTTAGCGCGCCGTAAGCGCCGCTTGCATGAAACGCGCGGATCGAGCGCGCCAGAATGCGCCCGTCCTTCGTAACGCCGCTTCTCACCGTGATCACAGTCGGGTGGGCGGGATTGCTCGCGGTCAGTTCCTCGCTGTACGTCATGACGATCTTCACGGGCCGGCCGCATTTGCGGGCGAGAAAATAAGCGACCGGCAGGTCAAGCGCGTCGCCCTTGCCGCCGAACTCGCCGCCGACGTTTACGACATTGATCCGGATTCGTTCCTCGGCGACGCCGATCGCTTTCGCCAGCTGCGCTCGAGTGCCAAAGGAGTTTTTTGTCGACGCCCAAACCTGTATTCGTCCTTCAGCGTCAACCGCTACAACACCGGCGTGCGGCTCGAGATAGCCCTGATGGCGGCCGGGAATCGTGAACGTGTGCTCCAGGACCAAGCTTGAGCCGCGAAACCCTTTCTCGACGTCGCCCTTGCGCCACGCAAGCCGGGTGAGGCCGTTTCGTACATCGAGCGCGAGCCGCTCTCTGGGCGCGCCATCGTAAGCCGAAACATCCTCGTGGATGAGCGGGGCGTCGGCTTTCATCGCCTCCAGCGGATCGAAAACCGCCGGCAGCTCCTCGTATTCGACATCGATAAGCGAGAGCGCCTCCTCCGCGATGTCCGCCGTTTCCGCCGCGACGGCCGCCACGCGGTCGCCGATAAAGCGCACCCTGTCCCAGCACAGGACGGGCATGTCGCGGATCATTTTGCCCATGTAGCGCCCGGGAATATCCCGGCCGGTGACGACGGCGATGACGCCGGAAAGTTTCTCGGCCCGCGAGGCGTCGATCCGCCGGATGCGCGCGTGCGCGTACGGGCTTCGGAGAATTTTTCCCCAACACAGCCCGGGCAACTTGACGTCGGCGGCGTAAATTGCACAACCGCTCACCTTGTCCGGCCCTTCGGCTCTCGGGACCGGCGCGCCGACTGTCGAGAAACTCGCCTTCTTCAGTTCCATGCCGCTTTGGTTAAATTGATCGCTTTTCTCGGTCAACCGAAACGAAAGCCGCCGCCGGACCAGAGTCCGGAATCGGCGTCATTGCGGGAGTCCCGCGAAGGCCGCCAATCCTATTTCAATCGCGCGGCGCTTACAACCCGACCGCTGCGCGACACCCGGCCACGCGCTCGATTGACAGAAGACAAGCGCATGTGTTAGCCGACGCTCGTGCAAGTCAAGACCGCCGAGGAAGGAAAAAGTTTTTACGCCTCTCGCTAAGGGGTTTGATCATTGCCGGGGCGCTCTTTAGCGCTGTTTGCTTTCTCTTGGCCGCCCTTGGGAACGCGATGTCCCGCCTTACGGGGGGTCGCTCCTTGCATTGTTGATGTCCGTCTACCCGGGCTACGATCCTGCCGCGGGTGCGATCAGCATCTTGCTGGGAGTTCTGTACGCGTCGATTTTTGGCGCGCTGGCGGGGGCTCTTTTCGGCTGGCTCTACAACGCGTGCGCAGAAAAATCCTAACGCTTTTTGCGCCGGCCGCGATTTACCGGTTTTGCGCTCAGCGCTTGCTCCCGAGCAGCGTCCCCCGGCAACGGCGCGCGCCGCACGCGCAGGCGTATTTGCGCTTTGCCGCCCGAGTATGGCGCTCGTCGAGCTGGAGATTGTAGTCATAGGTCAGCTCTTCGCCGGGCTTCACGACCCGAATCGTCTCGATAAAGATACGGCCGCGATCGTCGACCGCCTCGCAGTTGGGCGCGCACGAATGGTTGATCCAGCGCGCGGAGTTGCCGCGCACGCCGCCATCGATGACCACCCTCTCGTCGACGGTGAAAAGCATCGTGTGTGACGACTGCTCATGCGCGCCGTCGTAGCGCGCGCTCGCCTGTGCGTGCGAGATCCGCTCTCCTTTGTATTCTATCAGTCGCGTCCCCCTGGGAATTCTCGTTAGCGCAAATACGCCGCGCCCGTGGATCGGAGAAGCGCGCACGCTAAATCGTCGAATCCTTCGCCTCGTCCTCGGCATCTGCTTTTTCGTTTGCCCGGACATCCGGGGAATTTCAACAGCACCGCCCGCGGAGACGAGCGTGAACGCCGTTCGCATCTGTCACCAATTTGCGCCACGGCGAGGGACTAAAACCTTGACACGGCGGTGACGACCCCCGTGCAGACGCGCGCCATGAAGTTTAGGTCCAACGTCTCCAAGGTGTCGGTCGGACGGTGATAATGGGGGTTGCGAAAAAATGACGTGTCGGTGACAAGCAGAGCGGGATAGCCCGCGTCCCAGAACGGCGAGTGATCGCTGAGCCGCACCTCCGGTATCAAACCGCCGTTGCCTGGAACCGATAAAGTCTCCACCGGAAGCCCCGGCACCTGGCGCATGAGCCGGCTAAACCGCCTGAGGAGCGGCGCCGATTTCCAGTTGCCGATGATGCCGATAAAGTCGCCCCGGTCCGGATAAAACCATTTAAGGCCGACCGGGTATTTCTGACTTCCCGGCCTTGGATCGGTGTATCCGACCATTTCGAGCGATATCATCCCTTCAATCTTCGCGCGCGATCCTTTGAGCTTCTGCGCAAGGTGCGTGCTACCGACCATGTTCAGCTCTTCGAGATTAAAGGCGCAAAAGACCACGGGAAGGCGCGGCTTCGCCCGGGAAAGAAGCCGGGCCGCCTCGAGCAGCACCGCAACGCCGCTCGCGTTATCGTCCGCGCCAGGAGTCCCTTCGACCGTATCGAAGTGGGCGCCGATAAGAAACGACGGCGTTGCGGGCTGCGGCGCGAGCCGCGCGATGATGTTCCGAAACCTCTTGCCGCGATAGAAGAAAAAATCACTCTCGACGATAAGACCGTAACTCGCAAACTCCTTCTCGATGTATTTCTCGACCGCGACCAGATGTCGCCAGCCGCTATAGGGGCTTCGCTCCCCGACCATGGCAGCCAGCTTTTGGCGCAAAGCTTGAGGCTCGACGCTGATTTCCACGACGATGCTTTACCGGGGAAGAAACGTCAAAAAGGGACCGGCACCGGGTACCTCAAGCCTCGGTGTCACGCGCCCGGAATCGGCCGCACGGGCACGCCGCGCTCCTGGAGGTAAGCCTTGCACGCGCGGATGGTGCACTCGCGATAGTGAAAAATGGACGCCGCCAAAGCGGCGCTCGCCTGCCCCGTCGTGAGCCCCTGGTAGATGTGCTCCATCGTCCCCACGCCCCCGGAGGCGATCACAGGCACGGCGACGCTTTGCGCGACCGCCCGCGTGAGCTCCAGATCGTAGCCTTCTCTGGTCCCGTCCCGGTCCATGCTCGTGAGCAGGATCTCGCCCGCGCCGAAGGCTTCCATCTTTTGAGCCCACTCGCGAGCGTCGAGCCCCGTCGGTTTCCTTCCCCCGTGCGTGAAGACTTCCCAACGCCCGGCCGAGCGCTTGGCGTCGATCGCGACGACGATACACTGGCTGCCGAAGGTCTCAGCCGCCTCGCGCACCAACTCCGGCCGGGCCACCGCTCCCGTGTTGATCGAAACTTTGTCCGCGCCCGCACGCAGGAGTTTTCGGATGTCCGCAATCGAGTTTATGCCGCCGCCCACGGTCAGCGGCATAAAAACCTGCTCCGCGGTCCGGCTCACGACCTCGAGAATGATGGCGCGATTTTCGTGCGACGCCGTGATGTCGAGAAAGCAAAGCTCATCGGCGCCTTCAGCGTCGTAGTAGCGCGCCGCCTCAACCGGATCGCCGGCGTCTTTCAACCCTAAGAACTGAACCCCTTTCACCACCCGCCCGGCGTTGACATCCAGGCACGGAATGATTCGTTTCGCCAACATGCGGCTGAGTTTAGCCAAGCCCCGGCGCCACCTCAAGGAGCGCTTGAAGCCCTGTAACCCCTCATGCATACTTAAACGTCATGGTGCGCGACGCCTTGAACCGGCCGCTCAAGGATTTGCGGATCTCTGTCACGGACCGGTGCAATTTCCGCTGCACGTACTGCATGCCTCTCGACCAGTACGAGTGGATCGACAAAAAGGAAATTCTCACGTTCGAAGAGATCGAGCGCCTGGCGCGGCTGTTCGTCCAGTTGGGCGCGGACAAGATCCGCGTCACCGGGGGCGAGCCGCTCGTGCGCAAGGACCTGGAAAAGCTGATCGCGCGCCTGTCGGCGATCGACGGCCTAAAAGATCTTTCGCTGACAACGAACGGCTCGCTTCTCGCTGAAAAGGTCGGCGCGCTGAAGGCCGCCGGGCTCAGGCGCGTCAACGTGAGCATCGACACGCTCAGGCCCGAGCGGTTTAGACAGATCACCAGGCGGGGCGATCTCGCAAAAGTGCTCGAGGGACTTTTCGCGGCAAAAAAGCACGGCCTTCACCCGATCAAAATCAACGCCGTGGTCGAGCGCGGCATGAACGACGACGAAATCCTGGATCTCGTCGAGTTCGCGCGCGAAAACGGCTTTTCGATCCGGTTTATCGAGTACATGGACGTCGGCAACACCAACGACTGGACTTCGGCAAAGCTCGTCCCAAAAAGCGAAATCCTGGAAAAGGTCCAGAGCCGGTTTCCGCTGAGAGAGGTGGGGCGCCACGACGGCACGGCGCCTTCGGTCGACTACGAGTTCGCCGACGGGCGAGGAGATTTCGGCATCATCGCGTCGGTCACCGAGCCTTTTTGCTCGAGCTGCTCGCGCGCGCGCCTTACGGCCGACGGAAAGCTGGTCACCTGTCTTTTTTCCCAGACCGGACACGATCTTAAAAGCCGCCTGAGGCGCGGCAGCACCGATCAGGAGCTTTTAAACTTTATCAGTTCGCTCTGGCACCGAAGGACGGACCGCTATTCGGCCGAGAGGTTGGAAGCGCTGCTCTCCAACGCTTACGACCCGCGAAGCCACAAGAAGATAGAAATGATCACCTTGGGCGGCTAGCGGCGAAGCCCCCTGTGGCAATCCAAGGGTCGGTCAAACGAACGCCTCGAGCTCGAAGCGGTCCGGATTCAGAAAGCGCCCCTCGACGCGCACGTAATCGCCGCGCCTTAACTCGCGCAGCCGCTCGATATCGGCCTTGCGCGCATCGAAACGAAGCGTCACCAGCACGCGCCTCCCGTACTCGTCCCTGAGCTCGAATTCGCCGCGTCTGGAGTCGACGTATTCCACGGTTCCCTGGACGCGCTCGACTCTGGGACGCGAGCCGATTGTGCCGCGCCTTTCCTGAACGCTCTCGCGCACGCGCACCAGATCGGCATAGGGATAACCGGAGCTGTCCGTTCGAACGCGTAGCGCGACGTAATCGCCGGGCTCAAGATTGGCAACCGAGTAATCGCGCTCCCGATAGACGACCCGCGTCTGGCCGTCGTAACGGACAACGCGCGTTCGCCGATCGTCGGTGTTGATCTCGATCTCGCGGAGGCGCGTGTCGACCGAGCGCACTTCGCCGACGATCTCCGCCTGCTGCCGGTCGCGGTAAACGTCGGCGCCGCCGTCGCCGAGATGGCCGATCTCGTGGCAGCCGCCGGCCAAAGCCAGCGACGCCGCGAGCGCAAAACCCCGCAGTAAACGCTCTACCCGATTCATAGGAACCTCAGACCAGCCGCTTGAGCACCCGGATTCGATCCTTGGTCGCCGGATGGCTCGAGAGAAATCCGCCGCCGGTGTTTCCCTCGACTCTCATCACCCAGTCGAGCGCGTCGATCATCGTCTCCTTCGGATAGCCCGCGCGCCTGAGAATCTCGACCGCGTGACGATCCGCCTCGTACTCCTGCGGCTGGGTATAGTTGTTGGCAATGAGCATCCCGGCCAGCGGCGTGATCGAGCTACTTCCCGGAAAGATCCGCTCGAGCAACACCACGCCCAGATTTAGCCCCGCGCCGAGCATCTGGACCCGCGCCGGATGCCCGAGATCGTCGTGGGCGATCTCATGCGCGAGCACGCCGCGCAGCTGCTCGTCCGTCGAGCGATCGAGAAGGCCGGTGGTCACGTAAAATTCCCCGTTACCCGCGCTCGCCGCGTTGATCCGCCTGTCTTCCACAATTCGCACGCGGACCTCGTTTAGCGGCCGCGGGTGATTCGTCGCCTGAAGCAAGGGAAGCATCACCCGGCGCAGACGAGCGACATAATGCTCTTCCCTCGAGTAGCTTCCCCAAGGGCGCGGCGTCTCGCGGAAACTCCGCGGGCTTCCGGCGAGTGCTTCACCGCGCCCCGTGGCGAAAGCCGCCAACAGCATCAACGACACTGTCGCGTATGCGGTCAGCCTCTTCATCGCAAACCCTCAACGTTCCCTTAGTAAAGAATCGAGCCGCGTTCGATTTGCCGCTTGCGGGCCTCGTATTCCCTGCGGCCGATCCGCTCATCGCGGTACGCGTCCCGCAGCCTCTCCATCTGGTGGTGAGCGTTGAGCTCGTAACCCGCGCCCGTCGCGAGCGCTCCGACCGCCGCTCCACCCCAAAACTGAGGGCTGCAACCCGCCAAGCCAACGCTTGCCAGTATCAGCGCGCCTAATACGCGTTTCATGGTCCCAGTCCTCCTTTCTCTGCTAGCCTCGGTTTAATACTCCTGTTGACGCTTGATCCGCTCCAGCTCCAAGCGTTGCCGTTCCAGCTCAGCTTGGTTCTGCCGGATCTGCTGCTCTTGCTGGTAGCTTCGATTTTCCTGTCCCTGCATCTGGTCGCCGATCAGCGCTCCTGCCCCGAGACCCAGAAGGCCGCCGATCGCCGCGCCGGCGCCCGGATGGCGCACGGCGGAACCGATGATTCCTCCCGCCGCCGCTCCGCCGAGGGCTCCAATGCCCGCTGCTTTCTCGCGCGTCGAGAGCGAGCCGCCCGCACAGCCTCCCAAGACAGCCGCCAAAGCCACAACCCCTGTCGTCTTCGTGATCGCCGTTAATTTTCTCATCTCTGTTCTCCTTGTTGCCGCCTCTTTTCTGCGGCGTGGTTATTTCCATGATCCCCTGTTCTTACCCCGGTCTCGATCCTTGTCATCCGACCGCCGATCTCTCGACTGCTCCCTGCGCTCGTCGCGGCGCTCCCTGCGTTCGTCGGACTTGACCCAGCCGCGTTCAGGGTCCGCGTACCACTGCGCGTCGCCGCCTCCGCTTCTTCCCCGCCCCCGTTCCGCGGCCAAAAGCCCGCCGGTCAGCGACAGCACAACTGCGAAAACGACGCTCGTGATCCCCGGACGCATCTTCATACCTAGCCCTCTCAACGCTTAGATTCAGTCGCGATCGCGACGCCACCAGTGATAGCGCCAGCGGTCGCGCCAGTAATCCCGCCTGTACTCATCTCTCCAGTGCTTGTTTTTGTACCATCGCGCCGCCCACGGTGGCGGACCGTAATGGCGATCATAGTAATGATAGTGCCACCAGCCGCGCGCATCCCGCGGCGCGTAACGGTAAGCCTCGCGCACCCGCGGGCGCTCCCAATCGTGCGCTTGAGCGACGCTTGCTCCCGAAAAGTAAATCGCCCCGCTCGCCAGCGCGGCCCCGAGAAGTTTTACCACCGTCGTCGATCTCTTGTGCGCCATTGTTGCCTCCTTTGTAAGCCCGAGCCTTCAGGGCTCGGCAAAAAAGGATGGGCAATGGGCGTGCCATCAAAAATGTCTCGATTTTTCAGGATCTTACGGACCTTCCGCCGGAACCCGGTGGGGAAAAAGGTAAGGCCGGTGAAAAATTTACTCGCTCTTTTGGGACTGCGAGCGGTAAAGCGCGAGCTTGGCGTTGAGCGTCTTGGTTGTGATTCCCAGCAGGCGCGCCGCTTGCGTTTTCTTTCCCCCGCTTGCCGCCAGCGCTCTTTCTATCGCCTGCCGTTCCGCCTCCGCGAGCGACAGCCCGACCCCGGCCGATTCCCGTTCTTCGCTTAGAGGGTTGAGACAGAACTGTTCAAAATCCTCCGCTGTCACTACCGGACCCGGGGCAAGGACGATCAGGCGCTCCATGGCGTTTCGTAGCTCGCGGACATTCCCAGGCCAAGAATAAGATTGCAGGGCGTTTTCGAGATCCGTTCCCCACTGCGGCAGCGGCTTTTTGTATTTTTCAGCAAACTGCTCGAGAAAGAAGCGCGCGAGCAGCGAGATATCGTCCGTGCGCTCGCGCAGCGGCGGAAGCTCCAGATGAAACACGCTCAGCCGGTAATAGAGATCCTGCCGGAGCTTGCCTTCCTTGACCGCGGCCGCGGGAGCGCGATTGGTCGCGGCGACGACGCGCACGGAGACGGGGATTTCGGTTGTCCCGCCGACCCGGCGCACCTTTCCTTCCTCGAGCACGCGCAAGAACTTCGCCTGCACTTCAACGTTCATCTCGGTAATTTCGTCAAGAAAGAGCGTGCCCCCGTCGGCTTGCTCGAAGCAACCCTGACGGCGCTCCAGGGCGTGGGTGAAAGCCCCTTTCTCGTGACCGAAAATTTCGCTTTCCATCAGGGTCGCGGGAACCGCCGCGCAGTTCAGGGCGATAAATGGCCCGTCGCGGCGCGGCGAAAGGTCGTGCAACGTGCGCGCGACCAGCTCCTTTCCCGTGCCGCTCTCGCCGCTCACAAGAACCGCCGCGTCCGTCGCGGCGACCTGCCCCAATCTTTGGTAAAGCTGGCGCATCGGAGCCGACTTGCCGATCAGCCGGCCGTAGGAGCCGAGCGGCGACTCCAGGCGCTGGCGGAGCGCTTCGGCTTCGCGCGCGAAGCCGACTTGCCTTAGCCCTTTTTCGAGAACGCTTTTTAGGCGCTCCGGCTCCAACGGCTTAGTGAGATAATCATACGCGCCGAGCTTGATCGCCTGAACCGCGGTGTCGATCGACGCCTGGCCCGTGAGAACGATGACGGCGATCTGCTGCGCCCGCGGACCCAGCGCTTCGACGAATTCAAGCCCGCTCATCCCCGGCATCATGAGGTCCGTCACGATCGCCTGGGGCAGCTCTTTTTCGCACGCCTCAAGCGCCGCCTTGCCGCTCGCCAGGGGCGTCGCCGCATAGCCCCAGCCCTGGAAGAGCTTGGCCAGACCGTCCCGAGTCGCCGGGTCGTCGTCCACCACAAGAATACGCGCGCGCGGCCGCGTCATGCATCCTCCCGTTGCAAAGGCAGTGTGATACGGAACGTGGCGCCGCGCCCAGCGTGATTGCCGTCATGGTACTCCAACGAACCTCCGTGCGCCTCCATGATGAGCTGGCTGAGAGCAAGGCCGATCCCGCTTCCGCCCTTTTTCGTGCTGTGGCCGAACTCGAACAGCGACGAGCGCCGCTCGGGCGGAACGCCGGGCCCCTCGTCGGCAAAATCGAGGGTGATCTTGGCGCCGTTGCGCTCGCCCGTGACTTTGATCGCGCCGCCGTTGGGCTGCGCCTCGAGCGCGTTTCGGAGCAGGTTGTCGAACGCCTGCCGCAGGCGCGTCGCGTCTCCTTCCAGCCGCCACGGCGCCGGCGGCGTCGCGACTTGCAAAGCGACGTTCTGCGCCGAGCACTGGCTTTTCACGGCGTCTAAGCTCTCCTCGAGAATCTTTGCCGCATCGATCGGCTTTTTCTCCATCACCACCGGCGCGGCGTAGTCGGTAAAATCCCGCACCAGCTGGTTTATTTGCCGCACGCTCGTCTCGAGCACGCTTAGAGACTCGGGCGGGACTTCCGGCGAGTCGCTCTTCTGCGCGGCGTTTTTCAAAAGCTCGAGATGAATGGCCATCGCGTTTAGCGGGTTTTTGACCTCGTGCGCCAGCGTGCGCGCGGCAACCGACATGCGCTGGGCCGGACCTGCGGTTGCGCTCGCGCCGCGCTGCTTCATCACCAACCGATCGATAAGGTCCAAGCTCGCTCCGACCTCATCCCGGCTGCGGTAGTTTGGCCGCGCCTGGTACGTGCCGGCCTCCGCCTGGCGCAAGGCTTCGCGGACAATGCGAAACCGGCGGGTGTAAAGGGCGGTGGTGAGAAACGCGGCGCCGAAAGCGACCACGCCCGCGGCGATCAGCAAAATCGTCAGCTGCTCTTCAATGCCCTCGAGCAGCTCGGTCAGGCTCGCCGGATTGATCCACAACCTGAGCCCTCCCGGTCCCTGAACGCCTTTCGGCATCTCCAGCGGCACGAGGATGTCGTAATAGGACCGCTCGCCCTGCTGGCGCGGCAGGATGGTCGTCACCCCGCGGCGGAGATTCTCCTGCATCTGCGGGTCGTCCAGCGTTTGCCCTTCCTCGCCGCTCCGCGACGAGTAGAGCACTCTCCCCTCGGAGTTGAGCACCCACATCGCCTCAATCTCGGAGCTGCGGTCCATGAAGGCGCGCATGAGGCCGCGGATCTCCGGCGTGCGCGGCGGCTTGGGCGGCGGCTTCGCCCGTTTGTCCTTGGGGTTTCCGGGAAAGAGCCTGCCGAGAAAGTCCCAGAACGAGCCGGACTCCTGGGCTGCGGGCTGGGAGCGCGCGGCGAGCGCGTGCTGGCGCAAGCTATCGGCAAGCGCAATCTCAACCTGGCGCGCAAGCACCAGGGATGTCTGCAGGGAAGCTTCCGCGGTAAGCCGATTCGTGATGATCCAGAAGCCCCCGGCAAAAAGGCCGAAGATGATGATCACCGTCACCAGAAAAACGGCGATCTGCTGTTGGCGGAGGCTCACAGGCTAGACCATAGCAAATCGACTTTGTGGGTAAAAGCAGGCGCGCGGCCGCGTGCTGCCCGCTCTTTTACGAGCGATCAGCGATAAAGCACGATCGGATAGGTAGCGCCCATGACCTGATGGGTGAGGGTGCCCGCCATCGATCTCCCGTCGGGAGAAACCACCAGGCCGAGGTGAAACGGCGCCGCGTAAAGATGATCGGTCAACGCAAGCTGTACGCTGGTACCCTCAATCGTCCCCGACCCGGAATAGATGACGACTCCGTTTCGGTCGCGAAACTGAACGACCAGGGTATTCCCGGTCTGCTGGAAGAAAGCCGGCTGGCCGGCCGTGTCGCGCCACGCGCCGGAAAGGTTGACCGCCGGGACCGCTGCCCTCGGCCGAAACGGAACGGCTGTCTCCGCTTCAGGGCTAACCGGGGGGTTCAGCGCTGCCGGCGTGCCCGGCGAATACCCCGCCAGGCCCACCGGAGCTTGGCTCTCTGGAGAGAATTCGGAAACAATTACCGCCATCAACCCCGCCAGCGCTGCGGCAGCGGCCCAGGCGAGTCTTTTTTTGGTCCAGAAGCTTTTGGTGCCCGGCTCGGGCCGTCCTTTGTCCAAGGCCTTACGCCTTACCACGCCAGGAACCTTGTCCAAGGTCGCGACCAGCTGGGCGACGTCGAATTCCCAGCGCTTGTCGCTTAGCTCATAAGCTTGCCGACGCGCGAGCGCTTCTAGCTCCGGCGGAAGATCTTCCGGGCGCGGCATCTTCGCGTCGCCGACCAGGACCGGAATGACGCGCACGTTGCGCCGCAACGCCGCCGCGATTTCGAGCCGTATGAAATCGTTCGGATCGTCTAGCCGCCTGCGCCCGTCCTTGTCCCTTACCGTGAGCCAGTTCGGACCGATAATCGCGAGCAGGACCGCGCACGACCCGACAGCCCGGTTGATGGCCTCGACAAAATCGACTCCCGGCTCGATCGCCTCGATGTCGCGGAAAATCTGCCCCTCGCCAAACTGCTCCTTGAGATCGTCCGTGAGCCGACCGGCATCGCCGCGCGCATCGTCGCGCCGGTAGCTGATGAAAATCCGCGACGCAGTCCCGCTGTGTGAGGAGCTTCCCAGGGCGTTCGTGAGAGAGTGGAGGAAAGAGCTCAGGCTCATGCGCGGCGGCTTCCGAGGCGAAAGTTAAACACATCAGCCGCTGCCGCGTCAAATTCGCGTCGCGCGCTTTCGTCGAACGCGCCGCTCGCCCTTCTACCAAAGACTGTTGGTGTCGAGCACATAGACGCGGCCGGCATATTTTTGCACGGTTTCGACCATATGTTGCGTGCCCCCGGGGCCATCGCCGCCCTTGCGGTTCCACAAGCAGACGGCGCGCACCTTCTCCGGTCCCCACGCGAGCGCGCTGTAGAGCTGCCAAAGATTGTTGCGCGCGTAGGCGTCGGTGCCTTTGGGCAATGGCCCGAGCTCCTCGGGCATCACGTGAAGGCGCGTTTTGGGATTCGCTTTCATCTCGTAGTAGCGGTTGACCCAGCGCTCGCCGGCAAAAGCTACCGAACGCTGCAAGAAACTCGGCTCGTCGAAAGGCAACCGCACTTCCAAGCGCGCCCCGCGCGCCAAAGCGGCTTCAGCAAAAAGAATATCGCCGCCGCACGAACCGCCGCACATGGCCAAGTCGTTTTCCCCGATCCCCAGCTCGGCCAGCTTAGCGGCGATGGCGCGCGCGGCGAGCTGTTCTTTGTCCGGCGGAAATCTCGGCTCCGTCCGCCCCGGCGCGTCGATCATGTGCCCGCTGAAGAGAAAAACCTGCCGCGGCGTCCAGCGCGCCTCAGGCGGCACAAGCCGGCCCAGCGCGCGCTCGAGAATCTGGAGCGCTCCGGCAACTTCCTGAGCTCGAAAACCAAGATCCTTGAGAAGCAGGAGCTGCTCGCGCGACGAGCTCAGTTTGAACCAGTCCCGATCCGCCGCGGCGACCGCCGATCGATAAGCGGCTTCGACGGTTTCCTTCGGGCTCACCAAGGCCTCGAGCTCGGCCAGCGTCGCGCGCGCCCAATAGTCTTTGGGGTCCTTTTCCAGCGCGCCGCGCGCGGCCCAGCGGATTCCGCCCTCCATTTCTCTGCGCACCTCCGCGCGCTCGCGACTCCCCGTGAGGTGCTCTAGAAGATGCAACAGCGTGACCGCGTTGATGCCGGAGTAGTAATGGGCGGCATCCTTGCGAAACCCGGTCGCGTAGGCGTCGATCGCCTCGCGGAGAAGACCCTCCTCCTGCGCCGCGTCGCCTCGCATCTGCGCGACTGTCTTTTCGCCCGCGCGCCACGCGTCAACCCATCCGTCCTTTTCTACCCGCCCGAGGAGCGCCCAACTCTCGGCATCGTGCGGGAATTCCTCGACCAACGCCTCGGCCCACTCTTTGGCCGCCTCGTACCTCTTGAGCCTCCCGAGCACAACCCCCTTCTGCCGCCTGCTCTCGAGGTCATCCGGCGCGAGCGCGAGCGCCCTTTCGAGCTGGCCGAGCGCGAGCTGGAACTGGCCCAAAGAGATCAACGCTTTGCCGGCGGCCCGCAGCGCTTCCATGCGAAACAGGCGCGTCGGCGCTTCGTCCGCAAGCACGAGGATATTACCGGGCAGGTTTTCCTTGCGCGCGATCTCGATCCGCATCGCCCAGGCTTCGTACTCCTCCCAGAACTCCCTGGCCTCTTCCACGCGGAGTGACTTCCAATCCGGCTCTTTGAGATAGCGCAGCAGGTGGTAGACCGGGCTGATCTTGCGCCCGTACCACGAGGCGACCGTTTGCTCGGCAAATGCGGCCAGCGCTTCTCTGTCGCCTTCGAGCCGCTCCGGGTCAGGAGCGCCGTCTTTGATATGGTAGCGGAGCGCGCGGTCAACATAGACATCGAAGGGAAGGTGTTCTCTCTGGCATTGGATCTGAATGACGCCTCGCGCTCTGAGGGCGTGGCGCACTCCGAGCTCGTACCAGACATTGGGATTGTCGATTGAAAGATCCGCCACGACCAGATCCGCCAGCAAAAGCTCCTGAAACATGTCCGTGCGGATGTTTCCCGCGCGCATCTCCTCGTCCGCCCGGAAAACTTCGAACCCGGCGCTTTCCAGGGCCGGTTTAATATAATCCGCGTAAACGCTGTTAAAGTCGATCCCCTGTTTGACGCCAAACGGCATCACGACAAATGCGTGCAGGGCCATGAATGCATACCTCAGGGCGCGCGCTCTCTCTTCGTCGCCACAAACTTAACCGGCGGGTATCCCCGATCGTCCTCCAAAATAAAGCGGATCTCGTTACCGGATATCGTGCCGGTATAGCGCGCGCTGTGCTCCGTGACGTCGCTTGCGGACGTCGAGCGAAAGGGCACCGTGAAGGAAATTTTTTTGCCCTCGATCTTGCCCTCTCGGATGCCGCGCTTTTCTCCCAAAAAAGACGCGCTCCCGACCAGCCGATCGCCCTCGGCCTCCAGGATAAAGGATTCTTCGAAGCTGCCTCCCCAGCTGTAATCGACGCGCGCCTGCCAGGTGCCTTGAATCTGTCGGGCGTCCCCGCCGCTTAGCTTTCCCCAGGCGAACCATAAAAAAATCACGACCGGAACGAGAGCGAGCCAAGCGATCGCGCCCGGCGCGCGCGCCTGCCGGCCGCGAGACTCGCCGGCCGTCGAACTTCTAAGCGCGGGCAGGCTTTCCAAAGCGGCAACTAATTTCTCGACGCCCCGGTCGAAGTCGCGGTCCGTTAGCTCCACCGCCTGCCGTTCAGCCAGTTCGGCCAGCGGCTCGGGCAGGTCGCGAGCACCCGGCATGCTCGCGCCGCCGACCAGCACCGGCACGACCAAAATATTTCGCCTGAGAGCCGTGGTGATCTCGAGGCGCACAAAATCTCGCGCGTCGGAAAGCCTGCGCTTTCCATCCCGATCCTTGCTGGTAAGCCACGCGGGGCCGATCACCGCGACGAGGGCGTCGCAGGAGCCGATTTTTTCTTCGATCAGCGAAACGAAATCGGCTCCCGGTTGAATGTCGTCGACGTCCATGAAGACCGCCTCGGCGCCGAAGCGGGCGCACAAGCGATCGTACAACCGCCCCGCGTACGGCGCGCTATCCTGGCGGCGATAGCTGACAAAAATGGCGGGCATGGCTTGGGCGGGAAAAAATCGGTCGGCCGTTTATTCCTTGGGGAGAAGCCCTCGTGCTTCCAGATCCGCGCGCTCTTGCGGCGTGAGCTTTTCGACCGGGACGAAGCCTTCCTTTTCGATTCGCCTGACGCATTCGTCAACGGTTGAGCCGACGACCACCGACATGAAGCCGAACCCCGAAGCGGCGCACTTTGCGCGCGCGCCGGTTTGCGGGTGAACGAAGGAAACGCTTTTGCTCGCGCATCCCGAGCCGAGCGCGCAGCAAAATAGGGCCGCGCCGAAAAGGATCCTCAACCTCAAACTCCGCGCAGACAAAATCTCCCGCTTGGCAGCGCGATTATAGAACAATTCGCCGGAGGCAAAAAGCGGCTTGATCCCTGCGCCCCGGCGCGCTACCTTGCGCGGCGGAAAGCCGAAACGAGCCATCTCGATGCTGCTTGCGGACAAGATCGCGCTGGCGACCGGCTCGATTGACGCTATCGAGCTTGCGCTCGCGCGCGTTTCAAGGGAGCCGTTAACGCGCTCACGCGCCAGGCGGCGGTCGATCTCGCGCCCTACAGGATCTGCGTCCACGGCGCCGTTGCGGGCACCGTCGGCGCTCCCGTCGGCCACAAGACCCCGGGAAGCCGCAAGTCCGAGTACGGTGTCATTCCGCTCCGCCGCTTCGGCAGGACAAAAGAGTTCGCCGAAGCGGCCGCCTTTCTTGCGCCGGACAGGGGCAAGCTACATCCCCGTCGACGGCGGCCAAACGGACGCGATGCTGAGCGCCAGCGCGCCGCAGAAGTAGAGCCCGTGTCGCATCGACTCGCCGTCAGATCGCCGCTTAAGCTCTCGCGCGACGGGTGGTTGCTTTTGGCCGCGTGTGGCGTGCGTTCGTTTGCTTACGGCTTTCTCTCGGTCATGCTCGGCCTCTATCTCGACGCGCTTCAGTTGAGCGCGGCTGCGATCGGCGGGATCTTTACCGCCGCGCTCGCCGGCGGCGCTCTCATGACCGTGGCGCTCGCAGTGCTTGCCGATCGCTTCGGGCGTAGGCTCCTCCTCATTCTCGGCGCCGCATTGATGGCGCTTGCCGGCGCCGTTTTCGCCAGCGCCGCCAGCCCGCTCCTGCTTGGGCTTGCGGCAATTTTCGGCAGCATCAGCCCGACCGGAAAAGAGGTTGGCCCGTTTCTTTCAATCGAGCAGGCGATTCTTCCGCAAACCACCGACGAGCGTAACCGCACCGCGGTGTTTTCCGCGTACAATCTGGTGGGCTCGCTCGCCGGCGCCTTCGGTGCGCTGGCGGCGGCGCTCCCCTCGGCGTTCCCTTTCGCCCCGCTCTTTGGCTACCGGCTGCTGATCTGGGGCTATGTCCTCGCGGCTCTGGTGATGCTCTTTTTCTTCGCCTCGCTCTCGGCCGCGATCGAGGCCAAGCGCGACGACCTTACGCGCTCGCGCCGTTTCGGCGTAAAGCGCTCGCGCGCCATGGTTGCAAAGCTTGCGGCCCTTTTTGCTCTCGACGCCTTTGCCGGCGGGTTTATCGTTCAGAGCCTTGTGGCTTACTGGTTTTATCTCCGCTTTCAAACCGGCATCGAGGCTTTGGGCGGGATCTTCTTCGGCACGAATCTTCTGGCTGCGCTCTCTTTTTTGATCGCGCCTTCGATCGCGCGCCGGATCGGGCTCTTAAATACCATGGTGCTCACGCATCTGGCGTCGAACGCGCTGCTGGTGCTGGTGCCTTTGATGCCCAACTTAGAGCTCACGGTTGCCATGCTCCTCGCGCGCAATCTGCTGTCTCAGCTCGACGTGCCGACGCGCCAGTCCTACACGATGGCGGTCATCGCTCCGAGCGAGCGTGCCGCATCGGCGGGAATCCTCTCGGTCGCGCGCAACGCCGGCGCGGCGCTGGCGCCGCTTTTTACCGCCCCGATACTCGCAAGTCCGGCTTTCGGCCTTCCTTTTTTGCTCGCGGGCGGTCTAAAAATTCTTTACGACTTATCGCTCTGGGGCCTGTTTCGCCACATCCGCCCGCCCGAAGAGAAGGCGCCGGCTCAACCGCGCGACCGCGGCGCCGCGCCTGTTGACAAGCCTTAACTTTCACATAAGATGCGTGCGCATGCTGAGAAAGCTTCTCGCCCTTCTTCTTGTGCTCTTCGCTCTTGCCCTTCCAGGGCTGGACCTTCTCGGGGACCTTCAGTCTCTGGCCCCGGGGGCCCTCCACGGGGCCGCTCCCGCTCACCAGCCGCCGCTAACCGTCGCCGATGGCCGCGAGCTCGCCGATAGCGGCCTGGAATCGGCGGACTCAGTCGCGCTGGCCGGCGCGCTGCTCGAAGAAGCTCGCTTGGACCTGGACGCTGGGTTTTCCGCTGTCCCGCAAAAAGTCTCCAGAATTCATAAGCTCAACTGTATCTTTCTAATCTAGCCCTTTTCTTTTAGGCCCCACTCCCCTCTTTGGGGAGGCACGTGCAGCGCTCTGATGTCTCAGGGAACGCTCAGAGCGTCCAGTGGTTGTCATTTCCCGCAAGGAACAAAACGATGGAAGATTTTCCTGTTTGGCTAAAGCTGATCGTATGGCTGATCGCCGGTTCCGCCTTGCTGTACGGGCTCGCCGCCGTTCTCTACTACGCCGTCAGCTCCTGACTGTGAAAGAGCACAAGAACTTGACGGTTAGCGTTAAAAGCTCGCGGCAGCCCGCACGCAAACGGCTTTGGCCCCCGGACTTTCGCGGCAGAGCTGCGCTTAGCTCCTGATTGAACTTATGGAGAGCTCACTCTTTTACGCTTCATGGCAGGGCTTGATCAACATCATGCACGCCGAGATCTGGCTTGCCGTTCTAATCGGCGTCGGCATCGGCACGTTCAATGCGGTCGCACCGCAGGGATTCGGCACGCCGCTCACGTACGCGCTTTTGCTCCCGATCGTGATCAAATGGCAGCCTCTTACGGGGATCGGTTTATTGATCGGCGCGAGCGCGGTGAGCGCGATCTGCGCCGCGTACCTGCCGATTCTGTTTGGCATTCCCGGCGGATCGGGCTCGCAGGCGACCGTCTTGGACGGATACCCGATGGGTCGAAAGGGCGAGGCGCGCCGGGCGCTGGGCGCGTCATTTATGGCCGGAGGGATGGGCGCTCTCATCGGCACGCTTACCCTGGCCTTTTCGATACCCATCGCTCAACCTCTGATCTATCTACTCGGCTCTCCGGAGCTTGCCGTGATCATCTTTTGGGGTCTTACGATGATCGCCGTCCTGGCGGGCCGTGATCCGCTCAAAGGAGTCATCGCCGCCTGTTTCGGTCTTTTGCTCTCATCGGTCGGACAGCAGGCGCAAAGCGGCGTGATGCGTTTTGTCTTTGACCAGATGTATCTTTTGGACGGCTTTCCGGTC
The DNA here is from genome assembly GCA_035559995.1 of Candidatus Acidiferrales bacterium. GTDB lineage: Bacteria > Desulfobacterota > Binatia > UBA9968 > UBA9968 > DATMAM01. Next base: position 19,589 of record DATMAM010000005.1, read on the forward strand.
AGCATTTTCGCGCTCGCCCTGTTCGGCATTCCAGCCGCAATCAATCTGTCGCTGACGAAGATCGGCGTCGAGCAGCAGCCCGAGCCTCTCAAGGGAAGCCTGTTCGACGGCGTCAAAGACACGCTGCGGGAATGGTGGCTTGTGGTTCGCTGCAGTTTGGTCGGCGTGTGGGTCGGTTTTGTCCCCGGAATCGGCTCTCAGACCGTCGATTGGCTTGCGTACGGGCATGCCGCGCAAACTTGCAAGGGAGCCAAGGATACCTTCGGGAAAGGCGACGTGCGCGGAGTGATAGCTCCGGAGAGCGCCAATGACGCCAAAGATGGAGGCGACCTGATAAGCGTTTTGCTTCTCGGCATCCCGCAGGGAACCACCACGGCGCTCTTTATCGTCGCGCTGCTCGCCTGGGGTTTTGTGCCCGGCCCCGAGATGCTCAAGAAAAATCCCGACGTGATTTTCAGCATCGTCTGGCTTCAGGGGCTTGCCGGAATTTTAGGGACTCTGATTGGCTTTATGCTGGCAAATCAGCTCGCGAAGCTCGCCGAGGTCCGTTACAGCCTGCTCGTCCCCCTCATTCTCGCGCTGATTCTTTTGGGGGCTTTTAGCACGAATCGAGACGCGTTTGATCTTCTAACCGTAGTAGCCGTCGGGGCGCTCGGCTATTTCATGTGGCGTCTGGGCTACCCCCGGCCGGCGATGATCTTGGGGCTCGTGCTTGGGGAGCTGTTCGAGAGGTATCTTTACCGCTCGATGGCGAGCTATGGCTTTTCGTGGCTGCTCAGGCCTTCGGTCATCGTTCTGCTGGTGGTCGCGCTCGGAACCTTAGCGCTGACGCTCAGGGGCCGCTTGAAGGACGAGCGCGGGTCCGGCTCGCAAACGGATAGCGTCACCAAGACCCGCCTGCGGCTGAAGTTTCATCCCCGTTCTTTTCTCACCGTCTTTTTTCTAGGCGCTTTCTTGCTAGCCGTCGTCGTCGGTAGGGGATGGCCTCTCATCGCGAAACTCATGCCCGTCTACGTCGTTGCGATCCCCGGCATCGTGCTTGCCCTCCTCCAGCTCTACCGAGAAGCCACCACGTGGGAGGGAGAAGCTTCGGAAAGCGGCGCGGCGCACCAGGCGGACGAACTTTTTGACATCCAACTCGACAGTGAAACCGAGATCCGGCGCACGCTAGCGTTCTTTGGCTGGTTCGTGGGCGGAGCGGCGGCGGTGTGGCTACTGGGAATCGTGATTGCGCTTCCGCTTCTGATGCTCTCTTACACGGTCCTCGAAGGAAAAGAAAAGTGGAGGGTGTCGCTCCTCATGTCCGGCATGGTTTTCCTTCTGGTCTGGGGCCTGTTTGAGTATTTGCTTGAGACGAGATGGCCCCCGGGGTTTCTCCTAAGTTGATCCGCCGGCAAGGGCGGGGAGATAAAGGCGCCGTTCGGCAGAGCTTGTAAAACCGCCCGGCCTACCAAAGGTCGGGAGCGCAAGCGTCGACTTGCCGCAAGGGAGGCGCCATGATCGAAGCCTTTGTGAGCGGGTTCTGGCAGGTCCTGGCCTGGCCGGCCTTCGGCTATATGCTGATCGGAATCGGTATCGGCTTTTGGGTCGGCTTACTTCCCGGCATCGGCGGGCTGTCAACGCTGGCGCTGATGCTGCCGTTTTCCTACACGATCAAAAAGCCCATAGAAGCGTTTTGCTTCCTTCTCGGGATGCTTGCCGTGACCGGCACAACCGGCGACCTAACCTCCATCCTGTTTGGAATCCTCGGGGAGGGCTCTTCGGCGGCACTGATCCTCGACGGTTATCCAATGTCGAAGAACGGCGAGGCGGGAAGGGCTCTCGGCGCCGCGATCATGAGCTCTCTTGTCGGATCCATCGTGGGGGCGCTCTCCTTGGCGATATCGATTCCGATCATGCGGCCGCTGGTTTAAACAGGTCCGCGGCGCGCCAGCTCCGTCGACGGCGATGCTAGACAATGCGTATCGCGGCTGAGTACAATGGATTGTGAGTTTTCCTCGACGACAACGGAGGTGAGTCGATTCCATGTTGAAAGTGATCCCCGTCGAACAGGCCGTCGGCATGGCGTTAGCCCACGACATCACTGAAATCGTACCGGGAAAGCACAAGGGGCCCGCCTTTCGGCGCGGTCATATCGTCCGCGCGGAAGACATCCCCAAGCTTTTGGACGTCGGCAAGCGAAATCTCTACGTGATGGAGCTCGAGCGGGACGAACTCCACGAGGAGGACGCCGCGCGCCGGCTGGCAAAAGCCGCCGCGGGACCCAATCTGAAGCTCACGGATCCGGTCGAAGGTCGCGTCAATCTGGTGGCCGAGATCTCCGGCCTCCTCAAAATCGACGTGGACTTGCTTTACCAGTTTAACGCGCTCGGCGATCTGATCCTCGCGACGCTTCCCTCCAACCGGTTCGTCAAAAAAGGGGACGTCGTGGCGGGCACGCGAACGATCCCGGTCGTCGTCAAGGAAGCGCTCGTCGCCAAGGCGGAGGCTCTCTGCCGCGACAAGCCGATCGTGACCGTCGTCGAAGTTCCGCCGCGGCGCGTGCACCTGATTGTGACCGGGAGCGAGGTGTTTACCGGTCGAATAAAAGACGGCTTTGAACCGATCGTGCGCAAGAAGCTAGCCGAGATGGGAACCGAATTGGAGACGGCCAAGCTCGCGCCTGATGACCCGGACATCATCGCCGGCCATATCAAGGATTCGCGCGCGGCGGGCGCCGAGCTAATTCTCGTGAGCGGGGGCATGTCTGTCGATCCCGACGATCAGACGCCGGAGGGCATCCGGCGCAGCGGCGCCGAGGTCGAATGCCACGGCTTTCCGGTCCTGCCGGGATCGATGTTTCTCATGGCTTACCTCAGAGACACCCCGATATTGGGCCTGTCGGGCTGCGTCCTGCACGATCCGGTAACCGCTTTTGATCTGCTTTTGCCGCGCCTGTTAGCCGGCGAAAGGATCCGGCGCGCCGATATCATCGCGCTCGGCCACGGCGGGCTGCAGAGAAGGCACGACCACTGAACGACCGCGACGTCCAATCGGTCGGCCAGCCCCGAACGATGCGGCCGGCGGCCCCGGCGCGGCGCCTTACTTCATCAGTTGCCCGTTGACGCGATCGAGATCTTCGACGCTGGGTTGAAGGTCTTCCTGGCCGAGTTCGGCGAGCGGCGTATCGCACAGATCCATCTCCTCGGCAAACTCCGGCCGACTCGGATCGTAGTAGATCAACCCGGTCAGGAATTTCCCCTCCGCCACGGCCGCGTGGATCGCCTGCAGCGCGCCCATCTTGCTGGTCGGGTCGTAGTTCCGTCCGAGCTTGTGCAGGATGATGCGCGAGCCGTCGTGGAGCTCGACTTCCTGATCGGTCCCTTCCTCGTAGTCCACCTCGATGTTTTCAAAAGGCGGGATAAAATCGATGTCGTGGACCGGATCGAGGTGCTCCTTGATATATTTGAGACTCTTGGTCGAGCCCTCGTGGTTGTTGAACGTCACGCACGGGCTGAGCACGTCCAAAACGGCGCTTCCCTTATGCGCGACGGCGCCCTGAATGAGCGGGGCCAGCTGTTTTCGGTCGCCGGAGAAACTGCGCGCGACGTAGGTGGCCCCGAGGATAATGGCAAGCTCGGCGAGATCGATAGGCGGGATGTCGTTGACCTTGCCGCCTTTCATCACCGTGCCCTTGTCGGCGGTGGCCGAAAACTGCCCCTTGGTGAGGCCGTAAACGCCGTTGTTCTCGATGATGTAAGTGATGTTCACATTGCGCCGCATCATGTGGCAAAAGTTGCCCAGCCCGATGGCTCCGGTGTCGCCGTCGCCGGAAACGCCGATCGGGATCAGGTTGCGGTTGGCGAGATTGGCGCCCGTGGCGACCGCCGACATGCGCCCGTGCACGGCGTTAAAACCGAAGGACTGGCTCATGAAGTAGGCCGGCGTTTTTGACGAGCAGCCGATGCCGCTCAGCTTGATCACTTTCCGCGGATCGATGCTGCTGCTGTAAAAGGCGCGCATGATCGACGCCGAAATGGCGTCGTGGCCGCAGCCACGGCACATCGTCGAGGGCGCGCCCTCGTAGTCTTTCTCGGTAAGATTGATTCGGTTGACTTTTGCCTCAGCCATAACGATGGTCTCTCCGTCACCCCTGTAGTTGCATCCGGCCCGCGGCTTCGCGCCGCGTCACGTGAACCTCGGCGCCCGCTTTCCCCTCGAGAATTTGCCGCACGACCTCTCCGGCGGTTACCGGCAAGCCGTCATAGACGAGGACGCTTTGAATTTTGGCCCCCAGCTCCGGCCACTCGTCCTTGATGATGGAGGCCATCTGCGCGTCCCGGTTCTGCTCCACCAGATAAACGACCTCGTTCGCCTCAAGAAAGTCTTTGACCTCGCTCGTGAGCGGCAACGCCCTGAGCAGCAGGTGATTGGTTTTGAGCCCGGCCGCTCTCAGCCGGTCGCGCGCGTCTCGGGTCGGCTCATAACTCGACCCGAAGCAGATCACGCCGGTCTTTACGCCTTTGGTCATCTCGACGATGGGCTTGGGAACATAGCGGCGCGCGGTCTCGTGCTTTTTCCTTAGCCGGTCGAGCGTTTCTTTGTAGTCCTTCTCGTCTTCGGAGTAGCGCGCGTCCGCGTCGTGGCCGGAGCCGCGCGTAAAATAGGACGCCATCGGATGCGTGTTACCCGGAATCGTCCGATAAGGGATGCCATCGCCGTCGAAATCAAAATAGCGACGAAACTTCCTGCCTTGCTTTTTCCACTCCTCGAGATCCTCGGCCGTCAGCAACTTCCCGCGATCGAACGGCTCCTTTTCGAGCTTCAGCGGATCCGAGGACCAGAGATTCATTCCTAGATCCAGATCCAGCATGACGAAAACCGGCGTCTGGAAGCGCTCCGCGAAGTCGAAGCTCCGGCGCGCGAAGTCAAAGCAGGAATTGATGTCGTGCGGGATGAGAATGATGTGCCGGGTATCGCCGTGCGAGGCGTAGTACATCAACAGGATATCGGACTGCTGCGTCCGGGTCGGTAACCCCGTCGAGGGGCCGCCGCGCTGGATGATGAAAAACACGCACGGTATCTCCGCGAAATAGGCTAACCCGATCGTCTCGTTCATCAGCGAAAGACCCGGCCCGGAAGTCGTGGTCATGGCGCGCGCGCCCGCCCAGCCGGCCCCGACGACCATCCCCGCGGCCGCAATCTCGTCCTCCGCCTGCACGATCGCGTAAGCGGCTTTGCCGTTTCTTTTTTTCCTCAGCCGCGGCATGTAGTGCTCGATCGCCTCGGCAAGCGAGCTGGAAGGCGTGATCGGGTACCAGGAGATCACCGAGGCGCCGCCGTAAATAGCCCCGAGCGCGCACGCGGTATTGCCGTCGGTGATGATCTTTCCTTTGTTGCCGTTGGGAATCACCTCCAGGCGGGCGATGTTCTGCGTGTAGCCTTTCTCCTTCATGTATTGATAGCCGGCATCGATGCAGATCAAGTTGGACTCGATCACGGCCGGCTTGTTGCCGAAGGTATCCTGCAGCACGGACTTGATGATCCCCATGTCGATGCCGAAAAGATAAGCCAGCGCTCCGACATAGATCATGTTGCGCTGTTTGGCGCGCAGCGGCGAGGCGGGGACAAGCTTCTGGACCAGCTTGTTGGCGGGCACGCCCAGGTAGCTCACCCCTTCGCGCTTGAGGTGCGCGGGCAGAGGCGTCGAATCGTCGTATAGGATCAGTCCCCCGTCCCGGACGCGGTAAATGTCTTTAGCCGCGGTCGCGTCATTGAACATGACCATCACGTCAATGACGTCTTTGCGCGCCAGGTAACCCTCAGCCGAGGCACGGATCTGGTACCACGTCGGCAGCCCCTGAATGTTCGAAGGAAACATATTCTTCGAAGAGCAGGGTATTCCCATCTTAAAGATCGCTTTGAAAAGGATGTTGTTCGCCGAGGCGCTGCCGGAGCCGTTTTCGGTCGCGATGCAGATATTCAGATCGTTGATTTTAGGCGTGTCCATATTGTAATGGGTGTACTCCTCGAGGTTGTCGGTGGGGCTTGGCAATTGTCCAACCTAGCATAATTCCTGAAAAAAACAAGAAATCGCGGCCGCCTACCCGGGCGTGTACTGATCGTCGGACTGCCAGAACTCCTCGATTTCTCTCCACGATTTTCGCACGCTCTCGTCGATATCGAGCGCTCTGGCGAACTTGAGGACGTCCGCCATGGAAACGATTCCGATAAGCTCCCCCTTCTCGCCCAGGATCGGCATGTTCCGAAAATCTCCCTCGTACATCTTTTCCAGCACCTCCCCGACCAGGGCTTTGGAGGAGGCGGTTACCGGCTTTTCGGTCATCACCGCGCGCACGGGCGTTCGTCTGGCGTCCACGCTTCTAACGGCCACGCGCGTCAGGACGTCGCGCTCGGTGAAAATCCCCGCGACCGCGCCACGGCTCAGCACGACCACCGCGACCGCGTTCTTTTTGACCATGAGCGCGATCACCTCCGCAATGGGGACCGAGGCCGCCACCGTGACCACGCGGCGCGACATGATGCTGCCGACGGTGCGCGTCTCCGGCAGGCCGCGGCCCAGCTCGACCGCAAGCTTGAGAATGCCGCGCATCGAGGCGATGCCGACGATCGTCCCGGAGCTATCGACGACCGCGAGATGGCGAAATTTCGCGCGATACATCCTGCCCAGAGCTTCGACGATGTGCGTGTCCTCGGGCACGGTCTGGATCGGCGCGGTCATGACCTTCTTGACCGGCGTTCTGGAGCTATCCAGGCCCTTGCTCACGACGCGTCGAAGAACATCGGTCTCAGTGAAGATCCCAACCGGCGACTCATTTTCGGTTATCAGCACCCGCCCGACGTCGCGTTCCACCATCAACCGCATGGCTTGGAGAATCGGCTCAGTCGCCGAAACGGGAACCAGGTCTTTACTCATGATCTCGCGCACCTTATTGGACAGCATGAGAACCTCCCGGCTTGCGGGGCCCGCCGCGCTCCCCGGAGCCGCCGACCAGAATAACCCATTTTCGCCAAAACAAGTAGCCGTGAAAAGACCCTTGGCGAATCTAGCGCAGCGCGCCCGCTTGGGCCTTCGCGATTTTGGTTGACCGGGTAAAATCGCATGAGCTACGCTAGCGCGTCCTAGCGCCATGACCCGTAGAAAACTTGTCCAAGTACGCCGGCGCGCGACCGGCCGGGCGGGGCGTGGGCGCGCGGCTTTGCTCACGGCACAAACGCGCGGCTCGTTTCGGGTTCGCTTCTGGGGTGTGCGGGGAAGCTATCCGACTTCCGATCAGAACACGCTGGCCTACGGCGGCCATACGTCCTGCGTCGAGGTCGAGGCGGCGGGTCATCGGCTGATCTTTGACGCCGGAACCGGCGTCATCGGGCTCGGCGAGGAGCTCCAGAAAAAAGAAAAAGGCCCGCTCGTCATCCATCTGTTCCTCAGCCACACGCACCACGACCATATCTCGGGCTTCTATTTTTTCGCGCCGCTCACCCGAGCCGGCACGCGGCTGTTTGTCTTCGGCCCCTACGCGGGCCGCAAGTCTCTCCAGGCGACCCTCGCGGCGGCGCTCGACAGCCACTTCTTTCCGATTGGGCTCGACGAGTTCGGCGCGCGCACGAAGATTTACTCGCTCCGCGGGGGCGAAGCGATTTTTCCCGCGCGAAACGGCGGCCAGCCCACGATCTGCGCCGCGCGCTCGGTTGCGCCGGGCGGCAGCGGCCGCGTCACCGTCGTAAGCCACAAGAGCCACGCTCATCCGAAGAACGGAGTGATGCTCTACCGCGTCACCTACGGGGATCGGAGCATGGTCTACGCAACCGATGTCGAGGAAAGAGCGGGAGGCTGGCCGGACATTATCGAATTCGCCAAAGGGACGGATCTCCTGATCCACGACGCCCAGTACCTGAACGAAGAATATTTCTCAGGTCTTCCGCCGCGCCGGGGGTGGGGGCACACGACCATCGATCGCGCGCTCGAGGTGGCGCGCAAAGCCGAAGTGAAGCGGCTCGTCCTCTTTCATCACGAGCCGGCGCACAACGACCGGACGATCCGTCAAATCGAAAGCTACGCGCGCCGCAGCTTTCGGCCGACGCTGGCGGCGCGCGAAGGCCTGCGGCTCGATCTGGGCCCTCGCGGCTGAGCGACGCCGCGGTCAGCTTTTGCCCCGACGGAACGATCCGAGACGGCGAGCCCAAGTCCGATCGCCACCGGCGTTTGGGCGGGTCACTGACCGTTGATTTCGCGCAACAGCTGCTGGGCCTCTTTTTTGTGGCGCGCGTCGTCAGAAAATTGCACCGGCAGATCCAGAGCCGCTTTGAGAGATTGGCGCGCCTGCTCCAATTTGTTCATCGCGAGCCACGTCTTCGCCAACTCCAGACGATGGATGATCACCCTGGGGTTTAGCGAGACCGCCTTGTTGAGGAACTCCTCCGACTTTTCGATGCTTCCCTCGGGAACCGAACGCCAGAGCAAAAGCGATGCGGTCATCCGGCTCAACTTACCGATTTCGGCCAGCCGGCGGTGCCAGACCCCATAGAGGTGATAGGCAAAACCGTTTTGCGGATCTAATGCGATCGCCTTTTCCACCTCCGCTTGAATCTCGTGCGAGAGATCGATTTGTTTTGGGATCGAAGAGAGCATCGCGATCTTTCCCAGCGAGGCGGCGATATAAAAGTGGCCCCAAGTGACGCTCGAGTCCGCTTTCACCGCCCTGCGCCCGTACCGCTCGGCCTCCTGGTAAAACTTTAGCTTCTTTGCCTGCGCGTCGGCTTCCGACGGCTCTACCGAATCGCCAAAATCGATGTAGACGCGCGCCAGTTTTGAAAGCGCCTCGGCGTTTTGCGGATCGATTTCCAGAACCTTGAGAAGTTCCGCCATCGCCTCTTTTGGCTTGAAGAGCGCGTAAAGCTCGTCCGCCTTCTGCAGCAGCTGCGAAGTCGGCGAGCCGTCGTTGACGCATTGCGGGCAGCCCACTCTCCCGAGCTTGGCCGGGCGCCCCTGCGCCGCTAGCGCCGGCGACGCGCCCGTCCCGATCATCAAAACCGCGGCGAGCGCGCAAGCGCGCCGACGCCCCCGCCTAGCGGATCGGAACGGGCCTCTTGGCTTGATCGATCGCCACATAGATCACTTCCGCCGCGGTCACCGGCACGGGCTTCCCGCTCGTGCCAAAGCGCTCGGCTTCAACCTCGACGCGCACCGTGAGCGAGGTCCGGCCTTCGCGGACCGGATGGGCGTAAAAGCTCACCACATCGCCGACGTAAACCGGAGCGATGAACTCGACTTCGCGCATCGCTTTGGTGACGAAAGTTCGCGCCGCATAGCGGTGCGCCACAATCGCCCCGGCCAAATCGATATGGCTGAGAATGACGCCGCCGAAAATCGTCCCCTGAGCGTTGGTGTCGCGCGGGAGCATCGTGACTCTGAGGGCCGGTTGGCGCTCGGCATTCACCCTTCGTTCTCCCGGACGCCCGGCCAAGGCTCAGGCTCGCGCGGAGGCGCCCACCCGGCGCGAGCGCGAAGGACCCGATAAAACGAGTCAGCGCGCGCGCCGCCGATCAAACAAACGTGAGCCAATGGCGGTACTTTTCGTCTTTCCCTTTGATGATGTCGAAGAATTTTTCTTGCAGGTCCAACGTGACAGGACCGGGACGGCCGCTTCCGATCTGACGGTTGTCCACCTCGCGAATCGGCGTCACCTCGGCTGCCGTGCCGGTAAAGAACGCCTCGTCCGCAGCGTAAAGCTCGTCGCGGGTGAAGCGCTCTTCTTTGATCGGGTAGCCCTTGTCTCGGGCGATCGTGAGGACGGAGTCGCGCGTGATGCCGGGGAGAATCGAGGTGAGCGGGGTCGTCTTGAGGATGCCGTCTCGCACCAAAAAGATGTTTTCTCCGCTCGCTTCCGAGACGTAGCCTTCGGTGTCGAGCATGATCGCTTCGTCGTAGCCGGCCTTTTTCACCTCGTTCTTCGCGAGCACCGAATTGACATAATTGCCGGCGATCTTGCTCTTGGTCATCATCACGTTGACGTGGTGCCGCGCGTAAGAAGACACCTTGGCGCGAATGCCGTTCTTGAGCCCTTCTTCTCCCAAATACGCGCCCCAGGGCCAGGCCGCGATCACCACCTGAAGCGGATTATCGGGCGAGTACAGCCCCATGTCGCCCAATCCGACGAACGCCAGCGGACGGATGTAGCACTCTCTGAGTTCGTTGGCGCGCACGACATCGAGCACCGCCCGTTCGATCTCCTCGCGCGCATAGGACAAGGGAAAGCCCATGATCTGCCCGGAATCGAAAAACCTGCGGATGTGCTCCTTTAGGCGAAAGACGGCGGAACGATCGTTGGTGACGGCGTAGCAGCGAATGCCCTCAAAGTAAGCGGTTCCATAATGGAGCGCGTGCGCGAGCACGTGCACTTTTGCCTCCTCCCACGGAATCAACTTCCCATCCATCCAAATCTTCTTGGTTCTCAGCGCCATCTCGCTCTTTTGCCGCCCGCGCGCGCTTTGCCGCCGGCCCTTATTCTAGGGACCGGTTTGAGCCTCATCAAGAGACGGCCAAAAAAAGCCACCACGCAACGCCGTGGTGGCCGGCCGATCCGCGCCCCGCGCGTCAAAGCCCCTTCTTCAGAGCCGGCGCGGGTTTGAAGCCCACGGTCCGACTCGCTTTGATGTTGATCACCGCTCCGGTCTGCGGATTTCTGCCTTTGCGTGCTTTGCGCGTTCTGATCGAGAACGTGCCAAAGCCTGGCACCTGGAATCTTTTGTCTTTTTTCAGGGCTCGGGTCAGCACTTCGAAAGTGGAATCGACCGCGTCCGCGGCCGCCTTTTTGCTCAGCTTGGTTGCCTTGGCCACTGAATTCACCAGATCAGCCTTCGTCATACCTTCCACCTCCTCGGTAGATCTTTGTCCCGTTCAGACGAGATCGGTCGCGCGCAGGAAGATTTCGCCACAAAGAAAAACACGCGCTAATATTTCCAATCCACGCCGAAATGTCAACCCAAAAAGCCCGCGCGCCGCTCGACAAACTCCCACAGCGCGGGTAACAGGCGCGCTGGTCTTTGAGCACGCGCGCTCGCGCGCTGGCAAGGGCGCAATTGGGCCAATTGCTTGATTTGGAGACGGGGATTCTATAAAATTTTTTTTCGATGTTTGAGGAGTGGCTGCTTTACGGCGCGTTGAAAGGAGGAGCGGAGATGGATCTGCCCAAATGCCAGAAGTGTAACAACGGCACGCTAATTCCTTTATCCGATTACGGGCAGGACGGCGCTTCCGTGATGTTCAAAGCATGGGTTTGTACGAATCCGGATTGCGGATTCTCACTCCGCGTGGATAAAGGCGAAGTCACTTACGGGAAGAGGATCGACTATAAACACTGACTCCTTTGGCCGCGCCCTCACTTTCCCTCCCGCCGCTCGTCGCTGGAACCATTGAGCCCATCCCAGGCCGCCATTGCACGAGTGAAACTCGCTCGCCGAGATGCTGACGCGATCTGGCGCTGAGCGCGCCCGGCGTGCCCGCGTCGTTGGCGGTAGCGGTTTTACCGCGCTCGGCGCCACCTCCAAGCTGGCCTTCGGCTTTGGCGCGCGCCGTAACTAGCGGCGCACGGGCAGGCATGGCGTCCGCAAACCGGCGCATCGACGTACGGGCAAGCTTAAAGGCGTCTTTTAAGGACGGCGTTTTTGCCGCCGTCATGGCGGGCATCACGGAATATTACGCGGTGCCCTTCGCGCTTTTTCTCGAGGCCACGCCCCAACAGGTCGGCTGGGTCAGCGCTTTTCCGGCGCTCATCGGCTCGCTCGCGCAGCTCTTTGCCGTGCGCCTGATTGACTGGACGGGCGGGCGATTGCGACTGCTCACGCGCGCCGTTTTCGCCCAGGCGACGCTCTTGCTCGCGCTCAGCGTGCTCGCGTGCGTGCGCTTCGCTTATCGCGTCGAGACCTTCATCGCGCTTTTGGTGCTCGCCACGCTTTGCGGCGCGATCGCCGGACCCGCGTGGGGCAGCCTGATGAGCGATTACATTCCCACGCGCAAGCGCGGCCAATACTTTGGCTGGCGCAATCAGAGGGTCGGCCTGGTAAACGTCGCCAGCGTGATCTGCGGCGGGCTGCTTCTTTACTGGAGCCGGCAAATCTCCACGGCTCTGGGTTTTCTCTTGCTGTTTGTCCTCGCCGCGTTGGCGCGGTTTATCTCGGGCTCCTATATCGCGCGCATGAGCGAACCGCCGATGAAAAGGGACCCGGCCGCCGATTTTACCTTCTGGATGTTCGTCGCGCGTTTCAAAGAAAGTAACTTCGTCAAGTTCGTCGCATTTATCGCCACGCTGACGTTTGCAACCTACCTGGCGGGCCCGTTTTTTGCGGTCTTTATGCTCCGCGACCTTCAGTTGAGCTACCTCACCTACACGGGCCTGCAGGTGGCGTCGGCGGGCTCGGCGCTCGCCGCGCTCCCGCTCTGGGGACGGCACGCCGATCTTGTCGGCAACGTAAGGGTGCTGCGACTCGCGGCTTTTTTGGTCACCTTGAATCCGCTATTCTGGCTTGTGTCTCAGAACGTCGTCTATCTCGCGCTGGTTCAAGCCTTTGCGGGTTTCGCCTGGGCGGGGGTTACGCTTTCGGCCACCAATTTCATTTACGACGCCGTCATGCCCCAGAAGCGGGCGCGCTGCATCGGCTACTTCAACGTGATCAACGGCACGGCGCTTTTTCTCGGCGCCGCGCTCGGCGGGTTTCTCGCGACCCGCGTGCCGCTGGTGTTTGAGTTTCCGCTGCAAACGCTCTTTCTGCTTTCCGCAAGCCTGCGGCTTTTCTTTTATCTGTTGCTCTTCCAGCGTTTTTGCGAGGTTCGGCCCTCGCGCGCGGTTTCGCTGCAGGAGCTTTTCTTTAGCGTCGTCGGCATTCGCCCGCTGATCGGCGCCGAACGGGAGTGAGCGCGCATGAGCGGTTTTGTTCGAGGTCGTGACTTTCGGCAAAGGCCGACCGAAGCGGCCGCGCGCTTTGTCCTGCTGGCGCTTGCGCTGCTGTTCGCGCCACCGCGCGCGTGGGCGCAAGGAAGCTGGCAGAGCCGCGCGCCCATGCCTTCGTCCCGAACCGAGGTGGCCGCGGTCGCGCTCCGGGGAAAAATCTACGTGATCGGCGGTTTCGGCGCGAACGGCGAGCTGGTCGAGGAGTACGACCCGGCCGCGGACCGCTGGCGGCGGCGCGCGCCGCTTCCGCTCGCGCTCCACCACGTCGGCGCAGCCGCGCTCGGCGACAAAATCTACGTGATCGGCGGCTACGACGCTTCGTGGCGGCCGCTGGATCTCGTCTTTGAGTACGACCCGGCCCTGGATCGATGGCGCAAGCGGGCAGCGATGCCGACCGCCCGAGGCGCGCTCGCCGCCGCGGTCATCGGCGATGCCGTTTTTGCGGTAGGCGGCGTGGGAACCAGCGGCCGCAACACCGGCGCCAACGAGCGTTACGATCCCGCCCAAGACGCCTGGACGCGCCGTGCGCCGCTCCGCGCCGCGCGCGACCACCTCGCGATGGGCTCGGTGGGTGGAAAGCTCTACGCCATCGGCGGCCGGCTCGTCGGCAACTACGCGCGCAACCTTGCCGTCAACGAGGAGTACGATCCCGCGTCGGACCGCTGGCGCTACCGCGCCCCTGTGCCGACCGCGCGCAGCGGTATCGCCGCGGCGGTTCTCGGGGGAAAAATTTTTGTCTTCGGCGGCGAGAGCGTTACCGGAACTTTCAACCACAACGAGTCCTATGACCCGGCGGCTAACGCGTGGCAGTCCTGGGCGCGAATGCCGACCGCGCGCCACGGGCTCGGCGCTGCGGTGATCGGAAACACGATTTACGTGATCTCCGGCGGGCCGAAACCGGGCGGCTCTTTTTCCGCCGTTAACGAGGCGTTCACTCCCTGGGACGCTGGCGCTCGCTAGAGGCGCCTCAACCGATCCGGAACTCACGGGAGATTGTGTGTGGCAAAGCGTCCGCTTCTCTACACCATCGGCCATTCCACGCGCACGCTGGAAGATTTTCTTTCGCTGCTCGGCGGCGTCGGCATCGAGCTGGTCGTTGACGTTCGCACCGTGCCGCGCTCGCGGCACGTGCCGCACTTTGAGTCTTCCCGTCTAGCGCGCGCCTTAAAGCAAGCGGGCATCGAGTACCGCCACATGAAGGATCTCGGCGGGCTGCGCAAGCCCCAGCCCAATTCCCTCAACACAGGCTGGCGGAACTTAAGCTTTCGCGGTTTTGCCGACTACATGCAGTCGGAGAACTTTTGGCAGGCGCTGGAGGAAACGCTCCGGCTGGCAAAAAACAAGACCGCTTGCCTCATGTGCGCCGAGGCGGTTCCCTGGCGCTGCCATCGTTCGCTCATCGCCGACGCGCTCATTCTAAGGCAAGCCGAGGCGCGACACATTATCTCGGCGAGCGACATTCGCCCGCACGAGCTCACGCCGTTTGCGTCGGTGCACGGCCAGCGCGTCACCTACCCGCCGCCGGGAAGCATGCGGTAGTACACCCTCCCGCGACGATCTTCGCCCGCAAGCGCCCGCCTGTCCTTCGCGGGCTTGCGGAAATTCCTCGGCCGGCGCGGTTTTCGTTTGACAGCGCCCCCGCCGATCCGCTAGCCTCGCCACTCACGGTCATGGCCGCGCCACTCATCCACCTGCACCTCGCGCTGCTCGGCCTGCTCCTGCTCCTTCGCCCGCCATCGTTGGCCTTCGCCACCGACGCTAACGAGCCGCTTGCGGGCGAAAGCCTCGTCCCGTTCGGCGGAGCGCGACGCGAAAACCGTGCAAGCGCCGCACCGCGGGAGCGCGCCGGCATCGAATTTCCACCTTGGATCCTGCGTCACCCGAAGGTGACGCACTTCATCAGGATTTTTTCCGGTTCCGGACGGGCGACGTTGCGGCGCGCGCTCGAGCGCTCCGGCCGGTACGAGCAGAGCATGAGCGAAATCTTTCGCAGCGAGGGAGTCCCGCAAGAGCTGCTTCACCTGTGCATTATCGAGAGCGGCTTTTCTCCGCTTGCGGTCTCGCACAGCCGGACCAGCGGGCTATGGCAATTCACCTCCACGACCGCGCGCAAGTACGGTCTCAAAATCGATTCCTGGCTCGACGAGCGCAAAGACCCAATTAAGTCCACGCGCGCCGCGGCGCTTTACCTTAAGGATCTTTACGGCGAGTTCGGCGACTGGCTATGGGCCGTCGCCGCTTACAACAGCGGCGAGAACGCGATCAAAAGAGCGCTGGCGAGCAGGCGGCCTGCGGCCCTCTCTCCGCTCGACGGCAAAATCCCGCTTGCTTCGATCACGCGGGATTTTGTCGCGAAGTTCGTCGCGATCGCCCTGATCGCTCGCGATCCCGCCCGCTACGGTTTCCACGAGGTCGCGTACGACGAGCATCTCAATTACGACGAAGTCGTTGTCGCCGAGCCCCTCAGCCTGCAAACAATCGCGCAGCGCACAAGCACGACCGTGGACGCGCTCGTCAAGCTCAATCCGGCGCTCTTGCGCGGCGCAATCCCGCCGCAGGAGAGAGCTTTTGTGTTGCGCCTGCCGGTCGGTCGCGGAGGAATTCTCTCAGGCTTTCCCTTTGCGCTCCCCGACTTGCCGCGGCTTCCCTTCCCGATCCCCGCGCCAGCCGCCGACGAGCGCGGGCCCGACCCGACGGCCGCAATCGAGGATCTGTAAAGCGGTCTTCGAACCGCTCATTCGACCGTTACGCTTTTGGCCAGATTCCGCGGTTGATCCACATCGGTGCCGCGGTAGACGGCGATCTGGTACGCGAGCAGCTGGAGCGGGATGGTGAGGACGATCGGCGTGAGAAAGAAGCTTCCTTTGGGAACCGTGATCACCCGGTGGACGTCGGCTTCAATGCCGGTTTTCCCCTCGTCGGTGAGCGCGAGAATCTTGGCGCCGCGGGAGCGCGCTTCTTTGAGATTTCCCACGGTTTTTTGAAAGTGGCGGTCCTTGGGGATGAGAACGACGACCGGCATCTTCTCATCGATCAGCGCGATCGGGCCGTGCTTCATCTCTCCCGCCGGATAGCCCTCGGCGTGGATGTACGAAATCTCCTTGAGCTTGAGCGCCCCCTCGAGAGCGATCGGATAGTTGATGCCGCGGCCGAGGTAGAGAAAGTCGCGCGCGTCGCCAAGCTCATGGACAACCTCCTCGATCTGGGGCTCCAGGCGCAGCGCCTCTTCCACCCGCTGCGGCAGGCCCATCAACTCGCGCAACATCCGGCCCGCGGGCGCGCGCCCCAGCTCGCCGCGCCTTCGGCCAAAGCCGATCGCCAGCAGATAAAGCGCCGTCAGCTGTGTCGTAAACGCCTTGGTGCTCGCGACGCTGATCTCGGGCCCCGCGTGCGTGTAGAACACGCCGTCGGATTTGCGCGCGATGGAGGAATCGACGACGTTACAGATCGAGACGATCTTTGCTTTCTTGGCGCGCCCGATCTCGACCGCGGCCAACGTATCCGCCGTCTCCCCGGACTGGCTGATCAGTAACAGCAGCGAGCGCTGGTCGAGGAGCGGGGCGCGATAGCGAAATTCCGAGCCGTAGTCCACTTCGGTAGGAATGCCCGCAATCTCCTCGAGCATGAACTTGCCGACCAGCCCCGCATGCCAGGCGGTGCCGCACGCGACGATGTGAATCTTTCCGATCCGGGCGATCTCGTTCCCGGATAGCTCCACGCCCTCGAGCAGAACGTCTCCGGCCTTCAGCGCGACGCGCCCGCGAAACGTGTCGGCAATCGCGCGCGGTTGCTCGTGGATTTCCTTGAGCATGAAGTGGCGGTAGCCGCCCTTTTGGGCCGTTACCGCGTCCCAGGCGATGTACTTGAGATCGCGCCGGACTTCCTTTCCCTGTGCGTCCATCACCCGAAACGAGCCCGCCGTCACCTCGGCCAGTTCCCCGTCCTCGAGAAAGGTCACCTGGCGCGTGTAGTCGAGAAGCGCGGGAACGTCGGAGGCGACAAACGTCTCGCCCGGGCCGCAGCCGAGCACGATCGGCGTTGCGTTTTTTGCGACGATGATCCGGCCCGGATCCCTTTGGTTGAGAAAAACCAGCGCGTAAGAGCCCTGAATCTCTTTGAGGCTTGCGCGCACGGCCGCAAGAAAGCCCGCCCCCTTTCGGATTTTTTCCTCCACCAGATGCGCGACGATTTCGGTATCCGTCTCCGACTGCAGTCTCACGCCGCGCTTCAGGAGCTCTTCCTTCAGCTCGAGATAATTCTCGATAATGCCGTTGTGCACCACGACGGTGCTTCCCACGCGGTGCGGGTGCGCGTTGGTTTCTGACGGCCGACCGTGCGTGGCCCAGCGCGTGTGCCCGATGCCGACCGTTCCGCCCAGCGGCGCGCGCGCGATCAGCTCCTCGAGTTTTTTGAGCTTGCCTTCGGTGCGGCTGATGTAAAACTCGCCGTCGCGCAAGACGGCGAGGCCCGCCGAATCGTAGCCGCGGTACTCGAGCTTTTTAAGGCAGTCCAGAATCACCGGCGCCGCCTGGCGCGAGCCGATGTAGCCGACGATGCCGCACATGGATGGATCGTCCCTCGGGAGGGTCGAGGCCGTGGTTTGCGCGTCCCGTGACCTCGGCGACCCGACCGGTTTACGCTTGCTTCACCCGACGTTTGGCGCGGAACCGCTCCACCCATCCGGGAACGTTTTTTTGCGGCGTTCGGCTGAGGGCGAGCGCGCCCGGAGGAACGTCTTCCGTCACGGTGGTCCCCGCGCCCACGTACGCGTCGTCTCCGACCTTCACGGGAGCGACAAGCTGGGTATCGCTCCCGATCTGCACGCGATCGCCGATGTGGGTGCGATACTTAAAGAAGCCGTCGTAATTGCACGTGATCGTGCCCGCGCCGATGTTCGTCTCCCGGCCCACCTCGGCATCGCCGATATAGGTCAAGTGACTGGCTTTGGTTCCTTCGCCGATCGTTGAGTTCTTGACCTCAACAAAGTTGCCGATATGAACCTGCGACTTAAGGACGGTGCCGGGCCTCAGATGCGCGAACGGGCCCACCTCGACGTTTTCTTCCAAAACGCTTTCGGTAATCACGACGTTGAACTTGAGATGGACGCCGTCACCCAGCCGCGCGTCGGTCAGATAAGCGTTGCCGTCGATTAGGCACCGCTCTCCGATCACGGTCCGACCCAAGAGATGCGTGTTCGGGCCGATGACGGTGTCTTTGCCGATGACGACCCCCTCTTCGACGTAAGCCGTGCGCGGGTCCTTGAAGGTCACGCCCGCCTCCATCCAGCGGCGATTGATCCGCTCTTGCAAGGCCTGTTCCATGAGCGCTAGCTCCTCTCTGGTGTTGATTCCCCGAATCTCGCTTTCGTCGTCGAGCTTGACCGTGACAACCTTTTGTCCTTGGCCGAGGGCGACGCGAACGATATCGGGGAGGTAGTACTCTTGCTGGTCGTTTCGGTTGGTGATCTGCGCCAAAGCGGAAAAAATAAACGGCGCGCGAACGGCATAAATACCCGCGTTCACCTCTCGGATCGCGCGTTCCTGCGCGCTTGCGTCACGTTCCTCGACGATGCTCCGGACCGTTCCGTCCTCGGCGCGGGCGATTCTGCCGTAACCCGACGGGTTGGCCAGCTCGGCCGTGATTAGCGAAAGCGCGGCCCGTTCTTGCCGGTGCCGGCGGAGCAGGGCCGCCACGGTCCGCGCCGAAACGAAAGGAACGTCCCCGCTTAGAATCACGAGATCGCCCGAAAAGTCCTCAAGCGCGCCGCGCGCCGCGCGCACCGCGTCTCCGGTCCCGAGCGGCTTTTCCTGCAGCGCCCAGACAATTTCGCCATCCTGGCACGCGGCTTTGACTTCGTCGGCGCCGTAGCCAACGACAACGACGATCCGCGCGGGGCTAAGCTGGCGCGCTGTCCTGAGCGCATAAAACAGGAGCGGCTTTCCCCCCAGGCGGTGAAGCACCTTGGGCAAGCTCGAGCGCATGCGCTTGCCCTCACCCGCGGCCAGCACAATGACCGCCACGGCGGAGTCGTTCCGCGCCGTCATGGCCAGAGATTATAACTTATGCGCCCGCCGCCCGAAAGCACGCTCCGGTTGACAGCCCCGGAGCGTTCGGCCAGACTCAATACGAGATGGCGGTAAAACAAGTTGTTCTAGCCCGCCCGCGAGGCTTCTGTGCCGGCGTCGAGATGGCGATCGCCGTGGTCGAGCGCGCGCTTGAGAAATACGGGCCGCCGATTTACGTCTTCCACGAAATTGTCCATAACCGCCACGTCGTCGAGCGGTTCAGCCAAAAGGGAGTCGTTTTCGTCCAGTCGGTCGCGGACATTCCCGCGGGCGCAAGGCTCATTTTCAGCGCTCACGGCGTCTCTCCCGCGGTCTGGCAGGCCGCGCGCGCGCGGGAGATCCAGCCGATTATCGACGCGACCTGTCCCCTGGTCGAGAAAGTTCACCGGGAGGTGCGCCGCTTTGCCGCCGAGGATTACTGGATCATCCTGGTCGGGCACAAGGACCACGACGAGATCGTCGGCACTAGCGGCGAAGCGCCCGAGCGGATCCAGATCGTCGGCACCGCCGAGGAGGCGGAACGGGTCCGCGTGCCGGACCCCGATAAAGTTGTCGCGCTCACGCAGACAACCCTGAGCGTCGACGACACCGCCGAAATCATGGCGATCCTGCGGCGTCGCTTCCCGAGATTGGTAACGCCTTCCAAGGACGACATCTGCTACGCCACCCAGAACCGGCAAGACGCGGTAAAAAAGCTCGCGCGCGAAACCGAGTTCATTCTGGTCATCGGCTCGCCCAACAGTGAAAATTCCAACCAGCTCTGTCGCGTCGCGCGCGCGCAGGGGGTCAAAGCGATGCTCGTCAACGACGTTTCCGGCATCGAACCGGAGTGGTTCAAAGGCGTAAGCCGCCTCGGCATCACCTCGGGAGCCTCGGTGCCGGAAGAGCTTGTCCAAGACGCCGTTGATTACTTCCGCGCCCGCGGCGCGGCCGTAAGAGAAATCGGCTTTGCCGAACAAAATATTCACTTCACGCTGCCTTCAGAAGTCTCCTGAACAAAGCCACGACGCGAAGTCGTCGGCCTCCACGAGCACAGGCGTAGTTTCACCCGGAATCGGGACGTCCTTTTCCCGCTGCTCAAAAATTGAGCGCCTGCTCATTTTTCATGCACGGCATGAACGCAAAGCAAAACCCGCCGCGCGAAAAACATTGGATTTTTTTCTTTGTTTTCATGGCATACGAATTGCCAAACGAATCGTCCCGCAGCCCACGCCGCGTGGGCGACGGTGCCCACGTGCGGCTCATCGAGAGCCGATGCAATGACGCATAGGAGGCTCATATGCAACGACGCATCACACGCGTGCTTTGGTTTTTTTGTTTGTGTGTCGGGCTAGCCGTCCTGACCAGCGCCAGCCCGATCCAC
This sequence comes from Candidatus Acidiferrales bacterium, assembly GCA_035559995.1. Classification (GTDB taxonomy): domain Bacteria; phylum Desulfobacterota; class Binatia; order UBA9968; family UBA9968; genus DATMAM01. The sequence continues at coordinate 39,964 of DATMAM010000005.1, forward strand.
GCCCAAGAGGTCGCCCAGGCCCCATCAGTCGCCGAGACTCCCGCAGCCCCTGCCCCTTCTCAAGCGCCACCGGCCAAGCTCGACAAGGGAGACACCGCCTGGATGTTAACATCCGCGGCCCTTGTCCTGATGATGACCATACCGGGGCTTTTTTTGTTTTACGGCGGCCTGGTTCGAGGCAAGAACATTCTCGGCACCATCATGCACAGCTTTATCATCGTCGCCCTGATCACGATTCAGTGGGTGCTCTGGGGATACTCGCTGGCTTTCGGGCCGAGCGTCGGCGGCTGGTTCGGCAGCCTCGCCTGGTTCGGCCTAAGCGGCGTCGGGACCGATCCGAATCCCGACTATGCCGCCACCATCCCGCATTTGGCGTTCATGGTCTACCAGATGATGTTCGCTATCATCACTCCGGCCCTGATCACGGGGTCGTTTGCCGAGCGCGTGAAATTCAGCACCTTTATCGTCTTTATCCTTCTCTGGGCCACGTTCATTTACGATCCGCTCGCGCACTGGGTCTGGGGAGTGGGAGGCAAGCTGCGCGGCATCGGAGCGCTCGATTTTGCGGGCGGCACGGTGGTCCACATCAGCTCCGGCGTTTCGGCTCTGGTCGCCGCCATCATGTTCGGCCGGCGCATCGGCTACGGCGCCGAAGCGATGCCGCCGCACAATCTGCCCTTCAGCGTCGTCGGCGCGGCCCTTCTTTGGGTCGGCTGGTTTGGATTTAACGCGGGCAGCGCGCTGGCGGCCGACGGACTGGCAACCAGCGCTTTTGTCGCAACCCATGTGGCAACCGCCGCGGCGGCTCTCGCCTGGATGGCCATGGATTGGATTTTCCGCGGAAAGCCGACCGTGCTCGGAGCGGCAAGCGGCGCGGTCGCGGGCCTTGTCGCGATTACGCCGGCGGCTGGTTTCGTCGGCCCGATTTCGGCCATCTGGATCGGGATAGGCGGCGGTATTCTGTGCTCGATCGCCTGTAGCATCAAGCCCAAGCTCGGCTACGACGATTCACTGGACGTGGTCGGGGTGCACGGGGTCGGCGGCACGTGGGGCGCGCTGGCAACCGGCCTTTTTGCCTCAAAAGCGATCAACCCGGCTGGCGCGGACGGATTATTTTTCGGCAACCCCGCGCAGCTCGGCGTACAGTTCGTCGCCGTGCTCGCTACCTGGATCTTCGCTCTCGTCGGAACGTTTATTATTCTTTCGATCTTGAAGGCGCTGATGGGGCTACGGATCTCGGAAGAAGACGAGCATCTCGGCCTCGATCTGAGCCAGCACAACGAAAAGGGGTACGCGTTCTGACGCGCGCTGCCGACGCTAGCCTCGGCTTCCATAATATGATAACAGGACAAAACAAAACGAAACTGAACGAGTAAAAGGAGAGGAATAACCATGACTGTGAAAGAGGTTTTGGAGTTTGCGAAAAAGAACAAGGCCGAGATCGTCGATCTCAAGTTCGTCGATCTGCCGGGACTGTGGCAGCACTTCTCAATTCCCGCAAGCGAGCTGAATACCGAGCTGTTCGAGGAAGGCATCGGCTTCGACGGCTCCAGCATCCGGGGCTTTCAGTCGATCAACGAATCCGACATGCTGCTCGTGCCCGATCCGGACACCGCCTTCATGGATCCGTTTACGGAGCACCCGACCCTGAGCCTGGTGTGCAACGTCATCGACGCGGTGACGCGCGAGCCTTACACGAGAGACCCGCGCTATGTGGCGCAAAAGGCCGAGAAGTACCTCAAGTCGACCGGCATCGCGGACGTCAGTTACTGGGGCCCGGAGATCGAGTTTTTTATCTTCGACAGCATCCGCTTCGATCAGAGCTACAATCACGGCTTCTACTATATCGACTCGGAGGAAGGCTTCTGGAATTCGGGCAACAACGACAAGCCGAATTTGGGCTACAAGATCCGTTACAAAGAAGGCTACTTTCCGGTCCCGCCGATGGACCAGTATCAGGATCTGCGCTCCGAAATGGTGCTGAACCTGGAGAAGTGCGGCGTCAAGATCGAAGTGCATCACCATGAGGTCGGCACGGCCGGTCAGACCGAGATCGATATGCGCTATCAGACGCTGACCAAAATGGCCGATCAGGTGCTTTTGTACAAATACGTGATCAAAAACACCGCCCGCCGGCGCGGCAAGGTCGTGACCGTAATGCCGAAGCCGCTTTTCCAGGACAACGGCTCGGGGATGCACACGCACCAGAGCTTGTGGAAGGGCGGCAAAAACCTTTTTTACGACAAAAAGGGCTACGGCTTGATCAGCGACACGGCGCGGTACTATATCGGCGGCCTGCTCAAGCATGCGCACGCGCTGTGCGCGTTTATCGCGCCGACGACCAATTCCTACCGCCGGCTCGTCCCCGGCTACGAGGCACCCATCAACCTGGTCTACTCGGCGCGCAACCGCAGCGCCTGCGTGCGCATTCCGATGTACTCCGCGAGCGAAAAGTCCAAGCGGCTCGAATTTCGCACGCCGGATCCGAGCTGCAACCCCTACTTTGCTTTTCCGGCGATGCTAATGGCGGGGTTGGACGGCATCAGAAACAAGATCGAGCCGCCCAAACCGATCGACAAAAACCTCTACGAGCTCGAGCCGGAAGAGGCGGCCAAGGTCAAGTCGATGCCGGGCTCTTTGGACCAGGCGTTGGACGCGCTGGAAAAGGATCACGAGTTTTTACTCCGCGGGGATGTGTTCACCAAGGACGTGATCGAGACCTGGCTCGACTTTAAGCGCACGAAGGAGGTCGACCAGATCAGGCTACGGCCGCATCCCTACGAGTTCGCGCTTTACTTCGACATCTAGCGTGCTAGCTAAATACAGGGACCCAATCCTTCCAAAAGGAGGTCGGAATGAAAAAGATCGAGGCTGTGATCAAGCCTTTCAAGCTCGATGAGGTCAAGCAAAAGCTCACCTCCATTGGAATCTCCGGCATGACGGTCAGCGAAGTCAAAGGCTTTGGACGGCAAAAAGGTCATACCGAGCTTTACCGCGGCGCCGAGTACACGGTCGATTTTTTGCCGAAAGTAAAAATCGAGATCTTGGCAACCGACGAGATGGCTCCCAAGATTGTGCAGACGATCCTCGAATCGGCGCAAACGGGGAAGATCGGCGATGGAAAGATCTTCGTCTCCTCGGTCGAGGAGACGATAAGAATCCGCACGAGCGAAAGGGGAGAGGACGCTATCCGCTAGCGTCCTTTTCTCCTCGCGATCGCCTGCGCCGGCAAAGAGCGCGCGCGGGCAGCCTATTTTACGAGGACCAGGCGACAATTCCTTCTTAGCGCCCCCTTAGAAACCGCTCATCTCCCGCCAGCGAGCTTGACGCGCTTTCGGCTCGATGCGACAATAGCGCGCTAAAAGTCCCAAAATCGAGCGCCATCATACGTGCGCCCGGGCAACCAGGATTTTCTCTTTTGAACGATTCGGCTCCCGGGCGCGCGGTAGACCCGTGGGAGCCAAAGAGATCGGGCGAAGCCTTCGCGGAAGCGGCGCGCTGGCGATGGCGTTGCGCTCAGCCCATCGTTGGATCTGCGCACGGTCCTGGACCTTCTTCTCGAGAAAATCTGCCGCTACCTGCCCACTCGGTCGCCGCCGTTAGACTCCTCAACAGAAAAACTGGCAGGCTCGAGCGCGTCGCCTCCAGGAATATCGACGAGAAGGAGTGGCAAGCAAGAAAACGCGACGGAGGTCCCGGGCTGGCCCACGCCGTCTTTCACGACAAGTCTCCTCTCGTGCTGGCAAACGCGCCGCTCGATCCCAGGACTAGTTAGTTAGAGCAGAAACTGGCCAGCAAAGGAGCGCCCGAGGTGGCCGATGCCGTGTTGCTCACCGGGTTTATCAATCAGGCGATCGCGCAGACGCGAACGCTGGCGCGCTCGCTCTACCGGGTCGAGCTCGAGGCCAACGGGCTGATGGCGGCGCTCGACGAGCTCGCGCGTAACACGTCGAAGATGCGCAAGATTTCATGTGACTTTCATTGCGAGGAGCCGATCCTCGTCCATGATCATTCAGTGGCGACCCATCTCTATCGTATCGCCCAGGGAGGGATCGATAACGCCATTAAGCACGATAAGGCGAGCGCGATTTCCGTCGTGCTTTCTCGCTTTGACGGCAAGACGGTGTTGTCGATCCGCGACAACGGCACCGGCATGACGGAAGCGCCCGGTGATCGTAAAGGCATGGGATTGCACATCATGCGCTACCGGGCGCAAGCGCTTGGCGCGTCCTTTACCATTGGACCCGGCGAATCGTCGCTCCGCCCTACCGAGGCGGCGCCGTGGTGACGTTTGCCGTAAAGCGCGTTCGCCGAATCACGGGAACCCTCGCCGTGAAAGAGGGGAATCAAGCCACAATCCCCGCGTACGGCTCGCTCACGGTTAGAGCCCAAACCGGCGCGTTTGAGTCGCCGATTGGCGCGCAAGGCGAGTTTTATCTCGAGGATTTGCCTCCCGGGAGCCATGAAGCGCGCATCGACTATGGACAGCGGCCCTGCCGGTTTGAGCTGGAGGTCCCGAATAAAGACCAGGCCGCAATCGACTTGGGAAACGTCACCTGCTTGCATCCGTGAGCGCAATGAAAACCAACGGGCAGAGTCTCGCTGTGCTCTCGGCGATCCTGGCCGCGATCCTCGGGCAGCTCCAAATAGCTTTAGCCGCCTGCACGATCAGCACGCAAGCCATAAATTTTGGCAGCTACGATGTTCTCAGTTTGACGCCGCGCGATTCAACCGGAAGGGTTACTTACCGCTGCGACCGGCGCGATCCGATCACGATCAGTCTCGATCGGGGCGGCGCTGCCACGTTCAACGCCCGGCGCATGCTCAAAGGGGCCGAGGCATTAAATTACAACCTTTTCCTCGACGCCGCGCGCACGCTGATCTGGGGAGACGGGAGCGGGGGAACAACGGTTCATTCCAATCCGGCGCCGCCCAGAAATCAAAACGTCACGGTGACGGTATTTGGTCGCATTCCGGCCGGACAGGACGTGAGCGCGGGCACGTACACCAACACGGTCACCGCAACAATCGACTTTTAGGAACGGCCGGGAAGCGTGAAGCCCAAAGCCCTGCTGGTGGAAAACGATCCCTCCACGGTCGAAGTCGTTCGCCTCGAGCTCGCTTTCCTCGGCTATGAAGTGGTCGTGGCAACCGACGGCTTGGAGGCGGTCAAAAAAGCCGCCGAGGAACGGCCGGATATTGTTGTCATGGACATTCTGCTGCCCAAAATGAACGGCTTTCAAGCGTTAAAGATGATCCGCGACAATCCGCAGACTCGATCGATTCCGCTTCTTGCGGCGACCGCCATGGCCCTCCCCGGCGACAAACAACGCTGTCTGGCGGCGGGTTTTGACGGTTACATCGCCAAACCTTTTACCCACAACCAGCTCGGCCGTATGCTTAAAAAGCTGATCGAAAGGAGGCCGGATCAAGCTGGGCTGGCGGAGCGACTCCAGGGCCCGCACAGGCGAAAAAGTTGATCGCGTCAACCGCTAGGCCTGTCAAAACTGAGGCTACCACCGCCTAAAGGCGGTGGGTTCCTTGCCGTCTGAAGACGGCTGAAGACCCGATGAAACTACTCCTCAACCTTGAAATCCTCATCGGCCTCGGAAGGCTCTTGCCCCTGAGTGGCGATGTATTGTGC
>DATMAM010000006.1:0-22548 GCA_035559995.1 Candidatus Acidiferrales bacterium
AACCAAAAGACCAAGGCCATCTTGCTCAAGGAAGATCGCGCCAAAATGAGCGACATCGGCCTCGGCTCGTCGGCTTCCGTCCAATACGTCGAAAAGGGCGACAAAAAAATCCTCTCCTCCATCGAGTTCACCCCGGCCAAGGGCGGGGAGTAATTCCGCTCGCGCTCACGGCATCGATTGCCGCGCCCCTCGATCGCGCGCGCGGTTTTCCCAACTTGCCCCCGTCCGGGAAGTTCATTTATATTGCCTCTCAGTTTCTGCCGGCTAAGGAGAGGGCATGCCTGAGAATGAGTTTTCGTTTCGGGAAGGAGCCAACGGATTCTACCGCGTCTGGAAGAGAATCGTGCGCGAGCCGCAAAAATTCTATCAGGAAATGCCGGTTTCCGGCGGCTTTGAGAGCCCGCTCCTGTATCTCGGGATCTGCCTGGCCGTCTTTCTCGTCTTCAGGATTCTCGTCGCCGAGACTCTGGTCTCGGCAGGGGTATCGGTTTTCCTGATCGTGCTCGCTTACGTGCTCGGTCCCGGAATCCTGATGCTGGTGGCGCAGTCTCTATTTCATGGCTCAGGAGACTACGAAGCGACGTTTCGCGTCTGCGCCTACGCAGGCAGCTGCCTGCTTCTCGCCTGGATTCCCCGCCTAGGCGCGATCGCTTACATTTACGGCTTTTATCTGATCTTCGTGGGAATGGAGAAGGTGCACCGGCTCCAGCGGACCGAAGCCGCGCTAAGCGTTCTCACCGCGGTCCCGGTCACCGGATTGGTGCTTGCGTTTGTGCTCGGCAAGCGCGTTTTGCAATACGTGTTTTAGCGTGAGCTAGAAATTGTCCTCCTCGACATCGCCGGTCGAGAGGCGCCGGTAGCTTCGGTCCTCCTCGAATCTCTTGAGCAGCTTGTTTTCCTTTTCGCTCTCCTCTTGGCAGCGAACGCAAAGCCGCGTGAACGGGAGGACCTTGAGCCGCCCAAGCCCGATCTCGCCCTCGCAGTTGTCGCAACCGCACTCACAAATGCCGTAGGTCTTGTCTTTGATCCGCTGCAAAGCCTCGTCGATCGCCAGCAGCTTTTCTCGCTCGCGGTCCGTCAGGATAATATTGATTTCCCGATCTCTCTCATCGCTTGCGAGATCGTAGGTGTCGCGGCCCTCGTCCTTGATACCCTCCTTCTCTTCCTTGAGCCGATCTTCGATCTCACGCAGCAACTGCGCTTTCATCTCGGTCAGAGTGTCGGCGGCCTTCTTTAAGACTTCTTTTCTCACGTCTCCGTCCTTTCTCCTGAAAATCGGACCAGGATGCAAGTATGGCAGCAATAGCCGCTTAGTCAAGGCCCCTTGTTGGCGGAGGAAAAACGCGGTTGGGCTCGAGTTTGGCTGGCTTAAAGGCGGCTGCGCTGCCCTCATCTTAAGGTCAGTGCCCTTCGAGCGAGCCCAGCTCGACCACCTCGACCCCCTTGGGAATTTCCGGTTGGAAGAGCGCATCTTTGACTTCCACGCCGCGCCGGAGGGAGGAGAAGCGCACGGTGGTTACGTTTCCGACCGCGTCCTGGATCCGCACCCACTTGAGGTCAAAGCTACTCGCGTCGACCCCGAGCGTAAGCTCTCCCACCTGCCCAAGCTCGCTTTTCGGAATGAGCTTGAGCAGGTAGGCGTCTTTTTCCGCCCCTTTAAGGTCGTATTGGAAGTCGCGTTTGAGATTGCCCATCCCCAGAAGAAAAGAAAGCGGCACGTCCGAGCGAAAAGCGCTCCGCAGCGGAGTCTTGATGACCTGCGCCTGCTCGGGTTGATAGAGATAGAGGTACTTTCCATCGGCGACGACATATTGCCCTTTCGGCTCGTCGTAGCGCCAGAGCATCCGGCCGGGCCGCTTAAAAAAAACCTTGCCCGCCGATTTGATCGTTCTTCCCAGCGTTTTGATTTCGGTCTCCTGGCGAAAATCGGCGACAAACTCGGCGGTCGAGTTTACTCTTTTTTGCAGCGCGTCCGCCACGGCGTCGCCGTTCATTTCGCCCGAAAATCCACGGGCCGCAGAGAAAAGCCCCGCGAACAGACCGGCAAGCAAAGCCGGATAGAAACCCGCTTTTCCGCTCTTACGGCTCGATTTTCCTCCCATAAACCTCTCTTGGCCGGCCCGCCTCCGCGGGGCCGATAATCCCGTCCCTTTCCATCTGTTCGATCATGCGCGCCGCGCGATTGTACCCCACCCTGAGCCGCCTCTGGACCATCGAAATCGACGCCTGCTGCGACTCGGTGACCACTTCCACGGCGCGATCGTACATCTCGTCGTATTCGTCTTCCTCCTCCCTCTTTTCAACCTCCTTTCGCGCTTCAAACACTTCCTCCCGGTATTGCGGCTGGGCCTGCTGTTTGATGAAATCCACCACCCGGCGAATCTCTTGATCGGAAACGTAGGCCCCGTGAATTCTTATCAGCCGGGCGCTTCCCGGAGGCAAAAACAGCATATCGCCGTCTCCCAGCAAGCGCTCGGCGCCGATCGCGTCCAGGATCGTTCGCGAGTCCACGCGCGAGGTCACTTGGAACGAAATCCGCGCCGGGAAGTTGGCCTTGATCAGTCCGGTGATGACGTCTACCGACGGCCGCTGCGTCGCCAAGATGAGATGAATGCCTGCGGCGCGGGCCTTCTGCGCAAGCCGCGTGATGTACTCCTCGATATCTCTGCCCACGCTCATCATGAGATCGGCCAGCTCATCGACGACGATCACGATTCTAGGCAGGCGCTCGTGGACAAGGTTTTGGTCGCGGCGGGCTTCGGCTCCTGTGCTCTCCTTATCGGCCTCCTGCTCGCTCGCCTGAAGGTCCACGGCCTTTTTGAGCGGCGTCTCTTTTTCTCTTTCCAGGATCCGGTTGTAATGCTCGATATTTCTCGCCCCCTTCTCGCGCATGAGCCGATAGCGGCGATCCATCTCGTCCATTGCCCAAAAGAGCGCGGCGGCGGCCTTCTTCGGATCGGTCACGACGGGAACGAGCAGGTTCGGCAGATCCTCATAAACCGTGAGCTCGAGCATCTTGGGATCGATCATGATGAACTTGACATCGTTCGGCGTCGATTTGAAGAGAATGCTCAGGACCATCGCGTTAATCGAGATGGACTTTCCGGTCCCGGTCGCGCCGGCGACGAGCAGGTGGGGCATGCGCGCCAGGTCGGCGACAAACGGTGCGCCCGAAATCTGTTTTCCGAGGGCCAAAGTGAGATTTGAATCGGCCGCTCGGAAAGCGTCGCTTTCGATGATCTGGCGCAGGAAAACTTTCTCGCGTTTGGGGTTGGGTATTTCGATGCCCACGACGGACTCGCCCGGAATCGGCGCCAGAATGCGGACGCTCACGGCTCTTAGCGCCATCGAAAGATCGTCGGCCAGGGTAACGATCCGGCGCACTTTGACCCCAGAGGCGGGGTTGAACTCGTACATCGTAATGACCGGGCCGGGTCTTACCGCGACCACCTCTCCCTGAACGCCGAAATCCGCGAGCTTCTTTTGCAGCACCCGGGCGTTGCCCTCCAAGACCTCCCTGTCGATCTTGACTTCCTCTCCTTCGGCAGAATCCAAAAGACTCACGGAGGGCAGGACGAAAGACTTCCCGTCGGCGGGAAACTTTAGCTCCTCTTGAACCGGCGGCGCTTTTTTCCGCGGCCTCTTCGGCGCTTCGTCGCTATCTTCCGCCTTTAGGATCACCGGCGGCGGCGGAATTTCTTTTTGCTCTCGTTTCGTATTCTCTAGCCTTTTTCTCCTCTCCTGCAGGCGCGCGCGCGCCTGCTGCACCTGCGCGGAAAACAGCCGTTGGGCTTTCTTGCCCCCCGTTTTCATTCCTTCGAACAGAGCGGCCAGCGAAATCGGCGTCGCCAGCATCAGGCCCAGCAAGAAGATGGCGACACTCACGACATAGGTGCCGATCCGGCCGAACAGCGGCACGAGAAGCGCTCGCTTAGAAAACCCGCCCACCACGCCGCCCGCGTCCCATACCTCATCGGCCTCGATCAGAACGCTTAAAAAAATCGGCGCGCTCAAAAGAAGAAAAAAACCGTAACCCAAAAGCCGCCCCGAGGTGACCTTCGGAGCGTCGCGGAACAACTGGTACCCGGCAAGCAGAACGAAGACCGGCAAAAGAAAGGCCGAAAGGCCGATCCCCTGGCGGAGGAAATTCGCAAGATAGTAGCCGACAAAGCCGTAAAGCTCTCGGATCGATCCGCCGGCCGCGTACGGCGGGCGGTCCGACGGATGGTAGGAAAACAAGCTCAAGATCAGGAGCACGGCAAACGAGAAGAGCACAACGGCCCAGATCTCGTGCGCCAGTCTAGACCCTCTTTGCATCTTCGGACCGTTTGCGCGGCAGCGCCCTAAACCGCTGCCGCTACATTTCCAGGATCAGGGGCAGCACGACGGGACGCCGTTCCAGGGTTTCATAAAAATAGCGGCGCAGCGCTTTGCGCACCTCTTCCTGCATCTCGACCGGGTCGGTTCTTGTCTCGCGATTGGCCGACTTGATCGTCTCGAGGACCACCCGCTTCGCCTGTTCCAGGACCTCCTCACCCTCTTCGGAGCGGATAAAGCCGCGCGAGATCAGATCGGGTCCCGCCACCAAATCGCCGCTCTGCTGGTGGATCGCCATCACCGCGAGCACCATGCCGTCTTCCGAAAGATGCCGGCGATCGCGGATCACGACGTCTTCCACATCGCCGATTCCCTTCCCGTCGACGAACACGCGCCCCGCGGGCACGGGCTCGACCCGGCGCGCCGCCTGCGCGGTGAGCTCCAGCACCTCGCCGTCCTCGAGCAAAAAGCAATTCTCGGGCGCGATGCCCGTGCTCTGAGCCAATTTGATGTGCCTCAATAGATTGCGGTACTCGCCGTGAATGGGCACAAAGTAGCGCGGGCGCGTCAGCTGAATCATCGTTTTGAGTTCTTCCTGGCTTGCGTGTCCCGAGACATGGATCTCGGAGACCCGTTCGTAATGAACCTCCGCGCCGCGCCGGTACAGGTGATTGATCAGATTACTGATCGTTCTTTCGTTTCCGGGAATAAAGCGCGCCGAAAGGACGACGGTGTCCCCCGGGGCGATCTTGATCGATTTGTGATTGTCGAGCGCAATGCGGTGAAGCACCGAAAGCGGCTCGCCCTGAGAGCCGGTGGTGAGAAACGTGACCCGATCGGCGGGCAGGTTCTGCCAGCGCTCGGATTCGGTCAGGTAATCCGGCGGAAGATCGAGATAGCCCAGCTCGGACGCGATGCGGGCGTTGTTGATCATGCTCCGGCCGCTCAGCACGAGCCGGCGGCCGAAGCGCGCCGTCAACTCGGCGACCTGCTGGATTCTCGGTATGTTCGAGGAAAAGGTCGCGATGAATAACCGGCCGCGGCTTGCATGGAAGATTTCCTCGAAGCCCCTGCCGATCTCGCGCTCCGAGCGCGTGTAGCCTGCCTTTTCGACATTCGTCGAGTCCGAAAGAAGCACAAGCACGCCCCGATCGCCGTAAGCCGCAAGCCGCCCGAAGTCGAACATCTCCCCGTTCATCGGCGTGTTGTCGATCTTGAAGTCGCCGGTATGAAGAACCACGCCCGCCGGAGTCTCGACGGCAAACGCGAGACACTGAATGAGGCTGTGCGTCACGCGGATGCCTTCCACCTTGAAAGGCCCGACCCACCATGGGCTTGCGGGCGTGATCTCGCGCAGGTCCGTTTTTCCCGCAAGATCGTGCTCGGCGAGCTTGTTCTTGAGGAGCCCGAGCGTAAGCCGGGTGCCGTAGACCGGCACCGGCAGCTGGCGCAGAATATACGGGAGCGCGCCGATATGGTCCTCATGGGCGTGCGTTAACAGAATGCCGTGGAGCTGTCTCGACTTCTCGAGCAGGTAACTCACATCGGGGATGACATAGTCGATCCCCAACAGCTCCGCGCCGGGAAACATCAAGCCGCAATCGATCGCGATGGCGGAGCCGTTGTATTCCAGCACGAGCATATTGAGCCCGAACTCGCCTAAGCCGCCCAGCGGGATGAGTCTTAGCGATTCCATCTTTTAGCCTTGCGCCCGAGCCTCTCCGGAACCGAGCTCGCGCGCGCGGGAATTTGTCTCGAGCTGCTCCGCCCCGCGATTTAAGCGCGCCGCGATGATCGAGCGCACGCGGTTGGACACCTGAGCGAGGTTTTTTAGCTCCTGGCGTTCCACAATAACCGGCTCGTCGACCGCGACCTCGATCTCGCCTTTTTGGATGCGCCAATCGCCGCGCGGGAGCACCCTTCCGGAACCCACAATCGTTACTGGAACAATGGGCGCGTTCGCCATCGCCGCGAGCACAAACCCGCCGCGCTTGAACGGCAGCACCCCTGCGCTTCTGCCGCGCGTCCCCTCGGGAAAAATAACGACGGACAATCCCTGTAGGATTTTCTCCTTGGCGCGGCGCAGCGTCGTTACGGCCCGCTTGCCGCCCGAGCGGTCGACCAGGATATGTTTGGACGCCCAAAGCGCCCAGCCAAACACGGGCACCCAAACCAGCTCTTTTTTGGCGATCAAACGAAGCTGGAACGGCGCCAAACCTTGGACCAAAGCGGGAATGTCGATATAGCTTTGATGATTCGCCATAAAGATATAGGCCTGCGACGGATCGAGATGCTCCAGGCCACACACTTTGAGCCGAACCCCGCTGATCCTGAGAATCGCTCCCGTCCAAAGACGCGCAAAGACATAGGCGCGGCGGCCCTGCGGATCAAACGGCGCAAGGGCGATCACAAACGGTGCGAGGACTAGAGTCAGGAGAGCTATCAGGACGAGCTTAAGGCTATAGGACATCAACGAACGCTGCTTTTCCAGCGCGGTAAAGCTGCGGAAAATCGCAACCCTGGCGTCGCGATTATGGTAGACTAGGGGCGATCAAAATGCAATGAAACGGATTTTTGCAAGGGCAAACGTAGCGCGCAAGCAGGCGCCAAACTTCATGTTGACTAAACGCGCAGCAGGCGCTAAGGTCCTTCGTTACCGCCCGCCAGGTGGAGGAATTCCATGTCGGTGAACAAGGTGATCCTGATCGGCAATCTGGGAAAAGATCCGGAGGTGCGCTTTACCGCCAACGGTCGCGCCGTCGCGCGCTTTCCCATAGCGACTTCCGAGGTTTGGAACGACGCCGACGGCAACCGCCAGGAGCGCACCGAGTGGCACAATATCATCGTCTGGGGCAAGCAAGGAGAGACCTGTGCCCAGTACCTCGCCAAAGGAAGGCAGGTCTTCGTCGAAGGGAGCATCCGCACCCGCTCTTACGACGACAAAAACGGCGTCAAGCGTTACGTCACCGAGATTGTCGCCCAGCGCGTGCGCTTTTTGGGCGGCGGTGGCGGCACGCGGGTTGCGCCGGAAACCGGCGGCGACGTGCCGGCCGACCTTCCCAACGACATGCCGCCGCTCGACGACGACGTGCCGTTTTAGCCCGCTCGCTTAGCTCACACCACCCGGTTGCGGCGCTCCCCGCGCGCGTACGCGGCGATGTTTTGCGCCACCTCTCCGATCAGTCTCTCTCTCGCTTCGCGCGTCCCCCAGGCGCAGTGAGGCGTGACCAGCAGGTTATCGAGGCTTTTCGCCGCCGCGATCAGCGGATGATCCGCGGGCGGCGGCTCCCGCGTAAGAACGTCCAGCGCCGCGCCCCCCAGGCGTCGGCTCTTTAGCGCCGCAAGCAGCGCCGCATCATCGATCAAAGCCCCGCGGGCGGTGTTGATGAGAAACGCGCCTGGCTTCACGAGCGCGAGGGTCCGGCGGTTGATGAGGTTTCTCGTTTCGGCGGTGAGCGGGCAGTGAAGCGAAATGAAATCGGATCGCGCGAGAAGCTCTTCAAGCTCGACCCGATCGGCGAGCGGCCGATCGCTGCCGATACGCTGCGCAACGAGCACGTTGAGCCCCAAGGCGCGCGCCATCGTTGCAACCTTCTGACCGATCCTGCCGTAGCCGACAATGCCCAGGGTCTTGCCCGCGAGCTCGACCGCGGGGTAGTCGAGGACGGTGAAAACCGGACTTTTCTCCCAGGCGCCGCGGCGCACGAGCGCGATATAACTTCCCGCGCGTGTGGCAAACTCCAAAATGAGCGCGATCGTAAACTGCGCTACGGCGTCGGTTGCGTAGCCGGGCACGTTGGCGACGCCGATGCCGAGCTCTTGCGCCGCTTTTAGATCGATATTGTCCACTCCGGTTGCGGCCACGGCAATCAGCTTGAGCGCGCGCGCTTCGGCGCTCTTCAACGTGGCTCCATCCAGGACCACTTTGTTCACCACGGCCACTTCCTGCCCCGCCAAGCGGCTCAAGACCGTCTCCGCGGGCGAGAACGGATAAATCTCGCACGGCCATTGCCGCAGCGGCGCCAACGACGCATCGCCGAAAGTTGCCGCATCGAGAAGGACAACGCGCGGCGCTTTTTCCATCAGCGGCATCATGGGCCTTCGGCGTCGGCAATTCAACCGCGCGGCAAGATCGCTCCTTCTTGCATCCGCCCCGGCCGTGGCTATGTTTATATCCATGCCCGAAAGAGACTTTTACAAGATCTTGGGCGTCTCGCGCACGGCGTCAAACGATGAGATCCGCAAAGCTTACCGCAAGCTCGCGCGCAAGTATCATCCCGACATCAACCCCGGCGACAAGGACGCCGAGGCGAAATTCAAAGAGATTTCTGCCGCCTATGATGTCTTAAGCGACGCGAAGAAACGAAAGCTTTATGACGAGTTTGGCGAGGCGGGGCTTGCGCCCGGCTTCGATCCCGAAAAAGCGCGCGCTTACCGCGCCTGGCAGGATCAGGCGGCCTCCACCGGCGGGAGCTTCTCGTTCGACTTCGGCGATCTCGGCGACCTTTTCGGCGATCTCGGCGGCATCTTCGGCCGGCGCGCCGGGGCGCGTCGTCGCGGACCGCAGGACGGCGAGGATATCGAGGCCGCTCTCGACATCGACTTCTTGGACGCCGTGCGCGGCTTCCAGACGACGCTCAACCTGCAGCGCACGGTGGCGTGCGACACCTGCCGCGGCGCCGGCTCCAAAGGCGCGGCTGTCTGCCCCGTTTGTAACGGCTCGGGCACCCAGTACATCGCTCAAGGAGCCGCACGCCTGAGACGGACCTGCCAGCGCTGTTTTGGCGCCGGCCAGATTCCCGGTGAGTCTTGCCCCACCTGCGGCGGCAGAGGCCGCGTCCTTCGCTCCGAGCGGGTCACGGTGAACATTCCGCCCGGCGCCGAGACCGGCAAGCGAATTCGCGTCCCCGGCAAGGGAGAAGGCGGAATTCTGGGCGGCGCGCCGGGGGATCTCTACATCGTGCCGCGCGTCCGGGAGCACCCGCTCCTGGAGCGCTCCGGGCGCGATCTCACGATGGAAGTTCCGATCACGGTCGGCGAGGCGATTCGCGGCGGCACAATCGAGGTCCCGACGCCTGTCGGCCCGGTGAAGGTGAAAATACCCCCCGGAACGCAGAGCGGACAGCGCCTGCGCATTCCAGGCAAAGGGGTGCAGGGCCACGGCAAGGTCCCTGCCGGCGATCTCTATTTAAGGCTTATGATTCAAGTGCCCAAGAACGGCGTTCGCCAGGACGCTCTCGAGGCGCTCGACCGGGCGTACGGCCGCGACATTCGTAAGGACCTCCGGCTGTAGGGACCGCAACATGAACCGAAAATATCTGCGCATGCGCGAGGTCATGGAAATCTGCGGCGTAAACAGGGATTTCGTGCTTCGGCTGGAAAAGGAAAATCTGATTTTTCCGGTCGTGCAGCGCCGGCAAAAGCTCTACCCGTTGGATCAGGTCGATCGAGTGCGCGTGGCGCACGTTTTGTTTTCCGAACTCGGCGTCAATCTCGAAGGGATCGAGGTCGCCTTGCACCTGCGCGACCAGCTGATTTCGATGCGCCGGCGGTTTAACCGGGTCCTGCGCGCCCTGGCAGAAGACCTCCGGGCGCAGTAAACGGGCCCGCTTTAAACTTTCGCGGTCAAAGCCTTGCCCGGCGCCCAAGGAGAAAAAGACTCGGCCGGTTCTCAGGGAGCGCGCGCCTCCTACAGCATGCCGCGGTCGCTGAAGCTAAAGTAGCGGTCGCGTCCGATCACCACGTGATCCAAAACTCTGATTCCCATCAGCTCGCCCACCTCCTTTAGCCGGCGCGTGATCTCGACGTCCTCCGGGCTGGGCGCCGGGTCGCCGCTCGGGTGATTGTGAACGAAGATCACGGCCGCGGCGGATTCCCGGATCACGGGATTGTACACTTCTCGCGGATGGACCAGAGACGCCGTAAGCGACCCTTCGGATATTTTCACGTCGCGGATTTTACGGTTCTTGTTGTTGAGCAGGACGACAAAGAAAATCTCGCGATTCTCTCGCTCCAGCTGCGGCCCAAAATGGCGGAAGACATCCTCCGAGGAGCGCAGCGCCGCGCCTGCGTGCCAGCGCTGCGCCGCCATGCGTCGGCCCAGCTCCAGGCTTGCCTTGATCTGCGCGATCTTGGCCGGGCCGAAGCCCTTCAGTCCCGTGAAGTCTCCTACTTCGGCCTGATCGATTCCCCGGAGGCTTTCAAAACGGGAGAGCAGCGTGCGCGCCTGATCCAGGGCGTTTTGTTTTGTCGTGCCGTTTCCGGTTCGCAAAACGATCGCCAGAAGCTCGGTATCGGAGAGCGCCGCCGCGCCCTTCTGCAGGAGCTTCTCCCGCGGCCGGTCCTCCAGCGGCCATTCTTTGATCGTGCGGTCGCCCGCCATGAAAGCTCCGAAAGGCCGCCCTTATAGCACAACCGCGCGCTCACTCCAACACGCGCGCGAGCAGCCCCTTGAGATACTCCCCTTCGGGATGATGAAGGCTCACCGGATGATCCGCGGGGTGGCCGAGTCTCCTGAGGACCTGGAGCCGCCGCCGGGAGTCGACGGCGGCGCCGAAGACGATCTTCTGAAAGAGCTCCGCGTCGATATGCGGCGAGCAGGAAAACGTAAAAATGAGGCCGCCGGGGCGAAGAACGCGCAGCGCGTGCAAGTTCAGGAACTTGTATCCTCCCGCCGCCGCTTCTACATCGGCGCGCCTGTGCGCCAGCGAAGGGGGATCGAGAACGACGATGTCGAACTCATCGGCGCACTGCTTCAAAAAAGAAAACGCGTCCGCCTTGATCCAGTTTTGCTCCCGCACGGAGAACCCGTTGAGCGCGGCCGTCTTTTTCCCCAGTTCCAGCGCCGGGCGCGAGGACTCCACCGAGACGACCTCGCGGGCGCCTCCTTTCTCGGCGTAAAGCGCGAAGGCTCCCGTGTACGCAAAGCAGTTGAGAACCCGCCGGGCGCGCGCGACCGACATGAGCAAGAGGCGGTTGTCCCTCTGATCGAGAAAAAATCCGGTCTTTTGCCCGGCCCTGATGTCAACCAAAAACTTGATCCCGTTTTCCGCGACCTCGATGAGTTCGGGCGGCTCGGCTCCGGCGACGACGCCCGCCCGGGAAGCCAATCCCTCCTCTTCGCGTACCCCGCCTTCGCTTCGCTCGTAGATCCCCTTGGCCGGCAGCACCTCGACCATCGCCGCCACGATCTCGTCCCGAAGACTGTCGATTCCTTCGGTCAGCAGCTGACAGACGAAAAATTCGTCGTAGCGATCGACCACCAGGCCGGGAAGAAAATCCCCCTCGCCGTTGACCACGCGATAGGCGTTGGTCGCCGGCGAAAGAAGCTCCGCGCGCGCGGCCGCCGCTTGCCGAATGCGCCGCGCAAAAAATGCTCGGTCGATCCGCTCCTGTTCCCAGGTGACGACGCGCACGCGAATTTGCGAGCGCGGGTTGAGAAGGCCGCGCGCAAGCCAGTTCCCGCTCCGATCCAGAACGTTACAGAGAAGCGGCCCGTGCGCTGGGCCTTCGATTCTTTCGATCGCGCCGGAAAAGATCCACGGATGGCCGCGCAAAACGGGCGCTTCTCTGCCCTTTTTCAGAAAAACCTGCTGCAAGAAAACCTCGAACGGGAAACGGAGGGAACGTAAACGACGCGCGGGCGAAACCACGCTATGGGCGGCGCACGAACTCGCCGCTCTTTCCGCCGCTCTTTTTTACGAGGCGGATCTCGCCGAGGGACATTTCGCGATCGACCGCTTTGCACATGTCGTAGATCGTGAGGCCGCAGACCGCAACCGCGGTCATCGCTTCCATTTCCACGCCCGTTTTCCCGCTCACCCGCACCACCGCCTCCATCTCCACGCGGGCGGGGTTGCGCTCGGGCGTAAGCGAAATCTCGACAGAGGTGATGTTGAGCGGGTGGCACATGGGAATGAGATCGGGAGTTTTTTTCGCGGCCATGATCCCGGCCACGCGCGCGACCGCAAACACATCGCCCTTCGGCATCTTGTTTTCAACGATCAAATCGAGCGTTTCCGGTCGCATCGTCACCGCTCCGCGCGCAACAGCCACCCGGTCGGTCACGTCTTTTTCGCTCACGTCGACCATGCGGGCTCGTCCGGCCTCATCGAGATGCGTGAGCGGCGACCTCTTGTCGGCGTCAATTCCGGCCATGGGACTTTTATGCTACAAAAAACTCATGGAGAAAAAAAGCCACTATCGCGTGATCATTCTCGGCTCCGGAGCCGCGGGACTCACGGCGGCCATTTATGCGGCGCGCGCGAATCTGGAGCCGCTCGTGATCGAAGGCTCGCAACCGGGCGGGCAGCTCACGATCACAACGGACGTCGAGAACTACCCCGGCTTCGCCAAAGGCATCTTGGGCCCCGAGCTGATGGACGAGTTCAAAAAGCAGGCCGAGCGCTTCGGCACGAAAACCGTCTTCGGCGATGTGACCGAAGTCGATCTGAAAACGCGCCCGTTTCGCGTCATGGTCGGGAAGGACGCTTACAGCTGCGATGCTTTGATCATCGCAACCGGCGCCTCGGCCAAGCTCCTCGGGCTTGAGTCCGAGAAGAGGCTGATGGGCTACGGCGTGTCGGCGTGCGCCATTTGCGACGGCTTTTTTTTCCGCGACAAGGAGGTGGTCGTGGTGGGCGGCGGCGATACCGCGATGGAGGAGGCGCTCTTTCTCACGAAGTTCGCCACCCAGGTGACCGTGATCCACCGGCGCAACGAGCTTCGCGCCTCCAAGATCATGCAACAGCGCGCGTTCAAGAATCCCAAGATTTCTTTTATCTGGGATTCGGTTGTGGACGAAATCTACGGCGACCCGAAAGACGGCGGGGTCAAGGGAGTGCGGCTTAGAAACTTAAAGACCGGAGCGACTCAGGACCTTAGCTGCCACGGGGTATTTATCGCCATCGGGCACCAGCCGAATAGCCAGCTGTTTGCCGGCCAGCTAGAGATGGACCCGCTCGGCTATATCGTCACGCGCGACGGCACCAAGACAAGCGTTCCGGGAGTCTTCGCGTGCGGCGACGTCCAGGACCGGATTTACCGTCAGGCCGTGACCGCCGCCGGAACCGGCTGCATGGCGGCGATCGACGCGGAGCGGTTTTTGGAAAGCCAGGATTAGGATAATCCCGCAGCTGGCTCCCACGAAAATTTGCCACCCTTTCCTGTGCAAGCCGGACATCCTTTGCGCTTTAAAACGGCGGCATCGACTACACTTTTATTTGATGCCGGCCTTTAGCGGCGTAAGCCCATGAAGCGCTTATCTCAAAAAGGCAACACCTGTGGGTTGCCTTGCCCGCGTTTCCGCATTCCAATTCCAGAACCGAAGCGCTATCGCGGCTGGGTTACTACATCGACGAGCGCCGGCCGTCCGGACTCAACGACCGCAATCGCTTTATCGAGCGCTGGCCCGAGCTGATCGGGCTCGGTGATCGGGCCAAATCCCTCGACGCTAAAAGCGCGCGCGATTGCGGCGAGGTCCGGCGCGGGGTCGCTGATATGGATTCCGATTCCCTTGTTTTCTACCGGCCGCTCCCGTCTCACCGCCATCCGCTCTTGATGCTCCTCGTCGTTATAGTACGAGCGGTTGTTGAACACGATCGTAAGGAGCGCAATCCGGTAGCGGGCGGCGGTCCAGAGCGCGTTCGAGGTCATGAGAAAGTCGCCGTCGCCGATCACGCTCACGCACAAGCGCCCGCTTCCTTTGTAGCCAAGCGCGGCGCCGATCGACGAGGGAAGGCCGTAGCCGACCCCGCCTCCCCGCCCCCCGCCGATCCCGTGCGCCGCCTCGGTGCACTCGAGAATCTCCCGCCAGCGCCTGCCGTGCGCGTGCACGAGCGCCCACGATTTTCCCGCGAGCCGACCCTTGAGTTCGCCGTAAAGGCGGGCGGCCGAGATCGGCTTTTTGTTCCAGTTCTGCTCCACCCAGGCGCGCGCGCGATTTTTCGCCTCCGTATGGATCGCCTCGGCGCGCGCGCGCCGGGCGGCGCGCTTGCCGGCGTCGGCGCCGGTCAACCGGGCGCGCACGAGCTCGATGAGCTCGGTGAGCGCAATTCCCGCGTCGGCCGCGATCGGCAGCGCCACCGGTAAAAGCCACATGCTGTCGCTCACGAGACTTTGCTTTTCGAGATCCAAAAGCGTGATGTGAACGATTTTCGTGCCGGGCGAAACCGCCAGCTTGAGCGACTCTCGCTCCCTTACCGAGGGGCCCAACGGAACGCCGAGGCTCGGCACTTCGAGCCCAAGAACGACATCCGCCGCGCGCAGCGCCTCCTCGCGCGCGGCGGTAAGATCGAGCGGGTGGGTGTTGGGAAAAGCAAACCGCCCTTCCGCATCGATCACCGGCGCGCTCAGGAGCTCGGCCAGCGTCTTTAGCGCCTCGAGCGCCTGCGGGTTTCTGCCAAGCTCGCCGGCAACGATCACCGGCCATTCGGCTTTGGCCAAAAGATCCGCCGCCCGGGCGAGCGCCTCGGGATTAGGCGCCGGCGGCGCCGGGGCGCGGTACAGACTTGCGTCCGGAACCACCAGGGGGGAATCGACGCGCTTTTCTTGAATGTCCGAATCCAGGCATACGTAGACCGGGCCTTTGGGATCGGTGGTCGCGATTCGGTACGCGCGCAGCAACGACTCGGCCACCGACTCAATGCTGTGCGGCTGGTCGTCGTACTTGACGAAATCGCGCACGAGATTGCCTTGCACCAGCGCGGTGTGCACCCAGTCCGTTGAGCGGCGATGATTGGCGTCCTGCGGGCCGCCGCCGCCGAGGTTGAGGATGGGCGTGCGATCGCACCACGCGTTGAAAATCGCCATCGAAGCGTGCAGCAGGCCGACGACGTTATGCAGCCCGGTCGCCATCGGCTCGCCGGTGGCGCGCGCGTAGCCGTTCGCCAGAGCGACGGCGATCTCCTCGTGCGTGCACAGGATAATTTCCGGCGGCTCGCCGCGACCGAAGTTGACGATCGAATCGTGCAGCCCCCGGTAGCTGGCGCCGGGATTGAGCGCGATGTAGCGAATTCCCAACGCGCGCAGCACTTCGACCATGAGATCCGAGCCGTAGACGGCCTTGCTCGGCCTGCCTTCTACCGGAGCTTCGGTTTTCGCCACTTTGTTTGCCCTCCTTCGCTCGACTCCAACGGCACGTGCCGGCAAAATATCTCCGGCACGATCCCGGGTCAACTCCGAAGCGGAAAGTCGCCGCGCGCTTAGCCGGCCAATTTCCCGTAGACGTTATCCTTGAGCCACTTTCGGTCCCACCATTCGGTCGGCAGCACGGGAACGCCGTGCAGCAGGACCGCGTAATGGAGGTGATCGCCGGCGGCGAGCCCCGTTTCTCCGGTCTTTCCGAGCGCTTGCTTTTGCTTTACTTTGTCGCCGCGCTTTACCTCGATCGCGCTTAAGTGGCTGTACAGGGTAAAGAGACCCATGCCGTGGTCCAAAACCACGGTATTGCCGTAAATTCCGAGATCGCCGGCGAACACGACGATGCCGTCGTTGGCCGCCTCGACGGGCGTGTTCCTGGTCACCGCCAAATCGTAGCCGAGGTGATAGGCCTGATCGATCTTTTCTCCTCTGTAAATGTAGGTTCGCTGGTCGGCAAAGTTCGCCTCCACCTTGGAATTGGTGAGTTGATGAAACGGCTCCTTCCACAGAGGCTCAGGATGGGACTGGCTGCAAATGTCTCTTATGGTCTGCTCGTTTTTCTGCCGCAACTCGCGATTCACCTTGAGAAAGACGGCCTTTGGATCTTGCTCGGCCGAATTTGGGCCCAAAAGCGGCGCCACTTTGTTCCGAATAAACTCCTCGTCCACCGCCAAGGTGCTCTTGCGGTAGCGCACGGGCTTTAGCGTGTACGACAAAGCCATCTCTCGGGTATTGCCCGCGGCGTCCTCGGCAACGATGACCGTTCGCTCGCCCGGCCCCAGATCGTACGGGTAAGCAAAAAACGCCGCAAAATGACCGTCTTTCATCCTGTAGCCGGGGAAAAAGTAGCGCCCGATCCGAACGCCGCTCTTTTGCGTATCGGGCGTTACCTTGTAAGCGACGAGGCCGCTTCCGCCAAAGTTGACGTACGGGTCGCCGCTTACAAGCTCCACCGCCGGCGGGGTTGTGTCGAGCACGATATTTCTCTCGATCTTTGTCTGGTTGCCTTTGAAAAATCTCCAGTAGGAGCGATCGGACGCGCTCACGCGAAGAACGGCGGGGCCGTCCTTTATGCCCATCTTGCTGGGCGAGAGCTGAACCGTGATCCGCTTGTCCGTGACGACTCCGACATTGTACCGCTCGAGCAGGATCGTATGATCCGCGCCGCCGGCCGAAAGCGTTACCGCGAGCGCGGCAAGCCCGGTTCCCTTTTCTCTCACTTCGATATCGAACGGTCCAAGGCCGACGACATTCGACGCAAGGTTGACGTGAACTACAGGCGCATGCCACTCAAAGCGCGGGACGAGATACAAAAATCCGCCGATAACGATCACCAGTGCGGCCAGGTAGACGATCCGCTTGGCCCACGCGCGCCGGCGCGAGTATCGCGAAGGAGCCAGCAGATCGTCTGTTCTTTTTCTTTGCATGCTCAAGCCTTTGGCTTTGCGGGTCCGCAGAATTTTTTAGACGACGACAAATCCCGGCGCAAACTAAAAACCGGCTTCGAACGCTCGTGTCGCAACCGAACGGGTCGAGCGGCGATAACCCGAGTCAATAAGGGAGACCGCGCCGTGCATTTTGCCCCGTCTCGGCGCGAACCTCCAGCTCAAGCGCCGGATTATTTTGTTCGCCGCCACTCTTTGATGATCTCCTGCGCCGCAAGATAGCCGGGAATGCCGGTCACGCCGCCCCCGGGATGCGTGCCCGCGCCGCAAAGGTAGAGCCCCTCGAGCGGCGTTCGGTACTTGGCCCAGCGCGCAAGCGGCCGCATAAAGAGCAGCTGATCGAGAGCCATCTCGGCGTGATGGTAGTGACCTCCGGGAAGCCCGTAGGTTTCCTCCAGATCGCGCGGCGTGAGCACCTGCGAGTCAAGGATCGCTCCTTTGAAATTGGGCGCGTGCTCAGCCACGTTCTCAATGACGAGCTTCATTAGCTCGGCGCGCTTTTCTCCCCAGTCGGCGTTTTTCAGCTGATACGGCGCATACTGGACGAGAACGGAGGCAACGTGCTTTCCCGCGGGCGCAAGCTCGGGGTCTACGGCCGAAGGGGTAAAGACATGAAGCAGAGGTTTTTTGGAATAGCTTCCGTACTTTGCGTCGTCAAAAGCGCGCTCGATGTCATCGAGACTCGCTCCGATCTGCACGATTCCCTGGGCGAGCTCAGCGCTTCGGCCGCCTTCCCATCTCGGGAGCTCGCTTAGCGCCAGATTGACCTTGGCGGAAATACCCGTCGCCCGGATATTTCGCACCTGGAGCAAAAAATCCCGCTCGAGGTGGACGGGGTCGATCAGCTCGAGAAAGGTCGGCTTTACGCCGATGGCGGAAACGACGGTGCTCGCGCGAAGCTCCGCGCCGTTTTCCAGCACGACCCCGGAGGCCCGCTCGTCTTTGACCGCAATCCGCGCCACCTTCGCCCCGGTTTCGATGCTGACGCCCAGGCTCTGCGCCGCGCGCGCCAGGGCGCCCGTCAAGCTTCCCATACCTCCCTGGGGAACCGACCAGGCCTCGAAAAGGCCGGCTCGGGAAAACAGATGCTGATAGAGGAGCAAGAGCGCCGTCCCTTGCGCGCGCGGCGCAAGAAAATTTCCCAACAGCGCGGCGCCGCCGATTGCCGCCTTGAGGCGTTCGTCCTTAAACCACTCGCCTAGGAGATCAAAAACCGCCATCGGCAGAAGGCGGAAAAGCTCCCCCCTCAGGCTTTTCCCAAGCCGCCTGTATTCCCAACCCAACTCGACCAGAAATCTCACGCCTGAGCCCGTCGGATCCTTTGGATCCGGCGCAGGTCTCAGCAACAAAGCGCGCAGGAAACGCAAAGCGCTCATGACAAAAGCACTGAACTCGCCGTAGCTATCCGCGTCCGCTCGTGACAAGCGCTCGATCTCGCGCTTGGTTTTTTCTCCATCGCGCCAGAGCGAAAGCCAATCGCCGCCGCCGAGCGGGACCGACAGCGCGGGAGCGAGCGGGATAAACCTTAGACCCCATTTTTCCAGCTCCAGGTCCGTAACGACCTTCGGGTAAAACCCGCGGCACACGTCCGCGCAGGTCGAGAACCTAAACCCGGGATAGATTTCTTCCGTGGCCGCCGCGCCGCCGATTAGGTCGCGCCTTTCGAGAAGCAAAACTTTCCTCCCCGCCCTCGCCAAGTACGCCGCTGCGACAAGGCCATTGTGACCCGCGCCGATAACGATGACGTCGTAACTTTCCATCCGCCCCCAGAAGCTCGATCGCCGCAACACCGGCCACGAGCGAAAGCTCGGGCCGGCAAATCACCTGTCCTTTAGATTGGCCGCGTGCAGCCCGGCGCGCGCGCCGGGTTCGCTACTTGCCCGAGTCTCTGAGAATCTCCAGCGCGGCAAGCCGGCCGCCACCTCCCATGACACCGCCGCCCGGATGCGTCCCCGCGCCGCAGAGATAGAGCCCTTGGATTGGCGTCCGGTAGCGCGCCCAGCCGGGCAAAGGCCGGAGAAAGAAAAGCTGGTCCAATGTCAGCTCGCCTTGAAAAATGTTTCCTTCCGTAAGCCCGAACTCCTGCTCCAAGTCCCACGGCGTCAGCACCTGGCGGTGGAGGATAATGTCCTTCAAGTTGGGCGCGTACTCCGCGAGCGTATCGATCACCGCGTCGCCGAACTCTTCCCTTCTTTCGGGCCAGCTGCCGCTCGTCAAACGATACGGCGCATACTGCACGAAAATCGACATCACGTGCTTTCCCGGAAGGGCCATCGTCGGATCCAGCGTCGACGGAATAACGATGTCGAGGTAAGGCCTTCGCGAGTAGCTCCCGTACTTTGCGTCGTCATAGGCCTTTTCCAGGTAGTCGACGGAAGGGCTGATCGAGATGGCGCCGCGAAGATGCGGGCCGTCTCCCGGCAGGCACGTAAAGTTCGGCAGCGCATCAAGCGCAAGATTGACTTTTCCCGAAGAGCCGCGGAGCTTCAGTCGCTCAACCCGCCGGCGAAAATCGCGATCGAGCTCTTTTGGCTCGAGCAGCTGCAAGAACGTCCGCTTGGGATCGACGCCCGAAACGACGATCCTGCTCTGAATTTCCTCGCCGCCCTTGAGAACGACGCCGCAGGCGCGCCCGTTTTTCACCAGCACCCGCTCGACCTCGGCGGCAAGGCGGATCTCCGCCCCGTTTTTTTTTGCCGCCCCGGCAATCGCGTTGCTGATGCTGCCCATGCCGCCGCGCGCAAAGCCCCACGCGCGGAACGTGCCATCCAGCTCGCCCATGTAGTGATGGAGGAGCACGTAGGCGCTTCCCGGCGAGCGCGGCCCCATGAAGCTACCGATAATTCCGCTCGCCGACATGGTCGCTTTCAGCGCTTCCGTCTCGAACCACTCGTTGAGGTAATCGGCGGAGCTCATCGTCATGAGCTTGACCAGCGTGTAAAAAAGCCTTTCGTCCATGTCCTGAAAGCGCCGGCCGAAGCGCGCGAGCTCGATCAGGTCGCGCGGATGGAGGCTCGTCGGATCGGGCGGCACGATCGCAAGGAGCGGCTTTACCGCAAGCGCCATTTGATGCATCAGGCTGCCGAACTGTTCGTACGCCTCCGCGTCCGCGAGCGAGTGGCGCAAAAGCTCGCGCCGCGTCTTGGCGTGGTCGCCCCAGCGGGCGAGATAACCGCCGTCCGGTAGCGGCGTGAAAGTAGAATCGAGCGGGATGATCTCGAGATCGTGGCGCGCGAGATCCAGCTCGCGCATGATCTCGGGGCGAAGCAGGCTCACCACGTACGAGCACACCGAGTATTTAAATCCGGGATAAACCTCCTCGGTGACCGCGGCGCCGCCGACCACGTGGCGCCGCTCGACAAGCAAGACTTTTTTCCCCGCGCGCGCGAGATAGGCGGCGTTGACTAGGCCGTTGTGGCCTCCGCCGATCACAATTGCATCGTAAACGCCCGCCATCGCTTTCTTGCCCGGAGGAAAAATTTCTGCAAATTTAGCGGGAATATCAACTCCAGACAAGCGAGAAACGAAAGCGAATCGAGACGGAGAAAAACAAACGATGATCGAGCGCGGAGGATAGCGGATGCCGCTCGGAACGCCTTTTCATCCACGAACCGCGCCGCTGTGCGTGAGCCAGAACTGGCGGATCTGGTCGGGCTACTACATCGCAAGCTCCTACGAAGTTTTGCACGACTATGAGTATCACGCGATCCGTAACACCGCGGCGCTGATCGACGTAAGCCCGCTCTACAAGTACGAGCTGAGCGGCAAAGACAGCGAAACGCTCCTCAACCGAATCTTGACGCGCGACATCGGCCGCTGCGCCGTGGGCCAGGCCATGTACACCTGCCTCCTAAACGACGAGGGCAAGGTCATCCAAGACGGCACCGTGTTTCGTCTCGACGAGCGGCATTACCAGCTCAACCTTGCCGACCCGAGCTATCGCTGGCTTAAGCTCAACTCCGCCGGTCTGGATGTTCAGATCGAAGATGTCTCTGAAGATGCGGCGGTGCTCGCCGTCCAGGGGCCGCTGGCGCGCGAAATCTTAAAGCAAGTGACCGATGCCGACCTCGAGCGGCTGCGCTTTTTCCGCCTCACGTTCGCTACCCTCGGCGATGTTCGCGGCCTGATCTCACGGACGGGATACACCGGAGACCTGGGCTACGAGGTCTGGGTCCCCGCAAGCTACGCGGTTAAGCTCTGGGATCTGATCACAAAAGCGGGCAAAAACTTTGGCGTGACGCCTGCGGGCATGCTCGCGCTCGACATGGCGCGGATCGAAGCGGGCTTTATCCTGATCGAGGTCGATTACACGAGCGCCGAAAAGGCGCTCATCCCCGCGCAAAAATATTCCCCGTTCGAAATCGGTCTCGGTTGGACGGTCGATTTAAAGAAAGAGCACTTCATCGGAAAAAAAGCGCTCCTCAAGGAGCAGCAAGACGGCGTTCGGCGGCAAACCGTCGGCCTGGAGATCGATTGGGACGACTTTGAGCGCGTGTTTCTGGAAAAAGGGCTCGCGCCGCAGGTGCCGACCCAAGCCTGGCGGGGAAGCGCGCCGATCTATCGCGATCACAGGCAGGTCGGCCGAGCCACAAGCGGCACGTGGTCTCCCGCCGTCAAACGCTACATCGCAATTGCGACGATCGACACGGAGGTAGCGGGCTTGGGCTCGAGACTTTCCATGGAGATCACCGTCGAGCACGAGCGGAAACGAGTCGGCGCGACCGTCGTCAAAACTCCCTTCTTCGACCCGCCGCGCAAGCGCGCTTAGGGTGCCCTTTTCCCCCGCCGCGCAAAGTTTGATCCGCGGCCGGCATCCTTGGAAGGAATGGGGTCAGGCCTGATATTTGCTATCTTCTCCTGACGCTTGCGAGTGATGAGGTCACTCATGAAAGGGGTCGAGTCAAGTCTGGAGAGAGAAACACTGGCGGCGATCTTCTCAATTCGATCTCTGTGGGATAGATACTCCGACCAATCGTCTCTCGCTCCCAGCCCTCTCTCAAGCGCGCGTTGGACCACCGGCGGTGCGCTGTTTGAAAAGCTTGTGCATCGGCAACGCCGCGCACAGCGCCGTCAGTTCCCGTAGATCGATTATCGAGTATGGCGTGGGCGGCTTCTGAATCTCACGATAACCGCTGTTCACCCATTTCGAAGGATGGTTCACTACGCCTGCATCGAACCATGTTCAGGTCGATGGAGACCACGCACCAGCGATAGCGGCGGGTTAGTTAGGTGCGAAGCGTAGCCAGGGAGGAAGTGGCGGTTGGCGCCTGTCAATAATCACGTAAAAAGGGCCCCTTTGTAATCATTTAAGGCTCTTCGCGTAAGAGTGTGGGTCATTCCGGCTCACTTTAAAGAGCTGGCAGCATGCAAGTGAGAATCTTCAATCGCAGGTACTCTTTGTCGCGCAGCCCGTATGCACGTCGTTGGATGACGCGGATCTTGTTGTTCAGTCCCTCGACAAAACCAAGCGAAACTTTGTTCTCTATTGGGCAATAAGCAGCGATTCCATCCCAATGACGATCGATCATCGCAGCGAATTTCTCGTAGGGCTTCAAGCGCTGCCACTTAAGCGCAGCACGCCAGTTCTCAAAGAATCGCCGCGCCCAGCCCTCGCGCTGGTAGCTCCACAGCTGACCGAAGGACTCCT
>DATMAM010000007.1:0-19862 GCA_035559995.1 Candidatus Acidiferrales bacterium
CGATGAGACCCCCCAGCAGCGAGAGCGTGATGGCCTCCACGACGAACTGGGTGAGGATGTCGCGCCGGCGCGCGCCCAAGGCCATGCGCAGGCCGATCTCGCGCGTGCGCTCGGTCACCGACACGAGCATGATGTTCATGATGCCGATCCCGCCCACCACGAGTGAGATCGAGGCCACGCAGCCGAGGAGCACGGCCATGACCTTGGCGCTGCTCGCCGCCGCCTCGGCGATGTCCGACAGGTTACGGATGGTAAAGTCATCTTCCTGATCCGGCGGGATCCGATGCCGTTGGCGCAACAGCGCCGCGATCTGCTCCTCAGCCTCTGGCATGCGATCCGCGGTCGTGACCGAGACAATGATGCTCTGCACGTTCGGCATGCGCATGAGCCGCTTCTGCATCGTGGTGTACGGAATCAAGATCGTGTCGTCCTGATCGTTGCCCTGGCTGCTTTGGCCTTTGACCGCAAGAACGCCGACCACGCGAAACGGAATATTTCGCACGCGAATAATTTGCTCCAGCGGGTTTTCGTTGCCGAACAGATTGTCGGCGACCGTCTGGCCGATCACCGCGACCTTGCTCGCGTTGTCCACGTCGGCGTCGTTAACAAACCGGCCGTCGGCCAGCGGCCAGTCTCGGATCGCCTGAAACTCAGGCGCGACTCCTTGCACCAGCGCGGACCAGTTGAGGTTGCCGACGACGAGCTGTTCGGTGCGCCGCAGAAGCGGCGAGGCGAAGGCCACCGCGGGAATCTCTTCCATGATCGCCTTGGCGTCCGTGTCCATAAGGGTGCGCGCGCCCCCCGAGCCCGTTCTCACGCCGCCCTGCGTCGCCGTGCCCGGCACGATCATCAGGACGTTCGTTCCGAGGCTCGCGATCTGCGCGCGGATCATCGCTTTTGCCCCCTCGCCGATGGCGACCATCGCGATCACCGCCCCCACGCCGATGATGATCCCGAGCATCGTCAGCACCGAGCGCAGCTTGTTGCGCCGCAAGGCGCGCAGCGCGATTCTCAGAGTCATGAGCCACATGGCTTAACGCCCTCCCGAGCGGGCCTCGACGCACGAGGGAGCCGCGGTTCTCTCATCCGCAACGATTTTGCCGTCCCGGAAGTGAATCTGCCGGTCGGTCCACGAGGCGATATCGGTTTCGTGCGTGACCAGGACGATCGTCAGGCCCTGCCGGTTGAGGTCGCGCAACAGCGCGATGATTTCCTCGCTCGTCGACGAGTCGAGATTTCCCGTCGGCTCGTCGGCCAAAATCAACGACGGGCGGTTGACGAGCGCGCGCGCGATCGCGACTCGCTGCTGCTGGCCGCCGGACAGCTGGCTGGGGGTATGGTCCATCCGGTCCGCCAGCCCGACCAGCGCGAGAACCTCGCGCGCGCGGCGCGCGCGCTCCTGCGCGCCGACGCCGTTGTACATCAGCGGCAGCTCGACGTTCTCGAGCGCCGTGGTGCGGGCGAGCAAATTGAAATTTTGAAACACAAACCCGATCTTTCGGTTGCGGATGCGCGCCCACTCATCCGGGCTCAGCGCCCCGACCTCCTGCCCCTCGAGAAAGTAGCTGCCGCTCGTCGGCCGATCCAAGCAACCGAGAATGTTCATGAACGTCGATTTGCCGGACCCGGACGCCCCCAGGATCGCGACGAATTCCCCGCGCTCGATGTCGAGCGTGATGCCCCGCAGGGCGTGGACGTCAACGTCGCCCATGCGGTAGGTCTTGTGGACGTCGCGCACGCGAATCAGGTCCGCGGTCTGAGCCAAACTATCTCCATGAACGGCGCGGCGGCTGGAAAGGATTGACCGGGCCGGACTGCGCCACGGCCGCCTTGCCTCTTTCGGAAAGGGCGATGATCACCTGCGAGCCTTCTTCGACGTCGCCTTCCACCACCTCGGTATAAGAGCCGTCGGTGATGCCCACGCGAATGTCGACCGGCTCCGCCCGGAGCTCTTTCAGCAAATAAACCCTCACCCAGCGGCCGTCCCTGCCCTCGCCGCTTCGCGACCTGCCGCCTCCGGCCCGGCGGCGGCTCGCTCCGGCGGCGCGGTTGGCCTGGCGCAGGATCTCCTGCGCGTCTTGCTTGTGCTCGGGCGGCTTGAAGCGCAGCGCCATGTTGGGCAGGCGCAGCACGTTTTCCTTTCGGCTGACGAGGAATTCGACGTTGGCCGTCATCCCGGGCTTGAGGAGCAGCTCCTTGTTATCGATGCGCACGACCGCGTTGTAGGTCACCACGTTTTGCACGGTCGTGGGCGCGTTGCGCACCTGAAAGACCTTGCCGCGAAAGCGGCGCGTGGGAAAGGCGTCAACCGTGAAGCTCACGTCCTGCCCTTCCCAAATTTTCCCCACGTCCGCCTCATCGACGCTCGTATGAACCTCCATCTTGGAGAGGTCGTTGGCGATCGTGAACAAGACCGGCGACTGGAGCGAGGCCGCAACCGTCTGCCCGACGTCGACATTGCGCGAAATCACGATGCCATCGACCGGCGAGCGGATAATGGTATTCTCCAAATCGACCGTCGCCTGGTTGAGCGCCGCGCGCGCCTGCTCGACCTGGGCGGTGTTGACCTCCACTTGCGCCACCGCCGCATCGTAGGCCGTCTGCGCCGCGTCCAGTTCGCTCTGGGCGATCAGCTGGCGCTTCATCAGCTCGCGGTGACGCGCCAAGGTCCGCTTCGTATCCTCGACCGCAACTTTCGCCTTCGCCTGATTCGACTGGGCCGCAAGCAGATTGGCCCTGGCCTGATCGACGGCGGCTTTGAACTTGTCTTGCTTGATCCGCGCGACCGGCTCCCCGGCCTTCACCCGGCTGTTGAAGTCGGCGTAAAGCTTGTCGATGGTTCCGGAAACCTGGGTGCCCACCTGCACCGTGATCACCGCTTGCAAGGTTCCGGTGGCCGAGACGACCTGCGTGATGTCGCCCCGCTGGACCGCAACCGCGATGTAGGGCGACTCCTTGGCGCCGTCGCCCAGGCGCCAAAAACCGACGCCGAGGAGCGCGACCACCGAAGACGCCAGCCCCAAGCCGAGCCCGCGCTTGATCGTCATACTTGCTCTGTGAGGGCGCGAAACACTTTCTCGCCGATGCGCGCCGCTTCGCTCGTTTGGTCGCGGCGAAAGGTTATTCCGCCGGTAATCGCCGCGCCGGGTTCCTGATCCTCTATCAGCTGCTCGACATCCACTCGAAAGACCGACATGAAGGGCACCGGAGCGAGCGCAGAAACCGTCTCGGTCGCCTTGCCCTTGATGTAGAAATTCATCCCCGCGTCGGTTAGCACGATCGCGAGGTTGCCCCGCTCGCGCAGGTTGCGCGCGCTCGTGCTCGCCTTTCCCACGGCGACGTCAATCCGCTTTGCGCTCTTCGCCACGACCTCGCGGTAGGAAAGCATGGCGGGATGAGGCCAGTTCCTGTCGTCGACGGTAACCAAAAGGATGACCTTGCCCTCCTGCGCGCCGATCTCCTTGCCGCTCAGCCGCTCGCAGAGCTCGGCGGTGAGCTCGTGACCCAAAAGCGTCGACATGGCTTTGCCTCAGTCGTCTTCGTGAACTTCTAGCTCCTGCCTTTTTCCAAACCCCTGCTCGTTATCGATGTACAGGACCCGCTCCGCCCTGACGCAGTAGAACCGGACCTTGAGAAAAGCCTGATAGAGCGCGCCGCTGCCCGGATCGGTAAAGACCTTGATCACGTCGGGATATTTGGCGCCGTAGCAGGCCATCGCGCGGGCTTTTTCGGCGAGCGAGTCGAGCTCCCGCACCGAGCCCTCCAACTGGATTCCCTTGATCTTTCTCCAGTCGCGGTAGTCCTCCTGAATCGTCACCGCGACGCGCGGGTTGACGGCGAGATTCTGACAGTGGCGCGAGTCCGGCGCGGAAAAAAAATAGAGACGAAAGCCGTGATTGGCGTAAAAGACCGTCGCGGCCCAGGGAACGTTGTCGCTTGCGGTCGCAAGCGTCATCGTGTTGTGACTTTTCATGTAGGCCAAAATTTGTTCCTTCAGCGCCGCGCTCATCGTCAAAGGGTGCGACAAAAAGTCGCCGTTTGTGCCCTCTTGCGCCTTGCCAACGCTCTTTGCGCCATGCGCGTTCTACAGGGTGCGGCGCGCGAGCTCCGCCCGGCGCAGCGAGGCCAGATCCGGGGCGCCGACGCACAGCATCGCAACTCTCAGGCCATAGATCACGCGCTCTAAAAACTTTATCACCTGCTCCGCCGATTCCAAAGCCGGATTCAAGAGCGGTTGCCCGATGCCGCAGAGGTCGGCGCCCAAGGCGATCGCCTTGGCCACATCCAACCCGCTGCGGATCCCTCCCGACGCGACCAGCTCGAGGTCGGGGACCGCCCGGCGCACCATGACGAGACTCTCATCGGTCGGGATGCCCCAGGACGCGAAGGTCTCATCGTAAGCTTCGCCTTTTTTGGCCGCGCGCTTCGCCTCGACGGCGTACCATGAGGTTCCGCCCATCCCCGCCACGTCGATCGCCCTCACCCCCGCCTCCTTGAGCCTGAGCGCCACGTCGGCGGAGATCCCGCTGCCCACCTCCTTTGCCATCACCGGCACCTCGAGATCGCCGCACACCGCGGCGATCTTGGCGCTCAAGCCTTTAAAGTTGCGGTTGCCCTCGGGCTGCACCGCCTCCTGCAAAACGTTGAGGTGGAGAATGAGCCCATCGGCGCCGATCATCTCGACGGCGCTTCTGCACTGCTCGACGCCGTAGCCGTAGTTGAGCTGCACGGCGCCCAGGTTGGCAAAGAGCAGGATGTCGGGCGCGACGTCGCGCACCTGAAACGTGTCCCGCGCGCTCGGCTCCTCGATCGCGACGCGCTGCGATCCCACCCCCATCGCGATGCCAAGGGCCTGCGCGGCGAGCGCCAGGTTGCGGTTGACCTTCTTGGCGAGACCAAAACCTCCGGTCATCGAGGAGATCAGGAGCGGCGCGTTCACCGTCTTGCCGAAAAACCGGGTGCGGAGATCGATCTCCGCGAAGTCGAGTTCGGGAAGCGCGTTGTGAATAAAAGAGTAGCGGTCGAAGCGGGCGCGGCCTTCGCGCCCGAGAGCGTCGGCGTCCCGGCAAAGCTCCAGATGCTCTTTTTTTCTTTGCTGTGTCGGCGAGAGAGGTGTTTTGCGCTTTGCGGGCATGGCCGCCGAAAACCATCACCGCGGCTTTTTGACGGGTTGCTTGCGCGGGGCCGGCGGGTCGTCCGGCGCGAGCGAATGAACGAGGGTGGGTTTGGCAGGTTTCGCGGACGCGCCCGGGCTTGCCGCCGCGTCCGGGTGGCGACTGAGGCCTTCGTCGCTCCAGCGCTCGAACAGGTTGACCTCGATGCCAAACTGATCGAGGATGCGGGCGACCGTCTGGTTGATAATGTCGTCGAGCGTCTTCGGCCGATGATAAAAAGCGGGCACCGGCGGCAGGATGACGGCGCCCATCCGGGTGAGCTGCACCATGCTTTCGAGGTGCCCGAGGTGGAGCGGGGTTTCGCGCGCGACCAGGACGAGCTTCCTTCTTTCTTTGAGAACGACGTCGGCCGCCCGTACCAGAAGATCGCCGCCCACGGAGTAGGCGATGCCGCCCAGCGATTTCATGGAGCAGGGAGCGATGACCATCCCTTCGGTGCGAAACGAGCCGCTCGAGATGCTCGCGCCGACGTTGTTGACGTCGTGCACCACATCGGCCAGCTCCTCGACCTGCTTTACCGTGTAGGGAGTCTCCACCTGAAGCGTCATCTTCGCGGCTTTCGTGAGAACGAGGTGCGTCTCCATGTCTTCCATGCGCGAGAGCACTTCGAGCAGGCGAATGCCGTAGATCGATCCGGTGGCTCCCGAGATCCCAACAATCAAGCGGCGCAAAGTTTTTTCTCCAAAAGAGTCTTACGCGACAAACTCGATCACGAGCGCGTCGCCGTCTTCGACCCCCAACGTCTCCTTGACGCTGGCGCCCGCGATCACCTCGATTTTGTCTTCCGGATATCCCGCAACTCGCGGCAGCAACACCGCCGCCGGCAACTCCGTCTCCGCCGCGCCGGCCGCGACGATGCGCGCCGGGTAGAGGCGCGCGGCGCAGAACGAGGAGTCGGGCGGCGGAATTTCGACCGCGGCAAAACGTTCCTTCACGTCGCGCCAGGCCGCCCGGTCCCGCTCCGCGCGCAGCGCCAGGTTCAGGGTCCCGGGATAGGGCACAAAGCCGACGCTCCGCTCGATGGCGCGCTTGACCCATTCCAGCGCCATGAACCTTCGCGCCTCGCCCAGGTCGGAGAAAATCACGCCCCTCACGGTCGCGCGCGCCACGGCGATCAGTGCCCCGAGAGCGACTGCGCCGCGCCGCCCCGGCGAACCTTCACGATTTCGGCGAGGATCGAAAGCGCAATTTCCTCGGGCGTTTCGGTATTGATATCGAGCCCGATCGGCGCGTACACCCGCCCGATCAGCTCTTCGGCGATCTTTTCCTCGTCGCGGAAGCGTTGGAAGCACGCTTTGATCCGCCGCTTGCTCCCGATCATGCCGATATACCTGGCCGGGCTATGAATGATCTCGCGCAGGCAGGGCTCGTCGTATTTGTGACCGCGGGTGATCAAAACAATATACGTGCTCGGCGTGATGGGAATGCCTTTGAGCGTCGCCGCCATATCGCCGACCAAAATCTCGTCCGCGTCCGGAAACCTCTCGCGGTTAGCGAACAGCACGCGGTCATCGAGGACCGTGACGTGATAGTCGAGAATCTTGGCCATCTTGACGAGCGGCACGGCGATGTGCCCGGCGCCCACGACGATGAGCTTGGGCGGGGAAGGAATGACCTCGAAGAAGACGTCCACCTTGGTCGCGGTTCCCGGCAGCTCGATCGCGATCACCCGCGAGCGCTCCTCGCGCAGGCAGGTCGCGGCTTGGCGCGCGATCGCCTCCAGCAGCGCCTCGTCGCGGAGCGTCGTCCGCTTGACCGCGCCGTCACGCAGGAGGCACTTCTCTCCGGGCTGCACGCGCGCGTCGGGCGGCGCTTCGATCACGGTCGCCAGCACGCCGGCGGCGCCTTCCCGCTTGAGGCGGATCAGCTCCTCGACGAAATCGGTCATTTCTGCGCGCGCGCTTCCCCCTGGGCCGGCTCCTTCCACCAGGGATCGATGAACACGTTCATGATACCGCCGCACACGGCCGGGCTGTCGGAAGAAATGTCGTCGAGAAGATCGACTCGGACCATGCGCGGCGTGCGGCTTCGGATCGCCTCGATCGCCTCGCGCCGCACGTCGGCCTCGCCGCAGCCGCCGCCGATGGTCCCGAGAATCTCGCCCCAGGCGGTCACAACCATTTTCGCGCCGACCTCGCGCGGCGTCGACCCGCGCGTCGACACGATGGTCGCGACGGCGACGGTTTCTCCCTTGTCGAGGAACTCTTTGATTTGCTCGTAAATGCTCTCCATCGTCGCGCCTCTCCCTGTTCCTTTTCTCCCTGTTTTTGCTCCGTGGATCGATGCCTTATTTCGGTTGCTGCCTTACGCCGCAAGCTTCTCCAGCTTGCGCCCGAGATCGAGCAGGCTGCTCAGATTGTGCACCGGCAAGAACAGATCCAGGTGCGGCATGGCCGCCCGCATTCCCTTGCACAAAGGCTCGTAGTTCTCGCTCGCGAGCAGCGGGTTGAGCCAGATGATCTTGTGCGAGCGCCGCTTGAGGCTTCTCATCTCGCGCTCCAAGAGCGCGGCGTCGCCGCGATCCCAGCCGTCGCTGATGATGACGACGACGGTGCGGTGGGTTACCAGGCTCGGCGCAAACTCGCGATTGAAGGTTTGCAGGGAGCCGCCGATGTTCGTGCCGCCCGACCAGCCCAAGACCGTCTCGGAGATTCGCTCGAGCGCGCTCTCGATATGCTTGGTTCGGATCAGGTGCGTGATGCGCGTGAGCGCGGTGCTAAAGACAAACGTCTCGACCCCCCAAAGCTCGTTTTGTAAGCCGTACATGAACTGAATCAAAAACCGGCTGTAGCAGTCCATCGAGCCGCTCACGTCGCACAGAAGGACAATGCGCGTCTTTTTCACCCGGCGCCGTCGATACCCGAGCTCCAGCATCTCGCCGCCGTAGCGGATGCTTCGGCGCAGGCTCCAGCGCGGGTCGATCTCGCTCCCCCGCGACGCCCGTTTTTTCCGGCGGCTCACCTGGGTTGCGATCCTGTTGGCGATCAGGAGAATCGCGCGGCTGATCGCCCGGCTCTCCTCGACGCCCATCTCGCTGAAATCCTTGCGGCTCAAAAGCTCCTGCGCGCTATAGGTCGGTAAGCTCACCTCGGCGCCGCTCTCGGCGGTCGCGTCGTCGTCGGAGGCTTCCCATCCGAGCGCTTGTTCGCCTTCACCGGCTTCGGCGTCCCGCGCTTCGCTGCCCGCGGCGGCGGTCTCGAGCGGTTCCAGGTCCGCGCCCTGCGGTCCCTCGAAGCGCCAAAAAAGCTCGAACGCGCGATCGAAGACGCCAAGCTCCGCGTGGCTCGACGCGAGATTCGCCCTGAGCGCGGCGTGAAAGTCGGCGCGGTTGCCGATCTCGGTGTGCGCCAGGCAGCGGCCGGCATCGATCACCTGGCTCAAGCCGATCTTGAGCCCGGCCGCTTTCAGCACCCGGCTGAACGCGAGCAGATTGACGATCAGACCCCGGCCGCGCAGCGGCGCAAAATCCTCGATCGCCCTTTGCAGGACCTCGTCGGAAACGGCTTCCATCGCTCAGCCTTGCGCCGGCGCGGGCGCGCCCGCGTGCCCGCCCAGCTTGAACTGTTTGGCTTTGATCTCTTCCTGCAAGTGGTTCAGGTCTTCCTTGTACTTGAAGACGCAGCCGAGGGTTTCGGTCAGCGTTGGTTCGTCCAGCTCGCTGCGGTTGAGCGCGAGCAGGGCCGCGGCCCAATCCAGCGTCTCGGCGATTCCCGGGCGTTTGTAAAAGTTCATGGCCCGAACCTGCTGCATGAAGGCGCAGATCTGTCTTGCGAGCTGCGGCTGAATGCCGGGAACTTTCGTCGTGACGATCTCGTACTCTTTGTCAAAGCTCGGATAATCGATCCAGTGATACAGGCAGCGCCGCTTGAGCGCGTCGTGGATCTCGCGCGTGCGGTTCGACGTGAGAAACACATAGGGTCGGCGCGCCGCGCGCAAGGTGCCGATTTCCGGAATCGTGATCTGGAAATCCGACAAGACCTCGAGCAGGAAGGCCTCGAACTCCACGTCCGCGCGGTCGATCTCATCGATCAACAGAACGGGCGGGGCCGGACCGTTGCTTTGTATCGCCTCCAGGAGCGGCCTTTTGATCAAGTACTCCTCGCTAAAGATCTCCGCTCCCACGCCCCGCTTGTCGCCGCCGCCGACCTCCTCCAGCTTGATGCGGAGCATCTGCTTCGGATAGTTCCATTCATAGAGAGCCGTGTTGGCGTCGAGCCCCTCGTAGCATTGGAGCCGGATGAGCCGCGTGCCCAACACCTCGGCGAGCACCTTGGCGACCTCCGTCTTGCCCACGCCCGCCTCGCCCTCCAGCAACAGCGGCTTTCCTATCACCGTGGAGAGATAGACGACGGTGGCGAGCGGGCGCTCGCAGATATACTGCTGCTGGCGGAGCGCGTCCTGAATCTTCTCGATGGTAAGTTTCTTGGGATTGACCGCCGCCATAACGCTAGCCGCCGGCGCCAAAGCCGCCGAAATTGGCGGCTTTCGCCGAGCGAAATCGGTTAACCATAGCCACTTTCCCTGTCGCTGGCAATGCTCGGTCGCGTGCCCCGCCACGCGCGCGGCTTCGACGACTCTTCTTAAGTCTACTTTACCCTGTCTGCCGCAAGCAAGCGGCGCCTGGCGCGGCGCGGGTCGGTTGGGCGCAACTGAACTGGCAGCGATTGGCGGCGGGAAACCTCAGCGATTCAGCGCTTTTCTTTTTCCGCTTTTTGCTCCGCAAGCTCCCTCTTCCAACCCAAGGTGCGCGCCTTGGCGCCCGCCTGCTCCGCCTCCGCAATCATTCCCTTGCGCTGATAAAAGATCGACAGGCTCGTGTACGCAAGCTCATCGTCCGGGCTAACCTCGACAAGCCTCTTTCCGGTCTCGATCGCCTCGTCGAGCCGCTCTTGCTGCGCGTAGACCATGGCCAGGGCGTGGAGCGCGTCCGCATAGCGAGGATCCTCTTCCAAGGCTTTGCGGTAAGCGGCGATCGCTTCGTCGATCTTGCCCTGCGCGAACAACTCCATCCCTTGGTTGTAGTACTGTTCTTTGCTAGCCATGGCTCCGTCTCTCCACCATCAGCCGGAGTCCCGCGCCACGACACAGCGCTCCGGGCCGCGGCAGTGATCGAAGATCGCCTTTTTGAGTTTACTCGGATTGATCGGCTTTTTGAAAATCACGCACTGAAGGCCGTCCAGCCGGCTGCGCTTGATGACGTGATCCTTGTCGTAATAGAAGGCCGTCATCAGAATCACCGGCAGCGCGGGGCGGTTCTGCCTCACCCAGCTGTAAAGCCCGTACCCGTCCATATCCGGCATGACCACGTCGCTGATCACGAGATCGTAGGGATTCGCGGCGAGAAGCTCGACCGCCTGGCTGCCGGAAACGGCGGTATCGACAACGGATTTCTCCCTGCGCAACAGATCCTTGAGCGAGCGACAAACGCCCAGGTCGTCATCGACCACGAGCAGACGCAATCCCTCGAGGGGATAGGTGGCATCTTTCTGCGCCGGCTCCTCGGCGGCGCGCTCTTGCTTCACGGCGAGATCCGCCATCCGCTTGCCGCCGTGGTACTCCTTTGTGCCGTACGTGCCGACCTCGGCCATTTCGCCGATGCGCTGGGTAATTTCCTGAATGCGCGCGAGTTGACCCTCGATCGATTCCAGCCGCTCCGCCTCCACCGCGTAATCCTCGTCGGCGCACACCCGGCTCACGTACTGCTTCACGAGATTGATGTTGTTGACGAGGGCCTCCAGACAGTTGTTGATCTCATGCGAGACCCCCACGGCAATCTCGCCCAGCGTCGCCAGCTGATCCCGGCGCCGGATCTCGCGGAGGTCCTTCGCAAACCCGATGGAGCCCACTTCCCTGCCCTGCTCGTCGTAGATGAGCGACGCCGAAATCGCGACCGGGATCTGCTCTCCCTTCTTGGTGCGAAAGACGGTCTCGAAGTTGCGGATTTTGCCGCGCTCTAAATCGCTGCCGCTGCGCATCCCGGCCATCACCTTCTTGGCTTCTTCGCGGCTCGGGTAGATCTCGAGCACGCTCCTGCCCAGCATCTCTTCCTGCGTAAAGCCGAGATTCTGGCGCGCCCCGTCGTTGTAGAAGATAATCCTGCCGCCGCGGTCCACCGCGATGATGATATCCGGGCAGCTCTCGACGAGTTTCTGGAAATAGTCCGCGGGTAAAAGCATCGGTTTCTCAAGTATCTTAAGCGTTTCCCGCGTCATTTCAAGCAAAAGATTTCGTTGCGCTTGACCCGCGGCGTGCGGGCGCTATGATACCCGTTTTAGCTGCGCTTCTCCTCGCCTGATGCGCGCGTCGCTCAAAGATTTCCTCCTGGGAAAGCCCAAAGATCCGCTGGATCCGCGGGTTTTCCATCAGG
Source organism: Candidatus Acidiferrales bacterium (assembly GCA_035559995.1). GTDB lineage: Bacteria > Desulfobacterota > Binatia > UBA9968 > UBA9968 > DATMAM01. The sequence continues at coordinate 11,542 of DATMAM010000007.1, forward strand.
TGTCGCTGATCGCCTTTCTCGCCTGGGTCGGCTTGGGCGCCGATGGGCTGAGCTCCTCCGCCTACGGACCCGAAGAAGCGTATCTCGCCCTGGGAGAACACTACTTCCTGGCGCTGCCGCTCGCCGTCCTGATGGCCGCGACGGTTTTCGTCATCTCCGCGAGCTACAGTCAAATCATCGAGCTGTTTCCGACCGGCGGGGGCGGTTATCTGGTCGCGACCAAACTCCTGGGACCGAAGACCGGGCTTGTCTCAGGCGCGGCGCTGATCATCGATTACATGTTGACGATCACGATTTCGGTGGCGAGCGCCGGCGACCAGATCTTCAGCTTTCTTCCGGCGGCGGTCTACGGCGCCAAGCTCGCGTTTGAATTTGCGCTCATCTTTCTCCTGCTCTACCTCAACCTTCGCGGCACGAAGGAGTCGGTGCTGTTCTTGCTTCCGGTCTTTCTGGTTTTTGTCGTCGTCCACGTTTTTGCCATCGGCCTTGGCATCCTGCCCAAAAGCGCCGAGCTCCCCGCGCTCGCATCCGCGACTTACCAGCAAACGATCGGCGATATCAAAGGCCTGGGCTTGTGGGCGACGCTCTTTCTCATCCTGCACGCCTACAGCCTCGGAGGCGGCACCTACACCGGTATCGAGGCGGTCAGTAACGGGCTTCAGTCCATGCGCGAGCCGCGCGTCGAGACCGGGAAAAGGACGATGATCTACATGGCCGTATCGCTCGCCTTCACGGCCAGCGGCCTTTTGCTCTCCTACCTGCTGAACCAGGTCTCACCCGAGCCGGGCAAGACCTTGAACGCGAGCCTGTTCGGCAAAGTCTACGGAAGCTTTTTTCCGGCGGACCTCGCCTACGGCCTTGCCGTCCTCACGCTCGTCAGCGAGGCGGCGATCCTCGTGGTCGCGGCGCAGGCGGGCTTTATCGACGGCCCGAGGGTCCTGTCCAATATGGCGGTCGATTCCTGGGTGCCGCACCGCTTTTCTCACCTGAGCGACCACCTGGTCACGCGCTACGGCGTCTGGTTCATGGGATTGGCTTCGTTGGTATTTCTCGTTTACACCAGAGGCGATGTGCGGCTTCTCGTGGTCATGTACAGCATCAACGTCTTTCTTACTTTTACGCTTTCGCAGCTCGGCATGTGCCGCCACTGGCGGGCGGCGCGCGCCGCCGGGACCGCTTGGCGGCGAAAGCTTTTGGTTAACGGCGTGGGCCTGCTTCTAACCGGGATCATTCTCACCGTCACCACCGTCATGAAATTTGCGGAAGGCGGATGGGTTACGCTCCTGGTCACCGCGGGCTTCATCGCTCTGTGCTCCACCGTGAAGGCCCATTACGACAGCGTGCGCCGCGCGCTCAAAAGTCTCGACGAGACTTTGACCACGATCCCGTTTCAACCGCGCCTCAATCCGGTGCCGCCGAAAGACCCCAAAGCCCCGACGGCGGTTGTCATTGTGCGCCACTTCGAAGGGATCGGCGTCCATACCCTGCTCCACATCCAGCGCCTGTTTCCCAACCATTTCAAGAACATCGTGTTTGTCTCGATCGGCGTGATCGATTACAGCCAGTTCAAGGGCGCCGCGGAAATTGAAAACTTGCGGCGCGCGACCGAGGAAGACTTGAAGAGCTACGTCGATTACGCCAATTGTCTGGGCTGGTACGCGGAATACCGCCTCTCTTTGGGCATCGACCTGATCGAGGAGCTGGTGAAGGTCTGTAAAGCGGTGGCCCAGGACTTCCCCAACTCCATCTTTTTTGCCGGCAAATTGGTCTTCGAGCAGGAAACCCTGTTCAGCCGACTCCTTCACAACCATACCCCGATGACGTTGGAGCAGCGCCTGCAGTTCGAGGGCCTGCAGATGGTCATTCTCCCGGTCAGAGTGTTAAAGACACGCGAGCGCGAGCGGATCGCGCTGGGGCCGGTGGCATGAAGCAGCCGCGTGATCCTTGGCGGCCGATTTTCCTGCGCCTCCCGCGACAAACGTGCAGTTGAACCCCTCCGCTAGAAGCCCGGTGGGTGCCGTGCGGCCCACCCGCGACACCAGGCAGCTCAACTGGCTTTTGGCCTGGGCGGTCGTTTTTTGTGATATCGGCACGTCGGTCTACTACGTGCCCGGGATCCTGTACGGGCACATCAAAGACGCCACCCCGTTTTTCGTCCTGCTGACGACCGGCGGTTTCATCCTGCTCGCGCTCAAATACATCGAGATCTCGTGGCGCAACCCCGAGGGGGGCGGCGTCGTCACGATCACGACCAAGGCTTTTGGACCCATGGCGGGATGTTTCGGCGGCATGCTCATCACGGTTGACTACTTCCTCACGACCGCGATCTCTTCGGTATCGGGCTTCCAGTACATCGGCAGCATATTTCCCGCTCTTGACGATCACATCGTCCTGCTCGCCTCTAGCGGCGTTGTCCTGCTGGCCATCCTCAACATTATCGGGATTCGCGAAAGCGCGACCGTGTCCCTGGTGATGGCAGCGAGTGCCCTGGTCGTCGATCTCGTCGTGATCGCGTCCGTCATGCAGGACATGACTCCCGCCCACTGGCACAGCTTTCTCGCCCATTTTGGCCGTCCGCACAACCTCTCCGCCTACGACCTTCTCGTCGGCTTTGCCGCGGCATGGCTCGCTTTTTCGGGATTGGAAAGCATAAGCCAGATCAGTCCAGCCATGCATTTTCCGCTCCGACGGACCACGCGGCGCGCCATGCTTGCCGTCATGGTCACGATGATCATCACATCGCCGATCTTAAGCGGCTTGTCGATCACCGTCCTGCCGGAGGAAATCAAAGCCTCCGAAAGCGAGCGCTTCATTTCCGAGCTCGGATTCGCCTCGGGCGGCTTCGGTCTCAAGCTGGCGGTCGTGCTCACCGCCTCCACCTTGCTGCTCTTTGCGGCCAACACCGCGATCATCGGCGCGTACCACGTCTTTCTGGCGTTGGCGAGCCGCGGTTTTCTCCCGCAGGCGATCGGCATCCGCAGCGCAACCTTCAATACGCCGCACGTCGCGATCCTCATCGCGACCGTGATTCCGATCCTGGTGATTCTCATGACGCAGGGCCACATGGCCCTGCTCGGCGACCTCTACGCTTTCGGCCTTCTCGGCGCGTTTGTGTTTTCATCGCTGAGCCTTGACGTGATTCGCTGGCGTCTCGGCCATCGCCATATCGGGTTTTGGCTCGGGCTTCTCACGACCGGGATGGTGATGCTCGCTTGGGCGATCAACTTTGTCGAAAAGGACTTGGCCACGCTTTTCGGCGGCGGCCTCACCTTGCTCGGCATGGTGACCGCCGTCGGCGTGCGCGACGGATGGTTCATCGAGCTCCTCAACCGCATCCCGGCGATCCAGCGCCTCCAAGCGCGCGCTTTCAGCGCCGCCGAGGACGTGGTTGAGGACGAGCTGAGAGGGCTGGTGACGCTCGCCGAGGCGGTCGCGCTCAAGCCGCTCTACCGCTCTTCAACGCTGCTGGCGGTTCGGGGGGAAAACCCGCGCCTGTTTCAGGAAGGCATCATACGCGCGCGCGGCAAGGGGGAATCGGCGCTTTATTGCATTTACGTCGAGGAGTGGCCGGGGCTGTTCCACGGCGCAACGCCGCACCGGCCCAACGAGGAGGGCATCCGCACCTTGCGCTTTGCCCTGCAGGAGGTCAAGAACCAAAACATCGAAGTGATTCCGATCTGGGCGATTTCGTACAACGCCGCGGAAGCGATCGCGAAGGCGGCCCGGCTGTTGGAAGTCGACGCCGTGTTCGTCGGCGTGACGCGCCGCTCTGCGTTTTACCACATGCTGCGCGGGCACGTCGTCAAGGGCCTGATGAACCGGCTGCCGCACAACTGCCATCTCATGGTGTGCAACTGACGATTCTAGGTTTGTGATTCTGGATTGCCGATTTTCGGCCCTTCTCCCGCCACCTCGCGATAAATCTTTTCGTACGCCTCCACCATGCGCTCGATCGAGAAGTTCTCCCGCACCCAGCTCCGGCACCGGGACCGGTCGAGGCCGCCAATCGCGGCGACCGCCCGAACCGCCTCGTCTTCGTCCGCGCACAAGAACCCCGTCTCGCCGTGTCGAATGAGTTCGGGCATCGAGCCGCGCCGGTAAGCGATCACCGGCGTGCCGGCCGCCATCGCTTCCGTGACCACCATGCCGAAGGGCTCCTCCCATTGGAGCGGAAAGAGAAACCCTCTGGCGCGGCTCATGAGCCTCATCAAATCGGCGCGCGCGAGTCTGGGGATGTGTTGGATCTGCGCGCCGTCGACGAACGGCCGCACCTGCTCCAGGAAATAGCTCTCGCTCCAGGGGAGATGCCTTGTGACGTCGCCGACGATCACCAGGCGGACGCGCGCGCGCCGGGCGATGCGAATCGCCTCGGCAATGCCTTTTCCCGGCGTCATGCGGCCGACAGTGATGAAAAAATCTTCCGGTCGATCGTTAAAGGGCACCTCGTCGAGATCGATCCCGTTATAGATGACCGGCAGGGACTCGTCGCCGAGAAGGCGCGCCTGAGCCCTGCTGATGCACACGGGCGCGCATCGGGGAAAGCGCGCGCGGTAGTAGTCGTGCAAATGCTTCTCGATGTAAGCGTAAGTGATCAGCGTGCGCGTCCTCGTGCAATCGGAAAAATAGGGGGCCAGGGTCGGCCAGTGCGCGTGGATGAGATCGAAGCGATCGGCTTGGCGGTAAAGATTGTAGGTGTTCCGCGCCTCAAATTCCTTTTCCAGATAGAACGTCGAATCCGGATCATCGAGGCTTGCCACCGGCACAACCGCTTGAAGACGGCATTCGACCCGCGAGTCGCCCGACGCGAAAAGCTCAACTTCGTGGCCGCGCCGGTGCAGGCGCTGGCACAGATGGTACACGATCCACTCGGTGCCGCCGTGCGTTTTCGGCGGCACCGAAAGATAGATGCTCGTGATTTGCGCAATTTTCATGATCTTCCGATACCATCCCCCACGCAAACTTGACAACCCTCCGACCCTCTGCAATAGAAGTTCAAACTCGCACCATCGATCGCGTGAAGGAGTCCTGGTGAAAACAGCACCGACGCGTCTGATTTTAACGCTCGCTTTGGCTCTCCTCTCCCTCACCGCCGGCTGCGGCTACAACCGGCTCCAGGCCCTGGACGAAGAGGTCAAAAGCGCCTGGGCGGAAGTTCAAAATCAATACCAGCGGCGCGCGGACTTGGTGCCCAACCTGGTCGCGACCGTCAAAGGCGCCGCGCAATTCGAGCAGCAAACCCTAGAGCAAGTCATCGAGGCGCGCGCCAAAGCGACCGCGGTTCAAGTGCAGCCGGGAGACCTGAGCAACCCCGAGGTCTTCAAGCGTTTTGAAGAGGCGCAGCGCGGCTTGACGAGCGCGCTTTCGCGTCTGCTGCTCGTCGTGGAACGGTATCCCGATCTAAAGGCAAATCAGAATTTCCGCGATCTCCAGGCTCAGCTCGAAGGAACAGAAAACCGGATCGCGGTCGCGCGCAAACGCTATATCGAAAAAGTCGCCGAGTACAATACCGCTGTGCGCTCGTTTCCGACGAATTTGACCGCGCGCTACATCCTCGGCCTGGAGGTGCGCGAGACGTTCCGCGCCGAAGACGGAGCGAGCAAGCCTCCGCAAGTACAGTTCTGAGCAACACGGCCAACGCTTGCCAACGTTGAAGTTACGGGTTTGCGCCATTCTTGCCTCCTCTCTCTCGGGGAGAGGATCGAGGTGAGGGCGTGCTTGGCGAAACGAGACTCTCTCATCTTGGGCCTCTCCCGGCGGAAGAGGGAACTTCGGACCGGCGTCTTCAAATAATCTTCACGGCCGCGCTTCTTACCGCGGCCACCATCGCTTTTCTTGTTTCGCTTGCCTTCGCGCTCGAGGTCCCGCCCCTAAGCGGCCGCGTCAACGACCTCGCCCGCCTCATGCCGCCCGAGCGCGCCCGCCGCCTGGAGGAGCGCCTAGCGCAGTTCGAGCAACAAACCGGCCATCAGATTGCGGTTTTGACGATACCCAGCCTCGAAGGCGATAGCCTTGAGGATTTCAGCATTCGCGTCGCGGAGAGCTGGAAAATAGGCCAGAAGGGATTCGACAACGGCGCGATCCTTCTTGTCGCGCGCGACGATCGCAAGCTCCGCATCGAAGTCGGCTACGGTCTTGAAGGGGTTCTTCCGGACGCGATCGCGAGCCGGATCATTCGCGAGATCATCGTTCCCCGCTTCCGCGAGGGCGACTACCCCGGCGGCATCGAGGCGGGCGTAGAATCGATCTTGAAGGTCACGAGCGGAGAGCCGCTGCCGCAATCCGTTCCGCGAAGATCGCCCCCGCGCAGCGCGCTTGCGGCCTACCTGCCGCTTCTCGTTTTTCTTCTCGCCGCCTGGGTATTTATTTTTTTGGGCAATATGGGCAATCGTTATCCACGAAACGCCTGGACGGGGCGCCCGCGCTCCAGACATTATGGCGGCTGGGGCGGCCCCATCGGCGGCTTCGGCAGCAGCGGTTGGGGCGGGGGCTTTGGCGGCGGCGGCGGTTTCTCCGGCGGCGGCGGCGGATTTGGCGGCGGCGGCGCTTCGGGGAGCTGGTGAATGATCGACGCTGGCAGATTTTTCTCCGAGGAGCAAAAGCGGCGGATCGAAAGGGCGGTAACAGCCGCTGAGCAACGGACGTCGGGGGAGATCGTTCCCATGATTGTCGGCGCGAGCGCGCCTTACGCCGAGGTCGATTTGCTGGGAGTGATCGCCGGGTTAATCGCGGGCACGGCGATCGCGCTCTTCTGGCATGATCCGTGGGGAAGGGTGGAGATCGCGCTGGTGTTGCCGCTTTTAGGCGCGGTTGCCGGGCTTGCTCTCTGCCGCGTTCCCGCGATCAAACGCCGCCTGCTCCCGCAGGCGCGGGTGGCCGAGGCGGTCCACTTGCGCAGTCTCGCGGAATTTACCGATAACGGCCTGCACCACACCCGCGATCACACGGGCATCCTCATTCTGGCTTCCCTTCTCGAGCATCGCGTCGAGGTCCTCGCCGATCGCGGCATCAACGAGAAGGTCCCGCCCGGCACGTGGGACGAGGTCGTTGCGATCCTCACTTCCGGCCTAAAATCGGGAGACGCGTGCAGCGGCTTTTGTAAAGCCATCGAAAAATGCGGCGACATCCTGGCCGAGCATTTTCCGCGCGCCGCCGACGATCGCGACGAACTGGCCGACAAGCTGATCACGGAAAGCTAGCGCGAAAGGGAGGTCCTCATGGCCCGGATCGCAACCATCATCGGCATCACGCACAATCCTTTCATGCCGCGTCTGTTCAAGCAGCCCGACCGCCCGCCCGGATGCGACAAGATTCTCGAGCGGATCGAGATGATGCGGCAAAAGCTTGCGGACGCGAATCCCGACGTGCTGGTTACGATCGGCAACGATCACCTGCATCAATTCTTTATGGACAACATGCCGGCGTTCATGATCGGCAAGATGGACGCTTACGACGGCACTTTCTATGACGAGATGCGCGAATTTGGCCTGCCGCAATGTCGCCTCCCGGGAGATATCGAGCTTTCGGACGCGCTCATGGAAGGCGCTTTCGATCGGGGCGTGGACTTCGCCTACTCGAACGAGCTGACCGTCGATCACTCCGTCACGGTGCCGATGATCTTCGTGCGCCCCGCGATGGACATTCCCATCGTGCCGATCTTGACGAACTGCATCGCGCCGCCGATGCCGCGCCCGAAGCGCTTTTACGAAGTCGGCAAAGCCATCCGCGCCGTCATCGACGGTCTTTCCACGAGCAAGCGCATCGGTGTGCTCGTGAGCGGGCACCTCTCCCTGGAAATCGGCGGTCCAAAACAGTTTGAGCGGCGGCTGATGGATCCCGAGTTCGACGCGAGCGCCGTCGGCTGGATTCAAAATGGCGACGTCGAGGGCGCGCTCGAGGGCTGCACGCCCGAGAGGATGTTGCAAGCCGGCAACATGACCAGCGGGTATCTTAACTTTCTGATGATGATGGGGTTGGCGAACGCGGCCCGGCCGGCTTATGCGGAGGGCTTGGATGCCGGTTTTCCTGCGATCCCGTTCTTTAGTTGGGATCCCGAGTAGAGGGCGAACGTCATGAGCAAGTACGTCATGAACAAGTTCATCCGCCACGTCAACATGAACGAGGCGGCGGAAAAAGAGTACAAGGAAAACCCGCGCGCCTACGTCGAGAAGTGGGAAAAGAACGAGAAACTGAGGCTACCACCGCCTAAAGGCGGTGGGTTCCTTGCCGTCTGAAGACGGCTGAAGACCCGATGAAACTACTCCTCAACCTTGAAATCCTCATCGGCCTCGGAAGGCTCTTGCCCCTGAGTGGCGATGTATTGT
>DATMAM010000008.1:0-31118 GCA_035559995.1 Candidatus Acidiferrales bacterium
GGTTGGTGATAAAGGCGTCCCCCTCGTGAATCTGCTCGGGCGAATACGCCGCCAGCACCCCCTCGGCGCACGCCGGAAAGGCCCCCATGTGAAGCGGCAGCACCACGTGCTGCGCGACCACTTCGCCGCGGCAGTTCAGCAGCGCGCAGCTTGCGTCCTGGGACTCGCGGATAATGGTGGAGTAGCCGGTGCGAAAAAGAGAGTTTTGCATCTCTTGCACGATGCCGGCAAGCCGCGCGCGAATCACTTGAAGGGTTATGGGGTCCACAAGAAAAGTAAAAAATCAGTTCACCGCGGAGACGCGGAGGTCACAGAGAATGAATCTCTCTGCGAGCTCTGTGCCTGCGCGGTGAACAGCTTGTTCATTGCTTTGCTCTTACAATCAGGTTCAGATAATCGTCCACGACCGCAAACTGCTCGGGGTGGAGCAGGGTGGTCGTGTCCAGCTGCTCGATCACGGCCGGGCCCGGGATCTCGTGCTTCGGCTCCAGCAGCTCGCGCCGATAGATCGGGCATTCGACGATGCCGTGTTCGCGCCCGAGAAAAACCGGCCGCGCGCCGGCGCGGGCGTCGGCGAGTTTTCTCCCCTTGCGGGGCGCGGGAGAGAGCTTCACCTGGGGGACGCGCCCGGTCGAGACGAGCCGGAGGCTCACGAGCTCGACGGCCTCGGATTCGGCCATGTGGCCGAAGGCTTGCTCGTGCTGCTGGTCGAAGCGCTTGCGCATTTGCTCGAGGTCGGCGCGTTTAAGCGGCGGGAGGGGCGAAGGCACCGTAAGCTCGTATCCCTGTCCCGTGTAGCGCAGATCGAGAAAGGCGGCCAGCAGCATCTGGTGATCCGCAAACCCCTCCTCTTTCAACTCGCGCTCGGCCTGAGCGATGAGCTGCGCAAAGAGCTCGTTCACCTCGTCGAGATCGAGCTCTTTCAGCGGCGCCAGCTTCGAGCGCACATAATCGTGCTTGACGTCGGACATGAGCAGGCCCAGCGCGGAGGTCACGCCCGGCGCGAGAGGGATGAGCAGGTTCGGGATGCCCAGATCGAGCGCCACTTTGGCGCCGTGCATCGGCCCGCCGCCGCCGAACGCGACCAGGGTGAAGTCGCGTATGTCGTAGCCGCGCTGCGTCGAGACGGCCTTGATGGCCTCCTCCATTTTGACGTTGATGATCTTTGTGATGCCGTCCGCCGCGTCCATCAGATCGAGCCCGAGCGGTCGAGCGATCTTCTCTCTCACCGCCGCTTCCGCTTTGGCCTTGTTGAGCGTCATGCGACCGCCGGCGAAGCCCTCAGGGTTCAGCACTCCGAGCACGAGATTGGCGTCGGTGATCGTGACCTTATCGCCGCCGCGATCGTAGCAGATGGGGCCGGGGTCGGCGCCCGCGCTGTCCGGACCAACCTCCAGACCGCCGACCGGATCCAGGCGCGCGATGGTGCCGCCGCCGGCGCTGACCGTATGAATATCGATCATCGCGAGACTGATCGGGCGCTGGTTGATTTTTCCTTGCGTGGTGATCGCGGGTTGACCGTTGTGGATCAAGGCGACGTCGCAGCTCGTTCCGCCCATGTCGAAAGAGATCATGTTGTCGAAGCCGGCGCGCGCGCCGATGTTGAGGGTGGCGATGACGCCCCCCGCCGGCCCGGAAAGCACCGTGGCGACCGGCTTTCGCGCGGCTCCGCGAAAAGTCGCAACGCCGCCGTTCGACTGCATGACGTAGAGCTGCGGCGTTGTCACGCCGAGTTCCTTTAGGCCGCGCTCGAGCTCGTCGAGATAGCGGCTCATCACGGGCGCGATATAGGCGTTGATGACCGTCGTGCTTAGACGGTAGAACTCGCGGATCTGCGGCAGCACCTCGCACGAAAGCGAGAGATTGACCTCGGGGAATTCTTGCTCCACGATCTCCTTGACTTTGAGCTCGTGCGCCGGGTTGAGAAAAGAAAAGAGAAAACAGACGGCGATCGATTCAACGCGCTTGTTTTTGAGCGCGCGCACCGCCGCGAGCGCCGATTCGACGTCGAGGCTTCGAAGGACGGCGCCGCGGAAATCGACGCGCTCCGGTATCTCCTCGGTCAGGTACGGCGGCGCGAGCAGCTTCGGCTTCTCGAAGAAAAGGTCGTAGGTCGCCGGCCCGTAACCCCGGCTTTGCTCCATGACCTCGTAGATGCCGCGAAAGCCCTCGGTCACGAGGAGTCCCGTGCGCGCGCCTTTCTCCTCCAACAGGGCGTTGGTGCCGACGGTGGTGCCGTGAGAGAAAAAAGAAATGTCGCCGGAGCGGGCTCCACCGTCGACAAGCTCGCGCATCCCGTTGAGCACGGCTTGAAACGGCGCCCGGGGTGTGGAAGGGACTTTGGCGATGCGAATTTCGCCCGTTTCCTCGTTGAAGAAAACAAAATCGGAAAATGTCCCGCCGGTATCGACCGACACCCTGTAGCGCGCCATGTTTTTCCCGGAGTTGCTTTCTAACACTATCTCCCCATACGATCAACTTTGCGCCCGCGACACAGCACTGCGGATTCCAGGAAATTCCTTTTCACCGCGGAGGCGCGGAGGACGCGGAGGTCAGACGTGGAGGGAAACCCCTGTGCGCTCTGCGTCTCTGCGGTGAATCCAACGGTAGGAGAAACGCATGAGTCAATCTCAAACTGCATCTAGCCTGTTCGTTTACTCGACGCCGCCGCCGCGCTTTATCGAGGAGCTGGCCGGCGCGTTTCGCAAGCGCCATCCCGAGATCGAAACGAGATGGGACCATGCGCCGGCGGCGCCTTTTCTCAAGCGCACGCTCGAAGAAATCGAGCAGGGGCGCTGTCCGGCGGACGTGATGATGCTCAACCGGCAGCAAGCCGAGGTGCTGAAGCGGCGCGGTTTTTTGCAGCCGTACCGCTCGCCCGAAAGCGCGCCGTTTCCGGCCCGCTGCCACGATCCGGATGGGTTCGGCACGCAGGTTTTCATGGTCCCGTTCAGCCTCGCGTACAACACGGAAAGGCTGGCGGCGCCCGACGTGCCGCGGCGCTACCAAGACCTGCTCGAGCCGCGCTGGAGCGGGAAGCTCTTGTTTCCCGATCCCGCGCGAAGCGGCAGCGGCGCGGGATGGTACATGATCATGAAGGAGCGGCTCGGCGAGGCTTTCCTGCGACGGCTCGCCATGCAGAACCTGATTTGCAAACATCCGGCCGAGGAGTGTTTGGCCGAAGGCGACGGCCTCGTTCTGATTGCCGCGATTGTCGACCGCATCGAGCGGCTGAAAACAAAAGGGGCTCCGGTCGACTGGACGCCGATGCCGATCATGATGGTGGGAGGGCCGCATGCCGTGCTCTTCCGTCATGCGAGAAATCCCGACGCGGGAAAAAAGTGGATCGATTTCTTGCATTCGGAAGAGGGGCAGGAGATCATGAGCCGCTACCATATTCCCAATCGTCCCGGAGTGACAATCCACGATCCGGTGTTTGCGTCTGTTCTCAGGCGCCTCGAGGGCCGCGCGCTCACCCCGTTCACGGCGAAGGACGCCGCCGAATACGAGGCCGACCTGTCGGAGTGCGTGCGGCTGTTTGCGGGGAAACAGTGGTAGGGAACGGGAAACGAAGGGATGGAGCGATCCCAAGGAGGCGCTTATGGACGGCAAATATTCGGCGCTCATTGTTCAAACCCGAGTAAAAGAGTGTTTCAGCCGCGGCGACGTGGTCGAAAACTTTACGCGCGCGTGCAAAGTAATCGCGAGTTCGGCGCGCCATCACTATTTCGGAATGAACATCGCAAACCGGCTCGCGGTATTCGACGCGCACGCCCACAACCACGGCTATTCCGTGCGCGAGATCGTCGAAAGGATCGCGATCGAGATTCCGGGCAAAGAAATCGGCGCCGTCGTCGATACGGCAAAACGAGGCGATCTTTACATTGTAACCTCGGCTCTCGAGTACGACCCAAAATTCCCCGAGACTTTTTTCACCTGCTATTTCATCGTCGATCCCCGGGGGGACGTCATCTACAAATACCGCAAGGTCCATGTCCATTACGGCACGGAAAAGACCCTGAGCCCGTACGACGTCATGGACCGGTACTATGAGGTGTACGGCCAGGGAAAAAGTTTGCTTCAGACCTTCTTCCCGGTAGCGGATACGCCTCTGGGAAGAATCGGCGCGCTCATCGCGCACGATCGAATCTATCCCGAGGCGGCGCGCGCGCTGGCGCTAAACGGCGCCGAGATCCTGATCATGGGCCCGCAGCCCGAGCCCTCGGTTGCGGGTGGCCGCTGGGAGACGATGAACCGGGCGCGCGCCTTCGAGAACATGGTCTACGTGCTCGGCGCGAACTATGGCGAGTTTGTCTCCGAAGAGCGGGCGAGCCAGAGATGGGCGGGTCACTCGATGATCGTGGATTTCGAGGGGCGCGTTATCGGCTCGGCGCCTTATCCGGGAGAGGCGGTGTGCGCCGCCGTTATCGATATCGAGGCGCTGCGCGAGAGGCGGGCGGACCCTTACGATTCGCCGCTGGCGGAGCTGCGGAACGATCTTTATCGGGAAATTTACGCGGAGCGAATTTATCCGAAAAATCGCCTGGCAAACTCCCGGCCCGCCGAGACGGCCAAAGAGAGGATGGCCTTTTTCCCGGAAATTTACGAGAAGCTCGTGGCTCGGGGAAGCTACGTCAAGCCGAAGCGCGAAAATCCGTAGCTGTGATCGTGCTCGCTTACGGGCACGGGCGACGAGCACGATCCGCGCTTCAGGCCTGCGTGCGCTCGGCGTCGTCGGTGCTGCATCCGGTTCGCGCTAGCCGGCCATTCCCAAGATGCGACGCGCGTCGTCGGGTGTTGCGATTTCGCGTCCCAGCTCGGTCGCGATCCGAACGATCCGCTCGACGAGCTGGGCGTTGCTTTTTGCGGGCACGCCCTCGGCGTAGTACGGAATATCCTGAGTGCCGAGCCGGACATGCCCGCCCTTGATGATTACGAACGTGAGCATGCGAGTCTGCCCGATGGGGCCCGCCGTGCCGCGGGCCGTGACGGAGTAGACCGAATCTGCGGGAAGGTTGTTGATGCGGTGGTTGATCTCTTCCAGGGTCGGCGGCGACCAAGTTCCGCCCGGAGTGCCGAACAGGAGCTCCAACCAGTAGGGCTTGGCGACCAAGCCCTGCCGGGCGAGATATTCGAAATTCCAAAGCCCGCCCAGGTGCCACACTTCCCAGTGCGGTTTGACGCCGTTTTCCGCGCAGCCGCGAGCATACTCTTCCAGCTCTTGCCGCGTGTGCGAGTAGTACACGTCGTAGTCGCCGCGATGGGGATGGTGCCGCCGGTAATCGTGATTCGTGAGCGAGACGGCAAAAAAATCCGGCTTTCCCGTTCCCAGCTCGAGCAGCGGCTTTCGTTCCTCCCAGGGCGCCCCGGCTTGACCGAAATCGATCAGGACGTCGCACCGCTTGCGGATCTCTTCGGCCACGCGCCCCCACGCATCGGGAATGATTTTGCCGTCCTTATCGTGCGGTCCGTGAAAATGGACGATGCTCGCTCCCGCCGCGCGCGCGGCCACCGCGGCCTCCACCAGCTCCTCCCAGGTCTTCGGCATTGCGGGAATCGCGGGGTTGGCCGTTCCCGGATATCCCAACGCGGCAAAGATGATCAGTTTTTCCATGACATGCCTCCGTCAAAAGTTCCCTTCAATACAACAGCACGCTCAACTTCGCCACCGCGAACGCAAAGAGCACGAAGTATTTCGTGATCGCGTTCGTTATTCATGCTCGAAAGCGCGAACGCGAGCAACGAGTACGAGCCACGCTTTGTGTTCTCGGTGTGCTCTGTGGTGAGGGGATTTTTTAAACGCGGAGATCATGAATTCCCCAGCGATTCTAGCAGCTTTCCGCGTCCTTTGAGATCCTCTCGGATATGCAGCCGATGGAGCGCGTACCAGATGTTGCAGAGCGTGCTGCTCAGCGCCGGCTTTTTCGTCTCGCGCTCAAGGAGCAAAACCGACTCGATCGTGGGCCAGCGGTTGCAAGGGAGAAAGATGCCGTCGGCGTCCGCAACCGAGAAAAAGAGTTTTTTCCCAATCTTGTACGCGGCGTATTCCGGCTGATTCGAAAGCTCGGAATTTTTCTCGATGCCGAGGCCTTCCGCTTTCAGAACCTCGATGCCGGAAGCGGTCAGAAAGTCCGCCGCCCGCTGTGTGAGCTTGTCGGGATAGGGCGTTGCCACGACGATCTTCTTCAGGCCCATGTGCTTGAGCGCCTCGATTTCGCACGTCATACCCGCGGCTACGGGAACTCCGGCTTTGGCTTCGAGCCCGGCGGCGATCTCGCGGTCGCTCCCGGGCCCCAGGCGCGTGAAGATGGGCGAGCCGCCGATGATGATAAAATCAGCGCCGTTCTCCGCGAGATCGAGCGTGGCTTCCTCGATGCGCTGCAGCTGTTTTTCGAGATGGTCATCGATCAGGCGGCGGATGGTGCCCGTGGTGTTGAGCAGCATGAAGCCGTCGGGCAGGATGCGGTAAAACTCGTAAACGAAAGTGTCGCCGCGCGACGGCGCGACGTGACCGATTCGAGCTCTCCAACCGAGCATTTTTTCCTCCTTCAAATTGATCGGCTTCGCGGCGGACCGGCAAAGATTCTCGGCCCAATGTCTGCGCCTATCCAAGCGGGGTAGGGAAAGCGAGGCGTGGCGGAGGGAAGACGCCGAGTCTCCTCTTCTTTCCGCGCTAGGTGCCGTAGAGATTGCGGATGAAGCCGCTACGCTCGAGCTCTGCGACCCAGCGCAGGTCGGCAAAGTCCTCGGGCCGAAATTTCTTTGCTTCCGGATGCTGTTTGGCTGCGTCCGCCAGGATCGTCTCCAAGCCGCGCAAGGTCGGATACGGAACGCGCGGGAAGTACGGCTCCATCGCGGCATGGGTCTGGCGCGCCACCGCCTCGTCCTCCATCAGGCTGTATTTCCGAAGTACCGCGACAACGATTTCGGGATCTGTTTTGTAGCGGTGCACGCCGCGCGCGTAAGCGCGCACGACCGCGCGCGTGATGTCGGGATTGCGCTCGACAAACGAGCGGCGCGCGACCATGCCGTCCAACTGGTAGGCCAATCGATACTGGCCGCAATCGATGAGCACGCGATAGCCGCGTTTTATAGCCTCGAAAGCGTAGGGCGGGCTAAACAGAAAGCCGTCGATCTCGCCTGCGGCCATTTTTGCTATCGCCTCCGGCTGGGACTCGACCGGGTGCGTGCGGACGTCGGTCCCGACTTTTAACCCGTGCCGCTCCAGCAGGTAGGGAACGAGAAATCTGTCGATGCCTCCGGAGCGCCCCTGCCCCAAGGTTCGCCCGCGCAGCTGAGCGACCTCTTCAATTTCCGGCCGGGTGACGAGCATTTGAATCAGCCAGTTTAAGCCGCCGGTGACAAAGACGAGATCGGCGCCTTTAAGATCGGCAGCGACAACGGCCGGCGCCGCCATGGAACCGAAATCCACCTCATCGGCCATCAGCGCTTCCGGAAGGCGGCCGCGGATCAGGCTTACTTCGGCAGCCAGCCCTTCCTCCGCGAAAAAGCCCGCCTCCTTGGCGATCCACATCGGGCCGTTGCCGTTGCCCGGGGCCGAGTAGGCGATCCGCACGGAAACGAGCTTTGGTGGGCTCATGTTGCCCGTCCTTTGTTTATCCGACGTTAAAAACATATTGGAGAGATTTCCTCCAGAGCAATAAGTAAACGGGGGAGGCCAGAAGCAAAATCAAATACACCTTGCGGTCGCGCTGCCTGCTCAACTCGGTCTGCGCTAGTCCCATCACCAACAGCGAGGAGGCAAAGCCGATGATCGGCACCCAAACATAAGTGGTCAAAGTGAATAGCCAAAGAAGCACGTTCCGAGTGAACGTGCTTACCCTTCGGCTCGGCGCTAAGAAAACTATTGAGATCGCAGCTTCGAGAACTACGGTCCACCAAGTGAGTATCTGCGCTATCCAGGATATAAGCAGGGACGATTTGAGTTGAACAGAAAAAGGAACGCCGCTGGACATCGTCATTTGCCCGTATAGACGGGCATTATCGACGAGCACTTCTTGTGGCAGCCCGCCTAACCAGCTCGCCATGGGCCAAAATCTGAAATCCAGCAAAAGATGATACTGAAAGAAGCTTCCGTTCAGATAATCCGGAGACATAACCTTCCACATCGTCGCAAACGCAAAAACCAGTCCCAGCAGAACGCGGCCATTAAGTGCTAAAGCTTTGTCAGGCTTCCGCGTACATAAAGCCAATGCAACAGCAAAGCTCCAGTAGACCGAAAGATACTTGTGGTTGTCGACGGAAAACCAGCGGTGATAGACAGCGATTGCTTGAATGGCAGTTAACAGGAACCAGAACGGAGCGCTTCGATGGAGGGCCTTGGCGAAAAACGCAAGCGGACAAAGAATAACCACAGCTGTCAGTAGGCGTTTGTCGTGGTTCGAGTTGAAAATTATGACAAGTAATGTGGCTTTGATAAGAAGGTCGGTGGGGTCCAATTCCAGCAGTTTGTTCCATGACCTTCGAAACTCTTTACATAAGGAGTTCATTCGTCTCAAAAATGGACGCCGGGAACGAAGGAGTGAACCGCAATCCTCTTCGGGCGGAGACGGCCAGTGTCGGATTCAAGTTCCATTTCCCACAATTCAACCCGAATTGTAAAAGCAAGCTGGCTCTTCAATAGAAACCCAGCGAACTCCATATTATTCGCGTTACTGCGAATGGCGTGGCGGGTTTCCCAGACGGCAGCGGCTAGCCGTCGCATGTTTCCGATCGTTGGGACGTTTTTAGCTTTTTCGATTTGCCAGTCGATGTGTGACGGTACTTCGAGTGGAAGTTCTTTTTGCGGTACGACAATCCAGAGTCTCAGAAAGCGAGAGTCAATGAATGCGAACATGCCGAAGCCTCCGCCTTTCCACGGCGTGAGACCGAGCGTTTCTACCTTGTAGATTTGGACCAACGCCACCAGTATTAAAGCCAGAGGAGCGCCATAGAAACAGAGTGCGTCCTTGGTGTTGCTGAACATTTGAGATGCGTGCTTAGTTCAAGCGCAAAAGCCTCGCCGCGTTGCCGCCGAGGATTTGCTCCTTCTGGCTCGCGCTGAGAAAATCCAGCTCGCGCAACTGCGGCACTTCGCGCCAGCATGACATGTCTCCCGAATAGTCCGTGCCCATGAGAACGTGCTCCGCGCCGAGCAGGTCGACGAGGAACCGAAGCACCTTCGGATCGTACACGACCGTGTCGACGTAGATCCGGCCGAACATTTCGTCGACGGATCCGGCGAAATCGACGCGCGGCTCCTGCCGGTGCGCGTAACCGTGGCGCCATCTGCCGATCAGCGCGGGACCTACGCCGCCGCCGTGCGCGAACAGAATTTTTAGCTTCGGGAAGCGCTCGAGAATGCCGCTAAAGATCACGCTCGCGATCGCGAGAGAGGTCTCGAACGGGTTGCCGATCAGGTTCTGCAGATAGTACTTGTTGAGGCGCGAGATGCTTCCGCGAACGTTCGGGTGGACCAGAATCAAGGTCTCGGTTTCTTCCGCCTTTTCAAAAAAGGGCAGAAACTCGGGGTCGTCGAGATCGCGGCCGGAAGTGTTCGAGAGGATCTGTACCGAGCGGAGGCCGAGCTCGCGTGAGGCGCGCGCCACTTCCTCTGCGGCCGCGCGCCCGTGCGGGAGCGGGACCATGCCCATGCCGTAGATTCGGCCCGCGTATTGTTGCTGCACTTCCGCGAGGCCGTCGTTGACCCGCTGGCAGGCCCAGACGACGGTTTTCTCGTCGCATCCGGCGAAGTTGACGTAAGGCAAGGTCGAAAGCGCGATCGCCTCGATACCGGCGGTCCCGAGCTGGTCAAGCTGCGCCGCGTAATCCATCCTTTTGGGTTGGAGCGAAAAATAGATTCCGTCCGGCCGAAGAAGCGCCTCGCCGCGGGCGTCGGACGCGATCCGGAGCCCGTAGCGCTCGCCTTCACCACGCCGCAGGCAGTCAATAAATTTCTTCGAGTAACCGTGATTGTGGATGTCGATCGTTTTTGCCATCTTAAGTTCCTTTCTCTTCGGCACTTGTTGGACTCACCACAGAGCTCTGAAAGAGGATTCACCACAGAGGCGCAGAGGTCGCGGAGTTGGTGCCGATGCTTTCTCCCGCAATTACGGTGAAAACAAACCGCGGAGGCGCAAAGCACACGGAGGCAAGAGAGCTGATTCCTACTCTGTGAACTCTGCGCCTCTGTGGTTGGATGAAAAAACTCTTCCCCTAGCCCGCCTGCCGGCCGAACGCGCCTAGCCGCCGCGCGATGAGCATGGCGGTCACGTTAATCATCGTGAGAATCACGGCGAGCGCGGAGATCGTTCCCAATCTCGTCCCGCTCTGGCTGTAGCGAAACAGGGCAACCGCGAGAAGCTCGGTGCCGTGCTGCGCGAAGAGCAGAGTGGTGCTCACGGCGCGAGAAAAATTGACAAACAGAATCAGCACCCCCGCGGCGAGCGCCGGCTTCAGCAACGGCAGAACGATTTTTCTGAACGTCGTCGCCCAGCTTGCGCCGTGCGCCATCGAGCATTCCTCCAGCTCGGGGCTGAGTTGCACCATCACTCCCGACATCAACCGGACGCCGACAGGGAGACCGATCGTAACGAAAACGATGACCAGCAAGGTAAGCGTCCCGTACAGCGGGAAGGGGAGCGTGATATAGGCCCAGAGCATCCCGACGCCGGCAACGATACCCGGAATGGCGTTCGGAAGCCAGCAGATAAGATCCAGGAGCTTGCGCCCCCGATATTTCGTGCGCACCGTGATGTAGGAGACCACGCTGCACAGAAGGATCGTCAGCATGGCGGCGCCGCCGCCGACGAGGATCGTATTCTTGAGGCCGCGCCAGAGCGTCGGGTCCGAGCCGACGGTCTTGTAATTGTCCAACGTCAGCATGTCCCATTGCATCAATCCGAAAACGCGCAGAAACGAACCGATGACAACCTGGGAGAGCGGCAGCCCCGTGGCGAGAAGGAAATACCCGAGGCACACGGCGAGAGCCACGTATTTAAACGGCCCCAAGCTCACGACGTGCGGTCTATAGCCCTTGCCGGTTATCACGAAAAATTCCTTGCCGCGGAGCAATTTGTTCTGCACGGCGAGGAGACCCATCATCAGCACCAGCAGGCTTCCGCCCAGCGCCGTGGCGAGTCCGTAGTTGACGGGAAAATCGTATTCGATCGCCGCGTAGATACGATTCCCAAACACAAAGACGCCGGCAGGTAGGCCCAACAAGACCGGCACCTCGAACGCATCCATAGTTCGAATAAAGCTGAACATGCTCGCGCCGAGAATCACGGGAGCAATCATCGGCAGCGTGATCGTCAGCGCGGTGCGTACCGGCCCCGCACCCGCGAGCGCGGCCGCCTCTTCCAGGGAAGCATCCATGCTGCGGAGCGCGGTGACAAAGAACAAAAATAAAAACGAGACCGAGCCCAGCGACATCACCCAGATGATCCCGCCCAGGCTGTAAATATTGAGCAGCGGCTCTTTGAGGCCGAAGAGATTTTTGAAAAGCAGGTTGAGAGTTCCCGTCTTTGGGCTGAGGAGCATGATCCAGCCGACCGCCTCGAGAATTCCCGGAACAAAAAAGGGAATGACGATCAAAGTTTCGAGCAGTCCGCGGCAGGGCGTATCGGTTCTGGCAATGATCCAGGCCAGCAGGAGCGCAATGCTACCGGCGATCAACGTCTTCGTTCCGATCATGAGCGCCGTGTTGAAAAGCATCTGGTAGGTTTCGAAATCGCTGTACGCGGTGACGTAGTTTTGCACCGTGAAGTGGCCGGGAAATCCCGGCCGTTCGGACCAGAAGCTGCCGTAGAGGAGCATTGCCATCGGAAAAAGAATCAGGAACGAAACCAGCGCCGTGACGAGAGTCATGGCGAAGAAAGGCAGATCAAGCCCCGCCCGCCGCGCGACGATCCGCTGCCAGGACCTAACCAGGGAGTGGCTTAAAATCGACTGCAAGGTCGTCTGCGCCCCAAGCCTTGAGCGAGGGAGATTTTAGCGATTCGCCTCGCGCTCCATGCACCATGGGTCCAGCGCTCCGAGAAAAGCAAATCGATCGGGCGCGGCGCTTACCTCTCTGCTTTGGGAAAGCCGTAGGCCTCGAATGTCTTGCCCATGTACTCCTGCATTTTCGTAAAGTGACTCCAGTCCACGAGCGATAGCTTTTTGCCTGCGGTCAGCTGCGCCTGAACGGTTGCCGACGCATACACGGACGCGCCGTACGGGATGGCGTCGTCCAGTATTTTCTGACCTTCCGGACCGGCCTGAAACTCGAGCCAGAGGAGCGCCGCATAGGGATTGCCCGCCTTTTCCTGGACCGCGTGAGCGTCGCCGATGCGCGTCGGCACGGGCTCGAGAACTTTTATGCCGAGGCTGCCCGAAGGATCTTTGGCTTGCGCTCTTCTGACGGAGCCGTAGGTTGGGCCAAAGAACAGTTTGTGCTCGCCGGCGACGAGCCCGGCAGCGACCCGGGTGTAGCCGCGAGCCCACACGGGCTTTTGGGCGGCCAGATTGCGGGCGAACTCCAGCGTTTTCTCGAGGCCCCATGCCGGCACGAACGAAGCGATCGCGGTCGTGCGGATATCAGCGACGAATTTTCTCCCCTTCAATTCCGGGCGGAGAAAGTCCGTCCACTGTTCGGGGATCAGCGCGGCGGGCAAAAGCTTGGTGTTGTACGCGATGACTTGAATATCGCTTCCGAGAGCCACAACGTTCCGATTTGCGGGGTCTACCATTTGTGCCGGAATGTTCAGGACGCCTTCGCGCGCCATCCCCAAGATGTCGAATTTCTTTTGGTACGGGAGATATTCGGGATAAAGGTCGATGGCAAGGTGGTTGACGTCCCAGTTTCCGGGTTTGCCGGTCCTCATTTCCAAAAGCAGGCGCTGGCCCGCCTCCACGGGGATCTCCTCGACGTGAACCTCGATGAACGGGTATCTTTTTTTGAACGCGTCGCGTATAGCGCTGTTTGCCTGCTGGTCCAAGCCGCTTAGAACCCTCAGCCGGCCTTCTGTTTTTGCTTTCGCGACGATCTCATCGTGGCTCGTCTCGAAGATGTAGCCCTTCGCCCGCGCCTCCGCGGCCGCTTTCAACAGCGACGGGGCCGGGATGGAGGCGGCGGTCGCGAAGTGAGTGAGGAAAAAGATGCAAAGGAGAACGCTCAGCGCGTGGACGATAATCTCATCACGGAGGCGCGGAGAGGCCTCTGTGAACTGTGCGACGCCGCGGTGATTTTCGCTGTCCGGTTGCAGCCAAAGCGATAAACGAGTCCTGCTCATCGATGCTTGCTGCTCTCCAAACCGAGCAGCCTCGCGGCGTTTTGGCCGAGGACCTTTTCTTTGTCTTGGGCAGAGAGAGATTTCAGGCCGGAGATCATCGACACCTGGTTCAACGCGCCCATCGGCGCCGGATAGTCCGTCCCCAAAAGTACGTGATCGCTGCCGGCAACGCGAATCAAGTACTCGATGGCGTCGGGTTCGAAGATTACCGTGTCGAAATAGAGAAGGCGAAAATATTCCTCGAGAGGTCGCGGCAGAAATTTTCTCGGCGTCGGATGCTCCGCCTGGCCGTGCCTCCAGCGCCCGCGGATCCACGGCGCGTACCCTCCCGCGTGAGCGAAACAGAGCTTCAGCTCGGGCAGCTTTTCCAAGACACCGCCAAAGATCAGACTGGCAATGGCGATCGTCGTCTCGAGTGGATTGCCGATCAGGTTTGTCAGATAGTAGCGGCGCAGGCGGCTCGATGCGGTAACCTCGTGCGGGTGGATAAAGACCAGGACACCGTGATCGCGCGCGCGCTCGAAAAACGGAAGAAACTCCGGCTCATCGAGATTCCTATCGTTGACGTTCGTCCCGATCATCACCGCGGGCATCTTCAGCTCTCGAACGATCCGGTCAAGCTCGGCGACAGCTTCCTTGACGCTTTGCATGGGAAGCATGGCCATGCCGACGATCCGGTCGGGGTAGCGCGCCGCGTCCTCCGCGATAGCGTCGTTCACGGTGCGGCAAACTCGGACGGCAGTCGCCGCGTCAGCCCAATAGTGAAGCTGCGTCGGCCGGATCGATTCGACCACGACATCGATCTGGGCATCCGCCATCTCACGCAAGCGCAGGCTCACGTCAACGGCGTTTTCCGGAACCTCCGTTCTCTTGCCGTTGCCCTGCACGAGCCAGCGGCGACCGTCATCGTCGATCTCGACGCGGCTTCCCATTCGATCGGGGTCGCGCTTCACCGCTTCGAGATAGGCCGCGGGTGTCGTGTGATTGTGAATGTCGATGCGCACGGGTGCTCCGCGTGAACCCGCATAGTCATGCCGGATCAAGCCAGCCGCAAAAGCAGCACGCGGATGACCGTACCTCAGCGCTGAATGGATTGTCAAATATCCGCTTGCGCGATCAAGCGCACGATCTCTACTGGACGCTGCTGGCGGTCAAATTGGGCTACCCGGAGACGGGTATAAGAAGCTACAGGGACTGCACTTTGGAAGTGTATCTGCGGGACGTCGTGTGGACGGGTCGGAGTTCGATGGCCGTCACAAAAGGAAACGGCTCACCGAGTCGACGAGGAAGAGGCGACGCGCGCGCTGTCTCCTTCAAGCGTTATGGTTTGCTGGGCTGCCGGGGAAGCTCCGATTTGCATCGGCCTGTTCGAAGGCTTGCCGTTGGCGTTGCGCAGGAACTTCAATAGCTGGAATGGCTTCTTGGCCGCAGCCGGTGTTTCGTACATCCTGGGCAGGACAATGCGAAACGTCGTCCCCTTGCCCAGCTCGCTTTGGACATCGATGTTACCGCGGAGCTGCTCGACGTGTTTCTTCACGATGCTGAGGCCCAACCCAATGCCGCCCCTAGCGTTAACGGTGGACGTTTTGTGGACCTGCATGAACGGCTCGAAAATCGAGTTGAGCTGCTCCCGCGGGATTCCCATTCCTGTGTCGGACACTTCGAATACCACGGAATCGAGAGCCGCGAGACTTTGAACGCGGATTGAAACGCTTCCCTGGCTGGTGAACTTGACGGCGTTCTGAATGAGGTTGTTGAGAATTTCTTTTATCCTCTCAGGGTCGCTCTGAAGCGTGCAATCCTGTTTCGGCAGCTCCCAGTGAATAGCGATCCCTTTTTGCTGGCCGATGAAATTGTAGGTGTCGCGCAAGTCCGCAACGACCTTGTTGAGCGCGAAGCTCTCTATGCGGAGCCGTGCCTTGTCGGCTTCCAAGCGAGAGAACGTTAGGATTCGATCTATCATCTCTTTCAGATCGACAGATTGCTTCGATACGGCCTTCAAAATTTCCTGATGTTTTGCGTCCACCTGACCGTACAGGCCGTCAAGCATGCAGTCGATGTAGCCCATAATGACGGCGAGCGGGGTGCGCAGCTCGTGCGAAACCTGGTTGAGAAACTCGGATTTTAGACGCGCGAGGTTCTGCGCCTTCTCCTTTTCCGTGGTGAGATCTTTTAGAAGCGCTTGAATCCTCAGTTCCTCCTTCGAGGTTTCCTTCCCGCTGCGAATCACCAGAACGGTCATTATGATTCCGATGAACGCCAGCCCGCCGTAGAGCAGAATCTCTCCTTGGCCCCCCATGATCCGCCACAGATAAAACCCGTGCTCGATCGCGCTATCAATCGCGGCGGAGAGCAGGGCTCCCAATCGCCCAAGCCAGGTAGTGGCCGTGTCCGGCGTGTAATAGGTTTCCGCAATGTTGCGGGCCGACTGATCCCAAAGGATGTATGCCCCGAATAGAATCGTGCAAATAAAGATGGGGAAGAGAGTCAGGTAACGGGAGCGCATGTCTGCTAGCTCGTGGAGGCCGCCTGTTTTTGCTCTGCGGGAGCGAACACTTCGGTGCGGTCCTTGCCGCGGCTTTTGGCGAGATAAAGGGCCTGATCGGCGTCCTCGAGCATCTCACGCCAATTGGAGTACTGCTTGTTGCACGTGGAGCTGATTCCTCCGCTAACGGTGACTGTGAAGGATTTGGCGACCGTGCCGAATTTAACCCCCTTGATTTCTCCCCGGACCTTCGCGTCTACGCTGAGGCCGCTCTCCAGGTCGGTTTCCGGGAGGATGAGCACGAACTCTTCGCCGCCGTAGCGCGCCGGATAATCGCTCCGCCGGGTCTTAGTTCGCAGGTACTCGGCGATTTTTTTGAGCACCTCGTCCCCCCAATGGTGACCGTAAGTATCGTTAATCTTTTTGAAATTGTCCACATCGAGCATGAGGAGCGAGAGGTGATGGTGGTAGCGCTGGGCCCGCTCGAACTCCTCTTCCATCTTTTTCTCGAAGGCACGCCGGTTGAAAAGTCCGGTTAGGGAATCGACCAATGCCTGATGCTCGAGATGCTGTTGATATTGGACGACGCGGGTCCCGACTCGGACCCGCGCGAGAAGCTCCGAAAACGAAAACGGCTTGGTAATGTAGTCGTCGGCGCCGAGGTCGAGACCCTGCACGCGATCCCTCTCCTGTATTCTGGCGGTTATCAAAATAATGTAGACATTTTTGAACTCTGGGCTGCTACGGATTTTGCGCATCAGTTCAAATCCGTCCATTTTCGGCATCATGACATCCGACAGGATGACGTGGACCGGCTCTTGCTGTAGCTTCTCCAGAGCTTCAAGGCCGTTCGCCGCGGTGACGACGCGATAGCCTTCCTTTTGAAGAACAATTTCCAAGAGTTCACGTTGATCGGGATGATCCTCGATGATCATTACCGTGACTGCCGGTCTCGTGTTGGATTCCATAGGAGCGTTCGCCGTCAAAAAAGGCGTTGCGATTTTATAGGAACGGAAACCTCGGCAAGGTCAGTGACCGCGTGCCGTGCGAATTTTTAGGCAAAATATATACCATAAGGTGCGGTGCTCAGGGAGAAACCTGCGTATCCCATGCCTTTAGCGACCGATGGAAGCCTTTTCGTGCCTGTAACTCCACTGAAAAGAAGGACAAATGGTCGTCTTTTGTCCTATCGGGCATCTCCAGTGGCCGATCTCTTGCCGGTCCAGGTGCCATGTCAGTTTTGGCAAGTTCCTGCCAGTTTGGCCCGTCAAAGCGCCCTCGCCGCCTTTTCGAAGGTGGCAAAACGTTCGAAAAATCGAGAGATTGCCCCGATGGCATGGCTTGTGCGTTTCCCTCTCCGAACGCTGATCTAGGGTCCCACGGAGGTTCAAGGGCATAGACAAGAATTGGCGAGAAAGGAGGTGAAACGAATAATGAACATGCTGAAAAGACTATTCGTCGAAGAGGAAGGCCAAAACATCGTTGAGTATACTCTCATGATCGGCCTTGTGGTTCTGGTCATCTGGGTGGCTATTAGCGCATTCAACATCCCCGAGTCGGCTTCGACTATCTGGAGTAACGTTAACGGCCAGCTGTCCGTCGCCGGTTCGTAATCCCGAAAGGAAATTCGATAAGCCCTCCGCCTCCGGAAGGAGTATCATTAGGGTGGCGGAGGGCTGACCACTCGCGGCTACTAAGTTCTGTAACTGACAGCCACAGTTTTCTTTGCACGCTAGCCCGCGGATTTATCTCTCGGCCCCGGCTCGCCCATGTAATTTACGTAATTTACCTTGACACCTCGGTCCACCAATGTGGTATCCTTGGCCAGTTTTTCATGGTGAACCTCGGTTTTAATTTGTTCTTGCTTCTCTTTGTGGCCTTTGCGACTGCCTTTGATGTTTTTCAGAGGCGGATACCGAACTGGCTCGTTCTGGCCGGAGCCCTGGGAGGCCTACTGTTTAGCTTGGCCGAAGGTCCACCGAGCGGATTTGAAAGCTTCCTAGGCCTTCTCGTCGGCATTGGGATTCTTGTTGTCCCGTTCGCTCTCGGCTGGTTGGGAGCGGGCGATGTCAAGTTGCTCGGCGCTGTCGGCGCGTTACTGGGCGTCAGGATGCTTCCAAGGGTTTTCTTTTATACAGCTTTATGCGGAATGTTGATGGCGCTTGTCTCGATCGCCTTTAGGGGAACGAAATGGCAAGCCTTCAGCGAATCGTGGCGTGAGTTCAAGCTGGCACTGTTGACGCGTGGTCAGATGATGCCATCGAGTGTTGGGGAGAAGGTCTCTGCGGGTAATCGGGCGGTACCTTATGGGGTGGCCATAGCGACCGGTGCTGTCGTTGCGTTTTTTATTGATTCCGAGGGTAAATGGGCAGGATTCTAAACACCCGAGAAATTGCCAAGAATGTCCATTTTTGTCACCGGATGTCAAAACACGATCGTCAATTCTTGCCTTTGGGAGTTTACGGGATTCGAAAAAGCTTTAGAATCCAAGCTAGAGTTCAGGTTTTGCCTGGCACCTGTTTTGCGTTTTTAGCCCGTGCACAACTGTTTGTTAATTGACGCGTACTCACGTCCGAGGAAGTCGGTAGCTTAAGACTTTCCGTTGCTCAAAAAGTAAGGAGAAGTACCATGCCCAATCGATTAAAAATTGCCGTCTTGGCGGCCGTGTTCTTCGGTTTTATCGCGGCTTACGGAGTCTATAATTTTTTGAGGCAGCAGCAGGAAGCGGCGGAGCGGGCCAGAACGGAGACGGTTAATATCGTCACAGCAGCCAAAGATATGCCCCCCGGAACGGCGATTACCAAGGACCTGGTTCGGCTGACGCCGTGGCCTAAGGCATCGGTGCCGGCCAAGTCTTTTACCGCCCCCGAGCAGGTCGTCGGGAAGGTTAGCAAAGTAAAGACGGTTGCGGGCGAACCAATTCTGGAATCCAAGCTGACGGGGGAAGGTGCAGGGTTGACGGTTCTGCTCACCCCTGGCCACCGAGCGATGGCTGTCAGGGTTGACGAAATAATCGGCGTGAGTGGTTTTATCGCTCCGAACGACCGTGTGGACGTAATCTCGCACGTGCAGCCTCCCGGGACTCAGAGTTCTGAAAAAATTTCCAAGATCGTTCTGCAGAACAAGAAAGTTCTCTCGGTTGCGCAAAGCGTGGAGCAGAAGGAAGGTAAGCCGCAAGTCGCGCGTTCGATCACGTTGGAGGTCACGCCCGAGGAAGCGGAAAGGCTGACAATAGCAGAGCTGCAAGGGGAAATTTTCTTGGCCTTGAGGGCTGTTGGAGACGATAACATCGTGCAAACACGCGGCAGCACGAGGCGCGATCTTTTGGCTTTGGCTTCTGCGCCCGCCGGCCCTGCAGGAAAAGTTCGGCCTTCCATGCCGCCGCCGGAAGACAAGAAGTTTGTCGTTGAGATCTATATGGGAAGCGAGAGGTCGGTAAAACAATTCTGAACGATTCAAGAAGAGGAGGAGTTCATGGGAAATCTGAGTGGGTTCAGAAGCGTACGAAGTTTTCTTGCCGCGATATTGCTTGCGCTACTGCTGTTTGTGCCTTCCGTAGAAGGAGCGCAACAAGTACCCACAATTACCGTGACCGTCAACAAGTCTTTAGTTTTTGGATTGGCCCAAAAGACCCGGCGAGTGTCTGTAACCCAGCCAGAAGTGGCCGAGGTCGTTGTCTTATCTCCCAACCAGTTGCTCATCAATGGGAAGTCCGTGGGCTCGACGTCGCTGATCCTCTGGCCGGAGACAGGCGAGCCTATCAATTATGATCTGATCGTCACCGCTGATGTTGGGGCGCTCCGAAATCAGCTGCGTGCGATGTTTCCTGACGAAAAGATCGAGGTAACTACGTCGGCGGCTGCGATAGTTCTCAGGGGGGAGGTCTCGAACGAAGTCGTTTACGACAAGGTACTCGAGGTTGTTGTTAACTACCTTCCTCCAAGACCGGCGCCACAGGTGGCTGCTCCCACGCAGACCGTTTCTGTCAGAACCGCGGCTGAGCCGCGCACGGCAACTTCAGGGGTGGCCTTTGCGGGCGGTGGACAGTTGGCATTCGTAGAGGAAGTTTCCCCGACAGATGTCGGACGTTGGCCAAACAAGAGAGAAATTCCCGGGGTCATCGATCTTTTGACGATACGAGAGTTTAACTTGATTCAATTGGACGTGATTGTCGCTGAGATTCAGACCTCAAAAGCGCGCGAGCTGGGCGTAGACATCGCGGCCATCATTAACGGCACGACTGCCATTCTGAGCAGAGCCGGAAGCCAGGGGGGGTTCCCGTCGCAGCTTCTAGCGGACCCTTCGACTTTCCCGCCCACCACTACGTTTGGCGATGCAGCCGGTCTGGCGCTTTCCCATCTCGGCGGCACGATTCAGTTTACCAGCGTTTGGCGGCTATTTCAGAATAAGGATATCGCACAAATACTTGCTCGCCCAAATCTCGTTATTAAGAATGGTCGCTCTGGAGGGTTTCTCGCGGGAGGGGAATTCCCTGTCATTCGGTCAACTCAGGAGACATTTGACGTGGAGTTCAAACCTTTTGGGGTCCGTCTCGACTTCCTGCCGACTCTCACGTGGTCTAAGACGATCGACCTTAGGGTTTTTCCGGAAGTGAGCGACGTTGACTTCAGCAGGACTGTCCAAGGTATTCCTAGCCTGAGCGTGCGACGCACCGTTACCCGAGTGGAACTCCAGGAAGGAGAAAGCCTTATTATCGCCGGCCTACTCGATCGGAGAGTCCTTAAGGCTCTCACCAAGTTTCCCTTTCTTGGAGATATTCCTATACTGGGCACTCTCTTCCGTAGTACTCGCTTTAGCAACAATGAGACAGAGTTGGTTATCGTTATTACGCCGAAAATTGTGAAGGCGATGAAGCCAGGCGAAAAGCCTGTTCTGCCAACAATAGAGAAGTACGACGACCCGGATATCAGGCAAGTTCCATTGCCTTCGCGCGGTCCAACCGGTTCACCTAAGCAGGGACCGACGATACCTTAGGGGCAATGGAGTTGACGGGAAAAAGAACCAAAAACTAGAAACTGACGGCTTGGCATGAAATTACCTATTGTATTGATCGCTGAGGACAATTTGGCCCTGATCTCCTTGCGTCAGAAGCTGGAGAAGGAAGTTGACTATCTTGTCGAGAACAAAATCCATGGCTTTGACAATGCGTTCGAGCTGCTGCGAAAAAGAACAGGGCCGGTACTGATTGTTGTGGACCTTAGCCGTGACCCCGAAAAGGCTTTCCGGGTCGCTCACGAGATCAAGTTCAATTTGCCGAACGTGCACGTTGCGATGACGTCGCCGGATAGCACCCCTGAGACGATCTTGAGGGCGATGCGCTCGGGCGCTGAAGAGTTTTTTACTCAGCCGTTTAATTGGCCGGAAGTTTTTCAGTCATTGGATAGAATCCGCAATAAAATCACGATCCACTCCGCCTCCGCCGCCAAGTCCGAACACGGCAGGATCATCACGGTTTTTTCCAATAAGGGCGGTGTCGGTTCGACAACTGTCGCGACGAACCTTTCCGTTTTTCTCGCTGCACGGAAACAGATCTCAACGTGCCTTGTCGATTTGGTTTTACAGTTTGGCTCGGTAACGAGCTTTCTCAATCTGGATCCCACGTACACGATCTTGGACCTGGTGCGTAACATCAAGCGTATCGATCCACTCCTCCTGGACGGTTCGTTGGTAAAGCATGCTTCGGGGATCAGGGTCCTGGCTGAGCCTTTCCATGCCGAGGACGCACGGAGAATAAAGCCTGCCGACATTGAGGAAATACTGAACACCCTGACCCAGTCGTTCAAACTCGTCGTGATCGATTCTCCGAAAGAGTTCGATGAGACCAGCTTTGTAGCTTTGGACAAGGCGCAGCTGATTCTCTTCGTTACAGAAATGGACGTGCCATCGCTCAAGAGCGCGCACCGGGCGTTTGAGCTGTTCGACAGGATGCAGATCTATCCGAATAAGATCAGGCTGGTTCTCAATCGGTACGTAAAAAACAAGCTCATGAGCCTGGAATCGGTGGAGAAAACCCTCGGCATGAAGGTTTTTTGGACGCTTCCAAATGATTACCCGACTGCGATAGCAGCTCTGAACCAAGGATTGTCGATTCTGGAGACAGAGCCCAAGTCAGCGCTCGCCAAAAGCTACGAGGGCCTTGCAGACGCGGTAGTGGAAACATTGTCGTTTACATCCGGCCAGAGGCCCGAAGAGGAAAGGAAGAAGGGAGGCCTGTTCAGCCGGTGGATACCGGCGCGCGGCGCCTCGTAAAAATACAACCAACGACTAACGGAGTGGTGGAGTCTCTAAACCAACTTCACATCCTTCCGATCGCCCGCTTAGGAGAGGAACAGACATATGAAAGCAGGTTCACCATTTGAGTTTAACCCCAGGGAAAGCATGCGCGACCGGGACGGAGATGGTCCCCCGTTCACCATGGAGAACGATCGCGGTATTACTCCTGACGCTCTTTTTCAAGATCTGAAAATCCGAATCCATCGCAAGCTCATCGATACGCTTGATCTCACGAAGCTATCGAGCCTCGAGACGGAGATGATCAAGCATGAGATCCGGCGCGTGTTGGAAGAGCAGGTGATGGCGGAATCGTTGCCGCTCAGCCGTCTCGACAGGGAGAGATTGGTTACCGAGGTCCAGCATGAAGTCTTCGGCTTGGGCCCGCTGGAACTGTTGCTCAAGGATCCAGAAATCGCGGATATCCTGGTCAACACGCACAGTCAAGTCTACGTCGAACGGCACGGCCGGTTGGAGAAGACGGACGTCCGGTTCCGGGACGACGCCCATTTAATGCAAATTATTGAAAGGATCGTTTCCCGAGTCGGCCGCAGGGTGGACGAAGCCTCGCCGATGGTCGACGCCCGCTTGCCGGACGGCTCGCGTGTGAACGCGATCATTCCGCCCTTGGCTCTGGACGGACCGATCTTATCGATCCGACGGTTCGGCGCCGACCCGCTCACGATGAAAGACCTGATCCAGTTCGGGTCGATACCGGAGCAGGTAGCAGAAGTCTTGAAGGCGTGCGTCAAGTCGCGTCTCAATATCCTGGTTTCCGGTGGTACCGGCGCCGGAAAGACGACGCTTCTCAACTGCTTATCGAACTATATTCCGGAAAATGAACGTATCATTACCATCGAGGATTCGGCCGAGCTAAAGCTTCAACAGGAGCACGTGGTGCGACTCGAGACGCGGCCCCCCAATATTGAAGGGCAGGGACAGGTGACGCAGAGAGATCTGGTTCGCAACGCGCTGCGAATGAGGCCTGACCGGATCGTCTTGGGCGAGGTGCGTGGCGGCGAAGCGTTGGATATGATCCAGGCCATGAACACCGGCCATGATGGCTCGATTAGCACTATCCATGCGAACTCCGCGCGCGACGCCTTGGCGCGCGTCGAGACGATGATGCTGATGGCGAACCTGAATTTGCCCGAAAGAGCTCTTCGAGAGCAGATCTCCTCGGCCTTGGATCTTATCATTCAGCTCTCGCGCCTCAGCGACGGGACCAGAAAGCTAATCGAGGTTTCCGAAGTGACCGGGATGGAAGGCAATACGATCACGACGCAGTGCATTTTTAAATTCGACCAAAAAGGGGTTGAGAACGGCAAGGTGATCGGCGAGTTTGTCGCCACCGGAGTCCGGCCCATGTTTCTCGATCGTCTGGAGAGGTACGGCTTTAAGATTCCAAACACCTATTTTATGCCGCTATCGCTGGCGGCAAAGAAGATGGCTTTATGAGTCTGCTTGTAGTTGTCGTCTTTTCGTTTTTGGCGGCGACCAGCCTGATCATCATGATCGTCATGCTGGCGCTCGCCGTTCAGACCTCGCCTCAAGCTCGTATCCGAAAACGCCTGCTCGCCGTCGGAAGCAATCCTTATGCTTCCAGGTTCGAGGTCCAGAGCTTATTGATCAAGGGTACCGTTTATAGCCAAATTCCGTGGCTCGATCGCATCTTACGCCAGTTGGACATTTCCCGTAAAGTCGATCTGTTGTTAGAGCGGGCCAATATGGATTTCAGCGTCAGCGTTTTTCTGCTCTTTTCAGCGTTTTCAGGCGTCATTGTTTTCTTTTTGGTCACGCTTTTTGGGCAGCCCACAATGGTGGCTCTGATTGCCGGCGCGATTGCTGTCCTGGTGCCATACCTACACGTGAAGTATTTGTGCGCTAAGCGGCTGCGCAGGTTCCTAGAACAGATGCCTGACAGCCTGGATATGATCAGCCAAGGGCTACAGGCGGGCTTAGGGCTGACGCAGGCTCTGGTCTATACGGCGAAAGAAATGCCGGACCCGGTGGGCACCGAATTTTCGGTTTTCATGGAGGAGATAAATCTTGGGCTTCCATTACCGGAGGCGATGAAGAATTTGCAGCAGAAAATACCTCTGCAAGAGGTTAGCCTTCTCAGCACGGCCATGTTGGTGCAGCGCGAAATCGGTGGGAGTTTAGCAGAGCTCCTGCATAAACTTGGAGACGTTATCCGGGAGCGGTTTCGTCTGGAGCGCCAACTTAAAGCTCTTACGGCTCAGAACCGACTCAGCGCCTGGGTTGTATGTTCAATGCCGCCGTTGCTGGCTGCGTTTATGTTTTTTATGGGACCGGAGCTGATGAGGCAGATGTTGTCTGATCCCGTAGGGCGCATAATGATGATCGCCGCCGTGATCTTTGAGGTAATCGGGATCCTGGTGTTCCGGAAGCTAATCCAGATTCGTTTTTAGGGGCTTTATGGAATTTATTTTGATCACAGTTGGAATTTTCGGCCTGGTCGCCGGGTCGATTTTTCTTCTTCTGAGCCCTCGGGCCAGGGTCGAAGAAGAAGCGATTCAAAGACGTCTGGAAGCGATTGCCGCGAGCGCAGCAAAAACAGGGGCGAAAGTGCGCCTGTTGAGTGCCGATGAAGAATCATTCTGGGAGAAGGTAGCAAAGTTTTTTCTCGGTGAAAAAGAGTTGGCGGCCCGATACACGAAGGACCGAATTCTGTTACATCAAGCAGGGTTTCCCGGAGAGCGATGCGTGCGAATTTTTTGGGGAGTGAGAATTGTTCTCACCGCCGCGTTCCCCGTTGTATTTTTCATTCTCGCTACATTGAGCCGGGCGCAGATCCAGCAAATGTTTCTGATGACCGTTGCCAGCGCGGGCATTGGATTTATGGCACCTCTGTTCTATGTGCGCCGCAGAGCTAAGGAGAGGACCCTGCAGATCTCGGAAACGCTCCCTGATACTTTGGATTTGCTCGTCATCTGCGTCGAAGCGGGTTTGGGGATGGATGCTGCCTTGGTCCGGGTTGGCAAGGAGCAGGCCGAGCAAGGCCTTGCGATTGGCGACGAATTACAACTGATGAATCAAGAGATTCAGGCAGGTATGCCCCGGCGCGAGGCCTTGTCCCGATTGGCCGAGCGAGTCGGCGTTGATGATCTACGCGGCCTGGTTACTTTTCTTGTACAGACGGAGGAACTCGGAGGTAGCATCGCCCGGTCCCTTAGAGTTTACTCGAGTACCATGCGTGAGAAACGCACACAGAAGGCCGAAGAAGCGGCAAGAAAGGTCGTAATCAAGCTGATCTTCCCCCTGGTTTTCTTCATTTTGCCTGCGGTCTTCCTGGTCGTCATGGGCCCGGCCGCCGTCAATATTATCAGACTGTTCCGAGTCGGCAACTGAATGCCTCTCATCAATCTCACCAAGAATACGTGGCTTGCCACGAAGGTCAGAAAGGCCGACAGCTTTCTGACGCGTCTTATTGGACTGCTGAAGCGCAGAAAATTAGGGCCGGAAGAAGCTCTATGGATTATACCTAGCAAAGGGATTCACACTCTGGGAATGAGGTTTCCCATTGACGTGATTTTCGTCGACAAGGATCAAAGGGTTGTTAGCCTGATCTCTGACCTCTCGCCCTACCGCGCAACGGGTATCTATCTGTCAGCGCATAGTGTTCTGGAGCTACCAAGCGGAACGATAAAAAAATCTCGCACGGAAATCGGCGACCAGCTTGACATTTCGCTCGTAGAGTCCTCGCAAGTCGACGATCTCAAGGAAAGCCAGCTCACTCAGATTGGTTAGTTTATTTGGCGTTCCTTCATTGTTGCGACCCCCTCGCGATCCGCACTCCTAGCGAATTGATTCAGGTGAACTATTTCGCCGGGAGAATTGGCTTAGCTTACTCTCCTGTCGAGTTTGCATATCACCGCTAGTCAACAAGGTCGTATCCAGGAAGCCTGCGACTCGCTTCAATCGTTTGCAGTATCGAACGAGATTGAATTATTGCGGGATTGGCCGGCATGGGGCAATTAGCGTTGAGATCTGGTTCTCTTTAACCATTCTGTGCTTCAGGTTGAAAAGCGATAAAAGAGATGGCGCTTAAGCACTGGCGAGACGGAAGCACCGTTTTTCTAATTTTCGCAGCGTTATTTTCGCTTTTTTCGAGAACAGCGGCTGACCCGGATTTATGGGGGCATGTGAAGTTTGGTGAGGACCTTTGGAACAGCGGGAAGCTGGTCCGAAGCGATCCTTATTCGTATCTTACCGGAGGTCAAGCGTGGATTAACCACGAGTGGCTAGCGGAGCTGCTGCTCTTTTTTGCCTACCGCTTCGGCGGTCCGAGCGGACTAGTTGTCCTGAAAGCATGCACAAGCATTTTAATCTTCGGCCTTTTGTACCACCACTTGCGTCGCGAAGGTTTCAATGTCGTGTCCGCTGCAATTCTTTTATTGACGGGATCCTTCCCGTTGCTCCCTTATCTATTGACGGTCCGACCTCAGGCGTTTACATTTCTCTTCTTTCTGCTAGTTGCGCTGATCGTACGTAGAGCCGAGCAGGGCCACTGTCGTGGCCTGTGGGCGCTGCCTTTCATCTTTGCGCTTTGGGTCAACCTCCACGGAGGCGTCCTCGCGGGCCTGGGGCTTTTATTTTTGTGGCTTTTCTTCCGTGTTAGCTTTGTCATCGTGGAAAAGCGTTCCTTGAGCGTCGCGTCTCATATGGCGGTTATTGCGCCGCTGGTAGTCGCTGTTTTCGCGACGTTGCTAAACCCGTATGGATCAGAGTTGCTGCAATTTTTGGTTCGCACCGCAACGGTTGCACGGCCGGAAATTATCGAATGGACGCCCATGAAAATCTTGAGCGTGGAAGGCGCGATGTATGTGTCATTGCTGGCTCTGGCAGTGGCCGGCTTGCTGCAGACCCAACGGGAGCGCAAGCCGGTACCGGTGGCTCTGTTTGTATGCATGTCAGTTCTTCCTCTTGTGGCGGTGCGACATCTCCCGCTGTTTAGCATCGCCGCGCTCGTTTTTGTTACAGATCACATAGCTGATTTCTGGAATCAGCGGTTTTCCTCCCGTGCAGTGAGGGACAGTTCCAGGCGTCTGCTTGTCATGACGGCGTTGCAGGTTTTTACCGGCGTTCTCTTGATCGGCGGGGCGCTAAGAAACTTCCAGTGTATTCGGGTGAGCCCGGCTGTCAGCCTGTTTCCTGCTCGTGCCATTGCTCTTTTAAAGGAGAGCAAGGTTAGCGGCAACCTTGCCGTTCATTTCGATTGGGGAGAGTATGCGTTGTGGCACCTAAGCCCGCAAATAAAGGTGTCGATGGATGGCCGGCGGGAGACGGTGTATTCGGATGCAATTTACAAAGAGACGCAGGATTTTATGCATGGACTGGGTGAATGGGATCGACTTCTCGAAAGGCGGCAGACGGACCTGGCGCTTGTGAGCAAGAAATTCGCTAGCTTCAATCTGATGAAGTTGAAACCCGGCTGGGTCGCGGTTTACGAGGACCCGATGAGCGCGCTTTTCGTACGCGAGGCATCCAGGTTGGCTCCTCGGATACAAGAGACCACTTTACCGATGCTTCCGTATAACGGTGCGGGCCTGTGTTTTCCTTGAGTTTTTGCGATCGGCGGGCCGTTTGAAATGACGTTTCCGTTTATCGAGCGGAGGATCGCGATTGCAAGAATTATTGAGAGAGCAGCGGTCGTAGGGGCTTTCGCTCTAGCGACGACGTGTTTTTACTTTCTCCGTGTCGCGGATCCCGACTTGTGGTGGCACATCAAGGTCGGCGAGCTGATAGCTACCACAGGGACGGCTCCTGCCACAGATCCGTATTCTTTTACTGCAGCGAACCGTGCTTGGATCGATCATGAGTGGGCGACTCACTTAATCTTCTACAAGATCTACGATTTATGGGGTGGAATGGGGCTCACCACTTTCAAGACGCTGTTGGGAGCGGCTACCGCAGTTTTACTCTACCTTCTGGCGAGTACTCCGCACTCGGGAACACGGCTGATGGTATTTCTGCTCGCCGCGCAGATCCTCGGCCACTATGCCGTCTATCGACCTCAGGTCATAAGCTATTTCTTTCTCTCTCTACTGCTGTATTTTTTGGCCATGAGAGCCTCGGTACACCAGACGCGGTCAATGATCGCGATTCCGCTTGTGTTTTTGCTTTGGGCCAATCTGCATGGAGGATTCGTTGCGGGCCTTGCGATATTGGGGCTGCATACGGTGCTGGCGACCTGGCGAGGTTTTTTCAAGGCCGGTGCTCGCTCGGAGCAACGGGCTAAGGCCAAGCGGTTGGTCTTTATTTTGGCCGCTTCGATCGCGATAACTCTTGTCAATCCCTATGGATTCCAACTTTGGCGGTTCTTGTCCCACGAGGCGACGGCCAACGCTCTGAACCGAGCTTACATCGAAGAGTGGGAGCCCCTGTGGGCCAGCTTCCCTGCTGTCGGTCTGGACAGCGGCCTCATGCTCTGGATGGCGATCCTCGCGCTTGTCGGGTTTGTCCTGTCACGCCACGAGTGGCGAGCCGAGGACATCATTTTAGCCATCGCTTCATTTGGCTTCGCCTTCTATTCGGTGCGCAATATCGCACTCTTCCCATTGGTCACCGTGGCGCCGACAGCCCGATCTTTGGGAAACTATATGTTCAAGGCTCAGCATTCGCCGAAGACTCGCCGTCTATTCGCGGCGGCGTTCGGAATAAGCCTATTTCCAGTCCTGATGACAGCAACGCTCACGCTTCAGCAGCCTGCCCCAAAAATCCAGGTCGTGTCGGAATTAATCGGTGGCGACCCCAGCGGGGTCGTTTCGTTTATGAAAACCAACCATCTTGAGGGTAATCTCTACAACCCAATCGGCTGGGGTGGCTATCTTGTCTGGCATGTGTGGCCGCAGGTTAAAGTTTCGATTGACGGCCGCTCTTCGACCGTGTACCCGTTGGAGGTTCTGCGGGACAATTTTCGGTTCTATGCCAATCAAGCATCTCCGGAACTTCCGTTGGCAAGCGGCGCGGATTTCTTGCTCGTGAACGCTAATAGCCCCGTGCTTCAGTCTGTGAGGACTGACCATAGATGGGCTTTGGCATACGAGGACCGTCAGGCGGTGCTTTTTGCTGGAACCACTGCCGCAGGACAGCGGTTGATGCGATTAATCAAACAACGCCCGCAAATATATACCGGCGGCCGGCCGTCGGGCAGTTCTCATAGGTTTCCGTAGAACAACTGTGCGGTCGGTGAGAATATCTTGGAAGCTGCCGTACGACTGCACTTATAACTCAGATGTCGTGCGGAAGCCCGGTTGGCGGTTAGTCTTGAGTCGTCGACGCAGAGAGGCGGCTATTAACGTGGCAAAAAGTACGACTCCGAGAAAGCCCAACGACATCTGCTCACGGGCGAGCAGCGGTTGATAGCTAAACAGAAAAGGTATCCAAAAGACTAGGATGAGAGACAGAATCACTCGTTGGTGTAAAGAAAGCTTTACAGGAGAGATCAGGGTCGACTTGATCGCCAAAACAACGGGGATTAAAAGGAGTGTCAGATCGTGAATATACAGATGGTAACTTGTTATGAGCGTGACCAACACGGTTAGACATACCGTAAGGTCGAATCTCTGTTCCCTCTCGGCCAGACTATTTTTAGCATAGTAAAGTAGAGCTACTAGAAAGCCCGCTGATAAAGTGATCAGTAGTGCTTGAAAAAAGACAGGCTCGCGGAGGCCTACAAGAGAATAAATAAAACCGCGTAAGTTAGGCATGTTTCCTGGAGCAATCGTATAGTGTGCCCGATCTATTTGGGCTAGCAGTTCAAGATACTGTCGAACACCCGCCACGCCGACCAACTTTATTGACACAGCCGCCAAAGTTACCGATGTGGCCAAAAAACTTAGCATTGCTGCCCATCTCCGATTAACAATCAAGACGAGGATTGTCGGAAGGATCAGCTGCGGTTTGAATAGCCCCACAGCGAGCAGTACACCGGCCGTTCTGTCTTTACTGAATTTGAGGGCTCTGATAGCAGCTGCCATTAGGAACGTGAGCAGAATGGAATCCTGGCCATGCAGGAGAGTGACCGTTGCCGGATAGAACCCGGCAAACATAAGAATGAACATTGGCCAGAAACGCCGAGCCAGCGGAGGTGCTAGAAAAACAAGCACGCCAGCGAGAAAGGCGATATTTAGTACAGACCATATTTGGTATGCCTTGAAATATTCCAATGAAGTAAGAGGCAAGAACCACAAAAGCTCAAATGGCGGATGGTTAAAAGGCAGAGGACCCGTCCGGATAGGAACATCGAATTTGTCTTGAAAGTCCTTTTGGGTTCTGAGATCGTATAATTTGCTTCCCGCGCCAACCTTCAGCATTTGGGCGCCGGTGTAGAAAATAATAAAATCGCCATATCCCTTCGCAATCCTTTCCCTTTCCTGCATGAAGAGGGGAACAGAGAGGACTAGCGAGACACATGCCATTGCGCTCATGAGAAGAGCGTAATACTTGGCTATATTGATTCGGGCGTGTCCGAGCGTCATTTATTTAGATACCTCTTAGGGTGAAAACTGGATAGACTTTGCTCCCTCCGCTACTGGACCGGTATGGGTTAATTGCCGGTCTCGTGCTCTGTCTAAAAGGCACCGAAACCATTTGCTCGAACTCGATGCGGCGGCCCATGTCTCGACAGGAAAAAAGGCAAGGAATCTCATAGGGCGACACAGTCCGCCTCTTGCCACACCAAGCCCGTGCCAACGGTTCCCGGTGGAGGTGTAATCTACGTGGAACGCGGGTTTAAAAGCGTTTAGCGGGCCAGGCGAAACCAAGAGGCGTCTACTTTCGCGAATCATGGCGTTCCCGTAGCACAAAAGCACGCGAGTAATGCAAGTGACCGAGCGGAGCTAATTCCGAGCCCGATGAGCACAACTGAACGAGGGCGAGGGACAATCGTTGGTTAACCGCGATATCCCCCGCCCCACGATTTCTTTGGACACCTGATTGGGAGAAATGTTAGGGAGAAGAACCCAGGAGGTGTCCATGGTGAAAAGACAACTGCAACGAGGTCGTTTCTCTACTAAGAGGAAGATAGAGGCGGTCTTGCGTTT
>DATMAM010000009.1:0-73781 GCA_035559995.1 Candidatus Acidiferrales bacterium
CCTGGAGCAGCCGTTCGAGAGCCCCGAGGCGCGCTTCAAGGAGAAGATCCGCCATCCGGCCTATCCGGTGGAAAAGCTTGCCGGGTTGCTGTTCGCCTACATGGGGCCGCCGGAAAAAAAGCCGATCCTTCCCAAGTGGGATATTTTAATGCGCAAGGATGCGGCGAGAAAGATCGAAATCCCCGAAGTGCTCCGCTGCAACTGGCTGCAGGCGATGGAAAACTCGGTCGATCCGGCTCACACCTATTACCTGCACGCCCACACGCTCAGACTAAGGGGCGGCGACAACCAAGCGCCTTATTTTTATCGCCCGCTGGCAAACGTCGATTTCGAGCTGGTGGTCCATCCCAACTGGGCCGGCATCCAGAAGCGCCGGGTGTTCGCGGATGACAACGCCGCCGTCGAGGCGCCCCATCCGCTCATTTTCCCAAACGCTCTTTTCGTGCCCGTGCGCAGCGGCTATGCCATGCACTTTCGGACGCCTGTCGACGACACGAACACGCAGATCTACCTGTTCCGCTTCCGGCCGACCAGGGACGGCGCCCGCGAAGCGGAGCCCGACGATCCGCCGGCAGAATTCGTGAGAACGAAAAACGACGCCGGCGAGTTTCACCTGGAAGACTTTACCAGCCAGGACCACATGGCGTGGGAGACCCAGGGCCCGATCGCCGATCGCGCGAAGGAGCACCTCGGGGAATCGGATCGCGGCATCATTATGCTAAGGAAGCTTTTGCGCGATCAGATCCGCATCGTTCAGGAAGGCGGAGAGCCGATCGGCATCAACCGGGACCCGGCCAAAGACGAGGTGATCCGCCTCATTCCCGACGGCTACAACATATTTTCGCACGAGATCGCGGGCGCATAGCCGAGCTTCTATCCCCAGAAACGTTGACAAAACCAGGCTACGAACCTTCCCTCGCTACGCGCCTTCGCGCTACTTCCCTCGCTACGCGCCTTCGCGCTACTCGGGATGGAGGGATTGCTGAAAAGTCGCGGCGACGGACTCGGGGCGATCGGCGATCCGGTATCCGAATCCCCGCGTGAGCCCGCAGGGCTGTAACGAGGGGCCTTCCACTCGAAATTTCAAGCACGTTTGGTTAGCTCTTGCCCGTTAAAGTAGCCCGGCCGATGAGCTGCCCACCCTCGGTTTGAAGCTCCAGCCTTAGCTCCGCTCCGGCAGCAACCCCGCTTAACGTGCAGGATGTCCAGAGCCGAAACCCTTCCTCTCGCCCGCCAATCATGTTGTAAAAAGGCGAAGCGAAAACGAGCTTGCCGTTGAGATACCAGCGGTGCTGTACCCTTTCCTTTAGCCCTAAAGGCGCCTTGATCGCCGTGAGCGCGTAAAGCCTCTGCGTCTCGCCCGGATCAAGATGGGTGAGAAGCGGCCCGAGCTCGAGCGATTCCGCGTTAAAGCCGGCGCCAAACTCGGCGCGCACCAGCCGCAGTGGAGCGGGAGGTATGATGGAGCGCCCCAATTCCACCAGAGCCAAGAGCAAAGCTCCAATGACGATGCCAAACCCCATCCGGTCGCGGCGCGAAGCCAAAGGAGGAAAATAGAGCGTGAAAAAGCCAACCAGCGCCAGCGAGGCGCTGACCTGCGTGGCCAGCGTGTTGCTCACGCTCCAGAGGATCGGGAGCATGACATTGATCAACGCGAAAAGATTGAAGGCGAAAAAAACCGCCGTCCAGCTCCGCCGCGCCGAAAGGTGACGATCATAAACCACGTCCAGAGTAGAAAGAACCGCCGACGCGGCGACCAGCGCGACAAAAACGATATTCCGCGAGCGTGGAGTCGCGCTCGCGTAATAGATTGGCAGCACGAAAAACAGCATCTGCTGATAGAAATTCTTGTTGAAGTAGTTGATGAGCAATCGGACCCGGCTGGCCCACGCGGGCGTGAGCCGCTTCCACGCCAGCAGCTTCGGCAAAAACAGGCTCGAGACCCAGATGAAGCCGATATGGAAAACAGCGAGGCGCAGGTAGGCGAAGTTCCGCGTGCCCAGCCACATGAACGCGATCCCCAAGGCCAGGGCATACAGGCTGTGCAGCCACCAGAGCTTTTCGCTGTGGCGGGACAGCCAAGCCATGAGCAGGCCGGTGGGCTTTGTGGCCGGTTCTCCGACAACGCGAGTCGAATCAGGCATTTTTAAGGTGGCGAGGCGAGACTGCGGCGCTGAATAGCGTGCCTTTGATTTACTTAAGCAAGATTCCGCGGCTTTGTCGATGAATCGCCCAGGTCCTTGACGCTTTGGCCTGGCGGCGGATAAAAATGGCTATCGCAAAAAAATTCCCGCCCAGCCAAGAACGGAGGAGAAAAGCCATGGCCAAGCTCCGTCACTTTGCGCTTTATACTCCCGACCCAGAAACCACGGCTGCGTTTTACAAAAAAGCCTTTGACATGATCGAAGTCGGTCGGACAAACTCGACATTTGCCGAGGGGATCTTTTTAAGCGACGGCACCCTGAATCTCGCCTGCCTGCGTTACAAAAGCCCCCAAGCCGCCGCCCGCTACGGCAGCTCCTCCCGTTTCGGCATGAGCCATTTTGGGTTCTGGGTGGAGGACCTCGAGAGCACCCGCCGGCGCCTGCGCGACCTGGGCGCCGAGTACATCGACACGCGCGATCCCGACGCGGCGCCGATGGGGTTCTTTGAGGAAAAATGGAAAGGCCCTGACGGCACGGTGATCGACATTACCGACCAGGGCTGGGTTGGCGCGGCGCCGCCGTCGGAAAAGTAACCGCAGAGCCGATCCGGATCGTGCCGCCGCATCCGAAAACGACCTTCCACATCGGCTGCTGCGGCTGGGCGCAGTCGCGCGCGGAATATTTCAGGAACTTCTCCGTCACCGAGGTGCAGCAAACCTTCTATCAGCCGCCGCGACTTGACACCCTCAAGAAGTGGCGCGCCGGCGCGCCGGGCGATTTTGAGTTTACGCTGAAGGCCTGGCAGCTCATCACGCACGAGCCCTCAAGCCCCACTTACCGGCGCCTCAGGCTGCCGCTCTCCGAGCGGCAAAAGGCACGCTGCGGCGCGTTTCGTCCAACCGAAGAGGTTTACGCGGCATGGCAGGCCACCCGCGACTGCGCTCGAGCGCTGCGCGCGCGCATCGTTCTCTTCCAATGCCCTGCTTCGTTTACTCCCACCGACGAGCACGTGGACAACATGCGGCATTTTTTCGCCCGCGCGAGGCGCACGGCCAGGGGCCTTTCGTTTGCGTGGGAGGTGCGCGGCGATTGGCCGGATTCGCTGATCGAGGCGATCTGCCGCGAGCTTAAGCTCCTCCACGCCGTGGACCCGTTCGTCCGGCAGCCGGTTACAAGCGGGACGCAATACTTCCGCCTTCATGGGATCGGCGGCTACCGGCATGAGTTTTCGGACGACGAGCTCGACCGGCTCGCCGCCCGGTGTCGAGGCGAGAGCTACGTGCTGTTCAACAACCTGACGATGGCCCGCGACGCGCTGAGGTTTCGTAACCGCGTGGCCAGAAAAAACCAAACGCCGTCAGCGCGCCGTGATCGGGCGATCGACGGCAGGCTGTAAAAGATATCCCTTCTCGCTCCGGCTGTGCCTTTGATTTTTTCACCGGATCAGATGTTTCCCGGCCGCAGCCTGGAGTCCGCGGACCGGCGGCCGAAGGCAAGCGGTCACGCTCCAATCCGATGGCGCATTCGGTCGGTTGACAGCCTCGCGTCTAATCGGATACGTGTGAGTTAACAACGTTCAAGGAGGAACCGAGATGGCAGAGCGCGCGATGAGAA
This sequence comes from Candidatus Acidiferrales bacterium, assembly GCA_035559995.1. Classification (GTDB taxonomy): domain Bacteria; phylum Desulfobacterota; class Binatia; order UBA9968; family UBA9968; genus DATMAM01. The sequence goes on from DATMAM010000009.1 coordinate 3,759, forward strand.
AGTACAAGTGTGAGTTCAGCGATCCGGATTTTGGCGGCCGCCCCAAAAAGACCGAGCGGTTGATCGGCCACAAAGACAGCGACCTTCTCGGGCTCGGCATGCAAGTCGTCCTCCAGGGAGGCGAGACGAACCGGCATGCGCACACGGGTCAGGACGCGGCCTGGCTCGTCCTGGAAGGGCGCGCCCGCTTCTATGGAAAGACCGACGACGAGGTGTTTGAGCTTGAGCCGATGGAAGGTATTTTTATCCCCGACGGCCAGGACTACTGGTTCGAGTCCGCCTCGGATAAGCCGTTAAAGATTCTCCGCATGTCCGCGCGCGACCCGCGTGGCGAAAGCAAGCGCCTCAACTACGAGGATTTGAAAAGCTGGCAGACCCATCTCGGCGGCGAGCGGGTAACGCACAAGCAAGCCTAAAAGCGCAAAAGCGGGCGCGCCGAGTTCGGCGCGCCCCGCCGGTCGTTCCTCAGGATTCCCGTTTTACCTCCCGATAAGCCTGCTCAAAGACGGCGAGGTCCTGAGGGCTCGCGCGCCAACCTTTCCGCCGCGTGCCCTTGACCTGGCCGACCCCTTTCCGCTACGAGAAGAGCGAGCGGGGCACCGACGTCATTAAGGAGAAAGCGTATGCCTAGAATTCAGGGCGTTACCAGGGAAAACGCGCCGGAGGAGGCGCGGGCGGTATTCGAAAAGCAGGAAAAGCGCTACGGCGCGATTCTTAACACCGCGCCCATCTATGCGCTCAGGCCGACTATCATGAAGGGAGTGCAGGCGCTGGCGGAAGGCATCGAGCTTTCCGGGCTGATCGCACCCGACCTCAGACACCTCGTTTGCATGAAAGTCGCCGCCATCAACGGCTGCCCGTACTGAATCGACATTAACGCGTCCAGTGGGATGCAAAACGGCGCCTCGCCGGAGAAAGTCAGCGCCGCGCTCGGCGACTACCGAAAGAGCCCCCATCTTTCGCTGCGCGAGCGCCTGGCGCTCGAGCTGGCGGAGCGGATGACCTACACCAACAAGAGAGTCACCGACCGGTTCTTCAATCGGCTCAAACGCTCTTTCAGCGATGAGGAGCTGGTCGAGCTGGCGGCGATCATCGCGCTGGAGAATTTCCGCAGCAAATTCAACCCGGTGTTTGCCGTGGAGTCGCAAAACTTTTGCCCGCTGCCGGTCGTTCGGGAGGCGGCCGCGGCCGCCACGGCGCGGCTACGACAATGAGGCCGACGATGAGCGCCCCGACTTACCTGCTACGGACGATGTCCGATACGGTCGAAACCGACATCGAGCGCGTGCACGTCATCGCCAACGAGGTATTGGCCCGCTATGGCAAGGAGCCGCTCTCCTGGGAGGCGCTGAGAAAGATCGCCGACGGGCCGTTCGATCTGTTTTTGATCCCGCTCGTATTCCAGGACGAGTTTGCGGCCGACCGCAATGTGATCTTCAACGAGGCGCGGCGGCAGGAGATCAGAGATCACGCGCTCGCAATTGCGCGCCGGCGCGGCTTTGACGTCCAGCCGCCGGAGCTGATCCCCGGGGTCGAGCAATCCCTGCGGGCGGCGCAAGAAGCCGGCTTGATCAACGTTCTTTTGACGACCGGGGGGCGGCGATTTCGGCACCGCGCGATGGAAAAACACGGGATCGGCAAGTACTTCCAGGAGACGATCGATCGCGAGCAAACCTATTTTACGAAGGAGCAAGGGATCTACTACCTTTTTCGCAAGCTCAGCTTGCCCAAGCTTCAGGTTGTGCTCCTTTCGGGGACCGCCTCCTACATCAAGGCCGGAAACAATCTTCAGTCGTGCAGGGTGGCCGGGAGCGAGCTTGCGGTAAGGACGGTCGCGCTCGCCACTGGTTACTCTTACAGCGACGAGGCGACGCTGGCCGCGGCGCGGCCGCACCGTCTGATTCACAGCCTCGAAGAGCTCGACCCGCGACTGATCGACGCGATGTTCTAGAGCCGGATCGCCGCGCGCGGTTACGGTCCTTGATCTGGGGCCGCAAGCAAAGGTAGATTGTGGCCCACCAACCGCATGAAGGAGGTGTCGCCCATGCCAAAGGTCAAAGGTCTGAGCCACGTGGTCCTCTACTGTAACGATCTCGACAAGATGGTCGCCTTCTACCGGGACGTTCTCGGGCTCGTACAGTATCACGAGCATCCGGGGCGCATGGTGTTTCTCACGCCCGATCCCGCGGTCGATGATCATCAGCTTGCTCTGGCCAAAGGGCGGCAGGGCGACGCCAAGATTATCGGGCACATCGCCTGGCGCGTGGACACGCCGGCCGAGGTCAAAGAGTTCTACGAGCGGTTCAAGGAGTTAGGCGTGCCGATCGACCACTGCGTGAGCCACGCTTACGTCGAGATGGGAAACACGGTCTCGTGCTATTTTCTCGATCCCGAGGGCAACCGCCTCGAGATTTATGCGCTCGTGCCGGAGCGCGATGAGGCGCGCACGAATAGACCGCTCGATCTCGACCAAAGCCTCGACGAGATCATCGCCCAGGCAAGCGGCCTTCGCCACTGACGGGCTTTCGGCGGAGCGAGCCCGCCCGAAACCGCCGCCGGCTGGAAGCGGCGGATCGCCCCAAACCGCACGGCCGCGCGCCGGCTGCGAGCGCCCCTGCGGTTTTCGGGATCCAACCACCAGAGCCGACATCCATTGAGAGCCAACTCCGTTCTCATCGTCGCGTGCGTGATGGCAAGCTTCTGGGCCTGGCAGCAGGATCCGCAGTTCGCCGAGCGCAATCTTCTTTTCAGCTTCAACAATCTCGCCCAGGGCCGCTACTGGACCCTTGCGGCCGCGCTCTTCATCCACGGAAGCCTGTTTCATTTGATCGGAAACATGATCTTTCTTTTCGTTTTCGGCGGCACACTCCAGAGCACCATCGGCGCCGCGAGATACCTCGTTGTGTTTTTCACCGGCGGGGTGAGCGCGTTTGTCCTGAGCGGGCTCGTCATGCCGCCGAGCGCGGGCATGGTGGGAGCCTCGGCGGCGATTTTCGCCGTGGCCGCATGCGTCATGCTGGTGCGGCCGCTCAAATTCTCCTGGCTCTTTCTTCTGCCCCAGGGACTCGTCGCGATCCTCTACTTTCTCTATAACGTGATCGTGGTCTACGATCCGACGTGGATCCCCGGCTACGACCCGCAGGTCGGCTACATCCCACACATCATCGGCTTTGCCACGGGTGTCCCGTTCGGGATCGCCTGGAGCGAAAGCTGGAAGAAAAACTTGCTCATCACGCTGGTCCTGCTGGCCGCCTATGTGGTGATCGTTACGCTCGCGGCCGATTTTGTCGCGCGCTACGCCAAGAGCGTCGCGGCGCGCTCTCTGCCTTCAGACGCGGGGCGCATCGCCGTGCGCTCGCCCGGCTGGACCGGGAAGGCGTTTAGCGCTCGCGCGCAAGCCTGGGATCCATGGCGTCGCGCAGCGCGTCGCCCAGGAGATTGAAACTCATCAGCGCGAGAAAGATAAACATGCCCGGCAGGAAGACCTGAAGCGGGGCGATGAAAATGTTGGTCGAAGCGTTGGTGAGAAGATTGCCCCAGCTCGGCGTGGGCGGCTGGATGCCGAGGCCCAAAAAGCTCAGCGTCGTTTCCGCGCGAATGGCGGCGCCCGCGTCCAGCGTTGCAGCCACGATGAGCGGCGCAAGCGAGTTGGGAAGCAGATGCCGCAGCATGATGCGCCAGCGCGACGCGCCCAAGCACTGCGCGGCCAAAACGAATTCCTGCTCGCGATAGGAGAGCACCGCGCCGCGCGCAAGCCGGGCCGCGGACGTCCATTCGAGCGCGACCAGAATCACGATGATGTTGAGCAGGCCGGGGCCTGCGACCTTCGACAAGACGAGCAGGAGCACGATCCGGGGAATCGTGTTGATGACATCGACCAGCCGCATGAGAACGTTGTCCAGAAATCCCCCCACATAACCCGCGACAATCCCGATAAGGCCGCCGATGATCACCGTCGTGATGCCAACGGTGAGACCCACCGCCAGCGACACGCGGCCGCCGTGCATGATTCTCACCCAGGTATCGCGCCCCAGCTCGTCGGTGCCGAACCAGTGACGCGCGGAGGGGCCGTGCATGCGCTCGCCGAGCGACACCTGGTCGAGCTGGTACGGCACCAGATGGGGCCCGATCATCACGAGCAGGAGCAAAGCGAGAAAGAACACCAGGCCGACGTACGCGACCCTGTGCTGGCGAAAGCGGCGCCAGACGACGCGCCAGTATCCTTTGCTGGCGGGAACGGCAACCGGCTTAATTTTGGTAGCGTATGCGGGGGTCGAGCCAGCCATAGAGAATGTCCGCGAGCAAGTTAAAGAAGATCACCATAAACGCGATGATCATCACCACCGTCATCGCGACCACGAAGTCGTTTCCCATGATCGAGGTGTAGAGCAGCCGCCCCATTCCCGGATAGCCGAAGACGGTCTCCACGACCGTCGAGCCGCCGATGACGCGCGGCATGGAGATCGCGATGATGGTCACGACCGGAATGAGAGCGTTTTTCAAGGCGTGCCGTCCGATAACCGCGCGCTCGTTCAGACCCTTGGCGCGGGCCGTCGTGAGATAATCCTGCCGCAGCACTTCGAGCAGGCTCGAGCGCATGTAACGCTGCACCTGAATGATCTCGGAGATCGAAAGCACGATCACCGGCAGGATCATGTGCTTGATCTGATCCACGAAAGCTTCCCAGGTGCCGGGGACCACGTCGGGACTGATCATCCCCGAGGTTGGCAGCCACCCGAGCTTTACGGCGAACACGATGATCATCATCAACGCCAGCCAAAAAGCCGGAATCGAATAGCCGACGAACGTAAAGACCGTGAGGATATAGTCCCAAATCGAGTACTGCCTCACCGCGGAAACAATGCCAAAGAGGATGGCGAGAACTTTTCCGATGACAACGGCGGTGATCGTGAGGACCAGCGTGTTTTTCAGAGTCGGCGCGATCACGTCCAGTACCGGCTGGCCGAACTCGCGCGAGTAACCCGGATTCAGCTGGAGCATCTGCCAGAGCCATTTCCAGTACTGGACGTAAAAGGGATCGTCAAGGCCATAGAGCTTCCGCAAACGCTGGTAATCTTCGGCGCGAACGTGCGGCACGTCCTGCAGCATGCTGTAAAGCGGGTCCCCCGGCATGAGATAGAGCAGCAGATAGATCAGGACGGAAATGAAAAACAAAAGCGGCACCATCTGCAGGAAGCGCCGGATAACGTAGTGGAGCAAGGCTGACCTCGTGAAAACTAGGCGTTCCAGGCTCTGGGCACGCGGGCCACGGTTTGGTCGGCGCGTTCGACCGGCGGCGCGCTTGCCATGAATTTCCCCCGACGAAAAGGAGCCGAAACCCTTTTCACCCCTGCCCGGTCAAACTTTTTCCCACACGTGCATGTTCCAGTTGTTCATGTTGTTGCCGCCGCTTTCGATGCGCGGTGTGATTCCCTTCAGGCCCTTTTTGATCGCGAGAATCTCCGGGCTGTAATACATCGGCAGGTGCGGCAGGTCGCGCGTGTAAAGCTTGACGAACTCGACCTGAAGCTGGATCGACCGCTGCTCGGAGATGATGGTGTTGAGCTCGTCCATGATCCTATCCGCCTCAGGATTCTTCCAGTGAGTCACCGACTCCGTCGAATAGCGGTTCTCCTCGGTCGGGGTTCCCGCGCTGTGATAGCGCTCCGCCCACTCTTCCACCACGAGATTGTGCCCCCCGACCATCGCGCCCGGCCAGCGGTTACGGTATTCCTCGGCGTTCAGCAGCCGGCCCGGCATGTTCTTCACAAAGCACTGCACTCCGATCTTCTTCCAATAGTCCATCACGATCGCCTGCATCTGCTCGTCCTCGCGCCGGCCGGCTTCCGCCCGGAACTCGAACTCCATGCGCTCGCCCTTGTCGTTGACCAAAACGCCGTCCGGGCCGGGCTTCCAGCCGGCCTCGGCCAAAAGCTGCTTTGCCTTTTCCGGGTTGTACTCGTACTTGATCGCGACCGCGTCGGCCTTCTTGAACGCTTTGCGGAAAGGAGACATCGGAAAATGGATCACAGACACGTAACCCTTGAAGACGTTTTTCACCAGCGCCTCGCGATCGATCGCGTGGAGCAGCGCGCGGCGCACGCGCACGTCCTTGAACATGGGATTGGTGCCGCTCAAATTGACCCAGTTGTGGCTCACCGGCCTCATGCTCACCTGCCCGAGCCCCTTCGGCTCCCACTGCTCCTTCAGAATGACCGCGCCGTCAAACGCGATCGTGTTGCGCAGCGCCAGGTCGACTTCGCCCGCGAGCACGGCCGAAAGCGACGTGTTGTTGTCTTCGATGACGCGGGCGGTCACGCGCGCGATCTTCGGCTTGCCGAAGACATAGTACGGGTTTGCCTCCAGTTCGAGCTGCGTGCCCCCGCCGTAATCCAGCAGCCGATACGGTCCGGTGCCGACGAACTTCTGGTTCCAATAGGGGTGCTTCGTCAACCCTTTGATATCGCCCGATCTGAACGCGTCCTCGAGGATGTGGCGCGGCCAGGCGCGTAGCTGCTGCTTTTGAATCGCGTACGCCTCGTTGTAGAGGCTCTTCCAGTGAATCACGATCGTGCGGTCGTCGGGCGTTTCGATCTTCTCAATCAGATCCGGCACCAGCCGATCGCGCAGCGGGAACTCCGGGTGATGATGGACTTCCCAGCCGAACTTGAAGTCCTGAGCGGTAAAAGGCTTGCCGTCGCTCCATCTCAGTCCCCGCCGCAGCCGGTACACGGTGATCATCGTTTTGCTCTTCTGGTCGATTTTCCATGTCCCTTTTTTGACCGAAGGCAGCTCCTCCGCCAGCCAGGGAAAACGCTCCAGGGTCACGGGATTTTGCCCGGCAAGCCCGGCGTCGACCAGTCCGGTTTGCTCCGTATCCGACCGGCCGTGATTGCCGAACCCCGCCGTACGGCGCTGAAAAACGATCACGATCCGTTGTTGCTGCACCTGAGCCGCCGGCGCCTTTCCCGCCAGCCAAGGCGAAAGCGCCGCTCCGGCCGCGGCGGTTCCGGCGAGCTGGACGAACGTTCTGCGGGTCATTCCGCGTTTCGCAAGCGAATCGCTCATGGTTCCCTCCAATGGCTTGACCGCAAGTTCAGCCGCGACATTCGCGCGTTCCCGATCGGTGCGTGTCGTTTTTTTCCTTATCTTTGGCGGCAGGCGTTTGCAAGCGCCACCCGGAGGCGGGCGCCCGCGGACAACGCCGCCGTGGCGGCGAGCGAAGTGGCCGAGGATCTAAGCGCCGCTAGGCGCCTTTTTGACCCGCCGGTCCCGTGTATTCGAGAATATCAAGACCGTTCAAGCGGTCGATGAGGTAAATGATCCCCTGGTCGTCGACGAAAACATCGTTCGACTGAACCGTCTTTTGCCCTTTGCCCGGAGTCGGGATGAAGTAACCCGTCTCTTTTGGCTTGACGGGATCGGCGATGTCGACGATCCGAAGGCCGCCGCGAAACCATGTGACGTGGACCAGGCTGTCCTTCATTCTCTCGTTGCACTGGTGCGCGCCGAACCGGGCGCTCGGGCCCAGCTCGCCCGCCTTCCACGGCGTGTCGTCTTCGGACACAAAGTAGGCGGAAAGCGGCTTGATGTTTTCGATGTCGGTCGCGTCGAAGATCCACATGAACGCCGGGACCTGGCCGCGGCGCGGCCGCGGCGGCTGCTCGTCCACGGCAACGACGATGTCCTTGCCGCCGTACCGGTACGGGGCCGGCACGACGGTGTGCGTCTTAAAAAACGGCGGGTGATAGTTGTACTGGCCGATAAGCCTGGGCTTCTCGATCTCGCTGATGTCGAGAATGATGATTCCCGCCATGCAGTAACTGACATAGAGACGATCGCCGAATCTCAAAGGGTGATGGCACTCGTAGCGCTCGTATCCCCAGGTCGGCTCTTCACCGCCCGCGATCCACTGCCCCGGCAGCCACCAGCGCGACACTTCCTCCGGCCGGCTCGGATCGGTAAGATCGACGATCATCACGATATAGCCGTTGTAGCCCTCCATCCGCGTCGAGAGATAAGCGTAGCGGCCGTCGAAATCGAACCGGTGCACGCCGTTGCCGCCGGTCTTAAAGAACGCGATCTCGCGCGGCCTCGACGGCTCCGAGACGTTGAAGATCCTGATGCCGCCGCCCTGATAGCCGCGGGCCGCCGCTTCGATGAGAGAGTTGAGATCGCCGACCGTGTAGCCGAGCGCGTCGGCGAGCTCGGCTTCGCTCGGCGGCCGCCCGAGCTCCTTTTCGAGACGCGCGCGCTCCGCGGGGATGCGGCTGCCGCCGATTTGCTGGTGACGGGTGTAGTTTTCGTTGTTGACCACCATGATATCGCCGGCCACGCGGACCTTGTGGGAGTGCGTCTCGGGGGGAACTTCCAGCATCGACAACAGCCTCGGCCGGGAGAGATCCGAGACGTCGATGATCGAGGTCCCGTTAGGCGGATCGATGTGGCCGACGTAGGCCGTTTTGCCTTGCACCACGACCTGGCCGCCGCCGGGAATGTCCAGGCGGCCGATGCGCCTCACGTGGTGGGCGACGGCCCCGTTGCTTTCGTGATTCATTCCAAACGCTCCTTGCGCGCCCTCGATCGGCACAAGCGCAAGCCGGAGATTGCTCCGGCTACTGCTTGTCCCAGGTATGCGCGTTCCAGGTGCTCGCGTTCTGGCCGCCGCTTTCCTGCCGCGGCGTCACGCCGGTGAGCCCGCGCTTCACGACGAGAACCTCGGGCGAGTAGAAAAGCGGCAAATGGGGCAGCTGCTCGGTGAAGAGCTTGACAAATTCCACCTGCAGTTGGTCTTCGCGCTCATCGCTGATGATCGACTTGAGTTCGTCGAGAATCGCGTCTTTCTTGGGATCGCTCCAGCCCGACACGTTCTCCAGCACGAACTTGTTTTCCGGCGCGGGAATGTTCTTCGTGTGAAAGCGCTCCGGCCATTCCTCGACCGTCATGTTGTGGCTGCCGATAAAAGCGCCCGGCCAGCGGTTGCGATTTTCCGAGGATTCGAGGATCCGGCGCGGCATATTGTTGATGCGCACGCGCGCGCCCATCTTCTGCCAGTAGTCCGCGATGATCGCCTGCACCTGCTCGTCGTCGCGGTTGCCCGCGCGCGCGCGAAACTCGATCTCCATTCGCTCGCCCTTGGCGTTTGTCAAGACGCCGTCGGCGCCGGGTTTCCACCCGGCCTCGGCCAAAAGCTGCCTGGCTTTGTCCGGGTTGTAGTCGTAGATGATTGCGCTCGCCAGCGCCTTTTTGTACGAGCGCCGAATGCGCGACAGCGGAAAATGCGAGATCAGGTCCTCTCCCGCAAAGACGTTCTTCAGCAGCGCATGCCGGTCGATCGCGTGCAAAAGCGCGCGCCGCACGCGCACGTCCTTGAACCACGGATTGTCGCGGCTGAGGTTGAGCCAGGTCCAGGAAGCCGGGCTGATATGGACCTTGCCCTTTCCTTCCTTTTCCCACTGATTGCGCAGAATCATCGCGCCATCGAACGAGATCGTGTTGCGCAGGCAAAGATCGACCTCTCCGGCAAGCACGGCCGCGAGGTTGGTGTTGTTGTCGTCCATCTGCCTGAGCGTGATGCGATCGATCTTGGGCCGGCCCAAGACAAAATCGTTGAACGCTTCCAGCTCCATGAGCTTTCCGCCTTGCCAGTTAACGACCCGGTAAGGCCCGACGCCGACAAACTGCCGATTCCAGAACGGGTGGTTGGCGAACGCCTTCATGTCGCCGGACTTGAAGGCGTCCTCCAGCAGGTGGCGTGGAAAAGCCCGCACCTGGGTGTATTGGACAGCGTACGCCTCCTGATAAAGCGTGTTCCAGTGGATCACGATCGTGCGCTCGTCGGGCGTTTCGATCTTGGCGATCATCTCCGGCACGAGCCGGTCCGGCATCGGAAACTCAGGATGTTTCGCGATCTGCCAACCGAATTCAAAATCCCTGGAAGTGTAAGGTTTGCCGTCGTGCCACTTGAGTCCCGGCTTGAGCCGATAAACCGTCACCATCGTTTTTTTCTGGTAGTCGATTTTCCACGTTCCCTTCTTGACAGAGGGCAGCTCTTCCGCGAGCACGGGAACGCGCTGCAGGGTCACGGGATTTTGCGTGGCGAGACCCGCGTCCACCAGGGCGACATGCTCGGTGTCGCGCCGGTTGTGATAACCCAAGCTCGTGACGGCTCTCTCGGAATGAATCACGATGTGCTTCTTTCCCGCCTGGGCCGCCGGCGCTGGCCCCGCCCACGGCCACACCGCCAGTCCCGCCGCCGTGACGCCGGTCGCCTGAATCAGTTCGCGTCGGGTTATTCCTTTTCCTGCCATCTGCGCCTCCTGGAGTAGGCCCAAAGTTTGCCGCTGCCCGCCGCCGGCAGCGAGTGCAGCTGACTCATATAACCGCGCGCCGATTATTGTCAAGATGACGCGCGGCAAACTGCAAAGTCGAAACCTGGCTGCCGTGTCCAAATTCATTGTGACGAAAGAGTCCACTGCCGTCGATTCCCGCGCGGGCGGGAATCGAGGTTTTATGGCGTATTTTCCTGGATTCCGGCTCTCGCGGTCGAGCCGCCCGCTCGGGCGCAATGACGTCTTAGAGAAGTACCCGAATTTATGGAATGTGATAGCGCGCTGAACTTCCTGACGCTTGACGGCAATCTTTCTTCGCGCGATGATTCTCCGCGCTATGGAAACAAAAAAGATCGATGCTTTTCGCACGGACGAATCGGGAAAGCGAGCGCTGCGCTCTTTTTCGCTCGCGGAACGCGATCGGCGGTACGCCCAGGTGCGCCAGCTGATGGCCGAGCGCGGGCTCGACGCCCTCCTGGCGCCGGCGACCGACGTCGGCGAAGCGCAGGCGAACTCGCGCTACCTGAGCCAGATCGGCGGGGTCCAGGGAGGAGCTTGGGTTGTGTTTCCCGCTTCCGGCGAGGCGACGGCGATTGTCGCCGCCGAGCGCGAGTGGCGCATGTGGAGCGCGCACCTCGTCTGGCCCAAAGACCTGCGCTGGGGAAATTTCTCCCAGCTCGTTCCCGACCGCGTAAAAGAGCTGGGCCTCGAGCGCAGCCGCATCGGCGTGATCGGCCTGGTCGATCAGTACATGCGGCCGGAGGGCGTCATTCCCTACGAGACCTGGCGGCGCATCACCGCCGCCCTGCCCGACGCGCAGTTTGTGCCCGCGAACGACGTGCTCGAGTTTGCGCGCGTGATCAAAGGTCCCGAAGAGATTGACGTGATCGAGCGAATCACCGCGGCCAATGAAGACGCGATCGCGAGAATGATGGAGGTCGCGCGCCCGGGCGTCGAGGAGGCGACGGTGTGGATCGAGATGGCAAAGGTTCTCATCGAGCACACCGCCGACTACCCGGCGCGCCTTTCGCTTGGCTCGAACGGCCGCCCCGCCAACGCGAGCAACACCATGGCGCTTCCGATCGCGATGGAAGACGGCGGCGTCTTGAGCCAGGAGATCGACGCGCGGCTGCAGGGCTACCGCGCGCAATCGAACCATTCGATACTGATCGGTACCAGGAATGCCGAGGCGTACCGCTCGGCGATGGAGGTCGCGATCGAGACCTACGCGCACCTGCTCGAGTGGATCAGGCCGGGGAAGACGATCGGCGAGTTCCTCGACGAGTTCGTTCGGTTTGCGGACAGCCGGCGCGCCAAAGCCGGCGGCGTGATCATCCACACGAACGGCCTCGGCCAGGACCGGCCGCGCGTGGGGCCCGGCCCCGACGTCAAGGACCGCGACATGGTCATCCGGCCCGGCTTTACCTTCTCCATCAAGCCGCAGGTCGAGATGAAGGCCACGGGCGTGCGCGCGCAGGTCGGCGATCCGCTGACCGTGACCGACCGCGGCGCCAGGCGCCTGGGCCGGCGCAAGCTCGAGCCGTTTGTGACCGGATAGCGGCCCGCGCGGGCGCGCGGAGCGGTCGGCGGCCAGCGCCGCGCCCCCGCGCGTTGCGCCGTCGATGGTTGCGCTTTGCGCTGCGCGCGCCGCTGTGCCATAAGAATTGTTGTGCCCACGTGGTTGCAGCTTTCCTTTAAGGCCCCACCCGAGGCGCTCGACACCGTATCTAATTTTTTAATCGAGAGAGGATCGCCGGGAGTCGTCATCGAGAAAAACGGCGTGCGCGCGTTTTTTCCCCTCGCCGAAGCGAGGGGCAACCTGCGCCGCGATATCCAGAACTTTCACAGAGCGCTCGGGCATATCTATCCCAGCCTAAACGGGCAGCCGCTGCGTTGGGCGCCCTTAAAAGACAGGAACTGGAACAATTCCTGGCGGCGTTTTTTCGCGCCGATCGAGGTCGGCAGAAGCCTGTGGATCGCGCCGCCGTGGGTCCGCCGCTCACCGCCGCCGGGCCGCCAGGCCATCACGGTCGAACCGGGGATGGCGTTCGGAACCGGGACGCATTTCACGACGCGCACCTGCCTGGAGTTCATCGAGCGGGTGGCGGCGTCGCTTGCGCCGCGCCGCTGGATCGCGCTCGACCTGGGAACCGGCTCGGGCATCCTCGCGATCGCGCTTGCCAAGCTTAAAGCGCAAAAGGTGCTGGCGCTCGATCTCGATCCGCTCGCCGTCAAAACGGCGCGCGATAATGTGCGGCGCAACCGGGTGAGCGATTTCGTTACGGTGCGCCGTGCGGGCCTGGAGAGCGTTTCGGGCTCCTTTGACGTCGTGGCGGCGAACCTTACGGCGGAAACGTTGATCGCGCTCGCCCAAAGATTGGCGCGCGCGGTGGCGCCCGGAGGATCGTTGATCGTTTCCGGCATTCTCAGGCCGAAGACGAAGAGCGTGCTCGGAAAGTTTCCGGACATGCGCCTCGCGCACCAAAAAGCCGACCGCGAATGGTCGACATTGCTGCTGCAAAAAGAGACCTAACGTGCGGCGCCTGTACACCGAAAATATTGACGCCGCGCGCGGCAAGGCTTCTGTCACGGGAGCGGAGTTCGACCACTTGCGCGTGCTGCGGCTTCGGACCGGCGACACTTTGCTAATCTTCGATGGCAGCGGCACCGAGCACGAAGCCCGGATCGACGCGTGCACGGACCGAGCCGCCGAGCTGAGCATCATCCGCTCGTACCGGCCACAGCGAGAGTCGCTGCTCCAGCTGACGCTCGCGCAATGCCTCGGGAAAGGCGAAAAGATGGATTGGGTCGTGGAGAAGGCGGTCGAGCTGGGCGCGCAAAAGATCGTTCCCTTGCTCTCGGCCTACACGGTTCCGCGCCTCGACTCCGACAAAATGGCGAAGCGTAAATCGCGCTGGGAAAAAATTGCGCTCAGCGCGGCGAAACAGTGCGGGCGCACGGCGGTTCCCGAGATCGCGCCGGTTGCGTCTTTTTTCGACTTCATCGATCTCCCTTGGCCGCAGGAGCTCAAGTTCATGTTCTGGGAAAACGAGTCGTCTCGCGGGCCGTTCGAGATCAAGCGTGACCTCCCGGAGGCCCGTTCCGCTCTTCTGCTCATCGGCCCGGAGGGCGGATTTGCCGCGCGCGAGGTGCAGGCGGCAGTCGGGCGCGGCTTTCGCACCGTGCGCCTGGGCAAGCGCATCCTCCGGACCGAAACGGCGGCCGTCGCGGCGCTGGCGATCGTGCAATCGCTCTGGGGCGATATGGGATAGCGGCGGGTCGCCGAACATGCACTGGCGTTGCGGAGCGGCGGACTCTTGGAGCGTCGGGATGGGGCCCGGCAGCGCGCTCCTTCATGCCCGCGTCGCGCCGTTACTTTAAAAGATGGCCATGATTTGCCGCAGCTGCGGATTCCGCGCGTCTTCCGAAGCGAGCCATTGCCCCCTGTGCGGCAGCCGATGGGAAATGGAAAAGGACCAGTTCGATTGGCAACTTCCGCTGGAGGACTACGGCCGTTTTCCCCGGCGCGCCGAAGCCGGTGAAACGGCCGCGGGCGCAAGCGCGGCGCCCCGCTGGGGCGGCTGGGCGCGCCGGGCGCTTGCGTTTTCGATCGATCTCGCGATGGTGGCCGCCTTTTCCGCGCTTCTGGTTTACTTGACGTATGTGGCTTACAGCGTAGGGCTTGCCGCCAACCGCCGCACCCTCTCCTTGCACAACGCGGCTCCCTTTTGGCGGCTCTCGCTCTGGGGATGTTTCTTCCTCGGCGCCTGGTATTTTATCCTTTTTCACGCCGTCGCCGGCAAAACCATCGGCAAATGGCTCCTCGGGCTGCGCGTCGTCGGTCAAAACTGCGCGCCCATCACTTACCGCCAAGCGGTGAAGCGCTGCATCGGCTATCTCATCTCCGCCGTCTTCGGCCTGGGCTTTTTGTGGATTCTCGTGAGCCGGGAGCGCAGAGGGTGGCACGATCATATCGCGGGCACGTGGGTGATCCGCGATCGGGCCGGAGGAAGGACGGCATGAGCGCGCTAAAAATCGGGGTCATTATGGACCCCATCCAGAACATCGACATCAACAAGGACACAACCTTTGTGATCATGCTCGAGGCGCAAAGAAGGGGCCACCGGCTCTTTTACATGGAGCTTCAAGACCTCTTCATCGAGAGCGCGGTTCCGTGCGCGTCGTCGCGGCCGGTGCGCGTCGTTCGCGGGACGCCTCATTTCGAGCTCGGCGCCGCCGAATCCCGGCCGCTCACCTGGTTCGATATCGTGCTCATGCGCAAGGACCCGCCGTTCGACATGAATTTTTTCTTCGCCACTCATCTTCTTAGCCTCGTCGACCGGCGCGAGTGCGCCGTGATCAATGATCCTCACGGCTTGAGGGAGGCGACGGAAAAGCTCTACGCGCTGAATTTTCCCCAGATCATACCGCCGTCGATCGTGACCAGCAGCATTCAACGGCTAAAAGACTTCATGGACCAGCAAGGAGGCGAGATGATCGTCAAGCCGCTCGAAGGCGCCGGCGGGCGCGGCGTGCTGTATCTCAGCAGAAAAGATCGCAACGTTAACGCCCTGCTGGAGATGGTCACGCTGGAAGGAAAAATCCCCGTGATGGGGCAGCGCTACTTGCCGGAAATCCGGACCGGCGACAAGCGAGTGTTGGTCCTCGACGGCGAGCCGATCGGCGCGCTCTTGCGCGTGCCGCGCGACGACGACAACCGCGCCAACATTCACGCGGGAGGCGCGTCCGCGCCGGCGAGGATCAGCGCGCGCGACCGCGACATCTGCGCCGTGCTCGCGGCGCCGTTCAAGCAGCTCGGCCTCCATTTTGTCGGCCTGGACGTGATCGGCGATTTCGTCACGGAGATAAACGTGACGAGCCCGACCTGCGTCCAGGAGATCAACGCCTTTGACGGCGTTAAACTCGAGGAGAAGATCGTCGACCTGATCGAAAAAAAAAGCGCCGCGGGGATAACGCGCGCGCCTTGGCTGTGACGGGCGCCGGCGAGGAAGCGGCACGAAAGAAAAGGCGGGGGTCGGATCAGTCTAGGCGGCTTTCTGTGTCTTATGGGACAACTGGCTGGCCGCTAGCTGGTCTCGACCGTAGTACATGGCGATCGCGGAACTCAGGATAAAAAGCGCGCCGAGCACGATCGAGTTCCAGTAGGACTCAACAGCGCTGGTAAAACCCAGCACATACGGCGAAACGATTAACCAGAGTCCAAGAAGCAGATGCAGCCCAAACCAATAGAAGGTTTTCATAGGACTTCACCTCCTTCCTTTCTATTCTCTTGGCCCTTGCCGCCGCCTCTGCCGGCAATGGTTCGGGGATAAAACCGTATCCGCTTACAATTTTAAGTTTGCCTTGTTTTCTGTCAATGGTGGGGACACCGCCCAGAGCCCCGGGACTCAAACCCCGGGTTCAGGTATGCTGCGGTTTTAATTCGGATGCCGTTCCGGCCGCGGCCCGCGCCGGAGCGGTTGTTCGAACCTCAGCGGCGTCTCTGGCCGGTTTTCCGAACGGGATGAGCGTGACCAGCCAGCCGACAAAGCTCACAATAAAAACCAGAAGCGCAATGGCGAGTACCGCGGCCAGGATTCCCCCGGCGACGGCGATCAGCAAATAAGCGACAGGAGTCATAGCTGAGCCAAAATTAATCACAGGGCCTCAGTGCGTCAACCGGCATAGAGGGCGAAAACGCCGTTAAGCGGATCTTAACCTCTGGTTGACTCACCCGGCTTTTTACGCAATATTTCAACGCTGTGGCCAGGTAGCTCAGTCGGTAGAGCAGAGGACTGAAAATCCTCGTGTCGGCAGTTCGATTCTGTCCCTGGCCATATCGACCCCATTCGCACAAGAAAAATGTTCCGGTTTTGTCCCAAGTTCGATTGCAGAACAGCGTTGATCGCCTTTCTTACTTCTGGCGCAACGATTGCGCTCCCCGTCTCAGATTGACTCCGCAGCGCTTCAAATTTCGTTCCTAGATCGGCCACGGCTTTGGCCTTGCGCTCCGGAACCAGGAGCGGGCATGCGATTCGATCCGCCGCGCTCTCCGGCCGCGCCCCGATCGGTCAAGCCCTCTTAGATCCCGTTCCGCTCGCGGTGCAAACTCAATGGTCCGGCCATACGGGCGCCGCAGCGTTTCGCTCGCCCTCTTTAAGCCTGCTCATCCGCTGTCGCTCAGCGTTCGTAAAGTGTTGGGCCGTTACTGTGTCGTTGCCTTCCTGCGCAGCGGTGCTATGATCGGCTCCCTGCCGTCGGAAATGCACCGGGCAGTAACAGTGCCGTCAGCCTGACAAGAGGAGGAATTGAGCGATGATTCGATATTTCGCCGAGGGAAGTTTCTTACAGGCGGGCCGGCTCGCCCCGTTGTGTCTCGCCGCCTTCCTTGTGCCCGGTCCCGTAGCGGCGGCCGAATCTCTCGACCAACTTTACGAGAAAGCCAAACAAGAAGGAGGAAGACTCACGCTCTATGCGCCTCTATCCACGCGCACGCAGGAGGTGATTCTTCCGGCGTTCATGAAAAGGTTTCCCGGCGTGACCATCAACCATATCGACAGCACCTCGGATAAGCTGATCGCGCGCGTGGTCAGCGAGCTGCGGGGCGGGCGCGTGCTGGCCGATGTCATCAGCGGCGCGCTCAGCTACATACCACAAATGCTCGACCAAAGTTTCCTTGCGCCGCTCAGGGTCCCCGAGGCCGCGGCTTATCCGGACCAGATGAAAGGCGAGTACTGGGTCGCCACCGATGTGCAATTTTACGTTGCCGGCTGGAACACCGGCCTGGTCAAAAAAGGCGAAGAGCCGAAAAGCTTCGAAGACTTGGCGAACCCCAGGTGGAAGAGCAACCTGATGGGCGAGCCGCGCGATTTTCAGCTCCTCGTGGGATTCGCGAAGGTGAAATACAAAAGCGATGAAAGGGCCGTCGATCTGTTCAAGAAGATCGCTGCCAACCAGGTGGAATTCCACCGCGGCCATTCCCAACTCGCGGAGCTTCTTGTGGCGGGACAGCGCGCCGTTTGTTTCACGTGTTATTCGCATCATTTTCCGCCGCGCATGAAGAAAGGCGCGCCGATTCGGCCGATGCTGACCGAAGGCGTCGGTGAAATAGGCGGCTCGGTGGCGATTCTCAAGGGCGCGCCTCATCCGAACGCGGCCATGCTGTGGGCGCGTTGGGCGGTGAGCGAAGAAGGCCAGCGGATGTACGCCCAAGCCGGAGAGACTCCGGCTCATCCGAAGGTCGAGCCGCTCGAAAAGGTCCGGCCGGAGCAACCCTACATGCTGTCGGTGGCCGACGTCAAAGAATTTCCGCGGTACGAAAAGCTGTGGAAGGAGATCTTCCAGATCCGCTAGAGCGACGGGCGCCGGCGTCCTTCAATTGTCTCTTTCGCCGTTTCGAACCGGCCTTCTCGGGAACTTCAGGACTCCTCCACGGCTCGCCTTCGTAATCGCGCGACATAAGCCTCCCGCGCAAGAGCCCGCCGCCATCAGGGAAGGGTCGGTGATCCGCGAGATGCCGCCGAGCCGCGTTCTTTATGTCCGCAGGAACCGCGCCGCAGGCGGGCGCGAACTTGAGATTGGCCATCCTTCGCTGAACCGCTGGCAATTTTTTCGTCTCGGCAGTCTTCCCGCGAGCTTGTTCAGAGCTACTTTTCATTTACGGAGGCCTAAATTCGCCCCGCATCCGGGCATCGCATCTTGCGCTTGACAGCGCCGGACCGGGAGCAGTATGGGACAGACAGACCAACCCCGGGGGCATCGTATGGCCAGGATCGTAAATTGGCTCGTTGTGTCGGGCTTGGCGCTCGCGCTCGCAACGCCGGCATTGGGCGCGGCGCCGTATTACGAGGGAAAAACCATCGAGGTGATCATTCCCTTCCCGGTTGCCGGCGGATCGGATATCTGGATCCGCACGATCGGTCCCTATCTCGAGAAGCAAATACCGGGCAATCCAAAGTTCAGCTACCGCAACATCGCTGGCGGCAGGGGCATCCCGGGGATGATGGAGTTTGCGCTCAAAGCAAAACCCGACGGCCTCATGGTTCTTGTCACCTCGGCGACCAATTACTTTCCGGTTCTCTTGGGCGACAAAGCGGCGAAGTACGATTTTCGCCAGTGGAAGCCGCTCCTCGTGAATCCCGTCGGCGGCGTCATGTACGTTTCCCCGACTTCAGGCGTCAAGAGGGTAGAAGATCTCGCCCACGCCAAGGACCTGATCTACGGCGGCATCAGCGCGATCGGGCTCGACATGATTCCCTTGATTACGTTCGAGCTCCTGGAGCTCGACGCCAAGGGAGTGCTCGGCTTTAAGGGAAGAGGCGAGGCGCGCATTGCGTTCGAGCGCGGCGAAACCAATATCGATTATCAGACGACGCCCGCGTACAACGCCACCGTGCTCCCTCTAATCAAGGAAGGCAAAGCGATCCCTTTGATGACTTTTGGCCAGCTCGACGAGAGCGGCCAAATCGTTCGCGACCCGGCCGTGCCCGATCTGCTTACGGTTCCGGAAGTTTACGAGAAGCTCAAAGGGAAAAAACCCGCAGGCCGGTTCTGGGACACGTACAAGACCTTTATGCCTTCGGCGTTTGCCGTGCAGAAGATACTTTGGGTCAAAGGAGACGCGCCCGCCGAGGTCCTGCGGTCTTTTTATGAAGCTGCGGACCGCCTCGCGAAGGACAAGGACTTCGTCGCCAAAACCGACAAGGTCCTGGGCGGCTACCCCCTGTTGCGCGGCGATCGGCTGGAAAAAACCATCCAGCAAGCCTTTCAGATCGACCCGGACACGCAGCGCTTCGTGAGGGAATGGGTGAGTCGAAAGTATCGCGTCAAGTTCGACTAGGGCTGGAGTATTGGCGTCGCGGAGTAAAGATTTGGCCCCACCACTCCGACACTGCGCTACTCCGATACGCCAGTGACCCACCATGTGGGACGCTGCCCTAGTCGCGCTCGAGAGGTTCGCCAGCCCTCTTCATCTCGGCATGCTCACGGCCGGCGTGCTCGCCGGCACGGTGATCGGCATCTTGCCCGGCCTGGGCGGAATCGCGTGCGTCGCGATTCTTCTTCCTTTCATCTACACGCTCGACGTGCACAGCGCGATGATTCTCCTGGTCGGCTCGCTCGCGGTCGTGCACACTTCGGACACCATCACCTCCGTGCTGATCGGCACTCCCGGCTCGGCAGCGGCCGCGGCAACGGTCCTCGACGGCCATCCCCTCGCAAAGCAGGGTCAGGCGGCGCGGGCTTTGAGCGCCGCCTTCCTGTCGTCGCTGATCGGCGGGTTGATCGGCGCGGTTGTTCTCACCCTCTCGCTTCCGATCGCGCGGCCTCTCGTGCTGCTGTTCGGCTCTCCGGAGCTACTGATGCTCTGCGTGTTAGGTTTGTCGTTCGCCGGCTTTCTCACGGGCGGCGAGCCGCTCAAGGGCGGGCTTGCGGCCTGTCTCGGCCTGCTGCTGGGAAGCGTCGGCGCCGCTCCTGCCGAGGCCGTCAACCGCTACACGTTCGACCAACTGTACCTCTTCGACGGCATTCCGCTGGCCGCGGTGGCGTTGGGAGTCTTTGGCATCGCCGAGGTGATCGACCTTCTCGCCAAAGGGGGCCGGATCGCCGAACGGGTCGGTCTCGGCAGCGGTTGGCTTCAGGGCGCTCGCGATGTCGTTCAGCACTGGGGGATTCTCGTGCGCGGCGCGCTCATCGGCGTCTGGGCGGGAATCCTTCCCGGCATCGGCGCGACCGCGGGATCGTGGATGAGCTACGGGCACGTGGTTGCGATGGCGCGCGACCGCGAGCGCTTCGGCAAGGGCGACATCCGCGGCGTCATCGGCCCGGAGAGCGCGAACAATTCCGTGGAGGCGGGCGATTTCATCCCCACGCTTCTCTTCAGCGTTCCCGGCGGCGCCCCGGCCGCGATCATGCTCGGCGCGCTCTTTTTCTACGGCATTCAGCCGGGCCCCCGCATGGTGCAAGAAAATCTCGACCTCATATTCACGATCATCTGGAGCTTTGCCATCGCCAATACGATCGGCGCCGGCCTGTGCCTTCTTTTGAGCCCCGCGCTGGCGCGGCTTACCTGGCTGCCGTTTGCCAAACTGGCGCCGACCGTCATCGTCACGATCTTTTTCGGCGCTTTTCAAAGTTCCCAGGCCTTCGGCGATATCTATGCGATGCTCGGATTGGGACTGCTGGGCTGGGTGATGAAGCAGCTCGCCTGGCCGCGCGCGCCCTTTCTGGTCGGTTTTGTTCTCACCAAGCCGACCGAGCAGTATCTGTGGCTATCGATCAGCCGCTACGGCTGGGAGTGGCTTCTCAGGCCGGGCGTGATCGCTCTGGGGCTCTTACTGCTGGCCTCGATCTTCTGGATCTTACGCGGCAAAAGCAGTGGAAAAGAGATTCCACTCGAGGAAGCCGGCGAAGCTGTCGTGTTGGGAAAGGTGCCGTCGCTACTGTTCACCGCGTTCGTTTTGCTTGTCGTTGCCGCCGCGTTCTTTGAGGCGCGCTCGTTTCCGTACCTGGGAGCGATCTTTCCGATCGCGGCTACGCTTCCTGCGATCTTCATGGCGGCGATGCAGATCGCGGTCGAGCTCCGCGCGGTCCGCCCGCCGCCGGATGTCGACACGCGGGCGCGAGTTCGGCGGGCCCTCGGCTATTTTGTCGCGCTCGTTGTCTATCTCCTGCTGATATTGCTCTTTGGCTTTGGGCTTGCGACCGCGCTTTTCACTTTTGCGTTTCTCTACGGCTGGGTGAGAATGACTTGGCCCGGCGCGCTCCTCTACACCGGGGGCATACTCGGCGCGGCGCAGCTCATGGGCTGGCTGCTCGGCATGTACTGGCCGCAAGGGGTTCTCCTCGAGCTGTATTGACAGCGTGTGCCGGCCGGCGCACTATGAGGGCCGGAAATCCGCAAGAGCCGATCAAGCACGGAGGAGAGCCATGCAGATTCTTAGAAGCTTAAAAGAGCGCTGCGACCCGGCGGTTGCCTGCCTTCTGGTCGTCGACGTGCAAAACGACTTTGTGAGCAGCGAAGGCTCCTGCGCCAGGCGCGGCGAGGACGTGCGCGCGGCGCAAGCGATGGTCCCGCGTCTGGCGCGCCTGATCGAAGAAGCGCGCGCGGTTTCTCTGCCGATCGTTTTTATCAAGACCGAGCACAGCGAGTGGACCGACGCCCCCTCGTGGGTTTATCGAAAATCGCAACAGAAGCAGCTCAACACGTGCCGCCAGGGATCCTGGGGCGCCGAGTTCTACGGGCCGATCGCGCCGCGCGCCAACGAGCGCGTCGTGATCAAGCACCGCTACAGCGCCTTCATCAACACCGATCTCAACACGGTTCTCAAAGCCAAGAACGTCCAGAGCGTTCTTGTCACGGGCGTGGCCACCAACGTCTGCGTCGAGACGACCGCGCGCGACGCTTACATGTACGATTACTACGTAACCTTGGTGGAGGACTGTAGCGCCGCGTACAGCGAGGAGATGCACCGGAGCACGCTGAAAAATATCGCCGAGCACTTCGGGCTGGTCGCGCCTTCGGACGAAATCGTTGCTCTCTGGCGAGAGCGCCTGAGCAGCAAGGCGGTCGCGTAGCGGCCGGCCACAGGGCGGAGTCGATTCTTCGGTTACTTGACAATCTCCCGCAACCGGCTGGCAATCGATGGCTCCAGGTTAAAGAAGCGCCCGACGATCTTCTCTAGCTCTTCCCCGCTTGCCGGAGCGAGATCCATGTTGGCCTTGCTGGCTTCGGCCAGAAATTCCGCATCCCTCATGGTCTCCATGAATGCCTTGCGGACAAGTTGCACGCGCTCCTTCGGGGTTCCCGGCGGAAGCGAGTAGAGATAGGTGATCGCGCTCACGTCATGAATGCCGACCGCGATGAGCTTCCTCGCATCTTCGGTTTTCGCCAGGCTGATCGCGAGCGGAACGTTCGGGAGCTCGGGATGGGCGCTCGGAGCGTTTTGCAGGACGACGAGCGCGTCGCCCGCCTCCAGCGCCTTGCGCCACGTCGACTTGGCGGACGCCCACGAGATGCCGCACAGGCCCGCCACCTCGCCTGCCTCCGCCGCCACGCGGATTTCCGACGTGCCCTTGTAGCCGGCAACGACCTGAATCGGTAACCCAAGAGCCTCCTTTAAAATCATCGAGTTCTCATACGTCGTCGCGCCCGGCGGCGTCGATCCCAATTTGACCGGCGTGCTGGCGGCCAGCCACTTCTCGACGCTTGTGATGCCGCTCGCTTTGGTCATGACGCAAACGTCGTGATTCTTCACCGGCGAGCCGACATACTCGAACTTTCTCACGTCGAACTCGAGGCCCTTGCGACCGACCGCCTGGGCCAAGACCAGCGTGCCTATCCAATTGCCCAGCGTAAGGCCGTCCGGCTTCGCTACCTTATAGAGGTGATTGACCGCGATCATAAAGCCGGCTCCAGGCATGTTGTCGACGATGATCGCGGGATTTCCGGGAATATATTTCCCCATGTGCCGCGCGATCGCCCGCGAATACGTGTCGAACCCGCCGCCCGGAGCGGCGCCGACGACGATGCGGATGGTTTTGCCCTCGTAAAATGGCGCCGCGGCGTAAAGAGCACGCGCGCCGAAGGTTACGGCGACAAAAACCCCGGCGATCACCGAGCGCGTTTTAATCATACCCGTCTCCTGCCCGGCTTTTTCTTTCCTCGGCCCTCCCGCATTCGGGCGCGCGCCGCAATGGCCACTCTGGCTACCCATGACAAATGGGGATGACCCGGCCATGGCGGACTTTCCTTCGGGCCGCCTTCCGGCTTACTATCTCGCGCAGCAAAAATTGTCCATCGCGTTGTCTCTCCATCGAGACCGACAGGGGCTAGCGTTCGCGCCGCTTATCGACAAGAAACGGGTAGCGTTGACATGGGGCCAAAGTTTGTCGGATACTCGCGGCTCGATTCCACCCGCGATTGGAGCGCGCGATGAAGATCGACGTTCACGCCCACTATATACCCGAGAGGTTTTTTACGCCCGACGGCACCATTCGCGTCACCCGCGAGCGCAGCGAGGAGGTCCTCTATCACGCCTCGCGCCGCACCGGCGCCGGCAAGGGAATTTACGATCTCGAGCTGCGCCTGAAAGAGATGGACGCCCAGGGCGTGGATCTCCACGTCATGTCCGTTCTGCCGCCGCTCTTCGTGAACCACATCGAGCCGCAAAAGGCCGTCGCGGCGTGCCGCGTCATCAACGATGCGTTCGCCGAAGCCGTCAGCCGCCACCCGCGGCGGCTCGTCGCGATCGCAAACCTGCCGATGCAAGCGCCGCAGGAGGCGGCGCGCGAGCTCGAGCGCGCCGTCAAGGACCTCGGCATGAAAGGCGCCGAGATCTGCACCAACATTGCCGGGAAGAATCTGGACGATGAGAGCCTTGCGCCGTTTTACCGCAAGATGCAGGAGCTGGACGTGCCCGTGTTTCTGCATCCCAACAACGTCCTCGGCCAAGACCGCCTCGCGCGCTACCACCTCGGAAATCTCATCGGCAACCCGACCGATACCGCGGTCGCCGCGGCGAGCCTTATCTTCGGCGGCGTGCTGAAAGAGTTCCCGCGCCTGAAGTTTTATCTCGCGCACGGCGGCGGTTCCTGCCCGTACCTGCGCGGGAGGTGGGAGCACGGCTGGCGCGTGAGAGCGGAAGCGAAAGTCAACATTCAAAGGCCGCCGAGCGAGTACGTGCCGCGCCTGTACTTCGACTCGCTGACGCACTCGGGGCCGGCGCTCAACTTTCTCGTCGAGACCATGGGCCCGGAGCGCGTCATGCTGGGAACCGACTATCCCGCGGACATGAGCGACCCCGATCCGGTCAAAACGATCGCCTCGCTGCCGCATCTTTCGGACGCGGAAAGGGAGATGATCTACGGCGCAAACGCGATGAGGCTCTTCCAAATCGGCTGACGGCGCCGCAAGGATGACTCGACCGCGGAAGCGCGTTTGACGCGCGGCTATTTTCTCTCGGCTTTGGGGAAAGCGAACGCTTCCACGATCTTCGCCATCCAGAGCTGCTTGAGATGCTGCTGCTGCCAGTCCACCAGCGAAAACTTCTTTCCCCGCAGCAGCTTTTCCAGGGCGGAACCCGGCGTATAGAAAGACGCGCTGATCGGCTCGTGCTCGTCGATGATCGCCTGCCCTTCGGCGCTTGCCTGAAACTCGAGCCAGAGGAGCGCGGCGTGCGGGCTATTGGCTCCCTTCAGCACGCCCTGCGTCTCTTTGATCCTTAACGGCACTGGCTCGATCGCCTTGTAGGCCAAAGACCCCGTGGGATCTTTTTTCATCACGCGCACGACCGCGTTCAAATCGATGCCGGCGTGGAGCGCATATTCGCCGGCGGCCATAGAAGTGAGGATTCTCGTTCCCCCGCGCACCCAGATCGGCTCCTGCGCGGCGAGTTTTTTGCAGTAGTCGAGCACCCGCTCCAACCCAAGCGCGGGCACGAGATCGCTTTGCGTCTTGGGACGCACGTCGACGATGAATTTTCTCCCCTTGAATTCAGGCTTGAGAAAATCTTCCCAGCGATCGGGAACCTTCTCCGCGGCGATGAGATTTTTGTTGTAAGGCACCACCCCCGCGTCCGCGGCCAGAGCCACGATGCTCCGGTTGTGCGGGTCGATCATCTTCTCCTCGATGGCCAAGATCTTCTCGGCGGCCATGCCGAGGATGTCGACCTTCAAAGCGAACGGAACAAAGTCGTTGAAATAGTCGGCCGCAAATTGCGCCACATCCCAGCCTTTGGCGACCCCGCCCTTGAGCTCCAGCAGAAAGCGCTGCGCGGCGTCCTGGCCGTCGAGCTCCTCGACATAGAGGTCAAGGAATGGATACTTCTTCCTGAAGGCGGCTGTCATCGCCCTGATCGTCGGCGGAGCCAAAGAGGTCAAGGCTCTGACTTTCCCTTCCGCTTTCGCTCTCGCTAGGATTTCATCGCGGCTGGCGACAAAAATGTATCCCCGCGCTTCGGCCTCCTTTTGCGCCTTGAGCGGCGCGGGAGCCGACGGACCGGCGGCGGCGCCTAACAGGGAAGGTCCTGCCAAGATCCACCAAGTGAGCGCGCTCAGGAAGGCCTTCATCGTCTCACCTCCGGGTAGGCTTGCGTGATCGAGCGGGGCGGTATTTGAAAAAGAGGTACTCGACGGATTTTGCCGTTTTGTTTCGCCGCGGCACGGCTACTCCCACAGGCCCTCCGGCAGAGGAAGGCCGGCGAGGTCGGCGGGGCTGAGCCGGGCGGCGGGATCGATGCCGAGGCGCTCGAGCACGGCGATCAACTGGCGCGCGTGCTGCGCCGAATGCCAGGTCGAGCGCTCGAGCAGCCGGTGCAGCGAGGGCGCGCCATAAAAAGCCTTCACGTTTTGCCGGCACGACTTGTCTTCGAGCTTCGCCCACCAGCCCTTGAGCCTCTCGATCACGCGATCGCCGTACGCCGCGATCTCTCCGGCGTTCGTGCACGCCTCCTCTTTCGGCTGAAAGTTGACCGCCGCTAGCGAGTACTCGGCGCCCTCGGCGGCCACCTCGAGAAAAGCCTCGGCGATCCGAAAAATGTGGTGGCCCAGCTGCCGGATCGAGCGCGGGCGATTCTCTATCGCGCGCTCGTTCAGCCGGCCGGCCGGGATCTGGCGGATACAGCGCTCGGCGGCGCTAAGCACAATCGCCCATTTCTCGACCAGGATTTCGGGCGCAAGCGGGGTATGCGCGGTGCCCTGGAGCCCTACGAACTCGGCTACGTCTTCCAGGTTCTGGCAGAAGATGTACTGATCGCCCTTCGCGAGCACGGGCACGGTCGCAACGCCGAGCCTCAGCAGCCTTTCGCGCGCCCCGAGATCGTTGACGATGTCGACGGCGGCGAAGTCGATGCCTTTTTGCGAAAGGAACTCTTTCGTTCTAAGGCAACTGCTTCAGCCGGGCTGCGTGAAGAGGATGAACTGCTCGCCGGCGGCTTTCATGGACCGACCGAGCGCGACGCTATCAACGCCGGGTACGCGTGTCAAGGCGCGCCGAAGGGGCCTGCCCTGAGCGATGCCGAATCCAGATCCGCTCCTATCGCCGTTCTTTTTTTGCGCGAACTCAATCAACAAACCCGCGCATGGTCCGCGGCGTAACGAGAATAGGAACGGCGTAACTCTCCCTGAACTCGGCGGCCGTCAGATCCAGGCTCTTGATCCCTGCCGCGTACTTTCTCAGGTACGCCTCGACTCGCTTCGCCTCCGGCGGCTCCGCCAAAATCTTTGCCTCGCCCAGAAGAACGCCCACATCCCCGCCCTCTTCGTCCGTGTTGAAGTTGAGGGCCACATTTGGATTGCCCGCGATGTGCCTCAGCTTGGCCTTATCTTTTTCGCTGAAGATCAGGACCGTCGCACCGTCCCAATGAAACCAGACCGGCCTGGGCTGAGGCTGGCTCTTTGCGTCGACCGTGGTGAGCCAGATGATTTTCTCCTCGCGCAGCCGGCGTCTTATGCGCCGGCCGAGACGGCTGTCAAAATCGAGCATGCGCGCCTCCGATTGATCCGGCGAGATCCCGCCTTCAGTCGGTCGCGGTCCGGCCTAACGCCGCGCGTCATTCGGCAAGGCCGCTCCGGCGCGTATTCATCTCGCGCCGGCCGTATGCTATTAGCTTCGTGGGAACAAGAAAAGCCCTTCATGGAGAAGTCACGGAAGGCGACTTTTGGCGGCACGGGAAAGCGCATCCGATCGCCGTCCGCCCCGAGGAGCCGAGGGGCGCGTAGCGTCGGCGGTCGCGCGCATCTGCGCGCGGCTCGATATCCGGAGGAGGACGATGGCGCGCAACGGCTTTAAGATCCTCGATAGCGACATGCACGTTTTTGAGCCGCACGACCTCTATCTCAAGTACATGGATCCCAAGTGGGGCGAGCGCATTCCCCGCGGCGAGCCGAGAACGAAGCACGGACAGATCAAGTTCAAGCTCGCCGACGGGAGCTTCATGCGCGGATCCTCCAAGGGCCCTCCGGGCGAAGAGAAAGTCGCTCCCCGCTACGAGCGGGCGCTCAGGCGAAACTACGACGCGGTCTCCCAGCTCGAGGCCATGGACGCGGAAGGGCTGGACGCGGCCGTTCTCTTTCGCACGTTTCCCCTTCACTGCGACGACACGCTCGAGCCGCAGTACGCCAACGATCTCTGCAAAGCCTGGAACCGTTGGATCGCAGATTTCTGCAAAGAAAATCCCGCAAGGCTAAAGCCATCGGCGCTCATCACGCTGCACGACGTCGATCTTGCGGTGGAGGAGGCGCGCCGCGCGGCAAATGAGCTCGGCGCCGTCGGATTTTCCCTGGTGCCGGAGCCGGTGAACGGCCGGCACATTCACGACCGCTACTTCGATCCCTTGTGGCGCGAGGCGGAAAAACTGAACGTGCCCATTTGCTTTCATCCGGCGGCGAATCCCAATCAGGAGCAGGTCGCGCGCCGCTTCAATGATCACCCCAACGATATTGTGCTCGTGAACGCCTATCGCAATCCCATCGAGCTGATGCTCGCCGTCGGAAGCTTCGCCGCGGGGGGCGTTTTGGAGCGCTTTCCCAAGCTCCGCGTCGCCTTCCTGGAAGGCAACGCCAGCTGGCTTCCCTGGCTTTTGTATCGGCTGGACGAGCGCTGGGAGCTGAAAAAAGACTACGCTGCGGAGCGGCTTAGTCTGCGGCCGAGCGAATACTTCCTCCGCCAGGGCTTCATCTCGGTCGACGTGGACGAAGAGCTTGTCGTGGACGTCATCCGGCGAGTGGGCGACGACAACATCGTCATTTCGACCGACTACCCGCACGACGACTCGCACTGGCCGAACGCGATCGACACCTTCATGGCGATCGGCGGCATCAGCGACACCTCGCGGCGCAAGATCCTCTGGGACAACTGCGCCCGGCTCTATCAGGTAAGATGAACCGCAAAAGCCCGCGCCGCGATCCGCTCAGCGCGACGGCAGCGCGAGAGCCTTCCTGGGGCTCCCGAACAGTCGGACAAGCTCGCCGAAGACGCGGTCGCTGAGCTCATGAAGGCGCCGGATATGTCTCGGCGTTTCCGCTTCGATTCGCGCGGGATCGATCTTTCCCGAAAGACCGGCGATCTCGTTTCGATTTTCCTCCACCCTGAGCCACCGCCTGATCATCGCCTCGTCCACCTCGAGGTGAAACTGAAGCCCGTAGACGCGCGTTCCGTAGCGAAAAGCCTGATGGGCGCAAAGATCGGAATAGGCCAACTGCACAGCGCCTCTCGGCATATCGAACGTGTCGCCGTGCCACTGAAAGACCTTCTCCGTGCCGTGAAACTGCGCCAGAAGCGGATCGCTTTCGGCTTGCTCCGTCGGGGTCACATCGTACCAGCCGATCTCCTTTTCCCGATTTGGGTACACGTCGGCGCCGAGCGTTTTCGCGATCAATTGAGCGCCCAGGCAGATCCCCAATACCCCAAGCTCTCGTTTCATGGCCTCCTCGATCAGCCTGAGTTCGGTCGTGAGATGAGGCCACCGATCGGTGTCGTAGGCGCTCATGGGCCCGCCAAGAACGACCAGGCCGTGGTAGCCTTCCAGGGCGGGCTCGGCATCCGGGTGGCGGCCGAAGTTTACGTAACGAATGCGAAAGCCCGCCCGCTTGAGGAGCGGATTCAAGGTCCCGAGAATCTCGTGCGGGACATGCTGGAAGACCAATAATTTTTTCACGCTCTCCATCGCGCGCCGCGCCAACCGCGACCGGGCCTATCTCCCGCCAGCACCCCCCCGGCGCCAGAGCCGAAAGCCGCGATCGATCCGGTCGGCGCATTTTGCGGGCTCGTTTACGGCATTGAGATCCGCCTGCGCAAGGTCGCCGCCCCAAGCCCGCTCGGGACGACGCGACACGATCGGCCTCATGGTCACTCTTTCGCCGCCCCTTCGTCGAAGAGAAGGTCCACGAAGAACATCGCGGCGTGTGGATGCGAGAATTTCTCGGCCGACGCTGGCACGATTGCTTTTTCGATCGCCGGACTGCCGCGCCTTCAGGGCGCGGCGCCCAGCAGCCGCGGCCCGTAAAGCTTTACGGCATTGTCCCAAAGGATCTTCCGTTTCGCTTCTTCGGAAATCGGCTGTGCCGCGAATTCGGGAAGCGCTCTCTCGGGCCGGATTCCATCGAGATGCGGGTAATCGGTATTCCAGACGATGTTCTCCCCCTTGAGATGCTCCACGGCGTACTTGAGCGCCGGCTCATCGCTGTCGCACGCGACCGCGCACTGGCGCAGAAAGTACTCGCTCGGCAGCATCGTTAGATTTTTCGGCTTTCCCATAATGCTGTACCGCCCGTGGCTGTGCACGTCCATGCGGCCCAGCCAGAAAGGAAGCCAGCCGGCGTTGGACTCGAGAATGGCGAGCCGGAGCTTCGGAAATCGCTCGAGGATGCCGGTGAAAATGAAATGCGCCAGGGTTGCCATATTGTCGCACGGAAAGCCGATCGCGTGATCGACGCCGCGGAGCGCCTGAAAATCATGCTGCGCGCTCTCCTCCGCTCCCGCGGCCTCCAGCGCGCGAAATCCCCTGAACGGCTGCACGCGGTAGCGATACTCGCCGTGCACCGCAACGGGAAAGTCTAAATCCGACGCGAGCCGCCAGAGCGCGTCGTATTCTCTTTCGTGCAGCCACTTGCCCTCCGGCAAGAGCGGGTTTCTCACGGAAACGGCGCCGAGACCTGCCGCGGCGCGCCGCGCTTCGGCCACCATGCTTGCCGCGTCCGAGCCCGGGATGACGGCGATAAACTTGAGCCGCTTGGAATCGGCGCTGCAGTAGTCGCGCGCCCAATTGTTGTATGCGCGGCAGAGGGCGGCCCCGAGCTCGGCATCCTTCAACGCTACCGTGCAGCCGAAGTTGCCGTTGCTGCCGGTCGGGAGCAGCACCTGGATATCCCAGCCGAAGCGGTCCATGTCCTTGAGCCGGGTCTGAGGCGCCCACCACGTTCGGTAAGCTTCGCCGTACTTTTCCTCCATGATCTTGAACGAATCCTTCGGCGGCCCTTTGAGCTGCTTTTCGTCCCCGGGAACGATTTTACCGTCCGGCTGGTAAACCATAAACGTGCCGCTCATGTAAGCGACTTTGGGAGCGCGCGCGCGATACTCGGGCTCGACATAACGGTCCCACATGTCCTTCGGCTCGTGCATGTGCGCGTCCGCGTCAACCACTCTGTATCCGTTCCACATGTCTTATTTCCTTTCAGCTTGGGCTATAACACAGCGCCGTTTCGAGCGTCAATTTTCATGCGCGCCAGCGAATCGTTTTGTAGACGCCTCTGTGCCTAAAAGATACGCTCGCGCTCGGCGCGGTAGCGTTTTTGCTCAGGATGGCTCGGCAAATTCGCGGCACCAGATTGGCACGTTCTCTGCTCTACAGGAAAGCAAATGATCAGCTCGAAAAAAACAATCCAGAAAGGAGGTGAAATCGCATGAAGATTGGAACGTCATTGGTCGCAGCGCTGATGTTCGCCGCCAGTCTCGCCGCGGCCGCGGCTCCCGCACGCGCCGGGGATGAGACCCTGTCGGGCCAGGCGCGCGCTCAGGAGACCCGCAAACAGAAGTACGAGCAGGAGTAGCCGAGCGATACGTTAACGGAACGAAGAGGAGGGAATCCTGCCCTCCTCTTTCGCTTTCCTTAGGCAATTCCTGCGCGCGGCAGAACTGGCGCGGGCCCTCCGGCTTCACCGGTGAGCCATATTGAGCACCTACACCAGACGCGCCAAAACTTCGGCAGGAACCCTCTCGCGGAGGTGCGGGTGAGCTTCGAGCAGGCGCGCGATATCAGCGAGGTCTTTTTGCCGCTTGCTGGGCGGGCGGGCAGGGTCGAGAACCGCCCAGATTTTGCCTTGAAGAACATCCTCAAGGCTGGCGACGGGCAACTGAACCCCGAGGATCTCACGCACGGTCGCACCAGCCAGGAATATCTCGTAACGGGGATCGGTCTGAATCTGGACGCGCAAATCAGACCCGGACGCGGACACATTAATGCTGTGAGGAAACCGTTCAATCTTGAACTCCTGCCCTAATACCTCCTCAGCCTTCGCGAGTTGGTTCACGGCGATAACAATATCCAGATCAAGGCTGACCACCGGTTCTGCATACGCATTGACGCCTTGTCCGCCAACGACACAATAACGAATCCTGTGGTGAGTTAGCAGCTCAATCAAGCGACTCAGAAAGTCTGACCGATCAGCTACCACGGCTCTCCAGAAAGCTTCTGCTCGCATACCAAATCCCGTTCATAAAACAATACTTTTGCTGACAGCCATCGTACCAGGACGCGGGGCGCCCGGCAATTTTCGCCGCATTGCGCAGACAGCACGCAGGTCGTGCGTTCGGAGTAGAAAAAGACTCCGGGCTCGTGTAACGGTTGTTTCGGCGGCGTTTTTGGCAGGCTTGCTTTCTTCAGATTGTCCGTAGACGTACCCCTCATCGAGGCGCGGCTTACACTCTCATCAGCACCGCCGCAACCGGCGCGCTCGTGGCGGCCTGAACGGCTGCGGCGTACATCCCGACCTGCCGGCGGTATGCGGCATCCTTTTCGCTCAACTCCTCGTCCGTCTTGAAATCGACGACCGTCCAGAGCCCGCTCCGCTCGAAGGCGAGATCGATCACGCCCTCGATAAGCTCGCCGTTGTCGCGCCACGCGACAGGCACCTCCCGGCGGCACTTTCCCTGCTGAGCGGCGCTGCGCGCGGCGAGCAAAAGCGGATGCGCCAGCGCCGCGCGCGCGATTGCCGACGCCGAAGCGATCTCGGCTTCGCTGGCGCCGAGAACGCGACCGTGAAGGGTCGAAAGTCGCCGGATCGCGTCCGGGTCGCCGCCCAGGGGCACGGTCGCCAGAACGGCGTGCACGAGCGCGCCGAAGCGGCGGCCCGTCGGGCGCGCGCCGGCGCGCGGGAGCGCGACAACTTCTACATCGGGAAACTTGCCCCGCGGCGCTTCATCCCCGCCGGTTCGCGCTTCCTGCGTTACGGTTCGGACCGCAACCGAGCTCCGGCTGCCGGCGGCAACGGCCCCGTCGCGCCGCTGGCGCCACGAGTTGTAAGCCGCAAGGCCCGCCTCGACGACCTCCGGCGCCACGTCCCTCACGATCAGCTCCGGCCGCCGGACGCCGAGCGGAGCCTCCGCGCCCAGTTTTAACAGGCTCGGGTCCCACCAGACGACCGAGAACTCAGGCCCGCAGGAGCCGGCTTTGACCGCGTGCAGCCCGGGGCAAACCGTGCTCGCTCCAGGCGCAGTCGCGCCCGGCCGAACTAAGACGGAATCCTTTGACTTAAACCGCGGGCAACCGGGGGCTTGCGTCTGCTTTCGCCTCGCCGCGAGCGGCGGATAGACGGCCCGGTTCAGCGGCTGGATCCAGCCGTCTCTCTCGCCGTCGCCCACGGCAGGCACGACCAGCAAGTCGCGCGCGCGCGTTGCGGCGACGTACGCGACGCGCACGCCTTCCGCCTCGTCGCGGACGAGTTCCTCCTCTTGGTGCTCCAGTAAATCGCTCGGCGCGCACCCGCCGAGCCGTAGCGCGCAGATCCGGCGCTCGGGATCGATGTAGCGCGCCGCGGCGGATGCGCGGAGCCTCGCCGTCATGTCGGCGAGAATCACCACGGGGAATTCCAGACCCTTGGCTTTATGCACCGTCATCAGGCGCACGCCGTCGCTTCCTTCCTCGAGGATCGGCGCTTCCGCAGCCTCGCCGCTTTCGGCCTGCTTCCGCAGCTCGTCAATGAAACCGCGAAACGAGATGCCGCCTTCGGCCTCGTAAAAGCGCGCGAGATCGGCCACGCGCAACACGTTGGCGAGCACCTGCTCGCCGTTATGCTCGAGCGCAAAGCCCACGTGCGCCCGCGTGGCTTCGAGCAAGGAGGTGATCGTCGCCGCAACCGGCACGCGATTGCGCGAGCGATGAAGCCCCTGCAAGAGCTTTAGCGCTTCGACGATCGGCTGCAGATTGGGCGGACAGGAATTCGGGATGCGAAACGGGTGAAAGCGGCCGATGCGATGGCGGTATTCGAGCAGCTCTTCGTCTGCGATCGCAAACAGCGACCCGCGCAAGGTCGCGAACAGCGAAAGCTCGTCGTCGGGCCACTCGATCGCCGCGAGCGCCGCGCGCAGGGTCTCGATCTCCGCGCGATTGTGGAACGAGCGGCCGCCGACCAGAAGGTGGGGAATGCCGCGCGCTTCCAGCGCCTCGACGTAAGGCCGGGTCACGTCCTCCTGGTAGCTGATGAAACGGCGAAACAGAAGGCATATATGGCGCGGTTGGATCGGCACCGGATGCTCCGCTGCGCCGGGCTTAAAGGCGCCGGGCGCGACAGACGGCTGAAAAACCACCGGCCGCTCGGCGACCTTCCACCCGCTTTCCCGAACGAGCCATTCGACGAAGGCGCCGACGGCATCGGGAAGCGACTTCTCGATGGCGCTGTTGGAGACGTTCACCTGCCCGTACGGCTCGGGCACGGGGAGCACGACAACGCTCGGCCGCTCTTCGGCCTCGCTCCGAAAAGGCTCCAGCGGCACGTAGGCGGCTTGCAAGCTTTCACGGTCGCCGGTCATCGCCGGCTCAAACGCGGCATTGATCACGCGCTGGATATTCGGGCGCGCGCGAAAGCTGGTACCGAGGGTGACGCGCTGAGCGCCGGCCGCCTCGAGCATCTCGTACACGGCGCGGTAAACGCCCACGTCGGCGCGGCGGAAGCGATAAATCGACTGCTTCGGATCGCCGACCAGGAAGAGTTTTCCGCGGACCGGACAAACCGCGCGCCAGTTCGTCGCGCCGGGATCGTCGGCCGCGAGCAGCAGCAGGATTTCGGCCTGGAGCGGGTCGGTGTCCTGAAACTCATCGACAAATATTCTCTTGAAGCGTTTCTGAAAGCTCGCGCGCACCTCGGCATCGTCCCGGATCAGGTCTCGTGTCTTGAGCAGGAGATCGAGAAAATCGAGCGCGCCGGCCCTGGCCTTTGCAGCCTCATACGCGCCGGCCAAGCCGCGCAGCTCGTCGCGCAGCGCCGCGGCCAGATCGGTGTTCGCATCCGCCTCGAAGGCGCTCAAGGCGCCGTTGAGCTCTTCGTACGCCTGCCAGACCTTCTCGCGCGGAAGCCCGCTCCGATAATATTCGCCGCGGCCTTTGCGCGCGGTTCTAAATCTGGGATTGCGCGCCAGTTCGATCAGGCCGGCCTCGAGCCGGTCGTAGTCGCGCGCCGCAACCGATTCGGTACGGCGGATCTCGTCGGCGAGCTTTCTCGCCGGCCAGGTATCGGCGTAGAGCGTGTCGTAGCCGGGGCCGGGCGGCTCCAGCAGCGCAACGAAGCCGCCCAAGAGCCCGACGAGCTCGTCGACGCGCCCGGCGCGCTCGAACGGCACGCGCCGCCAGTCGCCGTCGAAATCGCGCCATTGGATAAGCTCCCACCCGGCGCGCCGCAGCCGGTCGATCGGGCCGTCATCGCGCTCCGCAAACCCGCCGGACGTCGGGCGGCGAAGCGCGCGCTTTACGCCTTCTTTCGGATCGGAGAGCTCGATTTCCAGCCATTTTTGAAACGCCTCGTCGTAAAGCCGCGCGGCCTGCGCCTCGGTGAGCACCGTAAAGAGCGGATCGATGCGCGCCTCGACCGGGCGCTCGCGCAGAAGATCGGCGCAAAAGCCGTGAATCGTGCTGACCTCGGCTTCCTCGAGCCTTCCGAGAGCGGCGTCCAGACGGCTGCGCTCCGCCGATCCGCTTTGCGATCCGGTCCTTGCCTCTTCGAGTCCCTCGCGGAGCCGGAGTTTGAGCTCGCCCGCCGCCTTTTCCGTGAAGGTGACGGCGACGATCTCCGTCACCTCGGCCCGCCCGGTCTCGATGACGCGCACGATGCGCCGGACCAGCTCCGTCGTCTTGCCGGTACCGGCGGCGGCCTCCACGATCAGCGTCTCGTCGAGCGCCGTGGCGATCAGGTCGCGCGCAGGTTGATCCGCAAGCGCCGGCATCACGGCATCTCCCGCAGCGCGATGAGATCGGCGATCTCGGCGCGCGATTTGCGGCTCGCGCGGCGCTCCTGATTCGGGCCGCACACGACCAGAAAGTCGCAAATCGCGCAGGCCTTCTCGGCGGGCGCGGGCGGCAGCACGCCCAGCTCCACCGCGCGATCGATGATCTCCAGAGCCTCCATCCCGACGCGGCGCGTCAGCTCATTGATGGGAACGCTGTGCTCGGTAAAGCCGCCGGCGGTCGTCGAGTACGAGATGCGGGCGCTTTCCACGGTACAACCGGTCGCGGCTTCGAGCGCCAGGCTGTAAATCACCGGCTGGAGCTGTTTCCCGCCGTCGATCACCGAGCCCCGCTGCGAGCGGTTTCTCGAGGTCTTGTGATCGGTAACCCTCGCGATGTTCGTGCCGGGCCTTCGCTCGACGAGATCGATCGCGCCGCGAAGAATAAAGCGCCCGCCGATCTTGACCGGTTCGCGGCGGCTGTTGGGGTCGAGCCCCGGCGAGTCGCGCAGTCCAAAGCCAAACTCGAACAACCACGGCTCCCATTCCGCGCTGCCGGCGAGCTCCCGCGCCCAGATGTGAAGATCCGTGCGCATGGCGGCGATCTCATCCTGCCACACGCGCTCCACCGCCGGCGCGAGCCGCTCGGCGTATTCTGCGGCGACGCGAGTGAGCGTGCCGTCGAGGGTTTCGAGGAGTTCTTCCGGCGGCGCCTTCGCAACCGGGATTTGCCGCTGCTGGAGCGCGCGGAAGAATTCCGCCAGCACCTCATGAAACAGGCTTCCCTTGGTGAGCGGATCCATGCGCTCAAGCGGCTCGGGCTCCTCGAGCGGCGCGAGGTGGTACAGCGCCGAGAGGAGAAATCGATAGGGGCAGTAGGCGAACTGCTGCAGCGCCGAGACCGAGTACGGGCGCGCGGTGAGGCGCTGCGACTCGAGAAAAGGCCGGGTCGCTTCGGTCACGCGCACAAGCCCGTCGTACGGCGACCAGCGCTGGCGCGCGCGCGCCCAGCGCTCGTTCGCCGAGCGCCTCAGGCACTCGTTCAGCCGCAGCATGTAGTGGGCGCGCCCTTTTACGTCCCCTTCACTGCGCATCAGGACGCGGAGCACGGAAAGGTCGTGCTCGAAATCGTCGATGGCGTCTTCGGGAAGCGGCGGCGCCGGCCACGCGAGGCTCGCATGGGCTTCTTCCGCAGCTTCCAACTCAAGCAGCTGATGATCGGGCAGCCGGCCGGTCACCGCGCGCATCACCTCGAGCGCGTAGAACGACGGGACTCGGGCGCGGGCTTCCGCCGTCTCGATCCGCGGAAAAGAACCGTACAATCGCTCGGTCGCCGCCCCGGCCGCAAGCCGCAGCCAAAGCCTTTCGCGCTCGGCGCGATCGAGTTGCAGCGCCAAGCCTTCGCCCAGCTCGCGCCTGAGATCGTCCAAAAGAAGCGGATCCTCACGCACCTTCTGGGGAAAGAGCCGCTCGGCCAGTCCCGGCGCAAAGACGACGCGAAACGCGCGACCGCGGAGCTGTTCGGCGCCGCAGACGAATACCCGCCCGTAGCGCTGCTGGGGCGGCTCCAGCTCCACGGTGGTCAGGCGATCGGCAAGCACGTCGCGCACTTCCGCGAGAGTCACCGGGCCGACGGCCGCCATCGGACGAAGATCGGCAAGAACCCGCAGCACGAACTCGGGACGCCTGAGAACCTTCGGCGCAAACTCCTCCAGCTTCGGCAGCCACTCGCCCCACGTCGCTTGTTTCGGCCAGGCCGACATCTCTTCGACGATGGGCAGCGCGAACGCGCGCAGATGCTGAAGGTTTTGCCGCTCGCGCTCCAGGTACCTTATGCGCGGCGAGCCGGGCTCCTCGGAAGTGAGCTCGCGCATCTTGAGCTCGTATTCCGCCGCGAGCCCGTCGAGCCGCCGCGCCCAGCGATCGCTGCCGCCGATCACGGAAGATTCGACGAGGAGGCTTTCCCATTTCCACGGCGCGCGCAGGCTTCCCGCAACGACCGCCTGATCGGCGCTCACGTTCTCCCCCGCTTCCCGCTCGTCGCCGCTGCTGCTGGCCAAATCTTCCGCCGTGGCTTCCGAGAGAACGCCGAACACGTCGTCTGGCGAGGCCACCCAGGCGGAATCCGCGCGCGGCTTGCCGGAAGGATCCAGCGACGGCACCTGGGCAAGCGAGAGGTACTCGGCAAAGCGCTTCGCCGAGAAATTCTCCGTGGCGCAGCTCAGCATCGCAAGAAACGCCCGGCCGGCGGGATCGGGACGGCACGTGCCGCGATCGAAATAGGCGGGAATGCGGGCCCGAGAAAGGGCATGCTCCAGAAGCCCGACGTAATCGCGCGTGGCGCGGAGAACGATCGCCATCTCGTCGAAGCGAACGCCGCGATCGGCCTCCTTGAGGATCCGCCGCGCGATCTCCACGCATTCGCGGCCTTCTCCCGGCGCCGAAAACCAAACGAGCTCCCCGGTGCGCGACCTCTCGGGCGGCGGCTCCTTGGAAAAGAGATAACGCGCAAGCTGCGTGAGATCGCTTTGCCCGGAAGCCTCGAGGCTCTGGAGACGCACGCCGCGCTTCTCCAATCGGCTTGCGGCCGCCAGGTCCCCGGCCGGGACGGTGATCAGCACCTCGGGCGATTGCTGAACGAGCGCCCAGAGAAAACGCGCCTCGAACTCGGAATCGAAGGGAACATCGAGCAGCAAAAGCGGCATCGGGGGCCAGCCGCTCAGAGGGGAGCTTAGCGCCGCGGTTGCGATCTCAAACAGCGAGGCGCGATCGCTCGCGCCGGCCTCGTCGAGGAGCGCATCGACGCGCTCCAGCAAGGCGCCAAGGTCAGGCCCGCTGCGCGTCAGACGCGTGAGATCGCCGCCGGCGATGCCCGCAAGCCGCAAATCCAGCAATGTGCGCGCCAGCGCCTTTGGAAAACCCGGCGTATCCGAGACGGCGGAAAAATAGCCGAGCGCATGATCGCTCCGCGCCTCGAACGCCGCGCGCGCCGCAACCGCCTCATGGCCCAGGGTCGTCGCGGGAGCGCAGCCGCGGGCCGCAAGCTCGAGGAGCGCAAGGCGCGCGGCAAGCTGCGTAAAAGAGAGCCGGTGGAGTCCAAACGTCGCCCCTCTCTCCATCGAGATCGCACGCGCGAGATCGTCGACCGAACCGCGCGAAGCGCCGAGGAGAAGCGCTTCCGCGCCGGGCGCGAGCCGCTCGAGAAACCTGCGCGCCTCGCCGAGCCGCGCCGCCGCCGATCCGGACTGAACCGCCCTGATATTTCGCTCGGGCATCAGCCAAACTCGATATGAAAAAAGCCGCCGCCGGACAAGAAAAAACAATCTAGCACGCCCGCTCCGATTGTTCACGCCGGGATGATCCGCTTGGCAATAGCCCGCGGCGAGCGCTTGAACGCGCAGTCGAGGTTGGCTGTAAGGACGGCGGCGAAAACAATTTGCGCGCGGCCGATGGCGCAAATAAAGAAACCAAATCCGCGGGATGGGTCGAGGCGCGCCCCGCGCCGATACCCGTCGCGCCCTCTCTCCGGTGGGTTTCGCGGGGCTCAACCCACCCTACGCCTTTAAGCTCGACCTAGGTCGTGACTTCGCCTTTTTGTGGAACAGCCGAGCCGGTCCCGGTGCGTTAAGCCTCAGAGATACTTCGTCGGACGGCGGATGGTGCGCCACATGTGCGCGACCGGGCTATCGTCGAAGCCCAAGCCCTCCTTTGGCTGGCGAAAGTTCCGCCCGACGATGTCAACGAACGGCTCCCAGCTCACCACCGCGTTAGGATCGAAAGAATAGATGTCGTGGACGGTGATCATGCGCGCCGTCATGTACCATTTGTGATTGCGCGCGCGCTTGTACGCTTCCTTGATGTACTCGTCGGGCTCGTAGTCCGGTCCAAAATGCTTGATGTACATTTCCGGATACGAGTAGCCGACCGACTCGTCGGGGAAAAAGCGCAGCGCCTGGTGCGCGCGGACCGCCCAGCTCACCTCCTCGTCCACGTAGGGCTCGATCAGCTGCGCGCCCCAGTAGCCGTGGTCGCTCTTGATGAAAATCGCATTGGCGATATCGTGCAGCAGGCACGCGAGGATCGTCTTCTCCGGCATGGACGCCTTCAGCGCGTGCGTTGCGCTCTGCAGCAGATGGTTGATGCCCTTGGCGCGGTAAGTGAAAAAATCGAGGAGCGTCGGCTTTGCCGGCATCTTCGGGAGCCGCGGATCGTCGTCCATCAGAAAGTATTTTCCGTTTCGGTTCTTGATCTCGGAACCCGTGTTGGACGGGCCGAGCTTTCCATCCGCCATATTGAACAGCGCCGATTTCGAGATCAGCACGTCGAGCTCGTCGCTCATCTTTCGCTCCAGGGCGTCGGCGCGCTCGCTCAGCGACATCTTTTCAGCCATGGCTCAATCCTCCCTTTAAGTTGCCCGCTTATCGGATTAACGCCGAGTGTACTTTCGCTCGGCTGCCCGCGCAAGACACAAAAGCGGCGGCGAAGGCTTCGGGGAAAGTGGCGGCGGCCCTCCTGCTTTTTCGCCGGATCGTGCCGCGCGCCGGCAAGAACCCGCCTAGACTTGCACGCGCCGTATGACCGGCACCCGAAGCGCAAGATAAATTCCCAGCAGCAACACGGCAGAGCCCATCAGCCCGGTCGTCGCCGGCGCGCCGATGAAATGGGCGCTGGTCCCGGCGAGCAAAGCGCCGGCGGGCATCAAGCCGCGGTCGAGCATGTAAGTGCTCATGACTCTTCCCCGCAGTTCATCGGGAACGGTGAGATGCAGCAAGGTATTGACGGTGGCGTTGAACATCACCTGGCAGCTTCCGACGCCGACCAGCAGGAGCAGCGCCAAACGAAAAGACTTCGTCTGCGAAAAAACGACGAGAAACAAGCCGAGCAACGTCACGGCGGCGAGCATCAACAGGCCCTGCCGCCTGACCCTGCCGGCGATCGACGCCAGCGTCAGCAACGCGAGCAAGCCGCCGATTCCGGGCGCCGCCATCAGCATGCCGAGACCTGCGGGCCCCACGCGGAGCACGTCCTTCTGAAACACCGGCATCAAGGTCTGGTAAGGCACGGCGAGGAGCCGGGGCACCAGCGCGCTCAGTATCAGGGCCAAAACGAGGCGATTCGTCCAAACGTAGCGCAACCCCTCTTTCAAGTTCGCCAACATCGACGACTGGCGCGCCCGGGCCGGTGTTCGTGGAACCTCCATTCGGTAGATCAAGCTGAGAACGCCCGCGTAAGCGACGGCTTGGACGAAGAAGTTCGCCCCGGCGCTGAACAGGGCGATGAAAAAGCCGCCGAACGAGGGCCCGATCACTTTCATCGCGTTGTTGGCGACGGAGTTGAGCGCGACGGCATTAACCAGGTCTTGCTTGGGAACGACGTTGGGGATCAGGCTCTGGCGCACCGGGTCGGAGAACGACCACGCGACGCCCGTGGCCAGCGTGAAGACGAACAGATGCCAGGGCGCCACGGATTCCGTCACCGCCAGCCATCCCATGATCAACGCCGTC
Source organism: Candidatus Acidiferrales bacterium (assembly GCA_035559995.1). Taxonomy (GTDB): domain Bacteria; phylum Desulfobacterota; class Binatia; order UBA9968; family UBA9968; genus DATMAM01. The sequence continues at coordinate 44,522 of DATMAM010000009.1, forward strand.
GCGAACAGGAACTGCTCCGCCAAAAGCAACAACTTGCGGCGGTCCACGCGATCGGCAACCACGCCGGCAATGGGTCCGGCGACAAGAAATGGGATCGAGCGCGCGCCGTTCAGCACGCCGAGCAGGATCGAAGAACCGGTGAGATCGTACATGAGCCAGCCCAGAGTGACCTGCTGGATCCACTGGCCGGCGCCCATGAGCAGCGTCCCGCTCCAGAGGTAAGCGAAATTCCTGTGTCGCAGCGAAGCGAAGGTGGTAAACCTGAATCGCCGGGTTTCGGACTTGACTTCCTCTCCGAGCTCCGTCGCTGCGGTTTCTTCTTGAAGCGCCATGTCGTTTATCTCTGGAATCGCCGCAGCATAACACGCGCTGCGCCATTCAGCCACTCAAGCTTACGCGCGCGGCAAGGGGCCGCGCTCGATCATTGGCGCGCCTCGACTGCGCGCGCGGCCGTGCGCGGGTTGGCGCTGTCCCATTGGCTCGCTTTCGGCGGCGCTTTCTTGCGTTTTCGCCATGGCGAAAACGTGATAAGGAATTTCTGTTGTGGCAGAAAGCCCGAGCATCGCGTTTGCCGGATACGCCCATCTTCCCGGCGTCCGCCTGTGGTACACGGACAGCGGCGGCAGCGGCGTGCCGCTTGTCCTGCTCCACGCGAACACGGGCAATGCCGACAGCTGGCAGCCCAACATTCCGGGTTTCGTCGAGGCTGGCTATCGCGTCGTCGCCTTCGATCGTCGAGGTTGGGGCCGCAGCATCGCAAACCCCGAGACCGGCCCTCAACCCGGCACCATCGCGGAAGATCTTCACGCGCTGGCGGACTACCTGAGGCTCGACCGGTTCCATTTGGTCGGCGTAGCGGGCGGCGGGTTTGCGGCCTACGATTACGTTCTCTGGCGGCCCGAGCGACTCCGGAGCCTGGTCGTCGCCGCAAGCGGCGGCGCGATTGTCGACGAGGAGTTGAGGCGGCTCCGTGAGAAAACAGCGCTGCCCGGATTTTCGAGCTGGCCGGCGGAATTCAGGGAAGTGAGCACGGGCTACATGGCGACCAACCCGCAGGGCCTGCAGCGCTGGCTCGAGATTCACCGCAACTCGCGGCAGAAGGGCGCGCCGGCGCAGCCGCTGCGAAGCACGATCACGTTTGCGAAGCTTGAGACGATCCGGGTGCCGACGCTGCTGATGCCCGGCGATCAGGACTTACAGTGCCCGCCATGGGTGATGCGCCGGCAGCTCGCCCACATTCCCGGAGCCGAGTTCATCGTGCTCCCCGAAGCCGGCCACTCGATCAACTGGGAGCAGCCCGAGGCCTTCAATCGCCATGTCCTCGAGTTCATCGGCAGGCACTGATCGGTCCGGAGGATTGGCTGAGGACAGAGCTGCGGGAAGTGAAGTACCCGCCCGGCGGTTTGTCGCCATGGGACCGATGCGCGGGCGACCGCGAGGCGCTCAAGCGATGAGGTTTCGATGAAAGAGCAGACGAGCTTTTGGAGCAGGACAACGCCGTACGAGGCGTGGATCGAGTCGCTGGGCCTGCCGGTGTACAAGGGCTATTACATCGAGGATCCGAGAAAGCTTGAGCTGGGATGGTGGGAGGAGCGCAAGTGCTTCGGCGGCTTTCTACAGCTTGCCGGCCAGGAGGGAGTGACCGGAGCTTATGTCACGGAGATACCTCCGGGCGAGAGCCTGCCGCCGTTTCGGATGGCCTTGGACGAAGTGATTTATGTCCTTGAAGGCCGCGGCTTGACGACGGTCCGCGCAGGCTCAGCCGAGAGGACCTTCGAATGGGATAAGCGAAGCCTCTTCCGCGTTCCGGGCGGCTGGAGCTACCGGTTGAGAAACGCTCAGGGAAGCAAGCCCGTGAGGCTCCTCCACTCAAACTACCTCCCGCTTGCCTTGTCTGCTCTCCCCGATCCGGATTTTTTCTTCAAGAACGTCCCCGCCAGCCGCGGCGGCCTCGAGCGGGACGGCGGCTCCGACGTTTACTCCCACGCCAGCGTCGTTCGCCTTGTGCTTCCCGGAAGCGACGAGCAGCGCAACGTCTGGACGGGCAATTTTTTCCCCGACATGAGCGCCTGGGATCGCCTGGATCCGTTTAGGGGAAGAGGCGCGGGCGGGCGCGTCGTCTGGGTCGGCTTTCCCGGCTCTCCGATCACCGGCCACATGTCGGTCTTTCCCGCGCAAAGCTATAAGAAGGCGCATCGCCATGGACCTGGATACATGATCGTGATCCCCGCCGGAGAGGGCTACTCGATCATGTGGCCCGAAGGGGGAGAGAAAGTCGTGATTCCGTGGCGCGAGGGAAGCATCTTTGTGCCGCCCAACCGCTGGTTTCACCAGCACTTCAACGTGAACTCCAAGCCGGCACGCTATCTCGCCATTCATCCGCCGCTGGGCTTTCGCGGCATCAGCGAAAAGATCGAAGACCGCGCGCGCGATCAGATCGAATATCCGGACGAGGACCCTTGGATTCGCGCGAAGTTCGAAGAGGAGCTGGCGCAAAGAGGCCTCCGCTCGTTGATGCCCGAAGAGGCTTACCGCAACCGCGATTTCGAGTGGGCTTACCAATGAGCGAATGACGGGCGCAAGGCCGATGAGTTGCGCGGGCTGAGCTGCTCGAACTTCGCCGGTGCTTTGCTTGGAACTTTCGCCTGCCGACCCCGACACAAACGGGCGAATCCCTTCCGGTTTCACGCCCGCCCCCTGGCCGGCCTCTGCTGCCGCGGAGCGGATGGGTGCGGCCGACGCCAAGGCGCTGGAGGTATTCCTCGACGAATACCGATGCCGCCGATGGGCCGCTCTCTCCACGCCGGCGCGGAGATCTTCGTGCTCGCCGAGCCGTGGTGACCGTGTGTGGACCTTGAAAATCCGCGGCGCGGTTTTTTTGCGATCGGCCACGTCGTGTCACTCCATGAGAGACGCATGAGTTGCCCGGACAAAGTTGACTTATCGTGAGCTACCGGAATAGAGTTCCGCTCGGAACTAGATTCGTTTCCGCAGGAGGGTTTGCCAGTGGCTCAGATGACAAAAGAGATGCAAGCCGAAGGGATGGCGTTTTCGGCCGAGGAAAACGAGCAGATCACCCGCGTCGGCCCGGGAACCCTCATGGGCGGCTTGTTCCGGCAGTACTGGATTCCCGTCCTGCCGCAAAGCTTTCTCGACGAGCCCGGCGGCCGGCCCCGGCGGATCCGACTGCTCGGCGAAGACCTCGTGCTTTTTCGCACGCGCCGGGGCGAAGTCGGACTGGTCGGCGCTTACTGCTCCCATCGGCTCGCGCCGCTGTACTTCGGCCGCATCGAGGACGACGGCATCCGCTGCCCTTACCACGGCTGGAAATATTCGCCCGTCGGCAAGTGCCTGGAGATGCCCAACGTGCCGCCCGAGCAGCAGTTTGCCGATCTCATCAACCATCCCGGCTACCCGTGCGTCGAGCACGGCGGCGTCATCTGGACCTACATGGGACCGTCCCGGGAGCTACCGCCTCTGCCGGAGTTCGAGTTTACCATGGTGCCACCCGAGCAGCGGAGCTTTCGTCCGTTCCTTCAGGAGTGTAACTACCTGCAAGCGCTGGAAGGCGGCATCGATCCCACGCACGTGATGTGGCTCCATTCGCCTTACGATCTCGCCGATGAGGAGATCAGCCGCCTGCACCAGCCCGCGCAGCAAATCTTTGCCAGCAAATCCGGCGCGCGCACGCCGCAGGCGATCGAGTTTGTCGATACGCCCGCGGGCTTCATGTACGGCGCGCGGCGGCCGATGGGCGACGATAAAACGCTCTGGCGCGTGAATCAGTTTCTGTTGCCTTTCTACACGATGCCGCCCGGCGGCGACATGCGCGAGGGCAGAATGTGGGTGCCGGTGGACGACGAGAATTGCGTCAAGTGGTATTTCCGCTGGTTTCCGACGCGCGCGATCATGGAAAAGACGAAGGAGAAACCCAGGTTCTATCCCGAGGAGGAATATGTTCTCGACGACACCAGACCGTACGGGTTCATCCGCCCCAAGGCGTCGAGAGCCAACGACTATCTGATCAACTGGGAGATCCACAAGACGCGGCGGCTGGGCATCTCCGGCGTCAACCTGCAGGACAAGTGCTGCCAGGAAAACGAAGGTCCGACGCCGATCCTGGACCGAACCAAAGAAAATCTCTGCTCCGGCGATTTGAGCATCATCAAGGCGCGGCGAATCCTGCTGCGCGCCGCGCGCGAGCTCAGCGAAAGCGGAAAAATTCCGCCGGGCGTGCGCAATCCGGAGGCCTACCGCCTGCGCGCGGTGTCCATGGTCTTGCCGAACGATGTGAACTGGGTCGAAGGGGTGCGCGAAGAGGTCACGGTCGGCGCGCGCGCGGCTTAGATAAGCTTCGCGGGCAAGATGTTAAACCTTCCCTGTAAGGCCTCGCGCGCATCGAAAGAGCGCCGCAGTCGCTAAAACGCCAGCGCGACTGAAAAAACGAAAAGCCAGGAAACGAGCTATCGCGAAAGCGCTTTTAGGAAAGCCCGCTTGAGGAAAACGCCGATCAGGTGGCGCTTGTAGTCGGCGCCGCCTTCGAGGTCATCGGCGAGATCGGCTTCGTCGGCGAGAATTTCCGCGGCGTCGCCGAGCTGCCTCTCCACCTGACTCCTGGGGCCGACGAGAAGCGCGTCGGCTTTATCCGAGCGCGACGGTGTTAGACACACGCTTCCGACCACAGCGCGCGCTGATCGAATCGTCTCGCCGTTGTCTTCGGTGTCCAACACCAGCGCGAGCCCCAGGGTCGGGCGCTCGTGGATCTGAAACTTGAGATAGGCGGCGCGCGCCGACGGCGCCGGGACGGGAATTTCCACCGCGGTCAAGACCTCGTCGGGAGCGAGGCAGGTTTCGTAAGGCCCGACGATAAACTCGTTCATCGCCACCGTTCTGCTTGCCGATTTCCCCTGGATCTGCAATCGCGCGCCCAGCGCGAGCAGGAGCGCCGCCGGGTCGGAGTGCGGCTCGGCGAAGCAGAGGTTTCCGCCAAGAGTACCCGTCGCGCGCACGCGCACATTGGCGACACGCGCCTCCATCTCGGCCAAAACGGGGATGCGCTCGCGCACCACGGAGGATTTCTCTATGGCGCGGTGCGTGACGGTCGCGCCGATCACGAGCTTGGAGTCGCTCGGCTCGATCCTGTCGAGGCCGCGCACAACTTTGATGTCCACGAGGTGATCGTAGCGCAGGAGATTGTGCTTCATGGCGAGCAGAAGCTCGGTGCCTCCGGCGTAGAGCCGCCCCTTTTCTCCGTAGTGAGCGAGCATCTCGCACGCTTCCGCCACATCCTTCGGCTGGTGAATCTCAAATCGTCTTAGAACCATCATAGAGAGCCCTCGCCTGCGCGAAATTCACCTTTTGTTTTCCTTCAGCGCGCGCCAGACTTTTTCCGGGGTGAGCGGGGCGCGGCGCACGCGCACGCCTGTCGCGGAAAAAAGCCCGTTGGCGATGTTGACCGGCATCGAGTTCAACGAGGCTTCACCTCCGCCCTTCGCCCCGTAGGGGCCCACGCCGTCCCGGCGCTCCACCAATTGCAGCTTGACCTCACGCGGCAGATCGGAAAAACGCGGCACGCGATAGCCAAGGAGGTTGCCGTTCATGAGCTGCGGGCCATCGTAGATGAGCTCCTCGAAAAGGCCGATGCCCATCCCCATGACAGCCGCGCCGAGATCCTGCCCTTCGGCCAGCGCGGGATTAATCGCAAGGCCGACGTCGCCGACCGTGGCGAGCTTCTCCATCCGGATGCTGCCGGTTTCTTCATCGACGGAAATTTCGACGCCCGTGCAGGCGACTTCCCAGAACACCGGAAGCTGCGCCAGATCGCCGGTCTTGCGCAGGTACGCCCGGCCCAAGACATCGCCGTCGGGAAGGCCGAAATAACGGCTCAGAATCTCAGCCCAGGTGAAACGCGCCTCGCCGCACTCGACGCCGCCGGAAATCGGCTTGACGTCCTCTTCTTTTGCGGAAAGCAACTGCGCCGCCATCGCGCGCATCTGCGCGATCGCCTCGCGGCTCGCTTCCAATACCGCGCGCCCCATCAGCGTGGTCGTCCGGCTTGCTCCCGTGGAGCGATCGTAGGGGGTAATCGCCGTGTCGGAGCTGACGACGCGGACTCGGTCGAAAGGGACTCCCAGCTCCTCTGCCGCGATCTGGGCAAGGATCGTGTGGCTTCCCTGCCCCAGCTCCGTGCTCCCCGTCATCACGGAGACCGACCCGTCCGCATGCACGCGCACGGCCGCGGACGTAAGCGGGTAGGCGCCGGCGTCGCTCCCGGAGCAGCCGATGCTCCGGCCGTGATTTTTTGCGAGCGGCTTTCCCCAGTCCAGAGCGCGCGCCGCAAGCGCGAGATCTTCGGCCAGGTTTCCATCGAACGGGCGCATCTTGGGAAAAAAAGAGTCGCCCTTCTCAGCGGCGTTGGCCAAACGGAACTCAAGCGGATCCCGCCCGAGCTTGGCCGCCAATTCGTCGATCTGCGCCTCTCCGGCGGTGGTCACCTGGGCGCAGCCAAAGCCGCGAAAAGAGCTCGCCGGCACCGTGTTGGTGTAAACCGCATAGCACTCGATCTCGACGTTCGGGATGCGGTAGGGCCCGACGGCGCGATTGGCGGCTTTTTCTGCGACGAGCGGGCTATTCTCCGCGTAAGCGCCGGTATTGAGGTAGATCTTCGCCTGGCGCGCGATGATCCTTCCTTGCCCGTCGACGGCGGTACGCATCCAGGTCAGCGCGTCGTCGCTCCGCGTGGTGAGGATCGCCTCTTCGGCGCTGAGCTGCAGCTTGACCGGCCGCCCGGCCTTGAGCGCGCAGGCGACCACGAGCGGCTCGATTTTCGTGTACGACTTGCTGCCGTAGCCTCCGCCCACGAAGGGCACGACCAGACGGATCTGGCTCAGCGGCAGATTCAGCACCGTCGTGAGATCGTGGCGCACCATGAACGGATGCTGCGCCGAAGAATAGATGGTGGCGCCATTCTCGCTCACCTCCGCGATCGCGACGTACGGCTCCATCGCGTAGGCGTAAGCCATCGGGAAGTAGTACTCGCCCTCGACCACGGTCGCCGCGCGCGCGAACGCCGCCTCGACGTCGCCCCACTTGACGCGAGCCGCCTGGCAGAGATTGCTCCCTTTGCCCGCCGTGACTTCGCCCTCGAATCCGCGAAGCGCGCCGGCCTCAAACTGCCTTTCGTGCAGGAGCGGCGCTCCCGGCGCGAGCGCCTCTTTCGGCGTCAGGACGGGCTTTAACTCCTGATATTCCACCTCGATAAGCCCGAGCGCCTCGGCGGCCGCCCGTTCGTCCTCGGCGATAACCGCCGCGACCGGCTCGCCCGCGTAGCGCACGCGCTCGATCGCAATGAGCGGATGATCTTTGACTGCGTGCCCGTAATACGGATTGACGCCCGAGACATTTTCGCCCGTGAGAACCGCGATGACACCGGGGAACGCGGCCGCCTTGGCCGTGTCGACCGAGACGATGCGAGCGTGCGCGTGCGGGCTCCGCAAAACTTTGGCGAAGGCCATGCGCGGAACGGTCAGGTCGCTCACGTAGAGCGCTCTGCCGGTCACCTTCGCTATGCCGTCGCGGCGCGGCACCGAATGATTGACGACACGGAATTCTTCGCTTCGAGGTTGGCTCATGGGCTCTTCAAACCGCCTCAACGCGGCTTCGCCTGGATCTCGAGAATAACGGGTTATCTCTCGCAGCCTAGGTGATGACGCCGAAGCCTATTGGCCGCTCATGACCTTGGCCGCGCGCTGGATCGCTTTGATAATCGGCACATAGCCGGTGCAGCGGCAGATGTTTCCGTCCATGTACTCTTTGATCTCGGCTTCGCTCGGCGCCGGGTTTTCGTCGAGCAGCGCCTTGCTCGCGAGAATCATCCCCGGCGTGCAATAACCGCACTGAAAGGCAAACTCGTCGATAAAGGCCTGCTGTATCGGATGCAAGGTGCCGTTTGGACGAGCGAGCCCTTCGATCGTAAGAACGTCCCGGTTTCGCGCCTCATAGGCAAGTAGCGTGCAGGCGCTCACCGGCAGCCCGTCGACCAACACCGTGCACGCGCCGCACACCTGGACCTCGCAGGACACCTTGGTCCCGGTCAGGTTCAGCCGGTCGCGCAAGACTTCCGCCAAGGTTTCTTGCGGCTCGAATTCCACCTCCGTGGGCTTTCCGTTGAGCTGGAACTGAATCTTCAAATCGATCTCCTCAAAAAAGATCTTCCGTTCTGTCCGCGCTTAAGTCGAGCCCGAAACCGTTCAGTCGTAGCGCGGCAGGATCTCCTTCGACCAGAGCGTCATCTGCTCGAAGAGGCTCTCCATCGTCGGGTAAATGATCTTGAGCTCGAAATGCTGCACGCCGCTCTCGATAAATTCATCGACCCTGCGCCGCACGTCGTCGACCGAGCCGAAGATGTGGCGATCGAGAGCAAACTGGATATTGTCCACGTCGCGCTCGTAGCTCGTGCTGCTTTCCCGGATCGTCGGCAGCGCCAGGTTCAACCCTTCCTCGCGCGTGCGCGCGATCGTCGCCAGTTTTTCGATCGCGATCGTGATCTTGCTCGGATCGCGTCCTTTTTCCCGCGCCGCGCTCGCGAGCAATTCGCAGCCGTGCTTCATCTCTTTGGGCGAAAGCCAGCCGGGGATCCAGCCCTCGCCGTAGCGTCCGGCGCGGATCGCGGCAAAATCCATCCAGCCTCCCACCCACACCGGCGGATGCGGCTTTTGCACCGGCTTCGGATAGACCTCGGCGTTTTTGAAACGGATATATTTGCTCTCGTACGAGGCGAGCGGCTGCGTCCAGACGGCCTTCATCGCCTCGATGTAATGGTCGGTCCTTCGGCCCCGCCCCTTCATGGGAACGCCAAAGACGTCGAACTCGCTCGACTCGCGCGTGGCTTTGGAGCCGAGCCCGACGCCCACGATCAGTCTGCCGTTGCAGAGCCAGTCGATCGTCGCGGTCTGCTTGGCGGCATAGACCGGATGGCGGCACGGCATCACCAGGCACGCCACTCCCAGCCGGATCGTTTTGGTCTCCGCGGCGAGATACGCGAGCATCGTCAGCGCTTCGTAGAAATTCGCATCCTGATCTTCGGTGATCGCCTCGGTCGCCCCTGACGAGATGTGATGGCGGTGCATCTCCGAGCTCCAGACCACGTGGTCATGCACCCACACCGAATCGAAGCCCAACCGCTCCGCCTCTTTTGCCGCCCTGACGACATTCTCCACGCTCGCGAGCGGCCCCGAGTTCGGGACTCTGATGCCAAATTGAATTTTTTTCATCGCTTTCTCCTAGAGGCTCTGTCTCACCTCGATCGTCTCGTATTTCAAATAGCGATCGTACCAGTCGACGACGGCGCTTGCGACCTGATCGAAATAGTCGTTGTAGATGCCGTAGTGCGTGGTCTGCTTAAACAGGATGAGTTTTTTGGGCTCGCCGGCCTTCTCGTAAAGGCGCACCGACTGCTCCTCGGGCGTGACCGCGTCGTTTTCCACCGCGATGAAGAGCGACGCGCGGGGCGCGATCTTGTGAACGACCTCTTCCGGATTGTACTCGATGATCGCCTGCGCGCACTGGAGCGGCATTCGCTCGGGAATTTTTTCTTCCACCTCTTTTTTGATCGTTGTCGTCTTGCGCTCCGGGGTGGCCACCATGATCTCCTCGCGCGCGCTCACGATTTCGCCCGCGCCCGTGAGCACCCGCTGCTTTCGATCCTCCTCGATCCGCTTGAGGTAATCGACCCATTCGTACTCGCGGCGCATGCAGTGCAGCCAATCGCGCCCGCTGCTGATTCCCAGATAGCACACGACGCACTTCACCCGCGGGTCGATCGCCGCCACATAAACGGCGTTGGCGCCGCCCGTGCCTCCCGACCCGTAGGTCGCGATGCGATGAGGGTCGATCTCCGGGCGCGTTTCAAGATAGGTGATGCCGTTTCGGATATCCTCGACCTGCCAGAGCGGCATGATCCAGCCGCGATGTCGCCCTTCGCTTTCTCCCCAGCCGCGGTAGTCGAACACGAGACAAGCGTACCCGGCCTGGCAGAGCCGCTCGAACATCATGATGTAATGCCTGGCGTCTTTGAGGCCGAGAAAACCCGGACCCTGAACGATCGCCGGCCAGGGCTTTCCCTGGTCCTGGTCCGGCAAATAAAGATCGCCGCTCAGCCTGTCGCCTTCGCTGTAGAAGCTCACCTTTTCATGGCGCATGCGATGCTCTCCTTTTCCGCGATCGCGCGAGCACGATCACGCCCTTAGCGCCGGCAACACCTCTTTCCCCAGATAGTCGAGCTGCTGATACCAGTCGCGGAAGCGGAAGCGCAGATCGTAAACGATGTGGTTCAAGCCGTTCTTCTCGTACTCCATCGTATCTTTGACAATATCCTCCGGCCTTCCCGCCAAAAGGAGCCCGCGGATATCTTCGAAGGTGGAAAACTTGCCGTGGTTGACCCAGGTTTTTTTGCTCGGGCTATTGCCCTCGTTGATCAAGCCCCGCGTGTTAACCTTGCTGAGGGCGGTATCGAGGTCCTTGTCGATGCTGACGATTGGAATCGCCCCGACCGTGCCCATCGGGCGGCCGCGGAGCTTGTACTGCTCGCGCAGGTAGTTCACCATCTTGATGAACGTGAGCATCGGGATACGCCCGGGCAGCCAGCCGTCGCAATACTCCGCCGCCCGCCGGCAGGAAGCCGGCGTGCCGCCGCCGTACCAGATCGGGATCGGTTTCTTGGGTTGGGGCTTCAGCTGCACGTCGGCAAAGTTGAAGTACTGATCCTTGTAGGTCACTTTCTCGCCGCTCCACAGCCGCCGGCAAAGCTCGGCGTTGATGCGCGCGAGATTGGCGCGGTCCTGTAAGCTGTTCGGGTAGCCGGCCGCGGCGAATTCGTGTGGGAACGTGCCCAGGCCGAGCCCCATGATAACCTTGCCGTCCGAGAGCGTGCTCAGGGCCGCCATCGCCTGCGCCAGGTGAATCGGGTGGCGGTGAGAAATGATCGTCCCGGTGCCGAGCGTCAACTTCTTGCAAACCGAAGAAACAGCCGCGAGCACGAGCAACCCCTCGATGTGGGTGTTGTCCTCGCCCTCCATGCCGTGCGGCTCGAAAACCAAATGGTCCCTCACCCAGACGGAATCGAAGCCGTACGCTTCGGCCTTTTTTGCTCCCTCGATGCATTTCTCGATCGACGCGTGCTCGCCGAAGTGAGGCAGCAACAAACCAAACTTCAAACTCGTAGCCATCGATGTCCTCCTTCCGTGCCGGGGATCGGCTTCACTTCAGAGGCGTGATGAATTTCCCGTCGCCCGGTTTTCCGATCACCCGGCCGTTTTCCATGACGGTCTTGCCGCGCACGACGGTCATCACCGGGACTCCTTTGACGCGCCTGCCGTCGTAGGGAGTCCAACCGACCTTGGTCAAGGTGGTTTTGTTCTCGATCGTTTCTTCCTTCGCCAAATCGACGACGACGAGGTCCGCGTCCGAGCCGACCTGGATTACGCCTTTTCTCGGGTAGACGCCGAACAAACGCGCCGGATTGTACGACGTGATGCGCACCACGCGGTCGAGGCTGATCTTGCCGCGATTGACCTCCGTCAGAAACAAACGCAGATAATCCTGAATTTGTGGCTCGCCGCCGGGCGACTTCCACATGTCTTGCCAGCCGATCTCTTTTTCCTCTCGCGTATGTGGCGCGTGGTCCGTGCCGACGACGTCGATCGTGCCGTCTTCGATCGCCCGCCAGAGCGCTTCCCTGTGCTCGTCGGGCACCCAAAAGCCGAGGCAGTAGGGGCCGAGCCTCTCAACGTTCTGCCACGTCGCCAGAAAAAGCGCCCAGGGGTTCACTTCGCAGCTCACCGGCCGCCCCTCTTCCTTCGCGCGCCTGACCAGCTCCAAGCCCCCGGGCGTGCTCATGTGCAGCACGTGGAGCTTGGCGCCGGTCGCCTTTTGAAAGCGCACCAGAGTTGCAATCGCGGTATCCCAGATGATCCCGTCGAAATCGCGGTAAGCCCTGGCGTACGCCTGCGGGCTGCGGTCGCCGCGCTCCCAGTACCTCCGCTCGATCACGTCCATGAGGTCCTGATCGTGCGGGTGCACCATCAGCGGCAAGCCGGTCTTGGCCACGGCCTCGAAGCAGCGAAACAGCTCGCCGTGATGGTGCAGTCCCAGACCCGGCATGTGGGGGTAATCGCGCCCGGTGTCGCGCACCATAAAAATTTTGAACGCCAAGCATCCCTCTTGCGCCAGCCTGGGAACTTCGTTCGGATCGGTGCCCGAGGGATTGTGGTTGAAGTCAACGACAGCTTTCTGCCTGCTGAGCTCGATGACGTTGCGAAAGCGCTCGACCGTGGTCGTCGGCGGGTTCACGTTGGGCATGCCGACCGACAGCGTCACTCCGCCCGCCGCCGCCGCCTGCGTCGCGGTGGTAAGGTCTTCCTTATGAGTAAAACCGGGGTCGCGGTGGTGGGTGTGCGTGTCGATGAGCCCGGGAATGATGACCTTGCCCTTCACATCGACGTGTTTCGCGGCTTGAGGAAATGACCCCGGAGCGCCCAACGCCGCGATCCTTTCGCCGTCGATCGCGATGTCCGCGCGGGTGAGCCCCGCGGGGGTCCAGACGTCGGCGCCTGCAAAGACGAGTTCAAATGTCGCCATCGTGCTCGATCCGAAATTGGATAAAAAAGTTTATATCGATTGTCTGACGGCGGTGTCAATCGGAAGCGCCAAAAAGGTGCGCGCGGCCCGGGCCTTTGCGCCACACGGCGAGGACCGTTTTACCGAAGCGGCCGCGCGAACGCGGATCCCCGTCAAGACAAAATGGAGCAGGCGATAAAAGTGGTAGAAGACGCGAAAGATCGCGCTTTCCGAACGGCGCGCCCGCTCGGCAAAGATGATCCGGCAATCATGAGCGGCCGCGCATTCGCGCACCAGGCGCGGCACATCGGCGGATCGTCTTCGCCGTCACCGTCCATGACGACGACGGCACGGCAGGGCCGATTCGCCTCGACGAACGCCAGGCCGACGGCGATGGCGCGCTGGTGACCGAGGTTGCGCCTGAGGCCGAGGATATCCACGGTTTTGATCGCGGCAAAAGGCCCGTCGGCAAGCCTGGGCGGCGGCGGCGCTGGCGAGGCGTCGTCAACTAAGATGACCTCCGCCTCGAGTCCATTTTGGGCAAGCTCGCCATCGAGCGCCGGGAGAAGGAGCGCCGCCGCTTCCCAGTCGTTGAAGATCGGCATCAGGATGACCAATTTGAGGTCGCTCGACCGCCCGCGCACAGCCCCTTCAACTCCCGGCAACGCCGACACGCTCGCGGCTTGGAGCGGGCCGGGCGCGCTTTCGCTGGAGCCAGAGGACGCCGAGAAAGATCGCCAGGCTCGCGCCGGCCGCCGCAAGCTTCGGGACAAAGCCGAGCACGGTGGCCCCCGCTAGCAGCAGCCACTCGAGCGCGGTCATGCGGACCAAGAAAAAGCCCGTGCTCACGATCGAAAAGAGAACGGTGCCTAACGTCGCCGAGGCGATCGCGGCAACATTCTCGGCCGGCGTGCCGGTCAAAAGAAGATGCGTATAGGCAAAGAGCACGGGCATGACGTAAATAATCTTGGCGAAGCGAAAGCACGCCCAGCCGGTTTTCATCGGCTCGGCCTGCGCGATCGCCGCGGCCGCGAACGGGCCGAGCGCAACCGGCGGCGTGATATTGGAATCCAGGCTCAGCCAAAAGATAATCAGATGCGCCGCGACGAGCGGCACGCCGAGCTTTAAGAGCGCGGGCACCGCGACCACCGCGACAATCAGATAGGTCGCCGTGATCGGGAGCGGCAAGCCCAGCACAAAGGTCGCGACGGCGATCAGCGCGATCGTGAGAAGCAGATTTTGGCCGGCGAGATCCACGAGTATATAAGGAAACCGTATGACGATTCCGGTCAGCGCGAGAACGCCGATGAGGATCCCGACGGCCCCGGTCAGCGCGGCGACGAACAGCGAATTTTTACCCGCATCGACGAACGACTGCCAGATCTCGAGCCACCCCATGCGCGTCTCTTTTCGCAACCAGCTCACGACGACGGTAAAAGCGATGCCGTGGAGAACCGCTATCTGCGGCGAATAACCGGCGACGAGAATGACGATCAGCATCGCGATGGGCAGGAGCAGATACCAGCCGCGCTTCCAGACCTCGCCGAGCCTCGGCAGCTCCTGCGCGGGCAATCCGCGCAGCCCCAATTTTCTCGATTCGAAGTACACCATCACGCCGACGGACAAAAAATAGAGAATCCCCGGGATCGCCGCGACCGCGATAATCTCGACGTAAGGCATGCCCGTCATCTCGGCCATGACGAACGCGCCTGCGCCCATGACCGGCGGCATGATCGCCGCGCCGGTCGAGGCGGCCGCCTCCACGGCGCCCGCGATGTGCGGCGGAAAGCCGGCGCGCCTCATGAGCGGGATCGTGATCGCGCCCTTGGTTACGGTCTCGGCGATCGGGCTTCCGCTGATGGTTCCCATGAGCGCGCTCGAAACGACCGACGCCTGCGCGGGCCCGCCGGCGATCCGCCCCAGGCTCGCAAGCGAAATATCCACAAAAAACTTGGCGACGCCGGCGCGCTCGAGAAACGCGCCGAAGGCGACAAACGGCAGGATAAAAGACGCGAGCACCTCGGCCATGATGCCGAAGATGCCGTCGGAGGTGAGATAAACGTACTCGACGATGCGCCGAAGCGAGTAGCCGCGATGGCCGATGACGTACGGGAGATAGTTGCCGAAAAGAGCGTAGACGATCGGGACGAGCGCGCAGAGCGCCATGTCGAGCCCGAGCACGCGCCGCGCCGCCTCGATGGCGACGGCCGTCACGATCACTCCCATCCACACGTCGATGGTCGTGTAGGCGCCCGCCCGATAGGCCATCGCCTCGTGCTCGGCGATCCAGTAAACGACGCCGACGGTCGCGCAGGCGGCGAGCACCAGATCGATCCACGACGGCGCGTCCGCGCGATCCCCGCGCCAGGCCTTGTACAGAAACAGCGGCACGACCAGGCTGTAGAGGACGGCGATGCCGCGGAAATACTGGAGCGACACCACACCCATCGTCGAGGCCCATACATAATAAACGGCCGTGCCGCCCATCATGAGCTGCACGGCCATTGCACGGTAACCCGTCAGCGAACGGACCCGCGTCGCTCCATCAGCCAAGGTTCTTCGCTCCTAGCGCGCGCGAATGCTTTCGGGGATTTGAATGCCCGCGCTTTTCCAGTGGTCCTCGGCGCCTCTGTGCAAAGGGATCGTGATGCCCTGCAGCGCTTTTTGCGGCAGCATGTCTTTGGCTCCGGCGTGAACTTTTTGCATGTGGGCGTATCCTTCCTTGCCGTAAGCCGCCGCCGTCATTTTCTGCACCAGCGGCGCCGCCACGTCCCGGTGGGCGTACCAGATCACCGGCACACCGACTGTGCTGGTGTCTTCTGTAATGCCTCTGTAGGAGTTGGCGGCAAAAACGTAGCGCGCGAAATAGGGATACTGCTTGAAGAAATCGGTTTTCGACACCGGCGTGTAGATGTCGATGGCGCGGATCGGCTTTTTGCTCGCCGCTTCGGTGGTGACGCGATCGGGTTCGGGACCGGTCCAGAAAAACGCGTCCGCCTTGCCGTCGCTCAGCGCCTCGCCGGCTTGCGCCCCGAGGAGCGGAATGCGGTTGATCTTGTCCCAGAGCCCGAGAGCGCGAAAGACCCGCTCCGCGTTGGCAAACGTTCCCGAGCCGGGAGTGCCGACCGCCACGCGCTTGCCGGCGAGGTCTTGAACCGTGCGTATGCCGCTGTCGGCGTAGGTGATGAGATGAGCCACCCCAAAAAAGACGAGACCGACGGCGCGCGCGTTGGTCAGCGGCTTCCCTTTGAACTGCTCAAGACCATGATAGGACTCGTGGAGATCGGAAGAGAACGAAAGCCCCATCTCGGCTTCGCCGCCGTTGACGCGGCGGATATTTTCGACCGAGCCGCCGGTCGCGGTGACCGACACGTCGCCGTCGGTTTGACGGCCGCGCTTGGCGCGGGCGGCTGAGCGGTTGCGGCAGCGGCTCCTTTCGGCTATACAGGCTGGCGCGGTTCGAACCCCTCCGGTTCAGGGTCACCTTCAAAGTATCGAGCTGGCGTAACTTGCACGAGTGGGTGGCCAACCCCAAATAGAATCCAGAGATCCCGGGAGTTCCCCCGTTCGGCCCTGGGCGTCCTTTCTGGTTCGCGACTTCGCGCTCTTGTGGTCTTCCAGCGCCTTGACCGCGATCGCCTCGCAACTTAGGCAGGTGGCGCAGCTCTACCAGGTCTACGAGATCTCGGGCTCTTCGTTGAAGCTCGGCCTCGCCGGCCTTCTTCACGGCCTGCCCTATGTCTTGCTAGGTCTTTTTGCGGGAACGGTCGCCGATACCTTTGACCGCAAAAAACTTATCCTCTTCACCCAGTGCCTCAATCTCATCCCCGCTGCCGCGTTGGGACTTCTGACGATGGCCGGGGCCGTTCAAGTGTGGCATGTGTATCTTTTCGGCGTGATGTCCGCCTTCGTCCAAGTGTTCAACGGCCCCGCCCGCTCGGCGCTCGTCCCGCGCCTGGTGCCGCAATCGCACCTCATGAACGCCGTCTCGCTAAACGCTCTCATCCATCAGGCCAGCATGCTGATCGGGCCTGCGGCGGCGGGTTTGCTGATCGACCTTCTCGGCGTGAGCTGGACGTATTTCATTTGCGGCGCCTTGTTCGTCCCGGCGGCTTTCGGCGTGATCGCGATCCGCACCTCCGGAGAGCCGCGAGGCGAACGCCGCCGCGTCAGTTTGCGCAGCATGATCGAGGGCGTGGAGTTTATCTGGGTCCAGCGCATTATCCTTTCGCTGTTCCTCCTCGATTTCGGCGTGATGCTCGTCGGCTACTACAATGCCGTCCTGCCGATCTTTGCGAGCGATGTCTTCAAAGCCGGGGCCGTCGGTCTGGGAACGCTCTATACGGCATCGGCGCTGGGCGCGCTTCTCGGGCTCGGCACGCTGCTCTTGCTCGGAGAGGTTCGGCGCAAAGGCGCCTTGGCGCTCACTTCGGCCGTTCTGTTCGCGGGAGCGCTCACGCTCCTGGGCCTGGCGCGATGGTTCTGGCTCGGCGTTCTCGCGGTCGCGGCTTTGGGGTTTTTCGACGCGATCAGCGTCTCGGTTCGCCGCACGGTGATTCAACTACTCGCGCCCGACGCCATGATGGGGCGCGCGTGGAGCCTCATGGCGGTCTTTGCCCAGCTGACAAACGGCTTGGGAGCGCTCGTCGTCGGGGCGATGGCCGCCGCCCTGGGCGCGCCGAAGGCGCTCGTCGCAAGTGGCGGGCTCTGCCTGCTTATCGTCGTCATCATCGGCTGCGCGATCCCGCAACTTTGGCGCTACCGATCGGATTAGCGCTAGATCGGCGGCCGCCGCCGGTACAGCTGGGCGTGCTGCTGGTAGGTGTAGGCGGCTCGCAGGATGGTCGTTTCAGCGAAGGGCTTGCCGGCAAGTTGCAAGGCGATCGGAAGCTGGTTGCGGGAAAATCCGCACGGCAGCACGACCGTCGGCAACCCGGCCAAGTTAAACGGCGAAACGTACTCCGGGGCGAGGTGCCGGTAAAGGGTATCGAGCGGATCAAGCTCGTTCACCTTGGGAGCGGGCCCCAACTGCGCGGGCAGCGCGATCACATCGATTTTCTGAAACGCTTCGGCAAACTCCCGTTTGACTCGGCTGCGGATGCGCTGCGCCTGAATGTAGTCGGCGGAGCCGGTGAGCATGCCCAAGTAAATCCGCGCGCGTCGTTGAGTCGCGGCGGTTTTGATAAGCGCCGGTAGATCCTGCTTCTGAGCGTTAAAATACTCATTGTAGTAGATCACCGCGTTAGCGGCCGTCGCGAGCTTGAGCGTCGGCAGGCTAACTTCTTCGATGCGCGCTCCCAGCGACTCCAACTCACGAATCGCCTGATCGACGAGAGCGAGAACTTCGGGGTCCGTGCGCGCGCGGCACTCCTCGATGTAAGCCCGCGGCACGCCGACGACAAAGCCCCTCAGGTCTTCCCTGAGCGCGCCCCGGTAGTCCGGAACCGGCGCGCGACTGGAGGTGGGATCCTGGGGGTCGTAGCCGGCAACGGCCTGGAGCATGTCCGCTGCGTCCTCAACCACCCAGGTCATCGGACCGCAATGGTCCAGCGACCAGCTTAAAGGCGCCAGACCGTGGCGGCTCACGCGACCGTAAGTCGGCTTGAGCCCGACCAGACCGCAAAAAGAGGCAGGATTCCGTATCGACCCGGCGGTGTCTTCGCCGAGCGCGCCGAGGCACAGGCCCGCCGCGACGGCCGCTCCCGGACCGGTGCTTGACCCGCCCGTCACGTGATCGGTGTTCCACGGGTTTCTCGCCTGCGGCGGATCGCTGGGAAGCCCGCTCATCGCGAGCTTGCCCAGGATGACGGCGCCCGCTTGCCGCAATTTTCTCACCGCCGTCGAATCCTCCGAAACGGCCGGCGGTCTCTTGCGGATCTCGGCCGGCGCTCCCTTCACATCGAGCTGATCTTTGACCGCCAGCGGAATGCCGTGTAGCGGTCCCTTGTAGCTCCCGCGCAGGATATCGGCTTCCGCAACCCTCGCCTCCGTCATGGCGCTGTCCGCCATGAGCTTCACGAACGCGTGGAGCCGACCGTCCACGGCTTCGATGCGCTCCACGATCGCCCGCGTCAACTCGACCGGCGATAGCGCGCGATCGCGGATGAGTTTTTGTGCCTCATTGATCGTCAGATGAAACAAAGGCTTTTCTTGCGCGGCCATAAGACGCCTCACTTTTGGGTCCACTCGGCGTGAAAAACGGGCGCGATCTCCTCATCTTCAAGATCGATCGAATACAGCGTCTTCAGCGTCGCCACGTAGCCGTCGATGATTTTGCCAAAGCGCTCGAGATCCCCTTCTCGCGGCTCAAGCCCCGCTTCCGCGAGCAAGATAAGAAGTTTTTGCTCGGTCGATTTTTCCATCTCCCGCCTCACCTGCAAGAATTTCCGATCAGCCGGAACTTACGCGAAAGTCGCCGCGGCCGTCAAGCACGTTCGTTGACAGGACCTCGACAAACCGTCGAACCTGCCTTATCGTTTTGACGATCACGAGCACGATTTCCATCGATGAAGATCGCTCTCGTTCAGCCGCCCGTTCAGGATTTTTATGACACCGACGTGCGCCTGCAGCCGATCGGGCTCTGCTATCTCAAGGCTGCGGTCAAAAAATATCTTCCAGAAACAGACGTTGTGATTAAGGATTATCACGGCGGTTTCGGCCGCAAAACGGTGCCGATTCCCGAACCCCTCCGCTACCTGACCGAGTACTACGCGGCCGCGGACAAATCTCCGTTTTCCACTTTCCACCAGTACTATCACTTCGGCCAGTCGTTCGACGTTATCGAAGCCGAGCTGGCCCAGATGAAGCCCGATCTGGTCGGAATCTCGTCGCTGTTCACGCCCTACTACCGTGAAGCGTTGGCAGTCGCAGCACGCGCGAAGAGGCGGCTTCGCATCCCGGTCGTGATGGGCGGGGCGCACGCATCCGCGGCCCCGGCATCGCTTCTCTGCTCGCCCCACGTCGATTATGTCATCCGCGGCGAGGGCGAGCGGGCCTTCGTCGAATTGCTCCGATACTTGCAGGGACAAAGCAGGATCGAGCAGGTGCCAAATCTCGCCTACAAGAAAAACGGCCAGATCGTCTTCAATCCCGTCGCCGAGAACTTTGCCCTCGACGAGCTGCCGTTTCCCGACCTCGGGGACTTTTCGTTGTTTCCTTACCAGCTTGGCGGCAAGCCGATGACTTTCATGATCACTTCCCGCAGCTGCCCGCACAAGTGTTCCTTTTGCTCGGTCCATACGACCTTCGGCGACCAGTACAGGCTTCGCTCTCTGGAAAACGTCTTGGCCGAGATCGAGCTCCGCTACGAGCAGGGATACCGGGTGATCGACTTCGAGGACGATAACCTCACGTTTTACAAAAGCGCGTTCAAGGAGCTTTGCCGCCGGCTGACCGCTCGCTTCCCCGCACGCGAGATGGAATTTGTCGCGATGAACGGCATCAGCTACTTGAGTCTCGACGAGGAACTCCTGGAGCTGATGTTGAGAGCGGGATTCTCGCATTTGAATCTCGCGCTCGTGAGCTCGGACAAGACGGTTCGGGAGACAACCAAACGGCCGCACACGCTCGCAGCCTATCTCAAGGTCGTCCGCAAGGCCCACGACCTCGGCTTCAAGATCGTTTCCTACCAGATCCTCGGCTTGCCCCATGAAAGCTTAGACAGCATGATTCACACCCTGGCGTTCAACGCCCGGCTTCCCGTCCTGCTCGGGGCTTCTCTTTTTTACCTCACGCCCGACGCGCCGATCGCGCGCGGGTTTCATTTTGCCGAGGACGACTATCTCCGAGCGCGCCTGACGGCGATGGCGATCGAAGGGGAAGGCTTCCAACGGGAAGACCTCTACACTCTTTTCGTCACCACGCGGATTATTAATTTTCTCAAGCGCTTGCCGCTGCCGCAATCCGCGGATCTGACCGACCTATTAGATCAAGCCTGGAGCGATCGGCGCACGCGCATCGGCTTTGAGCTGCTGAAGCTTCTGGCGCGCACCCAACGGCTATACTTCTGGACTCGAAACGGGCTGGTCGAAAATGTCAAGTTTATCCCCGCAGTGTGCGCGCGCGTCCTTGCGGCCGCGGGGCAGATCGCCTGCCTAAACGGTCAGGAAATCAGCGTCGTGCGCTACGCGCGCGCTCTCCCTGGGCCTCCTTGCGGCGAGCGCGCGCTCGTCAACTAGTTCGGCCGCGAAGATCAGCGCGCGCTTTGCGAGCGTCGAATTTATCCGAAGGCCGGCATCACCCGTTCGGCGAACAGGCGAATATTCTTGAGCGCCAGCTCCTGCGGCATGCCGCCGAAATGGAAGGTACCGGAGATCGTGGTCAGGCCGATCTGCTCCTGCCACCGCTGGATCGTGTCGATGCAGCGCTTGGGGTCTCCGGCAATGACAAACCCGCGCGCGAGCTGAGTTTCCGGATCGCGCACGATCAAAAATCCGCGTTCTTTGCGATCAGGGTCGGCCGCGGCGTGAACCTTTTGATAGTTCGCCAGATACGGAGCGGCCTCGGCCAGAGCTTGCCCGAGGCTTTGCGCAACATAGACGTGAAACTTCCCGAGAATTTGCACTTGCCCAGCATCGCGGCCCGTCCGGGCCAAAGCGGCGCGGTAAGAGCTCACAAACGCCGGCAACAGATCCGGCTCCTTGTAGAGATACGGAAGCGTCATCAAATTGAATCCGTTTTCGCCCGCCCATCTAAAAGAGTCTTCGCTCCGCGCGCAGCCGACCCAGATCGGCGGATGCGGCCGCTGCATGGGCTTCGGCAGCACGTGAAGATCCTGATATTGAAAAATCTCGCCGCAGAAGTTGACCGGCTGTTCGGACCAGGCTTGCAGGATGATCTCGGTGGCTTCCTTCATGCGCGCCGTCGCCTCCTCGGGCCGAGCCCCGAGCCGCCGGTATTCGATAAGCTCGCTGCCCTTTCCGAGGCCGAACTCCAATCGGCCGCCTGAAATGACGTCGACCATGGCGTAGGATTCCGCAACCTGGATCGGTTGATTGAGCGGCAGCACGCTGACCGCAACTCCCAGGCGAATCCGCCTCGTGGTGCGAGCGATCGCGGAGAGAAAGACGGGCGGCTGCGGCAGCGTCCCGCCGTAATGGCCAAAGTGATGCTCCGTCACCCAGACGTGATCGAAGCCGAGCCGGTCCAGCTCCTCGATCTGCTGAAACATTTCGCCGTAGAATTCCGCGACGGAACCGTCGAGCGCCGGAACATACGTCGGCAGGTAGTGCGCGCCAAATTTCATCGTGGGTCAGTTCGTTTCTTCAGCAGGGAAAAGCGCCGTCATGTCACTCCAGAGTCCCGCCGGGAAGCGGGTGCGGCGTTGCTGGTCCGCGGCGCCCCGGGTCGCTCAGCTCTTGGCTTGCTGGCCGTCGACCGTCGGCATCGACAGGAGCGCCGGTCCGCCGATCGGCTCGGCCGCCGGCACCACATCGACTGCCGGCTCTGGCGCGCGCTCGCGCTTCCGCCAACTGCGGACTTTCCGGCTGGCGGCTTCGAAATAGAGATAGATCACAGGCGTGATGTACAGCGTGAGGAGCTGCGACACGATCAAGCCGCCGACGACCGCGATTCCCAGGGGGCGGCGCGATTCGGCTCCCGCGCCATGGCCCAGGGCAATGGGCAGGGCGCCCATAATCGCCGCCATGGTCGTCATCATGATCGGTCGAAATCGAATCAAGCAGCCTTCATAGATGGCCGCGAACGGCGTTTTTTGTTCGCTCCGCTGGCCCTCGATCGCAAAATCGATCATCATGATCGCGTTTTTCTTGACGATACCGATGAGCATGATAATCCCGACGAAGCCGTAAATGTCCAGCTCCATTCCAAAGAGCATCAACGCGAGCAGCGCCCCGGCGCCCGCCGAGGGTAAGCCGGACAAAATCGTCAGCGGATGGACGAAGCTCTCGTAGAGGATTCCCAAAATCAGGTAGACGACGAGGATTGCCATCGCCAGCAGGAACCATAAGCTCTTCAGCGACTCCTCGAATTCCTTCGCCGTCCCCTGAAAGCTTGTGGTGATCGTGGCTGGGAGCGTCTCCCGCGCGAGGTGATTGACTCGCGCGACGGCGTCGCCGAGCGCGACTCCGGGTCTAAGATTGAACGAAATGGTGACCGAAGGAAGCTGTCCGGAATGGTTCACCGCCGAGGGACCGACGGATTCTTTCAGGTAGGCGACCGCGCTTAACGGAATGAGGTTGTTTCCCGCGGTCAACGCCGCCTGCGACGTGTTATTTCCCGTGTTGGTGCGAATGTAGAGCAGCGACAGCAACGAGGGATCGCGCTTGTACTTCGGGTCCAGCTCCATGATGACTTCGTACTGATTGTTTGGCGCATTGATGGTGGATACCCGCCGCGATCCGTAGGCGCTGTAAAAAGTCTCCTCAATCTGCCGCGCAGAAACCCCCTGCGCGGTCGGGCCGAGCGTCGCCGCCTTGTCGCGATCGAAGACAATCTCGACTTGTGGATTCTTGATTTCGAGGTCGCTGCTCACGTCCTGGAAATCGGAGTCCTCGCTGATTCTTTTCTCCAGCAATGGAGCATACCGGTAGAGCTCCTCCGCATTGGGACTTTGCAAAGTGAACTGGTACAGCGCTCGTGAGATTCGGCCACCGACGCGGATCGCGGGAGGGTTCTGCATGGAGATGCGGATTCCCGGGACCTGAGCCAGTTTCGGGCGAAGCTGCTGGATGATCTCATCCGCCGAAAGCTTGCGCTCCGCCCGCGGCTTAAGGCGCATAAAGATTCGCCCGGTGAAGCCGCCTCCCCGACCGCCGCCGGAGCCCACGCTGGACATGTAGGCATCGATGTTGGGGTCCTTGGCAATGATGTCAACCAGCTGTTGCTGTCTTCGCACCATGTGCTCGAAAGAGACCCCCTCCGCCGCGTAGGTGGTCGCGGTGATCTGCCCCGTATCTTCGCTGGGGACAAAGCCCTTGGGTATCACGATGAAGAGGTGAACCGTGTAGATCAGCAGACCGAAAGAGGCCAGAAGCGTCGCCAGCCGGTGTCTCAAAACCCAATCCAAGGTCCACCGATAGAAGGTGAGCATCGCGTCGAAGGCGGCGCCCATCATGCGGTAGAACCGGCCCTGGCGTTCTAGCGACTCGCGCCGCAAAAACCGGCTGCAGAGCATCGGGGTCAGGCTGAGCGAAACGAACCCGGAAACCAAAATCGCCACGCAGATCGTGACGGCGAACTCGCGCAGGAGCCGACCGAGGATTCCGCCCATGAACAGCAACGGTATAAACGCTGCCACCAGCGAGAGCGTGATCGACAAGATCGTGAACGCGATCTCCTTCGAGCCTTTCAGAGCGGCCTCGAAGACGTCCTCGCCTTTTTCCACATGCCGGACGATGTTTTCCAAGACGACAATGGCGTCGTCGACGACGAACCCCACGGCCAGCGTCAGCGCCATCAGCGAGAGGTTGTTGAGACTGAAATCGAGGAGATACATGACCGCGAAAGTCCCGATAATCGACAGCGGCAGGGCCAGGCTGGGAATGATCGTCGCGGAGACTTTGCGCAAGAAGACAAAGATGACGAGAACCACCAAGGCGACGGTCAGGATTAACGTAAACTGGACGTCCTCGACGGACTCGCGGATCGAGACGCTTCGATCGAACAGAATCTCCATTTGCACGGACGGGGGAATCTGCTGGCGCAAGCTCGGAAGAATTTCCTTTATGGCATCGACCACGGCAACCACGTTTGCACCGGGCTGGCGCTGCACTGAAAGGACGACGGCGGGCTTGCCGTTGTACCACCCGGCACTTTTGTCGTTCTCTACGCTGTCCAGCACATTCCCGAGATCTTGAAGGCGAACAGGGGATCCGTTTCTGTAGGTAACGATCAGCGGGCGATACTCCGCGGCGTTCATGAGCTGTCCCGGGGCCTTCAGGGTATGGGCTATGAACGGGCCGTCCAGAGTTCCCATCGGCATGTCGACATTGGCGCGCTGAATGGCGTTTTGGACCTCGTCGAGGCCGATCTGGTGCGCCGCCAACTTCGTCGGGTCAAGCCGTATGCGCACGGCGTATTTGCGCGAACCATTGACGTCCACCTGGGCAACCCCGTTGATCATCGAGACGCGCTGGGCCAGGAGATTCTCGGCGTACTCATTCACCGTCGAGAGCGGCAGACTCTCCGAATAAAGAGCGATGTGAAGAATCGAGGCGGCGGCAGGGTTGACCTTCCGGTAGCTGGGCGGGGAAGTCATTGTGGACGGAAGATCGCGCAAGGCACGCGCGATCTGCGCCTGGACGTCCTGCGCGGCCGCGTCAATATCACGGTTTAAACTGAACTGCAGCGTAATCTGGGTGCGGCCAAGCGTGCTCGAAGAGGTCATTGAATCGAGCCCGGAGATAGCCGAGAATTGCTTCTCGAGCGGAGTGGCCACCGCCGACGCCATCGTCTCCGGGTTCGCACCGGTCAGGCTTGCCGTCACCACGATGGTTGGAAAATCGACCGTGGGCAAGTTGCTCACCGGCAGAGCGCGATATCCGAGTATGCCGAAGATTAGAATGCCGAGCATGACGAGCGTCGTCATGACCGGCCGATAGATAAAGGGCGCTGTAAGGTTCACGACTCCACCTCGGCTTTCTTCCCGTCGCTCTTGACCTGGACCTTGGTCCCCGGACCCAGCAGGAACTGCCCGTCGGTGACGACTTTTTCTCCCGGCTTAAGTCCCTTCTCTATAACCGCGTCGTTGTTGAGCGTCCGGCTGACGACGACGGGGCGCAGTTCGACCGTCGAATCGTCCTTTAAGACAAACACGTGCTGCCCGTCCTGCCCGGTTTGAACCGCTTGCGACGGCACCACAATCGCGTTCGGCTGATCGGCCAGAGTCAGGGAAACCCTGACAAACTGCCCGGGCCAGAGGCGCCGGCTCGCGTTCGCGAACGTCCCCTTTAGCTTGATGGTTCCCGTGGTCCTATCTACGGCATTGTCGACGAAGGTGAGCTCGCCCGTTTCAGGAGCCCCCTCGTTCTGTGGAATAAAAGCTTGAACCTTGAGTTTTCCCCGAGCCATCCCCTCCTTGATGCTTGTCAAATGCTGTTCCGGCACAGAGAACCCGACAAAAATCGGCATGATCTGATTGAGCGTCACCAGAGGGACGGCATCATTCGTTCGCACGAGGTTACCCTCGTCCACAAGCAGGTCCCCCGTTCGACCATCCACGGGGGCGTAAATGTAACAGTAGCTCAGCTGCACTTTCGCGTTCTCTACGGCCGCCCGGTCTGCCTCCACCACCGCCTCGGCAGCATTGGCGCTCGACTGAATCTGATCATACTGTTCCTGAGAAACGTATTGCTTTTTGACCAGTTCGGCGTAGCGCCGTACCTGCTCGCGCGCGTTGGCCAAAAGAGCCATATTCTTTGCCAGATTTGCCTGCACCTGCTTGAGGACGGCCTCGTAAGGGCGGGGATCGATCGTGAAGAGAAGATCTCCTTTTCTGACATCCTGGCCCTCCTTGAAGTGGACCCGCATGAGCGTACCGGTTATTTGACTCCGCACCGATACGGTCTGGTAAGGCTCAACGGTTCCGACGGCCATCAGCTGTACAGGCATGTTCTTCGACACGACGCTGGCAACCGTCACCGGCACGCCCCCACCGCCTCCCCTGCGCCCTGAGCGCCCGCCGGACCGCCTGCCGCTCCCTCGCTCGCCGGATCTTCCCGTAGCCTCCTGCAGCTCGGTCTCCGACTTTTTCTGGTTGCCCGGGGAATATTCCCGGTAGCCCAGAACCGCACCCACCATGATTAAGGCCCCAGCGATCCAAAAGATCCGCTTCATGTAGCCCCCGGAACCGGCGGAAACTCCGCAAGCGTGTACCACAAGCTTATATCGACTTCAATGGCGCGGCAATGCACCGTTTGTCCTATATTTAGATGTATTTTTAGACGCGAAGCCGCGCCGAATCGAGCCGCAACGCGTTGCCTGCGCCGCACTGTCCTTGCGTCGTAACACGTACTAGGCGGATTATTCATCGAGAGAAAACATTGCCACCGCCGCGAAAGGACGCTCGCGGAGCTCACGTTGAGCCGTGCTGGGTGCCGATAGCACGCGATTCTGCGCGGCTTTGATTGCCGCTCTTGATCACTCTGCGACGAGAAATCCCGTCGTGAGGCGCATCATCGGATTGGCGCGTTGAACGAAATCTTTACGCGGAAGCCTCCGTGCGGCGACGATCGCCCGAGGCCGTTTCGTCCAACGCATCGAAGGGCGACGGCGCGCCGAGATATCCCGCGATCTCGGCGCGGATGTAATTGGCGTGCCGCTGGAGGTGATAAAAGACCGAGCAGTCAAAGACAAACGCCTCTAGCGCACGCGGATTTTTCCAGAGAACCAGAAAAAGACTTTTCCGGAACTGTTTTCTCATCCTCTTGTCGCGGACACCAAAATGATAAAGCTCTTTGAGGAGCACGACCAACAAGGTCCCGCCGTGCCGCCACAACGCGCGCGGCGGAAGTTTTGCCTTTAGCCGCACCAGCCCGGTAAGCGCGCGTTCAAAGAACGACCGGGGATCATAAATTTCCTGCAAAAGCTGAGTGTAACGCTCGAGATACTGCCGCTTTGTCAACGGCCCGTGAGGAACGAAGTTGATGCCCTCGATCGTAAGATTCCCGTGCACCTCTAATCGAGCGAGCAGGCGGCCTTCGCTTTTTAACCGCCGCCAGAGCTGCGTGTGAGGAATCGCTTGCAACAATCCGACCATCGCCACGCCGACACCGGAAGCCTGGATAAATCCTTTCTGCGTTGCAAAAACGCTTTTGTCTTCACCGTCAAAACCGATAATGAATCCCGCAATGACGTGAATGCCGCTCTCCCGGATTTTGCGCAATTTCTCCAACGGATTCCCGGGCACGTTCTGCAGCTTGAGCGTTTTCTTGAGTAGCCTCGGATCGGGCGTTTCGACGCCGATGAATACGTGGAAGAAACCGGAATCCCGCAGCCCCTCAATAAGCTCGTCGTCGTCGGCAAGATTGATCGATGCTTCCGTATAATACCGAAAGGGATGCCCGTGCTGCCGGTTCCACGCCGCCAGCCGCTCCAGCAGCGCCTTTGCCTTTTTCTTGTTGCCGATAAAATTGTCGTCGACCAAAAAGATGTAGCCGCTAAACCCGAGCTTCTTTAACGCGGTCAACTCAGCGCACACTTGCGCTGGTGTTTTTGCCCGCGGCACGCGTCCGTAGATTTCGATCACGTCGCAGAATTCGCACCTAAAAGGACAGCCGCGAGAGAATTGCAGCGCCATCGTGGCGTAGTCCTTGACATTGCCGAGAAGATCAAACCGGGGGACCCTTGTGTTCTCCATGTCCGTTCTTGCGCCGCCGTGGTACTGTTTACCGCGTCGACCCGCGCGCAGATCGTCGACAAATTCCGCCATGATCGTTTCCGCTTCGCCGAAGCACACCCAATCGGCGTCGGCGCCGGCTATCTCCGGGAACGCATGGGTGAACGGGCCTCCCAGGGCGAGCGGTTTCCGGTGGCTTCGCGCCTTGGCGAGGCAGACGCTGTAATCTTCCCGCTGCGCGATCATCAAGCTAACAAAAACAACGTCCGCCCATTCCCAATCGGATTCCGATTCTTCGCATACATTGCGGTCGACCAGCCGGAGTGAAAAATCCTCGGGAAGATAACTGGCGATCGTCAAAAGGCCCAACGGCGGCATGATAGCTTTTCGGCCCCATAGGAGCCTTACCGAGCGCGATGTGTTCCAAAACGTTTCCTCGGGAAACTTGGGATAAAGCAACAAAATATTCATCGGCCCCCTATCTACTACTGTCCTATGGACTGCGCCATCCTGTGCCTTGTCCGGGACAATGCTCTGGGTTTCAAACCCGCCGCGCATGTTCAGATGCTTTTCGGTCCGTAAAAATCGGAACTTTTTTAACTCGGTGCTGCGATTGACACTGGATCGGCTCGGGGAGTAGTGTTTTCATGAAATCAGCCGCTTTCAGTTTTCGGCGCAACAGGCGGATTTTTGACAACGACAAACCCGCGGAGGTAAACAATTTAGCGTTTAACCCCAATATTTCGTTCGGTTAAGAAAAAGGAGGATGCCATGAATCCTCAACCAAGACTGACGGAAGGCTTTGTGGCGGACAGAGAGGCGGTTGACACTTCCCGCCTTTACCTGGAAGGAATCATCGCTGGATTCATTGGAGCCGCAACCATCGCCGTTTGGTTTTTGATTCTCGACACCATCCACGGCCGGCCTCTTTACACGCCCTCGCTTCTTGGAACCGCGCTTTTCCATCGTGGCGGATGGCCGGCTCCTCCTGAAGTCTTGCCTGTTTCTCTAGAAATGGCCCTTATGTACACCTGGGTGCATTTTCTTGTCTTCTGCATCCTCGGCGGGATCGCGTCCCGGTTGCTTGGGCTCGCGGAGCAAAACCTAAACATTGGCTTTGGGATCGTCTTGCTGTTTATCGTGTTTGAATTTGGATTTATTGGTGCCGCATTGGTGTTTTCCGAGGCAGTGCTGAAAGCGCTTGCGTGGCTTCCCCCGCCCCACGATTTCTTTGGACACCTGATTGGGAGAAATGTTAGGGAGAAGAACCCAGGAGGTGTCCATGGTGAAAAGACAACTGCAACGAGGTCGTTTCTCTACTAAGAGGAAGATAGAGGCGGTCTTGCGTTT
>DATMAM010000010.1:0-77132 GCA_035559995.1 Candidatus Acidiferrales bacterium
CTAGGAGCCTGTCTGAGAAATGATCGATGGAAGAGTTAAATTGCGTTTTTGAAGACCGGCTCGATGATATCGGCTGATGAACGGGTGATCTAAAGCAGCGGAAATGTGGATTTTCGGCCTACGAGCGATCTTTTCCCAGCTCATGGTGTGGGTTAGAAGGTTTTACTGCCGCGGATCACTAGCCGATGATCCGATAAAACTTCAGAATGTTGTGGGTCAGACAAACCAGCGCCCACTCCATCTGAACTTTCTCAAGCCCGCGCAGCAAAAATTGCCGAAATCCTCGCACCTGCTTGATCTGTCCGAATACCGGTTCCACAATCGCCTTGCGCATCGCGTAGATCCTTCGCCCTACCTGGGTCTGAAGCTTGCGCTTCATCCGCTCTACCAGACTGGCCCCCTTAGGCAAAGGTCCACGCTTACAAGCAGACCGATCTTGTCCGTGCTTTTGTCTTTCGGTGGCCACGTACCCATCAATTCGTCGGCGCGCCAGATACTTAAGATTGTCTTGCGAGCAATATCCACTGTCCGCCAAAACTTCCTTCGGCTTCTGTCCCGCCTGCTGTTGGACGGCCTCCACCAGGGGCTGAAGTTGTTCTTTGTCGTTGGCCGCCTGAGTGACGGCCTGACCGACTATCAGTTGAAAGTTCTCTTCCACCGCGATCTGACAATTGTAGCCTTGCACAAATCCATCGCTGCCCTTCATGATGCGCGATTGGGGATCAGTAAAGTTGTATTGCTTTTTATCCTCAGGCTTCCCAGCTTGCTGGCCCGCTTGCTGCGCCTGGCGACGAGCCTCTTGCTCCAGCGCCCGTTTGGCCTCCCCAATCCGCTTAAGCCGGCTCTCCCGCCGCCTGAGTTCCTCCGGCAGTTCATCCCCGCTGCGATCCTTCCCGTAGCGCGCATCCCCCGCCTCGTCTTGTCGATCCGCTTCAGCAAGCAGTCTTCGAACCTCCTTGTGAAGCTCCTGCTCCTTTTCTTTCATGCGCCCGTAACTCATCGCTTTGTGCTTGGAGGCATTGGCCTTGACCTTACTGCCATCGATGGCTACTCGCCCCAGCTTGACCGCCCCAGCCCTAAGGGCCAAACGCAAAACCTGCTCAAACAGCCCTTCCAAAGCCTTGCGGTGAATCTTGCGAAAGTCACTCAAAGTACGAAAATCCGGCGTGTTGCCCGCCGCCAGCACCCGAAACGCCACATCCTCAAGCAAACGTTTCTCAATGCGCCGAGATGCAAATACTCCAACGCAGTAAGCATAGATCAGTACCTTGACCATCATGCGCGGATGGTACGGCGGCTGTCCCCGTTGCTCGTCCTCGTAGACGGCTTCGATCTCAGAAAGATTCAGATCATCCACCAGGTCACTGACAAAGTACGCCAGGTGATCTTCCGGCAGCCACTCGCGCAGACTCGGAGGCATCAAAAACATTTGGTCGGGTTCGTACACACGATATCGCTTCGCCATGACGCTACACTACGGATTTGATCGCCCCTGATCAAGAAAAAAATGATTTCTCGGACAGACTCCTAGAAAACATCCCCACAAAAGGTTCGGTACTCACAGTCCACGCACCGGTTCCTGACCGGTGTTGGCGGCGGCATATCCTCCTGCTCGATCATCCGCCGAATCTCTGAAAGCATCGTTTGCGTTTGCTGCTTGAGCTCAGCGGTCAAATCAAAAATCGCCGCGCCATTTTGCGGAATCAGATACACGAACCCCTTTGTCACGGGCCTTTGGAATTGCTCCTCCAACAGCAGCGCATACCCGCACAGCTGAAAAATATGATTCCGATGGGGTCGCCCCGTGGTCCATTTGAAATCCACGGGAAACAGTCCTTCGGGGCTGTCTATGAGCAGATCCAGCTTGCCGGAAAGCCCCAGGCGCTCCGAGCTGAGCGCGAAATGAAACCTTCGTTGACCTTGCGCGAGTTTGTACTTACTTAGCTTTCGTCTCTTCTCAAGCTCGTCGATTTTCGCCTCCTCGATTTTGCCCTGCTCCATTTTCCACGTGATCTTCTTATCTACTGGAGAAAAATCTTTCCAGGATTATCGTCCAACACGCTCGCAAGCCGAAGAAACAGCTCCTCCCTTTTGTTCCTGTTCAGGTTGCCCAAGAACGCGCTGTACTGTATCCGAGTCAATCCGTAGTCGAGGCAAGTTTCCGAAATCTTTAGCCGAATCCTATCGCTCTCGATATCGTAAATTACCAGAGTCCTAAGCTCTTCCATCTCTTCGCTTCCCGCTTTCCTCCAGTTCTCTGCTCGCGTTTGACCTCCAAGCGCTACCACTTAAACGAGAAAGCCTTGTACGTCCCATTGCCCCGTAGAAACCCAGCCAGCCGTCTTGCCTGCATCTGGATAATAGAGCGGATCTGATACTGTTTCCCGTGATACGGCTCCGAGCTGTACAGCCGCTCAATCACGCGCTCGCCGATACTTTTTCTCGTCTCCGCGTCCAGCAAGCCATCCTTGAGCCCGACGGTGACTCCCAGGTTCACGTGGGCGATGACCGCCCGATCAACCACAGGCTGGCGAAATTCCTCGACCAGGTCCAACACCAGCGAGGGCTTTCCCGGGCGGTCGACGTGGAGAAAACCCGCGAACGGCTCGAGACCGGCATTGAGCACAGCTCCCCACACCTGCGAGTAAAGAATTCCGTACCCGTAATTCAGCAGGGAGTTAATCGTGTCTTCTGCGCCGCGATGCTCTCGGCCCAAAAACTCCACCCTATGACCGACGATTTGCTTCACCCCTTCCCAATAGAGTCTTCCCGCGGTTCCTTCCATTCCCATCAGGGAGCCTCTTGCCTCGCTGACGGAAGCCGCATCAATACTCGGCACTCTCCTCCACAAAGCTCTCAACTGAGCAACCGTTACCTCGATGCCGCGGTATCTTTGTTCATCGTCTCTTTTAATGTGCTTGCCGAAATAGCGCAGTAGTCGTTCTTGATTCTTTATCTTTCCGAGTACAATCGCCTTAGAAAATTCCAGACCGCGCTTGTCGGTCAAGGCAAGAATCTGCTCGCGCCGTGTCTGGACCGTCGCCGTCAGCATCGGCGACGTGACCATCGCGTAGGGTCTCCCGGAATGGTCCAAAAAGCTGAGTCGAATGCCGCGCGCGCACAGCTCCTGCAAAAGGTCCGAAGAGACCGTAATCCCTTTTGAGCCGACCACCACTTCCTGAATGCGAAACAGCGGAAACTGATAGATGACGTCCTTGCCTTTGCGCGCGATCAGACGCTCACTCTTCTTGCTTAAAAACAGGCCGAAGCCAGAAAAGATAAGTTGGGAGCCGTCTTCAGACTTTAGGACCGACATGCCTTGGTCGACGCGAACTTCACGGCCTTCCTCTACCGGCTCAGGCACCTCGATCGGCAGAACCTCCGGCTTTCCCGTAAAAAGGTTGAACTGCGCCGGCGGGGTACCCGTTTGTGGGCTGTCGTGGATCGATTCGTTCAGGACTCCCGTAGCCATTGTCACAGAAGAACGGCCGAGGGCGAGAAGTGACCGACAAAAAATTATCCTATTTGAGTTATCTCGTACCAACCATTGCCAAAAACTGCGTTTTTACCCACATGGAGATACTCGCCGAGTCGGAGAAAAGGCAAGAACGGCGCCAGCTCCCCTTCGAATGAAACGTCGCCTACAAAGCCGCTCAGATCATGCGCCACTTCGCGTCGGCGCGAATAGCGCGCCGATTCCACCCATCGTGTGAAATCCGACACTGTTTTGATTCTCTCGGCCTGCTCGCCGAACACTTTGAAATTTATTTGCAGACCTTTGCCGCAATAAAAGTAGGATAAGGCATTGATCCGGTCCCGGAGCCGCTTGAAGACCGTCCCAAAGTCCGGCCGCCGTACGAAAACGCCGCCGGTTTTGATCATGGTTGGCGTCAAGAAGCGCAGCGTAACGCGCCTTGCGTCCGTCCAGTCTTTCCCGAGCGTTTGAACAATGGTCTCCCAAGAAAGCGCCTGTTGTAGCGGCTGGACCAAATTTTTCGCTCGCTCGTAGACGGGCGCTACAGTTCCGTTCAGCCCCACGCTCTCAACCAAAGACAGATCCAGCCGAGTTCTTCCGGCACCGAGCCCGACCTGAGACAGCTCCTTAAAGGTAACGATAAAATACGGAAGATAGTCACAGCTCTTTCCGATCAACACGAGATCAAACGACAATTGCTCGCCCGGCAG
Source organism: Candidatus Acidiferrales bacterium (assembly GCA_035559995.1). Classification (GTDB taxonomy): domain Bacteria; phylum Desulfobacterota; class Binatia; order UBA9968; family UBA9968; genus DATMAM01. The sequence continues at coordinate 4,186 of DATMAM010000010.1, forward strand.
GTAAGTTTCCTTGGCCTCCAACGGCGGCTTGATAACAAACGGCCGCGGAATATCCCGATTCTTGCTGATCTTTGCCGATCCTTCCGGCACAAAAGGATGAAAAACAGCCGTATACGGACACATGTGCCGCAGCTCGCAAGTTTCCGGCTCGCGACAATTTGCGTGACACACGATCCGCCGAAACGTGCTTCCGAAACCACCTCGGATCACGTTACCTTTGTTGTCGGCAGGCATCCGCAACGCGCCCTTCGGTTCCAGGTGGAAGCGAAAGTGCTGAAAATAAAACATCGGGCGTCTCTTTTCAGTCAATCCAGCTAAAGATTGGCGCCAGGAAACTTAGCTGTGTCCCGCCGCCTGCCATCGGCCGTGATGAATGGAATGCGCAGTGCGACGGCAGCTTCGCAGGTAACCACGAGAGCAATAGGAATACCGTTTGCGGGGCTCACAAGAGCGTTTTCTTGACGGATCTCTTGAGCTCCGCCTAAGAAGCTTCGCCTGTTTTCGTATCAACTTCCCTCCTACCCGCTCGCTCCGAATCCTCTCAACATTGCAACGGAATCCTCTTCGGACAATCCACCGTCGCGTCTCTTCTCTCGAGCGGAACAAGACTTCGAAAAAGGTCATCGCACGACGACAACGAGTCATGCTCCCTCAACAGAGACAGCGGCGGCTTTGGCGGGATCGGTGAGCTCCCGCGGGAGCTTCTGACGAATCAAAACCACGTCGCCCGATTTGCTTTCCGGCCAACTTCCGAACTTCGGGTATTTCCGAAGTTAGGAGCCATGCTCAATCGCGCATCCGGCTAGCCTGCCGCACCAACGCCGCCAAAGCAGCCAACAGAGCTACCGTCTCCGGCTCGTGCTTTAACCAGTAACGAGTCGTGCCTCCTCGCCGCTCATAGCGTACAAGATCTGCCGCGCGCAGCGCCGCCAGGTGACCGCTGATCGTCTGCAAGCGACGACCAACCGCGTCGGCGATCCTTGTCGGACTCATCGGCCCGCGGTCGTGCAGCAACCGCACGACCGAGTAGACCACCGGATTTCCCAGTGTGCGGCACACTCGCGACTCGCGGTAGCGCGATTCCTTCATCGCTTTCACTCCCCAACTTCGGGTATTCCCGAAGTTGACTTGACAGCCACTCCTCGTTGGACCACGAACTATGCCCAGAGGCGTAAAGCCCGGCACGCCTCCTAACCCTCATGGCTATTCGAACAACTATGCCCTTACCTTCGCTGCGCGATGTCCCGGCGACACCTCAACTATTTCAGACTTGCACGCGCTATGGCGCGCTGGCCTGTCCGCGAGTCCACCCAGGAAGCAGCCGATACTCCGGCCTCCGCCGATGGGAGCGGCGGTTTCTTCACGGGCGCGGTTGGATCCATGAGCACCTCGCCTCACTTTAACGGTCGGCCCGCTCCTATCCTCGGCAGATTCCGCGGCGCCGCCATGCTCCTCGCCTCGCGGGATGTGAAGCCACTCTCCGCAAGCCATTCGGAGAGCTTCTTTAACGCGGGACGGCGAGCCGCTTGAGATCTTCGCCTCCCACGATTTGCGGATCATAAGTCGCGGATAAATGCTCCAAAATTCCCCACAACTTTTTCCACCCCGAAGAACTCGCAGAACTGCCGGTTGTATTACCTCGGCATTGTAGTGCCTGTCGAAAAGCTCGGGCTCGGTGTTGGAACAAGCCCTGGTAAGCATAGTTGTTCAGGCACAAGCGGAAAAGATCGATGACGTCACGTTGCTTCGAGAACGCGGCCCTCTGGAGCCGGCTTTTTGCTCCGCCACTTCCCGAAGTACTTGTTCGTATCGAGCTTGGCGGCAGCGGCAGACGTAAAGTTTCAGGCTCGTCACCCCACCTCCGCTTTCCCTGCTGGCGATTTCCGAACTTCGGGTATTCCCGAAGTTGGGGAGATGATGCCGCAGATCATGACGTCGGCTTCCTCCGCCCACGGCTTCATGAGCTGCAGCGCCCGCGCTTAGACAGGCAGCCGCGCCCCGACAGGCAGGCGTCGAGGCGACAAGATTATTTGCCTGCCTCGCACACACCGGCGTGTGCCAGTTTTTCTCGGGCCGAAAGCACTCCCAGCCCTTCACTTCCCTAGAAAACCACAATGTTCCCTTGTCCCCCAATTAGGCTGCCGCCAGCTTGAACGGTCGGATTGCCCGAATGGCCTCAAAGTCTCGTTCATTGGGTGATCACCGTCGCTCCAATAGAACGAGCGGACAACAGCGGTTCCGCACTTCGGGTATTCCCGAAGTCGGGGAGTCCCGGCGCAGCGGACCCGAGAAGCCTTTGTCTCCTGAATTACCACGCAGTCCTCGTCAGCCAAAAAAGTCGTTCGCGTGCACCCGTCCATACTTCCGATCCCCTTGATCGTGAGCATCTGGAGCTTCTGGTTTCCATCGCAGATCGACAGCGCGCTTGAGCTGCATGGCCAGATCGGCTTGGTGCTCCCCTATCTCGCAGTCCTGCCGGCGGTGCTGCCCCGTGAAGTCGTGTACCTTGACGCCCGGAACCGTCCGAAACCGGTTTAGACTGCCATAGGTCTTCAGCCGCTGGGCGCCCGACTTGCCGCCGCGCATCGCTCGAAGGCAAGTCCGGCCTTGACGTTCTCCGCCGCCCCAACCGTTCTGCATGCTTCCCCAGGGCAGCTCGCCCCTCTCCCAATCCCGCCGGGGACCTCGAGCCTCGCGTACCCGTCCTGCTCCACCGTGGTCGATCAGTTTCCGCGCCAGCGCCCGGGCTGTGATCATGCCTGCCTCGGTGGTACGAACCGCGACGCGCGCACGCCGTGGGATACCAAGCGTAAATCCGTTCCTCGAAAAGCGGCACGGTCGACCTTCAACCGCAGATGCAGGGATACAGCAAAGCTTCGACAAGGCCACACCTCGCAAAAGCAAGAGTGCCGCACTGTCGGCCTCTCCAGTCCGGATCGAAGCTCACTTCACACCTGGGAGCGCGACCTCGACCGGAATCTCCACTACCTCGGCCCTGCGCGCGCTGACGTTCGTCACTTTGATTCTGATCGCGGTGTAAGGCTGCCGCTGGAAGTAGATGAATCCCCTATGCATGTCGCCCGCATAAATATTGCGGGCGCCGAAATCCTGTACGGCCAGCTCATAGCGAAACTGATTTGTGTAGCGGTCCGATGCCCCCGCCGCGGCGCCCGCGATGCCGCCCGTTCCCGCTCCGACCGCCGCGCCTGCAGCCGCTCCCCTTGCCGCGTCTCCCGCCGCATGACCGATTCCCGCACCCACGGCGGCTCCTGCCGCGGCCGTGGCGATAGCCCCGACCGCAGCCTGCGTAACGACCGTGGTTCCGATCGACGATCCCCGTACTCGCTCTGCAGCCTGAGTCAAATTGAATGCAGGATAATACTCGCCTCTGGCAACGCCGAATATCTGCGCCGCATCGATTTCGAATTCTTGCGATCCCTTGTTCGATACGATGAGATGAACAGGCAGGATATCGGCCGCCGCAAGGTCGGTCCCGAAGACCCGGGACGATTTTTCCGGCGTATCCAACATGTCCACGGCGATCACGAGGTCGCCTATCCTCTTGGCGTTCGGAAAGGATTCCGGTGGGCGAAAAGGCGCAACACTGGTGCGCAACGGAGCGGAGCAACCTGCAACCAAACACATCGCGAGGACGACTCCACCTACCTTCATGGCTTTTTCCCCTCGAAAAACTTCCTCAACTCCTCGGACCGCTGCATCTGGCGGGCAAGATCGGCCACAAGCTCGTCCGTAACGCGGTTGGTGATGTCCGTCGCCTGACTACTTCCCTCCATGACTCCGTATGCGGCGCCGCCGGAAACCGCTTCGCCGACCGTTCGCGCATGGCCGACCCAGACTTGCTGGCCGTTCTCGGTGAGCGTCAGGCGAAGACGAACATCCACCTTGGCGACAACGTCGAACGTCGATGCAGCGCTGATAAACGTGGGATGCTCATTGATATCCACACCCACCGACGGTTTGTCGCCTTCCAGCGCAATTGCGAGCACCAGTGGCGGCGCCTTGTTGATATCGGTCACGAGCGTAAGCCGCTCGAACTTGTAGATCAGCAGCTGCAGCACCTTGGCCGAGACGACTTGGCCGAAAGGGATTTCCGCCGTCCCCAGATCACGAGTCACCCGAATGGTCTCCTCTTCAAGCTTCGGATCGATCAGAACGCCGACATGAAATGGATAACGGTGAATTTCCCCCAAGGCCTTGAAAACCCGGTAGCCCAGGCTCGTAGTTACCGGCGGGCGCACGGTGACGTGCTTCGCACAACCCGCCAGGACAAAAAAACATCCGACCGCCACGACAGTCGACTTCATCGCTGTCCCCCAGATTCTTCTCCCGTGCTCATCCAATTGGCGACTGTTCCCAACTTCGGATATTCCCGAAGTACAAGTAGCCCTCCGACCGCCGGCGGTCACGCAAGCCTCTTTCTCCGGCGCCAGACCTCAAGGAGCAGCAGCGCCGTGCCGTCGAAGGCAAAAAGATATCTGCCCGCCTCGAACACCGGCACGCGCCAATCAAGATCACCTTGGCAGTTCCCCCTTCGGCCCCACGGCGAAAATATGATTTTCCGCGCCATCACCTGCGACGGCAAAAAACCCCAGGCTGTCCCCCTCTAACCTCAGCCTCCTCATAGACCAAAATCAACTTTCAGAACGAATTCCGACCCTTCTTCCTCTCGGCCGCGATTCCCTGTATCGTCCTTGTACTCTCCGGATGCTTCCCGGTCCGCCTCTTTCCCGCCGCGCAATCATAAGACTTGCCTACGTTCTAGGATTTCGGTACATTTTTTTAAAACGGAGGAAAAACTTATGCCTGTTGCCCAACTCACACAAAAGGGGCAGATTCTAGTCCCCAAGCAACTACGGCAAAAACTGGGGTTCAGGCCCGGGGGCAAGGTCCACCTGGCGGAAGAAGAGGGCCGTCTCGTGGTCACGCCCGTCCCTCCTGATCCAATCCAAGCCGCGACCGGATTCCTAAAGGGAAAATTTTCCCTGACCGCGGATCTCCGCCGCGAGCATCGGGAAGAGGCCCGTCGTGAACGAAAAGATCGTTCTCGATAGTTTTGCCCTGGTTAGTCTCTTTCACCGCGAACCGGGATGGCAGGTTGTTCAGCGCGCTCTTTACGACCAAGAAAAGTCTCGCAGCCGCGCGATCCTGAGTTGGATCAATTGGGGCGAATTCTACTACATCGTAAAACGGCGCGTTGGAGAAGCAAAGACGAAGGAAGCTTTGCGCCTGCTCGAACAGCTCCCGATCGATCTTCTCCCGGTGGACCAGGCCCTGGTGCAAGCGGCAGCGGAAATCAAAAGCGCGCATGCTGTCTCCTATGCTGATGCGTTCTGTATTGCTACCGCCCAACGCCTCGACGCAACCGTTTTGACCGGCGACCCCGAGTTTGGGTCGGTCGAACACCTTGTCAAAATCCATTGGCTGACAAAGTAGTTTCTCGGACATCCACGTCCTATCCTGTCGAGTTCCCGTCAGATTCCGAAAAAAAGCACGCCAAATCGTCCTCGACCAAAGCCGCACTGTCAGTAAGAGCCGCTTGCCTCGACACCGGCACGAGCCAATCAAGATCACCTTCCAGATCCGCCTTCGGCGCCACGACGAAAATATAATTTTCTCCGTGCCAATCAGATCCGACACCGGTCTCGCCTCGCCCTGCCAGTGCCGGTGGCGCGGCAGGCAGGCGCATTGAGCAGCAGCTTCCGCACTTCGGGTATTCCCGAAGTTGGGGAGTCCCCCGGCCGCCGGCGGTCATGCAAGCCTCTTTCTCCGGCGCCAGAGTTCCAAAAGCAACAGCGCTGCTCCGTCGAAGGCAAGAACATATCTGCCCGCCTCGAACACCAGCAAGCGCCAATCAAGATCACTTTCCAGTTCCGCCTTCGGCACCACGACGAAAATGTGGTTCTCCCGCCCCATCAGATCCGAAGCCGATGTCGCCTCGCCCCGCCTGCGCCGCAACGCGGCAGGCAGGCGTCCTGGTAGAGCAACAGCTTCCCAACTTCGGGTATTCCCGAAGTCCGGTGTACCCTCGGAAAAGTAGCCTGTCCCCTTTCCCTGTCCAAAAATGAGATGTCCCCTTTGTTCCCTCCGTAGACAATCATTTTCCGCGCGCTGTCTTGAACGGATTAGTGACCGTTATGCCCGGAATCCGCTTAAAGTCTGCCTCGTTCTCGGTAATGATTGTGCTGATCCCGTTCTCTAGCATGCAGGCGGCAACGAGGGCATCCCAAAACGGCACGCGCCTCTGGCGCACAAGCTCCATAGCCTTGAGAACGGTCTCGGTTCGCCGATCGATAACCCTCCACTGGGAAGCGCCCAAAATTCCTCTCACGATGGTCTCGGCTGCGGTCGCAGATATAGGCCTCGCAACCTTTCGTGTGACTACAAAGAAAAATTCACAGAGGTTCTGGAGGGTAGTGGTAGCCCCTTCACCCTCCCAAATCCGCTCTACCATGGGTAGAGCGACACCGTGTTTTCTATCATCGGAAACGGTATACGCCTGAACCAACACATTCGTGTCTATAAGCCGTGTCTCATCGTTCATAAAGTTCCTCGCGCTTCTTGTAGAGCAATTTCCCCACACGAGGAGCTTTCCGGAGGAGCTCGATCTGCTGTCGGGCGATTTCCTCGTCTCGTGCCTTGTCCAGTGGCTTTATCTCTACCAGCGCCGGACATTCATCCGGCAAATCCGGCTTCTCCTCCAAAATAACGGTATTGCCCTTCACGATCCCCTTATAAACTTTCATCGCAGTGTTCCTCCTGACAGCCTTGGTTCAACGACTCTGACTTGTACTGCCATATCTTTCTTCCGTGGTTTCGCACGGCAGTCTTTGGCTCACGAACACGCTACCAACAATACTGTAGCCTGTCCTTTTTTTTGGCCACGTCTCAAAAATCAGAATATGCCCATTTCTCCTCTTCCCGTGACGCAACTTCCGGACTTCGGGTATTCCTGAAGTCCGATACTTTGATTGACCCATCCAACGGCTCTCTCCTCATCCTAGCTGCCGCCTCTGCCGCCACACCTCCAGAAGCAGCAGCGCTGCTCCGTCGAAGGCAAGAAGATATCTGCCCCCCTCGAACACCGGCAACCCCCAATCCAATTCAGCCTCCACCTCCGTTTCGGCACAACCGCAAAGATGTGATTCTCCCTGCCCATCGGATCCGACACCGGCGTCGCCTCCCCGCCCTGATACAGCAGCAAATGATCCCGATAATCCTCTGTTTCCCTGTCTACGTGCGAGCCCGTACACGCACGCAGGATCATGCCGCAATTGTCATCGGAGAAGATCTCGCTCGCATGCACCCGGCGGCGCTCCGAGAGTTCCTAATCATTTTTTTCGGCGATTATGCGTTCGAGCACCTGGTTGCACTCTTCCAAAAAGGTCTTAACTTCTTCTCTGATGGCGCTAGCCTCCCGTACAGTAACCGTGGAGAAATCTCCGTAATCACTTTTCTGTCGTTTTTCGAAGGCGCGTGGCAAGGCCTTGGCCTTGTCTATGTTGACCAGTTGAGTTTTTACGAAGTGCCTCTGAAACAGCGAAATCACTCTGCTGCGCCTCGATGAATCCACCTCTCGTAGCGCCAGCAACGCCCGCGCCGCGTAGAAGGCGGGATAGTACAAGCGGTTTACAGCGCCCATCAAGCCACCTGCCGATAAGAGCTGCTCCCCCTCGGCAAAGGCCTCGCGCGCGCGAGATAGACGATGACGCGCCAGCTTTTCCAACTCGGGCTTCACAAGGAAATCCCTTCCTTTGCGACGGCCTGAAGGAAAGGCGTGATGCTCCACACCGGATCGGCCAGAATGGAACGATCAATAACACGTGGGGAGATATACACATCGTGCTTTAGGTTGACATTAAACGCGATGTCCAAAGCCCGATCCTCGATCTCCACGCCGTTCTGATCCACGACGACGAGCACATCTATGTCGGAATCCGGTTGATCTTTCCCCGTAACCTTAGAACCAAAGAGCTTTGCCTCAAGGAGTTTATCCCCTAGAGCCGCCCGCAAACCGTGTACAAACTCTTCTATCGCGGCTGCGTCTTTCGATTTCAATTTCACACGTTTGGTCATGGCGTCCCTCCCCACTTCGCGACTTATTCAAGCGCGAAAAGACTCCCGATCCCGGCAACCCCCATTGCTGCTACTTCTTCCGAACTTCGGGTATTTCCGAAGTTGGGAAGTAACCCCATTCATTCCCGCCCGCGCCGTCTCCGAAGTTCCAGGAGCAGCAGCGCCGCTCCGTCGAAGGCAAGAAGATATCTGCCCCCCCCTCGAACACCGGCAACCGCCAATCGACGTCTTTTTCAACCTCCGACTTCGGCACCACGACGAAAATATGATTCTTTCTGCCCATCAAATCCGACACCGGCGTCGCCTCTCCGTCCCGGTACAGCAGCAGCTTCCGAACTTCGGGTATTCCCAAAGTCGGGGAGTCCCGGCGTAGCGGACCCGAGAAGCCCTTGTCTCCTGAATTACCACGCAGTCCTCATCGGCAAAAAAACTCGCTCGCATGCACACGCCGATATTTCCCGATTCCGTTGATCGTCAGCATCCCGAGCGTCTCGTTCCATCGCACATCCACACCTCGTTTGAGAAGCGTGGCCAGATCAATTTCATATTCGCCAAGCTGCCATTCTTTACGTCGTTTCTGCTCCATGAAATCGTGGACCGCCACGCTTGGAAGCGATGTCCGAAACCGATTGAGGCCGCGATAGGTCTTCAGCCACCGAGCGCCCGACTTGCCAGCGGCGCATCGTTCGAAGGCAAGTCTGGCCTTCACGTTCTCTACGGCGCACCCCAACCGTTCCGCGTGCTCCCCCAGGACAGCTTCGATCCTCTCTCGCTGTTGCGTCAAGACCTCCGGCCTCGCGTGCGCGTCCCGCTCCACCGTGGCGATCAGGTTCTCCGCCAGCGCCCGAGCCGTGATCATGCCAATCTCGGTGGTCACAAACCAGGGATGCGCAGCCGCTGTGGGATACCAAGCGTAGATTCGCTCCTCGAACGAAGCGCGGTCGATTTCGTCGGGGAGATTACGCATCGCTTCAAATGCGTTCGGTGGGACCAACGCGATCGCCTTCCCCGGTCGGTTGCGGCCGACTCGTCCGAACCGCTGGAGAAACGCAGCAGTCCGTGCAAAGCCATCACCATGGCTCACGCACGCGATTCCACAAAGCCAGAGACACGCCGACAAGTTGGTTCCCGTTGGCACCGGAAAAGATTGGAACGCCTCGACGGAACCGCAGGTGTTCTTGCCAGATCGATGGCATGATGTCCCACTCCATTCGTCCACCTCTCAGGCGTGACCGGACCGGCACATAATGAACCAGCGTCTCGCCAGGTTGCAAAGGCCGACTAGGGAGGCTGCCCAGTTCGGTCACAGGCATGAGCGCTACTGTCTCTTCGTCCCCCGTAGCTGCCGTTGACCTGAATTCAATAATTTCCGGTCGAGCGCAGTAAAGAACCTCTAGACTTCCCTTCTTCGCCACGGGACCAAGCCGCCCACGCACTGCATCGTGCAAAAGCTCCAAGGGCCTGTGCTCGGGAGCCGCCACCACGAATGTAATATTGTCGGCGAGCGCTTCCTCCACTACCGCGAGCTTTTTCCCTTCATTCCTGCCCGCAGACCACACTGTGGCTTCGTAATTGAAGATAGAGCCGAGGTGAGCGCGGAAGTGGCGCCGCGAGAGGCGCGATCCTGAAGGATACGCACCGAGAGCAAAGGCCTCTCGGCACTTAGGGATGTCATGCAGGCTTCTCGCCTTTAGCCCGATCGTATTTCCCTCGTACCATCGGCCGCCCCCAGCAAGTTCTGCCAAGCACCCAGACGCGGCGGTCGGTGGGAGAAACGGGTAGCTCGACCACGTGACGTTGGACTTCAGCGCATTCCGCGCCATGAGCGGAGTGAAGAGAGTGGCACGAAGAAACAACACAAAAATCGATTCGTCACTCACTGGCGCCACCATCGCCGCCGCTTCCACCGGAAGTACCGGCCTCCGTGTCTGCGTCTCCAGATACTTCTGTAGTCCTCTCGGCAGCCTTGCCCTGAAGTTTCTGCGCGTAGTCTCTGACCTCGCTTTTGAAGTTAGCCCTCCACTTGGAATCTGAGAGCTTCTTCTGGAACTCGATCTGCTTCTGCCGCAGGTAGCCGACGGCCTGACTTCCGTAATACCGCTTCATCAACTCGTCTCGACCCTGATGCACGACGAGACAGCCCCCATCAACCTCAACTGTGAGCTCGACGTCGCCACCCTTCGCTGTCAGCGTGTTTGCTGCGGCTTCAACGTTGAAACCCTGGGCCTGAAGAGCCACTCGAAACGGCTCCAGGGAGGGCGGACTGTTCTTGGCTTGCGTAAATACCTCCGTGGTTTTTGCGAGATCGGTTTCCCACGCAGGGATCTTAGGTGCCGCAAACGGGAAAATGCCTAATGCTGATTCGTCCACGATGATGGCCGGCGCGCTATCGAGCTCGACATACTTGATCCCTCCCTGGGCGCGCGATGCGGCGGTGTATCGGTTCGAGTTCAGATTCTCTAGAAGTGCATGCGCGAACGCTCCAACCTCCCAATCCAGCACATGGATAAGGGACGTATAAACTGGGAAGCGAGTTCCGCCGACAATCACTTCTTCTTCGTGAATGCCAGCGGCTCCCGCCGTGGTCTGCGCCTTCTCATCAACTTGGTTTCGCGAGTGCCGGTTGAGGCATTGTGCAGTATCCTGGATCGAAAGTGAGGTGGCGTAAAGAAGACGCGATTTCGAATTGATCCCTTTCACTGCACTATCCTGTTCCTGAGTCGTCCCGGTGAAGCCGAACAGCCAGCAAATCGGACACATCCCGCAGAGCTTCGGAATATAACAGTCACCCTCATCCCAGCCAGCGCGGTCGCGAAACTCGTGGATCGTTCGCCGGTCCACACCGCGGCGCTTCGTACCGGCCCAGACCGCTTTTTCTACACTGCCATTAGGACCCAGAACCGTATCTTTCTCTGTAATGGTTGTGGCAATATCGGTCCCGTCCCCGAACCGAACCTGCCCTGTAACCTCCAACAAAGCACTCACAAGCACCGTCTTCGTTCCAGTGGCATTAATGCCAGTGTACTGAGTCACGGACAACTTGCCATTTTTACCTGACGGGGTCGCGCCGGTTTGTGCCTGTTGTTTCTTGCGTTGAGCCATTTCGCTTACCTCCTGCCTATCTCATCGATACGTTACGAATATTCAACATCAAAAGAGCTAGGGTACGAGCTTGCACTTCGCCGAGGAACTTGGTCCAGAGACCCGGGTCTTTACCGTGTTTTTCCTGAAAGGTTTCAATCTTAGTTTCAAGGGCGGTCTTCGGATGTTGATCTCGAAGGGCTACCCATACCCTAGCGGTTTCTTCGGCCGAGTTGGTCTCAACGGTAGGCTCCCTTCCATAAAGCTTCTCTAAACATTGCGATTTGGGCCAACCCTCACCGTCCCGCTCTGCTGAATCCGCCTCTTGGCAGATGACATAGAGAAACTTCGCGACACGGCCATCCTTAAAGTCGCGAACGATCAAGTTCGTATACTTCCGCGCTACACCTGAAACAGCGGACCCACTTTTTCGAACTTCCCTCTGAACAAGTGGCCGCACCAAATCCAAGAGGTAGTTCGAAAACTCAACAACGTCTTTATAAAAGTCGGAATGCACGTTATCTCCTCCTAACCCGAGTGCCAGTTTTGCCGCGTATTGTCGATTCCCTACAAACTCTCTCTCGAAAGCCTGAAGTCCTCCACTTAAAACATCGCGTTCTCGTCCCGGTCGCTCCGCCTCGGCGGCAAGATAGACGGCCGCGAACGGGCGTCCCTCGGTAAGCGCGCGCACCATCCGTTGGGCGACGACCTTTCTTTCGTTGGTCTCGTAGTAGTTCGGCAGACGCGCAAAGTACGAGAGGCCTATGGCCACATACGGGTGAATCTCTGACCAGAAGCTGGGTTGGTTCCCTTCGACCTGAACGCGCATAGGTCGGTCGAGGTTCTCAAGCAACGACCTGTGGTAGCGTAACTGGACGTAGATCTGTGCCTTGGAATCCATTTGGCCCCGGCCGGATTTCTTCGATAACAGCAGGTACCGACTCGGGAGAACCAAGAGCGCACCGACTCGATTTAGGACCTTGAGCGCAACCGGTCCGGACACGCCCTGCAGCTGTTCGTGAAGCGCGAAAAGTTCCAGGAAGTTGTCCGCAGGGAATTCGACTACAGTTATATTGTCGTTCGGATAAATCGCCGAGAGGTACGCTACAAACGCGCAATTGCTGCAGAGCTTCGGCTCGACAAATGATGTAGGGGACTCATACCAACGCTTTTTAGACTCCGGCAAAAAGCTCGCCGCACCCTTGAGCAGGTCAGATGTGGATCCGCATACGAGGCAGCGAGTGCCGGACACCAACGTAAGAGTCGTCGCCGACACCATTGTTTGTGACTGTCCGACATGTCTAAGAATGAACGGCGGAGGCGACGCCGTATCAGGAGGGCCGACCACCGTGATCTTTCCGAGCCGAGGTATCTGAAAAACCATTTTAGCTCCCGGTGGTTCTATCTTGTCAAGGAACCGGAGTGCGAACCTCTTGTCCTCCGGTATGCCCCTTAGAACCACTACGGGCCAGCCAAAGATGGCGATGTCATCGCGACCAGTGTTTCTTGCTAAGTGCCAAGCGAAAACATTCTTGCAGGCCTCTAAAACAGCGGCCCTTATCTCAGCTAACGCCTTTTCTTCGTTGGCCCTGAGGAACGCAATAAGCGCGTCCTTGCGCAATGAATCTGACAGGTCATCCACGAACTTTTCCCATTGTTTTACTTCTTCGCCAGTCAGCGATCTCGTTGCGGCTGCAGAAAGTCGAGATGCAAGAGACGAAATCAGCATCGAGCACGTCTTGTGTTCGGCGAAAATGGTCGCTACCCAGCGGTCCAAGTGATATGCCCCGGACCTCCATCGTTCTAGTTGATTCAGCGCCGCCTCAACGGCATCGTCGATCTCTTCGGCCTTCGCACTAGCAGTCTTGTCCGTCTGCGGCCACCTGACGCCGTCTCGTTTCCCTGGTTTCCGATTACCTCCGGTTCCTTCGCCGCGCCACAGCCCTCGGACGTATCGAAACGGCATCGGTGCCGCAACATCGAGGGCCTCGCTCACTAAGGTGGCAGCAATTTCATTAGCCACGGGCTTAGCGTCAGACCTGTTCAAGCCGTGCTCCCAAAGGTTCTCCACGGCCTGAGTATTCCTGGCATTCACGCCCAACGAGCTCTTCCACTTTTCAATGTCTTCACGAAAATAGAAATCGAGGCGCATGCCACCCTGACTTTGAAATTCACGTTCATGTGAGGGCAGAACCTGTAACAGAGCCTTAAGCACCGGCCCACGGCCAAGCGAATCCGTTACACTGATCGCTCCGATGTTCCCAACGGCCGACAGGGTGGCCTCGATCCCGTCTTGCAAAGCATCCTCCACAAGCTTCGACTTCTGAAATTCTTGCCATATCTGCTGGGCGTCGGCCGGAAGTGATGATGCGGGCGGCGTCGGTTGCTCGGGAGCCCAGAGCAGTGCCATACCCTCGGTGACCTGAAGCGGAACTACAGCATAGCGCTGATACAGATGCTTTAGCAGTAGCCCGGTGAAGACACTGTAGGCGATGCGCATCCGCGGTTCGACTGGAACGGGAACCGTCAGCAGGTGCGTCGGCGCTGGCAGTGATTGGAGTTCGCCCTTTGTAGCACCTGTCCCGACGTACCGCATAAAAAAGCCGTCGTCATCTCGAGCAAAAAGCCCCGCCGCGCGCAGGAGGTTCCGAAAGTCACTCTGAGCGCGACTTCCCAGATTAGCTTTGAGCGCCAAGGCAGCAGCCACACCTTTGGCAGGCTCATCAGCATGGGCGAGTAGACACCAGACGATCTGTTGAATGGCTTCCTGACGGTTCATGCTGTAGCCCTGCGCCCGCCGCGACCGCGCTTGCGCGTTTCCTGTGGGTGCGCTTTCACGGGTCGAGTGGCAAAGTCCCTTAATGTTCTGAGGTCCCAATCCACCGTCAGAGAAAAATATCTGACGAGCAGCTCAACCTTCGGGAGATTTCCGTTTTCCATTGGTAGCCTCGACCGTTGCAGACGGACAACCCCTACCTTAAGTTCGTGATCCGGTTCGTGGACAACGGGCTCTGTGGTAACCTTGATCTCCGCGTCGCCGAAGAAATCCACGCCCTCAGGCTTCTCAGCTCCTGCCTCCACTTGCTGAACGACATATTCCGCCCAGCGGGAGCCCGCGTGGTCCGCGACGATAAGCCGGTAAAGGTCCCGGACCATGTTCTCGCCGTGCCGCGCACATGCCTCAACGATGCGATCAGGCTGAAAAGAGTGGTGCAAACGGACAAGATTGAGAACATAGTCGCAGCGTTGAGGATTGTCCGCCAGAACAAACGAGCCGTCGCGATACGGGTGCAGATCCGCCTCCGTGACCTCCGCCGCGTGGTTTCCAAAGGGCGGGTCGAGGTCGAGCCGGACCTCGCTCAAAGGTCCAGCATCGTCTCGAACAGGCCACAGGCGTCTCCGCCCAGAGTTTTGGACAAAGTTCAAAAAACCACGGCACGCGTCGCTAGGCGACAAGCTTATAGGGTTCCCGTCCTCTGCATAAAAGTCGGTGCGGAGATGCTCCTCACGTGGGGCGGATCTCCGCCCGCACGCGCGGAAAAAGTCGTGGTGAGCCCCAATTTTCTTGCGGACGTCATGAAGCGCGGCCCCAGCCCGCTGCTCTTCGGTGACGTCCGGGAAAAGCCACTGAAGCATCTCAACAACGTGCCGCACGTGCTCTTCAACCGAAATGAAAACCAACTTCCTGAGAACAAAGGGATCGTCCGCGTCCCTCACCTGGATGATCTTGCCCGGGACAAAGATTCTCGGGTGTGGGTTGGGAATGGTCATACCTTGCTCTCCTCGCCAGTCTCGCGTCCCCCGGAGGGCTCGAACCAGTACAGTGGCAACTCGTACCTCCCCTTACGTAGTAGAACCTTTCGGACCCTGAGCCCAGGGGACGGTGAAGGAGGCGCTTTGGGTTCTTGTTCCGGCTTTGCAAATTGCCTCCTATACCTGAGACCAATGTTGGGATCGCCGTAGGGGACCGTACCCTCCGGTTCTGGCTCAGTCTTCCCACGAGGATCGCCAAGAACGAAAACCAGAGGCAGCCCCAACGCGTAAATAGGCTGTACTCTGTTACCATCTTGGTTACGGCTTCGCGCGCTGATACCCGCGAGTCGCAAGGCTTCAACAAGGGTCCTCTCTTTGGAACCGCCGACAGCGAACCGTTGCGTGTATTGATTCGCCTCGTCGTATCCCTCGAACACCCATACACAGTATGGCGAGATATCAGCGGCCCCCGACACAGGGAGGAGCAGTTTTTCCTTAACCTCTTTTGACCGCCAGAAGTCCCGCGCAGGAATTCCGCCAATATAAGTCGCTCCGTTCCGTTGTTCACTGCGGACCACCGCAATCGACGGCTCCCAGTCTCGCGTGATAACGATACCCTTCTCCCAGAGTTCTCGGTTTTCCTGAACGAAGTCGTACACATACCGGTAGAGACTCTGATCCTGGAGATATTCCAGGCGGAGATGAATCCGGCCGAGATCTGGTATCGGGTTATGCGCGTTGAGTTCTTGTTTGATTTTGCCGTCGATCAAAGTTCCCTCAGGCCGATCCTTCAACAGTTCCCAGACTGTGGCGCCGCGCTGGCTCTGTTTACCAGGGTCGCGGATCAGGTAGACCTCACCCGTCTCACGCGGACGCCGAGCGCAACGGCCAATCCGCTGAACGAAACTGTCGCACTCGCACAAATCGGTGATCATGACGTCTGAGGAGATGTCAACCCCGACTTCCATCGCCGAAGTCGTTACCAGGATAAAGGGTTTGCCCCGGGTTGGAGTTCCGTCTTCATCCGGCTTCCAGGTTTCATCCAGCTCCTTTAGTCGATCTAGGACTTGCTTGCGATAGGCAGGCATCTGATGGCCATGGTAGGCGAGGATGTTTCCGTTAAGACGATCAGCTCCACTTACGCGTGCAATCTCGGCTCGACGGGTGCCAGGCCCACGTGCTTCTACTTCTCGAATCAACCGACTCCAGATCTCGTGCAGACTATGGCCGTCACTCCGGAAGGGGACAACGGTATCGAGGACAACAATCACACGCCTGCCCTGGTCGAAGACTTGGAGCGCCTTGTCGATCACTGCACTTGAGGAGAGATGTCCTGCATACATTAGCTCTCCGGATCTGGGTTCGTCGTCCGTGACTTTTTTGAAGAAGGGGCCTTCGTTCGCATCCCGGGGAAAAAAGACGCGCGCCTCATCCTCAACTGCCTCAACGAGAGCAGGTGGAAGTGTGGCCGACAGCAGAACCGTTTGAACGTTGCGCTCGTATGTTAGTTTCTTCAGCAGAAACCAGAAGTGCGAGAACGCAACATCTTCGTAGGCGTGCGCCTCATCAAGAATCAGAATAGTGCGTCGCGTGTTGTCGAACGCGATCCGGTAGGGGTAGAGGTAGCTCCATCGTCTCTTTCCGTACCCGAAAAGCCGGTACAGACATTTGTCAAGGCTGGTGAGGATGATATCGTCTCGATAGAAGGCTTTTTCGTCCTCATCACCTGTATCTACGGCTATGCTCTTGTCAGCCGCAAGAGATTTGATGCGGACTAGTTGATCTTGAAGCAGCGCCTTGGTCGGATAGAGCGCCACTATTCGGCGACCAGTCTCCAGGGCTGGCAGGAAAGCTGCTTCTGTCTTGCCGCTACCCGTTCCCGCTGAGATAAGAGTATTACAGCCCTGGAGGATGTGAACCCATGCGGCCTCTTGGAAGGGGTAAGGTGTTCCAAAACCGAGAGACCTGTAGGTCGCTCGACAATTAGCAAGGATTTCTTCATGTTCCACGATGACGCTCTCCCTCGTCATCCAAAACCTTCAATTCACAACTCAGCGAAGCGAGTTCGGCGGCATGCCACGGTTCCGTATGCGTGTACCGAGTTCCTCGCGCCTGGCTCGTCGCTTTGAAGAACCGGGAGACGAGCATCTCGGGCTCGGCCTCGCGACAGGCTCCGGGGTTGCCGTGCGAGCTCGTCCAGCAGAACATCCGGCTCTATCAGACTCTGCTCGAACAGACTCTGCTCGTGCTCGCGACGCTTGGCGAGCTTTTCCTTCCATCCCCGCGCCTGCATCCAAGTAGCCGCTCCACTCACAATGTCTCGCCGCTCCATCATTCCTTGTGCCATAAGCCGTTTCGTCTTTTTCATTTGCACGCGCCCGCGCTTGTGAATTCATCCGCAAGCATTTCTGGCTCCGCCTGCACCGCTCACACCGTGGTGTGGCGATTTTCGCGCCACCAACAGGATGCCGTCTCCCTCATACTTTCTCCTTGGAGATAAAGTTCGCCTCATAGTCCCGCCTCGGCGGCGATCCAGGAATGATGTCTTCGAGCTTACCGGGGGGAGTCACCGACCCAATATTCGCCGCGTCGAAACTCAAGCCATAAGCAACCGATAAACGGTGAAAGAGGCCATCCCCAATATCACGGTTGACCACAGCCGCAGGCTTCGGTAGTCGCCGAAGCTGAATTGGCCCCGCATTCATGTGCTGACGGAAATCCCTGTCACCCTGCTCGACAGCCTTGCGGAACAGCTGCATCCCACTTCCACCGCCGCACAAAAACACCGGAATCCCATCGGGCCACTTCGGCGAGTATGGGTCTCTGCGCTTTTTCAGGTTTGCAAGGTGACGCGTGATCAGACAGGCTACCCGAAACCGAAAATCTCCATCAACGTCGCTCGCACCACAGGCGCAGCCGGGATGATAGTCGCCTAGCGTTTCGGGAACCGGACTCAAAGCGTCGAGATTCTGGAACCTTTTTGCGTTTTCCTCGCACCGTAGTGCCCCGATCCGCCGCTCATGAAGCTTGGCAACGCCTAAGGGGTCCACGGTAGTGGTGAGCAAGTCGTAACAGTCTTGTCCCTGGGCCGACCTCAGAAAGAATCCGCAAATGTCCAGTGTCGAAGCACCAACGTCCACTAGAAGGTGCAAACCTGGGTTACGAAGAGGTGACCGAGCATAACCCACAGCCTGAGCCACAACTTCAGGGATCACTTCAACTGGGGTTTCATCATCCTCAGCTGCCTTCCCTACTTCCCCAAGGGTTTTCATCACCAAGTCCCAGGTCATGGGTTTGGTTTCCCACGATAGCTTCCAACCAACACGGGCAGCGCGAAGGAATTTTTCGCGAATGTTCCCGTCATCATAGCCGGCGGATGGGATCCCGACGTTAACGGCCCACCGAATCTGAAAGCGGCGATACGTTTCGCGCTCGGCTTGGAGAAATCTTGCCCTCACCTCCCGCAGCACGAGTGCTAAAAATGCCGCTGCCCGACCAACACTGTCGACGCTGGAGGGCATCGCAGCCCCCGGAATTTCGCGATCAAACAACGCTGTCTTCAAATCATCAAAACACGATCCTGGTACGTCGCCGTGGAGCGCCAGGGTACCGTTGCGTCCGACGTGAAGTTTCGTGGGCAATAGATAGGTCGAGCTCGGGTGTCCCAGCTCGGCAAAGGAAATAGCTCGAGCGCGTTCTCCCGGTAGGTAAGGGCTGCGAACGATCACCTTTGTGGCAGCTGTTCCAAAGTCCAACCCCACGATCAGGTCGATTCGCTGCGGCCTGTCGGCTCCCTTGGCGCCCGTTGATATGCGAGCATCTCGTGTAGAGCCCTTTTCGTGCTCCGGGAGAGATCTTTCTGCCGTAGCCACGACTGGCGGAAAATCTAAAAGTTCCCTGGGATGTCGGCCACGTTGCATGAGCCGCTCTTTTTCGTTTCTCCCGGTGCTTGCACGTGAGCTTACACTTGGAAATGCCCGCTCTCGTTTTCGCCTCCACCAAGCCAAGCTCTGGAGCCATTCTCGTAGGTCTCCGAAAACCATCGTCTCTTACTCCAGCAGAATCAAACCTACACAGACGTCCTCTTTCGTTGGCGTAAGCTGTCGCCGCTCGGCAATTCTTTTACGCTCGCGCTCTAGCCACCGCTTAAGCGCTCCAATCTGTCCTTCTGTCGCACGGGCCAAACCGTGCCGGCCGGCGCGCAGGTGCCGATCGTGAACGTTGATCAAGGTTTCGCGACGCGCCCGGAAGTGCGCTTCCGCAGAACGCTCCTGAATGTCTGCCCGATCGTCATTCTGTGCTCGACGCTCCTCGACGAATGCTTTGTACTCCTTATCTGCTTCAGCTAAACAGACATCATTAGCCAAGCGAGCTGCTTCCGTGAAATCCACGTGGTCTGCGGCACTTAACCAATCTTCCCCGTGTAACGCCGCAGCGCTGATGAGCCGCTCCGCATCCTCCGGCGTAAGACAACATTCCCCGCTTCCAATTCGTACTGCCGCGTAGTAAAGCCGCTCTATATCCTGAACTCCACCTACCGACCAACGCTGGACCGCGAAGACGTACACCCCGAGCGCTAAGCGCACCCGGAGCGCGTCTTGCGACACCCGCACGGCCACTGCTGGAGGTTGTAAAGCCCCCGGCTCGGACAACTTCTCACCGACGAACCGGACAATTGGGTGGAGCTGATTGACGGTCTCGACCATGCGGTCACGCCCCCGAAGTACAGTGTTTTCAAACCGGATGTCGCAAAAAGCCACATCAGTCCGAGTGAGCTGCGTCTGCCCCACGAGTCCGTGCCGCCGCACGAACTTATCTAAGTCAAACCGAGCCTGTGCAGACAAACTCGCCCGGAATTTTTCTCCGTCTACCGGGTCTTGACGAAACTCCGATCCCGGGTATCGCTCGCTGAAGAAGCCAATAACATACTGTCGCAAGTCATCGGGGTTAATGCTTCGGCTCAACTCACGTGCGGCACGAATTTCCTTTAAGATAAAGTCCCCAAAAGCGACTAGATGCTGGGCCTCGTCTTCAAGGCGCTGCTCGTCGTGGAGTCGGTTCTCGATTGCGACGGCCGTCTGACGAATTCGGTCAGCCTCTTGTTCAGGCGTAAGCCGATCGCGTAAAAGCGCAAGCGTCAGCTCTTGGATGCGCTCACCCAGGATCGGCTCCAGCCCGCCTAAGGCCCTCTGGAAGATACCGAGCCTCGCGTAGAGCCGCCCGTAGATGCGCTCATCAATGGTGTCCTTGTGGAGAAGATTCCAAATCGTGATGCGTTGTGCCTTCTGTCCCAGGCGATCAAGTCGCCCTATGCGCTGCTCAACGCGCATAGGATTCCACGGAAGATCGTAGTTGATCAGCACGCGACTGAACTGGAGATCGAGACCCTCGCTGCCCACCTCCGACGAGAGGAGGACGGCTGGGCCATTGGGAGCCTTAAACGCGTCTATAATCGTATCCTTGTCCTCCTCTCTACCCTGGAGAATGATCGTCGGAATTCCGTCCTCCTCGAGTCGCTCGCTTAAGTATCTCAGAGTCGCTCTAAAATAAGAAAAAAGAACGATTTTCTCGTTAGGATGCTCAGCTAAGTATTCCCGCAATTTGGTCCGTAAGCGTTCGTACTTCGAGTCCTCCCTTCGCAGCAGCTTATAGTTACCCAAGATTCTCGTCCGCTCGATTAGCTCTTGGATCACCGGTCCCACCTCAGTGGGGACCTCAGTGCTCAAACCCGTGTCCTCGAAAAGCTCTTCCTCAGAGGGCGCGCCCCGCTCCTGCCAGAAACGAAGCGCCGCCGCCATGCAGCTGGACATCTGCCGCTGCGGCGTCACTAGAAGAAACCCTTCGTGAGCTCCTCGCCTGGCGGCAAACTCTCGCACCACATCGGTGACGGCCTCGTAAAACGCCCGCTCTGAAGGGCTAAGTGGGATCATCTCTGGCACTGCCTCCCTCACGACACGCCACTCCGCGACATCACGCTTACGGGTGCGGCTCAACACGTGCCCGAGGAGGTTCACGCTCTCCAACCGGTGCATCAAGCGGCTTACTATCCGGGGGTTTTTTAACTCACTCTCGGGCGGCACCTCCTCCATTAAAGCGCAGAGTTGGCGACTTCCAGCGAGAAGCGGATGAGCCGCCGCTAAACGGAGGTTTTTCAGAAACGACTCCGGTGTCAGGCGGCCTGCTTGAAGCTCATCACGAGCCTTTACGAGCGGCGCGTTGGCTTGCAGCAACTCATCAAATTGATTAGGGCGATTAAAAAGGTCTCCATCGGCGAGGTTTAGGAGTTGGAACAGGTCCGCACTATGTAGATGGATCGGGGTCGCGGACAAAAGCGCTACATACTGGGAGACACCTCGCAGCAGTTTCCCAAGCTCGTTCGTCATGGTCTCTGGGTTGCGCATGTAGTGCGCTTCGTCGATAACCAAAAGATCAATGAGGGGATCTAAGTGTTCGTACTCGCGAAGAAACCTTGCCAGCTCCGCTGACGGACCCTGTTCGCCTTCTCCATTCTCCCAACCCCTGGGAGGACGTAGCCCTTGTATGCTCGCCACGATTGCAAACGCGGCAGAGGGGCCTTCGCTTATGCTTTCTCGCAGTCGGACAAACACGTCTCCGGGCCCGAGGATGTCGGCCCTCACTCCGAATCGGGTGCGAAGCTCTCTCGCCCATTTCCCTCTAAGCACGGCGGGGCACAAGACGAAGAGCCGACGGAAGTAGAAACGGCTTTGAAGCTCTGTCCAGAGGAGCCCGGCCTCTATCGTTTTTCCTAGACCGACCTCATCAGCAAGAAGAATCCCGGTGGAGGGTGAGTGAAGGAGCTTAACGAGGGGTTTGAACTGATACGCGTAGAAGTCCGTACCCGTCATGTCCATACTGTACAGTACGTTGGCCAGACGGCCGGTGAGCCGAACATGCGTAAGCATGCGCCAGAGGTCTGCGGTGGCGCCCACGCGGCCGCGCCTCAAAAGCTCTACAGGGTGCTCCTCCGCTTCAGTAATTCCCTCTAGCTGGTCTTCCGGAACCCAGTTCGACCCTTGGGCAAACTGAACCTGCCAGTAGGTTACGCCTGCTCGCGTGAAATTCATTCCTGTCAGAACTCCGATCCGACCTGGATCATGTATAAGACGAACGCGCTGGCCAGGGTTCATATATTCCTACGATACTGCTGCATATAGCGACGCCACGGTACACAGACGATTCCAGCGTCCGAGCACGGCAGCAACTGACTTGTAACCTTTCAATCTCCGCGGGCGGCGAAAGCCTTCCCATACAGTTTCGAAGACAGGACCGCAGCAGCCCGCCGTCACGCCTCACTGGTAGGACTACACAATACCGTTCGCATCAATGCCGTTCTCCCTTCTTCGCTCGCCACATCGGTAACGGGCCACCCGTCGTAGCCGTTCCAATGGTTCCATGAATTGAAACACATGACACTCGCGCTCGCCCAGCGCCATTTTCTCGTGATCGCTGCCTTCTCCGCCCGCGTCAATCCAACGCCCTTCATGGCTGAAACGAGCTATACCACGCCACTTTGACAGATGAGGTCACAACGCACCGCCTTCGAAGGCATTCAACCGCAAAATTCAGGGCCGAGCTGCGGCCTTGCTCATGATTTCCCTGTCAATCCATGACGTCCATCCAGCGCGACCAAAGCGCTGTAGCCGCGATGCTTTGGCCTTGCCCTTCCTCTTTCCCTTCTTCTTGATACTCTAGACCTCTTCGTCTTCCCGAACGGCACTCGGCGGGAGGCTCCTCTTCCTGCCCCAAGATCGTCGAAGTGCCTTGCTGTCCGAACCCGACAGTCAACGTCGGTCCACGTCGTTCAAACCGTTCAAAAACATCCGGGGCACGCCGCCGAAACTTCTCATTCCGCTCATTCGCGCTCCAATCCGAGTTCCTCCCACATCCAGCCGAAGTCGTACGCGGCCTCGCCGGCGCGCCGCTTGCGCTCCTCCATACTCTCCATGTTTTTCAGCAAGGCGATGAGCTTCGGGCGGACGCTTTTTAGCCGTGACGCCTGCCGGGGAGTGCGGTTTCCGAGCGCGGGGAGCCGCGTGTTGACCCATTCCCGATAGTGCTTTTCGTAAAAGCGGCCGACGATCTCCGCCTGGACGCCGGGAGGAATCTCGGGCTCGGGCCGCTTGGTGGCCTCGGGCGCATGCTTGACCGCTTGCCATACGTCCTCATAGCTGACCGCCCTGAACCGGACGGCGTCGCCGAGAAGGCCCTGAACGAAGTCTTTTCCCCGCTCCGCTCGCTGCCGCGATGTGGTCTCGAGCACCAGACGATCGCGCTCCAGCACAACCGTGCCGAGGCTGCGCAGGACTGGACCTGTTTCCTCCACCCATCCGTAGTTTCCGTTCTCGCGCGCCACCAGTTCGCGACTGCTCGCCAGCGTCTCGACCGCACGCTCGCGATCGCGCACGTCGAACATCACCCTGGCGAAGACAAACGGATCGCCTTCCGCCGTCATGATCCGAGGAAGAGGCTTGAGCGCCACTCGCTCCAGCCACAATTGGTGGAATACGGGCGCCATGGATCTGAAGAAGTCCACGAGGCTCGCTTGCGGCCGCTCGCGAGCAAACAACTGGTGCGACTTTTTGAGTCCCGATACGAAGTCATCTTTGTCGGCCGCCGGAAAGAGGTAAGGCAAAACTTCGAACACCGCCTCCTCGCCCGCGCTGCCGATCCGGCCGACGATCAGGTCCCACCGGACGATGCGGCGAGTCCCCAGGCGCTCCTTCACCCAGAGCCGCCGATTATCCCAGAGATCGCGCAGCTCGAAGCCCAGATCGGGTTTTACTTCGAGAACCTCGTACAGCCGAAGATGGCTTTCCCTCATGCCCTCGAGGAAATTGCGCTCGCCCGGGCCCAGTCTTCCCGCTTCGCGCTGCAGGAAGAGATCGAGCGGTCTCTTGCCGCCGCCAAGGTCGAAATCGAAGGCGAACCAGCTGTGGTAGGCGAGATCTACCTGCTCAGACTCCATTACCTCTCGAAGCTCCTCATCCGGCTCCTCGCCGAGCCAGTCGCCCCAGAAAATCTCCAGGGCCGATTCATGCGCCCGGTCGAACTCTTCCCTGTGGCAAAAGCGCATGAGTTTTGCCAGGGCGCTGTCACGTTCGGCTGGACTGTACGATCGCTCCGCGGCGGCGGCCTTGTTCAGACAACACTTTTTGAACTTGAGACCGCTGCCGCAAGGACAGGGGTCGTTTCGGCCAATGAAACTCACGCGGCCTCCTTTCGTCCGTCTCGATTAGGCTACGCTTTAAAAGGCTCCCCTACTTCGCCCGTGCCCGGGCAAGCGGTCTCCCGGTACTCGGCGCGCTTTTGTTTGCACCGCCACGCCTGCACCCGGTGAGCGGCTCAGTCACGATCTCCTGTCGATCCATGAAACTTTCTCCCGACTTTTCATTTGACCTTAGAGTTCGTATCCCGCGCCAGCCGGGCAGCGAGTTTTAAGTTGGCCTTGCGCCAGCGCGCGAACCATTGGTTCAATCCAAGAAAATCGATGTAGGCGCGGAGGTCGGACCCCCTCAGATGTTTAAGGTTGCACTGCTCGATATATCGGAGCCGGTACTGCGGCACGCGCAGGGCCTTGGCCGCGGCCTTGAGATCCATGCCGCGGGCTTCCCGCGCTTCGCGGACACGGTGCGCGACGGCTCCAAAACGAACGGACCCTTCGAAATCGATCCCGTACCGGCCGGCAAGTTCTCTCAGGAGAGGCCCCGCTACTTTGCGGAGCCTTCGAGTCATAAGCCGGACTTCGTCCTCCGTCAGAATCTTTCGCATGAAATCAGCTGTTTTCCGTGACGTTTTTGTCATCTCGCCACCAGTCTTTGACCGCCGTTTCCGATCAACGCCAAGCTCGTCTCGTGCCACAAATCGCTGCCGACCGTGTCGCGTGCCGTTTCAAGAATTCAGCCGCGCCGACCAGTCCGGCCTTTTTCCGTTTTTCTCCTGACCGCCGCTCTCTTTTACCGGAGGAACACACTGTTCATCGCAACCGTTCTTACCAGAGCCGCCTGGCAGATCGGGTCACAAGGCTCCGCCTCCGGTGTCAACCGCAAATTTTAGCGACGCGAAAATCTCCCTCGCGCCTTTCGAAATTCCCAAGCGCTGAAAGTCACGAAATGCTGCCGGCACGTCTCGCCTCGGTCGCCATGTCTCATTACGGAAAGACGCCGCGCGAAATGCGACCGTTTTCATCTCGACTACTGTGGACGTTCGAAATCTATTTTTCAGGGGGCTTTACGATAGGAACCATTCCGCGGGCGGGATTTTACTGTAAGCGATCAAAGCTCCGCAAGAAAATTTTTCCAGGCGAGTCCGCGGCGGAGCTTCGCTAACGCCGTCACAGGCACGAACTGGGAGAATTTTGCCAAGATCGCCAAAGGCGCCAACTCCGAAGTCAAGTCACAACAGGTATCTTTTTCGCCCATGTCCCGCCGTCGCTCCTGCGCGCTTTCGAATTCCGAAACATCGGAAGGCACCGCGCGCGGACTTTGCTTCCAACAAAAGCGCCAACTTCTCAAGCAGCCGCGGGTCGCCGCCGCCCCAGCCGGCTATCGCCAATCCAATCGAGCCGCTGGCATATCCGCCGCAGGCTGTCCGCGACCCGCCGCGCGGCGCCACTTCGCGTCGAGCGGATGATTCGGCGCGCCTCGTTTCGTACCTTCGCACTGAGGCTTGACGCTCATCACCCGCAGCTCTCGCGACGAGCTGGAAGCAAAGTGGAACGAATTGAAGAGAAGACCCGCGCCGAAGAGCGCAAGCGGTTGGTTTCACTGGCGCGCCCGGAGGGATTCGAACCCCCAACCCCCAGATCCGTAGTCTGGTGCTCTGTCCAATTGAGCTACGGGCGCGAAGAAAACGGGCGATACCGGAAAGCCGGGTTAAGGTAGCATACGGCCCGCGGCTTTTCTAGAAAACCGCGGGCCGCTTTTTCTTTGCTCTGACTTTGCGGCGAAAATTTTGGGCGGGAACGAAATCCGGCCGCGTCAAGCTTGCGGCATAACCTCCAAATTCACGAGGTCCTCGACTTCGTGTCCGGGATCGATCAGGTTCCAGCTTACCATCCACTTGTAGGTCCGCAGGAGCTGCTCGCGCGGGATCGGCTTACCCGGCTCGACGAAAATGATCCGATTGAGGTTAAAGTCGTCGAGCGTGAGCGCTTTCACTTCCGGCGCCTGTTCCTGATCGATGAAATAGTGGAGATAGGCGCGCTTGTCGGCGTTGATTCGCCGCACCGCTTCGCCGAGCGCGCGGTTGAGCGCGGCGTACGTCTCCGCGTCGATGTCCGCGGTCGCCGTGTCCGTCCCGTTGTAAAATCCCTGGAGAATGAGCCGGCAGCCGTTCTTTTCCGCCACCGTGATCCACGGCTCGCGCACGCTGCACGCGTCGACCGTGCCGTTCATCATTGCGCGGTAACGTTCCGCGGGCCGGCCGCTGCTGACGAGTTTGATCATGTCGCGCGGCACAAACCCTTCCAGCAACTGCAACGTCAAATAGTGCGTGCCGGCGTGAAATGGCACCGCGATCGTCCGGTTCGCGAGCTGCTGCGGCGTATAGATGTCGGAGTCCGGCCTGACCGCAATCGCGCCGGCGACGATCGCGGCGCGCCGGCCGAGCTGGCGGCAGCCAACTTGGCTATCCTGCGCGCGCCGGTAGTTGCCCCACTCGCACGCGTTGAAGATGTTGGCGCCGCCGCGCTCGAGCGCTTCCGCGTGTCCCGCATTCGAGCGAACCTGATTCCAATCGGTGACCGAAAGATCGGTCTTTCGCTCGCCGCCGTGCTGGACGAGCTCCACGTTGAGCCCTTCCTTGGCAAACAGCCCTTCGTCGATCGCGACCAGCCAATCGAGGCCGTTGTACACGCTCGGCTTTTCCATCCTGATCGTCGGATAGGCCATAGGATCCTCCATTTTGCCGGCCGTGAAACTCACGCCTCGACGCACTTCATGTCCGAGACCCGGCGAACTTTCGTTCCCATCTCGGACCACGTGTCGCCGCCGTCGTCGCTCATATAAAGTTCCCCGTTCGTAACCGCCGCGTAGATAAAGTTCGGATTTCCCTGATCGAAGGCGATCGCCCCGGCGAAATAGTTATTCAGCTCGGTAAATTTCCCGTTAACCTTCTCCCAGCTCTTTCCGCCATCTTTCGTTCGGATGACGATGCCATCGGCGCCCACCCCGCCGCGACGCCATCTTCCCGGAGTTCCGTGCGCCAAAGCCGAATAGACGATGTCCGGGTTGCGCGGATGCATGGTGAGCGGCACGGAATACTCCTGCGAAAAGTCGAGCGCCATCGGCGACCAGCTTTCCCCGCCGTCATCGCTGCGGTAGAGCGCTCGGCCGCGAACCTTTCCCGAGCGGCAATCGTGCCCGCCGGTGGCGATCAAGATCCGCCTGCTGTCCTGCGGGTGGACGACGATCGTATGGACGTCCGCGTCCAAATCTTTGTTCAGAAGCTGCCAGGTCTCGCCTCCGTCCTGGCTCTTGAGCATATAGCCGACTTGCAGGGCGGCATAGATCGTGCGCGAGTCCTTCGGGTCGAGCGCGATGTCTCTCACGTGGGGCTCAACTTCCGCGACAGGATACGTGACAGACCTAACCCACGGGATCTCCCAGACCGAGCTCATGTTCGTCCAAGTTTTTCCGCCGTCGCGGCTGACAAACACGTCGATGGGCTCTCCGCCGGCGTAGAGCGTATTGGGATCGGACGGGTCCAGCGTTACGCATCTCACCTTGCCCGGCCCCGGTTTCCCGTAGCTTGGCTTTTTCCACGTCGTGCCGAAATCTTCGCTGAGCCAGACGCCGTCGCCGCGTGTGCCGGCGAACACTCGGTTCGGAGCCGAGGGTAAAACCGCGACCTCGTTGACCGACCAGTCCTCGAGCGCTTGCGTCTCGACTTTCCATGACCGCCGGTCTTCGCTCTTGAGCACAACCACGCCTTCATCCGTCGCCACGTAGAGTATCGCTGCCATGGCAACCTCCTTTCTTCGGTTCCAAACTGCCGATCGTTTACCGCTCTTTTACAACTCCCGCGTGTTCGGTGTAAAGAGGTCTTCGACCCTCGGCTTGGCCGCGATCAGTCCCTGCTCGTACGAGTAGTCAATCAGGTCTTCCATCATCCGGCGGTTGTCCCTGATGCCATAAGGGAAGGGATCTTCGCCGAAGATGGCGCGGGTCTGCTCCAAATACTCCCCGCCGAACACCAAGCCTGAAGGAATGCTCTCTGGCAGCCGCTCCTGCGCGTAGCGCTTCGCGCGCACGAAGGCCTCGTACAAGCTTACGGCGACCCATTCGTGTTGCCGGAAAATATCGCCGCGAATCACGTAGATATTGTTCGCCGGTATATAGCCGTGCCGCTTGAAAAACCGCGTGCCTTCGCCGACGACGTCCGCAAACAGCGGTTTTACTTTGCTCCAATCGCCGCCCGCGCCTCGGATGCGAACCGACCGGTCGATTAGATTGGCCTCGTTCCGAAACGCCCGGTTGACCGTCGCGGCGTCGAGCTCATGGTTGACGAGCATCGACGCCAAACTCTTGTTGGCCGGGACCCGCTGAAACGATATGCCTTGCGGCGGCGTAAAACCGGTGGCGCCGCCATGGCTCAACTCCTCGGTTCTTTCCATGTACCAGTGCACTTTGTACTGCGAGACGCCGAAGTCATGCTCGAAGATGCCGCGCGACCACACCGCCGCGGTCATCTGGTACTCCTCGACGCCGATCCTCTTGCCAACGAGATCTTCCGCCCGTTTGATCCCCGAGTCCACGTGATAAGAAAACCCCATGTGCATAAACCTGCGGGAGGGAAAAACGGGGATCGCGATCATGTCGAGCCCGCGCGGCCGCGCGATCATGTAGGATGAGATCGACATCGCCGCGAGGTCAAATTCGCCAAAGCGGAGCTGGCGCCAGAACGTCTCGGTGCCGAGCGAGCGCGTGGGAATAAGCTCGATGCCCTCGGGCTCGACGACGCCGTCGAGGAGGGGCGCCACTCGCTCGTTGTCGGGCGGGGCGATAAAGCTCAGCGTTAACTTGCCCATGGTTTGAGTTGCTCCTGCGAAAATACCGTTGCAAATCGCAACGTTTGTGATCCGAACCCCGCTTCCGCGACCAGCGCGCACCCTTCGATGCGGCGGCGCTTCGCGCTTGCTACTCAGGATCACCCTTCGATACGGCAGCGCTTCGCGCTTCCCTACTCATGATCCGATTTCCCGAGTAGGCCCGCGGGGCCGTAGCGAGGGATACCCGACCCCGACGGCCGCTACTCGGCGACGCCCAGGAGTTGGGCTTCGGTGTGCAGCAGCTACCCAAGAGAGCAGGCGACAGCTGAGGGCCGTTTCATCCTCTGCGGACGAGCGTAAGCCCATGAAACACTCCAGGGAAAGTTGGGTCGAGAATTCCACCAACGATTAATTATCCCCGGGCGGGCCAAAGTCAACCGTTTCCGCCGAGTCTTTCACGCCGGACCCCCGCTTCATTCAGGATGGCAGGCAGGAAATGTTGGTTGACATGCTTCCGTGATTTTCCTAGACTACACTCACCTCGGTCAGTATGGGGCCTTCTGATGAGAGAAAAACTAAAGTTCCAAGGCCCGAGTGTGTCTCACCTTGAGAACCGGATTAGTGGTTAGGGCATCCGACCAGGGTTCATTTCCTACCCTTTGGGCTCTTCTGATTTTTTCCTATCAGTGATCCGTGCCTGGGGCCGAGACCCTTCAACATCTCTTAGGAGGAGATATGAGTAGTAAACTGTACGTGGGCGGCCTGCCCTATTCGGTAACGGAGGGCCAGCTGGAAAGTATTTTCTCCCAGCACGGGTCGGTTCAATCGGCTCGGGTCATCTCCGACAAGATTACCGGTCGCTCCCGTGGCTTCGGCTTCGTGGAAATGGCATCCGCAGAGGAAGCCCAAAAGGCGATCGAGGCCCTAAACGGCACGCAGCTCGAGGGACGAACCTTGACGGTCAACGAAGCGCGGCCGATGACGAACCGCGCCGGCGGCGATCGCAGCGGCGGCGGCGGCAACAGGCGAAGCGGCTCGCGCAACCGCTGGTAGCCAAGCTAGCGAAAAGGGGAGCGACGCGCTCGCCGCTCCCCTTTGTTTTCCTTACATAACGCGCTGCGCCTCGTTGGACGGCGCAGCGACCTTCCGATCGGGGAACTCGGACGCCGTGATCGCGACGACCGGCGTTTGAGTTGCCGGCCATTCACGGCTATCCCTTTGCGCCGATATCGCGCGATTCGCCGCCGAAAACTCGCCGGTTGTCGCTTGGCTCGCGACGTGGCATCCTAGGCCAGCGGATCTGCTGGGCTGCCGCATTCTGTGTGGCGATCGGCGCAGAGCCGACCCGCACCGCGCCTCCGAAAAGGGGCGCCGAGAAAAAAGCGTGGCGGACGAATCGCGCGTCAATCGAGCCGCAAGGCCTCCAGGCAACTCCGCCCTTCGCGAGAGGCTCAAGGAGTTGTTCCGGTATCACCTGCTCCACACGGAAGCCAAAGACCAGTACACGGCGACCCGCCTCAACCAATATCGCAGCGCCGCGCTGACGGTCAGGGACGTGCTCGTGCGGCGCTGGCTCGAAACGCAGCAAACCTATCACCGGAGCGACTCCAAGTGCGTATGCTATCTCTCCCTCGAGTTTTTGCTCGGCCGGATGCTCGGCAACAATCTCATCAACCTCGGCCTCTTCGACGAGGAGACGCGCGCGCTTCGCGAGCTCGGCTACCGGCTCGAAGACCTCCAGGAGATGGAGTGGGACGCCGGGCTGGGAAACGGCGGACTGGGGCGGCTCGCCGCCTGCCTGTTGGACTCGCTCGCGACGAAGGAGTTCCCGGCTTACGGCTACGGCATCCGCTACGAGTTCGGCATTTTTTCTCAGCGAATCCATCAGGGCTATCAAATCGAGATCGCGGACAATTGGCTCCGCTACGGCAGCGTCTGGGAAGTGCCGCGGCCTGACCGCATCTTTCTCGTCCAATTCTACGGCACCGCGCTGCAGTACAACGATGAGCAGGGAAGGCTACGGTACGAGTGGGTTGGAACCGATGATGTCGTGGCGATGGCTTACGACTACTCGGTTCCGGGCTACGGCAACCGGACGGTGAACAACCTGCGCCTGTGGTCGGCCAAATCGACGCGCGAGTTCGATCTCGAGTACTTCAACGACGGCGATTACGTGCGCGCCGTCGAAAACAAAGACCGCTCCGAACTGATTTCCAAGGTCCTTTACCCGAACGACCTGCGCTATCAGGGCAAGGAGCTGCGCCTCAAGCAAGAATACTTTTTCGTGTCCGCGACCCTCCAGGACATCATCCGGCGTCACCTCGCGGATCGCGGCGAGCTGGACGGCCTCGCCGACAGAGTCGCGATCCAGCTTAACGACACGCACCCGTCGATCGCGGTTGCGGAGCTGATGCGGCTACTCCTGGACCGCTACGGGTTGTCCTGGGAACGGGCGTGGGAGATCACGGTTAAAACATTTAGCTACACCAACCATACCGTGCTCCCCGAGGCATGCGAAAAATGGCCCGTCGGGCTGCTGGAACGGCTTCTCCCGCGCCACCTGCTCATCATTTACGAGATCAACCGCCGTTTTCTCGAGGAGGTCAGCCGGCGCTTTCCAGGCGACACGGATCGCCTTCGGCGCATGTCGCTGGTCGAGGAAGGAGAGGAAAAAAGGATCCGCATGGCGCATCTCGCGCTGGTCGGCAGCCACGCGGTGAACGGCGTCTCGGCTCTCCATAGCCGGATCCTGGCGCAGGAGAACTTCCGGGACTTTTACGACATGTACCCGGAGCGCTTTTACAATGTGACCAACGGCATCACCCAGAGGCGCTGGCTGCTGTTGTGCAATCCTGGCCTTGCGGAGCTCATTTCGCGGGCGATCGGCGCGCGCTGGATTACCGAGCTGGAGCACCTCAAGAACTTGCGCCCGCTCGCTGACGACGGCGCATTTCAGGCAGAGTGGCATCGGGTCAAAGCGGCCAACAAGGCGCGGCTGGCGGACGAGATTTGGAAAATGATCGGCGTCCGCGTCAATCTCGATTCGCTGTTCGACTGCCAAGTGAAAAGAATTCACGAGTACAAGCGTCAACTCTTAAACATCCTGCACGCGGTCTACCTTTATAACCGCATCAAAGCCGGCCCGGCAGAGCCCTTCGTGCCGCGCACGATCCTGTTCGCCGGCAAGGCGGCTCCCGGCTATGCTATGGCCAAGCTGATCGTCAAGCTGATTCATGCGGTGGCCGAGGTGGTCAATCGCGACGCCGAGGTTGGCGATCGTCTCAAGATCGTGTTTCTGCCGAACTATGGGGTCTCGCTGGCCGAGAAGATCATTCCAGGCGCCGATCTTTCGGAACAGATTTCAACGGCCGGCACCGAGGCTTCGGGGACGGGAAACATGAAGCTTGCCCTCAATGGAGCGCTCACCATCGGCACGCTCGATGGCGCCAATATCGAAATCATGGAGGAAGTTGGCGCGGAGAATATTTTCATCTTCGGGTTGACCGCAGAACAGATCGCCGCAAGCCGTCGGACAGGCTATGAGCCGGCGCGAATCTACGAAACAACGCCCGATCTCAAAAGGGTGATCGACATGATCGCCGGCGGCTATTTTGCGCCCGCCGAGCCCGACCTGTTCAAGCCGCTGGTCGCCTCGCTGCTCGGCGAAGACCCGTACCGGGTACTGGCGGATTTTGCATCGTACGCGCGCTGTCAAGAGGAAGTATCGCTCGCGTATCTCGACCGGCGCGCCTGGCTCCGCAAGAGCATCTTGAACGTCGCCGGTATGGGAAAATTTTCGAGCGACCGAACGGCCGCCGAATACGCGCGCCTGATCTGGCAGGTGGAGCCGGTTCCGGTTCCTCTGCGCCAGGAAGGACCGGATCTGCCCGGCCTGTAAAGTCTCACGCTTTCCTCTTGCGCCTCATCTTTTACTTCCCGCTTGCAGCTCTCTACGCGCCTGGCGCAGCAGGGAGCCCCTCTTCTCGAAAGAAGCCTTTCTCCAGCGCAATCTGAAACGTCATCGCGCTCGTGCCTCGGCTGGAGTACGATAGCCGCGCTGGGCGTTGAACTTTTTGCGGCGCGCGTGGCCGTGGTACACTCAGCCGCAACGACTGAAAGGCCTACTTGCGGATCTTCGGAGGAAGTCTCATGAGAACCGAAGCGAGGCGATTCCCGCCACGGCCGATGGAGGAGGTGCGCGCGGAGCTTTTGAGCCGCGCCAAGGAAAAGCGCAATCCCTTTCTTCTCACCATCTACGACGAAGTCGCTCCCGTTATTGAGCGGCTGCGCTCGGTCGATCGGGAGGAGTGGGCCGAGGCTTTTAGCGCGCTGGCCAAGCCGCACGAGGAGAAAGCCGCGGCCGCGGAAGCGGCCGGGGACACCGCGGCAGCCATGAAACACTACATGATCGCGTACGACTGCTACCACGTGGCTCGCTATCCGGCGCCCAACTCGCCGGGCAAGCTGGCCGCGTATCGGAAATCCCAGGACAATTTTCTCAAAGCGGCGCGTTATCTCGATCCGCCGCTCGAGCGCGTGGAAATGCCGTTCAAAGGGCGGCCGGGCGAAGGAACGGTTTCCGTCGGCTACCTGCGCAAACCCAAAGGCGTCGAACGGCCCCCGATCGTGGTTGTTTGGGGCGGGATCGACGCCTTCAAAGAGGAGCGCCGCGTCGAGCCCCTGCTCAAAGCCGGCATCGCCGTGTTGACGATCGACATGCCGGGCGTCGCCGACGCGCCGTTAGCCGGCTCGGAAGACGCCGAGCGCCTCTGGGACGCGGTCTTCGACTGGATCGACAGCCGGCCGGACATCGATTCGAAGCGCAAGGCCGTCCACGGCGGCAGCACGGGCGGCTATTGGGCCACCAAGGTGGCGCACACGCACCGCGAGCGGCTTTGCGCCGCGGTCAATCAGGGAGGTCCGGCGCATTTTGCCTTCGAAGAGCAGTGGATCGTAAAAGCCCAACGCGGCGAGTATCCCTTTGAGCTTGCCGAGACTTTGGCGTGCGCGTTCGGCCGCTCCACCGCCGAGGAGTGGGTCGAGTACGCGCCGCGCCTGTCGCTCCTCGATCAAGGGATTCTCGACCGGCCCTGCGCGCCGCTTCTCTGCGTCAACGGCGTCAACGACAGCGTCTTTCCCATCGCCGACATGTATCTCTTGCTCGAGCACGGCGACCCCAAGTCGGCGCGTTTTTTCCATGCCGGCCACATGGGCGGAAGCGCGGCGCCGGGAGCGATCGTGGAGTGGCTGAAAGGGCGGCTAGGCAGTCGGGCGCGTTGAGCCCGAGCGAAACCATTGGGCGGGTCATCGTTCTTCCAGCGCCCGCGCGATACCGATCAGCAGCTCTTCGAAATCGGCGAGCGCGTTGAAGCGCGGCGAGCCGGCAAGATGCGGCGTTACGATCACGTTGCGAAAGCCGAGCAGGGGATCGTCGGCGCGTCCCGGCTCGTCGTAATGCGGATCCAGCGCGAAGCCGCCGAGCCTTTTTGACGCGAGCGCGTCGAGCAGCGCCGCGCGCTCGACAAGCTGGGGCTGCGATACGTTGATCAGGAGCGCCCCGGGCTTCATGATCGCAAGCTCGCGCCGGCCGATGATGCCGCGCGTGCCGGGCCCGCCGGGCAGATGAAGGCTGACGCAGTCGGACGTAGCGAGCAGCTTTTCGAGCCCGCAATAAGTCGCCCGATAGCTTTCTTCCTCCTCGGCGGAAACTCGCCGGCGCTGATAGTAGACGATTTTCATTCCCAGAGCCGCCGCGCGCAGCGCCAGCTCGCGGCCGATCTCGCCCAGTCCAACGATCCCAAGCTGCTGCCCGAACAAGGTCCTGAGCCCGCCGATGCGCGCCCAATTCGCGTTCGGCGTGTGCGCGCGGTCGTAGCGCGCGGGCGCATAGCCTGCGGCGCGCAGCTGCTCCACGCTGATTAGCCCCGCAGTCTCGGTGATCTTCCGCGCGAGCGCGAGCATGAGCGCAAGCGCGTGCTCGGCCGTGGAAATGTTGGCCCGCCGCCGCAAGGTGAGCACGCGCACTCCCGCGCGCGCGCACGCCTGACGGTCGATCCGCGACGTGACCGTCCCGTACTTCTGGACGATCTTAAGCGTGCCGCCGGCCGCCGCGATCTCCTGTGCGCCGACGGCGAGCGCTTCCACCACGACCACGTGCGCGCCCGGCAGACCGGCAAGAAGCTCCCTTGGATCGGCGACAAGCCGCACCTCCGAAGGATAAAGCTTGCCGATCCGGGAGCGGAGCCTTTCGCACCAGCCGGCAAAATCGGCGAGCTCGTGCGCGAAAAAATCCGCGAACGCCGCCGCGCGCGCGGGGGGCGCGGCCGGATCGAGTATGACTTGGATCAGCCGGGGAAACGGATCGTCCTCGACGACGATAATCGGCCGCTCGGCGAGGGCCATGGCACCGATCAGCGATGCCGCGCCGGCGCGGGCTCGGGATCGATCTTGAGCGCCTGCAGCACCCGCGTGTGCATGTTATAGGCGCCGATCAGCATCGTAAGCTCGACGATCTGCCGTTCACTGTAGTGGGCTCGAAGCCCTGTGAAAACCTCCTCCGGCACCTCGATGTCGCGCGTCATGGCATCGGCATAGGCGAGCAGCGCCCGCTGCTTCGAAGTGAACAAGTTCGATGCGCTCCAGTCAAAGAGCGCCTCGATCTCAAGCGGCGTAAGCCCCTCGTCGAGGGCGTAAGATTTTGCGTGCGTCTCGAAGATGTAGTCGGCGCGGTTCAAGATCGCAACGCGCATCACCGCCAGCTCGCGTTCCCGGCCGCTCAGCTCCGTCGAATAGCGCACGGCCGAGTTAAGCGCGAACCAGGCGTTCGCGAGCTCCGGGCTGTGGAGCATCATGCGGTAAATGTTGAGCAGCCGGCCGCCGCGCGCGCCTTTGATCTTGGCGATCAGCTCGGCGAGCTCCGGGTGATCCTTCTCGTCGATCAGGGATACTCGGGCCATAAGGATTCCGTCCATGCCGAAGCTATCCTAGGTGAATTCGCCCTGTCAAACATGAAGCCGCCAAGATGGCGGCCGCGGCCACGTTTTTCGGGATTGCCAGGCCGGCTTTCCGGTGCTAGCGTTTGCCGGTGAAAAAAAGTCATCCGGGAGGGCCCATGGAGTATGCAAAACAAACCCTTGCTCAGCTCTCCGACGACGAGCTTCAGGCCGAATGGGAAAAGTACCTCGCTTATTCTTACGAACGGCAAAGGCTGCGCGCCTTGGTTCAGAGCATTCTGCGCAAGAAATCTCCCTCGCGCCGGGTCAAGGCCGACGAAATTGCCGAGGGCGGGCTCGCCACCACAAAAGCCGGCGAAGACGAGATTCTTCTGGCCAAGGTCGATGGGAGAATCTACGCGATCGCCAACGCGTGCGGACATTTGGCCTACCCGCTGAATCAGGGACGGCTCGAAGGCCACGTCATCACCTGCATCTGGCACTATGCGCGTTTTGACGTTCGCACCGGCGAGGTCGTGAGCCCGGGGGTTGATTTCGACGGTCTCAAACCGCTCCACATTCGCATTTCTTCGGATGGCACGCTGGAGGTAAGAGGCGATGAGCCAGACGTACACCCGTGAAGAGTTGGAGAAGCTCTCCTATGACGAGTTGAAAAAGCTCGCAAGCGAATTGGAGCTCGAGGGGGCTAAAATTAAGGGGGTACGCCGCCTCTTTGTCGATGAGTTCTGGAACCGGATCGGCGAGCGGCCGATAAAGCTTCAGGAATTGGGCGAAGGCAAAATGACCGCCGTCAAGACACGAGATCAATATATCCTCTTTGTGCGGGTGGATGGGAAGGTTTACGCGTTCAACAATCGTTGTCCGCACAAGGGGTTCCCGCTCCACAAGGGGAGCCTGCAAGGCCATACGCTCACGTGTGCCTACCACGGAGGAAAGTTTGACGTCCGTAGCGGCGCTTGTTTAAAGCACCCCTATGACACTCATCCGTGCAAGCCCTTTAACGTCACCGTTCTCGACGACGGTACCGTCGAATGCGCGTGAGCCTGCCTGTGGCCAAGCCCCACGCCTGAGGTGGCCGATGCAGCCGATTTGCCAAGCCCGCCGGCTTGTATGCGTGTTGGGCGCGCTGCTTTTGGCCGATGCTTCCGCCGCGACTTTGGACTCGGCCCGTGCCGGGGCGGGAGAGTACATCGTCGAGACGAGCCGCGAGGCGATTGTCGCGAAGGCAAGGAAGGAGGGCCGGGTGAGGGTGGCGGCCTCGTCGAGCCCAGAGACGATCCATCCGCTCGCCAAAGCCTTCCGGGAAAAATATCCTTTTATCGATGTGCGAGCGGCGGAGATCACCAGAGAGGACTCGCAGGCGCGCGCGCTTCAACTGAAGGCCGGATCCCGGTTGGAAGAGGATGTCGTCCACGCTCCACCCGATCTCTATCGAGATTACCTGCCCTACCTCAAAAAATTCGACCTTTTGACCATGGTAGAGCAGAGGCTGTTGGAAATCCCGACCAAAATGATTGACGCCGTGAACCGGAATGTCGTCGCCATGGAGAGCTCCATGCAAGTGGCGGCGTTCAACAAGTGTCTCCTCGATCCCGCCAAGGTGCCGAGCACCTGGGAGGATTTTTTAAAGCCCGAATTGAAGGGCAGGAAATTCCTGGTCGATATTCGACCCAACCTCCAGACCGTGATGGCTGCCGGGGCGGGAGAGGAATGGATGGTGAGCTACGCAAAAAGGATTGCGGCGCAGCAGCCGATTTGGGTTCGCGGGCAAACCAGAACGATCACCCAGATCGCCGCCGGCGAATACACTCTCCACTCCGGCGCCTACTACCAGGGCGTGGTGCGAGTGATGCGCAAAGATGCGACAGGCTGTCTGCAAGCAAAAGTGATTGAGCCGGTACCGGTGCGCGTCGACGGCCCGCACGCAGTCCTGGAGACCGCGCGCCATCCCTACGCGGGCCTCCTCTGGCTGGAATTCATGGCGAGTCCTCAGGGCCAAGCGATCATCGACGAGTTTGAGCCCGTCAGCGCCTCCGTGTTTGCGCCGGGGTCGGTCCTCGAAAAAATCACCAGAGGGAAAAAGGTCTGGATCAGAGATCTCACTGTGATCGATAAGACGTCCCGCTGGATGAAAATGGCCATCGAGGCTTTCGGCTTCCCGCGCGAAGAGTCGGCGAAGGGAAAGTAAGAGACGGGTCAGCCCTCCGCTCGAGACGCCGCTAACGGACGCAAAGTTTTTTCCCTTCCTTTTATGTCCGGATACACTTTTAAGGAGCTCGAACATCGCGGTTGGACGGAAAGGGCCGCCGCTTATGACAGCTACTTTGCGCTCGTCACGCGGCAGGCGATCGAGCCGATTTTGGCCACGTTCGGGGATTTGTGCGGGAAGCGTTTGCTCGACGTCGCCTGCGGCACGGGGCACCTGACGGCGAGCGCGGCGGCGCGAGGCGCGGAGGCAGAAGGGCTCGACTTTGCGAGCACGATGGCGGCAACCGCGGCGGCCAACTATCCCGGAATCAAGTTCACCGTCGGCGACGCCGAGGATCTACCCTACGAGGACGAGTCTTTCGACTGCGTGGCCTGTTCGTTCGGTCTGCTCCACATGGAGCGCCCCGAAGCCGCGATAAAAGAAGCTCACCGGGTCCTGCGGCGCGGCGGTCGCTACACGTTCAGCGTGTGGTGCGCGCCCGAGCAGGGAAGCGATTTTTTCGGCCTCATCCAGGAAGCGATTCAAACACATGGCACGCTCGACGTCGGACTTCCACCCGCACCGCCCTTTTTTCGTTTTGCCGACGCCCGGGAATGTCGCCAGGCGCTGACCGCAGCCCGCTTCACGGCGATAACGACGATCCGACTGCCGCTGACGTGGCGCGGCGCGTCTCCGTAGGATCTCCTGGACTTGATCTACAAGAGCGTCGTTCGAAACCCGATGATCCTGGAGCGACAGGCTCCCGATGCGCGCGAGCGCATCCACCGGGCGATTGTTTCGCGAGCCCAACAGTTTCGCGCGGGCGAGCGGATCGAGATCGCGATTCCCGCTTTGATGGCCACCGCCGTCAAGCCTTGAGCGTCCGTTTCGACCTTCTTTCGGCGCCGACTGCGAGACGCGCTTCCGTCCTGGTTGAAAAGAAGCGACCGCCGGTTGTATAAACCGACCCGCGCTCGCGTCTTTTCATGAAAACGCTTCGGCAAGCAACGGCCTTCGTTCACAATCTCGGCGCCGATCGTTTGAAATTTCTCGCCGTAGTTACCGGCGGACATTTCGCGATTCACTGGTTTCAGCAGCTCTTTCCCGTCGTCCTCCCTTCGGTGAAAGCCGGACTGGGCCTGAGCGACGTCGAAGCCGGCGCATTGGCATCGGCAAGACAGCTTGTGCAGGGAACGCTCGACCTTCCTTCCGGCATACTGGCCGATTCGCTCGCGCGGCGGCGCGCGCTGATTCTCGCGTCCGCGCTCGTCTCGATGGGCGCGGGCTATCTATTTTTCGGCTGGATGACGGTGTTTGCCGGCGCCCTGGTCGGCGCCGGACTGATCGGCTTGGGCACCGCGCTCTGGCATCCCGCCGCCGCGGCGGCGCTCTCGCACCGGTTTCCCGAGCTGAGAGCAACCGCGTTGTCGATTCACGGCATGGGAGCCACGGTCAGCGATACGCTGACACCGCTTGTCGCGGGAGCGCTGCTCGTCGGGTTCTCCTGGAACGGTTTTCTCGGCTTTCAACTCCTTCCCGCCATTCTCGTCGCGCTTGTCGTGTGGCGCGGGCTGTTGCGCGTGTTGCCGGCAGCGGGGGCCTCCTCCGGGCAACCGGCGCAGCTTCGCGACCTGGCCGACCTCGCGCGGAATCGCGTTTTCCTCGGGCTTACCGCGGCGAAAGCGCTGATGCAGATGGGCCGGCTGGTCGTCCTTACCTTTCTGCCCATTTACTTGCAGGAACATCTGAACTACAGCCCTTTCGAGCTGGGAATTTACATCACGCTTCTCCACGCGATGGGGACCGTCTCGCAACCGATCTTAGGCTATCTGTCCGATCACTTCGGGCGAAAGGCCGTGATGGTTCCTTCATTCGCCGCGCTGGCCATCCTTTTTTTCCTTTTGGCCCTGGTCGAGCCGGGACTCCCGCTCGGGCTGGTGGTCACCGCCATCGGGCTTTTCTTTTATACGCTGATGAACATAACGTTCGCGGCGGTGATGGATGTCGCCGGGGCGAAGATTCAGGCGTCGTCGTACGGTCTAACCTCCCTTCTGACCGAGGTCGTCGTGATGCCGACGCCAATGATCGCCGGGCTACTGATCGGCATTTACGGTATCCGCGTCTCGTTTATGCTTGCCGGCGTCTTTCTCGGCCTGGCCGCGCTGGTGACCGCGCCACTGGATCTTTACAAGGGGTCCAGGACCAGACCGCGTGAATGAAAGGCAAAAAACCCCGCGATGCCGGACCTACTCGGCGGCCGGCGGCGAGGCATAGGGAAGCGTCACCGTAAAAGTCGAGCCGCGGCCGGGCTCGCTTTTCACCCGGATATCGCCGTGCATCATTTCCAGATAGCGCTTCACGATGCTCAAGCCCAGGCCGACGCCGGCGTAGCTTCCCGTATGCGCTTCGTGGACTTGCTCGAACTGCTTAAAAATGCGGTCCTGATCTTCCGGCCTGATTCCAATGCCGGTGTCCGCGACGACAAATTCGATCCTGCCGGATTCTTTGACGTCTCTCACCGCGATCTCGATGGTCCCTTGTTGCGTGAATTTGAACGCGTTTCCGATCAGGTTCTGAAGGATCTCCTCGAGCTTGAGCGCGTCGGTGGTGAGCGGCGGCAAGCCCGCCTCCACGCGCCACGCGATGTCGATGTGGCCGTTGCGGCTGAGATGTTCCGCGTAATCCTGCACCCGGGCGAGAACCTCTTCGACGGCGAAAGTGGAGATCTCGAGAGGGATCTTCTGCGCCTCCATTTTGGCGAAGGTCAAAACGTCCGTGATCAATTTAAGCAGGGTCCTGGAATGGTGCAGCGTTTTCTGCAGCGACCTTTTCTGGCTCTCGGTCATGTCGCCAAAAAAGCCGCTCAGCATGAGATCGGTGTTGCCGATGATCACGTTGAGCGGGGTGCGCAGCTCGTGCGACATGGCGGCCATAAACTCCGATTTGGCGTTGATCGCTTCCTGTAGATCGCGATTGAGTTGCTCCAGCTCCAAGCCCTTTCGCTTCGCTTCCTCAAAGAGATTGGCGTTTTCCACGGCGACGCCGATCTGATTGATCATCGAAGTGAGAAGCCGGATTTCGTCGGGACCGAGCCGGCGCGGCATCTCGCTACGGCAGAGCACAACGCCGACCACTCTGAGCTTGGCTTTTAGAGGAAACAGCGCCAGGAAGCTGAAGCCGCCCTTCTGCGCGCTCCTGTTGACGCTCAGCTCCCGGTAGCGCGGGTCGCCGCGGACGTCCTCCACCACGATCGGCTCGCCCGATTGAAGCGCCTGTCCCACCATCCCCTGCCCGCTCCGGAAAACCGCCGTCGGCGGAGCGTGCTCCGGCGTACACGGAAAATACCCCTTGACGGGAAATTCTTCGCCCTGCTGGCTCAAGAGATAGATGCTCATGCTGTCAAAGCGGAAGATTCCCGTGATGTTCTCGATCACGTCGTGCAGCACCGAGTTGAGATCCAGCGATTGGCTTACCGCGGCCGTTACCGTAAAGAGCGCCGAAAGCCGCTGCGCCGCCCTGGCGGTCTCCTCGAAAAGACTGATATTCTCCAGCGCGACTCCGATCTGGTTCGCCATGGACGCGAGCAAAGCGATGTCGCTCGATGAAATGTCCTCGACCGAATAGCTGAGAAAATTCATTACTCCGATCGTTTGCGCTTTTGTTTTCAGCGGCAGGCTGAGGTAAGTGCGGAACCCCGCCTCCAAAACGCCTTTGCCTTCGGCCAAAGCCGCGTACTCGGCATCGCTCTGGATATCCTTGAAGACGAGCGGCGACCCCATCTCGGCGACACGGCCGTTAACGCCCCGTCCAAGCTCCTCGGCCGCTGTTTGGGCGACAAGCTCCGCGCTCAGCCCCTGGTAAGCTTTCAGCACCAGCTTTTCCGTTTCGCGATCGATCAAATAGACCCGCGCCGCGTCGAAATGCCTCGCGTCGATGATCTTGCGAACGGCCTCGCGCAACACAACGCTCGGGTCCATCGATTGGTTCAGGGTCGCCGCCACGTCATAGAGAGCCGAGAGCTCCTTGGCCTTCGCTGTCGTGTCCTCGTAGAGGCGCGCGTTCTCAACGGCAACCCCGATCTGGTTTGCCATGGAAGCCAGCAGCTGCATTTCGTCCTCGGTCAGCGTGCGCGCCTCTTTAGCCACAAACACGATCGCGCCAACGATTTTTTCTCGCGCCTTGATCGGCAGCGCGGCGAAAAACCCCAGGCGCTTTCGACCGGCCGCTCCGGTGTAGCTGAGCTCACGGTAACGCCGGTCGCTTTGCAGGTCGCAGAAAATCATCGCTTCGCCGGACTCGGCGACCCGCCCCACGATGCCCTCGTGCCGGGGCAGGAGCCTGACGTCGCTGGCGAAGTCGGGCTGGGTTTCAAAAGAACCGTGGAGCTCGAGCTGCGTCCTGAGAGGGTTGAAGAGAAAAATTCTCGTCGCGTCGAAGCGAAAGATGTCGGTGATTTTTTTGATCACTTCCTGCAAGACCGGTTTCAGCTCGAGCGACTGGTTGACCGTGCTCGTGACATTAACCAGAGCGGTCAGCGCGCGCGTTCTCTCCTCGACCTTCTGCTCGAGGGTGGAGTAGGAGTTCTGCAGCTCTGCCGCCATCCGATTGACGCCGTCGGCCAGCTCCTCGATTTCATCGCCGCTGTCGACCCGAACGCGGTGATCGAGATTGCCCGACCCGATCAACAACACGCCGCGATGAAGGGCTTTGATCGGATCTGTGATCCTGTCGCTGGCCCAGACGATGATAAGCGCGCCCGCGCAAAGTCCC
Organism: Candidatus Acidiferrales bacterium; assembly: GCA_035559995.1. Lineage (GTDB taxonomy): Bacteria > Desulfobacterota > Binatia > UBA9968 > UBA9968 > DATMAM01. The sequence goes on from DATMAM010000010.1 coordinate 47,033, forward strand.
GCGGCCAGGAGCAAGATTGCGTAGAGCTGCAGCTGGGTCACCTCGGCCAGGGCGAGCGCGGCGGGCTCTTCCAGGACGAGGGCCCACCCCAGCCGCTTGACGGGAGCGTACGTGCTGATGACCTTCTCTCCGGTAATGCCGGGATGTTGCTCGACCAGCGTCGCGTCGGGAGCGCCCGGATTCTGCAGGAACTCCCGGACCTCCGGTAGCGAGCTTAAGTTGAGCCGCTTGAGCACCAGGGACGGATCGGGGTGCGCGATCAGGTTCCCCTTGCTGTCGACGACATAGGCATAGCCGCCCTTTCCAAAGCGCATCTTGCCCACGATATCCCACAGGGTCTTCAGATTGGCTTCGGCGGCGGCGACCCCCATCACTTCCTTGGGCGTGGCCTTGATGGGAACCGCGAGGGTGGCATACGGCTCGGCGCGGTCTGTCGTGTAGACCGGGCTGATGTAAGTTTCGCCCGCGATGGCCCGCTTGAATTTCTCCGATCCGCTCTGGTCGGAAAGCTCCGCCGGAAGATAGATTCTCCTTTCCGAAACCTTGAGCACCTCTTTACCCCGCGGGTCGAGCATACTGAGCTCCGTAAATGCCCCGTCATTCTTCAGAAGCAAGAGCGCCAAAACCCGCTGCTCCTCGCTCGCAAGACCGTGAAAACTTGCTGCCGCCGCGAAGTCGGCCAGACGCGTGATCTTGCCTTCCATGTACGCTTCAATTTCGTAGGCAATTCTACCGGCCAGCTCGGACTGGAGCTGGGAAGCTTCTCGATAGATGACCGAGCGCGTGTAATAGGAGCCGCCCAGAGTGTTGAGCACAAGGGCGCCGCCGAGCAGGCTCAGGCCCAAGAAAAGAAGCCGGCGCCGCAGCCCCCTCCGAGGGAGCAAGAACCCGAGGATCTTTTTCGAGCGGGCCATCCTCGAAAAAATCACTCGATCACCTCGTCCGCTCTGAGCAGCAATTCGCGCGGGATTTTTAGGTCGATTGCCCTTGCGGTCTTGAGGTTGATCACGAGCTTCAACTTGAAAGGCTGCTCGATGGGAAGGTCGGTCGGTCTCGCTCCGCGAAGAATCTTCTCGACCAGAACGGCTCCCTGCTCGCCCAACGCGTAATAGTCCGAGCTGTAGGCGATCAACAATCCCCGGCCTACCGTCCGCACGTTCGGGCCGACCGTGGGAAGCTTCTCCTTCAGCGCTTGCTGCGCGATGTGCTCCGTGGCCGAGACCACCGAGGCGTCGGGCGGAACCATGATCGCGTCTCCCAGCTTGCGCGTGATCAGGGAGATCGGCTTTTTTGCCGCCTCGGGATTGGCGGCCGCAACCTCGACCTCGGACAGGGCAAAGCCCATCCTTTTGGCGGCTTCCCGGCTGGACTTCGCGTACTCCTCGTAGTTCGGCCCCTTGGGATTGTAAATGGAGATGACCCGGTGGACCGCGGCGCTGAGTTCTTTAAAAAGCTGCATGCGCTTTTCCGTGAGATCGAGGATGGAGCTGCTGATCCCGGTCAGGTTGTTGCCGGAGCTCGCATAACTCTTCACCAGCTTCAGCGGATTTCCCGCGCTCAGAAATACGACGGGGAGATCGGTTCCCGCCGTCGCCTTGGCGACGGGAACGGTGGCCGTCGTCGAGGAGGTAACGATCAGGTCCGGCTTCTGCTGCACGATTTTGCCGGCCAGCTCTTTCAGCGCCTCGATGTCGCCCTTGGCGTTATGAAACTCGTACTTGACGTTCTTTCCCTCGATGTAACCAAGCTCGCCCATCCTTTTCTTGAAGCCTTCGATGGCCGGAACAAACTGATCTTCCGCGACAAGCGCGGCGATGCGGTGTGTCTTTTGCGCCGCGACTTGACAGGGCGCCGTTAAGACGACCAGGACCAGCAAGGCGCTCGAAGAGGCGACTTTCATTTGTGACCCCCTTTTTTGAGGCCGCGGCGCGGCTCCCGACGACAGCGGACCGGAAAAAGATTTCTTCTTAAGCTCCCTCATCGGCGGCAAAGCTCCGGCGAGCAGGAATCGTGCCAGACTCGGGTAATCGCACGAGCCGGCTTTTTTTACGGGAATTTCCTGGAAAAACCAGGCCGGAAGTCGGCTACGCTTGACAGAATTGTGCTAACGGCGCGGGAAAGATACGAATCCCGTCACACCGGCTCGAATGAAAGGAGGTCGGCGCAGGGGAAGATTTGCCCAAAAGTGACGGCTCAAGGCGGTCGAGCCGCCGTGATCGCGCCCGAGCCCGGGCCCCGAGGCTCTCCGGGGTACCGGTGCAACGACTCGGCGCGCGAGGGCGAGGCTATTCCGGGATTCGCGCCATCCCGGTTGCAAGAGCGCTGCGGTAGGCGCGATCGACCGCGAGGCTATCGAGCGCGGCGCGGATAACGGCCTGGGCGGCGCGCTCGTCGGTCACATAGCGCTCATAGATCGGTTCGAACAGATCCGAATGAGCTTCATCGGCGACCATATGAACCTTGGTATTGATGTCCAGGTCTTCCATCGTGCCGCCCTGATCGGCGACGCGCTTGCGCGCAAAGCGCGCCGTAAAGCCGCCGCCCTTGACGATCGCCGGATTGTTTTTTCTTTCCGTGATGTGATTCACCGTCAACGCCTCGAGCCACGGCCGCGTGGTCGACAGATAAAGCCACGCCATGATCGCCGCGCGCGCTCCGGGAAGCAAGTTGGATTCCGCCGTGGCTTCGGCCATCTGCCGGTCGGTCAGATGGGCCGAGCCCATGCGCTTGTCGTAGATCAGCTCGTCTTTCTCATGCTCCCAGATCGCGCGCTTCACGTCGAGCGGCGCGTGGACCGCCGCCGCGCCCCAGCAGTCGCGCCGGCTCTTGATGTAATGCGGGTAATGCATGTCCCAGAGCTTCTGCCGCGCGGGCGTAAGCTTTAGCGAAAATAGCTGCTGGTACTCCGGCGTTTCGAAGTGACGGTTGACGATCTCGTTGAGTTCCTCTCTCACTTGCGGCCAAAGGCTCATAAGCCCTCCTCCTGCGAAAATTCGGCACCCCTCACCCTGTGCAAGCCGGACATCCTTTACGTTTCAAACCGGGACATCGTTTACACCTTTGTTTCACCTGGCTCCATGCCAGCCTTGAGCGGGCGTAAGCCCATGAAACGCTCCAGGAAAAATTTTTGCCCGCGATCAGATCGGCCAGCCGTGCTCCGAGACGTCGACGCGGTTGCCCTCGATATCCCGGATCCAGCTTTCCGCCACGGCGCCGAAGGTATTCGGCTCGGCCTTGGTGTTGGCGATCTCTTCGATTGCTTTCACGCTCGGTACCTGGAAACCGAAGTGATGGATGCCCCGGGGATACTTGTCCGTGCTGATCAGGGCCACGTCCATGTGGCCGTCGGAAAGATAGATCGTTCCGCTCGGCCCGCGGTACTTTTCCTCCATCTGGAAGACGCGCTTGTAGTACTCCGCGGTCTTCTCCCGATCCGCGACGTTGATGGCGATGTGTCTGATTCTCGGCTTTTCCATATTGGCCTCCTTTGTGTCGATCGCTAAGCTATTTTTTGCCGAAGAGTCGGCGTTTCATCCGCCGCCGAGCCCGCTTCCCAGGATCTCAACGCCTTCGGTCCTTTGGATATAGTTGGCGAACCGGTATTTGTTCTCGCGCGGGTCGGGGATGCGTCTGGTCCTTTTCGGTCCGTCCGTGTCGAGCGCCGCGACGCGCGCGCGGATGAAATGCGGGCCGTCGCCGGAGAGAGCGGCCCGAATCCTCTCGCGAAAGTCCGCCACGTTTTCCACGGTGCTCGAATGCGCGATGCCACAGGCGCGCGCCACGGCTGCCAAGTCCATCTTGCCGCTTGTCGCCGTCGGCATCCCGGGCTGATGCTTGTGGCTGCCCAGATAGTTGCCGTTGTCCATGACGACGATCGTCAGATTTTTGGGCGCCTCGTTGGCGATCGTGCCGAGAACGCCGAGATTCAACAAGAGATTGCCGTCGGCATCCAGCGCCAGAACTTTTCTCTTCGGCAGCGCGAGCGCAAGCCCCAGCGCCGCTGGCGAGCACATACCCATCGTGAGGTGAAACAGGTTCGCGTCGCGCTCCGTCAGCTCGCCCCAAAAGCCGCTGTTGTTGCCGATGCTCGCAAGCACCAGGACGTCGTCGGGAACCATCCCCGCAAGCTCTTCGAGCAGCGTAAAGCGCGTTACCATAGAGCCTCCTCGCTCAGCAGCACGGCAACGGGCTTGAGCCAGGCGCGCGCGCTCTCATTGCACTGTGTGATCGCCCTTACGATATCGGCCGACCGGCTCACTATACGATAGGGAATGTCCATCGCGTTGAGGCCCGGCTCGGTCGTTTTCTTGTAGAGGCCGAGCCAGCGCGGATCGCCGATGTCGCCGCGATAAGGGATGACCACCAAGACCGGCACTTCATGCAGCAGATTGATGCGCGCCAGATGATAGGTGGCAACCAATAAACCCGATGTCGCGAGAATCAGCGCCGGCTTCTTTCCGCCGAACCACGCGCCGAAGCCGATGCCCACCGCCTCGGCTTCGTTGGCCGCGCCGACGTAGCGGATCCTGGGATCCTCGGCGAGCATTTTGTAAACCTCGATGAACTGCGCGTCGGGAACGCCGGCAGCAAAATCGATCCCCGCTTCCTTGAGCCCCTGGATTACCAATTGCGCCTTTTCCGGTTTCATAATTTCACTTCATGTTTCGTTTGGAAAATTCGCAGCGCGGGTTGGCGCTCGGATACCCGCCCCGGGCGCGGCGACGATCGGCGCAAGCACCTCCACCCCTCCTGCAAAAAACTTGCGGCCCATCATTTTTCGATATGCACCACAGAGGCGCGGAGAACGCAGAGAGAATTTTAACAAACAACATCTCTGCGCCCTCGGCGTCTCTGTGGCGAATTCCTATTCCGAGACCCTTCGCTGTGGCCTAGCGCGGCGGCAGCGGCTGGGTCCCGACCACCAGTTTGTAAAACTCGATTACCTCGGGGTCCCGCGGCAGTTCCCTGATCGCCCTCTCGTGCGCGTCCGGCAAAAGCGGCGTCGCCTCCTCGCCGGTCATCTTCTGATACTCGGCGAGAAATTCCCGGTCCGTGTAGACCTTCCGCATCGCCTCGCGCAATATGTCCGCGCGCTCCTTGGGCGTGCCCGGAGGCAAAACGAAAGGCGAGCCTGCAAGCCGGAAAGTTCGGTGCAGCGTGAGCAGCTGGCGTTCCCTGTCCGATTTGGCGAAACTCTCGAGCTCAGGGAGATGGGCAAAGCGGGGATGCTTGTCCCCTTTGGGAATCTCGATGATCGCGTGAAAGTCGACCAATCCTTTCTCCAGAAACTCCGGGTTTTGCTTGATGACGCTCGACGCGACGCCGGGAGTCGCGTCGAGCTCGCCGTTCAGCAGCGCCACATCCAGCTCGGGCGAAGAGTAGCCGACGACGAACTTGGGATCTTTCAACCCGAGAATGTAGGCGAACAGCCGCCCCGTGTGATAGATCGGGTGGCCCACGGTCTGCGCGCCGATTCTCAGGCCCGAGTACGCGCGCAGCTTCTCCAAGCTGCCGAGCCCGAGCTTTCGGCTGGTAAAAAACACGTAATGGGACGCGCTGTTCGGCGAGCCGAGGTAGATGAACTTGTCGAGGTCGTACTGAACGCCCGCGTCGCCGAGAACGGCGGAGGAGACCATCCCGCTCGGCGCGCTGCCGATGACAAGGCCGTCGGCGCGCGCGCCGCGATAAAGATGGTTCGCGGCCTTCTGGCCTCCCCCGCCGGGCATGAACTCGATGACGATCGTCGGATTGCCCGGAATGTGCTTCGTCAAATACTTCACCACGGCCCTCGTGCGCATCTCGCCGACGCCGCCCGGGGCGCTGCCGCGAATCATCGTGATCGTCTTTCCCTGATAGAACGGCGCCTGCGGGAAGGCCGCCGAGAAAGAAAGGCAAACGGACAACGAGCTCAGCGCTACGACGAGAAAAAGCCTAAGTCCTTTTTTTCTCGGTCCCATGAGAAACCTCCCTTAGCGCGCGCCAAACCTTCTCCGGCGTGAGCGGCAACGAGTTCACGCGCGCGCCCGTGCTCCAGAAAACGGCATTGCCGACGGCCGGCGCGACGGGAATGATCCCGCCTTCCCCCAGCCCTTTGGCGCCGTACGGCCCCGGTCCGTTCCCGTCTTCAATCAAAATCGATTCGAATCGATCGGGAACGTCCTTGAAGCGCGGCACTCTGTACCCGATCAGACCGGAGTTGACGATTTGCCCGCTCTCGTAACGGTAGCTCTCGTACAGCGTGTGGCCGAATCCCATCATCGCCGAGCCCTTGTCCTGGCCGTGGCACTGCTCGGGGTGGAGCGCTTTGCCGGCGTCGGCCGCGGTCACGTATTGCTTGACTTGGATCTTACCGGTGTCGCGATCGACATCGACTTCGGCCGCGCCCGCGCTCACTTCCCAGAAAAGCGGATTGGCGGGCTCGGGCGCCATGCCGCTGTGCGCGTAGCCCCGGCCGACAAGCTCGCCGCCCTGCATCGCGAAGTGGCGGTGAATCAACTCGCCGTAAGAGATTTTCTTCCCTCCGGCCGATGCTACGCCGTCCTTCAACACGATCACTTCCGGCGGCGCCTCAAAATACTGCGCGGCAAGCTCGAGCACCTGCCGCCGCGCATCGGCGCCCGCGAGCTCCACGGCCTTGCCCATGACCGTCGTCGAGCGGCTCGAGCCCGTCGAGCGATCGAACGGCGTAAACGCGGTATCGATGGGCCGGATGGTCACCCGGTCGAGCGGCACGCGCAACTCCTCGGCGACGATCTGGCTCATCACCGTTTTGGCTCCCTGACCGAGCTCGACAGTACCGCAAAGCAAAACGACGCTGCCGTCGGAGAGCACGTGAACCGTGGAGGTTGAAGCCAGCGGCGCGCCGGGGTCCGTCGTGCCAAAGCCGATTCCCCGGCCGCACCCGTCCCTCGTGACCGGCCCGTCCCAGCCGATCCGCCCTGCGACAAGCCTGAGCGCCTTGAAGAGATCGGCGTCGAGCGGCCTGTACTTGGGCCGGATCTCCTCGCCCGGCTTGACGAGATTCCTCAAGCGGAGCTCAAGCGGATCGAGCCCGAGGCTGTGCGCAATTCTATCGAGCTGCGATTCCGTCGCCCAGGCGGTCTGCGGTCCCCCGATCGATCGAAACGAGGCGGCCGAGACCGTGTTCGTGTACACGCAGTAGGATTTTATCTTGAGGTGCGGGTAACGATACGGGCCCAGGATTCGCGTCAACGTTCGCCCCGCGACGATCGGTCCGGTCTCGGCGTAAGCGCCCGTGTTGAGATAAATCTCCGCCTCTTTGGCCACGAGCGTTCCGTCGTTCTTGACCCCGGTCTTGAGGCGGCACTTGAGCGCGTGGCGCCGGCACGTCGCCATCGCCTCGGAGACGCTGAGCGCCACTCTGACCGGGCGGCGCGCCTTGCGCGCGAGCGCGACGACCAGCGGCTCGATCTTCGCTCCCGACTTGCTCCCGTAGGCCCCGCCGACGTAATTCACGTGGACGCGCACCTTCGAGAGCGGGTAACGAAAGATTTCCGCAATCTCCTGGCGCACGCCGAACGGGTGGCCCGTCGACGTCCAGAGATGAATGCCGTCCTCGTCGACGCGCGCGATCGCGGCGTGCGGTTCCATCGCGTAGTGATAGACCATCGGGAACTCGAAAGTGTCCTCGAAGACCGCATCGGCCCCGGCAAAGCCCTCTAACACATCGCCTTTCACGAGCTCGGTCTCAAAGCAGATGTTTCGCTCGGCAAACGGATGAACCAGCGGCGCGCCCGCGGCGATCGCCTCGTCGATTTCAGTCACCGCGGGTAACTCTTCGTATTCGACATGGATCCGGCCCAGCGCCTCCTCCGCGGCCCGCGCATCGCTTGCGGCCACGGCCGCAACCGGCTGGCCGGCAAAAAGCACCCGGTCGACAGCGACAATCGTCTGATCCTTGGTTTTGCCCCGGCCCATGTAGGGACTGATGTCGGAAAAATCTCTCGCCGTCAGAACCGCCGCCACGCCCGGCATCGCCTCGGCTTCACGGGCATCGATGAGGCGCACGCGCGCGTGCGCATGCGGGCTCCGGAGAACTTTTCCCTCAATCATTTCGGGGATCACGAGATCGCCGGCGTACTTGGCCCTGCCGGTGACCTTCGCGACGCCGTCGACGCGGGGAACCGACGTGCCGATCACGGAAAAGCTGCTCATGGCATGGCTCATCCTGCGCTTCTTGGCCGCTCGCGCCGATTGGGGGAAGTTCACGTGCCGGCCGTGAGATCAACGGCCTTGGACTTGCGGACGACCGTGCACGCGGGAAGCTTCACTGCGCCTCCCATACAATGGCCGAAGGGGAGTGTCAACATTGCAAGGCGCGGGCTTAAACTTGCTGGGCCTTTTGGAGAAGTCGTCCGTGGTATCGTGGCAAGCCCGCCAGACTCCGCTAACCGACGCTTTTTCTAATTTGCGCTTCTCGCAGCACTACGACCTTGTTTTGCGTGTAGCTAAAAGCCAGATTGAAGGCTATCGCGATCAGGAACACTAAAAGAAGAACCGCGTACATTTCGGCGATTTGAAAATGGTTGTAGTACTCGATGATGAGAAACCCCAACCCTTTTTGTGACAGCTTGGTTTCCGCCAGGAGAATCCCGATAAAAGCGACCGCACCGCCCAATCTCAGACCTAGCCAAAGCGGCGCCACAATGGCAGGCAAATAGACCTTCAGCACGATTTGCCTCCGTTGCGCCCCTAACAAACGCGCCGCCTCGAGAAGAACCGGCTTGACCTGGCGCACGCCAGTAGCCGCATAAATCGCCACTGGAAAAAAGGACGACGCCACTCCCATTCCGACGCGCGATGCCATGCCGATGCCCAAAAACCAAAGAAAGATGGGGTAAAGAATAATTTTCGGCACCGGCGCCAACCAAAGAATGATTGGCTCGAAAATCGCGCCTGCGCTCCGGTTCGCTCCGAGCGCCAGTCCCACCGCGGCGCCCCCGGACGCGCCGATCGCAAAGCCCCACGCCACTTCATAGAGCGTAAAGAGCAGGTGCGGTAGAAAATCTCCTTCAACGAGAAGGCTTAGCGCTGTCGCCGCAACCGCCCACGGAGAGGGGAAAAGCCTGTCAAATGATAAGCCCAGAGAACTGATGGCGGACCACAGCGAAACAAAAAGACCAATAATCGCGAGCCGCAGCAAAAGGATCGCTAGCCGTTGAGTGACGGTTGTTTCTCTCACCGGTTTGTTCTAGAGCGTCCCCAGCAATCTTTGCCCTTTTAGGAGCACGCGCAAAAACAGTACTGAAAACAAGATCACCAGAAACACCCCGACATAGAGCTCTTGGGTATCGAGCCTAAAATAGGCGCTCGAGATCAAATTGCCGATGCCTCCCAGCGCCACCACGTACTCCATAGCGATGATGCTTAAGAGGATGTAGATGAATCCCAGCCGTAGCCCCGTGAAGATCAGCGGCGCCGAAGCCGGCAGCAGAATGTGGCGCAGGAGCTGCCAACGCGTGACTCCAAGAGTCAACCCCGCTTCGATTAGCGTTCGATTCACTTGTCGCAACGCGTTGTAGGTTCCCAAGATGATGGGAATTACGCCGACCAGCAAAGCCTGCGCGATGATCGCCGTCAACGTCCTTCCAAACAGGACCAAAAACACCGGGTAAAGGAGAATCAGCGGCGAAGCGAACAGCGACCCGAACAGCGGCTCACAAGCGCGTCCCAGTAGCGGGTAGCGCCAAAGAAAATAGCCGAGCGGAAGCCCGGTCGCCGCTCCTAGAGCAAATGTCACGAGGGCCATGTACAACGTCGTACCGGAAATGGAAAAGATCCTGCCGTCACTGACCATCGGGCCGAGCGCCGTCAGGATTTGGGAGGGCCGTGATACAAATAGGGGGCTGATCCATTCTTTCGCGACGCAGGCTTCGACCAGTGCCAAGAACACAACGACGACGATGACGCGCCATATGCCCGCCGAACTTTTCCTAAGCCTCTTCGTCTTTCCAGCCATCACGGTTTGGGAACAAGACTCAAATCCGTTGCGCGATCGAAGTCCTCACGGGTGAACGGCTTCTTCACAAACTTGAATTTGACGGCATCGGCCAAAGATCGCTCAATCCCCACGATGGGAGCGAGCGCCATGCTTTCGGGCGTGTAGAACTTCCACGCTTCCTTGACGGTCGAGAGGCTTTCCTTGAGTTTGGCGTTTGCGATCCAGATCTTGGCCGCTTCCTCTTGTTGGCCAAAGATAAACTTCGTCGCTTCCTGTATGGCTCTCAAGTATTCTCGCAGCGCCTGCGGCCGCGCCTTCAACAACTCGCTCCGGGCCACGTTGACCCGCAGCGTGATTTCCGATAGCCCGGGAATTTCATTGCCGCCAAAGAGCATTCTTATGTTCTTTTTCTCGATTTCTTCGAAGAAAAACGGCGGTGTAGACCAGCCAGCGTCAATTTGGCCGGTCATCACAGCCGTAAATTGCTCCGGAGGACTCCCAACGGCTGTGGGCTCGGGCTCCTTCAGCTTCTTCGACTTAAACCACTCCGCCAGGACCAAGGTTGCCATATGCGAGGAAGCTCCAGGATTGCTAAAGCCGATCTTTCGGCCCGCCAAATCTTCAATCCTTTTGATGGCGGAGTCTCCTTTGACGTACCAGAAAATGTCGCCCAAGCCCTTGGCCTCTGCGGAAACGATCTTGAGAGGCGCCCCTTTTTCCAGAGCGCTCAGCGTCGCGAGAAGGCCGACGCCGATAGCGAGGTCGGCATCCCCAGCAACCATGATTTGCACCTGATCTCCCCCGCCCCGCGCAAAGATCGGCTTGACTTGGAGTCCAACCTTATCGAAGAACCCTTTTTGCTGCGCGACGTAAAACGGCAGGCTGATGTCGAACAGAACCCGATGCGGCAGTACCACTCGCAGGGGCTCCGCCCCTTGGGCCTGAGCGGAGTTATGCTGGCTGAACACGAAACTAAATAAAACCACTGCCACCCTAAACGCTCGCGAACCCCACCAATGTCCGAGCATAACGACCTCCTCTAATGTCTCTCCTGCAGGTAATCGAACCCTTTGAGCGCCTCTTCCCGCAGCAAGCTCCAAACTTCAGCAGTAAGCTTGACGCTGCGTTCGCTGCCGATGACTTCAGCACCTCGCGGCCGGGGAAGATCGACGTGGACGATTTTCTTGATACGCCCCGGCCGGGCGGTCATCACCATGACCCGATCGGATAACTGGACCGCCTCCTGGATGCTATGCGTGACAAACACGATGGTTTGACCGAGCTTTTCTTGAATACGGCGAAGCTGCTCGCCCAGAATCATTCTGGTCTGCTCATCGAGCGCGCCAAATGGCTCGTCCATGAGAAGAATTTCCGGCTCCAAGATGAGGGCGCGTGCGATCGCAACTCTCTGTCTCATACCGCCGGACAGTTCGGAGGGGTAGCGGTTTTCAAAGCCCGACAGGCCCACCAGCTCGATCATGCGAGCGCACTTTTCGCGCCTCTCGTCCCGCGGGACGTGCCGCATCTCCAACCCGAACTCGATATTTTGAATGGTTGTGCGCCAAGGGAATGTTGAATCTTCTTGAAAAACCATGCCGATCGCGGGGTGAGGACCCGCTAACGAATTCCCAAGAACGCTGACGGTCCCCTCGAAATCCCCAACGAGCCCCGCAATAATCCGCAGCACCGTGGACTTACCGCAACCGGAAGGTCCGATAATCGACAGGAATTCGCCTTTAAACACGGAAAAACTGACCTCCGAAAGAGCCTCTACGCCCGGCGAATCGTCAGTCGATTCGAATCGCTTGCTCACCTGTGCGAGAGTGACGACAGCGGAGCGATTCGCAGAATCGTTTGCGGCGTTTCGCACAACCGGACGAAATCGTGAAGAGTTGAGGGACTCTATCCTCCGCGCCCCGCTGGTGTCAAAGCCGTGGCGCACCCTACTCGTCGCGTGGCCCAGGCGCGCTTTAGCGCACTCCCAAGACCGATCGAAACTCTTTCGGATCCATTTCGTCGCTGCTCGCACGCAGCGGGATGAGATCCAAGGATTTCGGATTTAGACGCTCTGCCGAGGGGGTTACGTCCATCCGGGTGGACACCCGCCCCATCGCGCTCAAGAGTTCGCCTCCTTCTTTGGACAGGGCAAGATCAAGGAACAAACTAGCCGCGTTGGGATGCGATGAGCGCACAGGCAAAGCCATCGAGATCGGGACAGCCACCATGGGTTTGACCGCCACCCAATCGACGGGCGCGCCGCGCAAGCGCAGCCGCTCCACCAGGTGGGCGTAAGTAATCGCCAGAGGAAATTCCCCGGCCGCAAGCAGATTCGCGATCAGAACGTTGCCATCGCGGAAGGCCGGCTTTTGGCCACTGAGTTTGCGCATGAAGTCTTTTGCTTTCTCAGGCCCCAAGAGACTGCGCATGCCGAAATACCAGTCGTACGACCGCGGGTCCAAAGTAATCTTGCCGTCGGCCCATCGGGGGTCTAACAGCTCATCCCATCTTTTCGGGGCGTCGGCGGCCCGGACATGGGTGGTGTTGTAAGCAATCGTATAATAATTGTTGTAGATATCGACCCACTGGCCTCGGGGGTCCTTGAACTTCTCGGGATAAGCTTCTAATTGCGCCGAGACGATCTTCCGCAACAGCCCCTCTTTCTGCAGCAGCAAAAGATCGGATATCTTTCCTGAAACAACGTCGAACAAGAATTGCTGCGCCCTGGTTTCAGTTAAGATTCGGTTGAGCAGAGGCGCGCTCCCGGCTCTAAAGAAGCTGGCTTCCACAAACGGATAGCGGCTCCGATACAAATCCAGCAGCTTGGTCGAGTCTTCCGGCTGCATAGCGGTGTAAAGCACAAGCTTTCCCTCTTTCCTGGCCGCGCTGAGCGTTTGTTCTTGGGCACACAGGACAATCTCCGTCCAAAGAAGAACAAAAGCCGCTATCCAGGCTACGGTCATCGGAGCACTCCCTCGGATCGAGCCCATCGCGGAAGCTATTTCTGCGCCTCGGGTTTCAGATAAGGCATCAGTGAAGCCATCACCGCGAGCATGTTCAGCAATAACGGCGACGGAATCACGCGCAAATACCGTGCGGGTTTGTCGGAGGTTACAAAGTGCTGGTGAAACGTCTCGGGCGGCACATACTGGGCGTCTCCCGGCCCCCACGTGTACTTCTGATCCCCGATGATGCTGTAGCCTTCTCCCTGCAGGAAATAGATATATGCCTCTCCGTGAACGTGCCCGTCGCTCGCCTGAGAGCCGGGCGGTATCTCTGAAATCGCGATGTTGGCGAGAGTGTTTTGAAAGCCGAGGCGAAAGTCGATTAAATTGGCCACCTTGACCCCGCCCTCGATAGTTTTCCACTGGAGCTCGTCGTGATGCATCATGATACGGGACTTCTTTTTAGTTTCGATAATCTGGTTGTACAGCTCGAGCGCTTCGGGCGCGCGCGCGGTGACGACGCGCTCTTCGGTCGATTTCCACTCGCCGGGTATTTTAGGAATCCACATTGCGACCTCCGTGAATGTCTTTCCAAATCGGCTTTACCGAAAGGTTGATCTTGTATACAGGCAGTGTTACAACCAACATTCCAGGAAGTCAAGGTAAAGATGGCCAACCGAAAACTTGCATCCGTGAACAAGCGGCGCGCGCCGTTGATCGCCGAAGCGCGCGTTTACCAGTCGCTAAAAAAAGCGATTTTGTCCGGGCGGTACCCACCCGGCTCTGTCTTGATCCAAGAAAGTCTCTGCCGCGAGTTTCGTATCAGCCGTACCCCGGTGCGCGATGCTCTCACCCATTTGCAGGCTGAGGGTCTCGTGGTCGCTATCCCCAACAAAGGCGTGCTGGTGAGGGAGCTTTCGCAAAAGGACGTTCGCGACATCTATGAGGTGAGGCTCCTCCTGGAAGGGGCCGCGGCCAGTGACGCGGCGACGAAGGTAAACAAGAGCGAAATCAATCGAATCCTGGAAAGGCTTCTAGACTTGCAGAAGCGCAGGGACTTTTCCTTCGAATCCGTCAAGGACGCTGGCGCCGAACTTCATCGAGCGATCCTTGTCTCGTCGGGTAACCGGATCATGAAGGAGATTCTCGATCGTATTGAGAGCCTCATCGAGGTGACCCGGATCCCGTTCAAAGACTCGTACGACCGACTTGCGGAAATTAACCGGGAACATATCGAAATCGCTGAAGCGCTTCTTAACGGAGAGCCTGAAAAGGCCGGCGAACTGATGCGGAAGCACATTGCGCGCACCCAGGAGGCCCATCTGAGAATCCTCATGGGGGAGCGAGCGTCGCGTCCCACCGTCTACGCATAACGGAGGTCGCGCGAGTTACCAGCCGGTATCGCCGTCAGAAGCCTGAACGGGCGCAGATCGAGAGCCGAAAATCGCCTATGCGGAAGCTGAGCACGCCCCACCCTTTCGTGGCGCTGATTTTCCTGCTGTGCGTTCTATGCCGTGATCCCGGACCCGTGGGCGCTGAACCGCTGCGTCTTGCGTTTTCTTCTTTCAGCGCTTCGGCCGCCGGTTTTTTCACCGCCATCGACGAGAAGCTATTCGAGCGCCGCGGGATTGACCTCGTTTACGTTTACATCGCCTCTTCCTCGGTAGTCTTGCCAGCGGTCCTCACCCGCGAGGTCGATATCGCAACTTTGAGCGGCGAAGCGGTGACGCGCGCTTATCACCAGGGCGCGAGAAACTTAGTGATTATCGGTACCCACGTCGACAAATTCACGTTTTCGCTTTTCACCAAACCGGAGATCAAAACGCCGCAGGATCTCCGCGGCAAGATTCTTGGCGTCTCCCGCTTCGGCGGGAGCCTCGACATCGCCTTGCGTTACGGCCTGCAGCAGGTCGGATTGGATCCCAAACGCGACAATATCACCCTCCTACAGGCCGGCGGCATGCCGGAGATCATGGCGGGGTTGACTACGGGTAAACTCGACGGCGCCATGCTGCTATCCGTTTATGCCTTCAGGGCAAAGGAGCTCGGCTTTCGCGAGCTTCTGGACCTGGGCGCGCTGGGCGTTCCGTTTCCGCAAGCGGTAACCCTTACCACCCGGGAATTCTTGCGCGACAAGAGAGATTTGGCACGGCGCTTTCTGGCGGCCTATCTCGACGGCCTCGAACGCTTTCTCAGCAACCCGCAGGCGGGAAAGAAGGCGCTGGCAAGATTCACCGGCGTCAAAGAAGAAAAGCTCCTCGAGGCGGATTATGTACAGTACAAGGAGAAATATCTGAACAAGACCATGACTACGGAAGCGCGAACCCTGGCCATTGTTTTTGACCGGATCGGAGTATCGTCGGCCGAGGAACGGGAGAAGTTGTTTAGAGGCGTCGCCGATAACAGTCTTTTGGCGGAGGCGAAGGCTCTTCGTTCTTCTTTCTCTCGGTGAAAAAGTAATCATGCAAACACCTGACCATGCTCAAGCTGCCCTAGACCTGAGGGTCTTTGTCGATCGAGTGGGGCAAGCCGGAGAACTGAAACAAATAAGGGGCGCGCACTGGGACTTGGAAATTGGCGCGCTGACCGAGATTGCCGCCGGCACGGAGTCGCCTCCAGCATTGCTCTTCGATGAAATCCCGGGCTATCCCCCAGGTTTCCGCGTCCTCACAAACATCTGCCAGTCGCAGTCAAGACATCCTTTAGCCTTGGGGATATCGCCGCCGATTTACGGCGTCGAGCTCGTGAAAGAGGTTAAGCGGCGGCTCGCTAACCTCAGACCGATACCGCCACGGGAGGTTTCACGGGGTCCGGTGCTGGAAAACATCGCGCGTGGTAGCGATGTGAACGTTCTTAAATTCCCCGCCCCGCGGTGGCACGCCGAGGACGGGGGCCGCTACATCGGCACATTTGACGCGGTGGTTTGCAAAGACCCGGAAAGCGGCTTCGTGAACGTCGGCACCTATCGCGTTCAGGTCCACGACGAGAAAACGGTCGGGCTTTTTATTATTCCCGGGAAGCACGGCGGGCTGATCGCTGAGAAGTACTGGAGTCAGGGCAAGCCCTGCCCTCTTTTGATCGCGTGCGGCATCGCTCCATCAATCATCGCAGCCAGCGCCGTCGGCATCCCCTGGGGATTGGGCGAATACGAATTTCTGGGCGGCTTGTTGGGCGCTCCTGTGCCCGTGGTCAAGTCGGAGATCTTTGGATTGCCGATGCCGGCTTCGGCGGAAATCGTTCTCGAAGGGCTCGCTCCGCCGCCCGCGCAGGCTTCGCGCCTGGAAGGCCCTTTCGGCGAATGGCCAGGCTATTACGCATCAGGAGCCCTGCCGGCGCCGGTCGTCAATATCGAGGCGATCTACCACCGCAACGCTCCGATTATCACCGGCGACCCGCCATTGAAAACCTACTTAAACGGCGAGCTCTACATGTACATCCGTGCCGCTAACGTCTGGTCTTCCATGGAGCGCGCGGGAATTCCCGACGTCCAAGGAATATGGTTTCCAAGGCAGGGGCGTTTTATCGTCGCCGTAGCGGTGCGGCAACGCTACTCCGGCCATGCGAAGCAAGCCGCTCACGCGGTCTTGTCGACGCGCGACGGCGGGCGGGACATACGCATGGTCATCGTTGTCGACGACGATATCGACATCACTAACGTCAACGAGCTTTTGTGGGCAGTCGCCTCTCGCTGGGAACCCAGGACGCAATCGGAGATCGTCGATGTGCCGGCGAGCGTCCTCAACCCGACCCTGCCGCCGGAGAGAAAGGCAAAAAACGACCTCGTGAGCTCGTGCATCATTATTGACGCATGCCGACCGTATCATTGGATCAAAGCATTTCCGGCCATCAGCGCCGCCGCTCCCGAATACAAAGCGCAGATGCTGAAACGATGGCGTCACTTGTTTGCCAAATCCTGAAGGAGAGAAAAAATGATCACAAAAGAAGATGTGTTAAAAACGGTCGCAGAGGCATGGTGGGAGAGATCGCCACGGATTATCGAATTCGTCAATCATCACCTGACGATTGAGGGCGCCAGGGTTTTCGCGCCGGAGCACACTTATTTCGCCGCTCATTTTCCGCGTTGGTTTGGAAACGTCATCGGCAACTGTCCGGTTTTGGAAGCGCGAGCCTACATGATCGGCAACATGTACGTCGAAGAAGTCGACGATCCGACGATCCACGATACCCACCACGGCAGCATGGTCACATTCGCGGAAGGGCTGGGCCTGGCGCGGGCGGAGGTCCTCAACCACACTCCCAGCATACCGATGCTTATGGGGGTTCATTATTGGGATAATATCAGTCGCACACGCCCTTGGCTCGAAGGCTTCGCCGCTATCGGCGCCTTAGAGTTAACGAATCATGGGGAGTTAGCGGCCCGCTACGGCGAGATCCCGCTGAACTCGCGCAAAAAGTGGGAGCGGCTTGGATTGGACCCGAAATACTTGGTTCACTGGGAGGCCGCCGATGTCGCCGATCCCGGCGAGGGCGGACACGCTGACGAGACGGTCCGTATCATCGTCAAGTACGCGACGACGCCGGAGCGGGCGCGCGCCGCGCTGGAAGCGGTGTCGGAGAGCATCAACGTGTTTCGGTTCATTTACGACCAGATCGCGGAGCGCGCCATAGCGGCTTCAAAAAAATCGCGGTAAAGGAGACCGCTCCATGGATGCTATATTTGTCGGCACATTGGACGGGATTTTCAAGATCGCTCGCTTCAGGGAAACGTGGAAAATCGAATCCAAAGATCTCACCGGCGCTGAGATCAACTGTCTTGTGGTACGCGCCGACCGCCGCGAGGTCATCTACGCCGGCGCGCGGGGCGGCGGGCTATACCGGAGCGAAGACGGGGGCAAGTCTTGGAAACGATTGGGCGACCGCGTCCTGTCAGACAAGATACGCGCGCTCGCACTCGATCCGTCCGATCCTAAAGTCGTCTATGTCGGCACGGAACCCGCCTCCCTGTGGCGGACGGAAGACGAGGGAAAGACTTGGAACGAAATTTTCGGGGTAAAAGAAATTGCGGCCGAGCGACAGTGGACTTACCCTGTGCCGGCGATTCAGCCGCACGTGCGCAGCATCGCTGTCGACCCGCGCGACTCCCGAAAAATCTGCTTAGCGGCCCAAGTCGGCGGAATTTTGCTGAGCAGCGATGGCGGTCAGTCATGGAGGGACGTGCGCTATCCGATTGACTTGGACGTTCATTCGGTCATTTTCGATCCAAATCGTGCCAACACCATTTACGCGGCAACCGGCGGCGGTGAGAATTTTCCCGACCCGACGCCGCCTCCCAAAGGCCGGCCTCTCTACCGCTCGCTGGACGGCGGCCACTCCTGGGAATCGATTTCCGATACTTTCGAGCGAACGTATTCCGTCCCCGTGCGAGTGCATCCCAAAGATCCGCAGACCTTATATATCGGCGTCGCTGAGCAGCCTCCTCCGCTTTGGCTTAATCGACCGACCAAAGCAAACGGTGCGTTGATGCGGAGCTCGGACGGCGGCGCGAACTGGGAGCAACTCGGCGCCGGTCTGCCGAACCCTTTCACCAGCATGGTAGAATGCATCGATTTCGACCCGGACGAGCCGGATAACGTCTTTATCGGCACCGGCGGCGAGGGAGCGCGCTTCATCAAGCTTACCGACGGCGAGATTTTCCACAGCCCCGATCGCGGCGACCATTGGGAAAAGATCCCGCTCCATCTCCCGATCATCTATGCCTTAGCGGTGCGGTAGTGACGGCGTGAAGCGGCCCTTTCGCCGAATAGCGGTTGATCGCCAAGCCGTTGCCATCGTAACGGGGGCCGATTCGGGCATCGGCCTTGCGGTTGCCCGCAAGTTTTCGGAGAACGGTTATCGTGTTGTCCTTAGCGGAATCCATCCCCGCGCCGGGGAAAAGCGCGCGCAGGCTATCGTTCGCTCCGGCGGCGCGGCGATTTATGTCAAGGCCGATGTGCGAAAAGAGTCTGAGGTCCGCGAACTGGTTAAAAGGACCGCGGATCACTGGGGGCGGATCGACGTGTTGTGCAACAATGCGGGCGTTCAGAGAATCGCGTTTTTAAACGAGGCTACCGTCAAGCTTTGGGATGAAGTGATGGCAGTGAACGCGCGCGGGCCGTTCCTGGGCGTCAAGTATGCTCTGCCTTATCTGCGAAAAACGCAGGGCTGCATCATCAATATTGGTTCGACGGCGGGACTGGTCGGCTACGCCGGCGGAACCGCCTATTCTGCTTCCAAGGCGGCGCTTGTGATGATGAGCAAAGTCTGGGCTCTGGAGCTGGCTTCACACCGAATCCGCGTGAACTGCATTTGTCCGGGAGCCACGCGCACCGCGATGATCAGACCCGATCGGATCCGCCGCCTCGTCGAGCAGATTCCGCTCGGGCGAATCGGCGAGCCTCAAGACATTGCCGAGTTGGCGCTTTTCCTGGCTTCCTCCAAAGCCAAGCAAATCACCGGCGGCGTATTTGTCGTCGATGGCGGCGTAACCGCGGGAAGACCAAGACTCGCGTGAGGATACTTCGGTGAGAATTGAACGAGTTGAAGTCACGTCCGTCGAACTTCCCTATAAGAAACCTCTGATCACCGCGACCAACAGTTTCGTTACCGCCCAAGGGGTTTTAGTCAGAGTAATCGCATACTCCGCGGAAGGGTTTGGCTTCGCGGACCTGTTTCCTAGAACCGGAGAATCGCTAGAGTCCTGCCGCTACGCGATCGAAACGGTGATTAAGCCAAGAATCCTGGGCCGCGATCTGCGCGAACTTGCGCAACTGCGAAAAGAAATAGACCGGGTCATCATCGGCAACCTCAGGGCCAAAGCCGCCCTGGAGACCGCGCTCTACGATGCGTTGGCAAAAAACCTCCGTGCCCCGCTCTACCTCCTACTGGGCGGTCGCTTAAGAAACGAGATCCGGATTATCAAAATGCTCGGGCTCGACAGCCCCGAAGCCATGGCCGAGGAGGCGAAGCGGCTTGTGGACCAAGGGTTCAGCGCCTTAAAAATAAAGATGAGCGGGGAAAGAGATCTCGATATCCGCCGCCTCGGACTAATACGAAATAAGGTTGGCGACCAAATTTTCCTTAAGGTCGACGCAAACGAGGCCTATGACGCGAAAACAGCCATACACGTAGCAAAGAAACTCGCCGACCTCGGCGTCGAAATTTTCGAGCAGCCGGTGCCGCGCTCCCAAATTGACGCCCTACGGGAGGTCAAAAGAAAATCTCCAATCAAGATCGAGGCGGACCAGACGGTTCGTACTGCCGAGGAAGCCTACGCGCTGGTTCGGAGCCGCATAGTTGACGGGATTAATACGAGCATCCAAAAATCTGGCGGCCTGAACGAAGTCAGACGAATCGCCGAGCTGTGCGAGATGGTCGGCGTTCACTGCGCGTTATCGAATACGGCCGGCAGTATGGTGGGAGATGCCGCCGCTTTGCATCTCGCCGCAAGCGTTCCAGGCATCGCTCCCCTTTGTGAGATTGGCGAATTTGAGACGATATCCGGCGACCCCTTCACCGGATTGAAGATCGAGAACGGAGCCTTACGTGTGCCTGACGCGACAGGCCTGGGTGTCTTTCCCAAGGGCAGCGAGTAACTAGCTGCCCCTGGCTGGCGCCACTAAGCCGCCAACGACGAGCCGTCAGTGTTTCGCTTCTTAAGAAAGTGGCGGAGAGAGAGGGATTCGAACCCTCGGTACCCTTTTAAGGGGTACACACGCTTAGCAGGCGTGCGCCTTCGACCACTCGGCCATCTCTCCGTTCTTGAAGAACCGTGATCGTGCTCGTCGTCCGTGCTCGCCGCGAACACGAATCACGAACACGAGACACGAATCGACTGGCGGAGGGGGCGAGATTCGAACTCGCGGTCCACGAAAGTGGACGCCGGTTTTCAAGACCGGTGCCTTAAACCGCTCGGCCACCCCTCCCGCGATGATCGGGCGCGCAGCTTTTGGACTTTTGAGATCGACCCCGAACAACGCTCAAGATTACCTTGGGCAGGTGGCGTCCTTGAAAACTAACATATCTCGAATGTGCGGCCAAGCACCGCGCGAAGACCGGTGTGGCTGAAACTGCTGCGGTTCCCTATTCCCGCCTATTCTCAACGCCTCCCGGAAATACCTTGTAATTTACGGCCGGCTCCGCTATGAACGCGGCCTGGAAGATCGCCTGCCAGGTCTTTGCGGCCATGAAAGCGGTACTTTTGGTCGACGACAATACCTCGCTTTGCCACATCATCGCCGACCTGTTGCGCGATCGAAGCTACGAGGTTCGCGAAGCGACCGCCGGGAAAGACGCCGTTCAGCTGGTGAGGAGCCGCCGGTTTGACGTCGTGATCGCGGATCTGCTTCTGTCGGGAGAGTTGAACGGCATTGATGTCTTGGCCCTTCACAACCGCCTCTCGCCCGAAAAGCAAAGGATTCTTTTCACCGCGTTCCAGTCGCGCCAGCTTCCCAACATCTGCGCGTACATCGGCGCGCGCTACCTGCCGAAGCCGGCTTCGCTGCGAGATTTAATTCGGCTGATCGAAGGCCACTCCTGAGTTGAGCCCCCGGCCAACCGCGCGAGAAAGAATTTTAAAAAATGCGGCGAGGATTTGGCTTTGGCCCGGAACGACGAGCCGGGCGACGAATTGGCGATCGGATTTTTGCTTCGGGACACTACCGGCCCAAGACCCATTTCATCCGTTCGATGACGTCCGGCGGTTGCGCGGTCACTTCCTTGGCCATCTCTTCCAGCTCCTCCCCACTGAGCGGATTTAATTCCCACCGGCGCTTTTCGACTTCAGCGATCAGCTCGGGGCTTTTCAGCGCTCGGGCGTAAGCTTCCCGGAGAAGCTTCACTCGGTCGGCGGGCACGCCGGGAGGCGCGACAATCGGCCGCCCCAGGGTTGCCGCGGTCAGCACCACCTTGGCAAGGCGCCTGCCTGGCTCAGGCGTTTTGTATTGCTCCATCAGCTCGTAGATCGTCGGCACGTTTGCGAGTCGCGGATCGCGCTTTTTGCCCATCTGAACCAGGACCCGAACGAACCCTTTCTTGTACCAGCCGATGTAGGGCTCGCGGCCGAAGAAGGTCGCGATCAATGGCGACCAGCACTGGACCTCGCCGCGCTCGACGGCGAGATCGATTTCCGAGCCGCCCTGGTAGCCGCCGACGATCTGGTGTTTCGCTCCGAGAGTTTCTTCAAGGAGGCGCGGAATGTAGTGTCCCGTGGTGCCGGTGCCGGAGCTGCCGCATCTCGGCGGCTGTTTTGCGTTTCGAATATCCTCGATCGTGCGATACGGCGTGTCCGCGCGCACGTAGTGCAGCGCATCGTTTTGTTCGGGCGAGCCGATCCACGTAAACCTCGCCCAATCGAACTGGACTTCCGGGCGTTTGACCAGCTGATCGAAATAGAGAGCCGGCAGGATCGCGCCGAGCGTGAGGCCGTCCGGCTTAGCCAGGTTGTAGAGATGATTGGCGGCGACCAGCGATCCCGCGCCGGGCATGTTTTGGACGATGACGTTGGGGTTTCCCGGAATGTGCTTGCCGAGGTGCTGCGCGAGCAGGCGCGCCCAGAGATCGTAGCCGCCGCCGGTCGACGAACCGACGATCAGCGTGACCGTCTTGCCTTGATAGAAGTTCGCCTGCGCGCCGGCGGGAGCTGGATTTAGCAAGTCGGGAAGTTGCAGGGCTGAAAAAGCTAAGAGACTGAGAAGCCTTAGAGCTTTCAATTTTTCAACCCTGCAACCTTCAGCTTCGACTCGCCAACGCTTCGCCGTGCTACAGCGCCGGCACAAACAGATCCTTGCGCCTCACCTTGCCGGGGAAGCTGTCGCGGCATTGGCCGTCTTCCACGACCGCTTTGCCGTTGACGATGACGGCCTTTATCCCCGGCGGGTGCCGCCGCACCTCGTTCGCGTCGAGCTTGTCCGGATAGCCGTTGCCGAGAAGGTCGTCGATCTTGTCCGGATCGAAGACCGTGATGTCGGCGGGCGCGCCAACCTTTAGGTTGCCGCGATTGAGCTTGAGCTTCGACGCGGGAAACCCGGTGAGCTTCCAGACGGCTTGCTCGAGCGGGAAAAGCTTTTTCTCGCGGCACCAGTGACCGAGAATTTTCGCCGGCGCCCCGTGCCAGAAGAAGCGGTCGAGGTGCGCGCCCGCGTCGGTCCCGATCAGGCTGGTGCGGCTTTTGATCATCTCCGCCAATAGGTCGAGATGGCCGTTGGCGAAACCCAGGTAAAGCCACTGCGATGCGAGATCGTCCTGAAGCCAGGTATCGAAAAAGGCGTCGATGTCCGACTTAGCTGAAATCCGCGCGATCTCCCTGACGGTCTTTCCCTTAAGCGGACTCACGGCATCGCTTTTCGGCTTCTCCAGATAGATTCTGCCCCACCCGAGCCATTCCGGGAGGAGCGGCTTGCCGCTGTTGGCGATTCGCTCCTCGTTCAGCTTGGCTCGGATCGCCGCCTCCTTTAAGCGCGCGCGGATGTCGTCCGCCGATTTTATCGCCTCCCACGTCGGCAGGCCGGCGAAGATCGGGCAATCCTTGATGCCAAAGCGCCAGATGTGCTGGTAAGGAATCACGACTCCCATGATCTCTTTGCCCCGCCTTGCGGCTTCTTCCATGAGGCTCATCGCGCGCGGGGCGTCCTCCTTCTCTCCCGGCCGCAGCCGAAATTCGTTCCCGATCATGAGCGCGCGAATTTTTTCCACCATGTCCGGATAGCCGCTTTCGCGCTTGAGCAGATTGCCGAACCCGTTGAACTGAAAGCAGCCGCCGTACTCGGCCGCGAGGTTCGCCAACTCGACGATTTCCTCCGCGCTGGCAAACGTGCTCGGCGTGCCGGCATGAACCGCCGGCCCGCCGCGCGGGCTCGAGGAGAACCCGATCGCCCCCGCCTCCAGCCCCTCGCGCACCATCTTTTTCATCGCCGCCATTTCCTCGGCGCTGGCTTCTCTCTGGTAAGCGGCCTCGCCCATCACCGTCAGGCGCACCGGGGAGTGCGGCATCAGCGCCGCCACGTTGATGCCGACCCGGCCTTCCAGGTAATCCAGATACTCGGGGAACGTTTTCCACTTCCAAATTTTCTCGTCGATGTAGTTGTCGAGAACGCGCTTGAGGTAATTCACGAGGACTTTGAGCGGCTCGCTTGCGGGCGGCACCGGAGCGCACGAGGCGCCGCAGTCGCCGATGACGACCGTGGTCACGCCGTAATTCACCACCGGATTGCCGTGCGGGTAGAGCACGAGGAAAAGGTCCATGTGCGTATGCGAGTCGATAAAGCCGGGAGCGACGACGTTCCCTTTGGCGTCGATCTCCTTGGCGCCGCTCCCCAGGTTTTTCCCGATCGCGGCGATCGTCTCGCCATCGACGGCAAGATCGGCCTCAAACCCCTGCTGCCCCGTGCCGTCGACTATAAGCCCGTTACGAATCAGTAGATCGTGTGCCATGGCGTTGACCTCCTCGGTATGATTGGCGTTCTCTCGCTCCTTCGATCCCGCAAGCGATCCTTAACTTCTACTCCAAATTGCCACTCTTGGCGATAGCGCGAGACGCTGCGCGCGTGCGCGAGTCTCAGTTGCCCAGTATGGTTTTGAGTTTGGCGACGATCTCGGGCGGCTGCGCCATCGCCTCCTTGACAATCGCTTGAAGCTCCTCGCCGGTCGCGGGTTCGAGTTCGTACTTTCGCTTCTTGATCTCATCCAAAAATGCGCCGTCCTTCATCGTCTTGTCGAAGGCTTCCCGGAGAATTTTTACCCGCTCCGGCGGCACCCCCGGAGGCGCCATCATCGGCCGTCCGAGCGCGCCCACCGCGAGGATCACGGTAGCCAAGCGCCGGCCGGCCTCGGGCGTCTTGTACTGCTCCATGAGCTCGTGAATCGACGGCGTGTCCGGCAAGCGCGGGTCCCGCCTGCGTCCCGTCTGCAGGAGGTTACGGACAAAACCTTTCTGCCGCCAGCTCCCGTAGGGCTCGCGCGAGAAAAACGCCTCGATCGTAAAAGAGCGGCACTGGATTTCGCCCCTCTCAATGGCCAGATCGATCTCCGGACCGCCGGGATAGCCGAGCACGGTCTGAATCTTCAGCGGCGGGAAAATCTCTTCCAGCAGGCGCGACAGAATGTAGTCGGTGCCGCCGGTTCCCGTGGTGCCGCATTTCGGCGGCTCCTTGGCGGTTCTTATATCCTCGATCGATTTGTACGGCGCGTCGGCGCGCATCATCATTTGCTGCTCGCCTCGAACGGGCGAGCCGATGAAGATAAATTTCGCCCAGTCGAATTTGGCTTCCTTCCGGCCCACGAGCTGATTCAGGTAGAGGCCCGGAATGATCGATCCGATCACAGTCAAACCGTCCGGCTTGGCGACGTTGTAGAGATAGTTCGCGGCGATCTGGTGGCCTGCGCCGGGCATGTTCTGCACCACGGTTTCCGGGTTTCCCGGTATGTGCCTGCCGATATGAGCGGCGAGAATCCGCGCCCACTGATCGTAGAGGGCCCCGGGCGTGGTTCCGACGATGACGGTCAGGGTCTTTCCCTTGTAGAACGGTTCCTGGCCGTAAAGACTGCCGATCAAGGACAGGCTGGCGAGGATGAGAACGGCCAGCGCGAACGCCTTCGGTCCGATGTCCTGCTTTCCCATGGAGCCCTCCTGTGAGAAGCTGGATCAGCGGGTCGATGTAACCACACCTGCAAGCGAATTGGAAGGCGTCGGCAAAGTTTCGGCGCGAGAGCGGGCGGGCGGCAGCAGACCCGTCTAGCCGATCTTTTCCAGCCCGCCCATGTAGGGCCTGAGCGCCGGCGGGATAACGACGCTCCCGTCCTTCTGCTGGTAATTTTCCAGCACGGCGACGAAAGTTCGGCCGACGGCAAGGCCGGAGCCGTTGAGCGTGTGAACGAACAGCGGCCGTCCCCGGCTTTCCCGCCGATAGCGGATGTTGGCGCGGCGCGCCTGAAAATCTTCGCAGTTCGAGCACGAGCTGATCTCGCGGTAGGCGTTCTGTCCGGGAAGCCAGACTTCGATATCGTACGTTTTGGCCGCGGCGAAGCCGAGGTCTCCCGTGCACAGCTCGACGATCCGATAGGGCAGGTTGAGCCGCCGCAGAACCTCGGCCGCATCCTCGACCATCTTTTCCAGCTCTTCGTACGACGTCTCGGGCTCGGTGATCTTCACCAGCTCGACTTTGTTGAACTGGTGCTGGCGGATAAGGCCGCGCACGTCCTGGCCGTAAGATCCGGCCTCCCGGCGAAAGCACGCGGTATAGGCGACGTACCGGAGCGGCAGATCGCGCCTGTCGAGCATTTCCTCGCGGTGAAGATTCGTGAGCGGAACCTCGGCGGTCGGGATCAAAAAATAGTCGGGGTCGGCCGTGCGAAACAGATCCTCTTCAAACTTCGGCAGCTGCCCGGTGCCGATCAGCGTCTGGCGGTTCGCGAGAAAAGGCGGCAGGGTTTCCTCGTAGCCGCGCTCGCGCGTGTGCAGGTCCAGCATGAAATTGATGAGCGCGCGCTCCAGCAGCGCCCCCTCGCGGCGGTAAAGGGCGAAGCGCGAGCCCGCGAGCTTTGCGGCGCGCGCAAAATCCAAAATGCCCAACTCCTCGCCGATGTCCCAGTGGTTTTTCGGCGCAAAGTCAAACTTTGGCGGCTCGCCCCAGCGTCTGATCTCTCTGTTGTCCTGCGCGCCTTCGCCTATCGGAACGCTCTCGTGCGGCAGATTCGGGATTAGCAGCAGGCGCTCCTGCAGCCGGCGCTCGGCCTCGGCCAGCGGCGCCTGCGCCTCCTCGATGGCGCGCGCCAGTTCTTCGCTTTCCTTCATCAGAGCGGAAGCGTCCCGACCCTCGCGCCTTGCCTTGCCAATCTCGGCCGAAAGGCGATTTTTTTTCTCCTTGAGGCTTTCCCAGCGAAATACGGCCTCGCGCCGCCCGCGGTCCAAAGCCTGTAGCTCGTCCCAATCGATCTTTGTGCCGCGCGCGCCGATGCGCGCGCGAACGTGATCGAGGTTCTCACGGATAAGCTTGATATCGATCATAGGTCACGTGTCCGGCACTGATCCCTCGTCGCTCTAGGGTTCGGAAAATGGCTCGCGTTCGTCGGAAAGCGCTTACCGTCGCGATGCTCGCGCTCGGCCGGCGAGTGAGCGGAATTCAATCTGCCTCAGCTTTCCTGATGCCGGCTCAGCCGGTGCACCATGACTCTCCCCGCGATCGCCAGGATCGCCAGCGCGCCGATCAACATCACGCCCAGCGCCGCCGTCCGGCCGGGATAGCCGTCCTCCCACGTGTGCCAGATGATGACCGAAAGCACGGGATTGCCCCTGGTCGAAAGGATGAGCGGGATCGAGAGATTGCGCAGCGCGTGCGAAGCGACCCAGATAGCGCCGCTGATGAACGCCGGCATCAGCAACGGCAGCGTAATCCGCCGCATGATGCTGCTCCAGCTCGAGCCGCAGACCTCTCCCGCCTCCTCCAGTTCTTGGTGAATCTGCGTGAGCGCCCCCATCATCGTTCTCGTGCCGAACGCGACATAGCTCACGGCCAAAGCCATCACCAAGATCCACAGCGATCCGTACAGCCCGAGGTGGTTCAAGGGCGGCTGCATATACAAAAAGATGAACGCGATCCCGATGATGACTCCGGGAAGGGACTGCGGCAGGAACGTTATCGCATCCAGGAAGCCCCTCCACTTCGCGATTCTGCCTCGCACCACGGTCCAGCCCACGATCAGCGAAAGAATCATCGTCACCGCCGCCGTCGCCAGCGCCACGATGACCGTGTTCCCGATCGCCTCCTGAATCTGGCGCAAGCTGAGCACCGCGCGGTAGTTTCTGAGCGTCAAGCCGCTCAGGGCTTCCCAGGACGGCGTGGTATAAACCGGCAGGAGCGAAGTCCACACCAGAACGAAACAGGGAGCCGCGATCGTCACGGCAAAATAAACCACAAACAGCGCGAAGGCCGCGTGGCGCCACTTTCCCAGCTGCAGGATCCGCGGCCGGTACCCCTTGCCCGTCACTGTGGCAAAGCGGCGCACGTCTCCAATGAGCCGCCGGTACCAAAAGACCAACAGAATGCTGATCAAGAGATAGCTCGCTCCGAGCGCGGCCGACAATCCGTACTGCGGCGGGACAAATCGCTGCGCGCTAAAGTAAATATAAGAAGAGAACACGAAAATCCGCGCGGGAAGGCCGATCACCAAAGGGATCTCCAGCGACTCCATGCTGTTCATGAAGCTGTACATGCCGGCGGCCAGCAGCGCCGGGCTGAGCAGCGGGAGAAAGATGCGAAAGAACGTGGTGAAATTTGACGCGCCGGCCGCGCGCGAAGCTTCCTCCAGACTCGGGTCCATCGCCCGGAAAGCGCCGACGATGATCAGAAAGATCGTCGTCACGCCCCTTAAGCCATCGAGAAATATCATTCCCCAGAGGCTATAGATGTTGAACGGACCCTGCGCGATCTCGATGCCAAAGAACGACGCCGCGCTTCGCAGCCAGAGATTGAACAGGCCGATGTGGGGCGAAAGCAGAAAAGTCCACGAGACCGCAAAGAGCAGCCCCGGGATCGCCATCGGAACGATGATCAGCCCCCACGCCACGTTGCGAAAGGGCATGTCGGTCCGCTCTGTCAAGAAAGCAAAAAGGACCGCGAGGACTAAGGAAAGCAGCGTGCTCGCCGCGGCAAACACGGCCGTGTTGGCGAACATCACGTAGGTGTGCGAGGTCGAGTAAGCGTTAATGTAGTTCTGGAGGGTAAACGCTTCCGGATGCCACGGTGTTCCTGATCGAAAGCTCGAAACGATGAGGAAAAAAAGCGGGACGACAATAAGCCACGCCGTAAAGGCGGTGCCCAGGAAGGGCACCAGGTATTGTCGTCCCTGCGAGACTAACCAGCTGGGAATCGGCCCGCGCTTCTCAAATTCCGCCGCGCTTTGTGAAAAAACTCCTCCGCTGCTCATTTAGCGGCCGGAATACCGAGAAGCTCGGCGTGCTCCTTTTCGTAGAACTCCCACTTTTCCGCACATTCCGCGTCGCACAGGGCGATGTATTTGCCCTTGGCCATCGGATATTTCTTGGATTTCGGATCCCACGGGAAGCCCCGGTAAGCGTGCTTCTCGAGAAACTCGCCGCCCGCGGTCGCCAACCACACCGCGAAGAGCTGGGTCGTCGCCGGCACCTGCGACCAGCTCGGGATGTAGAGCCGCGTGCCGATCTCGAGCGGGATGGGATCGGCAAAAGCGAAAGCCAAAGTCTTCACCCCTTGGTCGATCATGCGAAACGTCGTGTGATAATTGACCGCGCAGGCGATCGGGAACTCCCCGGAGGCCACTTTCTGTAGGACCGTCGCCTGGCCGCGCAACAACACGACGTTGTTGTCGCGCAGGCCTCGCAGCCACTTGAGCGTCCGCTCGCGGGTTTTCGGATCATGTTGGAGGGACTCGAGCTTGCCGCGGCTATCGTAAACCACCTTGCCTTTCCACATCGGGTCGAGGCAGGCTTCCCAAGTCGTCGGCTCTTTGCCTTTGGGCACCAGGGTGGGATTCCAGGCGTGGCCTCTCGCGTTACCCGTCGTCCCTAAAAAGTATCCCTTGGGATCGATGGCCCGGTCGTCGATTTTTCCCCACTCTTTGGGGAGAAACTTGTTGAGCTCCTTGTAATCGAAGCGCGGCTTTACAAAAAGCCCCTCTTTCAAGTATTGCGCCTGGAACTCGCTCGCCACGTGCATGATGTCGTATTCCGGGTAGACGCCTTGCTTCGCGCTCACGAGGTAGCGGCCGAAAGGCTCCGATCGCGTCTCGCGCACATAATCGATCTGTTTGATGAACGGGAAAGCCTTTTGAAAATGGGGCAGGACCGGCTTGGCGTCCTCCTCCGGCCAGTCCAGCGCCATTTTGAGCTTTCCGCCCTTCTTTTCCAGCTCCGCCCGCGATCCGTCGACGAGCTGGTTAAAGAGATTCCCCTTCTGCGCCAAGACCGGCTGGGAAGTAAAAACGAGGAACGTAACGGCGGCTACGGCCAGCCGAAAATTCGTCCGCATGGCATTCTCCTTTCTTTCCGGCATGACCTTGCGGTCTGTTTTTACCGGCTCATTTCGAGAAAACTGAGGCTACCACCGCCTAAAGGCGGTGGGTTCCTTGCCGTCTGAAGACGGCTGAAGACCCGATGAAACTACTCCTCAACCTTGAAATCCTCATCGGCCTCGGAAGGCTCTTGCCCCTGAGTGGCGATGTATTGTGC
>DATMAM010000011.1:0-4200 GCA_035559995.1 Candidatus Acidiferrales bacterium
AAGAAGTTTCGCCGGCTCAACGCACCGCACCTGCTGGAAGAGGTCTACAAGGGAAGGAAGTTTGTTGATGGAGTGGCTGTAAAGAAGGTCAACGGGAGGCTTGCCGCCTGATCTCGTTTACACACCTCTTGACATGACCTCTTTTTGATTCCATGCTTGCGGCAGCGCTCCCAGATGGGATAGGCGAGTTTCTCGTCGTCGAGCCACCAGCCGCGCTTGGGCGTGCTGTCGGCCGTGTAGAGCTTCAAGCCTGAGATCTTGTATTTCTCGACAAACTCGTCGAGGCGCTCGAGTGTCTGGCTCACGCCCTGGTTCGGCGTCAGCCCGCCTCCTAGAAGAAGAGTTCGGTCAGGCCACCGAGTCCTAATTTCCGCTACTTCCTCGATCGGGTTCAAGTCGATCCCGCCGTAGTCCTCGCGAAAGCCAAAAGGATGAATCAGGCCGATCGCGGTGTCGCTCTGGTCGTAAACGAGTCTGCCGTAGTTTTCGACGCTGATATCCTGAATGCCATTCTTCAGGCCCCGACTCCTGCTGAGATTGTCCATCAGATCGATGAACATTTTTCCCCGCGCGGTCATGTTCTTCCCTTCGACAAAGCCGGCGCGGCGCCAAGCGACGTGCGTGTGCACATCGACGACCAAGTCCTTGCCTGGCTTTCGCGGCGCCATCTTTTCGTGAGCGGCGGCCAAATCGTATCCTTCCGCGCGTTCGACCGCGAACAGATCAACGCCCGCGGCTTTGTTGACTGCCAGCATGGCAGCGGCGAACCCGCTTGCGGTCTTGAGAAAGGCGCGCCGATCCATTCTCGCCTTACCCGCATAGAGGCTCATCTCCGGTTCGATTTGCGCGCCCAGATTGCCGGCGACAAAATAGGCCGTTCCTTGCGCATAGGGCTCATCGGGATTCGGCTCGATATCCCGAAGCTTAGGGAAAGCATTGAGGACATTGAACTCCATACCTATGTTCTCCTTGGGCTCGCTTGCGCTTCGTATTCGCTCGGGATCTCAAAGCCGGACAATCATTCGCCAACCGAAGACCGAGCCCTCAACAGAGCGGTCAAGCTCACAGCGACTTCTTCTCGCGCTCGCCGGTTTCGTCCAACAGCGCATCCGCCTCGGCCAGAATTTCTTCGGGAAAGACCCACGGGTCCCTGAGGCCTTTCAAGGCCAGCTTGTTCGCCGTGAAGCGCAGCGGCACAACATTCTCAATCGGCACGGACGACGGATCGGCGCCGCGAATGATCCTGGCAGCGAGTTCTCCCGTCTTCTTTCCGACTTCGTAGTAATTGGCCCCGAGGTCGAAAAGTGCTCCCTGTTTGAAGCCCGGTGGCTGGTTCGTGAAGACCGGAATTCGCGCCTTGCGCGCCGCCGCCACAACTGATCCAAGTGCAACGTTAACCGTCATATCGCAGCCAACCCACAGCGCCTGCGCCCCTCGCCCGCTCAGCGAGGCCGCCGCTTCCAAAACACCCGCCGAGTTGTCAGCGTTGGCCTCCAAGAGCTCGATCCCGAGTTTCGGGACAATCTCTCGTGCTTTTAAGGTGCAGGCTTCGGAACTGGTTTCTGCCGTGTTCCACACAACTCCGACCGCGGCAAGAGCCGGATAAAGTCTCTTTGCCAAGCGAAACGCATGTTCGACCGGCTGAAAGGTCCCTAACCCAACCAAGTGGCGCGGATGGTCTAGCGGCTTAGTCCTGCTCAGCCCTACTCCGGACGCGAAAGGATCGGTAACGACCCCAAAAATATGAGTCACCTTTCCAGCCTTGTTGGCATTGGCGACCACCTGCAAGCACGTGGTGCTGACCGTGATGGCGAAATCGAATTGTCCTTGCGTAATCTGCCGGGCGATGGCGTTGGCGGTGGCCACCTCGTTTTCCGCATTAAACTGCTCGATGCGAATGTTCTTCCCGTGGACAAATCCGGCCGCAGCCAGAGCGTCTTTGATCCCCTGCATGCCTTCGTCCAAGATCGCCTGGGACGCGCATTGGAAGAGCGCAACGCGGGGAATTCGCCCCGAGGCCGATGGACGTCGATGCCAGTCGGACAGCAGCAGCGCGATCGAGGCGACAAGAATCAGTCCGAATGGCAGGAACACGTTCCGAGTCAACGATCTTCACCCGGTTATGGGTTTGCCAAACCTTTACCCCGCTCCGGCTTCCCTGAGCAACTCTTTCGGGAAGGCAATCCCTAGCTTTCGCGCCACGTCTGAATTGAGCACGAGCCTTTTGACCGCGATATTCTCGAACGGCAACGTCTGCGGGTTTTCGCCGAGCAACACCTGCGCGACGCGCTTGGCGGCTCCCCGGCAAGTTTGCTCCCATCCGATGCCAACCGCGATCAAGGCGCCCCGGTCCGTGAACTCCGGGTCGTTGATCACCAGCGGCAAGCGGGCATTGGCGGCGGCTTTGGCGATCCCTTCAAACGCCTGAAGCGCCGTGTTGTCGCCGGTAACCCACAGCGCCTGGACGTTTCTTGTCGTCAGCGCCTGCGCCGCCTGAAATATCTCGCTCGTATTAGTGACCGTTACCTCTTCGAGTCTGATGCCGCGCTTTTCAAACAGCTCGCGCCCCACGGAGATGACTTTCCGCGAGTTCGCTTCCGAGCTGTTATAGAGCGTGCCGACAGCCCGTACTCCCGGTACCAGCGTTTGAATCACATCCAAAGTCTCGCTGACGGGCGGGAACGAGCCGGTCCCGGTAACGTGCGGTAAGTGATCCGTCGGTGTTTTTCCCGCGCCCGCCGCGATCGGATCGTAAACATAGGTAAACACGACGCGCTTCCTTTTCACCGCGTGGACGGCCGCGGTTAAAACCGGAGTGGTCATGGGGATGATGAGATCGACATCTTCATTGTCAAAGTTCTGCAGAATCGGGGGAATATTGACGATCTCTCCCTGAGCGTGCGCTTTGCGGACCTGCAAGTTCTTGCCTTCGACGAAGCCCAAATTGTTCAGCTCGCCGAAAAGCCCTTGCATGCAAGAGTCCGCCCCGGGATCTGGGCCGAAATAAACCAGGCCGATTTTGAAGATACGTCCTTCGGGTGGTTTGGGAAGGACCCCCGAGGCCCCGGCGGCGATATTAGATGTTTCTTTGACAGCGCTTCCACGCTGTTGCCGGGTGGAAATCAACAAGACCGCTATGGCTATGATGACCAGGCCGGCGCCTACAGCAAGCTTCTTGATCATCGCTACCTCCGGTGGCGCAAAAACCTTCGGCCGTCGTTTTTGCCCGGCAGAAAACAATCGTTTTTTGAGTTTTGCGGTCGACCGCGCGAGTATACATCGGCTCGATTAAACTGCAAGCAAGCCAGAGGCCTCACCCCGCGCTCACTAGCGGCCCTCGGACAAAAGCTGCTGCCGCTTCAGTTGCGCGATTCGGCCGAGGAGCCAAACTGCGTTTTCAAAATGCCCCGTCACGCGGAAAAAAAGCTGCCGAGCTTCGAATGTGAGACTGCTTTCTTCTGCCAGGTAGCTCTGGCGCATTTCTCTTAGGAGCTCGCCGCGGTCCCGCGTAATGTTCACCAGAACCTCGACGTCTTCCATGCGCGAGGAATCCGCCGCGTCGCATGCAGTCATGAGCAGCGCGTCAATTCCCTCGACGAAAGAGTCTCTCAGACTTCCCCCCCCGCTCACGCGAACCCAACGGTCCAGGTCGACGACAAGTCCCCGAATCACTTCCTCAAGCCCTTCGAGAAGCTTTTGCCGGTTCTGCGTGTTCAGGGCTCGCTCGGAATCTTCCGCCGTAATTTCCTGCTGAAAGATTTCTGTTGTATAGGAATCGATTTCGCGGGCGACGCTCTGAAACGCCGCGTGGATCGCGTCGTACGCCGGTCTGCCGTTACCGGAGAGCGCTTTTCGGAGCTCCCGGATATAGAGGGTCAACTGCGCCGTCAACCGGCCCTGCTCCCGCTGAATCAAGCTGAGGGCTGTTTCGGGATCCTTGAGCACCTGATCGTGGAGAAAGCGCAGCTCCGACAGCTCCTCTTCCCGAGTGGGTGGCCACAGGTGCTCAAGAAGACGGGTCACCGGGCTCACGCACAGCGACAACGCCGCGGCACCGCCCAAACTGAGGCTACCACCGCCTAAAGGCGGTGGGTTCCTTGCCGTCTGAAGACGGCTGAAGACCCGATGAAACTACTCCTCAACCTTGAAATCCTCATCGGCCTCGGAAGGCTCTTGCCCCTGAGTGGCGATGTATTGTGC
>DATMAM010000012.1:0-226852 GCA_035559995.1 Candidatus Acidiferrales bacterium
TCTGGGGCTCCCGAACGGGCGGACTCAAGCTTGTCTCCTCGGCCCCTCGACCCGGGGGCGGTCCGGGAATGGAAGCCCGAAAGCTGGTTTTCTGCGCGGTGGAAAGAGGGCGAAAAGATAGTGCCGCGGCCAGAACGGCCAGGCCCAGCAAGACGAGCCCCGGACAGCGACGGGCTTTAGTGTTTTTGGCAGCTTGCATGGCAGGTGTTTTACGGGGCGTGTCTATTACCATAGGCCAAGTTCCCGAGCAACAGCCGTGCCACCGTAAGTTTTGAAAGACAGTTTGATTAAACGGCCGAAATCATAGGTGAGGTTTGAGCGAGAGCATTGCCTGGATCACGAACAAGTCTCCTTTTGCTGACGGCGAGTCTCCAAAAACAGCGACCGCCAGGCGCGCGACTTTGTGCTCAGCCGAAATATCCCCCCTCCGGCGGCGCAGTGGCACACCCTCCATGAGCGCCAAGGCTTTGGAAAGCACGTTGAAAGTCACGCGATGGCAAGCGACTTGATGAGTTTTAGCAGGTAGGTCCGGGGGAGGCCCAGTATTCGAGCTGCGGCGGCGCGGTTGCCATCTGTCGTGGCCAGGGTTTTTTGAATCAGTTCACGTTTGTAGCTTTCGACGGCGTCGCGATACGACACGGTGTCGGATCGTCTCTTCAGCTGTAGGGCCGTGATCCAATCCGGCAGGTTCCGCGGCGTGATCAGGGGTTCTTCGGCCAAAACGACGGCGCGCTCGATCGTATTTGATAGTTCACGGACATTGCCGGGCCAGTCGTAAGCCAACAACATTTCCTCAGCAGCGGACGTCATTCCCGTGAAATGTTTGCCCACTTCCGGACAAAGGCGCTGGAGAAAGAACCGGGTAAGGAGAGGAATGTCCTCACGTCTTTCGCGCAGCGGAGGAATCGCGATCGGCAGCACGTGCAACCGGTAATACAGATCGGCGCGAAAGGTTCCGTCTCGGACGGCGCTCTCCAGATCACGGTTGGTTGCGGCGATAACGCGAATATCGACGTTAATGAGTCGAGTCCCGCCGACGCGCTCGAATTGCCGTTCCTGGAGAAACCGGAGCAACTTGGTTTGCAGCTCGGGAGTCATGTCACCGATTTCGTCCAGGAGGACGGTTCCGCCGTGCGCCAGCTCTACCTTTCCTTTTTTGAGTTGATGAGCGCCAGTGAAAGCTCCCTTTTCATGACCAAAGAGCTCGCTTTCCAAGAGATCCTTCGAGAGGCCAACACAGTTAATCGCGACAAACGGTTTTTCGGCTCTTGTGCTCCAATCATGGATGGCGCGCGCGAAAATTTCCTTGCCCGTTCCTGTTTCGCCCAAAAGCAACACGGTGCTCCGGCTTTTCGCGGCGCTCGTTGCCAGACGCAGCGCGGCTTTAAGCGCCGGGCTCTGGCCAACGATCTCGAAACGGTTCGCGCGCACTTTACCAACTCCGTTCTGCTGGCGGCCGTTACCTGAATGGCCGAATTCGGAGTTGACACAAAGGGGTTGCGATTGATCAAAGTTCATCGGAGTAGGCAGGCCAAGCCACCTGACCAGAGCGTCCGAAATCCTGGCTGCGTCGAGACCTCAATGCCACACGCGCAATCCTCTGGGCGTCTCGCCGGAGTTGTACAGAAGACGCACCAGCGCGAAAGCGACAACCTTGTAGGCATCCTTTTCATCGCCCACGTATGGCATCGCTTCCTCAGTCAACGCCAGGATCAGATCGCCCAATGTCGTCTCTACAAGCGTTTCCCTTTCCATGATTTGCTCTCCTTGCGCTGTCATGCGTAAGCCAAGCCGTGTTAACCGCAATTAGAGCAGGCCACGTGCCAAACGGTTGCCGAGCAAGGTCTGTATCCGAGCGAGAGAAGGAACGTCTTGAAAGAAAAGAAAAAAGCGGCGGTGTTCTCCGGAAAGGGCCGAGTTGGATGCATTAAACGCCTAACGCTCTAGACGAGTTGAAGCAGAAGTGAATAGGCGGCTAGGCGGTTCGGAGAGTCCGGTAAGCTACCGGGTCAGAGACCTTTTTAGCTCCCGGATGTGATCCGGCGTCGTGCCGCAGCAGCCGCCGATCACGCGCGCGCCCATCTCGATCCAGCGGCGCGCACACGCGAGATATTTGGCGGGCGGGTACTCGTCCGTGAACAGCCACTCCGGGGGATCGAAGCGGCCGATGTGAGCGAACGCGCCGGTGGGTTTGGAACGGTGCGCCGTTAATTCCCGCAAACCCGCGGTGATGTCGTCCGGCGGGGCGCAATTGAGGAGAATGGCGTCGGGCTCGAGCGGCTCGAGCGCGCTCACGGCCTGCGCCAGGGTCTCGCCACTGAAAAGTCGGCCGGACGCATCGCAGACAAATCCAACCCAGGCGGGAAGACCCGATTCGCGCACGACTTCCAGGGCGACCTTCGCTTCGCCAACGCTGTTGAACGTTTCCAGCAAAATTAGATCCACGCCGCTTTTTGCCATCACCGCCACAATCTCCCGGTACTCTTCACGCGCTCGGTCGCGCGGCGGCGCCAGATCGGGCCGGAAGCACCATTCTAGCGTTGTGATGGAGCCGGCGATCGCGACGGCGCGACCGGCGCCGACGCGTTCGCGCGCCTCAATCGCAAGTCTTACGGCCGCGCCGAGGAGCGTGCCGGCCCGGCTCTCCAAGTCGCGCGCGCCGATGTGCCGCGCGTGCTCGAGATCCCTAAAGTGATGCAACAAACTGCGGCGTGAAAGTTGAAACGTGTTCGTGGTGATCACGTCCGCGCCGGCGTTGATGTAATCCTCGTGGATCGCGCGCACGACGGCGGGCAGGTTGATCACCTGGTGGTCGGCCCACGAGACGTTTCGCCGCAGGATCTCGGTTCCGATCGCGCCGTCGAGAAGCACGATCCGATTCGCCGCGAGCTTTTCCCGGATGGCGTCGTACGCGCTCACCGGACAAGCTCCCTGATCGCCCGGATGTGAGCGGGCGTTGTGCCGCAGCAGCCGCCGATGATCGTCGCCCCGAGCTCGCGCCAACGCTTCGCGGACTCTGCATAGCGCTCGGGCGGCCAGGATTCGGTATCGGTAAACTGCGGGTGGAACTCGAATTTCCAGCTCGGCGGATCGTACCGGCCGATATGGGCGTAGGCTCCGAGCGGGATTTTCGAACGGTTTAGGAGCTCTTCGAGCCCGACGCTAATGTCTTCGGGTGGCGCGCAGTTGAATAGAAGCGCGTCGCAACCCATCTCCTCCGCTAGCCGCGCGGCCGCGCCAAGCGGTTCTCCGCTGAGGATCTTCCTGCCGCCGGGAGCGAGGACAAAACTGACCCACAGGGGCAGGCCCGTTTCGCGGCCTGCCTGAAGCGCCGCCTTGGCTTCAGAGAGATTGTTCATGGTTTCGAAAAGGATTAGGTCCACACCGGCGTCTTTGAGCAGCGTCACGGATTCGGCGTGCTCCCGGAGGGCCTCCTCGTAGGGGGGCGACAGATCCGGGCGAAAGCAGTGGTTGAGAGGGGCCACCGAGCCGGCAATCGCGACCGGTCGGTTCACGGCCGCTGTCGCTATGGCGTTTCGCGCCACGGCGACGGCTCTGCGCGTGAGCTCGGCGGCCTGATGCTCGAGGCCGGGCGCGCCAATGCGCCGCATATGCTCGAGGTTATGAAAGAGGTTGAGGTAGGTCCTGCGCGTGAGCTGGAATGTATCGGTGGTAATGACGTCCGCGCCGGCGCGGATATAGTCCTCATGAACGGCCTGGACTTTATCTGCGTCGCTGCGCAGCCCGTGCTGGCGCCAGCGGACACCCCGCCGCACGATCTCGGTTCCGATGGCGCCGTCCAGAAGCACGAGTTGTCCCCGGCGGAGGCGATTGTTGGTTGCGTCGTAGCGGTTCACCGTATCGTAGAGAAACTTGTTCGCTGTCCGTTGTCAACTGCTGAACGCCTGCTCGCGGGCATATCTGAGGAAAGGCGGGAGATCTCCCGTGGGTGCATCGACCCAAACCGAAATGACGCGGCGCAAGCGGTGCGCTACGGTTTGCGCTCGCGCAGCCCGTAGAGCTTCATTTTATTCTGCAAGGTTGCCCGGCTGATCCCGAGAGCTTTGGCGGCGCGGGTAATGTTGCCGCTTGCCTTTGAGAGGGCGTCCAGGATGGCGTTTTTTTCGACCAGTTCGGCCGATTCTTTCGTGATGCCCTTTAAGCCAGGCGCTTTTTCCCTCGCGGCCGGAGCCGTCCCGCGGATTTCAGGAGGCAAGTCCGGCAAGTCGAGAACTTCGCTTTTGCAAACAATCAGCGTTCTTTGCACGACGTTTTCCAGCTCGCGCACATTGCCCGGCCAGCGGTAGGCCATGAGCGCCGCCAGCGCTTGGGGCGTGATCACGCTGATGCGCTTGTTGAGCTTGGCTTGATTTTTCTCGATGAAATGAAACACGAGCGGCGGAATGTCTTCCGCTCGCTCTCTTAACGGGGGCACGTAAATTGGAAACACGTTCAAACGAAAGAAAAGGTCCTGCCTGAACCGGCCGCCACGAACCAGCTCCTCGAGGTTCTGGTTCGTGGCCGCGATAATTCGAACGTCGACTTTGACCGGCGTATTCCCGCCCACGCGCAGCAACTCGCCCTCTTGAAGGACGCGCAGGAGCTTGACTTGAGTACTGGCTGCGACTTCGCCGATCTCATCCAGAAAGAGCGTGCCGCCATCGGCGGCTTCAAAGATACCTTTCCTTTGAGTGCTCGCCCCGGTAAAGGCTCCTCTTTCGTGGCCGAACAGTTCGCTCTCGAGAAGCGTCTCGGAGAGCGCGCCGCAGTTGAGCGCCATGAATCTTTTGGCGCGCCGCCCGCTGTTGTAATGAATCGCGCGGGCGATCAGCTCCTTCCCGGTCCCGGTTTCGCCCTGAATGAGCACGGTCACATCGGTGTCCGCGATGGAGCGCACCAAATCCGTCAGATCCTTGATTTTTTGGCTGTGACCGACGATGCCCGCGAAGGCGTACTCGCGCTCGACCTCGCGCCGGAGGTGGATGTTCTCCAACGTGAGGCGGCGCTTTTCGATATTGAATTCCACCATCCGCATGTGCGTCTCTTTGATCTGGCGCAAATGATCGAAGAGCAAGCGGGAGGCCTCCTTGCGGACCTGCTCGATCGACAGCGGTCGCGGGTCTCGGGGTTTCTCTTTCCATGTGATCCGGAACAGAGAACATGGCGCGTTGTAAATCTTGCCCGTCTCCATCGTATAGAGAAACGGTCCGTGAGACAGGGTTCCGCCAATGGTAATTTGGTACCCGAACAGCGAAGCCTCGCTTGGGTCGGGCGGGCTCGTTTCCCCTGTGGCCGCCTCGATCGGCATTCCCGGAACGTTTATGGCCTGCTCCGCAGCGAGTGCGACAACCGAATCCGGCAGAGCAAAGCGGATCTTCAGCGGGACCTTGGTTGCCTCGACCGCTAGCCGGCCGGACTCGCGATGCCGCAGCAGAAGGCGGTCGTTTTCGGTGCTGATGGAGTACGATGGAAATTCTCGCGCCACGTCGTCGATTCGCAGCTGCGAAACCTCTTCCCGGCACGTGACCTCCTCGACAAAAGGATAGAGCTGTGGGAAGCCCTCGCAAAAGCCGCGTAACAGATGGATCGTTCCAATTGCGGGGCGGGCGTTTTCAGCGAACTGCGCGACCATGTAAAGCTCGTTGGCGGCATGGGGAATCTGCAGCGAGTGAAGCTTGAGATAATTCGTTTGAACCGAACCCCAGAGGTTCGCGCAGATCAGGGCGGAACGAACGTCGTCCAACAACCGAACGATGATTTCCGACAACGAGGGCAATTTTTTCTTGCCGGGATGAAAATACGCTTTGGCGGCGTGATAGGCGAAATCCTTTTGGCGCGATACCCTTTCACACTCCGACTCCAGGCCGCGCAGCACGGAAAGCGGCACCCAATTGTTGACATCGCTCAGGAAGAGCTGTGGGTTGGGAGGCGCCTCGAACCCTTCCCCTTCACGGAACAAGGCGGCCCAATCGATGGGAATCGTTCCCGCCGTTTCCTGCATGTAAGCGAGCAACATGTCAGTGAGATAACAGGTCACCCAGGGCTGGTTTTCGATCGAAAAGCTCATTGGGATCTGCTTGCCAAGCTGCTCTTGTCGGAGCGCGATTCGCTTTTGGTGGCGCCAGTATTGCTCCGGGTCTACGGCCTGTCAACGGCGCGGAACGCGCGTTGCAATCCGGCTTCGCGCCGGAGATAATCGAACCGTTATGGATCTCTTATGGCTCGAGGTTCCGGGGTGGAAAGCTCACGAGCATTTGCTGCACGGGTTTCTCGGCCGCCGAGGCGGCGAGAGCACAGGCCCTTTTTCCGGCTTGAACCTGTCGTATCACGTGGGCGACGACCCTGAAGCAGTCAAAAACAATATCTGCAATGTGAAGCGCGCCGTCGGCGTTCACGATCTCAGCATCGTCACGATGAGGCAGGTACACGGCGATTCCATTATCGACGTGCGCGATGGCGCGATGAAAGAAGCCGGACAGGCCGACGGCCTGGCGACCGACCGGCCGGGAGTCTTCCTCGGGGTCCTGACGGCCGACTGCGTGCCGATCCTGTTTTGCGCGCCGGAAAAAAAGCTCGCGGCGGTTGTCCACGCCGGCTGGCGCGGCACCTTGCTCGGCCTGGCGCCAAAGATGGTGAACCATCTTCAAAAGCGCTACGGGGTCGAGCCCGCGTCGCTCGAAGTTGCTTTGGGACCGGCGATCGGCCAGTGCTGCTACGAGATCGGCTCGGAGGTGGCGGAGCCGATGCTCAAGCAGTGGGGCGCGCGCGCACACGCCGCGCTGGCGAGGCGCGAGAGCAAAACCTTCCTCGATCTAAAGCGCCTCAACGTCTCTCTGCTCGAACAGGCGGGCATTCCAGAGCGAAATATCACACAGCTCGGCCGCTGCACCGCGTGCGCTCCCGAAGAGTTTTTCTCTTACCGGCGCGACGGCGCCCCGACGGGCCGGCAGATGAGCTTTATCGGCTGGCTGGGCTAAAAAGCGGAGCGCGGGAAATTTATTGACATCGACGGACCGCTCCCGTAGACTGCGACACAGCAGGGAAAGGAGGTGGTCCAGACATGATAGATAAATGTACTGACTGCGAGGTGGCTGAGACTTAGGCCCAGGCTGAACCTTTATCGGGGGTTCCGGCCGAAGGCCTGGGTACTCCCACTCAGCCTACCGTTTATGGCCCGCGCCGCCGTTTCTACCTTGTCGGCGGCGCGGGCCGTTTTTTCTCCAGCACATCGAGCGCGGCCTTGCAGGCCTTCTGCACCTGCGGGTCGGGATCGCTTGCGCCTTCGCGCAACGCAGCGCAAATCGCCGCGGCAGGCTCGCCCAGCCGCGCGAGGCTCATCGCGGCGGCGCATCTCACGCGGGAATCCGGGTCGTGAAACAGGACGTTGATCAGCGAAAGCGCGGCGCCGGAAGTATCGCGAGCGCTCCGCAGCGCCGTCGCCGCGGCGACGCGGACCAAAGGCTCGCGATCGTACAGGGCTTCTAAAAAAGCCTGTCGCGCCGCCGCGTCGTCGAGCCCGACGTCGCGGAGGCCGTAGATCGCCAT
This sequence comes from Candidatus Acidiferrales bacterium, assembly GCA_035559995.1. GTDB lineage: Bacteria > Desulfobacterota > Binatia > UBA9968 > UBA9968 > DATMAM01. The sequence goes on from DATMAM010000012.1 coordinate 7,546, forward strand.
GCGGCGCTGCGCGCTTCCGCCGCGGCGAACCAGACCGAGCAGACGCCCACGGATCTCGGGATCTCTTCTCGCGAGCTCCGTGAGCCGCAGGCTTACGGCCCAGCGAATATCCGGATCCGTGCTTCCGAGGGCGTCGATCAAAGTCTCCAGAGCAGGCGCGGAGATGGGCGCAAGCGAAGCGAGAACATAAGCGACGGGCCAGCGCTTCTCTTCCCGCAGCTGTGACAGGAGCGATTCGAGCCGCGCGGCCAAGGCGGGGGATTCATCGATGAGCGCCGTCAAAGCGTCGACCGCTTTGCGCATGGCGGGCTTGTCGCCCCGATTCAGAGCGTCAAGGAGATCCTCTAGGGCCTGCGATTCCTCTGCTGCGGGCATGCGCGCTTCTCGCTTCCAGGACGCGTCAATTGTCGCTAAGGGTTCTGCCGGGCCGCTAACGAAATCAATTCCGCGGCAGGGGAAGCCGGATGGTGAACGTCGATCCTGCGCCCTCTTCGCTTTCGACGTGAACCGTGCCCTTGTGCGCCTCGACGATCGTCTTCACGATAAACAAGCCGAGGCCGGTGCCTTCAATCTTTTGCGCGCCCTTCAGTCGCCGGTATTGGGAAAACAGCAGCGGGATCTCCTCCTTGCGCATGCCGATTCCGGTATCCTTCACGGAGACCGAAACGTAATGGGTATCGCGCCGCGAGCTAATCGTCACGGTCCCGCCGCGGGGCGTAAACTTGATCGCGTTCCCGATCAGGTTCCATAAAACGCGGTCGAGCTGTCCTTCGTTGCCCATGATTTCGGGAACGCTCTCGTCGAGATCCACGACCAGATCGAGATCTTTTTTGCGCAGCTCGGCCATATGCTGGGTACCGACTTCCCGGATGAGCGTGTTCAGATCCACCGGGTGTTGCACCAGGCCGGATTTGCCTGCTTCGAGCCCGGAAGCGTCGAGAAAGCCGCTGACGAGCTTGACGATACGCTGAGCGTTTTCCTGAATCCGCTGGAGCGGCTCCAGGTTTTCCTTTCCCTCCTCGCGGCGCGCAAGCCAAGCCGCGACGGTTTCCGCGTACCCCATGATGACCCCGAGCGGATTTTTAATGTCGTGGGCCAAGGCGGAAACGAGGTCCATCTTGAGCCGCTCGCGTTCCTCCAGCATCTCGGCGCGCATCTTCTCCCTTTTGGCGCTTTCGGCCAGATGCCCGTAGAGGATCGCCACGCCAAAGAGAAACGGTATGCGGATAAAAATATCGAAGCCCAGCTGTTGGAGCTCTTTGCCCTGAAGGAGCGTAAAGCCGACGTAGACCAGGTTCACGATGACCGAGGCAAGCACGATGCGGAGCAACGATTCGCCGATCCCGGCAAGAAAAAGAACGAGGAAAAAAAGGAGAAACAGGTCCCATTGGGCGCTGTTCCCGATGTAAATCGAAGCCGCGATCAAAGCCGTATCCGCTACGAGCCAGAGGGTGTCGAAGCGCTTGTGGTGGAAAGCCTGATGGGGGAGGAGATAGAGGAGCAAAGCGCTACCGAGCAGGGCCGCCACGGCGCCGTAAATCCAGAGATCTTCCGTCAGGGCGCCGGTGCCAAAAAGCATCATGTAGGCCGAGACAATCACGATCATCCACTGGAGGATGATCACGGTCTGCCTTTTGCTAAGCGGGCCGCTCGCCGCGGCAGCGGGCTCCATAGGCGCAATCTTAACCTTTTTCGGCTTCGTTAAAAACGGCTTTATCGCCTCCGAATAGAGAGCGCGCAGTCGAAACCAGATTAGGTTGCGCCCGTACTCGGTTGACTTGGCAGGCATTAGCGGATAATCTCGTCGATTATAACCGATGTCGGCGATCGACAAAATTTGTTTTATTTTCAGAACCTTTTGCCGTGCAGGAAGCATCCCGTGTCTGCCGTTGCCCATTCCATTCTTGACACTAAAGTCTTAATCCTCAACCGTTCTTACCTGCCGATTCACGTAACCTCGGTGCGCCGGGCGTTCTCGCTGCTGTACCAGGGGATCGCGCGGGCCGTTAACGAACAGTATCAGACGTTCGACTTCAAAAGCTGGAGCGATCTTTCGGTTTCCGTCCACGACGAGTCGATCGGGCTCGTCAACCGCGCGATTCGCGTCCCGCGCGTGATTCTTCTGGTAAGCTACGATCGGATCCCCAAGCGCCACGTTCGCTTCAGCCGCTACAACATCTACGCGCGCGACAAAAGCACCTGCCAGTACTGCGGGCGCCGGCTCCCGCGCCATGAGCTCAACCTTGATCACGTGATCCCTCGCTCGCTCGGCGGCACCTCGACCTGGGAAAACGTCGTCTGCTCTTGCCATGAATGCAACCGCCGCAAGGGAGGCCGGACGCCCGAAAGCGCCGGCATGACGCTCCTCAGGAAGCCCGTTCGACCCAAATGGACGCCGTTTATGCAGGAAGCTTTTAACCTCGCCCACTATAAGGAGTGGCTGCCCTTCCTCAATACCGTCGACGTCTCGTACTGGAACACAGAGCTCCTGCAAGAATAGCCCTACATATAGTGGGTCTCTCTTTATCACCCCCTGTATGTTGTCATTTTTTCTTGACAGCCGCCGTTGCTTGTGAAATACACGACGCTTGAGGCGGCTTGATCGCCTGCTTCACCTATGCGGCTCAAAACCCTGGAAATGGTCGGCTTTAAGTCCTTCAGCGAGCGGACCTCGCTGGACTTTACGGCGAATATCACGGCCGTCGTCGGGCCCAACGGCTGCGGCAAATCCAACATCGTCGATGCGCTGCGCTGGGTGATGGGGGAGCAGAGCCCGCGGCACCTGCGCGGCCAGCAGATGGAAGACGTGATCTTCAACGGCAGCGAAGGGGTGCCGCCGACGGGGATGGCCGAGGTCTCGGTAATTTTGGACAACGAGGACGGCCGCGGGCCCGTCGAGTACGGCAACCTGAGCGAGATCATGATCACGCGCAGGCTGTTTCGCTCCGGCGAATCGGAATACCTGATCAACAAGGTTCCGTGCCGGCTCAAGGATATCACCGATCTGTTTTTGGGGACGGGCGTGGGCAACAAAGCCTACTCGATCGTGGAACAGGGCCGGGTGGAAGAGATCGTCAACGCCAAGCCAGAAGAGCGCCGGTTGCTCATCGAAGAGGCGGCCGGGACCAGCAAGTACAAGAGCCGCAAGGCCGCCGCCGAGCGAAAGCTCGAGCGCACCGAGCAGAACCTCACGCGCGTGACCGACATCCTGAGCGAGATCGAGCGGCAGATCAAAAGCATGGAGCTGCAGGCCAAAAAGGCCGAGCGGTTCAAAGCGCTGCGGGAGGAGCTCAAACAAAAGGAACTGCACCTGGGAGGTCTCCAAGCGGGCGCGCTCGAATCCCAAGTCGCGGCGCACGCGGCGCAGCTTGCGGCCGCCGAGGACAGGCTCATCGGGCTGGTCGCCGCGCTGCGCGCCCAGGAAGCGGAGAGCGAAAGCGTAAGGGCCGCGCTTCTCGACAGGGAAAAGCAGGCCGAGCGACTGCAGGAAGAGGTCTTTCAGCAGCGGATGCGCGTGCAGGCCGCCGAGCAGGAGATTGCGTTCGCGGCAAAAGAGCTGGAGCAAAACGTCGCGCAGGCGGTCAGGAGCCAAGCGGAACTGGAGGAGATGCGCGAGCGCGAAAAGGCGCTGCGCGCGGCGAGCGAGGAGATCGCGCGCGCGCGCGAACACCTGCGGGAGCTCGCGCTCGTCGAGGAGGGTTCGCTGCGCGCGGCGGAAAGTCAGGTCGGCGAGCTTAAAAGCCGGATCCACACGCTTCAGGCCGAGGTCGACCGGCGGCGCGGAAACCTGATCGATCTTTTGAATGAACTGGCGCATCTCGCGAACCAGCATCAGGCGAAGAACAAGAGGCGCGAAGAGCTCGTGCGAGAATTGGCGAAGAACGGCGGCGAGAAAGCGCGGTGGCTGGCCGCCGAAGCGCTCTGGCGCGAGCGCGCGCGCGAGCGCGGCCAGGCGCTCGAGGCGCTGCGCGCGGAGGAGCGCGATACGGCCGCGGCGCGGGCCGAAGTGGCGAGGCGGCTCAAAGAGCTAAGCGCGATTCGCGATCAACGCGGGCAGCGCGTCGAGGCGCTCAAGGAGCGCTTGCAGGAAGCCAGATCCAAATGGGCGTCGCTCGAGGAGTTGCACAGGAATTACGAAGGGCTGCAAGAGGGCGTGCGGGCGATCATGCTGAAGCGCGCCCGCGAAGAGGCGTTCGGCGGCGTTTGCGGGCTGGTCGCGGAGGTGATCGAGTCGTCGGCGGACTACGAAAAAGCGTTGAGCGCCGTGCTGGGAGATCGGCTGCAGTACGTGATCGTGCAGAGCCATGACGAGGGCATGCAGGCGATCGACTATTTGAAGCGCGAGGCGGCGGGCCGGGGGAGCTTCATTCCGCGAAGCGTCTCGCGCTGGGAGCGGCGCGCTCTTCCCCTGGGCGAGCCCGAAGTGGTCGCGCCGCTTCTCGAGAAGGTGAGCGTCAAAGAAGGCTACGAGGAGGTGGCCGAGTTTCTCCTGGGCGATGTCGTGGTCGTGCAGGACCTCAAGGCGGGTCTCGAGCTTTGGCGGCGCAACGGCTTTGTCAACACGCTGGTCACGCCAGACGGCGAGGTCATCGATCCGGTCGGGATCGTGAGCGGCGGCAGCGCCCACAATCTGGAAGGCAATCTGCTCTCGCAGCGGCGCGTGCTGAGAGAGCTGGAGGGCGCTCTCGGCGACATCGGCGTCGAGCTCGAGCGTGAGACCCGGGAGCTCCAGACGCTGCAGCAAAGCATCGACGCCGAGGCGGCGCGGCAGGCGGAACTCGATGACAAACTGCGGCGCCTGGAGTTGGAGCGGGTCGGCGTCGAGCGGGACGTCAAGGAGGCCGAGCGCGAGCTCGGCCGCTGCCAGGAATCGATCCATCTTTTCGGGCGCGAGCGCGACGATCTTTGCCAGTTGCTCGTCGCGCTGGAGCGAGAGATCGCGGAGACGAGCCGGGCAATCGAGCGGCAGAACGAACAGAAAAAAGAACACGAGGCCGACTTGGCGGCGCAACAGCAGAGCCTTGGCGAGCTGGAAAACGAGCTCGAGCGGCTCGAAGCCCGGGCGACGCAATGCCGCGTGCGCGCCGCGGCGCTCGGCGAAAAGAAGGAAAACGCCGATCTCAATCTGCAAAATCACCTTGCCCTCCAGCGGGAGCTTTCGGGCCAGATCCGATCGCGCGAGGACGAGCTTTTAAACCTGGCCGAGAAGCGCTCCGCGCTCGAGCGCGCGCTCGAGTCGCGGCGGTCTTTCGTGGAGAGCGCCAGAAGGGTTCTGGCCGACCTGGAACGGGCGCTCGAAGAACAGCGCACTGTTCACCGCGAGCTATCCCGGCGCGCGGGCGCGCTGGAAAACGCGGCGGCGGAGTTGCGCGCGGAGATGGAGCGCGCGCAAGACGAAAAGAACCGCCACCAGCTGGTGCTTTCCGAAAAGCGGCTGAGCCTGGAGCACCTGCGCGATAACTTGCGAGAGAAATACGGCGTGGAGCCGACGCCCGCTTCCGAGACCGAACCGAGCCCGGACAGCCTCGAGGCTCTGGCCGAAGAGATCAGAGACCTCAGGGCTCGGCTCGAGCGCATGGGGGAGGTCAATTTGGCGGCGATCGGCGAGTTCGAGGATCTTCGCGACCGCTATGAGTTTCTCGACGCGCAGCGGCGGGATCTGGAAAAATCGATCGCCGATCTCCGCCAGGTGATCGCGAAGCTCAACCGGGTCTGCCGCCAGCGTTTTCGCGAAAGCTTTGAAGAGATCAACGAAAAGTTTCAGGACGTGTTTCAGCGGCTGTTTCGCGGCGGCAAAGCCAAGCTCGTGCTGACCGACGAGAGCGATTATCTGGAAACCGGCGTGGACATCGTGGCGCAGCCGCCCGGCAAAAAGCTCCAGTCGATCATTCTTCTTTCCGGCGGCGAAAAGGCGCTCACGGCCGTGAGCCTTCTCTTCGGGATTTTCTTGACCAAACCCACTCCTTTCTGCGTTCTCGACGAGGTGGACGCGCCGCTCGACGACGCGAACATCGATCGCTTCAACGAGCTGGTGCGCGAGATGAGCCAGACCTCCCAATTCGTTCTGATCACCCACAACAAGAGGACCATGCAGTCCGCCCAGGTGCTTTACGGCGTCACGATGGCGGAGCCCGGAGTCTCGCGCGTGGTCTCCGTCAGGATGAACTGAGGGCTGCGCGCTTTTGCGCTCCTCTGCCGTCTGTTATTTTTGACACGGCGCCAAGCCGCGCCCGCAAACCGCCATGGAAAAGCCGTCGTTCTTTCAGCGCCTGCGCAACGGCCTGGCGCGGACGCGCGCAGACTGGACGCAGAAGCTTGAGTCCCTTTTGGGCGCCAGGCAATGGGACGAGGAGTCATTCGCGGCGATGGAGGAGATTCTCATTTCCGCCGACGTCGGCGTGCGGGCAACCGAGCGGCTGCTCGAGGCCGTACGGCGCCGTTCGCGCGCGGGATCCCTTGGCGCTCCAGCCGACCTCGGGTCGTGTTTGCGGGAGGAAATTGTGCGCATCCTGGCCGGTGACGGCGCGGCGACGAGCCCGCCCCGGTACACGACGCGGCCCTGGGTCATCCTGTTTGTCGGCGTAAACGGCGTCGGCAAGACGACAACGATCGGCAAGTTTGCCGCGCAGGAAAAACAAAACGGCCGCAGGGTTCTGATCGCCGCGGCCGACACTTTTCGCGCCGCGGCGATCGACCAGCTGGAGATCTGGGGCGAGCGAACCGGGGTTGAGGTGATCAAGCATGGGCCGGGACAGGACCCCTCGGGCGTTGTTTTCGATGCCGTGCAGGCGGCGCGCAAGCGCGATATCGATCTGGTCTTGATCGACACGGCCGGGCGGCTGCATACAAAGGTCCATCTCCTCGGGGAGCTCAAGAAGATGCGCCAGGTGATTCAGCGCGAGGTGCCCGGGGGGCCGCAGGAGACGCTGCTCGTCCTCGACGCGTCCACCGGCCAAAACGCGTTGCAGCAGGCGAAAGTTTTCAATGAGTCTTTATCGCTAACCGGCGTGGTCCTGACCAAGCTCGACGGGACGGCAAAAGGGGGCGTTGTCATCGCCATCCGGGAAGAGCTCAAGCTGCCGGTTCGCTACATCGGCGTGGGCGAAGGCGTCGAGGATCTGCAGCCCTTCGACGCGGAGCTCTTTGCGGCGGCGCTTTTCTCGGACGCGCCGGCGCCGGCCTGACAGGGTTTGAAACGCTTCGTTGCTTGACAACCTGGGGTCTTAAAACTAAACTCCTACATGAATTTTTGCCGTAATTAGAGTTTGTCCATGGATACGGAACTTGAAGAGATTGAGCGCCTGGAAGCGCGCATCCACCAGCTTCTTGACGAGCACGCCAAAATCAAAAAAGAGAAGGAGGCCGCCGAAAGGCGCCTGCAGCAGCGCGAAAGCGAGTTTCACCAGCTGCGCGGGCAAATCCGCCACTTCGAGCGCGAGCGGCACGAAATCCGCGAAAAGCTCGGCAAGATTTTGGGTGATTTGAGCCGCTTGGATCTCGGTTGAGGCGGGCGCGTATGAAAAAGCCAGTAGAAGTGGAGATCATGGGCCACAAGTTCACGGTGAGCAGCGACGCCGACGACAGCTACGTCAGAAGCGTGGCGGTTTACGTGGACGAAAAGGCTCAAGAAATTGTCAAGACCTCCCGGCCGGTTGCCAATTTCAACGTGGCGATGCTAGCCGCGCTCAATATCGCCGATGAGCTATACCGGCTCAAGGAGCGACACGAAGCGATGTTAAAACGGTTGAATCGGTTGTCGGAAAGGATTTCAATGACATTAGGCGAGGAGGTCAGCGGTAACCAAAACCAGGGGTGATGCGCCTCCCCTGCATGCCCGTTTCGAGCGGAGAATCCGAGCAGGCGTTGCCGGTCGGCCGCGACGGCAAGCCGTCAGAGCCGGCCACGATTCATCCATTTGTAACGGAAAGCGCGCGAGGGGACGACGCGCGGGTACTAGATGAGCAGCTGGGAATACATCATGAGCAAAGAACCGGATTGGGTATACCAATTTTTGTCATTTGCACCAGAGTTATCTCGAATACGTCGCAAGCGTAGAGACTCGGGCTTTCTGCTGATGTAGTTCCCCTTTTTGTAATTCCCATCCTCACCCCTCTTCGGACCCCTCGCTGAGGTCCATATGAGGGATCAAAAACGCGCCCTGCGGGCCAGGCTCAGTCTCGAAAGAGACTCTGTGCCTGCCACAGAGCTTGCCGCGCGCAGTTCGATCATCCAAAAAAAGGCCATCAAGCTTCCGCTCTATCTGAACGCCGCATGCGTCGGGCTCTATAGCCCCCTCGGCAACGAGGTCGAAACGCGGGCCATCGCGGAAGACGCGCTTAAAAGAGGAAAAGCGCTTTTCTATCCCCGCGTGGCGGCCGGCGCCGAGATCGACTTTTTGCGGGTAGCGAACCTGGAGGAGCTTCGCCGGGGAGCTTACGGCATCCTTGAGCCCGCCGCGGGAGCGCCGATCACGCCCGGCGACGTGCCGAGAGGCATTTTTTTCGTCCCCGGCGTAGCATTCGATCTCTTTGGAGGGCGCCTCGGACGCGGTCGCGGCGCCTATGACCGGCTCCTGGAACGCTGGGGAGATCAGGGGACATTCGTGGGGCTTGCGTTTGAATTCCAGCTCGTGTCGCGGGTTCCTTCTGACGAACGGGACCGCCGGGTCCATTACATTATCACAGAGAGGAGGGTGATTGACTGTGCGCACGCTGACGCAGCAATCTCGAAGCGAACTGCTGGCGGCAGCACCTAGTACGGGCGAGTAAGGAGGTGAAGAAATCTTGGAACTGACTTTGTTTGCGATCGGCGGATTTTTGCTGGGCGGGCTACTGACGTGGAGCGCTTTTTGGCTGCGCAGAAAACAGCGGCAAGCGCAATTGGAGCTTGCCCGCAGCACGGCAGCGCGCATCATCGAAGAAGCAAAAAAAGAGGCGGGCGCGATCAAGAAAGAGGCGGAAATTCAGGCGAAGGACAGCATGCTGCAGGCGCGCCTCGATTTCGAAAAGGAAGTGCGCGAGACGCGCCGCGAGCTGCAGGCGCTGGAAAAGCGCCTGCTCGGCAAGGAAGAGAGCCTCGATAAGAGGATCGAGGGACTGGGGAGCCGCGAGGCGGAACTGGCGCGCCGCGAGGCGGCGGCGAAGGCGAAGGAAAACGCGCTGGAGGAAAAAAAGGCCGAATGCGAACGCCTGATCGACGAGGCCAAGCGGCAACTCGAATCGGTGGCGGGAATGACCCGTGAGGAGGCGAAAAGGGCGCTGGTCGATCAAATGGTCGAGGAAGCGAAACACGAGGCCGCCAAGCGGATCCGCTTCGTCGAGGAACAGGCAAAGGAAGAAGCGGACCGCAAAGCCAAAAAGATCATTACCTTGGCCATCGAGCGCCTGGCGGGAGACTTTGTCACCGAAAGAACGGTCACGGTGATGCCGCTTCCCAACGACGAGATGAAGGGCAGAATCATCGGCCGGGAGGGACGAAACATCCGCGCGCTCGAAGCGGCCACCGGCATCGACTTGATCATCGACGATACCCCGGAATCGGTGATCATCTCCGGCCACAATCCCATCCGCCGCGAGATCGCGCGCTTGTCGTTGGAGCGGCTGATCTCGGACGGGCGCATCCATCCGGGGCGGATCGAGGAAGTCGTGCGCAAGGCGGAGCAGGACGTCGAAGAGGCCGTGCGGGAGGCGGGCCAGAAGGCCACGTTCGACGTGGGCATTCACGGCATTCATCCCGAGCTGATCAAGCTTCTGGGACGGCTGAAGTTCCGCTACAGCTACGCGCAAAACGTGCTGCAGCATTCGATCGAGGCGGCCTACATCTGCGGGATCATGGCCGCGGAGCTGGGCTTGAACGAGAAGCAGGCGCGCCGCGCCGCGCTGCTGCACGATATCGGCAAGGCCGTGGATCACGAGGTCGAAGGCTCGCACGCGATCATCGGCGCGGAGCTGGCGCGCAAGTACGGCGAGTCGCCGAAGATCGTCAACGCGATCGCCGCGCACCACGAGGACGTGAAGGCGGAAACGATTCTCGCGCCGCTCGTCGACGCCGCCGACGCTCTGTCGGGGGCGCGGCCGGGCGCGCGCCGGGATTCGCTCGAAAGCTATGTCCGGCGCTTGGAAGAGCTCGAGAGGATCAGCAACTCTTTTAAAGGGGTCGAGAAGTCTTACGCGGTGCAGGCGGGCAGGGAAATCCGCATCCTGGTTCAAAGCGACGTGATCTCGGACGACGAGGCGCAGATGATGGCGCGGGAAATCGCGCGCAAAATCGAAAACGAGATGACCTATCCCGGGCAGATCAAGGTCACGGTGATCCGCGAAGTTCGGGCGGTGGACTACGCGAGATGACCGTGGAATTTTCGATTTTCGATCCTTCGGCTTGGCTCAGGGAGGGCTTTGGATTGAACTTAAAATCACCAAGCCAAAGTTGAAAATGGCGTTGATGCGCGTCCTTATTTTGGGAGACACCGTCGGCCGCCCGGCGCGCCGCGCCATCGGCGAGCTGGTGCCGGCGGTGGTCGCAGACGAGGGCATCGATCTGGTGATCGCCAACGCCGAGAACGCGGCCGGCGGGATGGGCGTCGATGTCAAGAGCGCCGAGGAGCTGTTTTCGTCGGGCGTCCACGTGCTGACTTCCGGCAATCACATCTGGAGGAAAAAAGAGATCTACGGTTACTTCGAAAGCCATCCCAACCTGCTTCGCCCGGCCAACTATCCGGAGGGCGCTCCCGGCCGCGGCTGGGTGGAATGGGAGGGGCGCTCGGGCGCGCGCGCGTTGGTCGTCAATTTGCAGGGGCGCGTCTTCATGGCCCCCGTCGACGATCCGTTTCGCTGCGTCGACCGGCTGCTCCGCGAGCATGAGAGCTTCTCGCGCGTGGTGATCGTCGACATGCATGCGGAGGCGACGTCGGAGAAAAACGCGATGGGCTGGTACCTGGACGGGCGGGCGTCCGTGGTATTCGGGACGCACACCCATGTGCAGACGGCCGACGAGCGCATTCTTCCGCGCGGGACCGCTTACATCACCGATCTCGGGATGTGCGGCGCGTTGGATTCGGTGATCGGCATCGAGAAAGAAATCGTCATCGACGGCTTTTTGACCCAGCTGCCGCGCAAGTTCGAGGTCGCGGCGCAAAACGTCGCGCTCCAGGGCATCATCGTGGACATCGACTCCGGGACCGGACGCGCGCAGGCGATCCGCCGCGTGCGGCTCCCCTGGGACGGACGGCGGGCGGGATGATGGACGCGCGGGCGCAGCTGGAGCTTCTCCGCCGGGGAGCGGTGGAAATCGTGCGCGAGGACGAGCTGCTCCGAAAGCTCGAGCGGGGAAAAAGATTGCGCGTCAAAGCCGGCTTCGATCCGACCGCGCCGGACCTTCACCTCGGGCACACCGTTCTCCTGCAAAAGCTCAGACAATTTCAGCGCCTCGGTCACGAAGTCATTTTTCTGATCGGGGACTTCACCGGCATGATCGGCGATCCCAGCGGCAGGTCCGAGACGCGCCCGCAGCTCACCCGGGAGGAGGTGCTGAGAAACGCTGAGACCTACAAGGAGCAAATCTTCAAGATCTTGGATCCCGGCCAGACGCGGGTCGAGTTTAACAGCCGGTGGATGGAGAAGATGAGCGCGGCCGAGCTGGTGGCGCTGAGCGGCAAGTGCACGGTGGCGCGCATGCTGGAGCGCGAGGATTTCAAGACGCGCTTTCAGAATCAGGAGTCGATCGGCATCCACGAGTTTCTCTATCCGCTGCTGCAGGGGTACGACTCCGTCGTGCTCGGCGCCGACGTTGAGCTGGGCGGCACCGACCAGCGCTTCAATCTCCTGGTCGGGCGCGACTTGCAGAAGGAATTCGGTCAGGAGCCGCAGGTGCTGATCATGATGCCGCTGCTGGAGGGGACCGACGGCGTTCAAAAGATGAGCAAGTCGTTCAACAACTACATCGGCATTCACGAGCCGCCGGAAGAGATGTTCGGCAAGATCATGTCGATCTCCGACGAGCTGATGTGGCGCTACTATGAGCTGCTGAGCGACCTCGGCGGGCCGGACATCGCGCGCCTGCGCGCGGACGTGGCCGCCGGGCGCGCCCATCCCATGGACGTGAAAAAGGCCCTGGCGCGGGAGCTCGTCGAGCGGTTTCACGGCGCGGAGGCGGCGGCGGCCGCGCGCGAATATTTCGAGTCGCGGTACCAAAAGAGGGCGCTCCCCAAGCACATCCGAAAGCGGTTCTCCGCGCCCGAGCGCGTGGGCATTTGCGAGCTGCTCGTCAAATATCTCCAGTTTGCGCAGTCCAACTCGGAGGCCAAGCGGTTGATCGCGCAGGGAGCCGTGCGCGTCGACGGCAAGGTGATCCGGGACCTGGATTTCAAGTTTCAGCGAAGCCTCCATCGCGTCGTCGAGGTGGGAAAGAACCGGATCGCTCAGAGCGAAAGCTGAGCGCGAGCGCCCGCGCGCGCCGCTCTCGTTGACCGGCTGGGGTCGGTGTGTTAACAACACTTTGATTCCGCTGAAAAGCGATCAGAGGGCGCAAGCCGTGACGGACATTTTCCGCGGAAAGCACACTTTGACATCATGAGGCTTTTTGCCTGCCTGCGCCTGGCCGCCTGCGCTTGTCTTTCCGCAGCCTGTAGCGCGCTTCCATCGCCCGAATCGACGACCTCCCCCGGCGAGCCGAATCCCAGCCTGCAAAACCCGTTTGCGCGCGTGCAGCGGGTCGAAATTCCGCCTGAAGCCAAGGCGATGGGCCATTACATCAAGGGCCAGATGCTGCTCGGCGACGGGGAGTTTTCCAGCGCGCTGCCCGAATTCGAAGCGGCCGTCCAAGCGGACCCGACCAACGCCTACCTGCGCGCGCGCCTTGCCACGCTCTACGTGCGCAAGGGCGATCTCAAGAGCGCGTTGCAGGAAGCCCAGGAGGCGGTCCGTCTCGATCCCGGGGACGTTCAGAGCCGTTTGCTCGTGGCGGGACTGTACGGCTCGCTCGGGCGAGACGCGCAAGCGCTCGAAGAATACCGCGAGGTGCTCCGGCTGAGCCCGAAGCACGAGGAGGCGCTGCTCCACGCAAGCGCGCTTTATCTCAAGGCCGGCGAGATCGCCAAGGCCGAAGAGGCGCTCCGGGAGCTTTTGACGGTCAATCCCGATTCCCCGCTCGGCCATTACTACCTGGGGCGCCTGCAGGCGCGCAACAAACTGTACCCGGCGGCGGAGGCGAGCTATCGCAAGGCGCTCGAGCTCAATCCGAGGTTTGAGCCGGCGCTGCTGGATCTCGCGCTCGTTTATGAGCTGCAAGGAAAAGCCAACGAAGCGATCCAGACCTACCGCAAGCTCTTGGAAGCCGATCCCAATCACGTGTGGGGGCGCAAGCGGCTGGGCGAGCTTTACGTTGGACAGAACAGGCTCGACGAGGCGCTCGCGGAGTTTCAACGGTTGCGGTCCATGGAGGCCGATTCGCGCGACACGCGAATTCGGATGGGCCTGATCTATTACGAAAAGGGCGATTACGAGCGCGCCGCGACCGAGTTCAATCTGGTCCTGGCGGCGGACGCGGAAAACGACCGGGCGCGCTATTATCTGGGCGCGACCTACGCCGAAATGAAGGACCAGGAAAAAGCGCTTGAGGTGCTTGCCGCGATCCCGGAGAAGAGCGAGCTCTACACCGACGCCCGCGTGCAGATGGCGTATCTCTACGAGCAGCGCGGGGATCTCGCCAAGGCGATCGAGTCGGTGCAAGCGGCGTTGCGGAAAAAGAACGAAAAGAAAGAGCTCCTGGGATTGCTCGCCTCGCTTTACCGCAAGGCAAAAGATTTTCCGAACGCGATCCAAGCGCTCGAGCAGCTCGTCGCCATCGAGCCCAAGAACGACCAGTTTCACTTTCACCTGGGAGCGGCGTACGACGAGGGCAAAAACAAGGAGAAAGCGATCGCCCACATGCAGCGCGCGATCGAACTGAATCCCGACAACGCGGCGGCGCTCAACTACCTGGGCTATACCTGGGCGGAAATGGGCATCCGGCTCGACGAGGCCGAAAGCCTGATCTTGAGGGCGCTCAAGATCGAACCGAACGACGGTTTTTACATCGATAGTCTGGGCTGGGTCTACTACCAGAGGGGCGAATACGCCAAAGCGGTCGAGCAGCTCGAGCGGGCGGCGGAGTTGACGGTCGATGATCCGACGATCATCGAGCATCTGGCCGACGCCTACGAGAAGGTCGGCAAGCCCGATCAAGCCCTGCTCCGTTACCGCGACGCGCTCAAGTATTCCAAGGAGGCGGAGCAGGTGAAGCGAATCCAGGAAAAGATTCGCCTGCTGGAGAAAAGGATTTGACTCGCCGCTTCGCGCTCGGGCTCTGGCGATTCGTGCCCACCCTCGCCCTGTTGATGGCGGCGGGCGGCTGCGCGCCCCTAAAGCCGCCCGGCCCGGAGCGGGTGCTGGAACCGGAAAGGCTCAAGCAAAGCCTCGCCGAGCGCGCGCGCGATTTCCGCTCCTTGCGCTCCTTGGCCACCGTTTCTTACAGAGGCGCCGAAGGACGGGGCAGCTTCGAGGAGGCGGTTCTGGTCGAGCGGCCGACGCGGCTTCGGCTGGAGACCCTTTCGTCGCTTGGCGCGGTTGCGGTGGTCACGGCCAACAGCAGCGAGATCACGGGCTTGCATCCGCGGGAAGGATTGTTCGTGCGCGGCAAGACCACCAAGAGCAATCTCCTGCGCTACACAGGCATCCCGCTCGAGCTGAGCGAGATCACGGCGCTGCTGATGGGCTTGCCGCCCGTCGACGTCAACGCCGCTTGGGAGATCAGCGGAAACTCGATGACGCGAAGGCTCGCCGGCGGCGGCAAGGAGACCGTAAGCTTCGACGCCAATCTGGGAATACCGGTCCGGTGGGAGCGCGCCGGTCCGGGAGACGCGGGCCAGCTGGCGGCGGTCTTTGCCGATTTCTTTTCCTCTCCCGCCGGTCCCTTCCCGCTGCGCGTCACGTTCGACGCGCGCGCGCAGGAGACGCGCGTGGAGATTCGTTATCGGGAACCCGAAATCAACGTCGATCTCGCCGACTCGCTTTTCCGCCAAGAAAAGCCCGCCAACGCAAGAGAGGTTCCGATCGAGTCTCTGCAAAGCCGCTGAAAAAAGCCGGCTCACAATCGAAGATCGAGGGTGGAGAGAGAGCTTTTCCGTCCCGCTTGCGCCTTGTCGTTCCTGTTTCTCTTTGTTCTCGGCGGCGCCGCCAAGTATAGTACTTCCGGATGAACCGACGATCGGCATTGAAGCTTTTGGGCGGGTTGGCGGCCGCCCTCGGCGGGGCGGCTTATGTCGTGTTTGCGCCCGGGGAGACCAAAGAGCGGAAGGCGCGGGGTCTTCCTTCTGCGGCGGCCGGTCCCTCGCGGCAAAGCCCGCAGGCGGGCTTGGGCGCCTGGGTGGACGAGGTCGTCTTCCGCGAGGAGGCGGATAAGGCCAAAGCGATCAATATGTTCGAGGCCGATGAGATCCAAGTGTACGGTTTGGGGATCAGCGATCCCGAGCTTTACCGGAGAATCCAGGCCTCGCGCGTGATCCGCTACGAGACCTCTTACGGTTCGAGCTCGGAGCTGGCGTTCAATCCGGTCGGCCCTACGTTTCCCAGGACCGGCGAACTGAATCCATTTCACGTTCCCGCGATACGAGAGGCGATGAACTGGCTCATCGACCGCGAGTATATCGTCGACGAGATTTACGGCGGGCTCGCCGTGCCGCGCTACCTCCCGCTGACCACCGCGTTTCCGGATTACGCGCGCCTGGCCGACGTGGCGCGCCGGCTCGAGCTGTACTACGCGCCGAACCCGGACAAAGCCAAGGCCGTGATCGGCAGAGAGATGGTAAAGCTCGGCGCCAAGCTCGTGAACGGAAGATGGCACTACCGCGACAAGCCTGTCAGGATCATTTTTATCATCCGGACGGAAGATCTCAGGCGGGAGATCGGCGACTACGTGTCGACGCTGCTGGAGAGTGCCGGCTTTACCGTCGATCGGCAGTACAAGACGGCAGCCGAGTCGTCGCCGATCTGGATCGGAAGCAACCCAGCGGATGGCCGCTGGCACATCTACACCGGCGGCTGGGTGTCGCTCGCGATCGACCGCGATCAGGCCGATATGTTCAACGCCTACTACACGCCCCGCGGGCGCCCCGATCCGCTGTGGCAGGCTTACACGCCGAGCCCGAGGCTCGACAAGATCGCCGAGATTCTCGACAGCCGGCGCTACACGACCTGGGCGGAGCGCAACGAGCTGATGGCCGAGGCCCTCAAGCTTTCCCTGCAGGACTCCGTGCGCGTGTGGCTCGCTGATGTCGTCTACATATGGCCGCGGCGCAGGGAAGTTGTGCTCGCCGCCGACCTGGCCGGCGGCATCGCCGGCTCCGCGCTTTGGCCTTACACGATCCGCTATGCCGAGGGCGGCCGCCGCCGGGTGAACTTCGCGAGCCCGGGGATGCTCACCGAGCCGTGGAATCCGATCGCGGGAAGCAACTGGATCTTCGACAACATCATCATTCGCGCCACTCAGGACGCGGCGGCGTTTCCCGATCCTTTTACCGGGCTGTTTTGGCCGCAGCGGATCAAAGCCGCGGAGGTTTACGTCCAGAAGGGGCTCCCCTGCGTCAGGACCCACGACTGGGTCGCGCTAAAATTTGTGCCCTCGATCGAGGTGCCGCGCGACGCCTGGATCGACTGGGACGCGGCCGCGGAAAAATTTGTCACGGTCGGCCAAGCGCACCCGCGCGGGCTCAAGGCGCGAACCAGGACCGTGATCCACTATGCCGACGAGCTGTGGCAGACGAGCTGGCACGACGGGAGCCGCCTGTCGTTCGCCGATTTTCTGTTTTCGCTGATCGTGAGCTTCGATCGCGCGAAGCCCCAGAGCGCGATCTTCGACGAGTCGGCGGTGCCGCTGTTCAAGACGTTCATGAGCCACTTTCGCGGCGCGCGCGTCCTGCGGCAGAATCCCCTCGCGGTGGAGATTTACAGCGATCAGTTGTTTCCGGACGCCGAGACGATCGCGGCTTCGCGAGCGGGCGTGTTCTATTCGAGCGTGCCCTGGCACGAGCTGGCTCTGGGCGTGATGGCGGAAAAAAATCGGGAGCTGGCGTTTTCTGCGTCGAAAGCGGACCGCCTGAAGGTCGAATGGATGAGCTATATCGGCGGCCCCAGCCTCGCCGTTCTGGATCGCCATCTGGCCGCCGCGCTCAGAGAGCCGGTGATTCCTTACGCGGCCGCGATGGCCGAGCACGCGAGCAGGCGCGAGGCCCGCGAACGATACGAAAAGCTCCAGGCCTGGAGGCGCTCTCGCGGCCACTTCTGGGTGAGTAACGGCCCTTTTTACTTGCACGCGATCTATCCGGTGGAGAAGATCGTCGTCGTCAGAAAGGCGCCGCAGTTCGGCGACGCTTCCGGCAAGTGGCTGCGATTTGTCGAGCCGCGGATCGCGGATGTCGAGGTCAACGGGCCGCGAATGGTCGAAACCGGCGCGGCAGCGGAGTTCGAGATCAAGGTCACGTTCGGCGGCAGGCCTTACCCCTCCGAGGACATCGAGTTTGTCCGCTTTCTGGTTTTTGACTCGCGCGGCGAGTTAGTCGACGCCGCCGACGCCGGGAGGGCGGGTGACGGGCTGTGGCAGGTCAAGCTCGGCGCCGATCAGACGGCGCGGCTCGGGTCCGGCGCCAATCGGCTGGAGGCGGTGGTGACATCCAAGGTCGTCGCCGTACCTTCGCAAAAGACGTTCTGGTTTGTGACCGTCGATAGCGGGGCAAAAATTCAAAAGGCACAGAGGTCCGTCGAACGGGTCGCGCCCGACGAAAAAGGGAGCCGGAGATGATTTTTGCGCGCGTCGCCAGATACATCGTTGGGCGCGGGATTTCGTTGTTCATCACCGTCGTGATCGGCGTCTATCTCGCCATTCTCATCGCCAACATGGGCGGGTACGTCGATGAGATCCGCAAGGCGCAAATCCGCGAGCAGGTGGGCTCGACCATGCTGGCGGACCCGAAGATGCGCGCCCTGCCGCCCGGCGAGGTGCGCCGCCTGATGGACCAACAGATCGAGCTGGAGGAGAAGCGGCTCGGCCTCGACCGCCATTTCATTTGGCGCAGCTTCGGCTATCTCAAAGACGCGCTCACCCTCTCGCTCGGGCGCGCGGAGCGGCTTACCAGCGATACGGGGTCGAGGCAAGTGCGCGCGATTCTTTTGGAGCGCCTGCCGGCGACGCTGCTTTTGTTCGGCACGGCCGACCTGATCATTTTTTTTACCGCGATCTTCGCGGCGCTTTCGCTCTCGCGACGCTACGGGAGCTTTCTCGATCGGGCGATCGTGGCGCTGGCGCCGACCTCGGCCGCGCCGGCGTGGTTTTACGGCATTTTTCTCATTTTGATCTTCGCCTCCGTGCTGCACGTGCTTCCGTTCGGCGGCATGGTGGACGTCCCGCCGCCCGAGTCTCGGCTCGCCTACGCCGCGAGCGTGCTGCGTCATCTGGTTTTGCCGGTGGCCGCCATCCTGGTCGGGTCGCTGTTCATCGGCATTTACAACTGGCGCACCTTCTTTTTGATTTACGCGAGCGAGGACTACGTCGAGGTCGCCAAAGCGAAAGGCCTGCCCTCGGGAGCGATCGAACGGCGCTATATTCTGAGGCCGACGCTCCCGCCGATTATCACGAGCTTTGCTTTTACCTTAATCTCGCTCTGGGGCGGCGCGATTATCCTGGAGACGGTGTTCAGCTGGCCGGGCCTGGGGCGGCTTCTGTTCCAGGCGGTCGGGCAGTTCGATACGCCGGTGATCATCGGCTCGGTCGTCATCTACGCCTACCTGCTCGCGCTCACCGTCTTTCTCCTCGATATTCTCTACGCGCTCGTCGATCCGCGCGTGAAGGTGGGCGGCGAAACCGGTGCGAGCCTATGACGGCGCTCCCGAGCGCGGCGGCGATCTTCCGACCGTTCGGTCAGGAGGTTGAGAGCGGACGATGAGCGCGTTTCGCGAAGCGCTCAAGGAGATCGCGCGCTACCCCTCGGCGCTGGCGGGCCTGGCGATCATCGCGGCGCTGGTTGCGCTCGCCGTTTACGCCGTCATCAGGATTCCATACCGCGAGGCGATCCATCTCTGGCGCGGGGGAGAAGACATCTGGATCGAAAACCCGCGCAACGCGCGGCCGGCGTGGGTCAATCTGGTGACGCGCGCGCGCTTGCCGGAAACGACGATCGTCGGCACCCCTCAGGGCGCGCCCAAGGAAGTGAAACCGCTGCCGGGGGGCCTAAGAGCGGTCGAAATCTCGCTGCCGTTCGATTTTTTCTATGACGCTTTCCCGAGCGAGCTGAACCTGTTCTTGAGCGCGAGCTTTAAAACCCGCCGGCCCTACGTCTCCTTGTTTTGGCTTACCCCGGACGGCCGGCGCATCTCTCTGGGAGAACGGAGCGTGCGCCCGGCGGAGCGCTACAGCATCTCGCTGGACCGAACGCTCGCGCAGAGGCTCGGGCGCGTTCCGCCCGAGATCGCGCTCTTCAGCGCGCGCGAAGCGGCCGGCGAGAGCGCGCCGCCGCTCAAGGGGCGCTATCAGCTGCGCATCGAAGGCCTGCTGTTCGAGCCCGGGTCGACGCTCGACGCGAAGCTCGTAATCTACGGGCAAGTGCACGGGCTAGCGGGCACGGACCACCGCCGGCGCGATCTCATGGTCGCGCTCCTCTGGGGGACGCCGGTGGCGCTCGCGTTTGGGTTTCTTGCGGCCGTCGGCTCCACGTTCACGACGCTTCTCATCGCGGCGATCGGCGTTTGGTTCGGCCGGTGGGTCGACGCCCTGATCCAGCGCGTGACGGAGGTCAACGCGATCTTGCCGACGCTCCCGATCCTGATCATGATCGGCATTTTTTATTCGCGCAGCCTCTGGGTCATGCTCGGGGCCATCGTCGCGCTCAGCATCTTCAGTCTCGGGATCAAAACCTACCGCGCGATTCTTTTGCAGGTCAAAGAGTCGCCGTACATCGAGGCGGCGCGAGTCTACGGCACGGGAAGCTTTCGGATCATCTTCCGCTACATGCTGCCGCGCGTCGTGCCGGTCCTGGTGCCGCAGTTCGTGATCCTGATTCCTTCGTTCGTCTTTCTGGAAGCGGGGCTTGCGGTTTTGGGAATCGGCGATCCGGTGCTGCCCACCTGGGGCAAAGTCGTAAACGACGCCTACAGCAACGGCGCCCTTTACAAGGGCTACTACTACTGGGTGCTGGCGCCTTCGGCGCTGTTGATCGTGACCGGAGCCGGTTTTGCCCTCGTCGGGTTTGCGCTCGATCGCGTCTTCAATCCCAGGCTGAGGACGTTGTGACCGCCGGAACGCTTCTCACGGTCGACAATCTCCGGCTTCATTTCGGCACGACCAAGGGGACGGTGCGCGCGGTCGACGGGGTCAGCTTCGCGATGGCGCGGAGCGAGGCTCTGGTCGTTCTCGGCGAGTCGGGCTCAGGCAAAAGCTCGCTGGCGCGAGCGCTGCTCAGGCTGTTGCCGCGCAACGTGAAAGCTTACTCGGGAAAGATCGCCCTCGACGGCGTGGACACCATGAAAATGGACGACGAGCGGTTCCGGCGCGAGGTGCGCTGGGTCAAGATCTCCCTGGTCCCGCAGGCGGCGATGAACGCGCTCAACCCCGTGATTCGCGTCGGCGACCAGGTCGTCGAACCGCTGCTCGTGCGGCGCGCGGCCGAGCGCGAAGCGGCGTGGCAAAGGGCGCGCGAGATGCTGCAGCGATTGGGGTTGCCGGCGGACTTCCTCCGCCGCTATCCGTTCGAGCTGAGCGGCGGCATGCGGCAGCGCGCGGCGCTGGCGATGGCGCTCATCACGCGACCCGAGCTGGTCGTGCTCGACGAGCCGACGTCGGCGCTCGACGTTCTCACGCAAGCCAACATCATGAACGTGCTCAAGCAGATCCGCCGGGAGTCGACAACGACCTTTATCCTGATCACGCACGACGTCGCCACCTCGAGCGAGCTGGCCGATCGGGTCGGCGTGATGTACGCGGGCCAGATCGTGGAGCTGGCCGATGCCGCGCGATTCTTCCGCGAGCCGCTCCACCCGTATTCGCAAAAGCTCATGGCGAGCGTGCCCCGCCTGCGCGCGCGGCAAAAGCTCGAGTTCATCCGCGGCGAGCCGCCGAGCCTGATCGATCCTGCTCCGGGCTGCCGGTTCGCGCCGCGCTGCCCGTTAAGGTTCGAGCGCTGCGACGAGGACCCGCCGCTCTTTGAGCACGGCGGGCGGCACGTGCGCTGCTGGCTCTACGAAAAGGAAAGGTGAGCGACGGCGGACCCTGGTACGCCTTGGCTCCCAGGCTGAAAATTGGATGCGGACTTCGAACGAAGCACAGAGCCGCGCCGCAAGCGCGAAGGACCCGCCGCTCCTGAGCGTTCGTAACCTCAGCACCGAGTTCGAGCTCAGGCGCTGGGTCTTTGGTCGCGCCGGCTTGGTGCGCGCGGTCGACGGCGTGAGCTTTGAGCTCAGGCGCGGCGAGGCCGTAGCGGTCGTCGGCGAGAGCGGCTGCGGCAAGAGCAGCCTGGCCAAGACGATTCTGGGGCTGTATCGCCCGGCGAGCGGCGAGGTCGTCTTCGAGGGAAAAAACGTCGCCAGTTTCGGCCGGCGGGAGATGCGCTGGTATCGCGCGCAGGTGGGCTATGTCCAGCAGGACCCCTACGGAGCGCTGCCGCCGTTCATGACCGTGCGCCGCATCCTGGAGGAGCCCCTGATCGTCAATCGCGCCGGGAACAAGCGCGAGCGGGAGCGGCGCATTCACGAGGTGCTGGAAGAGGTCAGGCTGACTCCCGTGGCGGATATCCTGCCCAAGTTCCCGCACATGCTGAGCGGCGGCCAGCAGCAGCGCGTCGTGATCGCGCGCGCGATGATCTTGCGCCCAAAGCTTCTGGTCGCCGACGAGCCGGTGTCGATGCTCGACGCTTCGGTGCGAGTGCAGATCCTGGAGCTCATGCGCGGCCTTCAGCAGGCGCATCGGCTCGGCCTCGTTTACATCACGCATGATCTTTCTTCGGTGCGCCATTTTTGCGAGCGAATCTTCGTGATGTACGCGGGAAAGCTGATCGAGAAGGCCAAGGTCGACGAGCTCATCGACGGCCCGCTCCACCCTTACACGCGCGCGCTTCTGGCCGCGATCCCGGATCCCGATCCGGCGAACGCTTCCATCCTGAAGCCGGTCCCTCCGGGCGAGCCGCCGAGCCTTCTCGCGCCTCCTCCCGCGTGCCGCTTTCACCCGCGCTGTCCGGAGTTCATGAAGGATCTGTGCGACGTCAAGGCGCCGGCGGATTTTGCGCCCGAGCCCGATCATTCGGTGCTCTGCTGGCTGTACGACGAAGGGTTGCGGCGCGCGCCATGAGCGGACGTTGACATGGGCGCGGCGGGTCGGATAGCTTACGCTAGCGCGGCGCCCAGGCGTTCGTTTTCAAGGATATCGTGGCCGAACTCTTAGAGATCAAGGATCTGCGCACCTCGTTTATGACTTCCGAGGGCGAGGTGCGCGCGGTCGACGGCGTGAGCTTCACGATCGGCGAGGGCAAAACTCTCGGCCTGGTCGGCGAGTCGGGCTGCGGCAAGAGCGTCACGTCGCTATCGATCATGCGGCTGGTGCCGTCGCCGCCGGGAAAAATCGTCGGCGGCGAGATTCTCTACCGCGGGCGTGATCTTTTACGGCTCAGCGCGGCGGAGATGCGCAAGATCCGCGGCAACGAAATCTCCATGATCTTTCAGGAACCGATGACCTCGCTCAATCCGGTCTTCACGATCGGCAGCCAGATCGGCGAGGCGATCAAGCTCCATCAGGGCCTGGGCAAGCGCGAGAAGCGGGAAAAGACCATCGAGATGCTCCGTCTGGTCAAGATCGCGGATCCGGAATCGCGCATCGACGACTACCCGCATCAGTTGAGCGGCGGCATGCGCCAGAGAGTCATGATCGCGATGGCGCTCTCGTGCAACCCCAGCCTGCTCATCGCCGACGAGCCGACGACCGCGCTCGATGTGACGATTCAGGCGCAAATCCTCGAGCTGATGAAGGAGCTGCAGCAAAAGCTCGGGATGGCGTTGCTCCTGATCACGCACGATCTCGGGGTGGTCGCCGAGCAGGCGGATGAAGTGGCGATCATGTACGCCGGGCGGATCGTCGAGCGGGCAAAGACGAGCGCGATCTTTAGCCGCCCGCTCCATCCTTACACGATAGGGCTGCTTCACTCCTTGCCGGGAATGGGGAACAAGAAAAAGCGCCTGGCGGCGATTCCCGGGGTTGTGCCGAGCCCGCTCGACCTCCCGACCGGCTGCCGTTTTCGCGACCGCTGCTTCAAGGCGGCCGGCATCTGCGCCGAAGCGGACCCCGCGCTGGTCGAAAAGGAGGAAAACCATTGGGTGGCGTGCTACATGGCGTAAAGAGGCCAAGAGGCGCGGGGCAGGGCCATGAGCGGTCCCGCTTCCCATCGCCCGCTCGCTCCGCGTGATTCGCGATGAGCCTGGTTGAAGTCCGCAATCTGAAAAAATATTTCCCGGTCGGGAGCGGCCTCTTCACGCGCCGCAAGGGCGAGGTCAAGGCGGTCGACGGCGTGAGCCTCACGGTGGAGGAGGGGGAAACGCTGGGGCTGGTCGGCGAGTCGGGCTGCGGCAAGTCCACTCTGGGAAGGACGATTCTCAGGCTCATCGAGCCGACCGAAGGCGAGGTCCGGTTTCAGGGGGTCAATATCCTCGCGCTTTCGCCGCGCGAGATGCGCGACATGCGGCGCCAGATGCAGATCATCTTTCAAGACCCTTACGCCTCGCTGAACCCGCGCATGCGCGTCGGCGAGATCATCGGCGAGGGATTGGAAATCCACAAGCTTGCGCGCGGAGCCAAAAAACGCGAGCGCGTCATGGAGCTGCTCAACCAGGTCGGGCTCAAGGAAGAGCACTACGACCGCTATCCCCACGAGTTCAGCGGCGGCCAAAGGCAGAGGATCGGGATCGCGCGCGCGCTGGCCGTCAATCCGAAATTTATCGTCGCGGACGAGCCGGTTTCGTCCCTCGACGTATCGATCCAGGCGCAGATCATCAACCTCTTGCAGGAGCTGCAAGAGAAGATGCATCTCACCTACCTCTTCATCTCGCACGACCTGCGCGTCGTCGAGCATATCAGCCATCGCGTCGCGATCATGTATCTCGGGAAGATCGTCGAGATCGCCGAGAGCGAGACCATCTACCGGGACGCGAAGCATCCCTACACGCGGGCGCTGCTCTCGGCGGTACCGATTCCCGATCCGAGCCGCAAAAAGGAGCGCATCATTCTCGAAGGGGACGTGCCGAGTCCCGTGCGGCCGCCGCCCGGATGCAGCTTTCACCCGCGCTGCCCGCACCGCGAGCAAATCTGCCACGAGGTTCTGCCGGCGCTGGAATTTAACGGCGGGACGCACGGCGTTGCCTGCCACGTTTTCGGCCCGGGCAAAGTCGCAAGGGCAAAGACGCCGCCGGCGAAAGAGCCGGCAAAATGGTAGCGCGGGCGGCGCCGTCGCGCGCGCGAAGAAGCGGACCGGTAGTTGAAATCCGCCGCGGGATCAAATAGCATTGATCCTGGCGTGCTAGTCTAAAGTTCGATCTGACGAGCTGGACCTTTTTGAAACCTCTCGCGAACGGCCGCGAGAGGTTTTTATTTATCGAGTCAGGAGTGGGTTCATGGCAGATGTCGGCGAACGGGTACCGATGACGAGCCAGGGTTACCAGCGCCTGCTGGAGGAACTGAAGCGGCTCAAGACGGTGGAGCGTCCCAAAAATGTGCGCGAAATCGAAGATGCGCGCGGCCACGGGGACTTGTCCGAGAATGCGGAGTTTCACGCGGCCAAGGAACGCCAGTCGCTTTTGGACGTTCAGATCAGAGATATCGAGGATAAGCTGGCCCGAGCCCAGGTGATCGACGTGGCCTCGCTTTCCGGAGACAAGGTCGTTTTCGGCGCCACCGTCAAGCTGTCCGACCAGGATACGGGCGAAGAGTTCGTTTATCAAATCGTGGGAGACCATGAGGCCGAGCCCAAGAACGGAAAGATTTCCATCAGCTCGCCGATCGCCAGGGCCTTGATTGGCAAGTGCGAGGGAGACGAAGCTGAGGTGCGTACTCCTACCGGAGTCCGCTCGTTCGAGATTCTCCGCGTCGAGTTCAAAGAGTAAGTTCGTCCTCTCGTTCAAGGGTTGGGCCAGGCGACCAAAAACGATGTTGTCTTGGCTCGCGCCGCTGGCCGCGTTGCTCCTCGGGCTCGCGCGGTCGTCAACCCCTCCTGTTTTGGCCGCGACTTCGACGGTCAACCTCGAAGCCGAAGTCGGTTTCGCCGGGCGCTTCCAGCTCGGTCACCCTTTCCCTCTCGAGATCACCTTACATAACGCCGGCGCGACCACCGACGGAACCGTCGAAGTTCAAGTATGGAAGCGCGGGGGCGCCAAAGGCATCGATTCTTATCCGGTCTACCACCGCAAGCAGGTCTTCTTACCGGCGCAAACGCAAAAGAAAGTCCGTTTCACGATCGATCCTGATTTCCTGAGCCGGCCGCTCAGCGCGACGTTGACCACGCCGACGGCTCGCGCGCGCCGGGAAATCGACCTCCGGGCGCACTTCTCGACGCGCCCGCTCGTGCTCCTCGTAAGCGGCGCGCCGGCGCCGCTTACGCTGCCGCTCCCGCAAGGGTTTGCCAGTCCGGTCGTGAAGGTGCCGCTCTCCGAGCTGCCGGCGGACCCGCGCGCCTATCTCGGAGTTTGGGCCGCGATTTTTTACGAACAGCCGCTGCGCGAGCTGTCGCGCGCGCAGGTTTTCGCGCTGGAGGAGTGGCTCCTTTGGGGCGGAAGGTTGCTCGCGATCGCCGGCCTGAACGAGGCCGTGTTCGACGACGCGAACTGGGCGCGTTTTCTGCCCGTGCGCGTCGCCGGCCGGCACAGGATTGCCCGTCCCGAGACGCTGCAAAAAGCGTATGGCCCGCTTCCCGCGGGCGAGGTGTGGGCGTACGGGGCGGCGGTCGTCAAGGGCAAGCCGCTGCTCCAAGAACAGCGCCTGACGATCGCGGCCGAAGCCTCGCGCGGCCAAGGGAAGGTCGTGTTTTTGTCCCTCGATATCGGCCGGCCGCCGCTGGCGCGTTGGGCCGGGCTGCCGAAGCTTTTCTCGGAGCTGCTGGGTGCGCCGCCCGAGTTTCGCGTCACTTGGGCGGCGGCCTGGGACGACAATGCGTTCGCGCGCCTGCTATCGAGCCGTTCGTTTCTCCCTTATTACGCGCCGGCCACGAGTTTCGCCGCCTGGCTTTTGGCCTATGCGGCCGCGGTCGGGCTCGCGCTCGGCTACGGCCGAAAGCGCGGCGTCGGGCGGCGGTTTCTGATCGGCGCGTGGCTGGCGATCGTGTTTTGTTTTTCCGTTGCGGGCTACGTTTACTTCGACCGCGGCGGAAAACCGCTGGACGGCGTTTTGTTCGAGGCGGTTCTGCTCGAGCCCTGGTCCGAGGGTTACGCGGAAGCGCAGGCCAACATCGCGCTCTTTTCGACCCGCCAGCGTCCGTACCGCGTCAAGCTCGAGAACGGCTGGAGCCATCTGGAAATGGTTTCGCCCGTGGGAGCGAAAGAGAGCAGCCCGCCGCTCGGCATCGCAAGCGACGGCGCCAGCAGCGAGCTGGATATCGGCGTGGGGGAATGGAGCTACAAGCTTTTTCGCGTGCGCGCGGCCGTGCCGCTTGCGCTTAGCGCCGACGCGCGCGCGCGCGGCGATCGCGTCGAACTGGAAATCGCAAACCACAGCGGGCGGAGCTTCGCCGGGTGCTGGTTCGTCGTCGCGGGGAAGGCGTTTTTTGTCGGCGACGTTCCCGCGCGCGCCCGTATCGTGCGGGATTTCCCGCGAGGCGACAAGGCGCAATCTTCCAGGAGAGGTCTCGGCGATATCTCGTTCGACGATCCGGTGCGCGACTTTCTGTTTCGCCATGTCTTTTTTTCCGATCAGGCGCGGCCGCGGGACATGGGCGGCGGAGCGGTTTTTTTCGGCTGGATGCAAGACGGGATTCGGACCGCCCGGCCTGCCGACGCCAAAGTCTCGCCGGTGCATCACGCGCTGTTTCGCGCGAGTTTTTCGCTGCCCGATGAGGAAGAACCGTGAGGGCGCTCGCTCACCCGGTCCTGCGTGAAGCCGCGCAGGTCTATCTCGTGGAAGGCAAGGCGTGGCCCGCCTACCTCTACTTCTTTCTTTTTCTCGCCGCCGTTCAGGTGCTGACCCTGTTTCTGCCGCTGCTCGATCCGGGAGGCTGGATGGGCGCGGCGCAGCTTTTCAAGATTTCGTCGGTTGTCGTTTTGCTTGCGGGGGTCTACTTTACTCTCAGGCTCGTGAACCAGGAGTATGTGCCGTGGCGCTTCGCGACGCTCAAGCGCTGGCTTGGGGACGGGCTCGACCCCGATAGCCTGCTCGGGGCGCAGCTCGCGCTGGTGGCGCTTTGGGGCGGCCTGTTTGTCGTCGCCGCGCTCCCGTTGATGAGCTGGGCGGCGGCGATCGCGCGGGCGGGCGTCGGAACGCTGGCGAGCGTTCTGCTCATGATCTTCGGCTATTTTGCGACCTACGGCGTGTGGGGCCTGGTCGCGCTCAACCTCTGGGAGGTTCGAGTGGAGACGCGCCACATCGCGGTCAGGCTTTTTTTGGGGGTGTTGTTTCTCGTGACCGCGCTGGTTTATCTGCCGCTCAACTCGGTCGCTTTCATTCTTTCCTACCTCGGCGGCACGGACCTCGGCGATCCGGTATCGCTTTTCGGCCGGCGGATCGCGCCGGGCGCGGTTCACGTTTTCTTTCACGGACTGCTTTTTGCGGGCGGGGTCGGGTTGAGCCGCTGGGTGCTCGCGCGGAGGGCCGGCGGATGAGCGCGAGCGAAGCTCTGTTCCGCGACAGGGTCGCGGCTTTTCTCGCCTGGGAAAAGATCAAGCTCAGGGAAAAGATCCTGATCGATGCGCTGTTCTGGTCGCTCGTTCTGTCGTTGCCCGCGCTCTTTTTCCGCCACGCGATTGCGCCTGGAGCTGCTTTTTTTCTCTTTCCTTCGATGTTGTTCGCGGCGGGTGTGCTTTGGGGCTACGCCAGACGGCGCTGGACCGCGAGCGAATCGCTGAGAGCCCTCTTTCGGCTGGATCGCCGGCTGAAGATGGACGACCGGGCGCTGACCGCCTGGGACGTGCTCGAGCGCGCCCGGCGAAGCGCGGCAGAAGAGCTTGTCCTGGAAGAGGCGGCCGCGCGGCTCGGGGCGTTCGATCCGAGGGATGTGTTCACGCGGGAAATCTCATGGCGCGCCATCGCGGCTCCGGGGCTTGTCTTCGTTTGGGCGGCGACGGCGTGGCTCGATCCGAGCGCCGGATGGATGTCTCAAGCCGACTCGCGGGTCATGGCCGCGGCGCGCGCCCTCAAGGCGTTTCTTGAGCCCGTAGAGGAGAAGGCCGAGCTCGAGGGGCTGCGGCAAAGTGTCGAGTTGGCGCGAAACCTCAAAGAGATCGCCCAACGCGCGCTCCGCAAAGAGATCGGCGAAGAGGGGTTCAAGCGCGCGGTCGAAAGCGCCGTCGAACGGGCGCAGTCGATCCGGCCCGACGGCCTGAGCGATCTCGACGCCGCGCTCTTTCCTATCTCGCGCGCGGGCCTCGAAGATCTCGGCGCAGAAATAGCGGAGCTCAAACGCCAGCTCGGGCCGCTGCCGGCGCCCGGCGCCGACAAGGCGTCCGACGCGCTCGTCAAAGAGCGGCTGGGCCAATTCCCGCGGCTCGAGCAGGCGCTGGAGAGGCTTGCCCCGGGAAAGACGGCTGCCGGCGAGATGGACCCTCAGACGCTGCAAAGTCTTCTCGAGCAGCTGGACGCGCGGCTCAAAGCGCAGCTGGAGCGCCTCACGCAAGAACGGATTCAAGAATTCGCCGCCGCGGTACTGGGCGGCGGCGAGGGAGACGAGGCCAGGCGGCTTGCGCGCGACGGCCTAGGCGAAAGAGAGAGCGGCGGAGGTGAAAACAAGGACAGGCTGGGCTCCCTTCCCGGCGCCGATCCGGGAGAGAAGAGGGCGGGGTCCGAAAGCGCGCTTCGGCCCACGAGCGGCGGTCCCAGCCAGGTCAGAGGAACGATCGGCGAGGGCGAAAGAACGAGGGTCAAAGTCAAGGGGCAAAACCCCGTCGGCGAGAGCAAAGAGAGGATCGAAACGGTGCCGGCCAATTACCGGCGCCAGGTGGAGCGGGACCTGGCGCGGGAAGAAATCCCTGACAGCTTGAAGGAGACGATCAAGAAGTATTTTCTTTCGCTCGGCGAAAAGAAGGGCTCGTAAAAGTCGCACGGCTCGCGGAAAAAAACGTTGCGCAAACGAGAAGCCGCGCTGGCGTATTGCGCGGCTCACAAACGGGCAATTTCCGGTAAGCCGTCGACAGACCTGCCGGGTCGCAGGGAGAGGCTTTTGGCGAGCGAAATTTGACCGGAACTCTCAGCGGAGAGAAGAACCATGGACACAGCGGCCGTGCGCGAGCGAAACCGCGAATTTCGCCAGCAGTATGAGGCGCTGAAGGCGGAGATCCGAAAGGTCGTCGTCGGACACGACGAGCTGATCGAGCATATTTTTATCGCCTTGGTCTGCGGCGGCCACTGCTTGCTCGAGGGCGTTCCCGGACTGGGAAAGACGCTGGTCGTGCGCACGCTGGGCGATATCTTGAGCTTGAGCTTTTCGCGCATCCAGTTCACGCCCGACCTGATGCCCGCCGATATCACCGGGACCAACGTGCTTCTCGACGATCCTTCAGGGCGCAAGTTCCTGGAGTTCCAGCGCGGGCCGATCTTCGCCAACATCGTGCTCGCCGACGAGATCAACCGCGCGACGCCGAAGACGCAGTCCGCGCTGCTCGAAGCGATGCAGGAGCAGAGCGTGACGGTGGGCGGGAAGATGCACCCGCTCAGCAATCCCTTCATGGTGTTGGCGACGCAAAATCCGATCGAGATGGAAGGAACCTATCCGCTGCCCGAGGCGCAGGTCGATCGGTTTTTTTTCAAACTGCTTGTCCACTACCCGAGCCGGGAAGAGCTGAGCCGGATCGCCGACTTGACGACGTCGGCGCCGCCGCCCGCCCTGAGCAAGGTTTTGGATGCCGCGGGCATTCTCAGGATGAGAGAGGCGGTGCGCGAGGTGCCGATCGCCGAGACGACCAAAGATTACGCGATCCGGCTCGTGCTCGCGACTCATCCGAGGGGGGAAGGCGGCGTCCCGCGCGCGCAGAAGTTTGTCCAGTACGGCACGAGCCCGCGCGGCCTGCAGAGCCTGATCCTCGCCGCCAAGGCGCGCGCTCTTCTGGCGGGGCGGCCGAATGTAGCCTGCGAAGATATTCGCGCGATGGCGCTCCCGAGCCTGCGCCACCGCATTATTCTCAGCCTGAGCGGCGAGGCGGAGGGCGTAACCACGGAGGAGCTTTTGGAAGACGTGCTCGAGACGGTGCCCGAGATGCTCTAGATGGAAGCGAATCAAGCCGCGGATTTCCTCCAGCCCCAGTTTCTCGCCAAACTCGAAAAGCTCCGCCTCATCGCCAAACGCGTTCCGTGGCGCGGCGGCGAGGGGGAGCATCACACGCCCCGGGTCGGCTTTAGCCTGGAGTTTTCGGACTACCGGAACTATCACGCCGGCGCCGACCTCAGGTACGTCGACTGGAACGCTTACCGGCGCCTTGACAGGCTTTTTCTGAAGGTCTTTAGCGCCGAGGAAGACCTCAATATCTATCTCCTTGTCGATACGAGCCTCTCGATGGCCGAAGGCGCGCCGTCCAAGCTCGGCTACGCCAAGCGCGTCGGCGCGGCTTTGGGCTACATCGGGCTAAAAAATCTCGACCGCGTCGGCGCCGCCGCTTTCGCCGACGGCGCTGCGGCGCGGCTCGCGCTGGCGCGCGGCCGAAAGCAGATTCTTGCGCTGTTTAAGTTCCTCGGCGGGCTTCGCTGCAGCGGCCGGACGGACTTGCGCGCGGCGGCGCGCGACTTCGCGCGTCATTTTTCCCAGCAGGGCTTGGTGGTGCTGTTGAGCGATCTCTTGGACCGCGCGGGCGTCGAAGGGCTCATCGACGAGCTGGTTCTGCGTCGCTATCAGCTGCTCGTGATTCACATCCTGGACAAGGCCGAGATGGAGCTTCCGGCGGCCGGCGCCGCCGCCGTCGAGGACGTGGAAACCGGAGCCCAAAGGAACGTCTTTCTCGACGCCGAGCTGGCGCGGCTGTTTCGCGAAGAGCTCGCGCGCTATCTCGACGAGGCGGAGTCCTATTGCGCGCGCCGCGGCGCGGATTACTTCCGGACCACGACGGACGTGCCGTTCGAGGACTTGGTGCTGCTTTACTTGCGGCAGCGGCGGAGTATCGCGTGATGGGCCTGGGCTTTCCCCATTATCTCGCGCTTCTCGCCGGAATCATCCCGCTCATATTGCTGCTTCACAGTCTGCGCCCCAAAGGGGTAAGGCTCCGGACGACCGCGCTTTTTTTGCTCGAGCGCGTGCTGAAAGAAAGGCCGCTCGGCAGCCGCTTCGGCTGGCTTTTCCGAAAAAACATTCTCCTTTTGCTGCAGCTTCTGATCGCGTGCCTTCTTGTCGGCGCGCTTGCCGACCCGTTTCTCGTCGCCTGGGGACCGGCCGGCGGCGAAAAGATCGTGGTCTTCGACTTGAGCGCGAGCATGAAGGCAGGCGACCGCGAGGGCAGCCGCTTCGAAAAGGGCCGCCGCGAGCTGATCGGGCTCATCGAGAAACTCGCTTCGGGCCAAAGAATGATGATCATCGGCGCCGGGCCCGCGCCGCGCATCGTGACGGCGCTCACCGACGACACGCGCCGCTTGCGGGAGGCGGCGCGCGGCCTCGCGCCGACGGATGCCCCCGGCGCGGTGAAGGACGCCATTCTCCTGGCGCATTCGTTTGTGCGCGCCGGCAGCGACGACGAAGTCGTGGTGGTGAGCGACGGCGCGTTTGCCGGCGCGGAGGATCTGCCCTGGGGTTCGCCCCAGCTCCGCTGGATTCCGGTCAACGGCGGCAAGAACAACGCGGGCATCGTCGCGTTCGAGGTCCGGCGCGCGCCGCCCGCAGCCCATCGCTACGAGGTCTTTCTCCGGGTGCGGAACTTCATGGACCGGGAAATCAAAACCAACCTGAGCGTTTCGCTCGGCGAAAAGACCTGGCGCCGGGAGGAGCTGGCGATCGCGGCTGGTGCGAGCGCGACCGTCGTCTATCCGCATGAAGGTCCGCTGCCGCGCAGGGCAGAGGCGGCGCTCGACCTCGCCGATGATTTGCCGGTCGATAATCGCGCCTATCTGGCGCTGGCGGAATTTGCCGGGGCCAAAATTCTCTACGTCGGCAAGGGGAACCCTTTTCTCGCGCATCTTTTCAACGCGCTGCCGGAGCTTGAGGTCACCTCGGTCGAGAGGCTTCCTGCGGGCTTTAGCGCCGCCGGCGCGCGCGCCTACGACGTCGTGATTTTTGACGGCGTCGGCGCGCCGCCGCTGGCGGAAGGAAACTTCATTCTGATCAACGCGGGCGCGGAAAATAGCTCTTTTCGGCCCAAGGGCAAGGTCGCAAGGCCGCGGCCGCTGCCGGCGCTTCCGCCGCACCCGCTAGCGGCGGGAGCGCGCCTCGATGAGCTTTACGTCGGCCGGGCGCTCGCGTTCTCTCCGCCGCAAGGCGCGGCCGTCTTGCTCGCGGCGCGCGAAACGCCGCTCATTTGGGCCCTAGAGGAGAGCAAGCTCAAGGCGCTCGTCATCGGCTTTGACCTCATGGAGTCCGATCTTCCCTACAAGGTCGCTTTTCCGGTGCTGTTCAGTAACGCGCTGCAGTGGTTTCAGCCCCGGCGGCCGGCGTTCCCGGCGATTTACGTGCGCGCCGGAACGCCGTACGCGCTCGCCCTTCGCGGCGGCGAGAAGCAAGTGGAGTTCACGGCTCCGGACGGAAGCCGCACGGTGGTTCGGGCCGACGCAAACCCGCTGCTGTTCACCGAGACCCAGCAGGCGGGTTTTTTCACTTACGGCACCGGCGAGCGCGAAGGCGAGTTTGCCGTCAACCTGTTCGACGAGGAGGAGTCGGATATCCGGCCGCGAATCGGCGGCGCCGCAGCCGGCGCAAAGCGGGCCGCGCAGGCGCTAGCGGAAAGAACGCGGCAGCTCTGGCCGTATCTGCTCGCCATCGCGGCGCTTGCGCTTGCGATCGAAGCGTTTCTCGCCGCGCGCGCGCCGCTGTCGAAGTACGCCCTTGCGGGGCGCGCGCTCGCGCTCGGCGGCGCGATGATCGCCTTGGCCAACCCGCGCTTCGTCAAGCCCGCGACGGCGCTGGATGTGGTGGTCGCCGTGGATCAATCGCTTAGCGTCGGGCAGGGGGCGCGGCAGGCGGCGGCTGAAGTTTTGCAGCAAGCCGGCCGCGCGCGCGCCGATGACACGAGGGTCGGGCTCCTGTCCTTTGCGCGCCAGCCGCTGTGGGAATTTCCGCCGGGGCGGGATTTTCCGGCGGCGGAGCCGGCGCTCCTCGAAAAGCGCGACGCGACCAACATTCAGGCGGCGCTCGAGGCCGCGCTCGGGCAGATCGGCGCGGGGCGACAAGGCCGTGTCCTGATCGTCAGCGACGGCAACGAAAATCGCGGCGCGGTCTCCCGGGTGATCCCGCTGCTCGGCTCTTCCGGCGTTCAGGTTTGGACGTTGCCGGTGAATCTTGCGCCCGGCAAAAACGAGATCCTGCTCGCGGATTTCCAGGTGCCGCCGGAGGTCGATAGCGCCGAGACCTTTCCGCTGAAAGCCGCGGTTGAAACGCTTCGGCCGGCGCGCGCCCGGCTCACCGTGTTGCGCGACGGAAGGCTCCTCAGCCGGAAGGAAGTTGCTCTGGAAGCGGGCAAGAACTGGTTTCGGCTCGAGCAGGCGCTAGGGCAGCCCGGCGTGTATACGTTCGAGCTGGCGGTCCATTCGGCCGAGGACGTGTTTGCGGAAAACAACGTCGCGCAGGGGATCGTCAAGGTGAAAGGACCGCCGCGGGTCCTCTACCTTCACGGGCGCGACGAACGCCAGCAAGTGCTCGCGCGCGCGCTTGCCAGCCAGGGCTACGCGGTGGCGCAGGCGCGCGCGGGACAGAGAGGCCTCGCGCTCGCGGAGCTATCGGCTTACGATCTCGTCGTCCTCGACAATGTCGCCGCTTATGAACTGGCGACGCCGGAGATGGAGGAGCTGGAAAAGTACGTGCGCGATCTGGGCGGCGGTTTGATCGTGAGCGGCGGGCCGCAGAGTTACGGCGCCGGCGGCTATCTCAAGACGCCGCTGGAGCGCGTTCTGCCGCTGGACCTGCGCCCTCCGAGCCAAATCGATCTGCCGCAGGTCGCGCTCGTGTTTGTTCTCGATAAGTCGGGGAGCATGGGAGGGAGCGAGCAGGGCGTGACCAAGCTCGAGCTGGCCAAAGCGGCGGCTCTTGCGGCGGCCGATCTCCTCAACCCGCACGATCAAGTCGGTATTCTCGCGTTTGACGCCGGCTTCGAGTGGCTGCTGCCGTTTCGGCCGGTCGGCAAGGGCGAATGGATCACCGAAAGCTTGGCCTCGGTCCAGTCCGACGGCGGCACCGATCTGTACCAGGCCCTCGTGGAGGCGTATCGCGGGCTGGCGGGAAAAAATGCTCCCGTCAAACACGTGCTGGTTCTCTCCGACGGGCTTACCGACAAGATGGATTTTGCCACGCTGGCGCGCAGGATGGCGGCGGACGGAATCACGATCTCGACCGTCGCGCTCGGGAAGGACGCCGACACGGCGCTGATGGCGCTGATCGCGCAGCTCGGGAAAGGCCGGGCGTACGTCACCATCGATCACGCGAGCGTGCCGCATATCTTCACGACGGAAACGCTTCTGGCGGCGCGCGATCTCATCGTGGAAAGAGCGGTAAAGCCGCAAGCCGTTCAAAGCGGCGGTCCCTTGGAGGGCATCGCGCCGGCGGATTTGCCACCGGTGCGGGGCTATGTCCTGACCTATCCGAGGGCGCACGCCGATCTCTTGCTCAAGGCCGGCGACGATCCTCTGCTCGCGACGTGGCGCTACGGTTTGGGGCGCGTGGCGGCGTTTACCTCGGATTTGACGGGCCGCTGGGGACGGGAGTGGGTGCAGTGGGGCGAGTTTCCGCGCTTTGCCGCGCAGCTCGCGCGCAGCGTGAGGCGCGCCACGACGGACGCGCTCGTCAGGGCGGAAATTCAGCAGGAGGAGGACGAGCTGAAGGTCGTCCTCGACGTGTTCTCTCCGGATGGCGCTTTCGCCAATCATCTAAAGCTTGAAGGTGCCGTGAGCGGCGGCGAGCAGCCGGCGCGGGCAAATGAATTGCGGCAAATCGCTCCGGGGCGCTACGAGGGTCGCTTTTCCGAGGTCGGGCGCGGCGTTCACGTCTTGACCGTTTACGATGCGCGCGCCGGTCACGACCGAGCGCTGGTGGCGAGCTTGCCGTTCGTCTCCTCCTATTCGCGGGAGTACCGCGCGCTTCGGCCTGACCTCTCGCTGCTGAGCCGGCTTGCGGAGAGAACCGGCGGGCAGATGCTCGATCCCGAGAATTTGGATGAAGGCGTCAAAAGGCTCCTCACGCCGAGCCCGGAAAAGGCCCGCAGCAGCCAGGAAACCTGGTGGGCCTTTTCGGCCCTGAGCCTCGCCCTGTTTCTCGCGGACCTTGCGCTCCGAAGATGGCCGGCGGCCTGACGGCCGGACGGCCCCGCGCGATCGAGTTGTCGACCGAAAAGAGTTTATGGCAAGGTGGGGTGCCGCTCAAATTTATCGTGGAGGAGCCTATGTCGGTAAAAGATGTAGTGGTCGATCTTGTCGTGCGCTACGGCTTTCAGGTGGCCGGCGCAATCGTGATCTTGATTCTGGGAATTTTGCTCGCGCGCTGGATCGGCGCGGTCACGCAGCGCTGGCTTGAGCCGCGCGTCAAGGAGCCCCCGGTCCGCTCGCTCATCGTTCGCGGCGTGCGGATCCTTGTGCTCATTCTCGTTCTCATGCTCGCGCTCGACAAGTTCGGCGTTCAAATCGCGCCGCTCGTCGCCGGGCTCGGAGTGGCGGGAGTCGGCGTCGGCCTGGCGTTTCAAGGCGTCTTGGGCAACATCGTCGCCGGCCTTTCGATAATCTTCACCAAGCCGTTTCGCGTCGGCGAGTACGTCGAGCTGCTCGGCGTGCAGGGCCAGGTCTCAACCATCGAGCTGTTCTCGACGACCTTGCTTCACCCCGACCAATCGCGCGTGGTGATACCGAATCGGAGAATTGTCGGCGAGATCTTGCACAATTTCGGCGCCGTGCGGCAGCTGCAGTTGAAGGTCGACGTCGCCTACGCCACCAATCTGGAAAAGGCGCTCGCGACCGCGCGCGAGATCGTCGAGCAAAGTCCCGAGGTTCTCAAGGAGCCGGCGCCGATCATCGGGGTCAGCTCGCTGGGAGCTTCCGGCGTGACGCTCGCGATCCAGCCGTGGGTCGCGGTGACCGACTTTGTCGCGGCGCAAGCAAGGCTCTATCAGAGGATCATCGAACGCTTTCAGGCGACTAAGATCGACATCCCGTTTCCGCAGTGCGAAATCCGCCTGCTCAACGAGAAGAAATTGGAAGCGGTCGCGGCGAGAAATTAGCCGCTTGCGGGCAACAGAGCGCAACCGGCGCTCGTAGCTTTTCTTTTGCGCCCAAAAGGCGCAGACTGATGTTAGAGAAAAATTCGGGAGACTCCATTGGCCGCTCCAAATTCGACCAAAGTTAACGGGCCGCTCCTGGTCGGCGGCGTTTCGCTGCTCGCGTTTGTGATCGCGCTCGGAGTCCTTTACGCGCTCGGCTCGAGAGCGCGCCGCAAAGGCGAAGGCGAAGTCAGCCAGGTCGCGAAGATGAACCCGCTCGATCCCAAAAAGACAAAACAGATCTTTCAACTGTCGCCGGACGGCGGCCTGCAGACCGTGATCGTGATCGACGCGAGCGATGAGACCGAAATCGCCGCGGTGCAGCAGTACCTGGGCGGAATCGCCGCAAGGTTTCAAAAAGGCGATTTTTCCGCGGCGGCCGCTCTCGGCGGCGAGGCCATTCCCGGCGTGGCCGAGCTTAAGGCGGGAGCCGAGAAGATGACGATTCGTTATGCGCCCCTGGCGAACGGCGGCCAGATTCGCTATATCGCTTCCGACCCGGAGCTTATCCGCGCCACGCATCGCTGGCTTATGGCGCAACTTTCCGCGGAAGCAAGGCTGGGCGGTCAGTAAGCGGAAGGCGGATCCGCGAGAGTCAATATCGCCTCCCTTGAACTCACGCCGTAGATTGCCGCTCGCCGCGGCTTTCCTTGGCTGGTCTTTCCTTCAGGGCGCTTCGGTTCGCGCTGAGGAGCGCATTCTCACGTTGGAGCCCGAAGCGACGAAGATCCGCTTTGTCCTGCAGGCGACGCTGCACGAAGTCGCGGGCAGCGCGCGTTTGACCGAAGGTAAAATCCGCTTCGATCTGGAACGCGGTTCGGCCGCGGGCGTGGTGCGCGTCGACGCGCGCAGCGCGACAACCGGCATCGGGATGCGCGATCGGAGGATGCACGCGCAAGTGCTGGAGAGCGAGCGCTTTCCCGAAATCAGGTTCGTTGCGGAACGCGTGCGCGGCCTTGGCGGCGGATCGCCGAAGCGGAGCGGCGCCGTGGAAGGCCGGATCTCGATTCACGGCGTTGAAAGGCCCCTGGCGCTGCCCATCGAAGCCGCGGTGGACGAAAAGCGCGCGTGCTTGCGATCCCGCTTTGTCATTCCTTACGTCGAGTGGGGCATGAAAGACGTTTCGACTTTTATGCTTTGGGTCGGCAAGACCGTCGAAGTACGGGTCGACGCGTGCGGAACCGTCGATCTCCTCCCGTGAGAAGGCCGCATCGGCGGATTCAGAGCCGCTCGGCCTGCCAGAAGCTCACGACCAAAAGACAGAAAAGCAAGAGCACGACGTATAACGCGAGCAAGCTAGCTCCGCGAATCTCGGGAATGACGTGGCCAATAGAGGCAACCCTGGCGCGCGCCGCGTCGCGATAGCCGTTGACGCGACGAACCATCGGCATAATGCCCCATGACCAGACGAGCTTGGGAAGGCGGCGGTAAAGCCAGTCGCTATCGAGATTGATCGCGCGCAGTTCGGGGGGATAGATACCGGTCCGCTTGAGAACGGCAAACGCGAGCGCCGAGAAGAGAAGTAACTGTAATTGCGTAATCACGTGGGTCCACGTGTACGGCGCATAATCAACGGCAAAAGGAAGGAGCCGATAGAGCGGCTCGGGCCAGATCCCCAACCCCACACAAAGAACCGCCGCGGCTCCCATTGCAAACAGCATGTTCTGCGGAGCCTCTTTGCACCGTATGCCTGAGTCGTGAGCGAAAAAAGCAAAAAAAGGGATTTTGATTCCTGAATGGTGAAAGACTCCGGCCGACGCGAAGAGCAAAACCCACCAAGTAAGAACGTACGATTGATCAGCAGTCGCCGAAATAATCAGAGACTTGCTGATAAAGCCGCCAAAAAGCGGAAACGCCGAGATCGACGCCGCCCCCACGATACAGAACAGCGTCGTGTAGGGCATCGATTTGTAGAGTCCCCCGAGATCGGAGCCGTTGATGGTGCCCGTGCGGTAGAGCACCGCGCCCATCGACATAAACAGGAGCGCTTTATAAATGATGTGCGTGAAAGCGTGAGCGGCTGTTCCGTTTAGGGCCAGCTCGGTTCCAACTCCAATCCCGACGACCATAAATCCAAGCTGATTGTTCAGGCTGTACGCGAGGACGCGGCGAAGATCGTTTTCGATGACCGCGTAAAAGATCGGAAAGGCCGTCATGGTGGCGCCAATCCACACCAGCATCTCTGTCCCCGGGAAGCCTCGCGCTAGCGCATAGACGGCAAGTTTGGTCGTAAACGCGCTGAGAAAGACGGTCCCGCCGACGGTGGCCTCGGGGTAGGCATCTTGGAGCCAGTTGTGCAGTAGAGGAAACGCGCACTTGATGCCGAAGGCGACGAAGATCAACGAGTGGGCTAGGCCATTCAGCCCCAGGAAGTCAAACGCGATGTCGCCTGTCTCCGCGGCGCGCAAGATAATCCCGGCAAGAAGTAGAAGTCCCGAGGTTACCTGGACGGCGAGATATCGCAAACCGGCGCGATAAGCGCTTTCGGTGCGCCGCGCCCAAATGAGAAATACCGACGAGACCGCGGCGATCTCCCAGAAAACAAACAGCGTGATCAGGTCACCGGCAAAAACAGCGCCGATGGCGCTGCCGGCATATACGAAGCCAGCGACGTGCTGGACGTTGTCCTCGTGCAGCGCGTAAAGCGCGGAAAGAAAAACCGCCAGGTGAAAGACGATGCCGAAAACCAAGCTAAGTTTATCGACCCGAACAGGGGTAAGAATGTAGTCGAAAATCCCGATCTGGCCGTACGCGCCATGAGGCAAGGCCAGAAGGTGCGCCAGGCTAAGGAGCGGTAACAAAAGAAGGTAAGCGTTGCGCCAGCTCGTGCGCAACAGCGGCACAAACGCGGCGCCGACAATGAGGATCAAACCGGGCGGGAACTCAGCGCTCATAATAGTTCTCGTCCCGCCTCAGGACCTTGCGCAACTGTTTCGCGAGCAAGACCAATCCCACGCAGGAGATAAATCCGTAGATTCCGTAAAATCCCGGCCACTCCTCCCAAAAAAAATGACCGTGTTTCGCGTAGAAAAGATCGGGTACGGTCAACAAGACGCAGAGGCCGACGAGACTCCAAAAAATCCGCTCGACGTTACGCGGGTTGTCGAGCCAATAATGTTTTTCGTTTTCCATAGCGTCTCCGCTTCAATGCTGCACCAAGGGGAACAGAAATTCGTAGATTTCGCCGGCAAAGAAAAACAGGCCGAGGCACCCCGCCGCGGTCACGCAGAGCGGGAGAACGCACGCGAAAGGCGCTTCATGAACGCCCTGACTGGGTCTCTCTCCCGGCTCTCGGATAAAGAATGCCCGGGCAGGTATCGGCATGAGGTAGGCGATGCTCAACAGCGAGCTGATCAGAAGAACCGCGACCAACGGGAGCTGCGCGACGTCGAACGCGCCGAGGATCAAATACCATTTGCTCCACGAGCCTCCGAACGGCGGGAGTCCTATGATACTTAGCGAACCCACGAGAAAAGCGGACATCGTAATGGGCATCTGCCTGCCAACATGGGCCATCTCGCTGACCTTGGTCTTATGCGCGGCGACGGCGACGGCCCCGGCGCAGAAGAATAGCGTGATCTTGCCAAAGGCGTGCATAAGAATATGCATGCTCCCTCCGAGCACCCCCGCGCTGTTGGCCAGAGCCGCGCCCAGAATAACGTAAGAAAGCTGACTCACGGTCGAATACGCGAGCCGGGCCTTAAGATCGTCCTGAGCCACCGCGATCAACGAGGCGACGACGATCGTCGCCGCCGCTGCGTACATCAGCCAGACGCTCAGGCCTGTTTGCTGAAGAAACTCTGTGCCAAAAACGTAAACGATCACCTTCATCACCGCGAAGACTCCCGCTTTCACGACGGCCACGGCATGCAGCAGCGCGCTCACGGGGGCAGGCGCCACCATTGCGGCGGGAAGCCAGCGGTGAAACGGCATCAATGCCGCCTTGCCGATGCCGAAGGCGTAAAGCGCCGAAAGAAGGGCGACGGTGGTGCTGTCGGTTTTCCCGGCTAAAATGCCGCCCGCCCGAAAATCGAGGGTGCCGGCTAAAGCCCAAGTCCAGATGATGGCCAAAAGCAAAAGCCCAATCGAAGTTGTGAAAAGGTATCCGAGGTACACGCGGCCGGCGTGCACGGCTCGCTCCGTGCCGTGATGGGTTACCAGCGGGTAAGTGGCGAGGGTCATCGCCTCGTAGAAAATAAACAGCGTAAAAAGATTGCCCGCGAGCGCGATCCCCATCGCCGCCGCTAAGGTTAGGGCAAAGCAGGCATAGAACCGGGTCTGGTGTTCCTCGTGATGAGCGCGCATGTACCCAATCGAATAGACCGAAGTCAGGACCCACAAACCCGACGCGACCAGGGCGAAAAGAAGCCCGAGCGGTTCAATGCTGAAGGCGAGTCGAAGCCCGGGTAGGGTTTCGAATAGAACGAACTTGTCGAGCATAACGCCGTCCGCACGCGGCACCAAAGCCAGCACCAGGCCGAAAAGACTCAACGCCGTGACGACGCTCGCAGCGTCGCGATAGTTCGGCCAGCGTCCGAGCAGAGCAATGAAGGCAGCGCCCAAAAGCGGAACGACGAGAACCGCGAGGATCATGATGTGTTGGCCGGTTATGACTGCTCTAGTAAGAAGCGGGCGGCGTGCTCCGCCAAGCCGGAAGGGAGCGAAGCATCCACGCCGAAATAGAGACTGGCGCCGATAAGGATCCAGGCGGGGAGTACCAACGACCAAGGCGCCTCGGTAACCGCGCGCGCCGAATCAAGCGAGGGCCTAAAATAGACGATCTCCAGCACCTTCCAAATGTACATGACGGCGAGAATCGAGCCGAGCAAAATAACCAACGCCAGCGGCATCGCTCCTCGATCGATGGCACCGCTCACAAGATACCACTTGCTGACAAATCCAGAGGTGAGCGGCACGCCAATAAGTCCCAAGCCCCCGGCGACCAAAGCGGACATCGTAAACGGCATCTTGCGTCCCAGACCCGCCATAAGCTCGAGATCGGCAGCGCCCAGACGATAGGAAACAATTCCGGCGACCAAGAAAAGGCCGCTCTTCATCAGCGCGTGGTTGAAGACGTGAACCAACGAGCCCGTAAGGCCGTTTTCGTTCGCCAAGGAAAGACCCATCGCGATGTAACCAATTTGCGCCACACTGGAGTAAGCGAGGAGCCGCTTGAGGCTCGTTTGCTGGATTGCCGTATAAGAGCCGATCACGATCGCCAGGCTGGAGAGAACCCAGATCACCGGCCCGGTCGGCAGGATGGAAAAGCTGAACTCCATCCCTAAGAGCGAGAAGACCAGCCGAATCATCACGTACGCCGCCACCTTGATGGCCACGCCCGAAAGCAGCGCCGAGACAATCGGCGGAGCATAGCCATGGGCATCCGGCAACCAGCCATGGAGGGGAAACAACGCCATCTTGACGCTGAGACCGACCAGAATAAAAGCGAAGGCGGTGATCAGCGCGCGATTGCCGTGCAGGGGCTTTAACCGTTCGGCGAGGTCGGCCATGTTCAATGTCCCCGTAACGCTGTAAAGATACCCCACGCCGATCAAAAAAAAGCTCGCGCCGATCGTTCCGAGAACAAGGTAATTGATGCTTCCTAATAAGGCCTTGGGGTTCTCGTGTTGTCCCATCGCGACCAGCGTGTAGCTGGCCAGCGCCGAGATCTCGATCATCACGTAGACGTTAAAAATGTCGCCGCTCACGGCAACGCCGAGGAGTCCCGTAATAAAGAGAAGCCAGACGGAATAAAAGAAGGGAATCCGATGTTGCGGAACGGCTTGGGCGACGCTCAAGCGCGCGTAGAAGGTCACGATCGCTGAGATCATGGCGATCACCAGCAGGACGAAGCCGTTCAGCCGATCAATGCGAAGCTCAATCCCCCAGGGAATCATCCAGTTGCCGATGGCGTAACTGATGACCGCGCGACCGTCGGGCGATTGGCTGCGATCGCTCAGCTGGAGCAGCAGCAGCACAGTCATGCCAAACACGGCCCAGGTCGTTAAGAGGGATAGAACCCAAGGCTTCTCGGCGCTCCTAAAGATCGGCATCAAGAGCGACGCCGCCAAAGGCGTCGCGACAATAAGGGCTGGTAGCTGGTTGTCGATCAATGTCCCTCTGTTTTCCTGATTTCGTCGTCTTCGATCGTCCCGTAGGTAAGCTTGATGTTGATGATAATGGCGAGCGCTACCGCCATCGTGCTCACGGAAACGACGATCGCTGTCAGAACCAGGGCGTGAGGTAACGGGTTGGAATAGAGTTCCGCCGACGGCCCGGTAATCGGAACGGTCCCGCCCGAAACTTTGCTGAGCGAGATCAGGAAAAGAAAAATCGCCGTCTGGAGGACGCTCAGGCCGATAATCTTCTTGACCAGATTGGGGCTGGCGATGACGGTATATAAACCGATCATCATGAGCAGGATAAAGACCCAGTAGTTGTACAGATCGAAGACGACCACATCAATGCTCGCGCCGCTTGGCCTGAGCGACTTCGCGGAAAATCGTGATCATGACCGCGGTCACTGTGATCCCGACACCGTATTCCGCCAATGCCATGCCCCAAACTTCAGCGGATTCCGAGCCCGCGAGCCCCAAGGAGCGGTAATCGAGAAATCGATAACCGGTGAAAATTCCGACTAGGCCTAAGCCCGCGTACAGAAGCACCCCGATGGCGGCCAAACTATCGGAAACGCGTCTCGGAAGAATCGGCTCCAGCTCATCAAGGCCAAATACAAGACCATAGAGGATGAAAGCCGCGGCGAGAAGGACGCCGCCTTGAAATCCGCCCCCCGGGCTCAGCTCCCCATGCGTAATGACGTAAAAACCAAATACCAGAATGAAAGGAGTGGTGATCTTCGTCACCACGCGAATGATCAGCCGATCCTTCATGAACCGCCTCGTTAGCGCCGCTGCCCGACCAGGAGCACCAGGCTCACGCCGGCCGTAAATATGACCGCGACCTCGAGCAGCGTATCGTAGGCGCGGTAGTTGACGATCACCGAAGTCACGAGATTGGGTACATGCCCGTGAAAGTTATCGAAATCGGAGCTGGGGCGACCGTTAACGACCGCCACTTGGTTCTCGCCGCCCAGCTTCGGCACGCTCTGAGCGATGTACTGCGGAGCGACGTGGGCCTGCGCGGGCGCGCCCGGATCGCCGAA
This sequence comes from Candidatus Acidiferrales bacterium, assembly GCA_035559995.1. Taxonomy (GTDB): domain Bacteria; phylum Desulfobacterota; class Binatia; order UBA9968; family UBA9968; genus DATMAM01. Next base: position 51,331 of record DATMAM010000012.1, read on the forward strand.
ACGCGGTATGTCGAAGCTGCCGTAAAAAAGCGCCCCCATGGTCGCGGCGACTAGCAGCAAACCGGGCCAGCGAATTCTGGGATGTCTTTTCTGCTCCGGCCCGACAACGACCAGCGCGCCGATCAGGAGCACGGTCGCGATGCCGGCGCCGACGGCCGCCTCGGTCAACGCAACGTCCGCGGCGTCAAGATTCGACCACATGACAGCCATCAGCAGGCTGTATAAAGACAAAACCATGGTGCTCGCGAAGAGATTATGCAGGACGAAGACGCCGAGCGCCGTCGCCATCAAGAGAAGCAAGAGAACAACGTTAAGCAGAAAAAATTCACTCATCGCTTCGTTCGTCCCTCGTCCACACTTTTAAGCCGTCGACATGGGCCGCGCGCGTAATCGCGTGGACCGCGGTCGGCGCGGTAACAAAGAGAAAGAGGATAATCAGAGCCAACTTGACCGCCACGCGCCAGCCAAGCTCCTCGTGCTGCAGCGCCTGTAACGCCAGGCCGAGCAGAATCAGGGTTTGAGCGAGCGTGTCGCTTTTTCCGGCCGGATGGGCGCGTGAATAGAAGTCCGGCATCCGCAGGATCCCGACGCCGGCCGTCAAGGCGAAAAAGGCCCCGCTGATCAAAAGTATTGCGGTCAGGACTTCGACGATGACACCCATTGGTGCTATTCGAGGCGTCCGTATTCCTTGTACTTGAGGATGGCGATCGTGATGACAAAATTAATCAAAGTGTAAAGCAGGGCGATGTCGAGAAATTCCGGCCGCTCCGTAGTAAAGCTCACGATAGCGACTAAGATAATCGTCTTGGTTCCCAGCGTGTTGACCGCCAGCACGCGGTCATAAACGGTCGGACCGAGCAGCGCCCGCACTAAGACCAAAGCAATTGCCAACAGGACCGTCCCGCCCGCGATCCACATAATCCACTGCGATCGCATCAACCTGTGCCCTCCACTCTGCGAACGCGCTCGTGCATATGACCGGAGAGCAAACCGCGGGCCGACCTGTCCGTAAGCGCGTGAACCAGCATCTGCCGTTTCGCCGAATCGATGCCGATCGTGATGGTGCCGGGGGTCAGCGTGATCGAGTTCGCATAAATAACGGTCCCAACGTCTGTCCGCGTGTCAAATGGAATTACGATAAGACGGGGAGCGATCTCGGCGCGCGGGTGCCAGACGCGATACGCAACATCCAAATTCGCAAGCACGATTTCCCAAAGCAGCCATGGAATGTAAGAGAAAAACGGCAACGCAAGATGGATGGGATGCCCCTCCTCGTCGAGCATTCCTTTTCGCCCGGCCAGGTAGGTGACGAAAGCGCAGGCAACGATGCCGCAGCCGATCAGATAACGGTCCGCCGGGTCGGCGATGTTGAGCCGGCCTGAAATGAGAAGCCAAAAAACGATCAGAATGAGAAACTTATTAAGGGCGAGCAAATCTGCCTCTCCTCATCGAAGCGGTCTCACCGGCAAATTGTTAGCATTCATAACGGACAGCGTACCCGAAAACAAGAAACCACACGCGAAAAATTAACCGGGGATGCTAAGCGCAATGAGGCCGGCGATGTACAGAAAATAAAAGCAGAGCAGTCCCCCTCCGGCCCGCCGGCTAATTGCCTTTTTGCGCAGCACAAGAAAGGCGACGCCGCCCATCAGGATGAGCAGCGCGGGAAAATTGAAGAGCTGGGTTGTGCGACTCATCCTGATTTCGTCGATCGCTGCCGCGGTTCCGACGATCAGGGAGAGATTCGCGATGTTCGCCCCGAGGACGTTGCCGACCGCGAGATCGGAAACATTCTGGCGGGCCGAAGAAACGGCCGTGACCAACTCGGGCAGCGACGTGCCAACCGCGATGATGGTCAAGCCGATAATGATAGGAGAAACGCCCAGCGCGGTCGCTACGGCAACTGCCGAATCCACGAGCCACCGGCTGCCCCAGACGACCATTGCTGCGCCAAAGCAAAACTGAACGGTCGTGCCGCGGCGCGTTCTCAGCCACCCACGGCCCGCCACGACCGCCGTCTCAATGGCCACGGCTTCGGCGATGTCCTGCGGATCGACGTCGCGCTCGCGCAGGAAAAAATCGTAGACGAAGTACCCGATCCCAAACAGGAGCAGAATCACTCCCTCCACCCGCGACAGGCGCAGATCGAAAGTGACGAGAAACAAGACCAGGCCCAACGCCACCATCGTCGTCAAAGCCGTCCGTAACTCGGCAGGGTGAACGGCGATGCCCTTTAGCGTCGCCATCGTCGCGAGAACCAACCCGATATTGCACACCGCGGAACCGACAGCGTTTCCGAGCGCAACGCCCGACTCGCCCTTGAGACCAGCGACGACCGAGACCACAAGCTCGGGCGACGTAGTCGCCAGGCTGACCAGCGTGGAGCCGATAACGACCCGGGGTAAGCGCAGAAATTCCGCAATCCGCACGCTGGCGGAGACGAAGAGGTCGCCGCCTTTGATGATCAGACCCAAACCGAGCAGCAAAAATAAGATCTCAAACCCCATGAGCTCACCTCCGACTGAGCGGACGCCGACCCAAGCGGCTCGTTGCGACCGCAAGCGCGCGATTGCCGCACCTTTCCGTCTGGCCTGCGAGTTGGAGCGAGCGGAATGATCGACCCCTCGGCGGACGTGGCTTTAAAATCCGGCGGCGGACCGCAAGCGCTTCACCGCGGACAACGGAAAAAGACGGTCTTAAGAGTTCAGGAGCGTTTAGAAAAGCGGAGAGGGCGGGGAACGCTCGATGCCGCTCGCGACTACGGGCCAGGCGCGAAGGTTTTGCTTCAGGTCGAGACGAAGCGGCGACGAAAAAGAAACAAAACGCGCGGCAGATTTGTCGGCGGCCGGAGCCACGCAGTCCGAAGCTTTCTGCCTTGTGCCGTCACCGCCTTTGATGGATGCCTTCTCAATCGCGCCGGCTCTCGAAGGGACGAGAAGACCGTCCCGGGAGTCATGGAGAAAAAGGAAAGTGGTCGTGACAAGCAGCAGGTAAGAGATCAGGACGAGCTTGGTTGAGTTCGCCGTTACGCGCCCGAGCAAACGCATAACGAGACTGTCCGCAAAAAATACCTCCATGTCAATAGGCGGCGATTTTTTTCCGTCCGGCCTTATCGCGATCGCGATTCAGGATGAGCGCCATTGTCCGCCCGCGCGCGTTTTTATAAAAAAGCTCTCCGCGAGCGCACACAAAACAACGCGGCGGCACTGGAATTCGCGTCACAAGGCCGATATCCTTGGTCACGTGCCGGAGGTGAAAAGATGAAGCGGACGACGGCGGACATCAAGGGTTTTCACGCGCACGTCTATTACGAACCCGCCACGCGCGAAATGGCGGCGCGCGTGCGCGAGGGCCTGAGCCACTTCAATGTGGAGCTGGGGCGCTGGCACGACGAGCCGGTCGGGCCGCACTTAAAGTCCATGTACCAGGTCGCTTTCGCGCCCGAAGAGTTCGGCAAAGTCGTTCCCTGGCTGATGCTCAACCGCGAGGGGCTCGATGTCCTCGTTCACGCGCGAACCGGCGGCGACGCCAAGGGAGATCACCTGGACCGCGCTTTGTGGCTGGGGACCAAGCTCCCCCTCAACGTCGAGGTTCTTGAGCGAGCCGGGGAATAGAGCGAGCGACAGATCTATGGTCAAGCATTCAGGCGGTTGCCACTGCGGCAGGGTCAGGTTCGAAGTGGAAGCTCCGGCCGAGATCGAAGCGATCGAGTGCAACTGCTCGATCTGTAGCAAGAGCGGGTATTTGCATCTCATCGTGCCGAAGAGCCGGTTTCGGCTGCTTCGGGGCGCGGAGTTTCTAACGAGCTACCGGTTCAACACCGGCGTTGCGGAACATCTGTTTTGCAAGATCTGCGGCATCAAGTCGTTTTACGTGCCGCGCTCGAACCCGGACGGCTACAGCGTGAACGTGCGCTGCCTCGACGACAAGACGATCGGCGCGCTCCGCGTGCGCTCGTTCGACGGCCGCAATTGGGAGAAAGAGGCGGCGGAATTGGCGCCGCTATCGGCGGAAAAGACGTAAAGGCGCAAGGCCGCGCGCTTCGGTCGCGCGCCGCTAAGACCAGAACAGAAACCGCAGCTTTTTCCTGAGTCCCCTTCCCGTCCTTCTTCTGATCTCGAACCAGCTCCGCATGGTCAGGTTACGCAGCGACCACACGGCCGATGAGGACGTGCTGATCCACGGGTGGTTGAATTCGAAGTCGGCCTTGAATTTTTTTATTTTGACGGCCTTGCCGAATTTTCTCCTGAAGATCGGCCCCAGGCTCAGCGCGTGGCGCGATTCGGCGAAGACGATCAAGGTTTGAATCGGAAGGAGCGATTTGGTACGCGCGAGCCGGTTGGCAAGCTCTTCTTCGTTGCGCGCCTTGATGACGACGACGTTGCTCGCGAAGTCCTCCTCGCCGAGCAGATTGGCGAGCATCTCGTGCTTGAGCGCAAGCTCATGATCGACTTCAAGGTCGTGGCTGGCGAGGATCAGAAACGTGCTGGGTTTGGAGATCCGTCTCGTTCCCTGCCACTCGCTCAGCGCTTTCTCGAGCGCCTTCTTGGACGCGGCCGAGAGCGTTCCTCCCTCGACGCAGCCGTACGGCATGGGCAAGATGACGGTGTTGGAAATCGGTAAAGCCTCGCTCGTTTTTTTGACACTTATACAACGGAACGCGGTGCGGACGCAAAGCAGGCACGTCGGTTAAAAACAGATCCGAATGTTCATGGACCTTCGGTTCGGCCCGGGCAATGGAAGCTGCGAGGGTGCGGCTTAAAGAACGCAGACGTGATGGTGATCGGGTGCGGCCAGGCCCAGGCCGTTGGCATGAGCAGCCATCGGGATAGCGGGGCGGCCATGGACGTAAAGACCCATCGGCTGCGGCTGAAGCCACGCTCGGGTGGCGCTTTCAGAGGAATCCGGGGGTAAATCTTCCACGGCTTTTTTGCCACTTGCCGGCGGGTCATTTTCCGACGCTTCATGAACGATCCCGCCGTTGACACTGGTTCCGCGGCGATAATATAGAGGTCCTGAGCCCTCAGAGGAGCTGCGGATGACAAGAGGAACATGGATGAGATTCGCAGTTGTGTTACTCGCTGTCGTATTCCATTTGCCAGCCGCAAGTGCGGCGGAAGATTGGCGGCTTGAGTGGGAGAGAACTCTAGAGGCGGCAAAACGCGAGGGCGAGGTCGTCATCTATGGGCCGCACAATCCAATGTTATCGCCCGTTGTGGGAAACTTTTGAGAAGGCACATCCGGGCCTCAAGATTAGCTTCGTGCCGGGTAAAGGCTCCGAGCATGCGCAGCGGATCCTCGCTGAAAGAAGGGCAGGGAAGTATCTCGTCGATATCGTCATGGGAGGATCGTCCGGTTACCGATCGTACCCGCCCGGCGCCTTGGAGCCGATGCGCCCACAATTCATTTTGCCCGAGGTAAAAGACGAGTCCGCGTGGTGGGGGAGAAAGCTTTGGTTTGCGGATTTGCAGAACCAGTTCGCGCTCTTGATCACGGGCGAGGTGGGCACGCGCCGGGGCTCCTACAATACCGAGCTTCTCGATCCCAAAGAAGTTCAATCGTGGTGGGATCTCTTAAAGCCCAGATTCAAGGGGAAGCTCGGAAGTTTTGACCCGCTTGTGTCGGGCGGGGGCGGCGAGACTTTCCTATTTTTCTACGATACCCCGGCACTCGGCGCGCGCTTTATCGAGCGGCTCCTTACCGAGACCGATATTCTCCTGACCCGTGACCTGCAGCAGGGAACCGACTGGCTGGCCCGCGGAAGAGTTCTCTTTTACATCGGGAGCGGGCAGCCGATCATTAGGGGCAAACGGCAGGGGCTTCCCGTCGATCTGCTGCCCCACTCGTTAAAAGAAGGCGAGATCATGGGCGGCGGCTCTTGCTGCATGGCGTTTTTGAATCGAGCGGCTCATCCGAACGCGGCCAGAGTCTTCATCAATTGGGTCCTTTCGCGCCAGGGGCAGATCGCGTGGCAGAAATACAGCGAATCGAACTCTTTGAGGATGGATATCCCCAAGAATGACCTGCCCGCGTGGGCGGTGCCACAAAAGGGCATGAACTATTATATGCTGAACGCCGCGGAAAACCAGGATCCAGCCAAAGTCAAAGCGATGGAGAAGACGGTGACGGAAGCGCTGAAGAAAGTTCCAAGATGACTCAAGATCTGCAAGTTGGACTGATCGGCCTAGGTAACGCCGGGAGGCCTGTGGGGGAGCGACTGCTCCAAAAAGGCTACCGGCTCAGAGTCTACGATTTGGATCTCGCGCCCATGGAGGCTCTGGCCGAGCAAGGGGCTACCAAGGCGGCTTCCGCAAGAGAAGCTCTGGCCACGATGACTCTCGTTGTGCTCCCATCGTCTTTAGAAGTCAGAGCCGCCGCAGAGGGCGCCGGTGGAATTCTGGAAGGCATTAGACCAGGCTTCGTTCTGATAGATCTGAGCGGCACCGATCCTGATTTCGCGCAGGCGTTGCAGCACAAGGTGGAACAAAAAGGCGCTCATTTTCTCGGGGCCACGCTTCACGCGGCAGGAGCGCCGGCGGTTACGATTCCGAAAGGCCTTGCTTCGATCGTCGTTGGGGGCCGCAAGGAGGGATTGGAAGCCGCCATTCGAGTGCTAAAGGATCTGGCGCAAAGAGTCGTCTGCGTCTCGGAGCCGTGGGTGCCTAAAGCGCTAAAGATCGCGGTGATCATGTGCGCGGCGGCCAACAGCATTGTCAGCGCGGAGGTCTTTACCTGGCTCCGTGCGCAGGGGATCGATCCGCTTCTTTTTTATCGTCTGCTGAAGATTACGGGCTCGCGCGAATCCGCGGCAAGAATCGAAGATTTCTTAAAGCGCGGAAAGAGTTACGGCGGCGCGCTCAGCAACAGTTACAAAGACATTCGGCAGGCGCTCGAGATCGCCGCCGGGCGGCAGATTCCATTGCCGCTGATGGCGACGGTCAACCAGATCCAGGAGATGGGGCGAGCGCACGGTCTCAAGAGGACCAATACGCCGGCGGCCATGGGCCGGCTTTACGAGATTCTGAGCCGGATTGATCTCAGCGAAGCGGTGCTCGAAGCGGAGAGAGTTTTCCCAGAGCCGCACGAGCCCGAAGTGATTTATCTGGAGGAAGACTTCAAGTTGTAGGGGTCCAGGAAGTTGCAGGGTTAGCGGTTGCAAGATTGCACGCGTCAAAAGCTAAAAAAGGTTAGCTGCGCGTTTCGTCTCTTCAACCTTTCAACTTTGCAACCCTCAAGGAGGCCGAGATGCCAACGATCGACGCTGACGCGCATGTGATCGAAACCGAGCGGACGTGGGAATACATGGAGGGTTCGGAGTCGCAGTTCAAGCCGGCGGTGGTCCGCATGGACAGCGGCCGGCAGTTCTGGCTTATCGGCGGACGAGTATTTTCACGTGGTGTCAACGTAAACCTTGAAATACCTGCGGCTGTGCGCGAAATGCGGGACATCGAAGCGCGCCTCAGGCACATGGATGAGTTGGAGATTGACGTGCAAGTTCTCTACCCGTCGCTTTTTCTTCGCGCGCTGACTCTTCGGCCAGAAATCGATGTCGCGCTCTCACGGAGTTACAACCGGTGGGTCGCCGATCTCTGCAGCAGAGCCAAAGGGCGTCTCCGTTGGGTCGCCGTCGTGCCGCTTTTGGATATGCGTGCCGCCCTGGCCGAAGCGAGCTTCGCAGTCCAGCACGGAGCCTGCGGCCTTTTCATGCGCGGCATCATGAACGACAAGATTCTGAGCGATCCCTACTTTTATCCGCTGTATGAAAAAGCCACGGAGCTGAACGTTGCCGTCTGCGTACATGCTTCAAGCGCTGGCTTTCAATGGGTCGAGCTATTCGAGCGTGAGAGCGGGTTCGCCAAGTTCAAGCTCGCGGTTCTCACGGCGTTTCACGCGCTTGTTCACGACGGCTTGCCTTCGATATTTCCCGGACTTCGGTTTGGCTTCATCGAAGTGCGCGCCCAGTGGGTGCCGTACGTTTATCACGAGCTGGCCAGAAGAGCGGAGAAAAGGGCGAAGGCGATCGACAAGAACTGGATGCGCGAGAATCGGCTCTACGTCGCCTGCCAAACCGACGACGACTTGCCGTACGTGCTCAAGTACGCGGGCGAAGACAATCTCGTCATCGGCTCCGACTACGGCCACGCGGATACCTCGAGCGAGATCGAGGCGCTCCGAAATTTAAAAAAGAGAGGCGACCTCGAGCCTGAGGTTATCGACAGGATTCTTTACGACAATCCTAAAACCCTCTACAACCTGTAGCGCGGCGTTTCCGAAAGAACGTGGAGGTGGCATGAAAGCAGGGCTTGTTAGCAGAGGAGCGCCTTTAACTGCTGTTGTTGGTCTCGTGTTTGGCGCGCACAAGCCCACCCTAACTTTGGTAGGAGTGTTTCAATTCGGGACAAGCCATTGCGCGCGCAACTGGCTCGCCACTCTTTGACGCCTTCGTGAACGGCCGCTGTGGCTTCGACGGAAAAGCTTTAGCCGGACTTGGCCAAGCGCTCTCTTCTCGTCTCTCTCGGTGGCGGCACCGTGAGGACGGGGCAGGGCGCGCGCCGGACGATTTGCTCGGAGACGCTGCCGATCAGCATGTGCCTAAGGCCGGTTCTTCCGTGGGTGCAGATCACGACCATGTCGACCTTTTCCTGCAACGCCTTTTCGACGATCTTCCTGTGCGGGATGCCGATCTCGACCTCCTCCCGAACCGAGACGTGCGGCAGCAGGCCGGCGAAATTTTCCGCGATGAACTTCGCGAGCAACGCTTTTCGCTCCTCGATTACTTTCTTCAATTGCGGAAGATCGCCGTGGGTGGCGAACCACTTGTGGGCCGCCTGCGGATAGGGAGTCTCTCCGGGCGGGATCACATTGTACGCCAGCACCTCGCCGCCGGGCGCGGCCTTTGCGATCTCGAGCGCGTAACTCAGTCCCGTCTTGGACAAGCTGGAAAGGTCGACGGGAGCGAGAATCTTTTTAAATTTTTCCATGGCGCCGATCTCCTATGCTAACACCGGCGCGAGACAAAGGTAAGCGGTTTGGGCTTTGAAGCGCGCGCGCCGCGCCGGCAACACGCTCGGCCGGCGCGGACAGATGAAGCGGCTCAGGCGGGTCCGCGCTCCTGGACGATCTCATCGCCGGAGTGGCGGCGGATTTTATCGACGCGGACGAGCACGCCGTAACCCTTGCGCTCCGGATCCTTGTCCAGCTCCTCCTTGATGACGCGGTCCATGATCTTCTGGCGCATTTCGCCTTCTTTGAAAATGGTGGCGCGGCCGTAAAAACGCCAGCCGCCGCGACCCGGCTCGAAATACATCATGCAGACTTGCGGGTTCTCCTCGATGTTGGTCGTGCTCACGCCGCGCGAGCGGTCCCAAAAAGCGAGATGCTCTTCGTCGTAAACAAAGGTGCTGCCGCGAAAGCTGATGTCGGGCGCGCCCGCTTTCGAGCTGGTCGCCCAAAGACAGGTTCTTTTGTCGTAGAACGCTCTGTCGATGCGCTCCTTCATCTCGGGCGTAATCTTGATCATCCAGCGCTACCTCCTGGAAAAAGGTTCGGCCAACCAGTAGTCGAAACCGTCCGGGGCGTCAAGCCGCGAGATCGGCTCAATCCACCTGCGCCCAATTCTTGAACTCTTCGAGCCCGAGCCTGCGCAGCGTGTCGAGAAAGGGCCGGCCGGTTTTCTCGTGGCGGCCCATCGATCGGTGATACTCGTAAACCATCTCCGGCAGCCACTTTGCGATCGTGAAGCCGCGATACTTTCCGTCAGGCACAGGCTCGAGAAATCGGGGTCCCACGTCCTTCCAGTCGTGCTCGGCAACCCAGCCCCGCTGCGTGCCGAAAATCGTCTGCAGCATGGCGCTTCGATGGCCCGCTTCCAGCGCCTGATCGAGATCGAAATTCCAGCCGGTGGTCGCGTTAAAGGAGTCGACAAGGCTCTTGAGGCCATCGGGCTTCATGTGCATCTGCGCAAACCAGCAGCCGCCGATGATGCCGCAAAACTGGCGATACTGCTCGGAGAGGGCGTTGGACCACGCCCAGCCGGCGGGATGGTCGCGATCGAGCGGGCCCCATTTTTCGCGGTACCGGAGATCGGGGGGCGGATTCGCCGTGCCGCCGCCCTGCGGCTTCATGCCGCCGCTGGCGACCAGCTCCCGAATCATCTGTCCGAAGTGCGGCCGCCAGTCGTGCAGCGCCGGCGTCCCCTTCTTGGTGTGGACGACCCATCGCGGGGCCTCCCCGCCGATCGCCTCGGCCACCGCGACCGGCCCTTCGGCCAGAAGATTTCCCCAATAGCCTTCGCGGCGCGCCATCATTTCGAGAAGGCGCTCGACGACTTCGACATTGCCCCATTCGAATCTCAGGCCGCCGGTCTTCTCCGCGTCGAGCAGGCCTTTCTCCCACGCCTCGAAAGCGACGGCGACGCCGCAGGAGAAGTGGCTGCACTCGATGCCGAGATTGTTGATGCGGTGCGCGAGGTAAAGCGCCTCGTTGCCGCGCACGCCGAGGTTGTAAAACGTGTCGAGCCATTCGCTTCCGGCATTGAAATGAGCCAAGGTGCCCGCGTGTTTGCCGGTCGCCAGCACGACATCCCAGGGGCAGAGCCGCTGGCACTGGAAGCAAGGCCTCAAGGTGATGCGGTTTTGCTCGAAACCTTCGGTATGGCTCTGCTCGATCACGGTGCTGCGGAAATTGAAGTTCGGCGCGGCGCCGAGATCGCGCGCGTGACCCGCCGTTCTTTTTTCTTCCTCGTGGCGCACCGCGAGCGTGCTCCGCCATCTTGACCCGGCTTCAATCAGCCGCTCGCGGTCGTGCAGCGGCGGCCGCGCCGTGCCGTGAACCACGATCGCTTTCAGTTTCTTCGCGCCGAAGACGGCGCCGCCGCCGTGCGCCGCGTTGTGATTGTAGTCGTTGCAGAGCATGGCGGAGGGCACGAGATGCTCTCCCGCCGGGCCGATGCACATGACGCGCGCGTCCTTGATTCCCACCTCCGCTCTGAGAAAGTCCTCCGTGTCGTTCGCTTCTTTTCCCCAACAGCGGCGCGCGTCGCGGAGCTCGGCCTTGCCTTCATTGATGAACAGATAGGTGGGTTCGCTCGCCGCCCCTTCGACGATGATGCCGTCGTAGCCGGCCGCTTTGAGCGAGACCGCCCAAAAGCCGCTGGCGGCGCCTCTTCCCAGGGTGTGCCTCGTGAGGGGGCTGAGATAGACTGCGGTGACCTTCGTTCCGCCCGGCGTAAAGCCGGTTCCCGTGATTGGGCCGGTCATCATGACGACTTTGTTTTCGACGCCGTACGGCTGGGCCTCCAGCGGCAGCTCCTTGAGGAGGATATAGGTCGCGAGCGACTGCCCGCCGATGAATTTTTTGAGGAGCGGCTCCTCGGGAAGGTTTTCATCTTTTGTCGAGCGCGCCGAGAGATTGACGCGCAGGATCTTTCCCATGTAGCCGCCGGGAAGCGTCGTGCGCCGTTTGCCGGGAAAAATTGTGTCGGCCATAGAGGACACCGGGCGCAAAGTTAAATTTTCCGCGCTTTGCCGCCTGCAGGCGAGCGGTAAGTCATGTCGGCGATTCTCCTTCTCTCCAGGGCCAGTAACGATAGATGAGCCGTCCCGGATGGATGACGGCGAGAGCCAGCGCGCGCATCTTTCCTTTGAGCCCGCAGCGCAGCGTGAAGAGATCTTTGAGCATGAGCTTTAGCGGGATCTTGTGCCTGGGGTACTTGTTGGCCGGAACCGAGCGCACCCCGTAGCTTTTTTGGTCCTCTTTGAGAACGTAGAGCGTTTGCGTCCCGCCGGCTTCGCTGTCGCCGTAAAGATAGCCGCCGACTTCTTGGGCGCGCGTCTTGGCTTTTACCGCGATCTCTTCCTCGAGGCCGAAGTCGAGCGCGCCGACCGGACACGCCTGGACGCAGAACGGGACCTTGTTTTCGCTCACGCGGTCGCTGCACATGGTGCATTTGCTCGCCTTGCGCGTCAGGTCGTCCCTCGCGATCACCCCCCAGGGGCAGGCGTAGATGCAGTATTCGCAGCCGATGCAAACTTCCTTGTTGATGACGACCGGACCTTCTTCGTACTTGGTGATCGCTTCGACAGGGCAGACGGCGGCGCACATGGGATACTCGCAATGCATGCAACTGTTCCGCGCCCAGAGCGGCGAGAGCCCCTCGAGGACCGGCGGCTCCATCGTAATCCAGTTGGTGCTGGAAACCTCGTACACCGTCGTGCGCGGGTGATCGTTCCAGTCCTTGCAGGCGTGCACGCACTGGCGGCAGCCGATGCACTTGGTCGCATCGAAAAGGATCGAGCGGGGCTTGCCGTCAAGCAGCCGCCCCGTGGGGATCAGCGTCCCGTACTTTTCGCTCATAGCGCGCCGGACGGAGCGATAGTATTGCGGGCAACACGGGGGTGTCAAGGCGCGATTCGCCCGCTCGGCTGCTCGCGCGGTGACTAGGACTAACCGCGCGTTAGACTCTCGCAGCACCATGCATTCTTGGAGGCTAAACGGAAGGAGCGACGCGGGTAAGAAACCTGCGCTTAGAGACTTGCTCGCGCAAATCTCCCGGCTAACGGAAAGAGCATTTCGCGTCACTTTCCGCGCCGCTACCGTTTGTAGAACGCGGATATTCGGTTTTCCCCTTCGGCGAGCCTGTAGGCGGAAGCCTTCAGCACAGCGCGCAAACGGCTTCGAATTCGCTGTAACTCGATCCGATTCGTCCCGCTTCCGCGAAATTCACCGGCATCCTGTCACGTTTCTGACACTTCAACGATGCTTTTCGCCCCTGTTTGACTGTCGCCCGGAGTGGCAGAAGGCTTGCTACGCCAACGTTGAGCCCGACGGTTTCCAACGGAGAGTCATCGCCGTGCCCGGGAGAATCCTTGTCGTCGATGATGACGATGTTGCCCTCTTTGGCGTCACGTGGTTTTTACGCGAGGAGGGCTATCTTGTCGAAGAGGCGCGCGATGGTACTTGGGCTTTGGAGCGGCTAAAAAAGCAAAGATTCGATCTGGTCATCACGGATGTCCGGATGCCACAGGTCGATGGGTTGGCGCTCTTGGAGCAGCTCAGCTCCCGCGCGCCAGGCACGCCGGTGGTCTTGATGACGGGAGACGCAGCGTTCGAGCGAGCGGCAGCGATCTCTCGCGGCGCGCGCGAGATCCTTTTCAAGCCGCTCGACATGGGAGAGCTGCTGCGAACGGTGAAGGACGCGCTCAGGGCAGGCAGGGGGCGAACTTCGTCCCGTCCGGCAAAAAAACTCGGCCCGCGAACCCGCGCCTGAGCCCTTCCGTCGGTTGCGCCGGGCTTTGCTCTAAAAGGCTCGCATACCCGCCCGAGGACTGAAACTGAGCTCGGAGCCAGCCATCGATGCCTGAGCGTCTTCGCGTCCTGATCGTCGAAGATTCCGAGCAAGACTATCTTCTCTGCGTCCGCGAACTAAAAAAAGCGGGATTTTCCGTAGAGCACCTACGGGTGGGTACGCTCGGACTCTTGCAAAAGGCGCTGGCTCCGCACTCGTGGGACGTGATCCTGTCCGATTACAATTTGCCCGGGTTCACAGGGCTGGATGCTTTTTGTTTGGCCAGAGCGCGCGGCGTTCAGGTTCCGTTCATCATTGTTTCGGGCGGGATGACAGAGGAGCAGGCGAGAGAAGCCAGAGCGTGCGGGATTTCGGATTGCATCGATAAACAGAACCTCGATCGGCTGGTGTCGGCAGTCCAGCGAGAGCTCGCACGAGGCGCGCGGCAGAGGAAATCGGACTGAGAGCCAAACGAAAAGCGGCAGCAGCCCGAGGGGCATTGTTGCGGCCGCTTTCGCAGGGTTGTTATAGTGAGCGCTAACTGCGGCGGGATCGAGGACGGCTTGGGTTTATCGTGCAAAGCGACGCTTCCGGCCGTAACCATTTTTCTTCTCCTGCTTCCCGCCTCTTTACCGGCCATTCCGCTCGAAGAGCTCGATCCAAGCCGCGAGCGGAAGCTCAGGCAGCTTGTGATTTCCGGTAACGAGCACGTCGGCGCCGCGGAGTTGCAGGAGGCGATGTCCACGAAGGCGCGCCCGTGGTACGCGGTATGGCAGGCGCGCCCGCCCTTTGACCCCGCCGTTTTCGCTTCCGATCTCAAGCGCATCGTCAATCTGTATCGGGACAAAGGCTACTACGAGACGCGCGTGAGCCACGACCTCGAGGTGGATGAAGACGAGAATCTCGTCACGGCGAAAGTGGACATCGCCGAGGGCGAGCCGATTCGGGTAACGCGGCTCACGATCCGAATTCTCGACGCGCCTGAGCTAAGGCCGGAGCTGAACGCCATCGTTTCCAAGCTCCCGCTCGCCGAAGGGCAAATTTTTGTCGCCGAGGCGTACCAGCAGACGGAGGCGAGGCTGCGAGGATTCTTTTACGACCGAGGCCGCGCGCGCGTCGAGATTGGGCGGCGCGCGGAGGTTATCCTCGACACCCGCGAGGCGCGGGTCTCCTACGAGCTTACCGCCGGCCCGCCGGCGGTTTTCGGCGCGACGGAACTGACCGGGCTGAAAGACGTGACGGCGTCGGTCATCCGCCGCGAGCTTGAGTACAAACCGGGCGAGCCGTTTACAGGAAAGGCGCTGCGAGAGACGGAGAAGAACCTGCGGCAGCTTGACCTCTTCAGCCAGATCAGGCTCGCGCCGCAGCCGAACCCTGCGGACCCGACGACCGTCCCGATCGAAATCCACCTGGAGGAAAAGCCGCCGCGCGAGATTCGCGTCGGCATCGGCTACGGCACCGAAGACCAACTGCGCGGCCAGCTCCGCTGGCGCCACAACAACTGGCTCGGCGGGGCGCGCAAGCTCGAGCTGGGAGTCAAGGCTTCGTTGATCGCCCGGGAGCTGGATTTCCAGTTTCTGCAGCCGCACTTCCTGGGACTGAATAACCGCTTGCTCGTGAAGTTCGGTCCGCAGCAATTCGATGAGCCCGGTTATTTTCTCAACACGACGCGCTTGCAGCCGCGTTTCGAGCGGGAATTCTCGGAACGGCTCACAGGATTTATCGGCTATCGGGCCGAATACGACCGCTTGTCCGAAGTAAACGACGCTACGCGGCGCGCTTTGGGGCCGTTTCGGGAAAAAGGCTTGCTTTCGGCGTTGGGCGCTGGCCTTTTGTGGAATCCCGTCGACGATCCCCTCAACCCCACGAAGGGCTGGTCGGTCTCGCTTCTCGCGGAGACGGCGGGCGGATTCCTGGGCGGCGCATTCAGTCTCTACAAGTTTCAGGCGGAAGCCAAAGGCTATTATCCGCTTCTAGAGAAAACCGTCCTGGCCTCCCGAATAAAGCTGGGATTTGCCGAGCCTTTCGGCAACACCAGAGAAGTGCCTTTGTTTGAGCGCTTCTATGCCGGCGGCACCAACAGCGTGCGCGGCTACGGCCACAGCCGCTTGGGCCCGTTGTCGGCGTCCAACGACCCGCTCGGCGGCCGAAGCCTGATCGAGGGGTCCATCGAGCTGCGGCAGCAGTTTACCCAACAGCTCGGCGGCGCCGTTTTTCTCGACTTCGGCCAAGTTTCGCTGCGCTCGTTCGATCCCGCGGTGGATGACCTGAGATTTTCGGCGGGCTTCGGCGTGCGCTATACGACGCCCGTCGGCCCGTTGCGTTTCGATCTCGGCTTTCCGTTCCGCCCGCCCAGGGACGGCCGGTCGTGGCAGATCCACTTTAGCATCGGACAGTTTTTCTAGGAGTGTGACGATGCGTGGGAGAATAGGGCGCCTGCTTCTCTGGCTGGGCTCCGCACTGGGCCTGCTCCTCGCCGCGGCGCTGGCCGGGGCGTGGCTTTATACCCAGACCGACCAGTTTCGCTCGCTCCTGCGCGCGCGCCTGCTCGCGGCGCTCGATGACGCTTTGAACGCGGAGGTCACTGTCGGAGAGATCGCGGGCTCGATCTGGGGGCGTCTGGAGTTCCGGGATGTCGCGATCGCACAAAAGAACGCGCCGGTTCTGTCCGCGCCTCGGCTCGCAATCAGGCTGGGAATTTTGGGCCAGGTGATTCCGGTTCTGACCGCTTCTGCCGTTCACGTCAAAGAAATAGAAATTGCGCAACCGAAGCTCTGGCTCGCGCAGGATGAGGATGGAAACTGGAACGTGCTGGATCTCGTTAAGCCGCGACAGTCCCAGGAGCCGGGCCGCTTCAGCATCTATCTGGACCGAATCCGCATCAACAACGCAACCATCGAGGTGGCCGCCGCCGGTGGAAAGCAAGCGCGGATCAGCTCGCTTTCCGCGAGCGCGGATGCGGCGCTTCTTCCCGCGGCGGCGGAGCTGGACGTCGAATACCTCAACTTTGCGCTGGCCGCGCCCGGGCTGCCGGGCGTCAGCTGGGCGAGCGAATTTTCCTTCAAGCAGAGCGGCAATACCGCGCGGGTCGATATCGAGAAGCTGGAGCTGGCGACGAACGCGTCGCGCGTCAAGGCGACGGGAACGATCCATGACCTCAAGGACCCGGAGCTTGCGTTGACGGTCGAGCTCAAGCGCGGCTCAGCGGAGGAAATCACGCGGATGGTCCCGTCGCTGCCGCTTGGGCAGGACATTTCAGGCGTGGTCCGGGTGTCCGGGCCGGTGTCGAAGCTCAGCGTCTCCGGCAGCGTGAAGGCGCCCGGCGGAGAGATCACGACCGCAATGCTTGCGGATGTCACGGCGCCGAAGGTCGAGGGCACGCTGGAGCTCAAGCAGTTTGCGCTGGGCGAGGTCCTGACTGTGCCGGGTTTTAGGGGCAGGGCGAACGGGCGGGTTTCTTTTTCCGCAAGCTCGCTCGACGACGCGCAAGCCTCGGCGCAGGCCGCGCTCGCGCAAGTCGCGGTCAACGGCTGGGAACTGGGGCAGGTGAATTTTTCGGGCCGGCTAAAAAATCGGAGCGCTTCCTTTACGGCGCAAGCCGCGGGAACTCCCGGCACCGCCGAGCTGAACGGGAAGGCGGCTTTTCTCGGGACGCCGCGCTACGAGCTGACGCTGAGCGCGCGCCGCCTCGATCTCAAGAAAGCCGCGGGCGACAAGGCGCCGCTTGCGGCGACGTTGAATCTCGACGCGTCGGTCAATGGACGCGGAACCGAACTCAAAACGATCGAGCTCGATACCAGGATTACTCTGCTCCCTTCCGAGATTTCGGGTATCCGGATCCAGCAGGGACGCGTCGAAGCGGCCATCCGACGCGGCACGCTGGCGCTGCGCGAAGCGCGCTTTGTCGCGCGCGGCGCGACACTAAACGCGAAGGGAAAAATCGCTTCCCTCGAGAAAGACGCAACCGGCAACATCGCCTACTCCTTGGCGCTCAAGGAGATCGGCCCGTGGGCCAAGCTCGCGCAAGTAGAGGGGAGCGGAAGCGCGAAGATCGAGGGGACGATCGGCGGGTCGCTGCAGTCCTTGCGTTTGGAAGGGAAGGCGAGCTTAACGGAACTTTCGGTGGCGAAAAATTACCTGCAAAGCGGGAATATTCGGTGGACGCTCGGATCGGCGGGCGGCGAGTGGCGGGGTCGCATCAGCGCCGACGCCAAAAACGTCAAAGCGGGCATCCCGCTAAACAGCGTTCAAACGCAACTTGTTATCGAGGCGAGCGATCCCGCGACCATCGGCGCCGAGATCACAGCGCGCGACAGCGAACAGCGCGTCCACAAGTTCAAAACCCGCGTCGTGCGCAAGGGCAAACGCGCCGAGATCGTGCTGCAAGAGATCGCGCTGGAGCTTGCCAACGGCACGTGGCGCAACCCGCGCCCGGCGCTGCTCGCCGTCGAGGGAACAAGCGTTACCATCGAGGATCTGCTGCTCCAGCAGGGCGCGCAGAGGATTGCGGCGAAGGGAAGGACCGGTATGGAGGGCGCCCAGGACCTGTCTCTGGAAGTAACCCGATTCCCGCTCGAAGACGTCGGCGCGTTCACGGACGCTGCTCCCGAGCTGGGAGGTCTTTTGTCCCTGACGCTAAGGGTGAGAGGGACGGCTCTCCAGCCGGTGATCGAGAGCGGTATCAGGATCGAATCATTGCGCGTCGCGGGACAGAGATACGCGGGGCTTGCGGGCCAGGCGTCGTATCAAAAAGAGCGGCTGAGCGTCGACGTTCGGCTGATGCAGGACAAGACGCACGAGCTGACGGCCAGGGGGATTTTGCCGGTCTATCTCGGTTGGGGCGGATCCAAGACGCCAGCGACAACCGGCGAGGCGGACCTGCGAATTTATTCCGCGGGCCTGAGCCCGGCTTTCCTGGCGGCTTTCACCAAGGATGTCGATAGCCTCCAGGGCATTCTCAGCGTGGACGTGCGCATACGCGGTCCTTTGAACGCGCTGGCGCCGAGCGGCGCGGTCCAATTTCAAGACGGCGCCGCAAGAGTGATGCCTCTCGGGCTTTCGCTGAGAGAGATAGGGCTTCGCGCCCGCATCACGCCGAGCGCGATCGAGATAGTTGAGCTTAGGGCGCGCTCGGGGGAAGGCCGGATAACGGGAACAGGCCGGCTGGGAGTGAAGCAGTACGCGGTCACAGGAATCGGCCTCTCATTAAACGCCGAGCAGTTTTCGGTCATCAATACGCGTGAATACAAAGCAACGGCCTCGGGCAGGCTTGTCGCGGCCGGAACGCTCAAGCAGCCGGAGATTCGAGGGGCGCTCAGCGTCAAGGGGACGCTCCGCCCGGACCTGGCGCTGCTAAAGAAAACCGGCCAGGCCGCGCAGGATCGGACCATCGTGGTTGTGCAAAGCGAAGCGGAGCTTGCCAAATCAGAAAAAAACGCCGCCCGGAAGGACGGAAACGGCGCCGGCAAGACGGAAGAAGAGCCTTCTTTCCTCCGCCAGTTGGCGCTCGATGTCACGGCTGAGATTTCTCGCGGCACCTGGGTTTACATCGACGAGGGCTCGATGGAAGTGACCGGGCGGCTGCGGGTGAGAAAGCAGGCCAACGAAAACATCGTCTTAACGGGTAACCTCCAGGGCCTGCACGGCTGGTACTCGTTTCAGGGAAAGCGCTTTCGGATCGAAAAGGCCGAAGCGACGTTCACCGGCGGGAGCGAAATCGATCCGGCGCTTGACATCGTCGCGCGCTACCGGGTCCCGCAATACCAGGTTTATGTCGTGATCGGGGGAAACATGACGAAGCCGACCCTTACGCTACGGAGCGAGCCCCAGCTCGAGCAGGCTGATATCCTTGCGGTGCTGCTCTTTGGCAGACCCGTCAACGCGCTTTCTCAGGGCGAGCAGAACGCGCTGCAAAAGCAGGCGCTCAAGGCGACCGCCGACTACTTCGCCTCGGGGCTGACGCAGTCTGTGGCGCGGCGGCTGGGCGTTGACACCCTCCAGTACGGTGTCGGGGAAAACCTCGGCCAGGGGCAGCTCGAAGTCGGCAAATACGTGCGGGAAGATGTCTTTGTGTCCGCAACGCAGCAATTCGGCGGCGAAAAGCAGCAAGAGTACTCGGTCGAGTACGAGATCGCGCCGAATTGGCAGATCAAGAGCTCGACCACCTCGGACGGGAAAAGCGGGATCGATCTGTTTTGGAAAAAGCAATACTGAGCCTGGGCTCGGCGCAGGCGTTACGGCGCGAACGGAGCCGGCCGTCGCAGATAGGTCTTTGCAGGAGCACGACCTCCGCCGGCGGGTTTGCGGTCGAGCGGCGTGAATCTTATCGCCTGGACCTGCCAACCGCTTTTGCGCGCGGTCAGGAGCAAGCACGATGGGCCGCCAAAGGTGCGCGCAAATCCGGCCGCGCCGGGATTGAAAACCCACGGATCATCCTTTCGGTCGCAAACCAACCTGTGGCTGTGCCCGTAAACGACCGCGCGCGCTCCGCGATAACGGGCGCGTAGCCGTTCATGGCGTTGGCTTGCCGCGCCCGCCGTGTGCCCGTGAGTCACGGCCAGCTTCCCTCCCGGTAAAGCGAGAGTTGCTTCCGCCGGCAATTTTCGCAGAAGGCCGGATTCGGTTGCAGCCCATTTCGCCGCCACGTCATTATTTCCCCGCACGGCGACGACGCGCTTTGTTCGCCGGCGAAGCTCCTCAAGCACGCTTGCGCCGCCGATGTCACCGGCGTGCACGGCAAGATCGCAGGACGACGCGAGCGCGGCGACGCGCGGGTCCAAAAAGCCGTGCGTGTCGGCCAGGATGATCACCCGCATGGCGCGTCCCGGCTTTGGCCGGACTTCGGTCTCCATCAGTGCAGCTTAGCACATCTTTGCGGCTCCAACGGCGCGCAGCGTAACCCACGCCGTTCCGCCTGTGAGCCTCAAGAGGGTTTTACAGGCTTGACTTCCTGCGAGCGCGGTTATAAGGCGTCGCGGCGAAGTTCAAAAAGGGGGCGAGCGGTTATGTTTGAGCGCGCGCGGGCAAGGTCGAGCCTGTTCCTGCTTGCGGTCCTGTTCGGGCTCGGTGCGACAGCGGCGGCGGAGGGGCCGCCGCAGACAAAGATCCTGGGCGAGGGAAAAGAGCGCCAGCCGGGGTACGGCGAGATAGAGAATTTTCGCCTGGTTTCCTACAGCGACCTCGACGGCTGGGATCAGGTCGCCGAGTTTCGCGTCAGCCGCGACGGCAAGTTCGCTTACACCTCGAACTATCAAGGCGCGAGCATCGTCGATGTGAGCGATCCGGAAAAACCGCGCGTCGTTTCGCGGATCAAGAACGACCCCACGGTCCAGAGCCAGTACATCGATGTGCTCGGCAACATTCTTGTGGTGAACCAGGAGGCGGTGCGCAATCCGGCGGTCAAAAGCTGGCAGCCCGGCATCCGGCTTTACGACATCGGCGATCCAGCCAAGCCGCGCGAGGTGGGTTTCTTCAAGACCGACGACCCTCCCGGCCGGGGCGTTCACGGATTGTGGCTGCACGAAGATCCCAAGCAGGGAAAGTTCGCCTTCGTCTCCACCTCGAAGCAAGGCTACTTCGGCAATATTCTGGTCATCGTGGACATCACCGATCCGGCGAATCCCAAGGAGGCCGCGCGGTGGTGGTTCCCGGGACAGTGGACGGCCGGAGGCGAAAAACCAGAAGAAAATTGGATTGCCGACGGCGGGCTGCGCGAGGGGCTGCCGAAGATCTGGGTTTACCTTCACGACGTCACGACCTACAAGGACCGCGCCTATCTTTCGTATCGCGATCAAGGCGTGATTATTCTGGACATCAGCGATATCCGAAAACCAAGCATGATCAGCCAGATCAAGTGGTCTCCTCCCGAAGAAGGGAACACGCACAGCGTCGGGGTCGTGGTTCCCGCTCACGGCGGCAGGCCGGATATCATCATCGCCACCGACGAGATCACTTCGGCCATCCACTGCCCGTTTGGATACATGCACATCATCGATGTGCGGTACGAAAAAAATCCGGTGCAGATTTCTACCTTCAGACTGCCTCTCAACAGATTTTGTCCTCCAGACCGGCCGGGAAGGCGGTTCGGCATTCACGATATCGACAGGCTGATCAAAGGGAACATCGTCTTTAGCGCGTGGGAAAACTCCGGCTTCTGGGCTGTCGACATATCGGATCCCTACCGGCCGAAAAGCGCCGGCTATTTCGTTCCCCCGCCTTTTACGAGGGCGAACTCGGAAAGCGGTCATGCGGACGACGTCTTCACGCACGACAACGGGCTTTTTTATGCGAGCTCCTCCGATCCGGGAGGCGGTTTCTGGATTTTGCGCTACGCGCCGGGCGTGAAAGGAACCGTTTCTTGGCGGCCGGACAACAGAAGCGTGACGGTCAATTATGAAAAGTAGCCGCGCGCGCCGGATCGCGCCCGCGAAAACCAGGTACGGCGAAAAATCTCCGCGCCGCAAGCTACAACCTCGTGGAACAATGCGAGACAGTTTTCCGCGCGCTGCCTGGGAAAAACTCTTGCGTCAAAATAGGGAAAGACCGCGCCCGATTCGGCCGTGGTCGGAATTGCGGCCTGCGCGAAGGAAAGTTCTTGAAGTTTGTGATTTTTAAGCTTTTTTTCTGTTTACATTCTGGGCAATCCGCTCAGCCCGCGTATTTTCGCGCGCGCCAATAATGGGGAGCGAAAGTTATGAACAACTTATCCACAGATGGTGTGAAATGTCATCCCGATGCAGGCCCAATCCTCAAATATCGAGGATGACCGACGCCTCCCAGCCGCGGGCGGTTTGCTCGAGCGCGAAGCGGTGCAGGGTGACCGCTTTTACGTCCACCCGCTGCCGGTGAACCTCGGGATCGAGCTTTTCGCCCGAAGCCGTGGCAGCGAGAGAAAAAACTCCTCCGTGGCGCGCGATTTCGATCCGCGTGACGCGAAGCAGCAGCCCCTCCGAGTCCTTGAAGAAAATGATCTCCTGGAGAAGATTGAAGAGCAGCATGTCGAGCGCTTCGTTTTCGAGCCGGATGGTTCTTTCTTCTTTGTGGCGGATCGAATTCAAGTCCTCGATCATGACGTTCATGGTCGCGTCGGCGGCCGCTTGAAAGGTCTCCTCGAGGTTTTTTCCCCAAGCCCGAAACGCGATATCGGCCGTCGCGATATCTTCTAGAAATTCATAAGGCATGTTGAATCTCACACGACTTTAATCCCGCGGCAATTTCTTCGCGCCATCGGGAAATGGTTTTACCGAGAAAAACAAGCTCGGTGGACCGCGCGGCGGCGGGCTCCGTCTCCCAGCGCCCCGCGACAAAGTTGAACAGCTCGCTGCCGTCGGGAAAAAGAACGAAGCCTTTGGCGCGGTAAACTGCCGCCGGCAGGTTCTCGAGGAAGCGCGCGAAGCGGTCGCGATCGAGAACGGCGCCGGTCTGGTAAGCGAACGATTCGAATTCGGGCTGGTGGCGGTGATCGCCGGGGACGCGCCTCGGACCCGGTTCCGTACCGAAAAGGAGATCGAGGTCCACGCGCGCCCTCACAGCGCGGATCACCGGCGCGGTCGCGTTTAGGCTCGACAATCTTTTCTCCAGCTCCTCGATCGCCTCGCCGTCGACAAGATCGATCTTGTTGAGCAGGATGAGGTCGGCGGCTTCGATCTGAAGCCGGGAAGTATGGCCGATCTCCGGGAAGCGCCGCATCGCGTCGGCGTCGCATACGGTGATGACGGCATCGAGCCGGGCGGCGGTCAGCTTTTCCTGGATATCGACGATCAGCGCGTCGGGCTCGGCAACGCCCGTCGTTTCCACCACGATCAGGTCCGGGCTTGCTTTTTCAATGATCTCCGCGACCGCGGCTTCAAACTCGCCGGTCAGCGAGCAGCAGACGCACCCGCCGGCAAGCTCGGCCATGACGACGCTTCGGCCCGCGATGATTTTGCTGTCGATCGCGAGCTCGCCGAACTCATTGATCAGGAAGGCAATTTTGCTCGTGGTATGCGCCAGAATATGGCGGCAGAGCGTCGTCTTGCCGCTGCCGAGAAAGCCGGTAATCAGAGTTATCGGCGTGCGGTGAGCCATGAAGGAATTGGTTCGAGCGGTTGAAGTCGTTCAAACGTTTCGAGGCTTTTGAACGCGGTTTATCCTTTGATGTTGCCGATCGGCGTGAAGCGCACGACGCGCTTGCTGATCCCGGCAGCCTCGGTGGCTTCGACGACGTCGTCGATGTTCTTGTAGGCGCCGCCCGCCTCTTCGGCCAAACCCGCCCAGGAAGTGGCGCGCACATAGATGCCTCTTTGCTCCATCTCGCGCTGCAGTTTCTCGCCGCGCCATTGCCGCCGCGCCTTGGTGCGGCTCATCGCGCGGCCGCTTCCGTGCGCGGTGGTGAAAAAAGTTTGCGCGCCGCCTTCGGTGCCGATGAGCAAGTAAGAGCCGCTTTCCATGCTGCCGCCGATAATCACCGGCTGGCCGATCGCGAAATACCGGTCGGGGACGCCCGCCATTGCCGGACCGAACGCGCGCGTTGCCCCTTTGCGGTGCACCAAAAGGTTGCGGGGCCCTCCGCGAATCGTATGCTTCTCGAGCTTTGCCGTGTTGTGCGCAACGTCGTACACCATCCGCATCCCGAGATCTTCCGCCGGGCGGCCGAAAACGGCGGAGAACACTTCGCGGATGCGGTGCAGGATCACCTGGCGATTGGCAAAAGACATATTGATGCCGCACTTCATCGCGGCGAAGTAGTCCTGACCTTCGGGCGAGTGAAACGGCGCGCACGCCAGCTCGCGGTCGAGGATTTTGATGCCGTACTTGCTCTCCATGACTTTGAGAAAGACCTGGAGGTAGTCGGTCGCGACCTGATGGCCGAAGCCGCGGCTGCCGCAATGAAACATCACGACGACCTGGTTCGGGATGTCGATGCCAAAGCGGCTCGCCAGCTCGCGGTCCAGAATATTTTCCGGCCGCGCGACCTGGATCTCGAGGTAGTGATTGCCGGATCCCAAGGTGCCGATCTGGTTGAAGCCGCGCTCGACGGCTTTAGCGCTGATTTTGTCCGGATCGGCCCCGGCAATGCAGCCCGACTCTTCGGTCAGCTCCAGATCTTCCTGCCAACCGTAGCCGTTGCGCACGCACCAGCGCGCGCCCTCGGCCGCCACGCGCCGGAATTCCTGCTGGGAGATCTTCAAAAAGCCCGTGCTGCCGACGCCCGCGGGAACGCGCGCGAAGAGCTGATCGACCAAGCTCTTGAGATGCGGCCGGACCTCGTCCTCGGTGAGATTGGTGACGACCAGGCGCATCCCGCAGTTGATGTCGAAGCCGATGCCTCCGGGGGAGATCACGCCGCCCTGATCTACATCCATGGCGGCGACGCCGCCGATCGGAAAGCCGTAACCGAAGTGACCGTCCGGCATGCACAGCGCGTATTCGACAATGCCGGGAAGCGTCGCGACGTTGGTTGCCTGATCCCAGACCGCCTCATCCATCTCGCGCATGAGCTTTTCGGTCGCGTAGATCCGCGCCGGCACGCGCATGCCCGGTTTGGCAGATTTCGGGATCTCCCAGATGGTGTCCGACACTCGCTGGACTTTTTCCATCATGCCCATGGCTCTTAGACTAAGTTTATCAGCACGCGTTAAATAGGCAATAGAGGAAAGAATCGCAATTGACGCGCCGATTGGCAGACGCTATCTTGCGATTTCAAAGCCAAACGGTGAGGGAGCTTTGATGGCAAACAAAAGGGTGATCGGCAATCCCACGCCGCGAGTCGAAGGCGAGCAAAAGGTTACGGGCCGCGCGATCTACGCGGTCGATACGGTTCTGCCGGATATGCTCTGGGGCAAGGCCGTGAGGAGCCCGATTCCGTACGGAAGAATCAAGAGCATCGACACGGGCCGGGCGCTGGCGGTCGCGGGCGTCAAGACCATTGTCACCGGCAAAGACGTAGAGGGCATGCGAATCGGGAGGCGCGTTTACGACATGCCGATTCTCGCCGAAGATGTCGTCCGGTTTATCGGCGAGAAGGTCGTCGGCATTGCGGCGGAAACCGAAGCGGCCGCCGAGGAGGCGGCGAGCCTGGTCGAGGTCGAGTACGAAGAGTGGGAGCCGATCCTGGATCCTGTCCGCGCGATGGAGGCGTCGGCGCCGATCCTGCACCCCGACGTGATGAACGTCAAAGGACTGCCGGCAAAGCTCGAGGCCCCGAGCAATGTTTTCATTACGATGACGTGGAAAAAGGGGGATGTGGCGGTGGGTTTCAAACAGGCCGATCTCATCGTCGAGAACACGTTCACGACGAACAAGGTTCATCACGCGTACCTCGAGCCCCATTCCTGCCTGGTCAAGGCGCATCCCGACGGCAGCGCCGAGATCTGGTCGTGCAGCAAGGTGCCGTTCGCCATCAGAGAGCAGGTCGCGAATGCCGTCCGTGTGCCGCCGGAAAAACTTACCGTCCATCCCGTGTACATCGGCGGCGATTTCGGCGGCAAGGGCGATTTCATGGATATCCCGCTCTGCTATTTTCTGTCGCTGAAGAGCGGCTATCCGGTCAAGATGGTCATGGACTACGAGGAGGAGTTTATCGCGGGCAACCCGCGCCACGCCGCGATCGTCAAGGTCAAGACCGGGGTGAGAAAGGACGGCACGATCACCGCGCACCAGATGGAGTTCATCTTCGACAGCGGCGCGTACGGAGCCTTCAAGCCGAATGGATTTCTCAACGGGCCGCGCGAGTCGGCCGGTCCGTACAATATTCCGCACGTGCTGATCGAAGAAAAGATGGTCTACACGAACCAGGTGCCTTGCGGGCACATGCGCTCGCCGGGCGAGCCGCAGGGATTCTTCGCCAACGAAAGCCAGATGGACCTGGTGGCGCGCGCCCTGGGCATGGATCCCGTCGAGTTCCGCAAGAAAAACCTGATGCACGACGGCGATACCGCGCCGAGCGGCGAGGAGGTCGGGCTCATAAGAATCGACGAGGCGCTCGACCGGGCTTTAAAGGAGTCCGGGTTTCACAAGCCGAAGCCCAAGAACCTGGGCCGTGGCGTTGCGCTGGTTCCGTGGTACCCCAACGGAGGTCAGGGGGCGGTGACGCTTACGCTCAGCGCGGACGGCGGCATCACGCTCGCGTCGGCGCTTCTCGATCAGGGGACCGGCACTTATACGGTGCTGTCGGAGATCGTTGCCGAGGAGCTAAAGATCCCGCTCGCCAGAATCAAAACGCAAATGCTCGACACGAAAAGCGGCGTCAAAGATACGGGCGTAGGCGCAAGCCGCGCCACCAGGGTGTACGGCAACGCCGCCTACGACGCGGCGACAAAATTGGTCGCGGCGATCAAAAAGGCGGCCGCCGCGCGGATGGGCGGAAACCCCGACGAGTTAATCATCGCCAACGGCGGAGTTCTCCATCCCCGCGCCGAGCGAAGGCTCTCGTACGCCGAGCTGGTAGAAGCGAACGGCGGCCCGATCAGCGTGACCGGGCAGTACAGCGACAGCTCGAAAGTCCACGAGGCCTCCGCCTGCGCCCAGGTCGCCGAGGTGCGGGTCGATCCCGAAACCGGCGTGGTCAAGCTCAATCAGTTCACTTCCGCGCACGTTACCGGCACGGTGCTGAACCCGCTCATGCACCAGGGACAAATCGAAGGCGGGGCGGTCATGGGCATCGGCTACGCGCTGATGGAACACCTCGTCGTTGAGGATGGAAAGGTCACGACGGCGAATTTCGGCGATTACAAGATCCCGACCATCCAGGACATACCGCGGCTCAAAACCTCCGTCAAAGAAATCCCGCGGGGCCCGGGCCCTTACGAGAGCATGGCGATCGGCGAAACGGCCAACATTCCAGTTGCGGCGGCGATCGCGAACGCGGTCGAAGACGCCGTCGGCGTGAGAATCAAAAGCCTGCCGATCACGGCGGAAAAAGTTTTGGCGGCGCTCAGAGAGAAAGCGAATAATCGCTAAGGCGGGCCGCGTTTCGAAGAGAGGAGCGATTAATGCCTAGAGTAGCGTTGGATTTAAACAAAGCTGAAGATCTTCGAAAGGTGAAGGCGCAGTGGCGCGTGGCGCAGGGATTGGTGCCGGGCGAGCCGAATCAGGGGCTCACGGCTGAGCTACCAAGCAGCCCGGCGCGCCTGGCCGATTATGACGACTCAAATTGGGAGATCTGCGCGAACATAAGGGAGAGCCGGTCGAAGGGCTTTACCTTCGCGTGGTACCGCATCACCGTCGAAATTCCCGAGGAAATTGACGGCGTCAGATTAGCTGGGACGCGCATGTATTTCGAGACCAATATCGATAATTATGGAGAGGTCTGGGTCGACGGTAAAATCGACCGCGACGGCATGGTCAGCGGCAACAATGTTCAGAAGCGGCTGGAGATAGACAGAGACGTCAAGCCCGGAGCGAAGCACGTGATTGCGTGCCTCGCGGCTAACGGGCCGTTTGGCGAGCCGCGCGGCGGCGTGTTCATGCGCTACGCGACGCTCGCGTTTGAAACCGCCGGCTAGACGGCGATCCATGAAGTTCAGTTATTACCTCCTGAATACCTATGTGCCCGAGTTGGATGGGGCGGCGCCGGAACTGTACAGCCGCTGGCTCGAGCAGTTTCAGGCCGCCGACGAGTTTGGACTGGACGCGATCTGGATCACGGAACATCACTTTCGTTTCTTCGGCGGTATGGTTCCCAACCCCCAGTTGCTGCTTACCGCGGCGGCGCAGCGTACGCGCCGCGCGCGGCTTGGCTCTTCGGTCTCGCTCGTGCCGATGCATCACCCCATTCGCATCGCCGAGGATTTCGCGATGCTCGATCTGTTGTCGCAGGGAAGAGTGAATTTCGGCGCGGGCAGAGGCATGAGCACGCGCGAGTATGCGACGTTTGGCGCTGATTTTCAAAACGCGCAAGCGCGCCTCCCGGAGGCGTTGGACGTGATCACGCGAGCGTGGACGGATGAAGTTCTCGAATGGGAGGGCGAGCATTATCGCTACCGCGATCTGACGGTGCTTCCCAAGCCGCAGCAGAAGCCGCACCCTCCGGTCTACGTGACCGCGCACAGGCACGCGGAGAGCTTCAAGATGATTGCCGCGCGCGGCTATCACCTGATGACGTTGCCGTGGATTTCGACCAATGAAGCGCAAAGCGGCTTCGTTCGACTTTACCGCGATACGCTACTCGAGTCCGGGCGTTTGCCAGAGAATCATGAAGTCTTTGTGATGTATCCCGCCTACGTCGGAGAGACGGACAACGACGCGCGAAACGAGGCGGTCGAGGCGTGGCACCGCTGGCGCCAGTATGCGCTAACCGAGTTGGGGCTGGATCCGAGCAAAGGTACGGTTTACGAAGAGCGCTTACGCCATCTGAGCTATGACGCGATGGTAGCCGAGGCCCGCGCCGTTTTTGGCGGCCCCGAGACCTGCATTCGGAACCTCAAGCGCGCGTGCGAGGCGCTCAGGCCGACGGAGATAGGTTTGGTTTTCCACTTCGGCGGCTTGAAGCAGGACAAGGTGCTCAAATCCATGGAGCGCTTCGCGCGCTTCGTCGCGCCCGCCCTGCGGTGAAGAACTCGCCTACGATCTCTCCTCCATTTTCGCGGAATCTTCGTGAAATCAGCCCGCGCCGAAGATCTCGTTAAAGAGCTTAATATAGCGGTTAAAATCGTCGTAAATGTCCTGGGTCCCGAACGCCGGCTTGATCCCTTCGATCAAGCGCGGCGGGTCGGGCGGCGTATCGATGCGATCGGGGATGCGCTTTAACGAGCGCAGGACTTCCTGACCGGCTTTAGAAAGCAGAAAGTCGATGAAGAGTTTTCCCGCGTTCGGATGCGGCGCTCGCGGCGAGAGACCAACGGGATGAATGTTCGCGTAGACCGGGTTGAGCGGCACCCATTCGACCGGCGCCCCCTGCTGCTTTAGGCTCTCGAAATTGTGGGAGTACGAGTTCAGGCCGATCTTGAACTCGCCCGCGGCGACCAGCTGCGCGACCAGCTCGCGGCCGTTGCGGAGCTGGACCCCCGTTGCCGCCAGCGCGCGCATGAAGCGGAATTCCTTGTCGTCGCCCAAGCCGCGCGAGACCACGGCGAACCACTCGTAGGACTTCGAATCCATTCCCAGCTGGTTTTTCCAGATCGGCTTGAGTAGATCGGCGTAGGTTTTCGGCGCCTCCTCTCTGGCTACCAGGCGCGTGTTGTAACCGGCGACCGCATAGTTGGTGTACATGGAGACCCAGGTACCTTTCGGGTCTTTGAAGCCTTCCCGGTAAAATTGCGCCTCCGGGGAAACATAGACGGCAAGCATGTTTTTCTTCGTGAGAAGATTCGTGTAGATGCCGGAATTCATAAACACGTCCCAAAGGTGCCGGCCGGCCCGGGCCTCGGCGAAGATTCGCTCGACAAGCTGCGGCCCGCCGGTGCGAAAGCACTGAACCTCGATTTTCGGGTATTGCTGGCGAAAGCGGTCGCTCAGCGCCTTGCAATCGCTGCTGCCGATCGTCGTGTACCAGACGACTTTGCCTTCGGCCTCGGCTTTTTCCCGCAGCACGGAATCCGCCGCAAAAGCCGCGGCCGGAATGACGAACGCCGCAAGGGTCGCAAAGACGATTCTTTTCATCGGCCTCTCCAGAACTCAGGGCATCTCCTCGAGGAGCCTGCCGAATCCCTTCACCGGCTGGCGCACGCGGAGGCGTTTTTGAACGGCCCAAACCCGCGCCGCCACCGGGTGAATCACGGGGACTTGCAAGTCCTGCTCCAAGAGGGGGACGATGTTCAGGACGCGCCAGCCCGATCCCATCATGCAGATTCCGTCAGCGCCGGGGTGCCGGAGGTGGAGCTTCTTGGCGAAGACGTAAACCTCCTCAGGGGAGAGTTTCGCGATGTCGGAAAACTTAACCGGCATGCCCTCGATGGCCAAAACATCGAACCCGGCGGCGCGAAAATATTCGGTATGCTTTTGAAACCGGATCCCTTCCGCGTCCGCAAACGAGCTTGCGATCACCATGCGCCGGACGCCGAGCGCCCGCGAGGCTTCGACCAAGGTCATGGCGGTGGTGACGATCGGCGTCGAGTATTCGGCCTCAAGCTCGGCTACGATCTCGCGCGCGCGCTGGTAGCCCATGTGGGTAAAAAACGGCGCTCCCTCGGGATGGATGAGATCGACCTTGTGCGCCGCAAGCTCGGCGATCTTCTCTTTCATGAGCGCCATTCTGTCGAGAAATTCGCTCGCCACGCCTTGGCTCACGCCCATAAAGGTCGGGATCACGCCGATCCCTTCGGGGAGCAGCCGAATAAATTCTTCCAGTGAGCCGGGCCGAAGCGTTGGCTTGATGACGCCGACGACGCCGCGCCAGCTGGCGGGAAAAGTGGCCATGGCTTTATTTCTCGGCTCGGGGGAAGCCGTACGCTTCGACCAGCTTTTTCAGATACTCTGGAAGCTTGCTGTGGTCTGCCCGGTCGACGGCGGGCTGCTTTTTGCCGCCAAGGGCTTTTTGCCGCGGGCGCTGAGCCGCGACGCGCGGTGTCGGCCTCACGGATACCTCCTTTTGCTGGGCTCTCTTTCGGTGCGCGTGGGCGACTATATTGGCCGCGAAAGATCGTTGTCAACAGCGCCTGGCTTGACAGCCAAGCGCATCGTGCGATAGTTGCGAAAAGCAGCCCAAAAGGAGAAGCCAAATGGTCACCGGAAACATTATCGACGCCGACGGCCATGTGCGCGACCGCGACGCGGACATCCGCGCTTTTATGGAAGAGCCTTATTGCCGCAGAGGAGGTCCGCTGTTGCCGTCGGACGAGTGGGACTCCAGCATGTACGGGAAATTGCCCGGCGTGGAGGTGGACGACGTCCCGACTCGCCTCAAGCACATGGATCAAGAAGGGATTGACGTCTCGGTATTGTTTCCCACCAGCGCGTTCCACGTGAGCCGACTCCCCGAGAAGGATTACGCGGCGGCGCTCTGTCGCGGATACAACAATTGGATCGCAAACCTGTGCCGGGAGAGCCCGCGGCTCAAAGGCATTGGGATCGCGCCTTTTCAGGATGTGCAGGCGGCGGTGGAAGAGGTCAACCGCGCGATCACGAAGCTCGGATTGGCCGGCATTACGGTCGGCACTTATGGCATGAAGCATCATTTGGGGGAGCCGATGTTCTGGCCGATTTATGAAGAGCTCCAGCGGCTCAACGCGCCGCTGCTGGTCCATAACCAACGCTCCGGCCCGGCGGGCGAGATCCGTTTCGACACATTTCTCTTCAAGCACACCGTCGGCAGGCCCTTCGAGACGATGATCGATTGCGCGGCGCTCGCGTACGGCGGCATACCGGAGAAATTCCCGAAGCTCAGAATCGCATTCCTGGAGTGCGGCGTGGGTTGGGTGCCGTACTGGATGGATCGGATGGACGAGGAGTGGGAGAAGCGCAAGGAAGAAGCGCCGCTGCTCAAAGCGAAGCCGAGCGAATACATGAGGGCCGGGAACTGGTTTTATGCCACGGAGCCCGAGGAGGCTTCGCTGCCGTACGCGATCGAGCGCGTCGGTGAAGACAACGTCATTTTCGCGTCCGATTACCCGCACTGGGACGGCATGTTTCCTTACGTCGTCTCGACGATTCGGGGCCGGAAAGATATCTCCGAACAGGCGAAGAAAAAAATTCTCGGCGATAACGCAAAAAGGCTCTACGGCTGGGGATAGCGCTCACCCGGGCCCGACCGCGCGGCGCCGTTCTATTCCATCGCAATCCCGCGGACGTTAAGATTAATCCGTGGAGTTTGCCGAATTTTGCGACCTTTGCCGGCGATTGGAGTCGACTCCGGGGCGGCTGGAGAAGGTGGCGTTGACGGCAAATTTTTTGTCGCGCCTCGCCCCGGAGGAGATTCCTTGGACGGTTGCGTTTTTGACGGGAAGGCCTTTTCCCGCGTCCGACCCCCGGGTGCTCGAGTTAAGTTGGGCGGCGCTTGCGAGCGTGCCGGTGGTTGCGCCAAACGCGCAGAGCCGTCTTGCGCTTTTGGATGTCGCCGCCGGCTTCGCCGAAATTGCGGCTGCCACGGGCAAAGGCTCGCGCCAGGCGAAGATCGCGCGTCTCGCGCAGCTCCTTGGCAGAGCCACTTCAGACGAGCAGCCTATTTTAAGACGGATCCTCCATGGCGAGATGAGAATTGGCGTTCACGACGGCCTCGTGGAAGAGGCGATCGCAAAGGCTTCCGCGGCCTCGCCGGCGGCGGTGAGGCGGGCGGCGCTTTTGCTTTCCGATCTCGCGGAAGTTGCGCGGATCGCTCTGACCCAGGGACCCGAGGGTCTCGGGCAAGTCGGGGTTGCGCTTTTTGTCCCGCTCCTGCCGATGCTCTCCGAGCTGACGGACGATTTTTCCGAAATCCTCGCGGCGCATCACGGCAGAACGGCACTGGAGTTCAAGTATGACGGCGCGCGCATTCAAATTCACCGGCGCGCCGATCTCGTCCGGATTTGGAGCCGGCGGCTCACGGAGGTGACAGCGAGCCTGCCGGATATCGTTCAGATCGCCCGCGCGCTCAACGGTGAAACCTTCATTCTCGACGGCGAAGTCGTCGCGGTAGGAAGCACGGGCCGTCCGTTGCCTTTTCAGGAGCTGATGCGGCGCTTTCGCCGCGTCCACAAGATTGAAGCTCTCGTAAAAGAGGTCCCGCTCGCGCTCTATCTGTTCGATTGTCTTTACCGGGATGGCCGGTCATTGATCGACGAGCCTTACGAGCAGCGCTGGTCGGCGTTGCGAGAAATCACGCGCGGCGCTTATCTGGCGAAAAGCACCATGATCACCGATGAAAGCGCCGGCCGGGAATTCCTCCAAGCGGCGCTTGCCGAGGGGCACGAAGGCGTTATGGCCAAAGACCCTGCCAGCCCCTATTTGCCGGGCAATCGCGGCAAGCGCTGGTTCAAACTCAAGTCCGCGGTTACGATCGATTGCGTGATTGTCGCCGCGGATCGCGGCTCCGGGCGCCGGCGCGGGTGGCTTTCGAATTATCATCTGGCCGTGATCGACGGCCATGGCGGGTTCGCTCCCGTGGGCAAGACCTTCAAGGGGCTCACGGACCAGGAGTTCACGGAAATCACCGCGAGACTGAGAGCTTTGGAAGTGGCGGACGACGGTTATACGGTCACCGTCCGGCCGGAAATTGTGGTCGAGGTCACGTACAACGAGATTCAGAAAAGCCCGCAGTACTCGTCGGGATTCGCTCTTCGCTTCGCGCGCATCACGCGCATCCGCGACGACAAGTCTCCCGATCAGGCAACGACGCTGAAGGAGCTACGGGATCTCTACGAGCGCCAGTTTCTGTCAAAGGGCCGGCTGGAATTGTAAATAGACAGCAGAGGAGAGAGGGAGTGTCGCGTGTGGTCGCGCATATTGAGATTGCGCAGACCTATGTATGAAGAATGAGCGGTTTTCCCGGGACGGTCGACAAGGAGTTGGACACTAACGAGAATTGGTTCGCTCGATGAACATGACATCTCAACATCAGCGAAGTGTCGCAGTTGCCAGATCACCCTCTGCTGGCGTTCTTGATCCGCTCGTAGGAAGAGCATTCTTCTATCATCGGATTTATCGTCTTCGACCTGCTTTGCCGGGCGCACTAAAGAGAAATGCCGGACTCTATGCAGTACTCCAGCAAGGCGAAATCCTTGGCCAATCGATCGACGGCTTGCCGCCGGACACACTTACGTGCGTGAAAATCGGGATGAGCGACGTGAGCGTCAGAGAGCGCATTCTGTCACAGTACTTTGGTAAGAATCAGCGCGCAGCGATACCTCGCCGGCTCGTTGGTGACGCTCTGATCGGCCGAGCGATGAGCGATCATCAAGAATTCGGTGGATTCGCCTCGGCCTCCCTCTGCGACGTTCGGGCGCTGTGGAACACGGGCACGTCCCCATCTGAGGCGATATGTCGCCAGAATACCATTGCCCGCAAGTTCAATCTTCTAACTTCTGCCGACCTAACGCATTTCGAATTGACGGTGGAGCTTGCGACCACGGTATACATGAATAACTTTCGGTTCATTGCGCTTTCAGCCAACCCGCAGGATGTTTCGAAAATTGAAAATGCGGCAAATTCGCTGCTCCGCGACGTTGCCGAAGTCGATCCCTCATCGTTGACCTGGCTCGGAAAATATTCCTCGCGAGACGCAATACGCAAATATGGTTTATGGGCAACTGTCGGCGTGACCAGGAAATGCCGCCCCTACGCAACGCATGAGTGTGATTTAAAAGGCACGGACGATCAAGGACGTCCCGTCGCGGATTGGCTATTGCGACTACGCGATCTGATTGATAAGGAGCTGGCCGCCGGACTCTGAATCGCACGTGTTAAGTCGTGCCTCATAGAGAACCGTCAGGCTTTTCAGGCGCGGGCCACAATCAGGCCTAACGGGGAGCTACATGCAGGAACAAACAGTGATACGGCTAACTATTGCATGCAGCCCGACCGGGACCCGCTACGCGGTCCCGGTGGGTGATCCTCGGCGTTATGCGCATTAAAACGACGAAGCTTCCGGAAGCACAACGGGCGGTGATCGCGTCAGCGAAGATTCGGGACTATCTTCTTTCCAACGTCGCATCCTATTGGCCGGTTCAAGGCACCTTTTTTCGCCAGCCTGGGCTATACCGTCGCTGACCGGCAGCGTCTCGAACGAGATCTGCTTGCGCTTGCGGGCTCGGGCGACGCGGAGCCCGGAAAAGACAGTCCGTATGGCCAAAAGTGCGAAATTCGTGGTACTTTGAGTCGTCCCTCTGGGAAATCCGCGAGTGTGTTGACGGTTTGGGTTGTACGGTTTGAAAGCGATGTTCCCGAGTTCGTAACCGCTTTCCCAGGAGAAACGGAATGAAATACAAGCTTCTCGACACAGTAGTCCTTGACCGAGACCTGCCGCAGCATGGTCTTCGCGCCGGAGATTTGGGGGCTGTTGTAGAGGTCTACGAGCCCGAAGGATTGGAGGTTGAGTTCGTAACCGCGTCCGGCAAAACTCAGGCCCTTGTTACTCTCGGCGTCAACGACGTGAGGCCAGTGCAAGAAAACGATCTTGTTGCCGTTAGGTCCGTTGCTTAGCGACGCAACCCTTGCCGGTGCAGCTCTGCCCAAGCGAGCACGAGCCACTTCTGACGCCCTAGTCGGCGAGAACTGTATGAAACAAAGAAAACCGTCGCGCCTCTGCCTGATGTTGGGACTGTTGCTGGCTGCCGGTGCGTGCGATTTTTTCAACAAAGTGACGGCGACCAAGATCAAGGATATTTTGGATCATCCCAGAAAATACGACCAGAAAGAGGTAACGGTCTACGGGACCGTGACCGAAGAGGCGTCGCTGTTTGTGGTCAAGTATTTCGTGATCCAGGACGACACCGGATCGATCAGGGTCACGACCGATCGGGCGCTGCCGAAGCAGGGGGAGAAGCTTCGAGTTACCGGAACCGTCGAGTCGATCGAGTTTGGCCCGGCGCGAGCGATCGTGATTCGGGAAAAACCGAAGCCGGAAAAAGGAAGTTGACGCCTAAAAACAGGAATTTCACCGCAGAGACGCGGAGTACACGGAGGACAGGTGAGCATAAACTCTGCGTACTCTCAGCCTCTGTGGTGAGTTTTCTAATCAGTCTTTCTCCGGGGGCTTGGCGCCGGTCCAGCCGTGCTCGGTGATATCGAACACCACCCCGTCGGGACCCTTCCATTTCTCTTCAAAGAGATTGTTGCCGGGCGGGCGGTCGCCGACGTAGGCTGACCCAAGCTCGCGCAATAGCTTGCGCGTCTCCTCGGCCTTCTCGACCCAAAAACCGAAATGGCTGATGCCGTAGGCTTCGGAGCCGCCGTAGACGCGGGCGATCTCAGCCGTTCTGTACTTGAGGATCGCGAGGTGAATGGTTCCATCGGTCAAATAGATGTTCAAGGACGCAAGCGGCGAGTCCGTTTTTCGGCCGATCTCGCGCATGCCGAAAGCCTTTTTGTAGAACTCGGCCGTTTGCTCGGGATTCTCCGAGTGCAGCGCGAGGTGTCTCAGCTTAGCCATTTGTTCCCTCCTTGAGTTTTCCGCAAATCGCCGCAACAGCCGTCGGGTCCACGCGGATCCTTCTTCCCGGCTTTTAGCGGAAATCCAGCCCACGTCCGCGCCGCCGGACCTTCGGCTATTCCCGGAGCAACTCTTTCCAGCGTTCCTTGCAGGCGACCGCGATCCGTAGCCGCTCCAGATGCTGTTCTATTTGCCTGGTTCCCTGCTTCACCGGATGGCCGGCGAAAAAGCTCCTGACGTCGGCTTCCAGCTCCGGCGTCACCAGCCCAATGATGCCCTCGCACATGCGCGGGATGGAGTTATCGGGATATTTTTTGATCATCTCCTCCCAATGCTCTTTCATGAACGACCAGGCGATTTCCCGGCCGTCGATGTTCAAGAGAAGGGCGCGCATGAGGTAGGGCGCGTTCTGGGTACGAACCTCGCCGCCAATCGTCAGCTCCAGAGTCCGCCGGATGAGGCTCGGCTTGCGGAAACTCGCCAGGGCAAACAGGTAACGCTGCTCTTCCTGCGGCGTGCGCGCGCTCTTGAAGTTGGAACAGAAATTGTCGTATTCGCTTTCCGCGCCGGTATAGGCGACGATCGTAACCAAGGCGGGGACGAGATTGCGGTCAACGGCATCGGCGTCGGCCGCAAAGCGGCGGTATAGCTCCTTGGCGTGTTCCTGTAGCTCCTCGTCTTCGGCCACGGTTCCGAGCGCGCTGGCCAGGTCGCCGCGCAGTTGGCTTTCCAGCTCCGATTCGCCCGCTTTTGGCGCCCAGCCGAGCCGGGCAAACGCGGGCTTCAGGATGTCGCGAACGCACTGCCGGAACCGGCGCCGCTGCGGGTCGTCGAAGATCCTGTTGAGATGGTGGCACGAGGCCAGAACGGCGGTCCAAACATTGAGGTTCGTTTCGTCGCGCAACAAATAGAGAAGATCCAAGTACTCGGTCAACGGCGTGAGTCCCGCCAGGGTCGTGGCCCACGTATCGTTAACGAGATTGAATCTTTCAACCGGTAAGAGGTTTTGCTGGAGGTTGGATCGGAGAGCGCTCATCAGCTCGTCGTCGTAACGCACCCGGTAAAAGCCGTGCCCGCCCGCGTTGACGACCACCCAGTCGAACGGTTCGCCCAGGTCGATCCGCTCGGCGGCTTCGCTCAAGAGCACGGTCCGATTGAGCGTGCCGCTCTTCTTGCCCGCGCGGAGAAAGATCGGCACGTGCCATTTCTGGCCCGGCTCTTGGCCGTCCGCCAGGTAGCGGAAGACGCGCTGCGACAAGCGCACCCCTGAGCCGTCTTTTGCCACCGTGATCAACGGATAGCCGGGCTGAAAGATCCAGGAGTCCATCAGCTTGCGAACGGGCTCGCGCGAAGAATCTTCGATAGCGTCCCACAGATCCGTGGTCTCCGCGTTGCCGTATTCGTGGCGCCTCAAGTACAGCCTGATCCCGTCGCGAAACGCGTCGGCGCCGAGGTACTGCTCGAGCATGCGCAGCACCGAGGCGCCCTTTTCGTAGGTCAGCACGTCGAACATGCCGGCCGCCTCCTCCGGCCTTTCAACGGGAAACTCGATCGGGCGCGTGCTTTTCAGGCCGTCCACCTGCAACGCCGCCGCGCGCGAGACGGTGAAGCTTTCCCAGCGCCGCCACTCCGGCTTCCACGCGTCGACGGCCAGCATCTCCATGAAAGTGGCGAACGCCTCGTTCAGCCAGAGGCCGTTCCACCAGCGCATCGTGACCAGGTCGCCGAACCACATATGGGCGTTTTCGTGAGAGACGACGTCGGCGACGCGCTCGAGCTCGCTCCGAGTCGCGCGCTCTTCGTCAACGAGAAGCGCCGTCTCGCGGAACGTGATCGCTCCGAGGTTCTCCATCGCGCCCGAAGCAAAGTCCGGAATCGCTATGAGGTCGAGCTTGTCGCCGGGGTAGGGGATATCGTAGTAGCGGCTAAAAAAAGAAAGCGAGAACGCGCCGATATTCTGCGCGAAGCGCGCGAGGCGGCGTTTGCCGGGGACCGCCCACACGCGCAGCGGCGTCGTCCCGACGTGCGCCGGCTCCGTAGCCTCGAATTCCCCGACGATGAACGCGACCAGATACGAGGACATCTTGATGGTATCGGCGAACACGACTTCTTTTTTTCCGCTTCGGGGAAGCGGCGTTTCGCGCACGACGCGCGCGTTCGAAATGGCCGTGAGCCCCTCGTCGATCACCAGCGTCACCTGGAATACGGCTTTGAACGCGGGCTCGTCCCAGCAGGGAAACGCGCGCCGCGCATCGGTGGACTCGAACTGGGTTGCGGCGAGAATCTTTTGTCGTCCCGCGGCGTCTTTGTACGTGCTGCGATAAAATCCGTGAAGCTTGTCGTTGAGAACGCCGTTAAAGACAAGCCGCAGCCGCCAAGACCCCGGCGCCAAGGTCTTGTCGAACACGAGCACGGCCTGCTCGTTTGCCGCGTCGAACGAGATGCCGGCGCCGAGCGCGTCGCCGCCGGGCCCTTCGACCGCGGCGCTCTCGATTGCAATTTCTATGGCATGGAGAACGATCTCGTTGGTCGGCTGATGAACCTTGAGGAAAACGGTTTCTTCGCCCGAAAACCTGCAGGCGGAGAGGTCCGGCGTGAGCTTTATCTCATAGCGTTCGGGCGTTACCGTCGTGGGTAGCCGGTGCGATCTCTGTACGGGCATGAAAAACTCCGTCAGCTTAAGGCTTGGCTCGAAAGCGGAGATTCCCAGAATAAAATCGCGCCCCTCCGAGGTCAAGGACGCGCAAAAAATTAGACAGGGCCGCCTGAGCGGTGAAGCGATAAGGCGCGCTCGAGGACGGAGCGGGAAAAAGGGCGCCGGTTTTCTTGAAACGGCGTGATCAAAGCCAATGGACCGTTACGAGATTTTCGACTCGGCGGAACTCCGGATCTCCGGTCAAGACGACCGCGTCCATGCGGAGCGCAGTGGCTACGGCGAACGCATCCGCGTAAGAAACCGGGAATCGGGCCTTGATCCTGGCAGCCTCAAGTGGCCTTTGGCCAGAGTTTTAACTATTGGCATAGCCGTTTCCTATTCTTTTGACTTGGTTAACTTAGCAGACTAACGTTAACGATCGCGCATCCGAATCAAACGTCAATCCCGACGTTTGACGGACAAAGGAGTAGGACCCAAGAGATGCTTTACTTTGCTTACGGCTCGAACATGAACTGGACACAGATGCAAAGGCGCTGCCCCTCGGCGCGCTTCGTCGCCTTGGCGCAGCTGCGCAACCACCGCCTCGCTTTTCCGCTGCGCTCAAAAAGCCGCGGTTGCGGCACGGCGGGGGCGGTGCCCGCCGCGGGCGAAACCGTCTGGGGCGTCGTCTACGAGATCCATGAAAGTGAAATAGCGGTTTTGGATCGGGCGGAAGATTTTGTTCCCGGCGGGAGCGAGAACAGCTATACCAGGGAAGAGCTTGAGGTCTACCCGATCGAAAACGGCGGCGAGCCTTTGCGCGCCGCGGTTTATCTCCCGATACCGCAAGCGGATCCGCCGTTGCCCAGCGCGGAATACAAGCGGCTGATCGTCGAGGGCGCAAAGCATTGGGGATTACCGGCCGACTACATTGGCAGGCTAGAGAAAGTGACGACCGCGCCGTGACGCAACGGCGGTGATGCCCGGCGACTGAGCGCAGAATAACAGCCGATCTGCGCAGCGGGCTATCGGGTACGGCGGAAGAAGGGGACAATAAAAAAACAAACGCGCAGGCGGGGCTGAACCCCCCACCTGCGCGGCGCAT
The DNA here is from genome assembly GCA_035559995.1 of Candidatus Acidiferrales bacterium. Lineage (GTDB taxonomy): Bacteria > Desulfobacterota > Binatia > UBA9968 > UBA9968 > DATMAM01. The sequence goes on from DATMAM010000012.1 coordinate 91,334, forward strand.
CCATTCCCGAAAGCCGCTTTTAAGCGGCGGCCAGCTTCCGGGTCGGGCTCTCTTCGATCTGGATCGGGATGGTCTTTCCCGTAAGTTGCGCGGGCAGCGGAATCGAGACTTCTAGGACGCCGTTCTTATAGGTCGCGTTGACCTTGTCGCGATCGACCCCGGCAGGCGGCGACAGTCGCCGTTCAAAGCGCCCGTAGGCAGTCTCCCGGTAATGATAGTCCTTTTCGGTAAGCTCCTGGGATCTCTTGCGCTCGCCTCTGATGACTAGGGTATCGTTCACCACAGAGACCTCCACGTCCTTCGGATCAACTCCCGGTAGATCGAGCCTTACGAACTGATGGCCGTCTTTGGTAAAGGTCTCCATGGCGGGAAACCAGGATATCGCAGCGCCTTGCTGCTCGCGCTCCAACCCAGAAGACGGGAAAAAGCGATTGAAAAGCTCGTCGATATCGCGATGCCAGCTCATCAACTCTTGATACGGATTCCACGGAATGAGCCCAAACATACTCACCCATACCTCCTTTCGTAAAGTCGATTTGCTGGCTTGGCCAAGCCAACGAAAAATTAAGCACACCAGGCGGGCTGTCAAGTGCTCCGGTTGCCGGCGATCGACCACCGTCCGGGAATGGCTTTGCGCCCTGGATATTGGTAAGGATACTGGATTTGATCCGTCGACGCCGGGGAGGCCAACGTGGAAGTCGTGAAAGCTACGCTCTGGATTTACCGGCTTGCGCTGGGCCGAGCAGGCTCGATCATCCGGGGAAACCCGGCCGTGCTGCTTGCGCCCCTGGCATACGGTGTTTTGCTTTCCGCAGCGGGCGTTCTCGTCCTTCCTCTGGGATTGATCGGCAGGATGCTGTTTTTGCTCGTCGCCGATGCGTGCATGAGCTCCGGGCTTTACCTGGTCGAGAACCTTTTGCAGCGGGGGAAGACCGACCTCAAAGACTTCGTGAAGGGGTGGGGAGTTTACATCTGGGATATCATCCAGGTGTCGTTCATTCTCTGGGTTCCACTGACCATTGCGAGCCAGATCTTATACACGGTCCCCAACGGGTTGCTGATGCTGCTGCTCCTGCGAATCCTCGTGTACACGATCTTCAACGTCGTCCCCGAGCTGATCTACCAGGCCCGGCTGGGCGCGCTGGAGGTCCTGTCCGCAAGCTATAGTTTCGTCATCGAAAACTGGCTCGAATGGTTTATCCCCAATCTGCTGATCGGCATCGGAGTCTACCTGGCGTTTGAGCCGCTGCTCGCGTTCGCGAGCCTTTGGCCGGCGGCGCTGCAGCTTTTCGTGGTCGTCACGATCGGCAGCGCTTTTCTCGCTTGCTTTATGGTCTTTCGCGGCGTTCTTTTCTCCATGCTTCAGGGCAGCACGCGCCGTAGCCGCGTCTACAAGTTCAAGGTCGGCGAGCCGCCGCAAGGCTCAAGCTGGTGAGCTGAACGGTGGCGCAGGAAGATATCGAGCGGTCGGTGGAAAGCCAGCGCAGGGCGCTATTGGCCGTGTGGGCTGCCATGATGGCGAGCCTGGTTCTCTATCTGGCGATCCCCCTGTTGCTGCCCTCGGGGCGACCGTTGCCGCGGCCGGGATGGGAGCTTTTGTTGCGCACAGTGTTCTGGTTCGTCGCGGTGGCGGAAGTGCTTTTTTTAATGTGGTGGAAGGAGCGCCACCTGCGGCCGGCCCCTCTGCTCGCCGGCGCTGTCTCGGAAAGCGATATCGCCCGAGCCTTATCGCGGGGCGTGGCGAACCGGATCATCGCTCTTGCCGTTGCCGAATCCGTGGCGATCTACGGCTTGGTTCTCGCTCTCATCGGTCACGCGCAGTGGGATCAGTACGTGTTCACGCTCGTCAGCGCCGTTCTTTTGATCCAGCTCTATCCGTCGAGCGGGGCGTTCGAGGAATTTATCGAGCGCGCGCGCCGGCGCGCTATCTGATCGTTGGTCGCGGTTTCTAGGACACGTCGGTGAAGTAGGGAACCGCGCGCAGAGCGATGCTCGAGGCCACCAGACCGATCGCGATCAGCACAAACGGATGGAAATGGGGCACTTGCTTGCCGCGCGTTTTTACGAGAAACGTGCCCTTCTCCAAGCGGTTGATATCGAGGTAGGCTTCCTCGAGCTGTTTGGCGTCGCGCACGTCGTAGTATTTCCCGCCGGTCGACTGGACGGCCGCGATCAGCCGCGGGGCATCGCGCGCGCGCTCGACCTCGACGCCGATAAAATGGATGCGAAAGCCCTCGTCGCGCGCCCGCGCGATTGCCTCGTAAACGTCGCGACCGGTGTTGTTCTCGCCGTCGGTCAACACGACCATGACTTTGCCCTTGTTGCTGCTCGCTCGCGCCTGCTTTTCGGCGAGGTCCAGCGAGGTCAGGATGCCCTCGCCGATCGCGGTTTGCCCCTCGCTGGCGAGCGTCTTGTTGTCGACCATCCGCAGGTACTGGCTCAGGTACGCGGTGTCAAACGTCATTGGCGCCACCACGTATCCGTTTTCTGAAAAGACGACCACCCCCATCCGGTCGCCCCGGCGCCGCCAGACGAAATTCAACATTTCCTCCTTGACGGCGTCCAGGCGCGTCTTCTCCTTCGTGCGAATGCCCAGGCGCTGGCGCTCGAGCGCCCCTTTGAGGTCGATGGGCTCTTGCATGCTCGAAGAGAGGTCGAGGACGAGCGTGACGTCGAGCCCGCGCTTGGCCACAAAGTGATCCGCGGACGGCAGCACGGGGTTGAGAGCGGCGATGATGAGAAAACCAAGCGCGGCAAACTCCAGAAATCGGGGCAGGTACACCAGACGCGACGCCGGCCGGATCTTGTCCTGGAGGTAAAACACCAGCGGATGCGTGTGATAGTTTTTTTTCTTGCGCCAGCGGACAATCAGCAGGAGCGCGAGCGCGGGCACCGCGTACCAGAGAATATCGAGCCGAGTAAAAACCATCTTGCGGAATCGATCCGGGTTCTGGCGTTGCCGCGCGGAGCGGCGAACCTAGGCGTACCGGCGGACCACAGCCTCCAGTTGTCTTTCGATTTCTTCGCGCCACTCGCGCGCAAGCTGGATTCCGTTCTTGCCGTAGAGGACCTGGTCGCACCTCTCGAGAATGAGCCGGACCGACTGCGCGGAGGCGCCGTTTCGCCCGGAGCTTTGCAGCAGGGTTTCAACTTCTTGCGGAGTCATGCTCTTTGCTTCGACGTCCAGGCGCTCGCCGAGGTAGTCCCGCAAAAAGCGCGCGATTTCGGCGTAAAAGCGCAATTGATCGTCCGGGGTCTCCCGGCCCATGGCGCGGATGCGAGCGAGAAACTCCTGCGCCATTCTGTGGCGCGCGCGCCGGCTCCGGCGCTTTTTCTTCGGCCGCACGATGCGCACCGTCCGCCACATGCGCCTGGCGCCTTGAAGCCCGAGGAACGCAAAGCCCGCAAGCCCCAGCGCGACGGGGACGATCCAGGCTTGCGGTCCCATCGGGTCGACCTGTCTGGCGTCGCGCAGCCGCAGCGGCTCTCCCGCCAGCGTGGATCTCAGCCCAATCCGCGTGGCGGGAGCGGAGATGGTTTCCGCCTGCGTCTCGGCTTGTCTTTCGAAGCCGCGACGCTGCACGAAATAGTACAGCGCAAAGCTGGGGATTCTGAGCTCGGGCTTGCCGATCTCGTAGGTCGTGAGAGAAAGCGTCACTTCCAAAAGCTTTTTATCGGCGCCGAACGGGTGCTGGCGCACGCTCACGTCGCGCACCACAAACGGCGCCAGGTTCAGATTTTCCGCGCGCAGGTTATCCATCACGAACTCGACCTCGGGCTCGTGAATGGCGCGAATCGTGTAGCGCACGGTGTCGCCGACCCAGATCGCGGTCTTGTCGAGGTGGGTCGAAAGGGCGATTTTGGGGCGCTTGGCCTTGGAAGGAGAGGGCGCCGCCCCCGCAAGCCCGATCAGCACGAGCGGCAGCAAAACGAACAGGAGCTTTTTCATCGCGACCTCTTGCGCCCGAGAAAGAAGCCCAGGATGGGATCGAGAAAGGGCTCGCCCACCTGCAGGTAGATGTGATCGAGATTCAAACGGTAGAGCGCGCGCTCGAGGGCAATCCGGCGCTCTCGCATCAGCGAGTTGTAGAGCTCGCGCTTTCTGCGCGACAGATTAAAGAGCATGACGTCGCCGCCTTCCGCGTCGTGGAAGCGCAGAAAGCCGCGCCCCCGCGGGAGCTTCCCGTCCCAGCCGTCTTCGAGGATCAGAGGAATAAAATCGTGCCTGCGCACGAGGTGCTTGAGCGGGCGGGAAGCGAGAGCCTGCTCGATATTGACGAAGTCGGAGATGCAGAAGATCAAGGTCGATGTCTTGAGACGCGCGTCCAGATACTCGAGCGCCGGCAGGAAGTTCGTTCCCGCGGAGGCGGGCTCGGCCTCGTAGAGCGACTCGAGAATATGCCACATCTGCGCCGAGCCTTTCTTCAGGGGCAGGTTCACCTCGACCTCGTCGGTAAAGCCGATGAGACCCACTTTCATGTTGTCGCTCGCCGCGGAAAACGCGAGCGTGGCGGCGACCAAAAGCAACAGCTCGCGTTTGGACTGATCGACGCTGGAAAACTCCATCGAGCGCGAGAGATCGGCCATAATCACCGCGCTCAGCTCTTTCTCTTCGAAATCCCTTTTGACGTAGGGATGCCTCATGCGCGCGGTCACGTTCCAGTCGATCTGGCGGTAGTCGTCCCCGTGCTGGTAGCGCTTGTGCTGGTCGAATTCGAAGCCGCGGCCGTGAAGGGGGCTGCGGTAGTCGCCGATCCGGTGGTCCCGCACCGCCCGCCGGGTATAGATCTCGATATAACGAAGCTGCTCCATCAGGTGTTCGGGAATCACAAGCTCAACCTCGGGCAAAAAAAGCGAACGGCAAAATGTCCATTTGAGAGATCGCCGCCACTCCGCCGGTAGTCAGCGGAAAAATTTTCCGCTCGGCCAGACCTTTTTCGGCCAGGCGCTCGCCTCCCGCGACGGAAGGATCGTAGAGGCGACTCCAAACGAAACCGGGGAAACCCTAAAAGCCACCATGAGGTCGTCTCTGAAGTCCGGTATCGGGCTTTGAACGCGCCATTTGCGCCGCTTTCCCTACGGCAGCGGAACTTTGCTCAGGATCTCGCCGATGATCTCGTCGGGCGTAACGTTTTCCGCTTCGGCGCGCACCGTGCGGATCAGCCGGTGGCGGAGCGCGTCGGGCGCGATGCGCTTCACGTCCGCCGGCAGCACGTAATCCCGCCCGGCAAAAAAAGCCGTGGTGCGCGCGAGCGCGAGCAAGTGTTGCGCCGCGCGCGGCGACGCGCCGTGCAGCACCATTTCGCTCACCACCGGCAGGCTCGTGGGCAGGCTGTTGCGGGTGGCGCGGACGATGCGGATCACGTACTCGCGGATCCCGTCGCTCACGTGCGTGCGGCTGATGAAACGGCGGAAGCGAATCACGTCGTGCGGGGTCATGATCTGTTTCACGGTGATCTCGCCCAGGTTGAGCGCGAGCATCGCCGCCTCGTCGCCGTGCGAGGGATAGTCGACCTTGACCTTGAGCGAAAAGCGATCGACCTGCGCTTCGGGAAGGGCGTAAACGCCCTCCTGCTCGATCGGGTTCTGCGTCGCCAGCACCCAAAAGGGCTCTTCGAGGGCGTAAGTGACCTCGCCGATCGTGACCTGCCGCTCCTGCATCGCCTCGAGGAGCGCGCTTTGCGTCTTTTGCGTGGCGCGGTTGATCTCGTCGGCCAAGATCAGATTGGCGAAGATCGGCCCCTTTTCCGTGCGAAAGGTGTTGAGCGCGGTATCGAAGATGCGCGTGCCGATAATGTCCGCCGGCAAAAGATCGGGCGTAAACTGGATGCGTTGAAACTTCGCGCTGATGGTATTGGCCAGCGTCATCACCGTCAGGGTTTTCGCCAAACCCGGCACGCCTTCGAGAAGCACGTGCCCGTAGCCCGACTTTTGTTCTTCGCCGCGCCGGAAGGAGTAGGGGATTTCAGAAAAGAGGCCGATCAATAGCCGCTGGATGAGCCATTCCTGGCCGACGATCACCTTGTTGATCTCCTGCGCGATCCGCTGGATGGCGGAGAAAACCGTCTCTTGGGTGATTTCTTCTGCGTCTTCCATTGCTCTTACAGTAGCATCGTTGCCAAAAACGCGCCCAGGGCCGCGAGCAAAAATTCGTGGTAGACGTCCTGATACTCCACTGCCTTTTTGAACCCCTGGATTTCTCTTTCTTTCATAGCAATCTGCGCGAAGATTTTCTGCAGCTCCTGGCCGGTAAACGAGCGGTAGAACTGCCCCTCGGTTTGCTCGGCCACCCAGCGCAACGTGCGCTCGTCGAGGCGCGTGATGACCTGATTGCCCTTGCTGTCGAGCTGATACACCGGGCGGCCGTCATCCCACGCGATCGGAAACGGCCCGCCTTCCTTGGAGCCGATGCCGATCGTGTGGACTTTGACCCCCGTCTTTTTCACCGCCGCTACCGCGCTTTCCAATTCCGCTCCGTGATCCTCGCCGTCGGAGAGAAGAACGAAGACGCGCTTGTTGCGCGCCGCGGCCGGGTTGGCCTCTCTGTCCTTGGCGAGAATCGTCAACCCGCTCAGCAGGGCGCGGCCGATATTGGTGCCGGGGCTCAAGACGGGATTCTGCTTGAGGTAGTCAAGATAGAAAGAGATATTCTCCGGGTCCTCGGTCAGATAAGAGAGCACGAGGCTGCCGGAGGAAAACGACACCAGACCGATCCGGTCCTGCGGCGGCTTGTTGTGCGCGAAAGCCCGAATCACTTCGAGCGCGCGATCCAGCCGGGTGGGCTGGATATCGCTGGCGTACATCGAGGGCGAGATATCGAGCAGAAAGACGATGTCCATTTTGGCCGGCTGCGGGACCATCTTCCCGTGGATCCACTGCGGCCGCGCGAGCGCCAAGATCATCGCCGCTAAAACCACGTTGAGGCCGATGAATCGTGTCCAGTCGCGCGCGCGCGATGACAGGCGCGACAGGCGCCTGAGCGGGCGGCTATCCCCGAGACTGAGGCGCGTCTTGCGCTTGGTGTGCTGGTAAAACAGCCAGAAAGGGAGCAGCCCGAGGAGAACGAACAGCAGCTTAAGATATTCGGGATAGAGAAACCTCATGACTCGCGATCAGCCGCGCTTCTCCGGGGCCAGGTCCTCGCGCGATGGCTCCTGCGTGGGGCGCATCTTGTCGAGCAGCGATTTGACCTTTTGCTCCTCTTTCTTCTGGCTTTGCCCCTTCAAAAACATTGTGCTTACCAGCTCGTAGTTGTATTTCAGGTCCCAATCTTCCGGCTCAAGCGCCAGCCCTCGCTGAAATTCCCCGAGCGCGGCCTTGGCAGAGCTGACCGCCGCCTCGGGGTCTTTGGTTTGCTGCGCTTGGCGAAAGAGCAAGTTTCCCGTCCAGAAAGCGTATTCGCCGGTTTCGGTAAGCGCCGGGGCCGTCGCCGATATTTGCTCGAGCTTGCCGAGCGCATCGTCGGTACGGTTCTGTTCATAGAAGATAGCGACTTGGCCGAAGCTCACGGCCTTATAGGCGTGGGCGAGAATACGGGCCAGCCCGGGGATCCAAAAAAAGGGGCGCTCCGCCCGCGCATAAATAGTTGCGGCGGCTTCGGTGTCGCCCTGGCGCTGGGTCCTTTGTGCCCGGTCGATTTCAAACGCCAGCCAGCCGTAGGCCAAAAGCGCGCCGCTCACGATGAACACGAGCAAATGGAAGGCCGGCGCCCATAACTTTCTCACGCAAAACCTCCGGCTCTCAGAAATTTCGGCTCAACGGGTATGCTTCTCGATCGGATAGTTGCGCTTGACCCAGCCGTCAAAGCCTTCCGCCAGCATGGCCACGTTACGGAAGCCCTTGCTGCGCAGCGAAAGAAACGAGTAGGACTCATCCACTCCTCCCGGCGGGCAGCCGCAGTACAAAATTACCCTACCCGATTTGGGAATCTCGGTAAATCGCTTCTGCAGCTCGTCCACCGGGATCGAGCGCGCGCCGGGAAGACGGGCTTTCGCAAACTCGCCGGGCGGCCGAAGGTCGATCAAAACGACCGGCTCGCGCTGGTCGAGCATCGCCTTGAGACGCTCGGCCGGCAACGTCTCGATGTACTCGTCATCGTGGCCTGCGCCGGCGGTCCATGCCCACAGCGAGAAACTAGCCGCCAAGCAAAGAGCGGGTAGACGACGACCGATCGGGTTTGTTCTTCTCCCCCTCTCGATCGGCAGACAGAGACGAGGGTCACGCCCGGGCATTTCGACCTCACATCATGGGAGCCGTCTGTGCCCCAGCGGGGAGCGCGATTTTTGGTTGGCTGTGAGATTCATCGAAGCTCAGGGCAGCGCGCTGTAAATGATCTTGCCTCCGACCATGGTCATGACGCTCTGGATCGTGGCAATCTCGTCGTCAGGAACGGTCATGTAGTCCTTGTCCAAGACGACAAGATCGGCCCATTTGCCCCGCTCGAGCGAACCCAGCGTTTTCTCGCGCAGCACGTATTCCGAAGCCCAGCGGGTCGCCATAAGCAGGGCGGTCTTCCGGTCGACGGCGTTGCGCGCTCCCCATACCTTGCCGTTCTCGTCTTTGCGCGTGATCAAGGTCGCAAGGCCAAAGAAAGGCTTCGTGCCGAGATCCGCGTCGTCTTGTTCCCACGTGACGCGGCCGCCGGCGTCCAGGATCGATTTGACGGGCACCACCCAGCGGTGCGCGGCTTCCTCGCCATAGTCGCGCATCACGCGCTCCGCGCGCAGGAGATACTTGGGGGCGCAGCTCCACATGATGTTGAGTTTTTTGGCGCGTTCGATCTGGTCCGGGCGCGGGTTCATCGTGCAGTGATCGATCACGTGGTTCTTGGCGCGGATCTGCTCCAGCGAAAAACCGGCTTCCGCGCTCGCCTTCTCGATGATGTCCATGAGCACGTCGGTGGCCTTGTCGCCCGCGCTGTGGGTGCCGGCGATCCTCAGTCCTGCTTTGACCGCGGCATAGGCGGCGCGGCCGCGGACGTTGTCGATGGCAAGCCGGCAATCTTCGCGTGCCTTGATTTTCGGATCCGGCGATAGCGTGGTGCAAACGCCGGGGTAAGAGGAATCCGTCGAGCCGGAGGAGATGCCGATGAGCCAAAAATAGTCGGTCCCGTGGCCGATCAAGTTGCCGAACCGGCTGACGAAACTCTCGGCATGGATGTTGTCGCGATAGCCCGCCTCGTTGGTGTAGGCGAGCCGGATCGGCATCATTCCTTTTTGGTCCATGTAATGAAACGCCGAGATCGCTTCCGAACCGAGCGAAGAAGACCACGTGGTGATGCCGGCCGCGCCCCATCTTTCGAGCTCCTTGAGATAGATCGGCGCCAGCTCCTCGGGCTTCGGCTTCGGGACGATCTCCTCGTAGAAAATGAGGCTCACCCCCGCGCCGATGCGTCCGGTAAATTCTCCCGCGGCGTTTTTCGGCAGGTCGAGGAGCTTGGGATCGTAGCGTTTGAGCAACTCTTCGAGGGCGCGAGAGTTCGCCATCGCTTTGGTGTCGGTCACATGGACCAAAGCGGGCACGTTTCCCGTCACCCTGTCGAGGTCCCACCGCGTGCGGTTGAGGACAAAGCCGTCGGCGACGTTGCGCGGCCGAATGCGCGTGATCAACCATTCGCCGGGCTGTTTCGTTTTCGCGGCCTCGGCCAGCCGCTCCAGCATTTCCTCTTCGGTGCGGCCCTCGATCTTGATCTCGAGCAGCTTCGGATTCATCTCGGGAGCGAAGCGGTCGAGCCCGTACTCGTGAAGATGAGAATGGGTGTCGATCAGGCCGGGGATCACCGTTTTTCCTTGCAGGTCGATTCTTTTTGTTCGCGGCCCAGCCAGCGGGAGAATCTCTCGATCGGCGCCCGTCTTGAGGATTTTGCCGTCGCGCACCGCCAGAGCCTGAACGATCGTAAACTGCGAGTCGACGGTCAGGATCTTGCCGTTATAAAGCACCGTGTCGGCGTAGCTGATCACCTCGGGCGGAAGCGACTGCGCGCCGAGCGCGCCGGCCGCCAGCTGGACGGCGATGAGCGTTGTAAGCGAGAAAATTTTCAGCCGCATGTTGGCCCCCTCTCTCTTTTTCCGTTCCTTGGGCTACTGGGGGAGCGCCCAGGCATCGACCGCGATGCGCTTCATCAGATTGTCCTGCCTGTCCCGGCAGCCGGTGCCGCAGACCGAGAGGGTCGCTCCCTGGGCCAGGTGGTGAGCGAGCGTCTCTTCCACGAGAAACGACGCTCTTCCCGGATCCACGCCGTCGAGGACCTGTTGGCCGTGCGCCGAGGCGAGGAACTCGATCCAGAGGAGCGCCACGTGCGGGTTTTGCGCGCGAGCGTAGACGGCTTCCGGCTCATGAAACGCCACCGGCAGAGGATCGGGCACCGCTTTTTTGAGCGGCAAGGCCGGATTTTTTTTCAAAAAGCGCTCGGTCGCGTGCAGGTAGACGCCGCACATGAACGTAAACTCCCCCGCGGCAAGCTTGGCCAGTCCCTGGCTGCTCCCGCGAAGCCAGATCGGCCGGTTATTCTTGAGCTTGCGCGCATAGTCGAGAACCTTCTCTTCGCCCCAGCGCGGCGCGAGCGCGGCGAGAACATTCGGCTTGGTGTCCGCCGCAAACTGGCCGCTCCATTGCGGGTCGAGGCAGCTGTTCCAACCGTCCGGAGGAGCTCCGGCGCCCACGCGGTTGGCGTTGTAGACGATGATCCCCATGAGACTTCCGCTCCAGACGACCATGCCGCTCGCGTCAATCATCGGCTCGGGGATCGCAAGATGGCCGGCGGTTGCCATCCGCCTGAAATCATAGGGGCGAAGCAGATCATGCTTGAAGTAGTCTTCCCAGACATCGGGCGCGGGCCGAAAGGCGTCGACGGCGATCTTACCGTCGCGCAGCTCCAGCGCCTGCTTGCGGAAATCAGGAGGCTTAAACCAGGTCACTTCTCGCACAAAAGGGTATTTTCTTTTGAACGCTTCGATGAGATGAGGCGTGGTGCTCTCCTCGAATCCGGGGGAGACGACGAGGCGCCCCTCGCGCCGCGCGCCCTCGAGAATGTGCTCCCGGGTGTCGTAGATGGGGCTACGTTTTGTTTGCGCGAGGGCGGGCGGCCGCGCGAGCAAAAGACCGAGCACAACGAGTAAAAGGGCCGATAATTTCATTTTCTGCCTCTTGAGTCCGATCTGGTACCGCGGGTCATTGGCCTTTCTCCATGGGATAGCGGAGGCTCAGCCAGCGAGCAAAGCCCTGCTGCGCGACGGTGACGTTGCGATAGCCCTGGTCGCGCCCACGACAGAGTTCGCCAGAGAAGAGCAGACGATCGAAAGAAAAAAGCTCATTGCTCTCATGGAACTCTCCCTTCACGCCAAACTTTTATTTTGGAGCGCTTATACTATCTGCAAAAAAGTTTCGTCAACCGCGCCGCCGAAGCCTCAGTGGACGTGCTCGTCCGGCGCCGGGGCGGACGGCTTTTCGCTGTTGAGCCGCTGGATCTCACGCAACAGATTGTCCGTGCTGTTCCAGCCGGGGCCGTCGCGCGGAATCCAGCGGGCCCGCACATAGCCTTGCCGATCGATCAAAAACTCCATGTGCGGCGGGACCGGCGGGTCCGGCAAGCTTCCCTGCTCGGAGAAGCTTCGCCGGAACAAGGAGTACGTTGCGAAAATTTCGCGGCTCCCGTCGGTGACGAGGGGCAAAAAGCGAATGGTCGCGGCGAGCTTTTCGACCGCCGCGACGTCGTTCGGCGCCGCAAGCACCTCGACGTTCTCCGCCTTTAGCCGCGCATACAGCCTGTCGAGCTCTTCAAGGCGCGCCTCCGACGAGGGGAGCGTGAACAGGACCAGGAGGACGATGCGGCTTCCCCGATGATCTCTGAGCGATTTCCCCTCCTCGCGCGCGGTTCGGTAGACGAAGTCCGGGGCGACGAGCCACGGATCGGGCTCGACGAGCCCGGTCATCTGGCGCGCGCGCTCGGCATAGGAGAGCGCGCGCAAAAAATTGATCATGTCCCAGCGCTCTTCTTCGTCCAGGCTCGCTCCGAACCCGGGCATCGCGCTTGCCCGCACGCCGTGGGTGAGCCACCAAAAGAGATCGCCGGCCGTATGATCGGCGGTGTGCTTCGCGGTCAAGTCGGCCGGCTTGGGTTTCAGGCCCTTCCCGCCGGGACCGTCGCCGTATCCGGCAGTGCCGTGGCAAACGGCGCAAGCGTCTTGATAGAGCAGCGCGCCATTTGCGACCGAAATCGCGTTGTAAGAAACCGCGGGCCGTTTGTACGTCGTCGGGTAAGCGTCGATCGAAAGCGCGTTGTGAGCCACGACACCGCCGTAGCCCAGGCCGACCAAGCTCGCTCCCAGCATTAGATGGCGATGGCGCCGGCGAAAGAGCGCGTAGCCCAAACCCGCAATGCCGGCTAACGCCAGCCACTGGCCGACCATGAGCTGGGAACGTATCTTGGCGCTCCCTTGCGCGACGTTCCAGCTCCAACGAAACGAGAACGGCCAGTCCGGCTGGACATGGCGCGCGGGCGGCGTGACGCTCATCCAGCCGACAACGACCAGCACGCACAGCCCCAGCGTCGCCTCCGCCGTGACGCTCTGTTTGAGGCGGACCAGGAGCGCGCGGACCTTGGCAGCGGCCGATTCGACGCCGAGCGCGAGGATCTGCGGCTTGGTCTGGAACCGATTCAGCGCCGCCACCGCAAGAAGCGGCAGCAGGAGCAGGAGCTTGAGGAGCAACAGTTTCCCATACGCGGTGCCGACCAAAGGCGGGATCGCGCCCACGAGGCTCCAGGCGTTGACAAACCCGGTGAAGATCAGGACTGCGACGCTCGCAAGGCCGAGCAAAGAAAAGCGCCGGGTCGTCTGTTGCAGCACAAGCGTGGACCAGGGCGCGCTGTACTGTCCCAGCCAGCGCAGAAACAGGACGAAGGCGACAAGGCCGCCGACCCAGGCGCTGGCGGCGAACAGATGCAGGCCGTCCGACGCCAGCTGGATGGCGAGCCAGCTCCCCTCGCCGGCGGCGGCGTGGCCGGCAAACGCAAGCGCGACGACGAGCGCGGCGGCAAGCGCGAGGGGCGCGAGCTGAACGGCAACGGACGCGCTTTCGGAGTAGAGGAGAAAAGCCAAAATCGAGATCAGCCCGGCGCGGCTCAGCCAGACCGCGCCGTATCTTGTACCGAAAACGACCCCGCCGATCGCTTCCGGAGTCAACGATTCGGCGAGCGACGCGCTCGTCACCGAAGCGATCTGCAGCCAAAGCGCGGCCAGCCCGGAGAGAAAGACCGCAAGCAGCGTCCAGCGCGCCACGACGATCTGGCGATGATGAAATCGGGTGAACTCAACCGCGGGCTCGGCGCCGGACTTAAGAGCGGCGGGTCGCGCGATCCACTGGTGGAACAAAAGCGACCCCAGCAGAAAAGCCGAGGAAGAGAGATGAACGAATCTGATGAGCGCGGCTACACTCGACACCGTTCCTCCGCGCTATTTGAATGCCCGACGGGGTGGCGCGCTACCGGGCGAGCGAGCCGGAGGCCAACCGGCGATCCGGCACGCAAGGACAAGAGGAAGTCAAGGTCTCGGTCGGGAACATGGACCGGAAGAAGAAGGGGCTTCGGCTCGTCAGTTGCTTTTGGCCCCGCTCTCGACCGGAAAATTCCGCTTGAGCCAACCTTTGAAGCCCTCGGGCATGATCGCGATGTTGCGGTAACCATGATCGTCTTTGAGAACTTGATAGGCGTCTTGGATGAGCACGTTTTGCGGGCAATCGCAGTAGAGGATCACGCGCCCGGCGCGAGGAATTTGCGCGAGGTTTTTTTCGATCTCTTTGAGCGGAATCGAACGGGCCCCGGGCAGTCTTTTCTCCTTGAACTCCTTGGGCGAGCGCAGATCGATGATGAACAAGGGCTCCTTGTTGTCGAGGTAGTACTTGACCCGCTCCGGCGTGACGGTGTCGACCACGTCTTCTTGGTCGTGAGCCGCCTCGAGTCCCGCCGGCCGCAAGCCTATGCAGGCGAGCAAAACGATGATTTTGAACCAACCCAGCGGAGCTGCGTAGCGCGTCGTTCCCGGCACGGCGTCCTCCTTTCCTGTAGTGAAACGCGGCGCTTAAGCTTTGCGGCCAAACGCCGCCCAACTCAAGTTCTCACGCATTCGGCACTTCTATACTATCGGCGATGATGTCGGTCAACATGACCTCTTCGCGGTGCGCGCTCATCTCGTGTCGCGGATCGTAAAGGGAAAGTTTTGATCGACGACGTGACCGTCGACGGACAGGACGCGGAACTGGACCGTGTAGCGCCCGGGAGAGAGCGGCTTAAGTCCGACCGTGAGCTGTTTGGGATCGGCGGCGACGACCTCGCTGTTGCCGAGGTCCACGCGCTGTCCGTGCGCGTCGGTCACGGTGATCGTCGAATAGCGCGTCTCCAGCCGCTCGTTGAACCACAGCTGGATTTTAGAAGGGGCGTTAAAGAGGGTCGCCCGCCGCGCGGGGACCGACTTCACGAGGTAGGCATGCGCCGCGGCGATCGACGGCCAGAGCATCACCCAGACGGAGACCCATACGGCGATCGGCCTTTTCATTTTCCCCCGGTCTCGACCGGAAATTTCCGCCGGAGCCAGCCTTCGAAGCCGTCGTCGAGGACGGCAAGGTTGCGATAGCCGTTGTCGCGCAAGAGAAAATACGCGTACGAGTCGTCGCCCGGACGGCAACCGCAGTACAAAATGACCCGCCCGCTCTTCGGAATTTCGGAGAGGCGTTTGTCCAGCTCGGCAACGGGGATCGACCGTGCTCCCGGCAAACGCTTTTGCTGGAACTCCTTGGGCGAGCGCAGATCGACGAAAAAGATTTTCTCCCGATTGTCCAGAAGCGACTTGACGCGCTCGGCGGAAATCGTCTCGATCGGCTCTTCGCCGTGGCCGGCGTAAGCCCCAGGCGGGCGCTGGCCCAAGGTCAAGCCGAGCGCAACGAGCCCGAGCAGCCAAAAAATGGCGCGGCAGGAATCTTTTCCCATCGGTTCGGAAAGGCGGACGGGACGCCGCAGGCAGGCGGCCCGTTAGCCGAGCCCGCCGCCCGCGGCGCGGGTGGGATTTAGCTTAGAAGTCTTGCGCCTGATAGACGATTTTTCCTCCCACCATCGTCATCAGGGGCCTGATCTTTTTAATCTCCTTTTCGGGCACCGTAAAGTAGTCCGCGTTGAGAACCAAGAGGTCAGCGTATTTGCCGCGCTCCAAGGTGCCGAGGACGTTCTGCCTCAAGACGTATTCGGCGGCCCAGCTCGTCGCGGTCTTGAGCGCGATCACCCGGTCAACTCTCTCGCGTCCGGCGTAGACCTTCCCCTCGACTTCCCGGTTCACCATCGCGTCGATGTAGTGAAAAGCGGTCCCGACTTTGAAAATGTCGCGGTCGTCGATCTCCAGGACGGTCTTGACGCCGGAGTCGATGAGGCTTTTTACCGGCGCAATCCACGTGAGGTACTGCTCGCCGTAGTCTTTCAACACCTCGGGAGAGTCGGCGATATATTTGGGCGCGCAGCTCATCGTAATGTTGAGCTTTTGCAGCCGCGGGATCTGATCGGGGCGGGGGTTCAAAGCGCAGTGATCCAACGCGTGCCCCCTCGCGCGGATCTGGTCAATTGTGAAACCGGCCCGGGCGCTTCCTTTCTCAATGGCTTCCAGCATCACGTCCGCGGCTTTGTCGCCGGCGGTGTGCGTGCCGGCGATTCTCAACCCGCGCGCGACCGCGTCTTCGATGAACTCGGGCAGGCCGGCGTTGAAGACCTCGCGGTCCTTGATCTCCTTCGGCACATTGGTGATCGTGGTCAGAATTCCCGGATAGGACTGGTCGGTGCCGCGCGTGCTGGCGCCGACAAACCAGACGTAGTCGGTGCCGTAGCCGTGGACGCCGTGCATCTCGGGAACGCCTTGGATCGGTGTCCCGAGGCTAGGCGTATAGGCGAAACGGATCCCGATCTCGCCTTTCTGGTCGAGAAGCTTGTACGCGGCCAAAGCCCGGTTGGAGCGCATCGAGCTCGACCAGGTGGTCACGCCGTAGCTCGCCCAGCGAAGATTTTCTTCCTTGTAGTACTGCGCCAGCTCTTCCAGTGTGGGCACGAGAAAGTCGGAGCCGATGATGCGGTTGAGCGTGTTGGAAGCAAAGCCGTCTTCGCGGATCAGATCGGGCTCCATCGGACCGGCCCAGACCGTTTTGACGAGGTCCATCGCCTTGGTGTTGATGATGCAGGTCGTGCGCATTTTTATATAGACGGGATTATTCGGCGCAAGCTGGTCGAGTTCGTTTTTGTGAATGAAACCGCGCCGCGCAATCACGATGCCGTTCATGAGCTTGCCGTCGCTCCCGATGCCCTCGCGCGGCAAGTCGAGCGCGATCCACTCGCCGGGCTTCTTTTTCGCCGCCATCTCTTTGACCGCCTCGAGAGTGCGCTTCTTAATGCTCTCCCACGTCTCGCCCGGCTGGGCGCGAAGCCGTGTCCGGACCGATTTCTTCTCCTGCGCGTCCAGCGCGTAGTCGAACAGGTGGGAGTGCGTGTCGATGATGCCGGGAACGACGGTGCGGCCCTTCAGGTCGATGATTTTCGTTTGGGGACCCTTCATCGCGAGGATTTGCCGGTTATTCCCCGTGGCGACGATCTTGCCCTCCCGGATCGCGACCGCTTGCACGATCGTGCCCGGATTGGTCGAGCGGGTTTGATCGTCCATCGTCGCGATTTTGCCGTTGTGCAGGATCGTGTCCGGGTAACTGATCAGCTCCGGCGGAACCGTTTGGGCTCCTACCGGATTTGCCGCAAAAACCGAGAACCACAATAAGAGAACGATTACCGCGCGCATAACGGCTCCTCCTTTCTTTTCTTGCCAAGTTTTTGCGTCATTTGGCGCCAATGCAACAGTCCACCTTAGAACTCCGCTTTTTGGTGGACGATCTTGCCGCCGACCATCGTAAGTAGCGGCCTGATCGTCCGGATCTCCTTCTCCGGAACCGAAAAATAATCCTTGTCGAGCACGAGCAGATCCGCAAGCTTGCCGCGCTCGAGAGAGCCGAGCCGGTCTTGCCTCTGGACGTACTCGGCCGCCCAGATCGTCGACATCTTGAGCGCGCGCACCCGGTCGATCCGCTCCCTGCCGTTGTAGACTTTGCCTTCCACCTCGCGATTTACGAGCACGTCGATGTAGTGAAAGACCGTCCCCACCTTGAAGATTTCGTTATCGTCGATTTCGAGCACCGTCTTTACGTTCGCGTCGAGAAGGCTCTTTACCGGGGCGACCCAGCTCAGGTACTTCTCGCCGTAGTCTCGCAGCACGCGCGGGCTACCCTCGATGTACTTGGGCGAGCAGCTCATGATGATGTTGAGCTTTTGCAGTCTGGGGATTTGGTCCGGGCGCGGGTTCATCGTGCAGTGGTCGATCGCGTGGCCTTTGGCCCGGATTTGATCCAGCGTAAAGCCCGCCCGCGCGCTTCCCTTCTCGATCGCGTCGAGCGTTAAGTCCAGCGCCTTGTCTCCGGCCGTATGGGTGCCAGCCCAGCGCAGCCCGGAGGCGACGGCGTTTTCGATAAACTCGGTATAGCCGACGTTGTGGATCTCGCGGTCCTTGATCTCCTTCGGAATCTCGGGGGGCTCGATCGTCGTGAGAATGCCGGGATAGGACGCGTCGACGCCTCTCATGCTGGCGCCGACAAACCAGAGATAGTCGCTTCCGTAACCTTCGACGCCGTTCATTTCCGGGACGACCTGCGCCGGTGTTCCGACGCCCGGGGTGTACGCGAACCTGATGCCCATCTCGCCGCGTTTGTCGAGAAGCTTGTACGCGGCGAGAATCTTGAGCGAGCGCAAATTGCTCGACCAGGTCGTGATCCCGTAGCCCGCCCAGCGCAGGTTCTCTTCCTTATAGATCTTTGCCAGTTTTTCGATGTCGCCGATCAGATGGTCCGAAAGCACCATGCGGTTGATCGTGTTGGAAGAAAAGCCGTCCTCGCGCATCAGATTGGGCTCGACCGGGCCGTGCCAGCCGGCGCGGATGAGCTCCTGCGCCTTGCCGTTGGTGATCGACGAGGTTCGCGTCCGCAGATAAACCGGATTTTCCGGCGCGATCTTATCCAGCTCGGCGCGGGTCACGATTTGACCGCGCATGGCGGCCTGAACCGCGTCCATGGGCTTTCCTTCGCGGTCGAGGGCCTGCCGGGGAAGGTCGAGGGCGATCCACTCGCCCGGCTTTTTCTTCGCGACCTCCTGGCGCACGGCCGCGAGCGTTTTCTGGGCGATGCTCGCCCAGGTCTCGCCCTGCTCGGCGCGGATACGCATGCGCGGCGAAGCGTCTCCCAGGGAATCCATCGCGTAGTCGAACAAGTGCGAATGGGTATCGATGATGCCGGGAACCACCGTGCGCCCTTTAACGTCGATGATTCGGGTTTGCGGGCCCTTGAGAGCGAGGATTTGATCGTTGGTTCCGAGAGCGAGGATTTTTCCATCCCGCACGGCGAGCGCCTGGAAAATGCTGCCGAGATTTGTCGAGTTGCTCTTATCGTCCAGCGCGACGATTTTGCCGTTGTGCAGGATGGTATCGGGATAGCTCAACAGCTCGGGCGGGACGTTCTGCGCGAGCGCACGCGTGACAAGCAAGCCGAAGAAGAAGATCAGCGAGCCGAGTCTAATCATCGAAGAAGCCTCCTGATGTTTTGAACCTTTGGCGTTTCAGTCGAACCGTACATGACCGCCGGCGCCGCCGTCAACCAGGGTCTACTCCTCGGCGCCGGTCTCTTTCCCGGCCTTGACCGGCAGAGTGCTCTTGTCGATGCCGCGGACCGCCGGCATCTCGTGGACGATCTTTCCTCCGACCATCGTGAGAAGAACCTGCGTTTTTGCTAGCTCGTTTTCCGGCACCGTCAGGTAGTCGCGATCGAGGACGATGAGATCGGCCCACTTTCCGGGCTCGATCGACCCGAGGACATTTTCTCTCAGCACGTATTCGGCCGCCCAGCGGGTGAACATCTTGAGCGCGGTCATCTTGTCGATCTTCTCGCTCAGGTTCCACACCCTGCCCGCAGCCTCGCGCGTGGTGAGGAGCTGAACGTAATAAAAGGCGTTCTTTTTCGGCGTCAGGTGGACATCGAGCTCGATGACCGTCTTGACACCGGCCGCCGTCAGGCTCTTTACCGGCACGTTCCACTTGAGATACTCCTCGCCGTAATCGCGCAAAATGCGGGGAGCCACGTTTTCGATGTACTTCGGAGCGCAGCTTGCGTACATGTTGAGCTTCTTCAGCCGCTCGTACTGATCCGGCCTCGGGTTCATCACGCAATGATCGATGGAGTGTCTTTTGGCGCGAATCTGGTCCAGGGTGAAGCCCGCTTCCTGGCTTGCGCGCTCGATCGTGTCGATAACCCTGTCGACCGAGCTATCGCCCGCGACGTGAATATTCGAGATTCGATGCCCGGCCTTCACCATCGAGTAGAGCATGTTCTGCCGTCCGGAGTCCGGAGTCAGCCGGCAGATCTCCCGGCTCTTGATCCGCTCCTGAGCCTGAATAGTCGTGCAGATTTCCGGGTACGAGCCATCGACGCTGACGACGCCGACGCCGTTGTTCCAGAGATAGTCGGAGCCGGAGTTTAGTAGATTGCCGAGGCGGCGGTAGTGTTCCGGCCCCGTGGCCATCGACACCCCGTGCGCGTGCCCCCAGGCGAGACGAATGGGTAGCTCGCCGCGCCTTTCCAGCAGCGTGAGCGCGTTGAGGTTGTTGACCGCGCTCAGCGACGAGGACCATGTGGTGATGCCATAGCCGGCCCACTCGTAGAGCTCTTTGCGATAAATCTCCGCCAGGTCTGCGAGATGATTTTTCATGAAAAGATCGGCGTTCATGTCGCGCACGATCGTCGTGCTTCTGAGATAGCCGGTCTTCGCGTCCATCTCGGGGTCCGGGCCGCCGAACTCTTTGATGTATTCCTGGATCCCTAGCGAGTTCAAAAGCCCGCGCGTTCCCGACTTGATCAACACCGGGTTGTGCGGGCTCAGAGGATCGATCGTCGCGTTGGTCAGTTTTCCCTGGCGGAGCAGCGCCCGCCCCGCTTCGGAATTCTCAACGTTGAGCCTGACCCAGGCGCCGGGCTTGAGCCCCTTGACCGCGCTTTCAACCGCCTTCTTGATTTCCGCCAGAACTTCTTCTTCCGTGCTCCCGCCCACCTTCGTGTATTTGAGCACCGGATGATCCGCACCCCAGTGATCCAACGCATATTCCTGCAGGTGGGAATGGGTGTCGATCAAACCGGGAAGGACGGTTCTTCCTTTGAGGTCGATTTTGACTGTCTTCGGCCCGGCGAGCTTCAAAATCTGAGGGTTCTTGCCGACGGCAAGGATCTTCCCGTCCCTGACCGCAACCGCCTGAGCGATAGTTGAACGTTCATCGACGGTGACGATCTTGCCGTTGATCAATACGGTATCGGCGTAGCGGACGAGCTCCTGCGGAACCGCCTGGGCGAACGCTTCGGTTCCAAAGAGCAAGGAGAAGAACAGGAACAAAGCGCATGCATGCATGGTTGCCTCCTCTCGGTGAAATTTCTCCAAATCCTACGGCGTGGCGCTCTCCAGCGGAAGTCTTCGCTTGAGCCACTCGGCAAGGCCGCCTTCCAGCACGGCCACATTACGATAACCCTTCTCTTTCAAGTAGAGGTAAGAATACGACTCGTCGGTCCCGCCCGGAGGACAGCCGCAGTAAAGGACAACGCGTCCCGCTCGCGGGATTTCGCTAAAGCGTCTGTCGAGCTCCGTGACCGGAATCGAGCGCGCGCCGGGCAGCCGTTTCTCTTTGAATTCTTTGGCGGGACGAAGATCCACGAGAACAGGTTTCTCGCTTCCGGAAAGCAGGGCGTTTAGCTGTTCCGGTTTGATGGTCTCAACGGTCTCATCAAACTCGTGCCCGGGGCGCGCCAACGAAAGCCAGCTGCCGCATAACGCAGCCGCTAAAATAGCCGCAAACGGCTGTCTCCGAAATCCCCCTCGTTCCCCCTTTGCCAAAGGGGGATGAAAGGCGGATTTTTGAGTTTCCTTGGACGCTGCCGGTCTTGGCAAGGCAATGTGCTTTTTTCCCGCCGTTCCCAGCATAGCAATATTGCCGAGGGCACTATCTAGAACTGCTCGCTTCGGTGCACGATCTTGCCGCCGACGAGTGTGAGCAGGACCTTGGTCGTTCCGATCTCCTTGTCGGGAATCGTGAGGTAATCCTTGTCGACGACGATGATGTCGGCAAATTTTCCGGGTTCCAACGATCCCAGGACGTTTTCCCTCAAGACATATTCCGCCGCCCAGATCGTCGACATCTTGAGCGCGAGCACGCGATCGATTCTTTCCTTGCCAGCATAGACCTTGCCGTCGACCTCCCGATTCACGAGGAGCCCCAAATAGTGAAAAACCGTCCCGTGCTCGGAGATGCCGTGATCGTCAATCTCCAGCACAGTGCGCACGCCCGCGTCGATTAAGCTCTTCACGGGCGCCACCCAGCCGGTGTAGGGCTCGCCATAGTCCCGCAAGATCTTCGGGCTGGTATCTTCGATGTATTTCGGCGCGCAGCTCATGAGCATGCCGAGCCTCTTTAGCCGCGGGATTTGGTCGGGCCGAGGGTTCATCGTGCAATGGTCGGCGGCGTGCCGCTTTCGCCTGATCTCTTCCGGAGAAAGCCCCGCCCGCGCGCTACCCTTTTCAATGGCGTCCAAGACCAAGTCCAGCGCCCGGTCCCCGGCAACGTGCGTGTTGACGAACCGCAGTCCGGAAGCGACGCCGTCTTCGATGATCTTGTCGAAACCCTGGCGCGGGTTTTCGCGATCCTTGATGTCTTTAGGGATGAGCGGCGGCTCAACCGATGTATAGAGCCCTGGGTAAGAGCTGTCGGTCGAGGTCCCCGCGCCTGTGTTCCACAAGAAGTCGCTGGAATAGTTGGCCAGCGAGAGCATTTGCGGGTTCCCCATCATCACGCCATAGGCGAACCTTATCGGCAGCTCGCCGCGCTTGTCCAGCATCTGGTGAGCCGTCAAGACCCGCGTCGAGCGGATCGAGCTGGACCACGTGGTGACGCCATACCCGGCCCATTCCAGATGTTCCTTGCGGTATACCTGAGCGAGGTTTTCCAAATCCATCAAAAAGTCCGCCGCCACGACCCGGTTCATCGAGTTCGACACATAAAAATCCTCCGGGCGAGCGAGTTCCTCAGGAGGCGAGTAGCCGGCGCTCTTGATGATCTCCAGCGCTTTGCTGTTGAGGCGCGCCGAAGTTCTTGCCCTCGTGTGGACAGGATTGTTCGGCGCGACCCTGTCGAGCGCGGCTTGCGTGAGCAAGAGTCCCCGACGGTTGGCGAGCGATCCGTCCAGCATGGTGCCATCTTGGCCGATCGCCGCGCGCGGCAGATCGACCGAGATCCATTCTCCGGGCTGGCGCTTTTTAACTTCTTCGCTGATGGCCGCCAGTGCCCTGTTAACGATGCTGTCCCACGTCTCGCCGGGGTTCGCTTTGATCGTCAGCTTAGGGTACAGCTCGGCACCATGATGGCTCACGGCGTAATCGTGCAGATGGGAGTGCGTGTCGATGATTCCCGGAAGCGCCGTGCGCCCTTTTAAGTCGATAATGTTTGTTTTTGGACCTTTCAGCGCGAGGATGTCGCCGCTGGTCCCCAGGCGCGTGATCTTTCCGTCTTTAATCGCGAGCGCCTCGACAACGGTTCCCGGGTTCGTCGAGGCGCTCTTGTCGTCCACGGTCACGATTTTACCGTTGTGCAGGATCGTATCAGGATAGCCCGGTTGCGACGGCTGGGTTTGCGGGAGAGCCGAACGAGAGAACAGCAGGAGAAGCAAAATTGCGCCGATCAGTGACCGTTTCATCTTTGCCTCCTTTCGGTTCCTGCCGTCGATCCCGGGCTGTCAGGGTCCGGTTTCGACCGGGTACTTTCTTTTCACCCAATCCTGAAATCGGTCGGCCATAATTGCCGCATTGCGGTAGCCGTAGTCCTTGAGCAACCGATAGGCCTCCTCGATCAGCTGGTTCTGCGGGCAGTCGCAGTAGAGCACCACCCGGCCGGACTGAGGAATCTCGCGAAAACGCTTGTCCAGCTCTTCGAGGGGCAGAGAACGCGCCCCGGGCAGGCGGGACTTTTGGTATGCCGAGGCGGGCCGCAGATCGATCAGGACCATTTTTTCGCGCATGTCCAGGAAATATTTCACCAGGTCCGCGCTCACCGCCGGCACATCGTCTTCGCCGCCGTGGCCGGCGTAGGACTGCGCCGCATCCATGGCCGCAAGCAGCGAAAGTAAAACGGCCGGCGCGAGACGCGAGCGGTTTAAGATTTGGCCGCGCTCCATGCGACTTATCGAGCCGGCCGGAGCTTGAGCCCTGCGGCCTGGAGGGTTTCCGCCTTGGCAAACTCCGGATCGACGTAAACCGCCTTTCCGCCCACCGCCGTCATGAGCACGTTAATCTTTGTGAGCTCCTCATCCGGCGTGGCGAGATAGTCGCGATCGAGAATGACAAAGTCCGCCCATTTCCCAGGCTCCAGAGACCCCAGCTGCTTTTCGCGCAGCACATATTCCGCCGCCCAGCGGGTAAACATCTTGAGCGCCGTCGCCTTGTCGACCGCCTGTTTGGCGCCCCACGTTCTGCCCTGGCTGTCTTTGCGCGTCACGGCGTATTTGATATGGGCGAACGACCCTCCTTCTTTGCGGTGGAGCCTCCGGTCATCCATTTCCATGACGACCTTGCCGCCCGCCCGGAGGATGTTCTGGATTGGCGCGTTGAGCTCGTGGGCGTACTTTTCACCGTAATCGCGCGAGATGTCGGCGGCATCTTCAATGTAGCGCGGAGCGCAGCTCCAGATGATGTTGAGCTTTTTGGCGCGCTCGATCTGATCCGGCCGCGGGCTCATGCCGCAGTGGTCGATGTTGTGCCTCCGGGCGCGAATTTCCTCCAGGCTGAGCCCCGCCTCGCTCGCGGCCTTCTCGAGCGTGTCGAGAAAGCGATCGACGGCGCCGTCGCCGTACACGTGGGTTCCCGAGATCCTCTGGCCGCTCTGCACGGCGGCGCGCATGATCTTGTACTCCGCCTCGGCCTCGCACCGTTCGCGGGACTTGATCTCGGCAGGCGCCGCGATCGTCGTGCAGTGGCGCGGGTAGCTACTGTCGAGAGACGACAGCGAGACGCCGATCGCCCAGAGAAAGTCCGTGCCGTGGCCGGCGATGTTGCCCAGCCGCTTGTAAAATTCCGCCGCCTGCGAGAAGCCCGCGGCGCCCATCCTGTGCGAATAGGCGAAACGGATCGGCATTTCGCCGCTCTGGTCCAGAAGAACAAAGGCGTTAAAAACTTTGACGCTCGGCAGAGAGGACGACCACGTCGTCACTCCCTGGGCCGCCCACGCCTGAAGCTCCTTCTTGTAGATGTGCGCGAGCGTCTGCGGCTTGCGGACGAGAATCTCGCCCACGAGCGTGCGCATCGCGCCCGAGCCGATCGGCCCGCGCGGCCTTCCCTGACCGTCGGCCTGGATGTCTTCCGGGAGCTCGCCAAAGTAGTCGGTAAACATCTTAAAGACGCGGCTGTTGGCCCTGCGGTCGGTGCCGCGAAGCTGAACCACCATCGGATGGTTCGGCGCCAGCTTGTCCATCTCCTCGAGCATCACTTTCTTGCCGAACTCCTCGGCCACGCTCGACGGCTGGAGCTGGACGTGAATCATGTTGCCTGGAGGACTTTGGGCGGCCATGGCTTTCAGTTGCGCGATCGCATCGTCTACCGATTGCGCCTGGACCTCGACTTGGCGGTATTGCTTTAACTCGGGCTCTAACACTTCGAGGTCGCTCGCCCAGTTTGCCGGCGCATAATCGAAGAGGTGAGAATGGGTATCGATCAGCCCGGGGATGATCGTTTTTCCCTTGAGGTCCAGACGCCGGGTGTGCGGGCCCGCCAAGTTCAGAATTTCGGCGTTGCTTCCGACGGCCATGACCCTGCCGTCGCGCACGGCAAGCGCTTCGGCGACCGAGAAACGCTCGTCGACCGTCAGCACCTTGCCGTTGTAGTAGACGGCGTCGGCGAAAATGACGAGCCCCCTCCCGGCCTGAGCCCAGACGGGGTTCGCCGCGAGAACGCAACCTAACCAAAGAAAAAGCCGCACGCGTTTGCGCCTGAGCGATCGATCCTCCATCGGTACTTCCCTCCGCTTCCTTGGCGGCTGCTCGCAAGCCCCGAAGCGCAACGGATTTTACGACCCGCCTGGCGCCTGGCCCTAGCGCCGGTCTTGTTCGGTCGGAAATTTCCGCCTAACCCAGCCCCGGATACCCTCCTCCATCACGGCGACGTTTCGATAGCCGTTGTCGCGAAGAACAAAGTAGGCATCGGCGTCTTCCCCTCCGGGACGGCAGTCGCAGTAGACGATGATGCGCCCGGCCCGGGGCACCTCGTTTAATCGCTTCTCCAGCTCGCGCGCCGGGATCGAGCGCGCGCCGGCAACGCGCTTCTCTTGGTATTCTTTCTCGGGCCGGATGTCGAGAAAGAAAATCTTTTCGCCGCCGTCGATGAGAGCTTTGACGCGGTCTGGACTGATGTAGTTGATCTCTTCTCTCCCGTGGCTCGCCTGGCTTGCCCCCGTCCATAGGAGCGAAAGACAGGCAAAGACAACGAACAATGCCAACTCTAAGGTCGCAACCTCTTTTTTCGGCCTCCCATGCAGCCTCATTGCGGTCGGACGGCGGCCGGATGGACAAAGCGCTTGTAGTCCGAACCGAGCTCGGCGGCGAAATTGGGAGCGGTGTAGACGATCTTGCCGTCGATCAAGGTCATCATGACCGGCATCTTTGAAATCTGGTCGGCCGGGATGTTGAGATAATCGGTGCCCAAGATCACGATGTCGGCAAACTTCCCCAGCTCGATGGAGCCCAAATTCTTTTCCTCGCCGATAAAGCGCGCGCCCCAGCGCGTCGCCATCAGCAGCGCGGTCTTGCGGTCCAGCGCGTATTGGCCGCCGCGAACCCGACCTTTGTCGTCCGTTCTCGTGACCAGCTTTTCCATCATCCAGAACGCGTCGCGCTCCCCGATTTCGACGCTCACCGGTATCCCTTCGTCGATGAGCGTCTTCACGGGTTGGAGATGCGGCGCCTTGTCGCCGAATTTGATGTAAATGACCTCGTGGCCGTCGACCAGCCGCGGATTGAAGATCTCGCGAACCGCGAGGCCAAAGCGCATCGGCTCGACCGCTTTTTTCGCCTGTTCGATGACGGTCGAATACCAGGCGACATTGTGATCCAGGTTATGCGGCCGGACCAGCTCGGGAACCATGAGCTTTTGTCCCTTGACCGCGTTTTCGACGCCGCTCAGGAAGGCCTGGATGCCTTTGCTTCCCATGTTGTGAACGCCGCTAAAGTTCCAGCCGTAGCGGCGGGCATCGAGCAGCGTTTGCAGCTCGGTGTCTTTCTTTTCTTCCGTGCTTAACTGCTCCAGGGAGCCCTTGCCGGTCCACTGCTCGCCGGTCCAGCGGAATACGCCCGTGGGGAATCGGTCCCCTTTGATGATGTCGGGAATCAGCCGCATGGGTTCGAGCGTGGAAATCCCATACGGGTCGTCGATGGCGCCGTCGGCGGGCCCGGGCGCGAGGCCGACGATTTTTACCGTTTCGCCGAGGCCGTAATTGACGAGCGTTCCGACCCTCTTAAGAAACTGTCCCGCCAAGGGGTTGCTGCGCACGAAGTCCATGGCCGGCCGGAAGCGCAAGTAAAGCTGGCCGCGGTGATACATGACGTTCCACAAAGTCATGTCGAGACCGGTGGCATGTCCCGTGACGGTGGTCTTGCCGTTCTCGACGAACTTTTGCTGCAGCTCGAGCTGATCCTTCATGAAGTTCTCGAACGCCTCTTCAGGGTAGGGCCTCAGGTTCCACATGACCAGACCCGCCGCCTGGCCGAAAAGCTGGCCGGTGGGCTGTCCGCTCGCATCCTTGATGACGCCCAGGTGGTCTTTTCGTAGTCC
Organism: Candidatus Acidiferrales bacterium; assembly: GCA_035559995.1. Taxonomy (GTDB): domain Bacteria; phylum Desulfobacterota; class Binatia; order UBA9968; family UBA9968; genus DATMAM01. The sequence continues at coordinate 118,296 of DATMAM010000012.1, forward strand.
GCTGGCAAACGCGGTCTCGAGCATCTTGGTGTTGACGACAACATCGCTTCCACCAATGGTAATGGTGAGCGGATTATTGGGGCTCAGGAGATCGAGGTCGTGCCGGGTAAACGCCCACATAATCCCGTTGAGCTCGTCCCTGAACCTCAAGAAGACCGGCTCTCCGGGCTTCGCCTGGGCCACCAGCTCCTTGATTTTGTCGATGATCGCTTCCTTGGTGGGAGGGACGCGCAAAGACCGCCCGCCGCCGATTAGCCGGAGACCTATCTGCGTGTACTTGTACAAGTCGCCGGCGGCAAAAGCGTTGTCGCCGTCGCTTGCGATGATCCCGGGAATGACGGTTCTCCCTTTGGCATCGATCTTCAGCGTCTCGGGCCCCGCAAGCTTCAGAGCTTCCGCATTGTTGCCGACGTAAAGGATGCGCCCTTCCCTGACCGCGAGGGCTTCGGCGATCGTGTAGTCGGGGCCATCTTTGTCGGCCGTGTGAACCTTGGCGTTGTGGATGACTATTTCCGGGTAGCGGATGAGCTCCGCCGGCACGTTTTGCGCGACGGCGCGGGCGGAAAAGGCGAAAAACAAAACATGCAGCGAAACGATGGCCAACCAACGGACGCGGCATTCTTTGTGCCGCGCGTACTTATCTTTTCGGCTCATAGGCTCGCCTCCCCTAGCTGGAACCTCCGTAGACTTGTTTTCATCTCGCCGGCGCGACTCTGCCGTGCTGGTCTCTTGAGCGCCGCAAATTTGAACCGGATTGGACAGAAAAAAGAAAGAAGGCTTCCACAGTCTGGCGCTCTCCTTTCCTTTTGCCAGGCCCGCGCTTGAACGGCGGGCCTGTCCGCGGTCGGGTAAGAATCTGGCCCATACATAACCCTGGCGGGCATTCTCAGTCAAGATGGCCGGGCGAAAGCAAGCCTCGCCGCGCATGGCATTCGAGGCAGCGCGCTGCGCCACCTGCGATTCCTGTCAGCGCTGGCTCTCGACGGGATACTTCCGCCTCACCCAGCCGTGAAATCCTTCCACCATCACCGCCGCGTTGCGATAGCCGTTTTCCTCCAGAAACCGGAAGACCTGATCCATGATCTCGTCGATGAGGCGAAAAAGCGCGGACAAAAATGGGAGTCAAGACGGCTGGCGCGCGGGGTTTGTGAACGGCAGATCGAAAGGGCGCGCGCCGCGGCCGCTCGCGCCCAAGCGGGCGCCGCTTTTGCCGCGGCGTTGCGACAGCCTTTCGTTAGGAGTGGCTTGCGCTTTTGCCTTTGAGCCTGCGCAGGAGGCGGAGAACCGGATCGTAGTAGTTATCGACGACGCGCTCTTTGAGCGGGATGATACCGTTGTCGGTGATGTGAATGTGCTCGGGGCATACTTCCGTGCAGCATTTCGTGATGTTGCAAAAGCCGAGACCCGCCTGCTCTTTGATGAGCGCGGTGCGGTCCTCGGTATCGAGCGGGTGCATCTCGAGAGCGGCCAGCCGGATGAAAAAGCGCGGGCCGGCGAAATGCTCCTTGTTCTCTTCGTGATCGCGGATCACATGGCAGACGTTCTGGCACAGGAAGCATTCGATGCACTTGTGAAACTCCTGCACCCGATCGATGTCTTCCTGAAACATGCGGCGCGTGCCGTCGGCTTCCTTCGGCTTCGGCTTGAAGGGCGGGATCGTCTTGGCCTTTTGGTAATTGAACGACACATCGGTCACCAGATCGCGAATCACCGGAAAGGTCTTCATCGGCGCGACCGTGATCGGCTCGCCCGCGGGAAAGGAACTCATGCGCGTCATGCACATGAGCCGCGGCTTGCCGTTGATCTCCGCGCTGCACGAGCCGCACTTTCCCGCCTTGCAGTTCCAGCGCACGGCGAGGTCGTTGGCTTGGGTCGCTTGGATGGCGTGGATGACGTCGAGGACGACCCAGCCCTCCTCGACGGGAAGCCGATATTCCTGAAAAGCGCCGCCGGTGGAATCACCGCGCCAGACGCGCATGGTGACTTCGGTGCCGCCCATCAGTGCTGCTCCTCGACGAGTTTCTTGAGATCTTCGGGCATCTCGGGCAACGGCTCGCGCGCCAAGGTGAGCGCGCCGTTTCTCTTGCGGATCACGATATTGACCTTGGCGAGCTGCGGATCGGGTTTCGGGTAGTCGTCGCGCGTGTGGCCGCCGCGGCTTTCTTTTCGCTCGAGCGCCGAGAGCGTGCAGGCCTCCGAGACCGCGAGCAAGTTGTGCAGGTCGAGCGCGAGGTGCCATCCGGGATTGTACTGCCGGTGTCCCTGAACGCTCACCCGGGCCAGGCGCTCTTTAAGGCGCGCGATCTCGTCCAGGGCTCTTTTGAGTTCCGCCTCGGTGCGGATGATGCCCACCAGGTTCTGCATGCATTCCTGAAGGTCGGCATGGATGCTGTAGGGGTTCTCGCTGCCCTTGCCGTTGAACGGGGCCAGCAATTCCTGCGCGTGGGCTTCAATCTGGTCGTTGTCGACGCTCAGCGTTCCTTCAAAGGACTTGGCGTACTGCGCCGCGTACAGGCCCGCGCGCCGCCCGAAAACGAGAAGATCGGAAAGAGAGTTGCCGCCCAGCCGGTTCGCGCCGTGCAGGCCGGCGGCGACCTCGCCCGCGGCAAAGAGGCCCGGAACGGTTGTCGCCGTCGAGTCCGCATCGACGCGAAGACCGCCCATGATGTAGTGGCACGTCGGGCCGACTTCCATCGGCTCTTTGGTGATGTCGACGCCCGCCAGCTCCATAAACTGGTGATACATCGACGGCAAGCGGCGCTTGATGTACTCGGCCGGGCGGCGCGAGGCGATGTCGAGAAAGACCCCGCCGTGCGGGCTGCCGCGCCCGGCTTTGACCTCCGCGTTGATCGCGCGCGCGACCTCGTCGCGCGGCAACAGATCCGGCGTCCGGCGATTGTTCTTCTTGTCTTCGTACCAGGCGTCGGCTTCCTCTTCCGTCTCCGCGGTTTCCGCTTTGAAGAACTCGGGAATGTAGTTGAACATGAAGCGCTTGCCTTCCGAGTTCTTGAGCGTGCCGCCGTCGCCGCGCACGCCTTCCGTGACCAGGATGCCGCGCACGCTGGGCGGCCAGACCATGCCCGTGGGATGGAACTGGACCATCTCCATATCGATCAGGTCGGCGCCCGCGTCCAGTCCGAGAGCGATCCCGTCGCCGGTGTACTCCCAGGAATTGGACGTGATCTTCCAGGCTTTGCCGACGCCGCCGGTGGCCAGGACGACCGCTTTCGATTTAAAGACGATAAACCTGCCGCTCTCGCGCCAGTAACCGAAGGCGCCGCAGACACGCCCGCCGTCTTTGAGCAGCCGCTGGATCGTGCATTCCATGTAGACGTCGATGCCCTTGTGCACGGCGTGGTGCTGCAGCGTGCGGATCATCTCGAGGCCCGTGCGGTCGCCGACGTGGGCGAGGCGCGCGTAACGATGCCCGCCAAAATCGCGCTGCAGGATCAAGCCGTCTTTGGTGCGGTCGAAGAGCGCGCCCCATTCCTCGAGCTCGAGAACGCGGTCGGGCGCTTCCTGGGCGTGAATCTGCGCCATGCGCCAGTTGTTGAGCAGTTTCCCGCCGCGCATGGTGTCGCGAAAATGCACTTTCCAGTTGTCTTCGGGGTAGACGTTGCCCAGAGCCGCCGCGATACCGCCTTCGGCCATCACGGTGTGCGCTTTGCCGAGGAGCGATTTACAGATGAGCGCCGTTTTAACGCCCTGCGCGGACGCCTCGATGGCGGCGCGCAGCCCGGCGCCGCCCGCGCCGACGACAATGACGTCGTACTCGTGCGTTTCGTATCTTTCCGCGGTCGCCATCACACTAACCTCAGATCGACGATAATCCCCATGGCCAGCAGGCGAACGTACAGGTCGGCGAGCGCGACCCAGACAAGGCTCACCCACGCAATCAGCATGTGGCGCTCATTGAGTCGGCTGACGATTTTCCAGAGGCGGTATTTCGCGGGCGATCGGTGAAAGCTGTCCAGGTAGCCGCCGCAGATATGGCGGCAGGAGTGGCAGGAGAAGGAGTAAAGCGAGAGCAGCACGGCGTTGAGCAGCAGCACCAGTGTGCCGACGCCAATCCCGAACCCGTCGGCAAAGTTGAAAGCCATAATCACGTCCCACCATAGAAATCCGAGGATGGGAAGGGCGAGCCAAAAAAAATAGCGATGGATATTTTGCAACGTGAAAGGAAAGCGGGTCTCGCCCCAATAGCTGCGCCACACGTCGCGCACGCCGCAGCCCGGCGGCAGGCCGAAAAGAGACCGGTAATAGGCCTTGCGGTAATAATAGCAGGTGGCGCGGAACCCGCCCGGTATCCACAAAATAAGGAAAGCAGGCGACAGGTTCCACCACGAGCCGACCAGGGGAAGACTCACATGCTCGCAGCTTGTGGCAAGACAGGGCGAATACAAAGGCGAGAGATAGGGCGCCGCATAGTAGTGGGCGTTCTGCAAAGCCGCCCAGGTTGCATAGACGCCGAAGCTGAGGAGGACCACGGCGACCGCTAGCGGCTCCAGCCACCAGGCGTCTGTCCTCAGCGTCATTGCGGTTTCAACCGCCAAAGTTTTTTGTTCCGCCGCTTTCATCCCACACCCCTTCAATTATAGCGACAACGAACTCCGACTCAAAAAGCGAAATCTCAAGAAGGCTAGCCTGCGGCTAAACTCCGCGAGATCCGGCTTGTCTTTTACGACCGTGGTTCTGTTGCGGACGCGAAAGGCTTTTTTTCGCGCTCAGGCATGCGCCTCTTTGGCCAAAATCGACCCAATGTAGCAGAAACAAAAACGAATTGACAACTAATGGGCGCATGAGCCGAACGGCGCGCCCGCTTTTCCGCTCCTCGGCTCTCAACTTGCCGTTTATTCTTTCTCCGGAATCCCCGGCTCGGTCATGCGCCAGGGATCGAGGATCCTGTTCAGGCGCTCCTCCGGCAGAATCCCCCGCTCGCGGCAGACTTCGCGAACGGTCTTCCCGGTCGTGAAGGATTCCTTGGCGATTTTGGCCGCCGCATCATAGCCGATGACCGGGGCGAGCGCGGTCACCATGGCCAGGCTCTTTTCGACCAGCTCCGCGCACCGCTGTTCGTTGGCTTCAATGCCCACCACGCATTTTTCCGTGAAAGCCTTGACGACGGCGGCCGTGAAAGTGATCGCCTCCAGGAATTTAAGCGCCATGATCGGCATCATGACGTTGAGCTCAAAATTGCCCGCCTGCCCGCACACCGCGATGGTGGCGTCGCAGCCGATCACATGGGCCGCCACCTGCAGGACGGACTCGCACATGACGGGATTGACTTTGCCCGGCATGATCGAAGAGCCGGGCTGAGTGTCCGGCAGTCCGATCTCGCCGATGCCGCAGCGCGGCCCCGAAGACAGCCACCGCAAGTCATTGGCAATTTTTGTGAGGCTTACGGCCAGCGTCTTGAGGGCGCCGCTCACGTGGACGACCGCGTCCTTGGCGGCTTGCGCCTCGAAGTGATCTTTCGCTTCGCGAAACGAAAGGCCCGTCATGCTCGAGATCTTCGCGATGGTGCGCGCGGCAAACTCCGGGTGCGTGTTGATGCCCGTGCCCACCGCGGTTCCGCCCAGCGCGAGCTCCTCCAACCCTTTGGCCGCGCTTTCAATCCTCTCGATGCCGAGCTCGATCTGGCGCGCGTAGCCGCCGAATTCCTGGCCGAGGCGAATGGGCGTCGCGTCGGCCAGATGCGTGCGGCCGATCTTTACGACGCGGTCGAATTGCCGGGCTTTGTCCGACAGCGCGCGGTGCAATCCTTTGAGCGCCGGCAACAGCTCTTGGTGAATGCCTTCGAGCGCGGCCACATGGATCGCGGTCGGAATCACATCGTTGCTCGACTGGCTCATGTTGACGTGATCGTTCGGGTGGATTTCCTTGCTGCCGCGAGCCTTGCCCATGAGCTCGAGCGCCCGGTTGGCGATCACCTCGTTGGCGTTCATGTTGGTGGAGGTGCCCGAACCGGTTTGGAAAATATCGACGACAAACTCTCGGTCCAGCTTGCCGGCGATGACCTCGTCCGCGGCGCGCCGGATGGCGGCGGCAATTTTGGCGTCGAGCAACCCCAGCTCTTCGTTCGTCGACGCGGCGGCATGCTTGATCATCGCCAGCGCGCGAATGAACCGGGAGGGAAAGCCGATGCCGCTGACGGGAAAATTTTCGACCGCGCGCTGCGTCTGCGCGCCGTAGTAGGCGTTCTTCGGGACTTTGACCTGCCCCATGGAGTCGGTCTCGATACGGTATTCGGGAACGGACATAACGGGTCTCCTTTCGCGTTCGCGATTTTGTTTTCTCTACACTATCGAGTTCCGCGCAGCCCTGTCCAGTCGCGCCGTGCCCGCGGGTTCTCTTTACCGTGGTATTATGTTAGCAGGGCTGCAAGATGAACCCGCTCGAGCGTTTGACCCAGACAATTGTCCGGTGCCGAAAATGCCCCCGGCTGGTGTGCTGGCGCGAGGCGGTGGCGAAAAAACCGCCGCTTCGCTATCGCGGCCAGAAATACTGGGCGAAACCTTTGCCGGGGTTCGGCGATGCGCACGCGCGCCTCCTGGTCGTCGGCCTGGCCCCGGCGGCGCACGGGGGCAATCGGACCGGCAGGATATTTACCGGCGACCGCAGCGGCGACTGGCTTTACCGGACGCTGTACGAGTGCGGGTTTGCCAACCGGCCCGATTCCGTTGGCAGGGACGACGGCCTTTTGCTCGGCGACTGCTATATCACGGCCGCGGTGCGCTGCGCGCCGCCCGAGAATAAGCCGACGCTTGCCGAGTTCGACCGCTGCCGCCCGTACCTCGTTCAGGAGCTGCGGCTGCTCGCGCGGGTGCAGGTTGTGGTCGCGCTGGGAAAGATCGCCTTTGACTCTTTTCTCAAAGCTTACCAAGAAAGCGGCGGCGCGATTCCCAAGCCGCGCCCAAAGTTTAGCCACGGCTCGGTCGTCCGGCTCGACCGGGTTACGCTCGTGGGTTCCTACCACCCAAGCCAGCAAAACACCTTCACGGGCAAGCTCACGCGGGAAATGTTCCGCGAGGTTTTCAAGAAGGCGAAAGAGCTGTTGGATCAACAAGAGCCGCGACGGCGAATTCCGATACGCCATCACCCGGAGCAGCTTTGAGCTTGCGCCCGAAGGCTGAAGGCGTGCTATAAGAAACCGGTATGGCGCCAGGCTCGAGCGACGTTTACGGACAAATCGCCGCGGATTTAAAGAAGCGAATCGGCGGCGAGGTGCGCTTCGATCGCTATTCGCGCCTTCTCTACGCCACCGACGCGTCGATTTACGAGATCGAGCCGATCGGCGTGGTCGTCCCGCGCGACAAGGGCGATGTTCAGGCGACGCTGGAGGTCGCGAATCGCTATCGGGTGCCGATCCTGCCGCGCGGCGGCGGAACCTCGCTGGCGGGGCAGACGGTCGGCCACGCGATCGTGTTGGACTTTTCCAAGTACATGAACCGCGTCTTGGAGGTGAATCGCGAGGAGCTGTGGTGCCGGGTACAGCCGGGAGTGGTGCAGGACGAGCTCAACGCGCACGTGCGCGCCATGGGGCTCCAGTTCGGCCCCGACACCTCGACTTCGAACCGGGCGACGATCGGCGGGATGATCGGCAACAATTCGGCGGGGGCGCATTCGCTCACGTACGGGAAAACGGTCGATCACGTCCTCGAGCTCACGGTCCTTCTCGCCGACGGAACCGAAACGGTTCTCCGAGACCTCTCTCCCGAAGCGCTGGAAAAGAAGATCGAGAGCGGCGGCCTCGAGGGGCGCATTTACCGGGAGGTGAGCCGCCTGGCGCGCGAGCACAAACAGGAGATTCTCGCGCGCTATCCCAAGATCATGCGCCGGGTCACCGGCTACAACCTCGATGAGTTCATCAAGGAGAGGCCGTTCAACCTCTCGCGCCTCATCGTCGGCTCCGAGGGCACGCTCGCCTGTGTGGTGGAGGCGAAGATGCGGCTGGTGCCCAAGCCCAAGTGGACGGCGCTCGACGTCATCCATTTTCACGACGATCTCGAGGCGCTGGCGGCCGCCAACGCGATTCTCGAAAGCGCCCCTTACGCTCTGGAATCGACCGATAAGATGATTCTCGATCTTGCCCGCGGCAACATCGTGCAGTCGCGCCGGCTCGGTTTTGTGCAGGGAAATCCAAGCTCGCTCCTCATCGTCGAGTATGCGGGCGAGAGCGAAAAGGAAGTCCGAGATCGGATCCAAAAGCTCGAAGAGCTCAGAAAGGCGCGCGGGATCGGCTACGCGGCCACGCAGGCTTTCAGCCCCGAAGAGGTGAAGGCGATCTGGGGCGTGCGCAAGGCCGGACTCGGATTGTTGCTCGGCGCCAAAGGGGACAAAAAGCCGATCGCGTTTGTCGAAGACACCGCCGTCGAGCCGCGCAGGCTGCCGGAATTCATCAAACGGTTTCGCGAGATCTTGACGCGCCACCAGGCCGTCGCGGGGTATTACGGCCACTGTTCGGTGGGCTGCATGCACATTCGCCCGTTCATCAATCTCAAGGAACCCGGCGAGGTGGAAAAGATGGTTTCGATCGCAAACGAGGTTTGCGATCTCGTGCTCGAGTTCAACGGCGCGATGTCGGGCGAGCACGGCGACGGGCTTGCGCGCAGCCATTTTAACGAGAGGCTCTTTGGCCCGAGGCTCTATCGGGCGTTTCGCGAGATCAAACGCGCCTTCGACCCGCAGAGCCTCATGAATCCGGGCAAGATCGTTGACGCCCCGCCCATGACCGAGTCGCTCCGAATCAGCCCTGCGTACAGGACCTGGCAGCCCGAGACGACGCTGGACTTCAGCGCTCAGGGAGGTTTTGCCGCAGCCGTCGAGATGTGCAGCGGCATGGGCGAGTGCCGAAAAAAACTCGAAGGCACGATGTGCCCGTCGTACATGGGAACGCTCGACGAGGAACACTCCACGCGCGGCAGGGCCAACGCGCTCCGGGCGGTGCTTTCGGGCAAAGTCCCCAAGGAGGATTTCACGGGCAGACGGCTCTACGAGGTCCTCGATCTGTGCTTGGAGTGCAAGGCGTGCAAGGCGGAGTGCCCGTCGAACGTGGACATGGCGAAGCTCAAGTACGAGTTTCTCGACCATTATCATCGGGCGAACGGGCTGCCGCTCCGCAACCGGATCTTCGGCAAAATCGAGAGCCTGAACCGCTGGGGAGCGCGCCTGGCGCCTCTCTCCAACTGGATGGCCAACGCATCGCTGAATCGCTGGCTGCTGGAGCGCGTGGCGGGGATCGACCGGCGCCGGCCGCTGCCGCAGTTTGCCGCCGAGACATTTGCCGGCTGGTTCCGAAAGCACCTCTGCGAAGGCGACGGTTCCAGAGGCGAGGTCGTTTTGTTTCACGATACTTTCAATAACTACAACACGCCGGCCGTCGCGATTGCGGCGACGCGCCTTTTAGAGCGCGCCGGCTATCGCGTGGCCCTCGTCGACAAAAAGTGCTGCGGCCGCCCGATGATCTCCAAGGGGATGTTGGAGCAGGCGAAGGAGAACGCCGCCTGGAACGTCGGCCGCCTGGCGCCGTACGCGGAGAAGGGGACCGGCATCGTGGGCCTCGAGCCTTCCTGCCTGCTCACGTTGCGCGACGAATATCCCGAGCTGCTGCGAACCGAGGCCGCAAGGCTCGTCGCGGAGAGAAGTTTTCTCCTGGAGGAGTTTCTCGTAAGAGAGCGGGATGCCGGTCGGGTTTCGCTAAAGATCGAGAGAAACGGAAGAAAGGCGCTCGTCCACGGCCACTGCCACCAGAAGGCGCTCGTCGGCACCGCGCCGACCCTGGCGGCGCTCAGCTGGGCCGGCTATGAGGTCGACGAGGTCGACTCGGGCTGCTGCGGCATGGCCGGTTCTTTCGGCTTTGAAAAGGAACATTACGAGTTATCCCTCGCGATCGGCAGGCGGCGCCTGGCGCCCGCCGTAGAGCGCGCCGGAGCGGACGTGGAGATCGTGGCGTCGGGGATCTCTTGCCGCCAGCAGATCGAGCATCTCACCGGCCGAAAGGCCAAGCATCCGGCCGAAGCGTTGTGGGCGGCTTTGAGCGGCTAGCGGCAACGACCGGCCCGAGGAGGTTTGCGTATGGATCAGACAAACGCGCAGGAAGTTCTCATCTCCGCGGACTCGCACGTGCTCGAGCTGCCGGATCTCTGGGAAAAGCCGCTGGCAAAAACATTCGGCGAGCGCGCCCCCAGGGTCTACTACGATGAAAAGCGCGAGAGCTGGATGTTCGGTTCCGCCGCGGTTTTGCCGCAAGCGGTCGGCGGGTTGTTTATGGCGGGCCACAAGCCCGAAGAATTGGCCGAGGTGCGCAAGGCCGGATTTGCGGCGGCGCGCCAGGGCGGATGGGATCCCGTAAAGCGCATCCAAGACATGGAGATCGACGGCGTGAGCGCGGAGGTGCTTTACCCGAGCATGGGCTTGGGGCTGTTCTGCATCGAAGACGCGGCGCTCCAGGAGGCGTGCTTTCGCGTGTACAACGACTGGCTTATCGACTACTGCAGGGGAGCCCCGGATCGGCTGGTGGGGATCGCGTTGATTTCCGTTTACGAGATCGACCATGCGGTACGCGAGCTCGAGCGCTGCAAAAAACAAGGTCTGTGCGGCGCGATGATCTGGCAGGTTCCTCATCCGCGCCTGCCCTTCACGGCGGATCACTACGAGCGCTTCTGGGCGGCGGCCGAGGATCTCGATATGCCGGTTCACCTGCACATCCTCACCGGCTTCGGCGCGAGCATGCATCGGCAGACGCTTCCCGGGATCGAGCGCTGCCGGCGCGGCGTCAATCAGACCGAAGAGATCAGCAACGCTCTGTTCGACATGATTTTCTCGGGCGTGCTGGAGCGCTTCCCGCGCCTCAATGTGGTCTCGGTCGAAAATGAGATCGGCTGGATGCCGTTCTGGATCGGCCAGTGCGACAAAGCGTTCGCGCGCCATCGCTCGGCGGTCGCGCTTCCGATCCACCGGCGGCCCAGCGAGTACTTCGAGCGCCAGGTGTACGCCACCTTTTTCAACGATGACGTGGGCGGCCGGCTGCTCGCGTGGTGGGGCGCCGAGCGCTGCATGTGGTCGAACGATTATCCGCATCAGAATTCGACCTGGCCGCACTCGCGCGACGTGATCGCGCGCGACCTGGGACACCTGCCGGCCGACAAGAGAGAAAAACTGGTCCGCGGCAACGTGGCGCGACTCTATCGCTTGACTTTACCCGCCGCCGCTTAGGCGCGCGCGCCGCCGCCATAAAGTCCCGTTCCGCATCTTCAAGTGGCGCTCGGGTGCGTGCGCATGTTATCTTAAGCGGATCATGCACGACGACGCTCTTGACGACGTTGCCAAACCTCCCGTTTTAGACTCGGAGCAGAGCGGCCGATTTAGGACGAAAAGATTTAAAGTCGAAACCTTCTCCTCCCTGCGCCATCGCAACTACCGTTTTCTTTGGGCCGGCACCGTCTTGATGGGAGCCGGGCAATGGCTCCAGCAGGTGACGCTCGGGTGGTTGCTCTACGATCTTACCGGGTCCTCGGTCTTGCTCGGAGCGCTTAACGGCGTGCGCGCGATTCCGTTTCTTATCGCCGGGCCGATTGCCGGCGTGATCGCGGACCGCGTGGACCGCCGGAGGCTCCTGTTAAAGGCCGAACAGCTGCTGTTCGTCACCGCGGTTGTCATGGGATCGTTGGTCGTTTCGGACCTCGTGTCGGCATGGCACCTATTTCTGTTCACCTTGGTCACCGGCACCGCGTGGTCCTTCACGGACCCCGTCAGGCAGAGCCTGGTCCCGAACGTCGTTCCCAAACAGGACCTCGTCAACGCCGTTGCGCTGAATTCGATTGCGTTCAATATCACCAAGGTCCTCGGGCCCGCTCTGGGAGGATTATTGATCGCGCTGGTGGGCGCCGGCGGAAACTTTTTCATTCAGGGAGTTGCCTACGCCGGCGTGCTGGCGATGGTCTACGCGATGCATGTCCCGCCGACGCCGGATCAGGCGCGCCGCTCATCGATGCTGGCGAACCTCAAGGAAGGGGTCGGTTACGTCTGGTCCAACTCGCTGATTCTGTCGTTGATCTCGCTCGCGCTGGTGCCGCGAATCTTCGCCGTTCCGTACCAGACGTTGATGCCGATCTTCCAGAAGGACGTTTTGGGAGTCGGCCCCGCGGGCCTGGGTCTGCTGATGGCCGCGCCCGGAGTCGGCGCGCTCGTCGCTTTGCTGACCTTGGCGACTCTCGCCAGCCGCCTGCGCCGTCAGGGCGTGTTCCTGCTTGGCAGCGTGATGTTGTTAGGTCTTTTGCTGATCGTTTTTTCGCAAACGACCTCGTTTCGCCTCGCGCTCGTTGTCCTGGTCGGCGTCGGCGCGTGCCAGGTCTTCTTCAACGCCACCGTGAACACGATGCTGCAAATGATCGTCCCCGACGCGTTGCGCGGCCGCGCGATGAGCATCTTCATGCTCGATCGCGGCCTCATGCCGGCGGGCGCTTTGCTCGCCGGGATCAGCGCGCACTTTATCGGCGCGCCCGCGACGACGACCTGGATGGGAACGGTGGTATTTCTGCTCGCGCTCTTTATCGCCTGGCGGGTGCCGCTCATCCGCGGGGTTGAAATTTAGGCAAACGAAAGCTCGCCATCGGCTTGAGCCCGCTCGCTCTTCGATCGGCAGATATGCAGGTTGCAATCGATCAGGCGAAGGCAAAGGTGCTCGACTGGACACGCAAACACCCGCACGCCGTTCTCTACGACGAGAGCGGCCCGACGCTTCTCGATGTGACGTCAGCGAAAAGCATCCCTCTTTCCTGGCCCAAGGTTTCCGCGTGCGAAGAAAAGATTCATCCGGAGACGGGCGATACCTATCTGGTGTTGCAATTCGAGAGCGGGGCGCAAATTGCGCTCGTCGACCCGGGAGGAGTCGCGTTTGCGCCCTCGTTCGTCAACACCGGGCCGCTCAACGCCGCCCCGCAAGCGGTCTGCCTGAGAGACTTCTACACCCTGAAAGCGCAAATCCGGCACTATTTGGACCAGCATGGCGATCAAGCGCTGCCGCGGGAATGTCTGGACATGATGATGCTCTGTATCGCGATCCTGGACGGCGCGCGCGCGGTGGGTTTCGCGGTCAGCGATTTGGAGAAGGATTTGGAAAAGACGCTGCGCGAGATCGAGCGGAGGACAGGGTAACCGTCCAAAGTGACAGCGCTGTCAAGCGACATCAACGTCTCTGGCGGCCAGCCAAAAACAGAACTTGACGCCTTGCGACGCCGAGTTGAGTTTCTGCTCCACGCTGTTTCTGGCCATTTCCGGTCACCGTTAGGAATGTTAACGACCCTGGACAGACTTGTGCATGGCCAACATGTGGCATTCACTTTGCGTCTTCGCCTGGTGAGGAGGCGAATATGGAACCATCCGTGCTCAAACCCCCATGCCAGGGGCCGTCTCCCGGAGAATTTGCGAGGGCGCTTCGCGTCGTCGGCCAGGCCTTGGAGGAGCTGGAGGTCGAGAATTTTTGCCTCGAATGGAACGAGCGCGAGTTTGCGGTGCGGGGCGAAATGAGAGCGCTCCCGTCGGGTTCGGCGCTTCCCGGCTTTAAAGCCGTCTGGCGAAACTTCCAGGACCGATATCTGGGTATTGGCGGTTCGCGGCAAGGCTCCGCGGCCGCGGTCAACTCGATCCACGTCACATATACCCTGGAGGATATCGAGCGTCTGGACGAGGAGCATCGCCGGCGCGGCGTCGCGCAAGAGAAAAAGCCGGACCTCTATTCCCTGCCCGAGATGCTGCGCCTGGTGGGAAACTACATCGAACGGAAGGGCCGGCTCGTGCGCGTGGCAAGATTCGGTACGCAACTAACCATCCATTTCGTAACGGCCAGCGGCGAGACGAAAATCGAAGAATGCGACGTCGCCTGGCTTTACGATTTTTCCATCCGCATGTACCTGAAAAGACACGACCGATAAGCCCGCCATCTCGGAGCGGAGCTCGCGGCCTTCTGTTTCTTCCTCAAAAAGTTAACCGTACAGGTCAGCACGGCCAGCCGGCTGGATAGCCGTGCCGATCTTTGTACCGATGGTGACTTTAAGCAGGTTCGCCCCGAAGGGAAGAAATAGAAGACTTGCCGCGAGGAGGCTTGGCCAAAAGCCGCCGCAGGCGCTCGGGAGATTCCGCGAGCCAGCTTGTCAGATCGGTATCGGTTAATGGCTGGCTCATGAAGAACCCCTGCGCCGCGTCACATTTGAGCGCGGCGAGCTGGCGCAACGTCTCGTGGCTTTCCACGCCTTCCGCAACCACCTCGAGCCCCAGATTGTGGCCGAGGTCGATCGTCGAACGGACGATGACGACGTCGTCTTCGTCTTCCGGGATGTTCGAGACGAAAGACTTGTCGATCTTGATCTCGCTGACCGGCAGGCGCTTGAGATAGGCGAGCGAAGAATAGCCCGTGCCGAAGTCGTCGATGGCGAACTTCAGGCCCATGGCGCGCATGCGCTTGAGGTTCGCGAGCGCCCGGGTGGGGTCGATCATGATTGCGCTCTCGGTGATCTCCAGCTGCATCCGCGACGGGTCGACCGCGCATGACTTCAGGAGTCCCTCGAGCTGCTCCGGGAGCTGGTCCGACTGAAGGTTCCAGGCCGAGAGATTGACGGCTGTCGTGATCTCGATCCCGAGTTGCTGCCAGATGTGACATTGTCGCAGAGCGGCGTGAATGACCCACAGGGTGAGCGGCATGATGAGGCCGGTCTTTTCGGCCAGAGGGATGAAGCGGTTGGGCTTGATGACCCCGAACTGCGGGTGTTCCCAGCGGATGAGAGCCTCGACGCCGGTCGTGCGGCCGGTGCTGAGGTTAACCTTGGGCTGGTAGACGAGAAAAAGCTGATCCTGCACGAGCGCTCGCCTCAGCTCGCCCATCAGTAACAGCCGCCGCTGGCTATTGTGGTTTTGCTCCGAGCTGTAGAGCGCGTACCCGCTTTTTGCGCGCTTGGCGGCGTACATCGCCATGTCGGCTCGCTGCATGAGATTGTCGGCGCTCCTGCCGTGGTCGGGAAAGAGCGCGATGCCGATGCTCGCCTGGACATTGACCCTTAGCCCGTTCAGATCGAACGGCTCTTCCAGCGCGCGCAAGACTTCAGCCGCCAGCACCGCGGCGTCTTCGGCGCCGCAGCCCGGAGCCACGATCGCAAACTCATCGCCGCCGAGCCGCGCCAGGACATTAGGGGGAGCTAACGTGGAGGACAAACGTTGGCCGATCTGTTGCAGCAGCTCGTCGCCGACCAGGTGCCCCATCGTGTGGTTCACTTCCTTGAAAGCATCCAGATCCATCACAAGGAGGCTGACCGACTTGTTGTCGGCTGCGCTCGCTTTGATTTCTTGCTCCAGCCGCGCGCGCAAGCGACGACGATTCGGCAATGACGTGAGCGGGTCCAGCTCCACGTCGCGACGGAGTTCGGTAGCCTTAGGCTGCATGGTCAGTGGGATAGGGTGCAAAGGTGACCTTCGGATTAAACATAGATAAATAAGGTAGCCGCTTGAGCCCCGGCTAGATGAGCAGGAAGCATGCCATGGGATTTTTTATCCCATTCTGAGGCGGGAACTTACCTTGCGCGCACGAACGTGCCTGAGGATGACGGCGGCGCCCGCTGCCGGTCAGAGGTTCAACTCCCCAAAACTGACATGATTGGCAACGCCGAATGGCAGGCTTTGTCATATTTCAGCAACTTTATGGTCCTCGGGGAAAAGCTGACTATCGCTTCGGGGAGAAGGAGGGTCTAAACTGAAAAAAAAGGGCGAGAAGATGTCGCATCTTCCCGCCCTTCTAACGATCGCTGGGTTTTTATTTTCGACTATTCGCGGATGGCCGCGGCGCGCCGCTCCAGGTAGGCGCTACGAACCGCGCCGTAGAGGTCGATCACGGACTCCTCAACGCGCTCGAACCGATCCAGATTGAGCGAGCGATCGTTGACGACGTCCGTGGTGCGCATGCCGAGCGTCGCACCCACCGGCACCACCCAAATCAACGGATTCATTGCGGTATCCGCCACCATCCCGAGTCCGTCGCGTACCGTCATGACGGGCAAAAATGGAAGAACAAGGTAGGGACCCGGGCCGACTCCATAGACGCCAAACGTCTGCCCCGTATCCTCCTCGCTGGGCTCGATCCCCAGCTGGTTCTTCGCGACGTCGAACAGACCCGCGACGCCAACCGTCGAGTTGATAACGAAACGGCTGACCTCCCGGCCTGCGCCAGCGAACTTGAGCTGCAACAGGCTATTCGTAAGACGGCGCACCACATC
This sequence comes from Candidatus Acidiferrales bacterium, assembly GCA_035559995.1. Taxonomy (GTDB): domain Bacteria; phylum Desulfobacterota; class Binatia; order UBA9968; family UBA9968; genus DATMAM01. The sequence continues at coordinate 134,555 of DATMAM010000012.1, forward strand.
GATATTGTCGAAAGCATTGGCGAGGCAGCGGCGCGCGACATCGGGTAAGACAAAGTTCCACGCGGTGGCCACGGGCTTCAAGACAAAGCGATCGACCTGGCGGTTAAAGGCAAACATTTTTTCGTTGAACGGTTCCCAGGGATCGACTGCCGAACCTTCCTCGCCGGCCGAAGCTTCGGAAACGGCTGAGGCGTACGTCACTCTGGAGCCAAAAGCGCCCGAAAGGACATTCTCGTCCGCTTCCGCTCCTTCTGCGCCAACGACGAGAAGGTCGTCACCCGCGACGGCGCGGCGCGGGCCTACGATACCGACGAGCAAAGCGAGCAGAACGCCCACGGCGAACGTTAACTTACACGGCTGATACATAGAGTCGATCCTCTCATTGTGATTGATGCCAATTACACGAACTTATACCCCGCGTCAAGAAAAGGATACCGTTTTTAGCGTATTTGTCTCCGGTGTGAAGCCGGGCACGTGCCCGAGCTAAGTTCCACGCACGAATGATGCCAGCTTGCAGCGACGGCGCGCCCTTGAGTTGAAGTCCGCCGCAGCCGCCTACCATCGTGCGCGCTTGTTTGAAAAGGAACGGCCTATTGGCTATTTTCAGGCCATGACGAAAAAAACCGTCGTTGTGGGCGTGACCGGCGGAATTGCCTGCTATAAAGCGGCCGAGCTGGTGAGACTTCTGGTCCAGGACGGTTTCGCGGTTCGCGTCATCATGACCAAATCGGCCGCCGAGTTCGTCACCCCGCTGACTTTTCAGACCTTATCCGGCCATCCGGTGGCGACCGAACTATTCAGCCTGACGGAAGAGTCGGAAATCGGGCACATCAACCTCGCCGATCAGGCGAATCTTCTTGTCATCGCGCCGGCGACGGCCAATGTCATCGGCAAGATCGCGGCCGGGATCGCGGACGACCTGCTGACCACCGTGGTCCATGCGACGAGGGCCAAGGTGCTCATCGTTCCCTCGATGAACGTCCACATGTACGAAAATCCGATCCTTCAACAAAACATCGAAAAGCTAAAGGCGCTCGGCTACGCCTTTATGGAGCCGGCCGAGGGCTATCTTGCGTGCGGCTACGAGGGAAAGGGACGGTTGCCGGAGCCCGTCGACATCCGCGAAGAGGTCCGTAGCCTTCTCACGCATAAGGACCTGACGGGCGAGAGAATTCTGGTCACGGCCGGGCCGACTCAAGAGTCGATCGATCCGATCCGCTACATCTCAAACCGCTCGTCGGGAAAGATGGGCTACGCCTTGGCTCAGGCCGCGCTCCGCCGGGGAGCCGAGGTGACCCTGGTGAGCGGGCCGACGGCGCTGGCAGCGCCTAGCCGGGCGCGCTTGATCCCGGTCACGACCGCAGCCGAGATGCGCCGGGCAGTGCTCAGCGAGTTCCCGCGGGCTACGGCCATCATCATGGCGGCCGCGGTTTCGGATTATAGCCCGGACCACTATGCGGAGAGAAAAATCAAACGGAGCGGCGGGCCGATCGAGCTGCGGCTCAAGCCGAATCCGGATATTCTGGGCGAGCTGGGCGCGCACAAGGACGGTCAAGTTCTCATCGGCTTTGCCGCCGAGACCGACGATCTCGTTTACAACGCGAAAAAAAAGCTCGAAGCGAAAAAACTTGACATGGTCGTGGCCAACGACGTCACCCAGCCGGGAAGCGGCTTCGAGGTCGATACCAACACGGTTACCGTCCTGGACCGTCACGGCGGCGTTTATCGTCTGGGGCCGATGACCAAGCAAGAGCTCGCCGACCGGATCTACGACTTTCTTCCCCGTTTGAGAAGCGATGGGACTTCCGAGAGAGCCCGATCCGGTTAAGCTTTTCGTCGCGCTGCTGTGCAACGACAGCAGCCTGTTTGCTCCCGTCGAGTCGGACCTGCGCGACCTCTTCGGACCTGTCGATCACGCGAGCGCTGCGTTGCCGTGGGCCGTTACGGACTACTACAGGGAAGAGATGGGGCCCGCGTTGCAGCGTAAGCTCGTGTCGTTTCACGATCTTACCGAACCGGGGAAAATTTCCGCCATCAAAAATATGACTCAAGATTTAGAGTCGAAGTATCTCTGGCGGCGCGGCACGCAGCAGGGCCGCAGCGTCAACCTCGATCCAGGGTACCTGGAAGCCAGCAAGGTCGTGCTGGCCTCGACTAAAAACGCGGCTCATCGAGTGTACCTTGGCGGCGGGATCTACGCGGAGGTGACGTTGCAGTTTCGCCATGGCGCGTTTGAACCGCAGCCGCACACTTATGTCGATTACCGCTGGCCCGAGACGCTCGGGTTTTTTCTCGCCGTAAGGTCGATTTATCTCGGCCAACTCCGCGCCCGCCGGCGGCGCGCTAGTTGATCGGGACGACGCGATAGTGCTAGGATTACAGCGATTTATAGAGTCGCAAAATCGAATCGAAAAATTCCCCTGCCTTTTTCCCTTTCGACTGCGCTCAGGGCGGGCCTATCAAGGGGAGTTCCTTCCCGGGCAAAGGGAGGACAGGGGGTTTTCCCAAAGGATCAAGCCTCTGTGAGACGCGCTGTGCCGATTGGTCGGTGATCTTATGAGCGGAACCGGCGAGCTTCAGTTGCTGGCGCGCTCGCTGCGACACCATCTCGAGTGGCGCGAGCGGAACGGGCTTGGATTTCTTTTCGACGGGGAACAAAAGAACCGCGCTGCTCGAGCGGCGGTCGCTACGGAGCCCGCGGGTTCTCTCGGCGGGTTCGAAGGAAGTCTTTTTTCAGACTACGCCGAGGCGCTCAAAGCCGGGTCTTTATCCGAGCTTAAGGCGGCGATCGGCGATTGCCGGCGTTGCAAGCTATGGCCGGGGCGGACTCATCTGGTTTTCGGGGTCGGCAATCCCAAGGCCGAGATCATGTTTATCGGAGAAGGGCCGGGGCGCGACGAGGATTTGCAGGGAGAACCGTTTGTCGGGCGCGCGGGGCAGCTTCTCACGGATATTATCACCAAGGGGATGGGCCTCAGGCGCGAAGATGTTTATATCGCCAACGTCATCAAGTGCCGGCCGCCCGAAAACCGCAACCCCGAGCCCGATGAGATCGAGTCGTGCGAGCCGTTTTTGCAGCGCCAAATCGATCTCGTAAGACCCAAGATCATCGTGGCGCTAGGGAAATTTGCCGTGCAGACGCTATTGCGCACCAAGGTGCCGATTATGCGGCTGCGCGGAAACTGGCATCAGTACCGGGGTATCAAGCTGATGCCGACCCTGCATCCCGCCTACCTGCTGCGCAATCCGGGAGACAAGAAACTTGTCTGGGAAGACATCAAGAAGGTCATTCAGGCGCTCAAGCAGCCTGCTGCTTAGCCTCTGCCTCGGAGGCCTGGTCTTTTTATGCGGCGCCTTTGCGATCGGCGGAGCCGCGTCGCCGGCGCCTGCGCTTGTCCATCTGATCGTGCTCGACGGCGACAGCATCAATCCGGCCGTCGACGATTTCATTCGTGAAAGCATCGCGCGCGCGCAGGCGGCGCACGCGCAGGCTTTGATCATCCAGCTCGATACCCCCGGCGGGCTCCTGCAATCGACGCAGTCGATCGTCAAGAGGATCTTCGCGGCCCCGGTTCCGGTGATCGTTTATGTGGCGCCGAGCGGCGCGGGCGCGGGCTCCGCGGGCGTGTTTATCACGCTTTCCGCCCATGTGGCCGCAATGGCTCCGGGAACGAATATCGGCGCCGCGCACCCGGTGAACATCGGCGGCGGCGATGTCAAGGGCACCATGGGCGAAAAGATCGAAAATTTCGCCGCTTCCTTTAGCGAGACGATCGCGCAGAAACGGGGGCGAAATACCGAATGGGCGATTCAGGCCGTGCGCCGCAGCGTTTCGATCACGGAAAAGGAGGCGCTCGCGAAAAACGTCGTCGACATCGTCGCGCGCGACATCGACGACCTGCTCAGCCAGGCGGACGGCAGGAAGGTCGAGGTGGACGGCCGCCAGCAAGTCCTGGCCGTAAAGGGCGCAAAAGTCGAGCGCTTCGACATGAGCCTCAAGCAGAAGGTCCTGAACCAGCTGGCCGACCCTACGATCGCGACGTTGCTCTTCCTCGCCGGGATCTTGGGACTGTACATGGAGTTCTCGCACCCGGGGGTGATCTTCCCCGGGGTGGCGGGGGCGATCGCGCTCGTGCTCGCCTTTACCTCGCTGCAGATCATTCCTTTCAATTACGCCGGCCTGTTGCTCATGATCCTGGGAATCGCGCTGCTGATCGCGGAAGCTTTCGTTCCGAGCTTCGGTGTGCTAGGTATCGGCGGCGCGATTTCGCTTGGGTTCGGGGCGCTCCTGCTCTTCGATACGGAAGGCTCCGACCTCACGGTCGATCGCTCCATCGTGCTCACCGCCGTGGGCACGCTGGCCCTTTTTATTCTGGGGATCAGTTATTTGGTCGTTAAGTCGCAGCGCAGAAAGCCGACCTTGGGAATCGAAGGCTTGCTGGGCGAGATCGGTGAAGTCAAGACGCACCTCGCGCCCGCGGGCAAGATCTTCGTGCATGGCGAATATTGGAACGCGGAGAGCGACAGCGAAATTTCCGTCGGCGAAAAGGTTCGGGTCGTTGGTTATGACGGCATGAGGCTGAAGGTTCAACGCATCACGGGTTCGGGAGCCAGTTGAGAGGAAGGAGAGGTTTATGTTCGGTCTAGGCCCGGTCGCCACCTTCATCATCGTTGTGGTGATACTGCTCATCAGCGGCATCAAAATTCTCAGGGAATACGAGCGCGCGGTCATTTTTCGGTTGGGCCGGATGGTGGAGCCCCGCGGCCCCGGAATCATTTACGTGATTCCGGCCATCGAAAAGATGGTGCGCATGGACCTGCGAACCGTAACGATGGACATCCCGCCGCAGGATGTTATTACGCGCGACAACGTGTCGGTCAAAGTGAACGGCGTGCTTTATTTTCGCATCCTGGACGCGAATCGAGCGGTGCGCGAGGTGGAAAACTACCTGTTCGCGACGTCCCAGCTTTCGCAGGTGACCTTGCGCAGCGTTTGCGGCCAGGCCGAGCTGGACGAGCTTCTCTCGGAAAGAGAGAGAATCAACAGCCGCATCCAGGAGATCCTGGACGCGCAAACCGATCCGTGGGGAATCAAGGTCGTGCTCGTCGAGCTCAAGCACATCGATCTGCCGCAGGAGATGCAGCGCGCGATGGCGAAGCAGGCGGAGGCGGAACGGGAGCGGCGGGCCAAAGTGATTCATGCTGACGGCGAGTTTCAAGCGTCGCAGAAATTGGCCGCCGCGGCCGAGGTGATCGGCCGGCACCCGATGGCTTTGCAGCTGCGCTACCTGCAGAGCCTGGTCGAGGTGGCGTCGGAGAAAAATTCCACGACGATTTTTCCAGTCCCGATCGATTTACTAACGCCATTTCTCAAAAAAACTGATACCTAGGGCGACGGAAGCGACGCCGCTTTCGTTGAGTTCTCATTTTCGTCCGCGTTTTAAGGGCGCGCGGCTGTCGTTTGCCTCATGGAGCTAAAGGAATTTTTGTATGATCTGCCGCCGGCATTGATTGCGGCTGAACCCGAAGAAGACCGGAGCCGCTCGCGGCTGATGGTCATCGACAGGCGGGCGGGCACCATCGCGCATCGAAGATTCGCCGAACTCGGGTCGCTCGTCCGGCGCGGCGATCTCCTTGTGCTGAACGACACCCGTGTCCTTCCGGCGCGGCTCCGGGGCAAAAAAGCAACGGGCGGGAGCGCGGAGGTTTTACTGGTGGAGCCTTTTCCGAATTTTCCAACCTTGTGGATCGCGTTGATCGATGCCTCCAAGAAGCCCCGGGTCGGTAGCCGCCTTTACTTTTCCGAGGAGGTCTCCGCCGAGGTGATCGGCGATATGGGCAAAGGCCGCTTCGGCCTTAAGTTTCGCTGCGGCGGAGATTTCGAAGCGACGATCGCCCGGCTGGGAGAGCCGCCGCTGCCGCCCTACATCGAGCGGCAGCGCGAGGTCAGGCCGGAGGACTGGAAGCACTATCAGACCGTCTACTCCAAGCACGCGGGCTCGGTCGCCGCGCCGACCGCCGGGTTTCACTTCACGGAAGAACTGCTCGAGGAGCTCAGGGCGAGCGGCATCGAGACCGCGTTCGTTACCTTGCACGTCGGACCCGGCACGTTTCGGCCGGTCCGCGAGCAAACGGTCGAGCGCCACCGCATGGAAGGGGAATGGTACCGGATCGAGAGAGAAACCGCGGAGAAAATTCAGCGCGCCAAAGCCTGCGGCCGCAGGGTGATCGCCGTCGGGACGACGACCACGCGCGCGCTGGAGTGGAGCGCGCAAAAAAAAGGCAGGATCGAGGCCGACGAAGGCATCGCGCGCCTTTACATTTATCCCGGCTTTACGTTCCGCGTGCTCGACGGCTTGATCACCAATTTTCATCTGCCCGCCTCGACGCCGCTATTGCTGGTCGCCGCATTCATGGGCGTGGAGCTGACGCACGCGGCGTACGCGGAGGCGATCCGTCGCGAGTATCGTTTCTACAGCTACGGCGACGCGATGCTGATCCTGTAATATTTTGGATTTCGCAATGGCGATCTTGGCCAATCTAAAATCGAAAATCCGAAATCCAAAATCGAGGCATGCTTAGTTTCACCGTCCGCCAACAGGACAGAACGAGCCGGGGGCGAACCGGACGGCTCGTCACCGCTCACGGCGTCGTCGAAACCCCCGCGTTCATGCCGGTCGGAACCCAGGGGAGCGTCAAGGCGATCGCGCCCAGGGATCTCGAAGCGATGGGCTGCCAGATCGTGCTGGCCAACACGTATCATCTTTACCTGCGCCCCGGCGTCGAGGTGATCGCCGAACTGGGCGGGCTGCACCGCTTCATGGGCTGGCACGGGCCGATTCTGACCGACAGCGGCGGATACCAGGTTCTGAGCCTCGGCGCGTTGCGAAAGATCACCGACGAAGGGGTCTGTTTTCAGTCGCACCTGGACGGCTCGCGCCACCTGCTCACTCCGGAGAAGGTGATCGCGATCCAGGAAGCGTTGGGGAGCGACATCGCGATGGTGCTCGACGAGTGTATCCCCCAGCCCAGCAGCTTCGAGTACTGTCGCGACTCTACCGCGCGCACCGTGCGCTGGGCGGAGCGGTCGATCCGCGCGCGCCGGAAAAGTGATCTGGCGTTGTTTGGCATCGTCCAGGGCGGCACCTATCGGGAGCTCCGCGTTCGGTGCGCCGCCGAGTTGACAAGGCTGCCGTTCGACGGGTTTGCCGTCGGCGGGCTGGGCGTCGGCGAGGGTGAAGAAGCGCTGCACGAGATCGGCGAGTTCAGCGCGGCGCTATTGCCGCACGATCGGCCGCGCTATCTCATGGGCGTGGGCCGGCCGGAGGACTTGATCCGGGCGGTGCGCGCGGGCTACGACCTGTTCGACTGCGTCGTCCCGACGCGCAACGCGCGCCGCGGCACGCTATTTACCTCGCGGGGGAAAATGAGCATCAAGCGGGCCGAGTTCACCAGAGATCCGCGTCCCGTCGACGAGAGCTGCGCCTGTTACTGCTGTCGGCGGTTCTCGCGCGCGTATCTCCGGCACCTCTATCTCGCGGGAGAAATTCTCGGCGCGTGGTTGCAGAGCCTGCACAATTTGTACTTTTATCATGGTCTAATGGCAGCGCTCCGGCGCGCCATCGACGAGGGAACTCTGGAGGCCTGCGTGGAGCGGTACCAGAGAGCCTGCGCCGACTTCCAACCCGATTAGACGTGGCCGCAAATTTTTCGTTGCTCGCGGAGGAAGCATGATCGACCTTGCGTTCGCGCAAGCGGCTCAAGAGCCGTCGGTGCCCGGTATCCTGGCAACGCCCCTGCCGGCGTTTCTGCTGGTGTTTTTGATCTTTTATTTTCTTTTGATCCGGCCGCAGCAGAAAAGGGCGCGCCAGCATCGGGAGATGCTCAGCCGGCTGAAAAAAAACGACGAGGTGATCACGACAGGGGGCATCTACGGCAAAATCGTCGCGCTGAACGAGAAGGACAACACGATCATGCTGGAAATCGCGCCCAACGTCCGCATCAAGTTCAGCCGCGCTCACGTGTCGTCGCTGGCGCGGAGCGACAAACCCGAAAAGGCCTCACCCAAGGAGGCCAGCGAATAGCCAATGCGCCGCAACATCACCGTTCGACTGCTCTTGTTTCTTGCGCTGACCGCGACCGCGGTGGTGTATCTTCTGCCCACCTATTTGGGCGAGCTGCCCGAGTGGTGGCCGTCGTTTTTGCCGCGCGACAGGATTAATCTCGGGCTCGACCTGCAAGGCGGGAGCCACCTCGTGCTCGAGGTCGAAGTCGACAAGGCGGTGGCGAATCGAGTCGAGCGCATCAAGGAGGACCTCCGGCGGCTGGCGGCCGAAAAGGGGATCGCCAACGCCAACCTGGAACGCGACAAGGACAATCAGATCCGGGTCCGGATTCCAGCGAGCGAGGCGGAAAAGCTGCGCGAGCTGGTGAAAATCGATTTTCCCAACCTGACGCCGGTGAGCTCGCGCGCGGCGGAGGGGAGCGCGGAGATCGTGCTCGCGCTGCAAAAGCAGGAGCTGCGCTCGTTGCGCGAAGAGACCGTCGATCAGTCGCTGGAAACGATCCGTAACCGCATCGATCAGTTCGGCGTAAGCGAGCCGATCATCCAGCGCCAGGGCCAGCAGGACATTCTCGTTCAACTTCCCGGGATCCAGGACCCGGAAAGGGCCAAAGAGATTATCGGCAAGACGGCGCTCCTCGAGTTCAAACTGCTGGACGAAACGCACAGCGTCGAGGAGGCGCTGCGCAACGGGCCGCCGCCGGGAACCGAGATCTTGTACGGTTACGGCGCGCGCGGCGATGCGAAATCCGGGGCGGAAAGGGAGGCTTACCTGGTTGAAGCGCGAACCTTGATGACCGGCGACTACATCGCCGACGCGCGCGTGCGGCCCGGGTCCGGCATCGAAGGGCCGTACGTGGAAGTGATTTTAAATTCGCAGGGCGCGCGCATTTTCGAGAGGATCACGGGCGAGAACGTCAAGCGGCGGCTGGCGATCATCCTCGACAATCGCGTTTATTCGGCGCCGGTGATCCAGGAGCGGATCGGCGGCGGCCGCGCTTCGATTACGGGAGCTTTCGACATCAAAGAGGCGCGCGACCTCGCGATTGTGCTGCGCGCAGGGGCGCTGCCGGCGCCGGTTCAGATCATCGAAGAGCGCACCGTCGGCCCGTCGTTGGGCCGCGACTCGATCCAGCAGGGGTTCATCTCCTTTTTGGTCGGCGGGGCTCTCGTCGTCGCGTTTATGATCCTTTACTACAAAGGGGCGGGGCTGGTGGCCGATGTGGCGCTCCTCTTCAATATCCTTTTCATGATGGCGATCCTCGCCGGCTTCAGGGCGGTCTTGACGCTGCCGGGCATCGCCGGAATCGTGCTCACGATGGGCATGGCGGTTGACGCCAACGTGCTCATTCATGAGCGCATCCGCGAAGAGTTGAGAAGCGGGAAGTCGCCGCGCGCGGCGATCGAGGCGGGCTACGAGCGCGCCCTGCCGGCGATTCTCGATTCCAACATCACGACCTTCCTTTCCGGGGTGATCCTTTTTCAGTTCGGCACCGGGCCCGTGCGCGGCTTCGCCGTGACCCTGTGCGTGGGAATCCTCACGACCGTGGTCACGGCGGTTTATCTCACGCGGCTTTACTACGATTACCGCATGGCCGGCAGGGCGCTGGCCCGAATCAGCATCTGAGGCGCGCTATGGAGATCATCAGGCCCGGGACCAAGATTCCGTTCACGCGTTACCGTTACATCGCGGTCGCCCTTTCGACCGTGCTCAACGTCGCCGTGCTCCTGTATCTCTTTGTTCGAGGACCGGACCTGGGCGTCGATTTTGCCGGCGGCACGATGGTGCATGTCCGGTTTCAACAGGACGTGACGATTCCGCAAATTCGCGACGCGCTCGCGCGGGTCGGGTTGGGCGACAGCGTCATTCAGGACTTCGGCGAGGCCGGCGCGCACGAGTACCTCATCCGGCTTGAACGGGAGACGCCCCAAGCGGGCGCCCTGGGCGAGAGGATTCGCGATGGGCTCGCGCAGCAGTTTGGCGCCGACCGATTCGAGGTCCGCCGGATCGAGACGGTCGGCCCCAAGGTCGGGACCGATCTGCGCCGCCGCGGAACGCTCTCGGTCATCTTCTCGACCATCATGATGGGCATCTACATCTGGATTCGCTTTGGAACCAGTTTCGGCTCGCGCATGGGGCTTTTGTTCGGCCTGGGCGCGGTGATCTCGCTCATCCATGACGTGCTGATATCGGTCGGGGCGCTCCTTTTGGCGCGCTATGAATTCGATCTGACGATTATCGCCGCGCTCCTTACGATCGTCGGATTCTCGGTCAACGATACCGTCGTGATTTGCGACCGCATCCGGGAAAACCTGCGCAAGAGCCGGCGGGAAAAGCTCGAGACGATCGTCAACAACAGCATCAACGAGTGCTTGAGCCGGACGATCCTCACGACCGGGACGGCGCTGCTGGTGCTGCTCGCGCTGTTTGTCCTCGGCGGCGCCGTGATTCGTCCGTTCGCTTTTACGCTGCTCGTGGGCTTTACCTCCGGGGTCTATTCGACCATTTTTATCGCCAGCCCGATCATCCTTCTCTGGGAAAGGGGCGCGAGGCGCTAGATGGAGAAGCGGTGGGTGATCCGCCAGGCCGACGAGCGGGTCGTCGCGCGGCTCTCGGAAAGCTTGCGCCTTCCGCCGCTCATCGGCCGCATCCTGGCGCACCGGGGTTTGACGGAAGTGGAAGAGGCCCGGCGCTTTCTCTCTTCGAGCCTGCGGAGCGATCTCCCGCCGCCTTCCGTCATGGCCGGAATGAACGAGGCGGCGGCGCGGTTGGCGCGCGCGCTCGCCGAGCGCGAAAAGATCTGCGTCTGGGGCGACTACGATGTCGACGGCACGACCGGGGCCGCCACGCTGGTCTTGTTTCTGCGCGCGCTGGGCGCCGATCCCCTCTGCTACATCCCGCACCGCATCAACGAAGGCTACGGCGTCAACGCGGAAGGGGTGAGACGGCTGGCAAGCCTCGGCGCGCGCCTCGTTGTGACCGTGGACTGCGGCATTTCAAACCCCGGAGAGATCGAGCTGGCGCGCGCGCTCGGAATGGACGTGGTCATCGTCGATCACCACCTGCCGCCGCCGGTGCTGCCCCCCGCGACGGCGGTTTTAAACCCGCATCGACAGGACTGCCCGTTTCCCGATAAAGCGCTGTCGGCCGCGGGGCTGGTCTTTTATTTGCTCATGGGAGTGCGCGCGCGCTTGAGAGAGATCGGCTGGTTTAGCGGGACGGACGAGCCGGACGTGAGGTCTTATCTCGACGTGATTGCGCTCGGCACCATTGCCGACATGGTGCCGCTGCGCGGCGCCAATCGCGTTCTTACCCGGCGCGGCCTCATCGAGCTGGAGCGATCGAGCCGGCCCGGGATCTTGGCGCTCAAGAAGGTGGCGGGCGTCGCCGACGGCAAGATCGAAGCCGGCCGGGTGGGATTCCAGCTCGCGCCGAGGATCAACGCCGCGGGGCGCGTGGATGCGGCGTTAAAAGTGGTGGAGATGCTGACGACGGATTCTTACGAGAGGGCGTACGCCATCGCCCGGGAACTCGACGAGAACAACCGCGCGCGCCAGGCGATGGAAGCCGCGGTGTTGGACGACGCGCTGGCGCGGATAACCGGCGGGGGCCTGTGCGCTGACGGGCGCTTTGCGCTGGTTGTGGCCGGCGAGGGCTGGCACCCGGGCGTTTTGGGGATCGTCGCCTCGCGGCTGGTCGAGCGGTTTTACCGCCCCACGGTCGTCATCGGTTTCGAGCGCGGGCAGGGGAAAGGCTCGGCGCGCAGCATCCGCGGCTTCCATATCACCAACGCGTTTCGCGATTGCGCCGATCTGCTGGTGAAATTTGGCGGCCACGAATACGCCGCGGGGCTCAGCATCAACGAGGATTGTTTTGCGCTTTTTTGCGCGCGCTTCGAGGAACTTTCAAAGCGCCGCCTCAAGCCCGAAGATCTTGTGCCCGCGCTTGAAATCGACGCCGCGCTCGACTTTCGCGACGTCACTTTCGACTTCGCGACAAGACTCGAAGCCTTGGCCCCTTTCGGCATCGGCAATCCCGAGCCGCTTTTCGTCAGCTACGGCGTGGAAGTTGCGGAACGAAAGGATTTGAACGGCTGCGCGCGGCTCAGGCTCAAGCAGGGGAGCCGAACCCTGACGGGCCTGGATTTCAGAAAAGAGCCGGCCTCGTCTCTTACGCCGGGAGCGAAAATCGATCTCGCCTTTCGCGTCGAGAAAAACGAATGGGACGGAACTTGGGGCCTCGAGCTGAACATCGCCGACGCGCGCCCGGCGGCGGCAAACCGGGGTGGATCACGCGAGCAGGCCTAAGGTGACCGGGGCTGCCCCTGTCAAGCCATCTAAAAATCTAACCCGAGCTAGGATTCGTTGAGTCATGTGAAAATCTAACCGAACGTTGGGTACGGATTTGTCGCTGCATTTCGTATAACCGCCGTTTTTGTTTTTTCGTGAATGTCCAGTGTCTCCAAGCCGAGCCGGTTTGGGGCCGCGGCAAAGGTGGCGTATCGGGCAGGGGTCCAGCGGAAAACGCGATGTGTCTGTGCGCCATGATCACGACTTGGCCGAGGGAGAGCGCAAGAGGTGGCGCAAGTCTTAGTGGACACCAGCGCCGTCTACGCCCTCGTCGATGCGGCAGTATGGGCTGGAAGTTTTGCTGTGATTTTTTCGACGCATCCGCGAGGCTGAAAAGAAGATCCAACGCGGGATTTTCTTTTCCGCGGTCGACGACCCTACACTTTGGCTTCTGATTCGGAATATAACGCGGCCGTTCTGGTAGGGATCTCGAAGCGGAAACCGTCCAAGCCAACCCGTCGGCATTTGGCTCGGAGTCTCAACGGAAGACCAAGTCAAAGGCCAAAGCCCCGAGCATCATGACGGCCGGTCATTCAATATCAAAGGTTGCGGGGAAATGCTCCGGCTTGACCTGCTTTGCCGCCGCCAGTCGTCCTATTTCCGCGAGCTCGTCCATATTCGCGGGATTGTCCATCGCGGCGATCTCAGCGAGTTTACCCGGCGGCTGGTCGATTCGAATCTCGGTTTTGAGCCAGCCCGCTTCGAGCAGCACGTTGTAACGGGCGTAGGTCGCAAGCTTGGGTCCGGCCCGGCTGTCGAGCCGCATGTCCTGGACCGCGCGGTCGATCGTCCAGGGCGTAAGGCAGTCGGTCAGCCATTGAAGCAGGCTCTGGTTGACGCGCGCGCAGTCGTCCATCAGCGATTGTAGCGCCCGAAGACCCTGCTCGGCCGCGGTCATTCTCAACAGCTCCTCGGCTTTGAAGGTTTGTTTGTAGATGCCGGTGCCAACCGAAATCAGCAGTAACTTGTCTTTTCCGGCCGGCCACCGAAAACCGTGACCCTGAAGGGCGGCGAGCATGAGGAGCTGGAGCGCGGGGTCGTTGAAGGGGCTGACGCCGCCGTCGACGAACGCGCCGCTTAGGACCTTGCCGTCGCGCGCTGAGAGCGTTATCCGCTCGGGCTCGAAATAGGTCGGCGCGGCGGTGCTTGCGCGCACGACCTCGGGGAGGAGGAGCCGCCCGTCCTGCGCCGCATAGGGCGCATCGGGGTGGTTGTGCAGCGGCCACGGGCTTCCGGTATCGAGCCGCTTGGTCATGATCATCAAGCCTGTGCGAATGCGTTCGCTGTCGAGGCACGTATCGGCGCCCAGATGGCGCGCGAGCGCTTGGCGCACAGGCTCGGAGGGAAATTTCGGCACCAGGAAACCTTTCCGCCAGAGTTTTCCCTGGAACACGCTCTCGCCGACCTCCCGGTAAAGGAGCTCCAGGCGCTCCACCGACATCCCGCACGCGAGCCCGGCGGCGATGATCGACCCGGTCGATGTGCCGCCGATGAGATCGAAATAATCGCAGAGCCGGAGATCCGGTTTGCCGCTGCGCTCCCTGAGCAGGCCCTCGATCACGCCGAGGTACTCGAGGGTCAAGATGCCGCGAATCCCGCCGCCATCAAGCGCGAGGATTCGCTTGGGCGGGTTGGTCCGGTCCAGGTGCTGTTGCTTTGTAAGAGGCATTGGGCGGTCTCCTGTCTCACAGCGCAAAAATCGGCTGTGCGCGCTTGCCGTGCCGGGCCTTCGCCGGCGCCGGCCGCGGCGGAGGGAAGCGGCAATCCACGGTTTCTTCGCGCTCCTAAAGCGGCATTTGTAGGCGAGGCGGCGCGTGCCTGCAACTAAAATCGGTTTCTTCTGGCTCGCCGCTCGGTTATCGAGTAACGTAGAGCGCGATGATCACTGCGGTTATTTTCGATTTGGACGGCCTTTTGGCGGACACGGAGCCCGTGCACTGCCGCGCCTATCAAGACGTGCTCGAGCGCGCGGGCGCGCGCCTCACGGAAAGCGATTATATCGAGCACTGGGTACGCGCCGGCAAGGGCATCGCCGAGTGGATCGCGGCTCGCCGCCTGGGTCACGACCCGCTCGAGTTGCGCCGCCGAAAAGCGCTTCGGTACCTGGAATTGTTGCCGCTTCATCTGCGCGCGATGGACGGCGGGCGCGAGCTGCTCGCACGCCTGCACGGGAGAAAGAAGCTGGCGCTCGCTTCGTCCTCTTACCGCGACGCCGTCGACGCCGTTTTGGCGGGGCTCGAGATCGGCCATTATTTTGCCGCCGTCGTAAGCGGCCTCGACGTGAAGAACGTAAAGCCCGCGCCTGACATTTTTCTCGCCGCCGCCGCAAGACTCGGAGCCGCCCCGCGCGAGTGTCTCGTGGTCGAAGACGCGGAAAAGGGAGTCCTCGCGGCTTATGAGGCCGGAATGCGCTGCATCGCGGTGCCCAACGACTACACGCGCCACCATGACTTTTCCAAAGCGACGCGCGTCTGCTCGTCCCTCAGAGAGATTTCGCTGGAATTGATCGACAGCCTCGATCGAACTATCGACTAGCAGAGTCCGTTCGCTTAGCGGGGTGACTCGAACAGCGCAGGCTGCTATAAAACTGGCAAGGATCCGAGAACCCATCGCCATGAAACAGGCGCCGGCAGAATCCGCCGTCGAAAGGTATCGCGCCAACTACATCAGCGAGATGGACGGCATCGCTCTGTATCGCGCGCTGGCGGCGGCGGAAAAGGATGAGAAGCGCGCGGCCATTTTCGAGCGACTGGCGCGCGCCGAGGAGAGGCACGCCAACCGCTGGTCGGGGTTGCTGCGCGCGGCCGGGGCCGCCGTGCCGGAGTACCGGCCGTCGGCGCGCGTGCGCATCGTGGGCTTTCTTGCGCGCGTGCTCGGGACGCAAAAGGTCTTGCCGCTGGTCACGAGCTTCGAAGCGAGCGACGAGCGGGCCTATTGGGATCAGCCGGAAGCGGCCGGGCTGCCCGCCGAAGAAAGGGCGCACGCGCGTACGCTCCGCGCGATGGGGCCGGCGCAAAGGCCGGAAACGATCGTCGCCCAGGAGGGCTGGCACATGATCTCGCGCGGCGGCAGCCTGCGCGCCGCCGTCTTTGGCGTGAACGACGGGCTGGTGTCCAATCTGAGCCTGGTCATGGGTTTTGCCGGCGCCGACGCCGGCTCGCAGTACGTGCTGCTTGCGGGCGTCGCGGGACTCCTGGCCGGGGCGTTCTCGATGGCGGCCGGCGAATACGTTTCGATGAGGGCGCAGCGGGAACTCTTCGAGCAGCAGATCGCTCTGGAAAAGCAGGAACTGGAGATGTCGCCGCGCGAAGAGGAAGAGGAGCTGGCGCTGATCTATCAGGCCAAGGGGATCCCCGAAAGAGAAGCCGCGCTGCTCGCGCAGCGGATCATTCAAAATCCCAAGGTGGCCATCGACACGCTCGCGCGCGAGGAATTGGGGCTCGACCCCGCCGAGCTGGGATCGCCGGCCAACGCGGCCTTGAGCTCTTTTTTGTCGTTCGTTTTGGGAGCCGCGGTTCCGGTCGCCCCCTACGTCGTAACCTCGGGTAAAGCGGCGTTCGCGAGCAGCGCCGTCCTCAGCTGTCTGGCGCTCTTTGGCGTCGGGGCGCTGCTTTCGATCTTTACGGCGAAAGGGCCGCTCAAGAGCGGCCTGAGGATGCTCGTGATCGGCGTTTTGGCAGCGGCCGTTACGTTCGTCGTCGGCCGGCTGGTCGGCGTGTCGGTGGCGGGATAAGGGCGAAAGAGGGGAGGCAAAAGCGCAGCGTGCGACGTTCAACTCCAACGCTTCCTATCGAAAG
This sequence comes from Candidatus Acidiferrales bacterium, assembly GCA_035559995.1. Taxonomy (GTDB): domain Bacteria; phylum Desulfobacterota; class Binatia; order UBA9968; family UBA9968; genus DATMAM01. The sequence continues at coordinate 150,764 of DATMAM010000012.1, forward strand.
GAGCCGAAATCATGCCCCCAGAGTTCCCTTTGTATTACACGCATCAGTTGACCTGGACGGAAGGAAAAAAGGGCCGGCTGTCCGGCACGGACTTGCCGGCGCTCGAGGTGGCGACACCGCCCGAATTTGACGGCGCGCCGGGCTTCTGGTCGCCGGAGCAGCTTTTCGTCGCTTCCGCCAACGCCTGCGTCATGGCGACGTTCATTGCGATCGCCGCCAACTCCAAACTGGTTTTCAAGGCCTACACGAGCAGCGCGACCGGAAAACTGGAAAAGGTCCCGTCCGGCGGCTTTCAGATCACCGAAATTGTGATCAAAGCCAGGATTGCGATCGGACAGGCCAAGGACAAGGAGCGAGCCGAGCGCGTGCTGATCAAGGCGGAGGAGAACTGCCTGGTTTCGCGCTCGATGAAGTCCCGCGTCATCGTCGAGCCGGAGATCGCGGTCGCCGAGTAGCAGGCTTCCATGCGCGCGCACGCCGGGCGGCGCGCGCCGTCGTTCCGAGGTTTGGTGAAAACGCCGCAGGCTCTGTCCCGAGTGCCGTCCGCGCAACAAAAGCACCTCATGCGTCTGGCGCGCGGCGCCCCCGCGCCCGAGCTCGCGGCAAACCATCTCGCGCGCCTGATCGAGGCGGGCGGGCCGCAAGCCTTCAAAAATTTTCCCGCGAAAATGCTCCGGCCCCTGGTAACGCTTCTGGGAAGCAGCTCGTATTTGAGCGACGTGCTGATCGGGCAGGGAAAAGACTGGGCGCCTTTTTTTCTGAATCAGGTGGCGACCGCGCGCAGGTCGGTGACCGAGCACCTGCGGCTGCTCGACCCTTGCGCGCGCGGCGCGTCGCTTGAGGAGTTTATGCGCGACCTGCGGCGCCACAAGAAGCGCGAGATGGTGCGGATTGCGGCGCGCGATCTTGCCGGGCTCGGGACGGTGGAGGAAACCATGCGCGAGCTGTCGGCGCTCGCGGAAGCGTCGCTGGAGGCCTGCTACCGGTTCTGCCGCAGCGAGATCGAGCGCCAGTTCGGGTCCCTGGCGCGGGACGGCGGCGAGCAGAACCGCTTTGTGATCTTGGGCATGGGGAAGCTCGGCGGAGAGGAGCTCAATCTCAGCTCGGACGTGGATCTGATCTACCTGTACGAGAGCGATGAAGGCGAGAGCAGCGGCGGTGCCAGCGGGACCATCGCGCCGCGCGGTTTCTTTTCGCATCTGGCGGAGATGGTCACGCGGGCGATGGGAGAGGTGACCGAGGACGGCTTTGTCTTTCGCATCGATCTCAGGCTTCGGCCCCTGGGCCGGCATGGACCGATCGTGCAGTCGGTGGACTCGGCGCTCCTGTACTACGAATCGTGGGGGCAGTGCTGGGAGCGATCGGCGCTCATCAAGGCCCGGCCGGTGGCCGGGGAGCGCCCGCTCGGAGAGGAGTTTCTCAAGCAGGTGACGCCGTTTGTCTACCGGCGCTATCTCGACTTTACGACCGTGGAGGAACTGCGCGAGATGAAGGCGCGCGTCGAGCGCGAGCTGCTGAGCCCGGTCGAGCGGCAGAGAAACGTAAAGCTCGGCCAGGGCGGCATCCGCGAGATCGAGTTTTTCACCCAGGCGCTCCAGCTCGTAAACGGCGGCTACGAGCCGCGGCTGCGCGAGCGCAACACGCTGCGCGCGCTCGCGCTTCTCGCCGAGCACGGCTTGATCGAGCGCGCCGAGGAACGAACGCTCAGCGAAGCTTACCGGTTTCTGCGCGACGTCGAGCACAAAATCCAAGTCGTGCAGGAGGCGCAGAGCCACCTCGTTCCCGAAGGGAAAGCCGAGCAGCGATTTTTGGCGCGCCGCCTGGGTTACCGAAAAACCGCGCGCGCCGACGAGGTTGCCGGCTTCCAGCGCGACTATCGCCGGCACACGCGCGCGGTGCGGCGGATCTTCGACAGGCTTTTCTACAGCGCGCAGAAGGAGATCGTCCCCAAGAGCGGTGCTCCCGGGGAGGAGATCTGGCGGGATCTCGACGACGAGGAGAGGGTGACCCAAAGACTCGCGGGTCTGGGCTTTCCCGACCCCCGGCGTGCCTACGACAGCCTGCTCGCGCTGCGCGACGGCGCCACCTTTTCGCCGCCGAGCCCGCGCCGCCTGAAGGTGATGCGCGCGTTGGGGCCGGCGTTGATGGAGGCGGTGCTCGAGTCGGCGGCGCCCGACGAGGCGCTGCGTCACCTCGCGGAGTTCATGCATCGGGTGGGCGCGCGCACGGGCTTTTTGTCGCTGCTCGCGGAAAATCCAAGCACCATGCGCGCGCTGGTCCGGCTGTTCACGCAGAGCCAATTTTTGACGGAGATGTTCGTGCAAAGGCCCGAGCTGCTGGACAGCCTGATTCGCGCCGACCTGACGCAGGTGCGCAAGCCGCGCGAGCAGATGGAGCGGGAACTGCGGGCGACGCTGGAGCAAACCGGGGACGTGGAGGAGCGGCTCGATCGACTGCGGCGCTATCGCGCGGAGGAGTTTATCCGCATCGGCCTTCATGACCTGGCCGGCGAGACGGAGCTGGGGGAGGTGACCGCGCAGCTCACGGATCTGGCGGAGGCCTGTCTGGAAGGGGCGCTTTACATCGCGGCCGAAGAGACGCGCAGGGCGCACGGGAAAATCGCGCGCGGAAAGTTTTCCGTGTTGGGCATGGGAAAGCTGGGAGGGCGCGAGCTCGATTACAACTCGGACCTCGATCTCATTTTCATCTACGACGCTCCCGACGACGCGCTGAGCGACGCGGCCGCGAGTTCCCTGCCGGCGCACGATTACTACGTCCGGCTCGGCCAGAAGCTGATCACCGCTTTGACGGCGCCGACGGCGGAAGGTATCGCCTACAGGATCGACATGCGGCTTCGCCCCTCGGGCCGATCGGGTCCCCTGGTCGTTTCGCTGGACGCGTTCCGCCGCTACCACCGGGAGAGCTCGGAGCTTTGGGAACGGCAGGCGCTGATCAAGCTCCGCTTCGTCGCGGGCGAGCGCGATTTGGGCAGAGCCGCAGAGGAGATCGCTGAGAATTTTGCTTTCGGCAGAGGACTAAGCGAAGAGGGCGTCGCCGAAATCGATCACTTGCGCATGCGCATGGAAAGAGAGCTGGCGCGCGAGAACGCGTCTCGGTTCAACCTCAAGAAAGGCCGCGGCGGCATGGTCGACGTGGAGTTTCTCACGCAGATGCTGCAGTTGCGGCACGGCCAGCGCGATCGGCGGCTCAGGCTACGGGGCACGCTGGAGGCGTTGGACGCGCTGCTCAAGGCCGGCATCATGGCGAAAAAAGATCACCGGCTGCTGGCGGAAAGCTACCTCTTTTTGCGGCGGCTCGACCATCGGCTGCGGCTGGAGCGCGGCCAGTCGCTCGACATCGTCGAGCGCGAGCCGGCAAAGCTCGAGGCGATCGCCGCGGCGCTGGGCTATCGCGCGCGGACCAGGACCAAAGCCGCAGCCTTGCTCCTGCGCGATTACGAGCGCCGGCGCGAGCAGATCCGCGCCTGCTACGAGCGATTTTTTCGCGCGCGCCTAAAAGCGGGAGGGGAAAAGAACAAAAAAGAGAAACCGGCGGCGGAGAATTCTCCGTGACCTCGGAGACGGCGGCTGCGGCGCCGGCGCTTTGTTTTGGATTACAGGACCGCCGTCACTTCGATCTGGATCACGTTGCTCCCGGCGAGGTCGGCTTTCATCGCGTGGCGCACCGGGCGGTCGTTCTCGTCCGGGAACATCTTGAGCCATTCCCGGTTGACGTACTCGCGGTATTTCATGTCCTTCAGATAGACGGTCATTTTCGCGATGTCGTCCGTCGTGCCGCCCGCCTCTTCCATAATGCGGCGGATCGTCTTGAAGCAGTTCTCCACCTGCTTCTCGGGATCTTCCGGCGTTTCGTGCGTGACAGGATCCTGCCCGCCGACGGCCGAAGTGAAGACCATCGAGCCAATCCGAATCGCCGTGGGAATGGGATTGCGGTGGTGGGGCAACCCGGCGGTGATGACTTTTCTTTTGGGCATGTGAGACCCTCCTAGATCCAGTAGCCGAATCCCATGCCGCAGCCGGTCGCGGCGGGAGAACGGTAACCGGGAATGTAGTCGATCAGGCGCAGCGCGCGCGGCGCCATCGCTCCGGCGACCACGATCCAGTTCAAGATTTCCGAAGTGCCGCCGCGAAACTTCTCCCGCGGCAGAGCGAAGAGCCGATCGCGGTCGGCTTTGCTCAGGGCGTCGACGGTAACGCGGTCGAGCTCTTCGTCCATGATGATATGGCTGAGCCCTCCCGACGCCATGATCGCGACGCGCGCGCTTTGGTCCCAGGACTCGATGGCGCGGCGCAGCGCCTGGCCAAACGCAAAGCAACGCTTCGGCGTCGGTTGGTTGGGCGGGTAGTAGGTGTTCACCATCACCGGAACCATCGGCACGGCGCTGCCGGGCAACACCCTGCGGTAGAGGAACGCAAACGCGTGGCCGATGCCCACGTCCTGGCGCAGTCGATTGGAGCGCGCGACGTCGAACTCCTCCAGGGTCAGGGCTTCGATCAGGTGCTCCGCCAGCTCCCACGCCGTCGGATACTCGGGCGCGGTCTTCGCCCAATTTTGCTCCTCGACTTTCTTCCAGTTGGCCGAGCGCGCGCTTTCCTTGTGGATCAGGCGAAAAGACTTGCCGTGATAGACCGTGAACATCGGCATGATGTCGTCGTGAAACTGCTCGTGCTGGTCGTCGCCGACCACGACGACGATGTCGGGCGCGGCCTCCGTCAAGATCTGGGTCAGCTGGCGGACCGATTTTTGCGTCGCCTGGTAACGCTCCTCCATCGTCGCCGCCACAAGCTCGCGCTCGATGTCGGGCTTGGCGCGCCTGAGCAAGTTGGGATAATCGAGGCGCGGGTCGGTTTCGTCCTTTTCGCGCAACACCGGCCACTCGCTCGCGGGGATGCTCACCTGGGGACTATGGGATGAGGCCACGCCTAAGACTACCTGCGCCATTGGCTTCGCCATTCCTTTCGTGGAGCTTTCGCGCTCGCAAAAAATCTCTTGCCGATAGATATACCGAAGCGGGAGCTCATGCGTCAACCGGCGTCGAACGGCCGCGCCCAGAACTCAGCCGGTCTCGGTCAATCGGTACTTGCCGGACTCGTCCTGAGCGATCTTTCCGCTCTCATGAAGCGCGCCGAGCGCGCGGGCGACGCTGGCAAAATCGCTGTCGGGAAACAGCTCCAGCAGCTCGGCGAAAAAGCGCGGGCCGCTCGCCAGCCGTTCCGCGATCTGTCGCGCCAGGATCGCGGCGTCGGGCGCCGGCCGGACCGTCTCGGCGCTGGCGGCGCGCTCCCCGCCGAGGAAATCCTTGAGCCGCACCTTGCCCTCGTTGAAGTAGACGATGCGCCGGTAGCGCTCGCGCGGAACATTCTCGGGAATGGTCGCGTCGATTCCCATCTTGGCGGTCGTCGGAATGCCGGAGGTCGGCGGCAGCGACGGATCGAGCGGCTTGGAGCGGGCGTTGGCGACGATCACGACATCGCGGTCGGCCTGCACGCGCGTTGCCACGGCCCATTCGACATCGACGGGATCGAAGATGTCGATGTCGTCGTCGGTGACGATCACGTGCTTGATATCGGCGATCGACAGCAGCGCCAGAATCGCGTTCTTGCCGTCGCCCGGCTGTTTTTTGATCGCGGCGATGATGTGCCAGTGACAGCAGCCTCCCGGCGTCACATGAATCGCCGTGGCCGTCACGCCCGCCTCGCTCAGGGCGCGCCAGGCCGCGGCCTCGTAGATCGGCGCGCTCATCCAGATGTTTTCCCAGGGCATGTGGAGCGCGTAGTAGACCGGGTTGCGCCGGTGCAGGATCGCTTTGATCTTGACGTGCGGGTTGTAGTGAATCCCTCCCATCAGACGGTTGAACTCGCCGAAGGGGCCCTCGGGGTGGATCCAGCCTTCGGGAAGAATTTCACCCTCGAGAACAAACTCGGCATCGGCGATGCACGGCACGGGGATCGTCTCTCCGGCAGCGAGCCGCACCGGCGCGCCGCGAAGCCCGCCGGCGAAGGCCAGCTCGTTGGTGCCGAGCGCGGCTTTGAAAGTCGACGCGATCATCTCGCAAGGGTGCGCGCCGATCGCAATCGAGATCGGCAGCGCCCTTTTCGCCTCGAGCGCGCGTTCGGCATAGCGCCTGAGATTGTTCGGCGTGACGATGTCGATGCCGGTGAGATTTTTTTGTTTCAGCATGAGCCTGTACATACCGGCGTTCATGCCGTACTCGGGATCGTCGGCGATGACGACGGCGCCGGTGATCATGGGGCCGCCGTCCAGGATCGAAAAGATCGGCACCGGAAGATCGTACAGGTCGACCTCTGCGCCGGTCGCAATGACCTCTTTCACCGGCGCGTCTTTGCCGACCGCGGGAGCGAGCGGGTGGTCCATCGCCGCGCGCAGCCTGGCGGCAATCTTCTCGTACGGCGTGCCGAGGGCGATCGCGATCCGCGCCCGCGATTGGAGTAACCCGGAAGCGACGGGGGTCGAGTAGCCCTTGACGTTCCTAAAGAGAAGCGCCTTGTCGGCTTGCGGCACGAGGGCGGCCACGTCGCGCAAGTCGGTCGGCCGGACCACTTCCAGCAACTCGTCCTTCTCGCGCAGCGCTTCCAAAAAGTCGCGAAACGACGACATCGACCAAACATTAGTCGCTGCCCGAAACCGTGTCAACGCGGCCGCACTCCGACCCGCAGACGACGGCCTTGTCCGGCGCCGTCATCACGATCATGGGATTTTTCGTTTGCGCCGCAATCTCTTTACCACAAGAGGCATGTTTGTGTTATGAATAGGCGAGACAAAGTGAGACGAGAAAGCGGGTCCGAGAGGAGCGCGTTGTGGCGTCTTTTGGGCTGACCCTGGCGAATCGCGGCGTGATCATCGGCGCGGTGACGGTTCCGGAGCTGCTGCGAATGGCCCGCAGGGCCGAGGAGTCCGGCAAGTTCGGCGCGGTGTGGGTGGGCGATAGCCTGCTGGCCAAGCCGCGCCTCGAATCCGTCGCTTTGCTTTCCGCGCTGGCGGCGGTCACGGCAAAAGTCAGACTCGGCGTCGGCTGTCTTGCGACTTTCGTTCACCGCCATCCGGTGCTTTTTGCCCAGCAATGGGCGAGCCTGGACGTGATCTCCAATGGCCGGGCCTGGCTCGTGGTGTGCCTCGGCGGTCCGAACGAGCAGAGCGCCGCGCAGGCGCTGGAGCATGCGGTGATGGGCGTTCAGGCCAAGGAGCGCGCCGCCCGGCTCGAAGAGGGGATCACGATCCTGCGCAAGCTCTTCAGCGAAAGGGGAGCTTCGCACCAAGGGCGGTTCTACCGGTTTGCCGGCGTCACGCTCGAGCCCCGGCCGCTCCAGCAGCCGTGCCCGATCTGGATCGCGAGCAACCCGACCGGTCTCACGTGGAAGGACGGGGCCAGCGCGCCGGAGAAGGTCGTTGAAAGAAGCTTCCGGCGCGTCGCGCGCTATGCGGACGGGTGGATGACGAACAAGGTTACGCCCGAGCAATTTGCCCAGCAGTGGCGGCGCATCACGGCGATGGCGCGCGAGGAGGGGCGCGACCCGACCCGTCTCGGCGCCGCGCTCTACTACAACATCAACATCAACGAAGACCGCGGCGCCGCGCTCGCGGAGAGCAAGGCGTTTCTGGACAGGTACTATACCTTTAACTTCAGCCCAGCTTTTGTCGAAGGTTTCACCACCGCCGGGCCAGCCCGGCGCTGCATCGAGGATTTAAAAGCGTACTTCGACGCCGGCGTCGAACATATCGCGTTGCGCATGGCGTCGTGGGATCAGGAAGGACAGCTCAGGCGCTTTTTGGAGGAGGTTGCGCCGGCGTTCGGCTGAGAGCCGAATCGCGGCGTACCGGCGGGGCGGCGACAAGCCCGGTACGCTCCGGCAGCGTTCATGCTCCTCGGCATCGATCACATCGTTATCGCCGTGAGGGATCTCGACGCGGCCGCGCGCGACTACGAGCGGCTGGGGTTTACCGTCGTGCCCGGCGGGCGACATCCGGTCGGCACGCATAACGCGCTGATCGCGCTCGCCGACGGCTCGTACATCGAGCTGATTTCGTTTTACCGCGAGAACCCTAACCATCGCTGGTGGAAGCCGTTGCAAATCGGCGAAGGCCTGGTCGACTTTTGCATGCAAACGAGCGATTTGCTGGACGACTTGGAGACCATGCGGAGCGCCGGCATTCGCATGCACGACCCGCAGCCGTGGTCCCGAACAAGGCCGGACGGTTACGAGCTCAAGTGGAGATTGGCGATACCGCAGGAAGGGGATCGCGGCGTCGCGCCGTTTCTGATTCAAGACGAAACGCCCAGAGAAGAGCGAGTGCCGCGCCAAGTCGACCATGCCAACGGCGCGACCGGAATTGCCGGTCTCACAATCGCCGTGACGGACCCGATCGTGGTGCGCGACTGGTATCGAAGTCTCGTGCGGCGCCACGGCGAGCCGGTTCGGCGTCCCGAGCTCGGCGCGGCCGGCGTCGCGTTCAAGGTGCGCCGGCACGCGTTTGAATTTCTCGCGCCGGAATCCCCAGAGAGCCCCATCGCCAGAGCGCTCGAAAAGCGGGGACCGGCGCCGTATGCGGCCGTCTTAAAGAGCGCGGGTCGATCCGGGCCATTGGACCCCGCGCTCACTCACGGCGCCGTGCTTTCGTTTGCATGAGTTCGTTTTTTATTTTCGGGGTGCTAAGTTCCCGGCAAAGGAGGGATCAGCAATGGCTGCGAACAGTGCAGAGAAGGATTTGGTGATCGACGCCGACGCGCACGTTGTGGAGTCCGCCCGCACCTGGGAGTACATGGACGCGTCCGAGCGGCGGTATCGTCCCGTGCCCCTCCAGGCTCCTGAAGAGAACGGGACCAAACTGCAGTTTTGGCTCATCGACGGCAAGGTGAGAGGTTTGCGCTTTCCGGCCTTCTCGAGGACCGAGCTCGAGAATCTCTCCAGACGCGTCGGGCGGAAGTTCGCCGAGGTGGAGGAGAGCCGGGAGCTCGGAAACGTGGACCTGCGCTTGGAGTACATGGACGAAACCGGAGTGGACGTCCAGGTGCTGCACAATACGATTTTTATCGAATCCGTAACCGATCACGCCGCGGTCGAGGTGGCGCTCTATAAAAGCTGGAACCGGTGGCTGGCGGACATCTGGCGTCAGGGAAAGGGGAGGCTCCGCTGGTCGTGCATGGCGCCGACGTTAAGCATGCCGGACGCGTTGGAGCAAATCCGCTTCGGCAAAGAGAACGGCGCGTGCGCGGTGCTCATGCGGCCGGTCGAAGGCCATCGCCTGCTCTGCGATCCCTACTTTTACCCGATCTACGACGAGGCGAGCCGGCTCGACATGGCGATTGCGATCCATATCGCGAACGGCAATCCCTGGCTCACGGATCTCTACACGCACCCCGTGAGAACGGCGACGGGATTGCACCGGTTCAGGATTCCCACGGTCGCGGCCTTTAACGACATCCTTCTCAGCGAGATCCCGCAGCTTTTTCCCAAACTCAGGTGGGGCTTCATCGAAGCGAGCGCTCAGTGGCTGCCGTGGGTGCTGCACGAAGCCAAGAATCGGTTCAAGACCATCGGGCGGCCGTGGCCGGACCGCTTCACGGAACAGTACCGCATGTTCGTCACCTGCGAGAACTCCGATGACTTGTCTTATATCGTGGAACAAGCGGGCGAGGATTGCCTGGTGATAGGGACGGATTACGGGCACACCGATACGTCAAGCGACATCGACGCCATCAAGGTATTCAGATCGAGAACCGATCTGCCGCCCGCCGTAAAGCGCAAGATCTTGAGCGACAATGCGCGCGCGCTCTACGGGCTGTAGGACCCGCCGCTAGCGCTTCTTGTAGACCGCCTGAACGAACCCTGAGGCTTCGAGCTTTTTCACAAAGCTGTTATCGACCGCCGTTTCCACGCGCACGCCGGCCAACTTCGGGTTAATCGTGGCGAGAATGCCGTGAAGCCTCTTCATGGCGTCGAGGTTGGGGTAAGGGACGTGCTCGTACGCCTGGGCGACCGATCGGTAAGCCTCTTCCAAATCCTCCGGTTTGCTCAGCCGAAGATTGCTCGCGAGCAGGCGCACCACGATCTCTTTGTTAGCGGGTTCCATGACAAAGGCGATGCCCTCGATGATCGCCTTGAGATAGCTTTCCACGAGCTGAGGCTTGAGCGCGGCCGTGCGGCGGGTGGTCAGGACCATCGTCTGCGGCATGGTGAGGCCGGAGCCTTTGAAGTCGAAAAGAATCGGATAGCCCTTCCTGGCGTAGACCTCGCCCATGGCGCCGCGGAGGGTGGTCGCGTCGACGCTCCCCGATTCCATCGCCAGGCGACGGTTGGTTTCGGTCCCGGGGATCGTGAGCATGTTGATCTTGGCCTGGTTGGGATCGATCCCCAAGTTTTGCAAGGCCAACAGACACACGATGTGCGAGGTCGCGCCCGGCCCGCTGATCGCGATGCGCTTTCCTTTGAGATCTTCGGCCTTCGTGATTTCAGGCCTGGCATTCAAGGTGTAGTCGAGCTTTTGGGTCAAATTGGCGACGCCGACGACTTCGGCGCCGCTTGTGGCGGCGTTGAGAAGATGCCCCGCCCCGGTGATCGCCATGTCGATCTCGCCCGCGGTGAGCGCAGCAATGCTCAGCGGGGAGCGGGGCATGAGGATGAGCTGCGTGTCGAGGCCGTACTTGTGAAAAAGGTTTTGCTGCTTGGCGGCCCATACCGCGATCATGCTTTCACCCGTGACGCTGAACGCGAAATTGGACTTTATGGGAGCGGCGGCTCGAGCGGGTACGTTGGCAAGGATGACGGCGATCGTTGCAAGAATTGGGCGCTGCAGGAAAGTTTTCATGCTCATGGGCTCCTCCGCGGTTCTGGGCAACCCCTACGGCACATCGCCGCCAAAGTCAACCGCGGACTCAGGCGCGAGACGAGCGCTATCGACAGAGCGCCAGGAACGCGAGCACTTTCGCCGCTTCGTAGACGCTTCGAACGGAGACGACGTCGCGATCGGTGTGTTGAAAGCGAACGTCGCGCGCGCCGTAATTGACCGCTTGAATGCCCCTGACGTTGAGAAGCCCGGTGTCGTTCGCCGCGGTCGAGTAGCAAAACTTTGGCTCGCGCCCGAGCATCGCGCGGATGGCGCGGGCGAGCGATCGCGCCACGGGAGCATCTCGGGCCACCTCGCTCGGGTACATCAAATCGCCGCGTTCGACAGTGACCTCAAATGGGGCGAGATCGCCAAGCTGTTCGATGATTTGGCCGATAGCTTCCTCGTGATCATCGCCTGGAAGCAGCCGGCGATCGAAGACGATCCTACATTCGCTCTGAATCGTGTGCGTGGCTTTGGGAAAACTCTCGATCGAATTAGCCGTCAAGGTAACGCGGCCAAGCTCGGGGTGCTCCCGGGCGGAAGGGTAAGGCATCAACGGCCGGAGTTTCTCCAGCGCGCTCATCGCTCCTTCGATCGCGTTGATCCCCTCCCAAGGCCTGCTGCTGTGAGCCTGCTTGCCGCGGACGCTGACCACGATGTCGATTCGACCCTTGTTGCCCAGCTGGATTTCGGGCGGCCCGTCGACGACGGCCCAGTCCGCGCGAACCTCGTCATGGTCGAGGACGTAGGCGAGCGAGTCGTGCCTGCCGGTCTCGCCCGCAGTGCTCGTAACGAAAAACAACTCGGCCGGTAAGCGGTCGGCGAAACGAGCCGCAAGCTTCATCGCGGCGATCATCGCCGCCAGGCTCCCCTTTTGTTCGCAGGCGCCTCTTCCCCACACGCATTCGCCCTCGATGCCGTACGGCGTTCCGTCGACAAGCGCTCCGGAGTAGGGATTTTTCATCGTGCTCGGAGCCGCGGTCATGGCGTAGCCGACGAGCAACAAAGATGGGGCGCTTCGGGCACTAGTGATGGAAGCGACAAGATTGCCCATCGGATCGATGCGGGGAGCGAGCCCGGCGCGTTCGAGCTCCGGCCGGACGACATCTCGAATCAGCGCCAAAACTTTCGGCTCGGCCTCAAGCAGATCGGTTTGCGGGCTGGGAAACTGAACCAGCTTGACGAGCAGCGCTTCAGTTTCCTCGTAGGCCAAATTCTCTTCGATGAATCTCTTGGCGGCATCCGCTTCCATCATCCAAGAATCTCAAATCTCCAATCCAAAATCCAAAATCCAAAATCCAAAATCCCTACCCGCCCTCGTAGTGCATGCCGATCTTGCCCAACCTGCGCGCCATGACGATCAGCATCGTCGAGATGACGCTCACGATGATCGCAAGCGAGCACATCGGGCCGTAGTTCCCATCGACGTAAAAGTTGTAAAGCAACGGGCCGATCGGCTCTGCCCCGGGCGAATAAAGAAACACCGAGGTGCTGAACTCCCGGAGGTAAATGGTCGCGAGAATGATCCAGCCCGCGACAAATCCCGGCCGCAATAGCGGAAGAAGAATGCGGCGGAAGGTAGCGAGAAAGCCCGCTCCGGAAGTTTTGGATGCGTCCTCGAGATCATTGTGGATCTGGACAATTGTGCTGGTCATCGACCGGAGCCCGTACGGCAAAAAACGGGTAATGTAGCCGATCATGAGAATCCATATCGTTCCGTAGATCGGCAGGGGAATATAGACGTAGGTCCATAGCAATCCCAACGCGAGGGCCGTTCCCGGAAACGCCCAGGGAATAAACGTCAGCGCCTCGATCGCGCCCCGTCCGGCAGCTTTGGTCCTTGCGGTAACGTACGAGGTGAGGGCGGCGAGAATCATGCAGAGTGTCGCTCCCGTTATGGCCAAAAAGAGGCTGTTCTGGAGCGCGCGGTAGGTGCGCGCGTCCGACAAATTCGACTGGTAGTGGTCGAGCGTCAACAGGCCCAACGTTTTTGCCCCCGGCACGTGGACGTAGCTGACCAGCGAAGTGTAAAGCAGGGCAACAAATGGAAGAACGACGATCAACAGCAGGATCAGAGCGGCGAGCAGAGCGGCGGGATAGCGCCATTTCCCGAGGTCGATAATCGTGGGGCGGTAACCCCGGCCTGTCACGGTTACATAGCGTTCCGAGCGAGCCGTAAGGCGGCGGTAAAGATAAACGAAAATCATCGTGATCGCCAGGAGCGAGACGGCGTAGGTCGCCGCCAAGTTGTGGTTGGGCGGAAACGCGCCGAGCGTCTCCCGGTAGATTTTGGTCGTAAAGACCTCAATCCGCGCGGGCAGAGCGATTATCGCGGGGGTGTCGAAGCTTTCGATCGCGCGCACGAAATTGAGCGTGGTGGCGGCTAGAATCGCCGGCCTGATGATCGGGAACGTGATACGCCGGGCCACCTCGATGTGTCCCGAGCCGGCAACTTGAGCCGATTCTTCCAATGAGGGATCCATCGAGTACAGGCTGGCCGAGATGATCAGGAACGCCAGCGGCGTTGTGATCAGCGCCTCGACGAAAACCATCCCGGGGAGAGAATAGATGTTGAAGGGAGCCTGATCGAGTCCAAGGAACTGCATCAGGAAGAGGTTCAGCACTCCGGTGCGCGGGCTGAGCAGGATCGTCCATGAGACCGCGAGCATTACGGGCGGAAAGATATTTGGAACAATCGCCGTGAGCTCAAAAAGCCTGCGAAGGGGCGCGTTGGTGCGCACGGTGATCCAAGCCAGGGTCGAAGCCAGGATGGTCGCGAGCACCGCGGCGCCCGAGGCGAAGATAAAGGAATTCATCAGCACCGAGTACGTTAACGGATCGGAGTACGCGTTGCGGTAGTTGGCGAGCGTCATAGGGCCCGCGGTTCCGAGGGGTTTGCTCAAGAAGCTCCCGTAAAACAACATCACGGTGGGCGAGAGGCTCAGATATCCGATCACCACGGCCAAACTTAGCACGACGATCGACTGGGGCTCGCGCGGAATGGCCTTTCGCGGCCAGTCGCGGAGTCGGGTGAGCACCACGGTCCCGTTCATGCGTCTTCGCCCGGTCTGAAAAAGAACAGGGCCGGCTCACACGAAAACGTGGGCCAGCCCGGTAACCCTTCGACTCAAGAGCCACCTACTTACCGAAGAAGATCTGCCGGAACTCGTTGCGCAGTTTCTTAAACTCTTCGGCGCTCGGGTTGTCCATAAAAAGCATGTTTGGAGCCACCTTCTCCGCATCCTTAATGGCGGGGTAGACGCCGGGATACAGCACAAACTCGCCGTCTCCCGCGATGGCTTTCTGGCCTTCGGCCGAGCAAGCGTACTCGATGTACAGCTTGCCGGCGTTGGGATGCGACGCTTTGGCGCTCAGACCAAAATAGTTTGGATCGGTCAGATACTTGTCCATATAGACGTAATGGATCGGGCCTTTGTATTGTTGCACATACTTGATGTAGGTGATGCCGACGTGGCCTTCTCCCTTGATGATCGCGTTGGTGACCGGCGCCAGTGACTCCACTAAGTGGGGCTTCTGCTTGGCTAGCGCCTTGACGTAGTCCATCCACTTATCTCCCTTTAGTTTCTGCAGATTCCACAGAAACTGAGCCGTGGTGGTATGCTGCGCGGGGTCGGGCATGACGATCTTTCCCGTCCATTTGGGGTTGAGCAGGTCATCGAGCGTCTTGGGAACGTCCGCCGGCTTCACCAGCTCGGTATTGTAGAGAATGCTGATCGGAAGAACCCGCCAGGGCGTGAGCAGGGCGTCCTTTTCCTTGAATTGAGCCGGAAACTTTTCCGAGGAAGGTGGAATGTACTTTGTGAAGAGGCCTTCGTCCCTCATAATGAGCTGCACGCCGCGATTTCCCTCCACGACATCGAACCCGACGCGGCCCGCCCGATGCTCGCCCAAGGCGCGGTCGGCGACTTTGGTCGACGAGGCGCGCCAGTACTCCACCCGGATGCCGTATTTTCTCTCAAATCCTTTATGCAGGTCGTCCATCGCTTGCGGTGGAACCGTGCCGTAAACGACAACTCTCCCCTCTTTTTTCGCGGCCTCGATGTCCACGGCCTGCGCGCCGGCAACTCGGGCCGCCCCGGCCAGCCCGAAAATCGTCGCGAGACTGAAAAAAACTAATGTCTTAATAAGTCTCTTCATGGCTTTCTCCTCTCCAGTTCAGTTGAGATCATGACTATCCCTCAAGAGAGTAGAAGAGGGCGAAGGAGCCTGTCAAGGCATGCTAGAGGCGTTCATTCCTCAAGGGTGCAGTTGCCGCTGCGCCTTGACAGCGAGCGGTATAACGATATAGTCCGTGGCTGGGTTTTGAGCCAGTAGCGTGCACCCGGAGAAGCGCGCCAAGAAAATCACGCGTGAAGCTGCCCTGAGGATGGTTATGAAAGTCAAGGCACAAGTACTTTTTACGCTCGTCGTACTCGTTTTCTTTATCGTGTTTGTCTACCTGGCGAAAGACTGGCGGCTGCAAGCGCGCCTTTATCCCTGGACCATTGGAATTCCGATGATCTTCTTAGCGGCGCTGTACATCGTGCGCGAGCTGACGGGCAAGTACGAGAAGCGCCAGTCTCAGGAAACGGGCAATACCCCGGTTGACTTTCAGTTCAGCAAAGGGGTGGACTTGGAGACGGCCCGGCGAAGAACTTTCAATATCTTTGGGTGGATATTCGGATTCTTTGTCGGAATTTGGCTCATCGGCTTCGCCTACATGGTGCCCCTCTTTGTTTTTCTCTACCTTAAAGTCCAGGCCCGCGAGAGCTGGCCGCTTTCGATCGCTTTGACCGGAGGTGCCTGGCTTATGTTTTGGGCTCTGTTCACTCATCTTTTGAAATTGCCCTTTCCGGACGGTCAGGTGTTGGTATGGTTGGGCTTGAACTGAAATTGGTGAGGACGTTGCAGAACCGCTCTCGTTTTTCTAGCTTTTCGGAAAGGACCCGTCGGTTTAGTCGTCTAACGTTAGCGGCACAGCAAAGCCTGCAAGCACGGTCTTTTGGACCAGGGCTTTCGGCCATGCCACAGTTCTGGCAAAGAGCAAAGTTTCAGACACGGAGGGTTGCTATGCTTCGAAGAGTCGTTCTCCCAGTGATTTTCACAAGTTTTCTCTTCCTGTTGATCTCGTTGGGAGAGACACAGGCGCAAACGGACTACTACAAGGGGAAGACGATTCGCATTGTCGTTGGCCTCAGCACGGGCGGGGGCTATGACCGGGCGGCGCGGCTGGTGGCGAGGCATATCGGGAAATACATTCCGGGGAAGCCCGAGGTCATTGTCCAAAATATGCCGGGGGCGGGATCCGTGACCGCCGCGAACTATGTCTATAACGTTGCCAAGTCGGACGCGCTCACGCTGCTCGCCCCGCACAACAATCTCTACTTAAGCCAGCTTTCTGGCCAGAAAGAAGTGCAGTTCGATTTACGGGCCTTTTACTGGATCGGCTCGCTGGAAAAAGACGACATGTTGATATTTGCGCGCGCGGATTCGACCTTCCAGACAATCCGCGACGTTATCAAGGCAAAAGAGCCACCGCGGTGCGGCTCGACTGGGGTGGGAAGCTCCGATTACGTCATGTCCAAGATTCTGGAAGAGACGATCGGCGCGAAGGTGAACCACGTCATCGGTTACCCGGGAAGCAGCGAGATCGCGATCGCTTTCGAGCGGGGCGAGGTGCAGTGCATGGGGCTGACGATCTCGACCTATTTCTCGCGCGAGCCATTTCTGACTTGGGCGAAAAAAGATTTCGTTCGCTTTCTTGCCCAGGGGGGGCGCAAGCGAAACGAGCGCATCCCGAATGCGCCGACCGTTTACGAGCTGATGAAGGAATACAAGACTCCGCCTACGAGCCAGCGCGTTGCCGAAGCGATGCTGCTGGGCGGGGAATGGGCGCGCGCGTTGCTTGCGCCTCCGGGAGTTTCCGCCGAGCACGTCAAGATTCTCCGCGCCGCGTACGAGCAAGCGGTGAAAGACCCCGAGCTTATTGCCGAGGCGAAAAAGCTGAGGATTGAAGTCAATCCGAGCCGGGGCGAGGAGCTTCAGGCGGCGGCAAAGGAAGTCATGGAACAGCCGCCGGAGGTGATCGCGCAAATCAAAAAGCTCTTCGTCCAGTAGCCCCGGCGCGGCGCGAGCCGCCGGCGCGCGGAAAGCCATCGTGATCGAAAGGCGTGCACCTGACCCAAGCCTATGGCCGTAACGGAGAGGATCGCCGAGTTCGTCGTAGCGACACGCTGCGACACAGTTCCACGAGAGGCCTTGGCGGTGGCGAAAACCGCCTTCCTCGACTGCCTGGGGGTGGCGCTCGCAGGCAGCAAAGAAGACTCGGCCAAGATCTGCGGCGCGATCGCACGCCTGGAGAGCGGCGCCGAGCAAGCCGCCGTGCTCGGGCAGGGATTCAAGTCGTCGGCCCTTCACGCCGCGTTCGCAAACGGCACGGCCGCTCATGCGCTCGACTACGATCACAGCTTCGCGCTGATGGGGCAGCCGACGGCGCCCATTATTCCGGCCGTGATGTCGCTGGGAGATGCGTTGGGGGCAAGCGGCGCCGCGGCGCTCGAAGCGTACGTTTGCGGTTTCGAGGTCACCGGCAAGCTCGCGCTGGCGCTCAGAGAGTCAACTCAGGATTGGCACGCTCCGGGAACCCTGGGCTCTATCGGCGCCACCGCCGCGTGCGCCAAGCTCCTCGGGCTCGACGCGCGCAAGATCGCCTTGGCTCTTGGCATGGCCTCTTCCATGGCAAGCGGGGTGCCGGCCAATTTCGGGACCATGACGAAGCCGCTTCACGTCGGGCTTGCGGCGCGAAACGGCGTTCTCGCCGCAGAGCTTGCTCAAGTCGGGTATACGGCGAACGCGCGCGCGCTGGAGGCCAAAGGCGGCTTCTTCGACACCTTCTATGCGGTTGAGCCGCAAGAGGACGGCCCGCTCGGAGAGCTGGGCTTTAAGTACGCCCTGGTTCATCCGGGAATCAAGATCAAGCCTTACCCGTGCGGCGGGCTCACGCACACCGCAATTGACGCGGTGCTCGACATGCGCGCGCGGCACGGCATTACCGGGAGCGCCGTGGAGTCGATCGAGGTTCTCGTGCCCGAACATACGTACAAGCGCATTGCGTTCAAAGTTCCCGAGACCGGACTACAGGGGAAGTTCAGCATGGGCTATATCTTGGCGCGCGCTCTCATCGACGGCCGTGTCGGCCTGGAGGCCTTCACGGACGCCGCCGTGCGCGACCGAAAAGTACTGGAGCTGGCGGAAAAGGTCAGCATGGCGCGCGATCCGGCCATGGATTTCGGCGGCGACGGGAGCAGGCCGGCTAAAGTCACGATCCGCCTCAAGAACGGCGCGAGCTTCTCGCGGCACGTCGTTCATCCCAAAGGCAGCGCCGAATCGCCTCTTTCGGAACAGGAGCTTACGGCGAAGTTCGTCGAGTGCGCGCGCCGCGCGCTCGAGGAGCCGGCGATCGGGCAGGTCATCGAGTCCGTCAAGCGATTTGAAACGTTGGGCGACATTCGGCCTCTGTGCGAGTTTCTGATCGGCGAAAGATAGCCGCGATCTCAAGGAGGAATCTATGAAAAAGTCCCTTCTCGCGTTTTTCCTGGCGTGCATGGTGAGCGGCAGCGCGTACGGGCAGGCTCCGTTTTATCAAGGAAAGACGATCACGGTCATCGTCGGCACGAAAGCCGGCGACGTTTACGACCTCTACGCCCGACTCATGGGAGAATATTTGTCGAAATACATTCCCGGCAATCCGAATTTCGTGGCGCAAAACGTACCGGGAGCGGCGTCGCTGATCGCGGCAAATCAGGTCTACAACGTCGCGAAGCCCGACGGCCTGACGATCGGCGCGATTTTTCCCGCCCTCTACTTCGATCAGTTGTTAAAGAGGAGTGAAGTCAAATTCGACTGGTCAAAGTTTTTGTGGATCGGGAGCACCGTCAGATCGAATCACCTGATGTATATGCGGGCCGATGCGCCGTACAAATCGCTCGACGATGTGCGTGCCGCTTCCACGCCTCCCAAATGCGGCGCGACCGGCACGACATCGACGGCTTATTACGTACCCAAGCTGCTGGAGGAAACGATCGGCACGAAGTTTGAGATCGTCCTCGGTTACCAGGCGGGACAGGACATCGATCTGGCGGTTGAGCGGGGAGAAGTGGTGTGCCGCGCATTTACCATCACCGCCTTTTTCGCGCGCGAGCCTTTCATCACCTGGCGGAAAAACAATTTCGTGCGCGTCGTGGTGCAAACTGGCGTGAAGCGCGATGAGCGGTTAAAAGACACTCCGACGATTTACGAGTATATGGACAAGTACAAAACTCCCGAAGCCGGACGCCGTCTGGCGAAGGTCATCCTGGCCGCCGGTGACTTCGGCAGACCGCTGGTTTTTCCTCCGGGAGTTCCGGCCGACAGAGTCAAGATTTTGCGCGACGCGTTTGACAGGGCGGTTAAAGACCCAGCGCTGCTGGCGGAAGCGGAGAAACGAAGGCTCGAGATTGATCCCACCGGCGCCGCGGAATTGGAAGCTTTGGCGAAGGAAGTGATCGCGACACCGCCCGATACCGTCCAGCGAATGGCGAAGATGTTGGGAAAGTAGGGGCGTGTTCGTGATCGTGGTTCGTGTTCGTGAAGCTCACGACCGGAGCGAAGTGCAATCGGCGTAGCCCCAGCAGATTTGGGATGACGAGGATCTTGATCGCAGCGGTTTTCGCCATCGTGAGCTTGGGGGCGGCTTTTGCCCACGCGCAGCCGTTCTACCAGGGAAAGACAATTCGGGTTATCGTGGGCTATCTCGCCGGAGACAGCCACGATCAGATTGCGCGGGCTTACACGCGGCACATGGGGAAGCACATTCCCGGAAATCCGGATTTTGTCGTTCAGAACATGCCCGGCGCCGGCTCGATGATCGCGGCCAACCACATCTACAACTTGACCAAGCCCGACGGGCTCACCTTGGGCTCGATCGCGCCGGGGCTTTACTACGCGCAGCTCACCGGCCGCAAGGAGGTGCAGTTCGATTGGGCCAAGTTCACCTGGATAGGATCGCCGGAGAGCAATGGTCACTTATTGTTCATGCGCGCCGACGCTCCGTACAAGACGCTCGATGATGTTCGCAACGCCAAAGAACCGCCGAAATGTTCGGCGACCGGGGTCGGCACGAGCGGCCACGACGTGCCGAAGTTGTTGGAGGAGACGCTCGGGCTCAAGTTCAACGTCATCACCGGCTATCCGGGAGGCGGCGAGCAGGACCTCGCGCTCGAGCGCGGCGAGGTGCAATGCCGGGCCATCACGATTGCGGCTTTCTTCAGCCGCGAGCCTTTTCTCACGTGGTACAAAAAAGGCTTCGTCCGCGTCATGATCCAGACGGCGCGCCAGCGCAACCCGAAGATCGCCGATGTGCCGACGATTTTCGAGCTGATGGAGCGACACAAAACGCCCGAGGTCAAGCGCCGGCAGGCGACGGTTTACCTGGGCGCGGGCGGGTTCGGCTCGTGGCCGATCGTTTCCACCCCGGGCGTTCCCGCGGAGCGCGTGAAGATTCTGCGCGACGCTTACGCGAAAACGCTGCGCGATCCGGATTTTGTGGAGGAGGCGAAAAAAAGAGGCTGGGAACTGAAGCCTGTAAGCGGCGAAGACCTGCAGGCGCTCGCCAGGGAAGTTGTCGAGCAACCTCCCGAGGTCGTCGAGTGGCTGAAGAAGTTACTGGCCAAGTGAAGCGGTGCCTCCCGCGGCCACGGCGACGTTTGTCGCGCTCGAGCGCCAGAAAGGACATCGGTTATGGGGCGCGTCATTTTTCGCGTGGTTCTGCTGTCCGGCTTGACCTTTCTTCCTCTCTGTTACGCACACGCAAGCACCCACGAATTCTTCAAGGGCAAGACGGTCAGACTCTTGGTCGGCACCTCGGCGGGCGGCGCGATGGACGACTGGGCGCGTTTTGTCGCGCCGCATCTCGGGAAACACATTCCCGGGAGTCCCGATATCGTGGTGCAGAACATGCCCGGTGCCGGAACCGTAATTGCCGCAAACCATATTTACAACGTCGCCAAACCCGATGGCTTGACGCTCGGTCTGGTGAATCCCGGCATTTACATCGATCAGCTCCTGGGTGCTAAAGAAGTCAAATTCGACTGGCCGAAGTTCTCGTTTGTCGGCTCCCCCGAGCGTGTCGATCAGGTGTTGTTTATCCGCACGGATTTTCCCGCCAAAACTCTGGAGGAGATGCGCCGCGCCGCGGAGCCGCCTCGCTGCGGTGCCACGGGGCGATCCGGCCTTGCGTATTTTTTGCCGAAGCTCGTGGAAGAGGCGCTCGGGATAAAGGTGCAGATGGTGGTGGGTTACGGCGGCGGCGGGGACATGAACCTGGCGATGGAAAAAGGCGAGCTTCATTGCCGCGCGGGGACGGTATCGGCCTACGTGGGTCGCGAGCCCACGCGCACGTGGATCAAGACAGGCTTTGTGCGCGCTCTGGTGCAGAGCGGCGCCCGGCGTTTTTCCAAGCTACCCGACGTGCCAACTTTCTATGAGTTGATGGAGGCTCACAAGACGCCGGAGGCGACCAGGCGCGTGGCGAAAGTGTTGCTCTCGTCGGGCGATTTCGGCCGGCCGTTTATCGCGCCTCCGGCTGTTTCCGCGGAGCGGCTTAAACTCTTGCGCGAGGCTTTTTCGAAAGCGTTAAATGATCCGGAGCTACTGGCGGCGGCGAAAAAAAGGGACTGGGACATCGATCCGACAAGCGGTGAGGAATTGGAGGCGATCGCGAAAGACGTCATGCAGCAACCGCCGGAGGTCATCGAGCGGGCGCGAAAATTGTTGGCAAACTAATGACGGGCCGTGGCTGGCGCGATCGCGCCGCGCCTGACGGCGAGGGGGTCCGATGAAAAGGTTATTTTTTGCTCTTGTCGTTGTGGTGGGATTGTCTGCGCCTGTAAGCGCGCAAAGTCCCGTTTACCAGGGCAAGACCATAACTGTTGTTGTGGGATTTACCCCGGGCGGTTTCTTTGATCGGTGGGCGCGGCTGCTCGCGCGCCACTGGCCGAAGCACATCCCGGGCAGCCCCGAGTTCGTCGTGCAGAACATGCCGGGCGCCGGCTCCCTGGTCGCCGCCAACTACGTCTATTCAGTCGCCAAGCCCGACGGACTAACCCTCGGTATGCCCGCTCCCGGAATCTATCTCGATCAGCTTGTCGGCCGCCAAGAGGTCAAATTCGACGTGCGCAAGTTTGTCTGGGTCGGATCGCCGGTGCAGGAGCCCATTCTGCTCTATATGCGCGAAGACGCGCCGTACAAGTCGATCGGCGATGTTCGCCATGCCAAGCAGCCGCCGAAATGCGGTTCGACGGGAACGTCGAGCTCCGATTACATTCTCGCGCGCCTCTTGGAAGAGACGCTCCCGCCGTTAAAGATCCAGACCGTGTTGGGCTACCAGGGAGGCTCCGAGATCGACCTCGGCGTCGAAAGGGGGGAGGTCGTGTGCCGGGGGATGACGGCGTCTCCGTTCTTCGGGCGCGAGCCGTTTCTTTCGTGGCGAAAAAAGAATTTCGTTCGCGTGCTGCTCTATACCGGAAAGCAGCGCCATCCGCAGGCTCCCGACACGCCGACGATTTACGAGATCTTCGAAAAAGAGAATGTCCCGGAATCCGGCAGGCGCGTCGCCGCGGTCATTTTGGCGACCGAGCAGTTCGGGCGGCCGATCGTAGCTCCTCCCGCGACCCCTCCCGAGATGGTGAAGCTTTTGCGCGCGGGTTTTAACAGCGCGATGAAGGACCCGGCGCTTCTCGATGAAGCAAAAAAAGGCAACATGGACGTCGATCCCACCACCGGAGAAGACTTGCAGCAGCTTGCGCAGACCATCCTGGACCAGCCGCCCGAGGTTCTCGCGCGGGTGAAAAAAGTTTTGGGAAAATAAAAAGGGAGGCGCGTGTCATGGCAAGACTTGCCGCCGTCTTTTGCGGTTTGCTTCTGTGGAGCCCGTGCGCGTGGGGTCAAGCGCCCTTCTATCAAGGGAAGACGATCACGATCGTGGTCGGCTATCTCGTGGGCGACGGCTACGACAACTGGACGCGACTCGTCGCGGCGCATATCGTCAAGCATATACCCGGCAACCCGAACATTATCGTGCAGAACATGCCGGGGGCCGGATCCATGATTGCCGCCAACTATGTTTACAACGTCGCCAAGCCCGACGGCCTGACGCTCGGCTCAATCGGCCCTTCGTTGTATCTCGATCAGGTCACGGGGAAAAAAGAGGCCCAGTTCGACTGGGCGAAATTTACCTGGATCGGCTCGACGGAGAAAACGCCCTGGCTGCTCTACATGCGCGCGGATACTCCCTACAAATCGATCGAGGATGTCCGCAAAGCGAAGGAGCCGCCCAAGTGTTCGAGCACGGGGACTGGAACCAGCGGGCATTTTGTGCCGAAACTTCTTGAAGAGGCGGTCGGGGCGAAATTTACTCTCGTGAGCGGCTACAAGGGCGGCGGCGAGCAGGACCTCGCGCTCGAGCGCGGCGAGGTGCAGTGCCGCGCGCTGAGCATCCCGACCTTTTTTTCGCGCGAGCCGTTCGGCACGTGGCGCAAGACAAATCTGGTGCGCCTGCTGCTCCAGACGGGGCGCAGCCGCGACCCGAGAGCGCCGGACGTGCCGACGATCCACGAGCTGATGGAACAGTACAGGACTCCGGAAGCGACGCGCAGGATTGTGGTCGCCGTACTCGCCTCCGGCGACCTGGGCCGGCCGCTGGTCGGGCCGCCCGGCATTCCCAATGAGCGGGTCAAGATTCTGCGCGAGGCGTTCATGAAAACGATGAAGGACCCCGCGTTTGTCGACGACGCCAGGAAGAAAAAGCTCGAGCCGGACCCGGTCGGCGGCGAGGAACTGGAACAGATGGCGAGAGAAGCCGTTTCGCAGCCGCCGGAGATCGTCGAGCGAATGAAAAAGATCCTCGGCCGGTAGAATTGTTGACGCGCCTCGCGAAATGAGATATGGGGTGCAGCCTATCTTCAAGGGTCTGGGGCGAGAATTGAAAAGGCCGGATTTACTCAGGGGGTTAGACGATGCTTGAGGCGTTTGTAGCGGGGTTTTGGAAAGTGCTGGCCTGGCCGGCTTTCGGCTACCTGCTGATCGGCATCGCCGTCGGTTTTATGGTCGGTTTGCTTCCCGGGTTGGGCGGCCTTTCGACCCTGGCGTTGATGCTCCCCTTTTCTTACACGATCAAGACCCCGATCGAAGCGTTTTGCTTCCTTCTCGGCATGCTCGCCGTCACGGGCACGACGGGCGACATCACGTCGATCCTGTTTGGCATCCCGGGCGAGGGCTCGTCGGCGGCCCTGATCCTCGACGGATATCCCATGTCGAAGAACGGCGAGGCCGGCAGAGCTTTGGGCGCGGCCATCACAAGCTCCGTCGTGGGTTCGATCATTGGCGCCGTGGCGCTCTTGATATCGATTCCTATTATGCGGCCGCTCGTGCTTCTCTTCGGCTCCCCGGAACTTTTTATCATCGCGCTCATGGGCGTGACCTTTATCGGCACGCTGGCCGGATCGTCTCTGCTCAAGGGCTTGCTGGCCGGAGGGATCGGTTTGATGCTGGCGGCGATCGGTGTCGATCCGCAAACCGGCGCTCTCCGCTACACGTTTGGTTCGCTTTATCTCTGGGACCGCCTCGATATCATTCCCGTCGTCGTGGGACTCTTCGCGATTCCGGAGATTGTCGATCTGGCGGTGAGAGGGACGAGCATCGCCGGGGAAAAGCCAACGAAGCTCACGGGCGTTCTCGACGGCATTCGCGACACGTTCCGGCATTTTTGGCTCGTGTTTCGCTGCAGCATGATCGGCGTCTACTTCGGCGTCCTGCCGGTCTTGGGCGCCGGCGTCGCGCAATGGATCTCGTACGGCCACGCGGTACAAGGCTTGAAGGACCGCGCGGGCAAAGGGGCGATCGAAGGAGTTCTGGGGCCCGGCGCAGCCAACAACGCAACGCGCGGCGGCGATCTCATTCCAACGATCGCGTTCGGGATTCCCGGGAGCGGGGCGATGGCGCTTTTGCTCGGCGCGCTCCTCATCGTCGGATTGAATCCGGGACCCGAGATGCTGAAGCAACACCTCGACGTCACATTCTCCATGGTCTGGGTGTTGATCATCGGCAACCTCATCGTCGCCGCGGTTTGTTTTCTGATCTTGAACCAGCTTGCGGCGTTGACGTTCGTGCGCGGCTCTCTTCTGATTCCGTTTCTGTTGCTGTTCGTTTTCATCGGTTCCTTCACCGCAAACAACAGCCTGTACGACCTGGTCGCGACGCTTATTTTCGGCGTCCTGGGCTATTTTATGGTTCTCCTCGGCTGGCCGAGGCCGCCTTTGATCCTCGGCCTCATCCTGGGAAAGATCGCGGAGAACTATCTCTGGATTTCGACCGCGGCGTACGGCGCCCGCTGGCTATTGTTCCCGAGCGTGATCTTTCTCATCCTTCTCACCATCGTGATTGTCGGCTATCCGATCCTCAAAGAGAAAAGAGGGCGGGCGCGCTACGAGCGGGCGGCCGACGCGATGTGACGGGTCCGGAACTCATGCCGAGAACCCGAAACGACCTCGCGCGAGCCTCTTGAGAAGCGCGGCTTTGATCCGCGTTTGGGCTTCTATCTCGCCGGCGCGTGTCGGTCGATCACCGGGACGTACATCGATTCCGCGTACTGTTTGACCATGCGGCGGGTGCTAAAGCGCGGCATCGTCGTGCGAATCGCCTCTTTGACCATCTGTATCCAGCGTCGCGGCACCCGATCCGCGTCGCGATCATAGAAGGTCGGCACGACCTGCTCTTCCAGCAATCGATAAAGCGCATCCGCGTCGGCGGCGTCGACCTCGCGCGGATCGCCGCTCTCGCTGCCGCCGTCGATCAGCCAGCCATTCGAGCCGTTGTAGCCCTCGGCCCACCAGCCGTCGCCGGTGCTCAGATGCAGCACGCCGTTGACCGACGCCTTCATTCCGCTCGTTCCGCTTGCTTCGAAGGGTTTGCGCGGCGTGTTCAGCCAAACGTCGCAGCCCTGCACCAGGAAATGAGCGACATGAAGATCGTAGTCTTCGACAAAGGCGATTCGACCGCCAAACGCCGGGTCAATGGCGCGGTGGTAAATGTGCTGGAGGTGGTGCTTTCCCGGATGGTCCGCCGGATGGGCTTTGCCCGCGAACACGATCTGGACCGGGCGGCGAAAAGCGAGCAGTATTCGACCCAGCCTCTCGGGATCGTGGAATATCAGTTCCGGGCGCTTGTAATCGGTAAAGCGGCGGGCAAATCCGATCGTGAGAGCCGACGGGTCCAGGAGCGTGCCGGCGGCGACGACTCGGGCGGCGGTCACCTGCTTTTGCGTCCACAGCGTGCGGGCGCGCTCGCGAATGAAGGCGATGAGATAGCTCCGTAGCGCCTCGCGGACAAGCCACAATTCCTCGTCCGGTATGCCCCAAACAGCATCCCAAAAAGCCGCGTCGTCCTGCCGCTCGCGCCAGTCCTTGCCCAGGTGGCGCTCGAAGAGCCGCGCCATATCCGGCGCGATCCAGGTCGGGACATGGATGCCGTTGGTGACGGTTCTCAACGGCGATTCGCGCGGCGGGCCGCCGGTCCACAGCGGCGCCCACATTTGCCGTGTAACCCGGCAATGGGCTTCGCTGACGGCGTTGACGAGGCTTGCGCTGCGCATGGCCAGGGCCGTCATGTTGAACATGGGGCCGTAACCGCCGTCGTATCGGCCCAGGTTAAGGAGCTCGTCGCGGAAGCGCGCCGCGCTCTCTCCCTGCGACAAAAGACACGCCTCCACCAGATCTAACGGGAAGGCGTCGTGGCCTGCGGGGACGGGAGTATGCGTGGTAAACACGGTCGAGGCTCTTACCGCTTCGAGCGCCGATGGAAAATCTTCCCCGTGATCCAGGAGCTCCTGGATTCTGGCGACGGCGACAAAGCCCGTATGTCCTTCGTTCAAGTGCCAAACGGCGGGTTGGTACCCCAGGGTCCGCAGCAGCCGAACGCCTCCGACGCCTAAAATGATCTCCTGTTGCAGCCGCGTCAGACGGTCGCCGCCATAGAGCCGCGCGGAAAGCTCGCGGTCCGCCGGCGCATTCTCCTCGACGGAGGTGTCGAGGAGATAAATTTTGACTCGGCCCAGCCGAACACACCACGCGGATGCGCGCACGATGCGGTTGCCCAGAGGGATCGAGAGCACGCACGGCTCGTTGTCCTTGACGGTGACTCGCTCGACGGGGGCATGCTCCCAATGGAGATGCTCGTAGAGCTCCTCCTGCCAACCTTCGGAGGACATGCTTTGATGAAAGTAACCTTGAGGATACATAAAGCCGACGCCGATGAGCGGGAGGCCGAGATCGCTCGCCTCTTTGCAGTGATCGGCGGCGAGAACGCCGAGGCCTCCCGCATAGATCGGCAGCGACTGATGCGCGGCAAATTCGGCGGAGAAATAGGCGATCGGGCGGTTCGGAAGATGAGGATAGTTTTGCTGCCACCATAACTGCTTTGAGGTGAGCGCGCGCCCCAAGCCCTCGATCGCGGCGTCATAAAGCGCGCAGAAAACCGGGTCTTCGGCCGCCTGTTTGAGCCGCTGCGGCGAAACGGCATGAAGCATGCGCGCGGGGTTGTGCGAGGTGACGCGCCAGAGCGGGTAGTCGAGCCGGCGAAAAACCTCGCGCGCCTCCGGGTGCCAGGTCCACCAGAGATTGGAAGCGAGTTGCCGGAGGCCGCCAATCCTCTGCGGCAGCCGATAGGGCGTAAATTCCATCGGCTCTATTTTATGCGTAAATTGACCGAGGACAAACTTTCCCGGCGCTGTTTTTCCGCGAGCGCGGCAAAGCGCAAAAAGAACGCGCGGGTAGGGCAGCTCTCGGGGCATGCGCCGCTCGAGCTTTCCCGGGTCATTCAACGATGTCAAAGCCAGGCGAACGAGGGGCGCCACCCGGCTCACCAAAAAGAGCACCCGTTTGTCCCCGTGCTCTGACAGTGTTATGGATGATGCCAATCCGGGCATGCCGCAGGGCGCTGGAGGCTTTTTCGCATGGCTGACTATTTTGCCCACAATATAGAGCTTCTCGGCTATCACGATCTCGCCGGCCGGCCGGCGTTCAAGCTCGCCATGCAAGAGGTCGCCGGCCGCTGGTATCTGTACACGGGTCATCTTTGGCACCGCGGCTGGACGATTCTCGATGTGACCGATCCGACCGCGCCGGAGCACGCCGGGTTCATTGCGGGGCCGGAAAACACTTGGACCATTCAGGTTCAGGTGGCGGACGGGAAAATGATCACGGCGCTCGAGCGCATCGCGCCGGGCTGGGGCGGAGCGGAGGAAAAGCCCTTTTCGGAGGGGTTCTTGATTTGGGACATCGCCGATCCGATCAGGCCGAAGCGGCTGGGGCACTACCGGACTCACAGCACCGGCACGCATCGGAACTTTTACGACGGCGGCGCGTTTGTTCATGCGGCGGCGGGAGCGCCGGGATTCGAGAGAAAGATCTACCAAATCGTCGATATCTCCGATCCGGCCGATCCCAGGGAGGTGTCGCGCTTCTGGCTGCCGGAGCAAGAGGAAGGAGCGGCGAAAAGCGACCTCAGGCTCTCGTGCCACGGGCCGGCGCACGTTGAGGGAGACCGCGCCTATTTGCCCTACGGCGAGGGCGGGGCGATCATCGTGGATATCTCAGAGAGAACAAAACCGCGCATGGTGAGCCAGCTCGTCTTTACGGGGCTCTGCAGCCGCCAGGGAATCCACACGTTCTTGCCCCTCCCGCGGCGCAAGCTCGCGCTCGTCAACGACGAGGCGATCGCCGAAAACGGCGACGAGAACCTAAACCTCGCCGGAATCGTCGACATTGGCGACGAGACGCGGCCGCGTCTGATTGCGCTCTTTCCGCAGCCGGTGCCGCCGCCCGAGTCGGGTTTGAAAAACTTCTTCGAAAAGGGCGGGCGCTTTGGCCCGCACAATCACCACCATTCGAATCACCAATCGTGTCTGGAGGATCGCGACGATATCGCGTATCTGACTTACTTTAACGCGGGCCTCAGGGTTTACGACATCCGCGATCCGCGCACGCCGAAGGAAATCGCCTACTTTATTCCGCCCGATCCCAAACAGAGGATCGGCACCAAGCCGAGCCGGCTCGTCGTGCAGGTTGAAGACGTGATCGTCGACCGGCGCGGCTGCATCTACATCAGCGAAAAAAATCAGGGACTCTATATCCTGCGCTTGCAGAGAGTGTGGCCTTATCGGCAGGATGCGGCCTCTAGCCATTGAGAGGTCGAAACGACCGCGATGACTGAAAGGCGAATAAGATGAGAGCCAAGGCGATAATTCGATTGTCGGCGCTGGTGTTTTTCTTCACCGCTCTTTCGCTCGGCGAAAGCGCCGCGGGTCAGGCGGGCGATTGGAGGCAGGAATGGGAAAAAAGCTTGGCCGCGGCGCGAAAGGAAGGCCAGCTCGTCATCTACGGGAGCGCCGACTACGAAAAGCTCTTCGGCGAGTTCGGCAAAAAATATCCCGCGATCAAGGTGAGCGGATTTTTCGGGCGCGGCGCGGACGTGGCCAAGCGGGTCATAGCCGAGCGGCGGGCGGACAAGTATCTCGCCGACCTATACCTCGACGGGATGACGACAGGCTACAACGTGCTCTATAAGGGGAAAGCCGTCGACCCGATCGCGCCGGTTTTGCTTTTGCCGGAGGTCGTCGATTCTTCCAAATGGTGGCAGGGGAAGCATCAGTACGTCGATCCGGAGCAGAAGTATCTTTTTATCTTTAACGGCGAGATCCGCATCGTCGTCGCGTACAACAGAAATCTCCTCAACCCCGAGGAGGTGCGCTCGTACTGGGACCTCCTGAATCCGAAATGGAAAGGCAAGATCGTCGCGCTCGATCCGATGAGCGGCGGGTCGGGCGATGCGCTGCGGTTCTTCTACCACAGTCCTTCGCTCGGTCGTGAATTTATCAGAAGACTTCTGACGGAAATGGATGTCGTGATCAGCGGCGACTCGCGGCAGATGGGCGATTGGATCGCCTCGGGGAAGTACGCCGTGAGCATCTTTGGTCCGGTAAGCCGCATGGATCTGGACCTGGCGAAAGAACAGGGCCTTCCGGTCGACTGGTTCAGGCCGGATCAGTTGAAGGAAGGCGCCTATATCACCGCCGGCTCGGGCGGCGTTGCGCTCATGAACCGCGCGCCCCATCCAAACGCCGCCAAAATCGCCATCAACTGGCTGCTTTCGCGCGAGGGGCAGATCCTGTATCAAAAAATCTTTCGCTCCGGCGAGGACGGGCCCGATTCGATGCGAATCGATATTCCCAAAGATATGGTGCCGAAGCGCAACTTGAGACCTCCAGGCGACGAAAGCAAGTATCCGCTCATGGACCGCGCGGAGCTCATGGACATGGAACCGGTGCGAAAATTTGTCAGGGACGTGCTGGCGCAGCGAGGGCGTTGAGGCCTTGGCGTTCGCACGTCCGCGGAGGTTCTCGGATCATGGCGGAAGAACTGATCATCGACGTGCATCATCACTACATGCCGGCGCCCCTGTTTGATCGGCTGGCGGCTCAGGCGGGAGGGCCGCGTATCGTCACGAACGAGATCAGCCTGACGCTCAGCCCCTCCCGCAAAGATCTCGACCGGCATCTGAGAATCATGGACGAGGCCGGCGTCCGAAAGGCGGTCCTTACGGACCAGGTCCAGGTGTTGGGCGTGGAGGTCGCGCGCGCGCTCAACGACGGCATCGCTCAGGCCGAGCGCCGCCACCCCGACCGTTTCCTGGGCGCGATCCACCTCCCGGTCCACGAGCCCGAGGCGGCAAAGCGCGAGCTGGCGCGCGGAATCGAGGAGCTCGGGTTGCGTGCCGTGGCGCTTCTTGCATGCCACCTCGACGTGCAGCTTGACGATCCCAGAATGGACGCGCTCTACGAGCGCATCCAGAGAGAGCGCTTGCCGATCGTGATCCATCCGCAGTCGCGGCCCGCGGGCTCGGGGACGCTTTACAATCTCGATCGCTGCGTTTTTCGGCCGTTTGAGACCACGCAGGCGATCGTGCGCGTCATGTGCAGCGTGCTGCCGAGGTACCCGGAGCTCCGCTTTGTCATGCCGCACTTCGGCGGCGGGCTTTCGTCGCTCAAGGGGCGCATGATGGCCTTTTTCGAGCCCGCGGACGCCGAAGTCCCGCCGGAGCTCAAGGGCTACTTAAAAACTCAGTCGGAGCAAAGGCGCCTGGGATTAACGGAGCGCTACGAGAGGCTGTTCCGCGCGCTTTACTTTGACACCGCCGGAACCGGGGCGTGGCGGCCCGCTTTCGACGCCGCGTTCAACGCGGCGTCGGCCGATCGCATCATGTTCGGCACGGATTTTCCCCTCGAATGCAAGAGCGCGGCGAACATTCTGGAATCGCTGGCGGTGCTGCGGGAGGCGGCGCGCTCGGCGGAAGAGCGCGCCGCGATCCTGGGCAAGACGGCGGCGACGCTCTTCAACATTCAAGTCGCGTGAGATTCAGATCGCTTCGTCCCGCCGCAAACGCTCGATCGCGGCGCGGTCATAGCCGAGCTCCACGAGAATCGGCTCGGTGTCTTCGCCGAGCTCCGGGATGCGCTCGTAGCGCGCGGCGCTGCGCGACATCCGGAGCGGGTTTCCGACCACAGGCACTTTTCCCACCGGCGAATCCACTTCGCGAATAAACCGGCGCGCCAGAATCTGCGGGTGCGCGAGCACCCGGCCGATGCCGCGGATCTCGCCGTGCGGCAGCTCCGCTCGTTTCAGGCGCTCGAGCCATTCGCGGTGGTCGCGCTCGAGGAAGATCCGCTCGATGATCTCTTCGAGCGCGGCGCGGTTTTGCCGGCGCCCTTCGACCGTCGCGAAGCGCTCGTCTTCGAGCAGCTCCGGCCTTTCGATCACGCGGCGGCAAAATATCTCCCAGTCCTGGGCGGTCGCCACCGCGAGGTTCACGTATTCGCCGTCGCGCGCGAGATAGGGGCCGTAGGGCGTGACGTACTGGTGGCGCATTCCGGTGCGCGGCGTTTCTTCGCCGCGATGCCAGTAATGGTGCGGGCCGTAGCCGAGCCAGGAGACGATCGACTCGAGCATGGAAATATCGACTCGCTGGCCCAGGCCCGAGCGCTCGCGCTCAAAGAGCGCGAGCACGATCCCGAGCGCCGCGTACATGCCCGCGGCGATATCGACGATCGGGATGCCGGCCTTTGCCGGCCTGTCGGGGTAACCTGTGGTGGCGATGATGCCGCCCTCGCCTTGGACGAGAAGGTCGTAGGCCTTGACGTCGCGATACGGCCCGTCCTGGCCGTAACCGGAGATCGAGCAGTAAATGAGCCGCGGATTGAGCGCGCTCAGCTTTTCGTATCCCATCCCGAGGCGCTCGGCGACGCCCGGAGCGTAGTTCTCAAAGAAAACGTCGGATTTTTCTGCAAGACGGTAGAGAATCTCGCGCGCGGCTTCTTTTTTGACGTCCAATGTGAGGCTTCGTTTGTTGCGGTTGAGCCAGACATAGCCCGAAGAGAGCCCGCGCACGGCCGTATCCCAGTGGCGGATGAGATCGCCGACTCGCGGCCGCTCGATTTTGATAACCTCGGCTCCCATGTCGGCCAAGATCTCGGTGCCGAAAGGGCCCGACAGGACCTGCTCGAAAGCGATCACGCGAATGCCGTTGAGGGGACGGGAGCCGCTATCGTCTTTCATGATTTGTCTCCTGGATGGCGCCGGTTGCCAGAGGGTTTTAAAAGCGCAAAAGGGCGGCGAATCATCAAGTCCTTAGCACAACTGGCCGATAAAGTCCTACCTGTGGTAAGCTCCATAGCATGGCGCGAATCGCTCACCGTATCGCCTGCTTTACGGCCGACAATCCCGGCTCCATGACCGACAAGGGGACCAACCAGTATGTTTTAGGCCGGGACGAGATCACCGTGATCGATGTGGCGCTGCCGTCGGAGCAAAATATCGACGGTATTCTCCGAGAAGCGGAGGCGCTGGGCGGGAAGAAGATAGAGAAGATTCTCCTCACTCATATCCATCGCGATCACATGGGGGGAGCGGTCGCTCTCAAGAAAAGGAGCGGCGCCAAGCTCGGCGTGTTTCGCGCGCGCGCGGGATACCTGGGCGGCGAGGACTTCACCTACGCCGACGGCGAGACCCTTCCTTACGACGGCGGCGAGCTTCAGATCGTGCACACGCCCGGGCATGAATCGGGCCACTGCTGTTTCTATGAAGCCCGCCTCGGCGTGCTCTTTACCGGGGATCATATTCTGGGCCGCGGCACGACGGTCATCCCGGCGCCGGACGGCAACATGGTTCAGTACCTGCAGTCGCTGAAAAAGCTCTTGCCGCTCAAGCTTAACTCCCTTCTCCCCGGACACGGTCCAAAAATCGACGATCCTTACGGTAAGATCAACGAGTACATCGCGCACCGGCTCGAACGAGAAAAACAGGTGCTCCAGGCTCTGAGAAAGGGAGCCGAAACGCGCGCGCAAATTGTCGCCGAAATTTACACCGATACGCCCCAGGCTTTATGGCGCGTGGCCGAGCTTACGGTGGAAGCGCACCTGGAGAAGCTGCTTGAAGAGGGGCGCGTGCGCCGCGAAGGCGACAGGTATTTTTGCGCGGAGGGAAGCTGAGGCGGCCTGCCCGCGGGTCACTTCTCCATGACGATCACTGAAAACCCGCGGCGCGCAAGCGTCCGGGCTTCCTCTTCGGCTTGCGTTCGGCTGGAAAAAGTCCCGAGCTGGACGCGGTAGTAGATCGTATCGCGGGTCTTAAACGGCACGATCGAGACCTCGCGCGGTTCGGGTTGGGTTGTGGTCAGCTGGCCGGCGAGCCTCCGCGCGTTTTCCAGGTCGGAGAACGAGCCGGCCTGGAGCGTGTAGTCCAGGCTGGAGCGGATTTGTTTGACTCCCGGGCTCAGCACCTCAAGGCGCACGGGGATGGTTCCCGGTCCGATCATTCCCAGCGCCCGGGCGGCCGCATAGGAGAGATCGATGATCCTTCCTTTCAGAAACGGCCCGCGATCGTTGATGACGACTTCGACCGATCTTCCGTTCTCCAGATTGGTTACCATCACGCGCGTTCCCAGCGGCAAGGTGGGATGAGCCGCCGTCAACTCGTGCTGATCGTAGATCGCGCCGCTTGCGGTCTGTCGGCCGTGGAATCCGGGCCCGTACCATGACGCAATCCCGGTTTGCATAGGACCCGGCGCGGTCGTGGGAGGGAAGATCACCCTGCCCGGCGGGAGGGAACAGGCGCTCAACAGAAGCGAGAGGACAAAAGGAAAAAGAAGGCGGGCGTGAGGCGGCCGCTCCGTGTTGGACGGGTCAAACATGAAGGCCGATTATACACGAACCGGCTCGGGCGCGGAAGGCGATTCGTCCATTTACCCTGCGGAAGCTTTGTGTTAAGTTGAACGCAAATCGCAGGCGGCCGGTAAAAAAACCCGCGCGCTGAGGCATAAAAGCGGCTCCCGGCCGAGGCGCAAGGACAGGAGTTGTCCCATGTCAGGTCACTCGAAGTGGAGTTCGATCAAGCACAAGAAGGCCGTCAAGGACGCCCGCAAAGGAAAGCTGTTTACCAAGCTCATCAAGGAGATCACGGTCGCGGCGCGCATGGGCGGCGGCGACATCAATGCCAACCCGCGCCTCAGGACGGCGGTGGCGGCGGCGCGGGCGAACAGCATGCCGGGCGAGAATATCGAGCGGGCGATCAAGAAGGGCACCGGCGAGCTCGAGGGCGTCTCTTACGAGGAGGTCGTTTATGAAGGCTACGGCCCCGGCGGGGCGGCGATCATGGTGCAGGTCCTGACCGACAACAAAAACCGCACGGTTTCCGAGGTGCGCCGCCTGTTCGCGAAGCATGGCGGGAACTTGGGTGAAACCGGCTGCGTCGCGTGGATGTTCGAGAAAAAGGGGCTGATTACCGTGGACAAAGCGAGCGTCGATGAAGAGAAGCTGATGACGCTCGCGCTCGAGGCGGGCGCCGAGGACATCCGCGACGACGACGGCCTGTTCGAAATCCTCGTGACGCCCGAGGACTTTGAGAAGATGCGCGAGCGCCTGGAGCGCGAGAAAATACCGATAACGACGGCCCAGGTGACGCTCGTGCCGAAAAGCACGGTGACTCTCGACCGCCAAGCGGCGGAGCAGACATTGAAGCTTACCGAAGAGCTCGAGGATCACGACGACGTGCAAAGCGTCGCCGCCAACTTTAACATACCCAACGAGATCCTAGAAAAGGCCAGTTGATGGGTGCCGGACGATCGCGGGATTGTCGCGCGGGGCTTTCTTCCAATAACGCTTGTCAAAAACAAAACCTAAGGGGACAGTCCCCTTTCCGGCAGGGGGACTTTCCAATTTCGTCAATCCTGGGAATCGATCCCGGCACCGTGGCGACGGGCTGGGGCCTGATCGAGATCGCGCGCGGCGCGGCGAGCTGTGTCGCGCACGGCACGATCCGCTCCTCTCCGCGCGAGCGCCAGGAAATCAGGCTGCGGCGTATTTATCGCGGGCTCAGCGAGGTCATCGCGCGCTATCAACCGCAGGCGGTCAGCCTGGAGAAGGTTTTTTTCGCCCGCGATCCGCAAAGCGCGCTCAAGCTCGGCCAGGTTCGCGGCGTGGCGTTGCTCGCGGCGGCCGAGAACCAGGTCGCGGTTTACGAGTACAGCTCGGCGGAGATCAAAAAGGCGGCGGTCGGATACGGGAACGCTTCCAAGGAGCAGGTGGAAAACATGGTGCGGGCGCTGCTCGGTCTGGCGGGGCGGGTCGCGCGCGACGCCGCCGATGCGCTGGCGGCCGCCCTGTGCCATTTTCACCAGCATGCGTTTCACGGGCGCGTGATCGCCGCGCTGGCGCGCGCGCAGGCGCAGGCGAGCGCGCGCTAGCAGGGCGGCGCGGGCATGATCGCAAAAATTCAGGGCACGCTCGCGGAAAAAATTCCCGGCGAGATCATCGTCGACGTCGGCGGCGTCGGGTACCAGGTCTTTATCTCGCTCAACTCCTTTTACCGGTTGCCGGAGATCGGCAGGACGGTGAGCCTGTTGATTCATACCCACGTGCGCGAAGACGCGCTCCAGCTGTTCGGCTTTCTCGAGCCGGACGAAAAGCAGCTTTTCTTACTGCTCAACAACGTCGCGGGGATCGGCCCCAAGCTCGCGCTCAACATCCTTTCCGGGATTCCCGCGGACGAGCTGGCGCGCGCGCTGCGGGAGCAGGACGTGGTCCGCCTGCTTTCGATTCCCGGCGTCGGCAAGAAGTTGGCGGAGCGGATGACGCTGGAGTTGAAGGACAAGCTTCTCGGGATGGCGCTCGGCGACGGCCGCGCGGGACAGTCGCAGTTGCTGCGCGACGCGCTCTCCGCGCTCGTCAATCTCGGCTACCGCGCCGCCGAGACGGAAAAGACCGTGCGCGAGGTGCTGCAAGCGGGAAACAAGACCCTGGAGGAAGTGCTGAAGGAAAGCCTGAGGCGGCTGAGCCAATAATGCGCGAGCGGAGCGCGGGGCGGCGCTTTGCGCTCGACGGGCCCGGCACGATTGGACGAGCGGTGAGCGGCGATGAGTAAGGAACCGCGCGCGATCTCCCCCAAAGTGACGGACGAAGATCTCAAGTACGACGTGAGCCTGCGGCCGCGCGTCTTCGAGGAATACGTCGGGCAGGAAAGAGTCAAGGAAAACCTGAAGGTCGCCATCGCCGCCGCGCGGCAACGAAACGAAGTGCTCGATCACCTGCTCTTTCACGGCCCGCCGGGCTTGGGAAAAACCTCGCTCGCGTACATCATCGCGCGCGAGATGGGCGTCAACATCAAAGCGACCTCGGGCCCGGTCATCGAGCGAGCCGGAGACCTGGCCGCTCTTCTCACCAATCTCGAGCACGGGGACGTTCTTTTCATCGACGAGATTCACCGGCTCAATCACGTCGTCGAGGAAGTTCTCTACCCCGCGATGGAGGACTATCAGATCGATCTCATGATCGGCCAGGGGCCGTCGGCGAAATCGATCAAGCTCCCGCTCAAGCCGTTCACGCTGATCGGCGCGACCACGCGCTCGGGGCTGCTCACGTCGCCGCTCCGCAACCGTTTCGGCGCGAGCTTCCGTCTCGATTTCTACGAGCCGGAGGAGCTGGTGGAAATTTTGCGCCGTTCGGCCGCGATTCTCGAGGTCCAAGGCGACCCGGAAGGCTTTATGGAAATCGCCTTGCGCTCGCGCGGCACGCCGCGGATCGCCAACCGGCTGCTCAGGCGCGTGCGCGATTACGCCCAGGTGCGCGCCGACGGGGTCATCACGAAGAAGGTGACGCAGGAAGCGGCAAAGCTGCTGGAGGTGGACCACCGCGGCTTCGATAAGATGGACACCTTGATCCTGATCACGATCATCGACAAATTTCAGGGCGGGCCGGTGGGCGTCGAGAACCTCGCCGCGGCGATCGGCGAGGAAAAGGACACGATCGAGGACGTTTACGAGCCGTTTCTGATCCAGGCGGGATTCTTGCAGCGGACGCCGCGCGGGCGCGTCGCCACGCCCCTGGCTTACGACCACTTCGGGCGGAAAAAGAAGGCGGAGCCGGGCACGGTCAAGAAGCAAGAAAGTCTTTTCTGATTTTTCTCGGGCTGTTCTATGGGCGGTATCGGAAAAATATTGATTTTTCTCGGTCTGACCTTGGTGCTCGTCGGCGTGGTGCTTTCGCTCGCGCCCAAAATTCCGTGGCTCGGGCAGCTCCCGGGTGACATCTACGTCAAGAGAGACAACTTCACGTTCTACTTTCCGCTCACGACCTGCATCCTGATCAGCCTGATTCTTTCGCTTGTCCTTTACCTCTTCCGGAGGTAAGCTTTTCCTTTATTTTCCGAGCGTTAAGTCGCATGTCGAGCGTATCGTCGGAAATCTCCAGCGACCTGGAAACCAGGATCAACGCCGAGGAGCTGAAAAGGCGAAAGCGCGAGGGGCTCGTGATCCTCGTCACGACCCTGATGGTGCTTCTTTTCGCCGTGTTCGAGGTGCGCTTGCCGGAATTCTCGACCGATTACTCGCTCACGAACAACATCGCCTTTTTCCTCCTGATCAACCTCAACATCACTTTGCTTCTGCTGCTGATCTTTTTGGTCGTGCGCAATCTCGTAAAGCTCGCCTTCGAGCGGAAGCGCGGCATCTTGGGCTCGCGCTTGCGGGTGCGGCTCGTGCTCGCGTTTGTGGGCCTGTCTCTGATTCCGACGTTCGTCCTGTTTGCGATCGCGGGCGGGCTCGTGACCCGCTCGTTCGACCGCTGGTTCGACGTGCAGGTGGAAAATGCGCTCCAGGGGTCGCTCGAAATCGGCGAGACCTATTATCTCAATTCGGCGAACAACGCGCTTTTTTACGCCCGCCAGCTGAGCCGGCGCATCACCGAAGAGGGGCTTTTTGAGCCGCAGCGTTTTGCTGACCTCAAGGCGTTCATCCAGGCGAAACAGCGCGAGTACAACCTGGGCACGGTGGAGATCTTTTCTCCCAACCGCGAGCTTTTGGTGGTCGCGTTCAACGACGAGGTGCCGACGGGAGTCACGATCAAGCCCGAGTCGGATTTTCTCAAGCGCGTTCTGCGCGGCCTGGAAGTCACGCGCACGCAGGAGTTCGGCGAAGCGGACATCATCCGCGGGGGCGTCCCGGTGTGGAGCGCCGACCGCAGGATTCTCGGGGTGGTCGTCGTCGACTATTTCGTTCCAAAAAGCATCAGCAAGAGGGCGCTGCAGATCTCGCGCTCGTACGAAGAGCACAAAAATCTCCAGTTTCTGCAAAAGCCGGTCAAGAACAGCTACATCTTGACGTTGCTGCTGATCACCCTCGTGATCACGTTCTCGGCGGTCTGGTTCGGGCTGTATCTGGCGAAGGGGATTACCGTGCCGATCCAGAAACTCGCCGAGGGCACGCACGAGGTCGCGCACGGGAACTGGGATTACCGGATCGCGAAAACCGGCGACGACGAGATCGGGATGCTCGTCGATTCGTTCAACCAAATGACCCGCGACCTCAAGCGCATCCACTCCGAGCTCGAGCAGCGGAAGCACTACATGGAGACGCTGCTCGCCAACATCGCGGCCGGCGTTCTTTCGGTCGATCCCGCGGGCATCGTGACCACGCTCAACAAGGCCGCCAAGCAGATGCTCGGGCTGGGCGAGCAGGCGACCGTCGGGCGCCATTACACGGAGTTTTTCGGGCTCGAGCACCTCAAGCCGATGCGCGAGCTGATGGACCAGGCCAGCGACCAGGGCGCGATCGAGCGCGAGGTGCGGCTCGCGTTCGCCGATGAAATGCGCACCTTGATGGTGACCGCGGCCACTTTGAAAGACGACGAAGGGAAAATGCTGGGCCTCATGGTCTTCCTCGAAGACATCACCCAGATCCAGAAGGTCCAGAGAATGGAAGCGTGGCGCGAAGTGGCGCGGCGCATCGCGCACGAGATCAAAAACCCGCTGACGCCGATCCAGCTCTCGGCGCAGCGCCTGCGCAAGCGCTACGCGGGGCAGTTGGCGACGGACGGCGAGATTTTGGAAAAGTGCACTTCGACCATTATCAAAGAAGTGGAAGGCCTCAAGAAGCTGGTCAACGAGTTCGCCAACTTCGCCCGTCTGCCCGCGGCAAGGATGACTCCCAGCAACTTGAACCAGATCGCGAGCGAGGCTTTATTTCTTTTTAAGGAAGGCCACAAGGGCGTCCAGTTTCGTTTCGCTCCCTGCCGCAACCTGCCGCTGCTGGACCTGGATCGCGAGCAGATGCGGCGCGCGCTCGTGAACCTCCTGGACAACGCCGTGGCCGCGGTGGGCGAGCAGGGCGAGGTTTCGGTCAGCATCGAATACAAGCCCGAGGCCGGCCTGGTTCAGCTGGAAGTTGCCGACGACGGCTGCGGCATTGATCCTGAGGTGCGGGAGAGAATCTTTGAGCCCTACTACTCGACCAAAAAAGACGGCACGGGGCTCGGGCTTTCGATCGTGAGCACGATCGTCACGGATCACCACGGCTACATCCGGGTTCGGCCGAACGAGCCCAGAGGGACCAAGTTCGTGATCGAGCTTCCGGTGCGTGACGCTGAGCTCGGCCTGATCGAGCTCGGAGACGAG
Source organism: Candidatus Acidiferrales bacterium (assembly GCA_035559995.1). Taxonomy (GTDB): domain Bacteria; phylum Desulfobacterota; class Binatia; order UBA9968; family UBA9968; genus DATMAM01. Next base: position 190,717 of record DATMAM010000012.1, read on the forward strand.
GAGCCGGGCGAGCGCAAGCGCGGCGCGGGGGCGTAAGCCTCGCGCCCGGCGGTTCCCGCCGGTCGAGCTTTCGTCCGTGCGCGGCGCCTCTTCGGCCGCGCTCCGGCGGTGAGGAGAACGCTTGATGGTTGATGGAAAAACGATCCTGGTCGTCGACGATGAGGAGAGGGTCCGCGATTCGGTGCGGGAGATCCTCACCGACGAGGGTTACCGAGTCATCGAGGCGCCGGACGCGCGCGACGTCCTGGGGCTGATCGAAAAGAATACGCCCGATCTGGTTCTGCTGGACATCTGGATGCCGGAGCTCGACGGCATCGGCTTGCTGAAAGAGCTGAAAGAGCAGCGTCCCGCCCTGCCCGTGATCATGATTTCCGGCCACGGCAATATTCAGACGGCGGTGACCGCAACGAAGATCGGCGCGTTCGATTTTATCGAGAAGCCGCTTTCGCTCGACGCGCTTTTGACGGCGATCCGGCGCGCCTTGGGCGAGCCTTCCGCGCGCGCGCCGATCGCCGCCGCCGACGAGGTCAACGGCCTCGCGGGAGCGAAGTCCGCGCGCGGCTCCAGGAGCGGAAAGGGCGGCCGCCCCAGCCTGCGCCAGAAGACGTTGAAAAAAAGCGTTGTCGTTGCGGGACAGGGACTGCATACCGGCCGCAAGACCGGAATCATTCTTCATCCGCTCCCGGCCAACAGCGGCATCCTGTTCAGCGGGATCTCGGGCGATACGACGGTTCCGGCCCATCTCGATTATGTCTGCTCCACCGGCTACGCGACATCGCTTCAGGGAAAAGGGATGGTGGTCGGCACCGTCGAGCACTTTCTCGCAACGCTGCACGCGTACGGGATTTCCAATCTGCTGGTGAAAATCGAGGGGGAAATTCCCATCCTCGATGGCTCCGCGCTCGAGTTCTGCCAGCTCATCGAGGAGGCGGGCATCGAGGAGCAAGCGAGCGCCTGGTCGGAGATCGTGATCGACAGGACCTACCGCGTTGATGCCGAGGGCGGCGAATGGATCATGATCGAGCCGGCGGAAAGCTTCGGCGCGCGCTACATTCTCCATTACCCCAAGCCGGTGGGAACGCAGGAGTACACCTACGTCTCGCACGGTCCGCAGTCGTTCAAGAGTGAAATTGCGCCCGCGCGGACGTTCGGCTTTGTGCGCGAAATCGAGAAGCTCGAGAAGATGGGGCTGGTCAACGGCGGCCGGCTCAGCAACTGCATTCTCATCGACGATGAAAGGATCATCAACACGGATCTCCGCTACAAGGAGGAGCTGGCGCGCCACAAGATTCTCGACATCATCGGCGACTTTTACCTTCTCGGCCGGCCCATCCGGGGAATGATCACGGCCCATATGACCGGTCACCGGGACAACATCGCGCTGTTGCGCGAAATCCGGCAGGGAATGGGGCTCTAGCCGGCGTCGCGGTTGCGCCATGACGGCCAGCAACGTTTATCCGCGGCTGTTTACGGTCGAAGAGGCGAACCGATTGCTTCCGACAGTGCGCTCGCTTTTCGACCGGGTGTACCAGAGGATCGAGGTGCTCCGCGGCCGCGGCCAGAAGGTGATCCGCCACCGAGAGCTGGATCCGGATAGCCCGGAGTTCATGGACAAGCTCAAGGAAGACGAAACGATCTCGCGCGTCATCAAAGAGCTGCACGAGCTGGTGCAGGAGATCAACGATCTCGGCTGCATCTGCAAAGGAGTCGAGCAGGGCCTCGTGGACTTTCCCTGTCTTTTGGGGGACGAGATCGTCTTTCTCTGCTGGCAGTACGGCGAAGAGAAGATATCGTACTGGCATCGCGCCGAAGACGGCTTCGCCGGCCGAAAGCCCCTCCTCGACGCCGCAAGCGGCGAGCAAAAGACCTACCACTGAGTCCTACCCGCCAGCTTCTCTTCGCCCCTCATGCCCGCGATTCGTTTCGACGGGGCCCAGTCAGCTTTATCTTTGAGCTGTTCGCGCATTGGCTTCCAGGCTGTTACCCCTGCGTTCGCCCGGTTTGCCTTGCGCGCACCGGATAGCTTAAAATCCGCTAAAATTTTCAAGGCGAACTTTTACCGCTGTTTGCATGAGGAACGAACTGAGTCACCGTCACGCACACGCGGGCGCTTGCGTGGGCGTTTCGCGCCCGGAATTACCTGCTCGTTTTCGCGAGCGACTATGACCGTGTGGGCTCCCTTTTTGCGGCAAACTTTGCCTTAGGCTGCTTGCCGTTCCTATGAGGCATATCCTCTTTCGCGGGTCCAGGTGGCTGGTTCGAAGCAACGTCTCGCTAGGCGATCGCGTCGTCCTCCACCTTGAGGATCCTCTAACCGCGGAAAGGATCGAGGCGCTTTGTCCGCCGGAGGAGTTCGAGCCGCTCCCGGAGCCGCCGCCCACGCTCGATCGCCGCTCGCTTACGCCATTTAGCCACTGGCGCACACTCCATGAGGCCGTGCGCGTCCAGACGCCTCCCGAAGGCCAGTATTCGGCATTCGTGGCAGGGCGGATCTCTCCCGAGCCGTACCAGTTCGCGCCGCTTGCTCGACTCCTTGGCGGGCCGCGGCGTGGACTTCTCATTGCCGACGATGTCGGGCTCGGCAAGACCGTCGAGGCGGGGATTTGCCTGCTGGAGCTCATCGCGCGCGGCGTCGGCCGTCGTATCTTGATCGTCGTTCCCCCCGGTCTCATTCCGCAGTGGATTGACGAGATGTGGGAGAAGTTTGGGCTCGAATTCGAACCCATCGAGAACTCCGCTGCGCTCGACCGCGCCCAGACCGCCGTCTCGGAAGGTCTCCAGCCCTGGGCTTATTTCGATCGCGTTATTACTTCTGTCGAGTATCTCAAGCGGCGTGACGTGCATGCTGCTGCGCTCGCCCATCCATGGGACGTGATCGTCGTCGATGAGGCGCATTACCTCGCGGAGTCGGGAACGCCAGCGAATCCCTATTCCACTGCTCGGACCCGCCTCGGTCCGAAGCTCAGAGAGGCTGCGCGCACGCTGCTGCTTCTCACAGCTACGCCACACAATGGTTACCGACACAGCTTCCGCTCGCTGCTGGAGCTTGTCGAACCTGCTGAGGCGACACTCCATGGAAAGGTCGAAGACGTCCGAAGACGTATCGGCCGCACAATGATCCGCCGCCTCAAGTCGCAGATCGTAAAAAGCATCAACGGCGGTACGGTGCCGGCCTTTCCGGTTAGGCTCCCTGTCAGCCGGATCGAAGTGAACGACTTGAGCAGCGAAGAACGCGAGATTTTCCGGCTGGTAACCGACTACTGCGCCAAGACGATCAAATCGGCCGAAGGTTCGGAGGAGGCGGACCTTGTCTCTTTCGCCATGCAAATCGTAAAGAAGCGCATGCTCTCGAGCCGGGCGGCGCTTCGGCGCACGGTGGAGAACCGCCTTGAGGCGCTGGCCGCTAAGAAGCCCGAGGAGCCGCTCAAACGCGCCGAGGTGCGGGAGTTGCAGAGCGAATTGCCGCTGGCCGAGAGCCAAGCGGAGCGCGCCGCTCTTAGGGTGCTGCGTTCTGCTATTCCCCGCGACGCCAAGAGGCGCGCCGCGGAAAAGAGACAGCTTAAGGCAATCCAAAAGCTCCTCGATCAGGTCAGCGAGCGGCCGGACCCGAAAATCACGGCGCTTATCGGGGACCTCGAACGCAATGTGCTGGCGGTTTCCGGAGAAAAGGCGATTGTATTTACAGAGTACCGCGACACGCTTGGGGCACTGCGCGATGCCTTTGCGGCGCATCCGCAACTGCGAGAGGCCTTTGTCGAACTCACGGGAGGGTTGACCGCGCGGCAACGTCGGAGCCGAATCGCTCGTTTCAACGAACCGGACTGCCGCGTGCTCCTCGCCACCGACGCCGCGAGCGAAGGTTTGAATCTGCAAGAACATTGCTGCCGCCTCTATCACTTCGAGCTGCCCTGGAATCCGAACAGGCTGGAGCAGAGAAACGGCCGTATCGACCGCCACGGGCAGACTAGGTCTCCGATCATCCGCTATCTCTTTTACCCGGATTCGCCCGAGGACCGCGTCCTGGATCGACTGGTCCAGCGGATTTCCGCTATGCACGACGATCGCGTTTCTACGCCCGACATCTTGGGCATTCTGGAAGGAAGCCGGATTGAAGAGGTGCTGGGCCGTATCGAGTCCCTCGAAGACGGCGAGACAAAAGGCGCCACGCTCATGCGCCAGTTCGACGAGCGCCAACAGGAATTTTCTTACCAGATTGCGCCGCTTTTGATCGGTGAAGTCCATGAAGAATTGCCGCAGCCCTACGGCCGAGCCGTCTCGGCCGATCCGCTGCTCGGCGATGATCTCGCCTTCGAGAGGCTCATGACCGAGGTTCTCCAAAGCGGGCTTCGCCCCGGAAAGGTTCCCGGCGCCTGGCGCATCGAAGTGCCGCGCCAGTTTCAGGGCGCCGGGGTTCGGCCGCGATACGAGTGCGCAACCTTTCGCCGCTCTGTCGCAGTTCAGTATCCGGCAGATCAGATCGAGTTTATCCACCGGCTCCATCCGCTTTGTCAGGCTATCGGCGAACATGCTTTGCGCGAGCTGACCCTGGAGCCTGCGCGCAATCAGTTTGCCGCCCGAGTTGCCGTACGGCGCCATCCTGTCGCGAAAGAGCCGCTGGCGGTTTTTACGTTCCTCGAAACGCAGAGCCATCCAAAGGGAGCCCTCTTTGGCATTGCCGTTACATCGGAAGGCCGGGTGCTGGATCGCGAGACCACGCGCCTCCTACTTGAGGACAGCGGCGAGACCCCGGCCGGTGAAGTCTCGTGGGCCGATTGCGAACGGGCCTTCGCCAAGGATTTCGCCGCTCTTCAGGCGGCGGCGACGGAGGCTGCGCGCACTCACCTGCGCCAGGAGTTGGAGCGGCAGCGTGCCCGCCGCACGAGGCTCGCCGAGGTGGTGCGCGATGAAGCCGAGCGCTACAGGGTCGATCGTCTGGCCGAGATCGATGAGCAAGAAAAGATCGAGCGGGCGGGGACTCGCGAACAGACGGAGCTTTTCCGCGAGCCGGCGACCAACTGGAAGGCGCGGCGCGCCGCCGTCGAGACGCATTATCGGCGCCGGCTCGAAGAAATCGACCGCTTTGCTGCCCTCGGCGAACCAGCCGAGCCGCAGCCGCTGGGTGCCCTTTTGGTTTTTCCGATGACCTGACCATGGCGCTCGCATCGATCCACAACCGCCGGGGATTTTTCTCCGATTACTGGCTTGGGACGCTGCTTTCCGCACGCGGACGCGAGAGCGCGCGGCTTACCCCGGCGCAAGCGCGAAGGCTGATCGACCGCTTGCGCCGGCTGATCGATTCGGTGAACGGCGTGGAAGCGCCCGACCTCACGCGCTTTCGCGAGAGCTTCGCTCGGCCGCTGCTGGAAGAAATTCTGGGCTTTTCCTTGAAGGAGAATGCGCAAGAGCCGCGACTCCGTCCTCTCGGTGCGGGAGATGGCGAGGACGGATCAATCGTAGCGGCAGTGCATCTGCTTCCTGAGAACGAGGCGCTGGACGCGCCCCGAACGCGCCGCGCTCTCGAAGCGGCCCAAGAGGCGTGGCGCGTGGATTACGGCTTTGTGCTGACACCCGAAGTTCTCAGGCTCGTGCGTCGCCCCGGCGTTGGCGCGCGCGGCGCGGCGCTGGACGTTAATTTGGCGGTCCTGGCGGAGCAGGAAGACACGGAATCTCTGATTGTTTTGCACCGCTTGCTCTTGGCAGAGAACTTCGTTCCCCGCGAGGATGGCAAGCGGCCGATTGATTTGCTTGAGTCCGAAAGCCGCCGCCACAGCGCCAAAGTTTCGGAAGATCTAAAGCAGGCGGTTTTTGAGGCCGCCGAGCGGATCGTCGGCGGGTTTCTTGACGACGTGAGATCCCGTCCACAGGCGTTCTCGAAAGCTCCCACCATCAGGGAATTGCGCGATGCCGGATTTCTGGCTCTCTACCGGCTGCTCTTCATTCTTTACGCCGAAGCCCGCGACGAGCGGTTGATAGGCCACCAGTTCTACCAGAAAAACTACTCGCTCGACGGCATCGTTTCGCGCTTGCTGCGCGCGCCGATCGAGAATCTTCCGGCAAATCGCCACGGTCTCTGGGCCCGTATGCTGGCGCTTTTCCGGATCTTCAACGAAGGCATCGCGCCACATCTGCCGGAGCTGGAAAATATTCCTCCGCGCGGCGGCCGGCTCTTCAGCGAGGAGACGGCGGAAGGGCGGTTGCTGACCCGGCTAAGACTCGACGACCGCGCGGCGGCCGCGGTGCTCCTTGCCCTTGCGACCACACGCCCCCGGCGCGGCGTCGGCCGCGAGCGGGTCTCCTTCCGGGAGCTCGACATCGAGCACCTGGGCAACGTCTATCAGGGACTTCTCGAATACGAGCCGGAAGAGGCCCGCGGGACGCTTATCGGCTGTCGGGTCGCCGGGCGCGAGTTTGTTCTCGCCCCTTCTGAGCTCGTCCGTCTGGTCGAGACGAAGTCGCTCGGAGTTGCAGGCGATGCCGCCATCCTCGAAGAAACAGAAGCCGCGGCGATTCATCCTGACGCGGCCGTGAGCGAGGAAGCGGCCGACGCTGAAGAAGAAGACGAGGACACGGAAGAGGAGAACGGCGACGAGGCGGAAGAGGCCGAGAAAGGAGTAAAAAAAGGAGCCACGCTAAAGCTTTTACGGCGGCTGGAGCCCGGGGAATTCTTTTTCAAGCCCGGCTCGGCGCGCAAGGCGAGCGGTTCCTATTACACGCCGAGCGAAATTGTCGATTATCTCGTGCGCGAAGCGCTGACACCGCTTGTTAAAGAGAAGTCGGCGGCTGAAATCGAGCGCTTGCGCGTGATCGATCTTGCCTGCGGCTCGGCGCACTTTCTCGTCGGCGCTGCGCGGTTCTTGGGTCAGCATCTTTTCGAAGCCTACCGGCGCGAGAACAACGGCGACCCGCCTACGGCTTTCTATCCCGACCGGAAGCTCTCGCCTGAGGTCCGCGCGCGTTGGGAAGAAGAGGGCCCGGCCTGGTGCAAGCGGCGCATCGTCGAGCATTGTCTTTATGGCGTGGATCTCAACCCCGCCGCCGTGCAGCTTGCCCAGGTGGCGCTCTGGATCGAGTCGCTCGCCGGCGACCGGCCGCTTTCGTTCTTCGCGCATCACATCCGCTGCGGCAACTCGCTTCTGGGTAGCTCGCTTTCCAACTACGACCGTCCGCCCCACCCGAAGCTCGGCAAAGCTTCCGACCGCCAAACCCGCGGCCTCTTCGAAGCCGAGCTAAAGAAGCGCCTCGAAGCGGCGCTCGAGGAGCGCAAGCTCATCGACGCCCCGCTGCCGCCCGAGATTCGAGCTGACACACCGGACGAGTACGCTTATAAGGAAGACCGGCTCCGCCGCGCCGAAGCCGCGACCGAGACCGCCCGCCTGCTCCTCGATCTGCGCTCGGCGGCGGCCTTTGTGCCGGCGATCTGGGGCGCATTTCCAAAGCTCATGTCCTCGACTGATGTGGAGGCCGACGCGAGCTCCCAGCCTTGGTGGGAAGAGTTCGAGCAGGTGCGGGAGCGCGAGCGCTTCTTTCACTGGGAGCTGGAATTTCCGGAAGTCTTTGCCGACCTGCCTGGCGGGCAGACAGGCGGCGGCTTCGACTGCGTCTTGGGAAACCCGCCGTGGGAGAAGGTTTTACCCGACCGCAAGGAATTCTATGGGCGAGCCGATGTGCTGATCCGCGCCTACGCGGGCGGCGAGCTGGATGCCCGAATCCGCGAACTGCATGCCGAGCATCCCGAGTTATCCGCTGAATTCGATCGATACTCGGAGCGGCTCAGGACGATGGCGACCTGTCTAAAAAGCGGAGGGGATTACCGATACGCAGAGTGGGAAATTAACGGCAAAACGACTGGCGGTCACCAGGACCTCTTCAAGTTCTTCGTCGAGCGCGCCCATCACGTGCTTCGGCCCGGCGGACGTTTAGGCATGCTCGTGCCAAGCGCGCTCTACAACAACGAAGGCTGCACTGGGCTTCGGCATCTTTTGCTCGACGAGTCGAAGATCGAGCGCTTCTACGGCTTCGAGAACCGCAAGAAGATTTTCAACATTCACTCCAGCTACAAATTCGTCTGCCTCGTAGCAGAAAAATCTCCCGCGCCTGATACCGACGCCGAGTTCCGCGCCGCCTTCATGCGCCACGACCTCGCCGAGCTGGAATCCGCCCCGCCCGCTGGAGTCGAGGTGCTCATCCGCCGGAGCGAGATCGAGCGGCTCTCACCGGGCACGCTCGCTTTCCTCGAATACCGGAGCGAGCGCGACCGCGAGCTTGTGCTCAAAATGTACGGCCTTCTCCCCGGACAAACGCCGCGGCCCCTCCTCGGCGCGCAAGGTCCGGGCACCTGGAACGCGAAGTTCTATACAGAGTTCAACATGACCAACGACCGCGACCTCTGGACCGATCCCAAGACCAGCAAGCTCTACAACCCTCGCCAGATTCTCGGTCCCATTCCCGGCACCACCGCCGACCCGCCTTATTACGATCCCCGCGCCTGGCCCGAAGTCCGCGCCCGCATGGCCGAGAAAGGCTTCTGGCCGCTGTATGAGGGCAAGCACATCGACCAGTTTCTCGTGGACGTGAAACCGGTAGAGCGGTGGGTAAACCTGCACGCCGCGGAGAAGAAGTACGGCAAGCCGCCGAGTGAGGGGCGAAAGCTTGTTTTCCGTGACATTGCCCGTAACACCGACGCGCGCACCTGTATCGCTGCGGTGCTTCCGGAGAAGTCGTGCGCGAATCACAAGCTGCCGATTATGAAACCCGACAGGCTATTGCTTGATGTGGCCTGTGCGGTTCTGAATTCTTTCGCCTTCGATTTTTTACTTCGTTTTCGCGTAAGCATAAACGTAACTTTCAGTCACATCGCCCGCGTCGCCTTACCGCCTCTCGCTGACTGTTGGGCGATCCCTGCCATCGAGACCGTCTCAGTTGCTGGTACCCAGACGCCCGAACACGACGAAGCCTACTTTGAAGCCGTCTGGCAAGTGAACAACGCGGTGGCTCAAGCGTACGGCCTTACCGCAGAAGATTTGGCGTGCATCCTTTCCACCTTCCCCGTCTTCGCCCGTAAGCGCCCTGAATTTTATACGTATCTTCAGCAGCGCCTTGCAGAGTGGAAGGATGATACGGGTAGCACCAAGCAAGAGGCCTATTCGCTGCGGCAAAACGAACTCTCTTTACAGGGTGCACTCGAGCACAGAGGAAAGAATCACGGCAGCAGGCGCTAAAGCCGTTTCGCCTTTCAATTTTTGCAGCGTGAGTTCAACTAACCGGGCGCTTTCTAAACGGCTGAGGGGTCAAGGCTAGGCACGCGCGTGCCTTGCGAGCTATCTCTGGGGGAATCTTCTTTCTCAGTTCTTCGATCTTTGCCCGACAGCAGTTACGAACCTTTTGACCACTCCCGCAGGGGCAGGTCCAGTGTCCTTTGAGGTTGACCTTGGCGAGAATTTCAAGGAACCGAGCAATGGTAGGCATGTCGTTTGTTGCCAAGAGCCATTGGTAGTATTCGCGGACGCCATTTGGCCCGTGACTCCACTGCCCGAAGGGCCAGTCCTCCCCGAGAGCGACTAAGCTCTGGCCGAGGAAAAAATCGTGTACAGGACCGTCAAGAAACTGCACAAAAGGTGCACCCTCCGGGAAGCAACGCCATCGGTCGTCGGGAAGGAGAACGCATGCCACGCCGTCCGTGTTGACGTGAAAGTCAGGCTTCCAGGGGATGCGGCCGCCGACCTCCCGCACGACGGGAAGACTGCGAGGGTAGTCGGCAAGCAGCTCGATGGAAGCGCGGTACTCGTCGAGCACCCGGCCCTCTGGCGAGAGCACGGGGAACGTACCACGAACGGCGGCGCTGCCGTCGCTTTCGATAAATAGATGAAGATTCGGATAACGCGCACGAAGATCCGAGCGAATCTGCTCCGCAAGTTTGGGATTTTTCTGATGCCATGCTCCCTTCATGCATTCGGAAGCCACGGCTTCGTGGGGCTTACGACACGCACAGCCGCGGCCTTAAGCGCCGTCTTTCGACCTTCGGGGTCGCTATTCTCGTCGATCTTTCCGAAAACGGCTTCCCAGCCGGAATTCTCGATGAGCGACAGAGTCGTTGCAGCGGCGGTTGACAGGCGGTGGCGGGCTTGGTCGAGGATGGGTTTAAGGTCGTTGCCGCTCGGGTTGGCGGGATCTTCCACCGCAAGACTACCTGCGTGATCTCGCAACTCTGTCCACAGATGCTCGAGCTGCTTCGAAATAGAAGCGTTCTTTTTTCCTTGCAGGAGTTTCACCGTAAGCAGTTCGAGCACGAACGTCTTCGCGCCGATCCCGTTGCGGGTGTTCCAAAGCTTCATCAGGCGGATCGCCGGTATCACCCCGCTGTCCCTGATGTGGTCGATATGGACTTGAAGATTCGTCTTCAGTCGCTCCTTGTCTCCGTTGGTGCGATGCAGGAAGACATCATCTTCGTCACCGTTTGTGAAGCGGCCCGGCACTACATCAATGTGTAAGTCCTGAGCGAAACCCTTCGACGGCTTCGTCGAGGGGTCCTTGACGCGGAGGGCGGAGGTTTTCCGCTCGATAACATACTTCCCGCTGAGGGTGTTCGCGACATTGTCGTAGATTTCTGCGAGTGTATTCCCGGCATCGGTTTCGTCGTGAGGAAAGTAGCAGGTCATGTCGCCGTCATAGGCCTCACGGATCATTGTGCACTTAGCTACAGACCCTCCCCAGCGGATCGACGGACTAGACTCCGAGAAACGCCGGTCCAGGATCTGCTGGATCTCCTTTCGGCGAGTTCGCAGTTCCTTCATTTCGGCATCATCATCGTCGAAGGTCTGCTGGGCGAGAATTTTCTCAAGATAGTCATTCGCGTTCATGGTCATTTACCTCCAGAGCCGGAATAAAACCGCCGGCCCGTTTATCGTAATCGTAAACCACTATAACCGGATCGCGCTTGGGCATCAGATCGCGTCCGACGGCTACTGCCACCGGTGCCGGAATGGCGGGAAACAGGTGAAGTCGATCGAGTCCTGGGTGCCGCGTAACGATGCTACGCATGGCACGGAGGAAAACATCCCGGAAGGCCTGAAGGGATTCCTCTACATTCAGGAACCGGGGTGTAGGTTGGACGCCGTCGAGCGTGATCTCGTATACGGTGAAGCGATCGTCGATCTCCTCGGGGAGGTCGTTTTCCCTGATCCGGCCGCTCAGCGAGAGCAAGAGGGCCACGGACGCGGCGTGGCTGCCGCGCCGAAGAGGGCGGAACTCGTAGGACACCACCTCGCCCTTTCCCTCCCACTTCCAGCTCTCGCTGCCCCGATGGCGCTGGTATAGCGTGAGTGGGACCTTGTCGCTGAGGGAGGAGCCGAGATACGCGAGGAGCGGGATGGGACCCAGGGCGAAGACGGACACGTGGCGCACCGGGCCGCTCTCGAACCTCTGCTCGTAGAGGCTTCGTGTCCGCGAGCGAATGGCCTCGGCCCCGGTCTGCCAGAAGCGCTCTGCGGACTCGTCCGGAAGAGCCGTCAGGTCGATGGTCACGACGTCGCGCGGCCCGAGGTAGCGGGGAGCGACCGCCCGCTGCATCTCCGGCAGGGAGACCGACACGGCCTTCCCGCCGACCCGGGCGGTGAGGACAACCGCAACCGTCTGTCGGTCGGGCTTCGTCTCCGTGAGCATGAAGACCCTGTCCTCGTGAGCCTTCTTGTGCTTGCGGAGCACCTGTGCCGGGTACTCATCGGAACGGTCGTCCACGAGCTTGTGGCATTCAGGGCAGAGGAGCATGAGGTTCGAGAGCGCGTGGACGGCCTTCTCGCTGGGTCGCCGCCCGCCCCGCGGGCCCCGCTCGCTGAATGCCCAGATGTGCGCCATCTGGGCGAAGTTCCCTTCGGTCTTCGTGAGGTGGTGCTCGAGAAGGTAACGATTGCATCCGTCGAACTCGCACCGTCCTCCGGCGCGGACGTATAAGTATAGCCTGGTCGTAGCTGGCACTTGGCGCGCCATGGGCTTGACGAGCACGGCCCGTTTCGTTCTGCTGAGGTGTATCTTCATCGCCGAAGACTGTGTGTTACAGATTGACAGTAAATTGGCAATAATGTAACACTACAGGGCAAAGGAGGTCAAGGTGACAGTGAACGAATTAGGTAAGGCGCTTGTGCGCGCGCGCGAGGCGGCCGGGCTGACGCAGGAGGCTGCGGCTGACGCGGTGGGTCTCAACCGGGTTGTCTTGAGCTATTACGAGAGCGGCCGGCGGCAGCCGGCTCTCGGGACATTGATTTCGCTGGCGCGGCTTTACGGGGTGTCGCTGGCGGAGCTTCTCGGAGAGGCCGAGAAAAAGGAAAAGGGAATGCCGCCGAGCGAAGTTTTGTACCGCGCGGCGGCGCGCGAGCTGGGGTCGCGGGCTCGGGCGGGAATGCAGCAGTTTTCTGATCTCGTAAACTCTTACGTGGAACTTATCGAGGATCTCGGGGGCAGTGCCCCGGGAAAGGGAGTGAGCCCTTTTCGTCCGGCGCGGCCTAGGGCGACCAGACGGGATGCCGCCCGGCTTGCAATCCGAGTGCGAGAGCTCCTAGGGCTTGGCTCCGGCCCGATTGACGATCTTTTCCGCCTCGTCGACGAGCACGTCTTGGTTTTCCGCCTGGCGCTGGGGAGCGACCTCGACTCGGCTCCCTCGGGGTTTTTCTATAACCATCCCGCGGCGGGGTTCTGCATCGCCGTCAACTCGGAGATGACGCTTGGCAGGCAGGTCTTCACGCTCGCTCATGAACTCGCCCACACGTTTTTTCACTCGCACGAGACCGATGCTGTTGTTTCGATGACGGGCGCCCCGTTGGAACGCGAGCGCTTCGCCGATCTTTTCTCGGGCGAGCTTCTCGTCCCTGGAGACGCTCTGGCCCGCGTCATCGACGAACTGGAAGCCTGGGAGGAAATCACGGAGCCGGCCGTGGTCGTTCACCTCCAGCGGCACTTCGGCGTGAGCTACGCGGCGCTCCTGGTGCGGCTAAGGCAGGAAGGCTTCATCGACCAGAGTCAGTACGAGGCTTTGGGAACGATCTCCCCCAGCGCGCTGGCCCGCCAGCTCGGCTATCCCGTCAATCCCGCCGACCTCGGAGACTACAAGCTCTCCGCCCTCGATCGCTTTCCGGATAGGTTCTTAAGGCTGGTCCAAGCTGCGGTCCGCAAAAAGGCGGTCACGCCCGGCGATGCTGCCGAGACGCTAGGGGTCGACGTCGAGGACATCCGTCTGCTCTTGGCTCGGCCCTCTGCGAGTCAGACGGAACGCAAGATCCTTAAAGATCTCGAGCGTGCAACCCGCTCAGAGTAGCCAGCACATTGCTCGTCGACACCTCGGTCGCAAGAAACTTCGCTGTCATCGGATGGACCGATCATCTGGTGAGGGTAAGCGACGGTGCGATCCGGGTCGCGCACGGGATTCTCGGGCTCGGCCCGGAGGAGCCGGGTGAGCTGGATCGTGCGAGGGAATTCTTCGAGCGACAGACGGGCATTCATCCGGCGGGCTCGCCGGAATATGCGAGCGCTGTGGCAGCAATGGCGGGGCTCGAAAACCTCATATCGCGTAGATCGAGGAGTCTTGAGGTCGTGATCCCATCGCCGGAGGAGCTCAAGATGGCGATCCGGCTTCAAGCTCGGGAAGAAAGGGAGTGGCGGAGGTCCCTGGGTATGAAGGCAAGGCGCCTCCATTCAGGCGAGGCTGTGTCCGTGGCCATTTGCGTCTCGCGGAGCGAGGCGTTCGCTTGCGACGAGCAGGACGCGCGGATTGCCTATGAGGCTCTCGGAGGCAAGCAATGGTTTTCCACTCTCGATCTTCTCCGGCTAGCGGTTCGCCGCGGGCTCTTGCATGAAAACGAGGCACGTTCCGGCTACGAGAAGCTCCGTGCCTCGTACCGGTTCTACGGTCCCCCATGGTATTAAAAGTCTTGCATTCTTTTTGATGCAACGATATTTCGCTTTTGGCAGCAGACCTTATCTCCAGGCGTTTCAAAGCTGCGCGCGAGCGCGCGGGTTATACACAGGCACAGCTAGCGCAGAAGCTCTGGTTTAAGGACCGCCAGACCTTGGCTGCAATCGAAGCCCGCCAGCGGAAGGTGACAGCCGAGGAGTTAGTGCGCGCTGCGCAAGCGCTGAAGGTCGACATAGATGTTTTTTACAGATTCGCTACGCCTTGTTGGCGAGGGCAGCTTTAGTTGTCGAGCACACCGGAACGTGGATTTGCGCCTGCTTTCTGAGTTCAAAGACAAAGCTGGCCGCTGGATTGCCACCTATCGCACGCTGGGTGAAAGAGCGGAGGAGATCGCAAGGCCTTCAACGCGCTGGAGTGCTGGCGGTAGATCGTCTTCTCCCCAAACGCAACCTCTTCGTCGAGCGCGAGGGGATTGCGATTTTTAGCGTCGGAGGAAAAGGGAATCTGGCGAAGTGGTATCGGCTCCATACGGCCTTCGAAATTCCCACGTATGTCGGCTTCGATAATGATAGTCGCGATGATGGTGGCGGCTGTGAAACAACTCGTTCCACGGGTTGCCGAGTCGCCTGTCTCCGACCGCGTGGACGGCTCTGTTTAGAAGGCTTGGCTTCACGGAAATGCCTCGGGAGTGGGTCAGAAGACGATTTGTCGCTGTTCCTGTAGGTCAGGGCGACGCCTTTTTCTTGGAAACTCCAGACGGCTCTGTTCTTGTTGACGCGGGTAAATCTATGCAAGGGTTCGCCAAACTCTTCACGAAAGTGACCGGCCGTAGCGGAGTAGATATCCTTGTTTGCACGCACAATGATGCGGATCATGCAAACGGCGTTCTTGGCTTTCTCGAAATGGGTCTGGCTTGCAACGAAGTTTGGCTGCCAGGTCGGTGGCTGAGGGCATTGCCGCATGCCCTCAATCCAACGCCGGAAGTTTTTGAGGCTCTGATCGATCAAGCTCGCGTGGCTAAACATACAGTGGAAGAGTTACGCCGGAAGGAAAGCGATCTCCCTGAACGCCGGCGACTGATTGAGATCTACGGAGACCACGTTGCGGAGCAGGGACTGTTGCGAGAAGAAAGGCAAGTCTCCGATGAGTCCACAGCCGACAACCACAGGACGGTAGACGGTTGGCCGCCAAAGATAATTGAGGCGCTTGAGAGTGCCGCGGAGGGGCCGGATGACATTTATCCCGTCGGGTGGCTTACGCCCTCATGGTGGTTTCCAAATTTCTGGGGATACTGTATCGGTTTAGAGCCAATGGCGGCCGGCCTGCTGGTCGGTGCGCTGGAGGCAGCTCAGCGAATACGAAACATTGCTCTGGCTGCGTTTCATCAGGGGGTTGCCGTCCGCTGGTTTGAATACGACATCTCAAATCCTGCTGGTGGAAACCACTGGCTGCGGCCGCTGAATGCAAAGGCCGTTGCTTACGTACCACCGCCGCCTCTAGGGCGGCTCTTCTCGCTCCTCGCCTTGACGACTGCAAACCGCGAGAGTCTAGTTTTTTATGCAAACACGGGGGCACAAACGCCGCCTGTGCTTTTCACCGCCGACTCTGATCTCAAAGGCATTTACCTACCGCCTCTGGCTGGAGCGATTGTCACGGCTCCCCATCACGGATCAGAGGCAAACAGAGGCGCGTACACGGCGGTACAGATGGCGGCGGGCTCTGCTGCTGCAACGATCACGTGGATCCGAAGCGATGGCCGTTTCAGAGCGCGTCCCGGCGCTTCCTATATCGGCGCGCCTGGCCGGCGAATTTGCACGCTGTGTCGCAGCCCAATGAACCCGAAGCGGCAACAACGCATTTATCTCTACGCCAGGAACAACAGATGGATCCGAGGTCCGCGTGTTGCGCGTTGCTGTTGTCAATAGCCGCGACCACGGAACTTCCAAATGCCGGAGTGGATTTGCTTTTGCTTGGGAGCGGGGATATTGCATTTTGCCGAATGCAATGATAAATGGCATTTTTGCTTGTGCTACACCGTAGACCCTCTTGGAACTCAGCTTTCTGACAAGGGTTTCAAGGATTTTCCCGTATTCGGGCTGCGGCTGGAGTTTGTAGGAAGTGTGATTTTTCCATGAATAGCGTCAATGAACTTATCGGGCGCCGACTAAAATATGCCCGTGAAAAGCTTGGCCTGACCCAGGCTCAGCTATCCGAGGGCCTTGGGTTTAAGGATCGCCAGACCTTGGCTGCAATCGAAGCCGGCCAGCGGAAGGTGACAGCCGAGGAGTTAGTGCGCGCTGCGCAAGCGCTGAAGGTTGACATAGATTTTTTCACAGATTCGCTACGCCTTGTTGGCGAGGGAAGCTTTAGTTGGCGAGCACACCGGAACGCGGATTTGGGCCTGCTTTCTGAGTTCGAAGACAAAGCTGGCCGCTGGATCGCCACCTATCGCACGCTGGGTGAAAGAGCGGAGGAGATCGCAAGGCCTTCAACGCGCTGGAGTGCTCGCGGTAAAACGCCGACTGCCTACGCTGAGAGCCCGCTGCAGCCCCGGCTAACGCTCTCGGAAAAAAGCAGCTTTGAGGATGCCTGGGCGGCGGCTGAAGCACTCGTTCGCGAATGGCAGCTTGGGGAAATACCGGCATTGACGCTCGAAGAGGCAATCAAGACCAAGCTGAGCACATTGGTTTTGTATGTGGACGCCCCGCCTGCAATTTCCGGCGCCGCATGTAACCTTCCAGGACTAAACACGATCCTCATCAATCGCAACGAACCGGAAGGCCGGCGCTATTTCGACCTCGCCCATGAGTGTTTTCATCTCCTCACGTGGGAGCAGATGACGCCCGAGCACACTGAGCAGGCGGATGGCAATTACCGCGGGAAGGGGCGGCACAAGCGTATAGAGCAATTGGCGGACAACTTTGCCGGCGCGATCCTGATGCCCTGGCACGCGGTATTTCCAAAATGGGAGAGCCGCCCCAAGGGTGACATTCACTCCTGGCTGAACCGAACTGCGAGCGGTTTGTGCGTGACAGCGCAGGCGCTCAAGTGGCGATTGCATTATTTGGGATTGATCAGCAAGGCGGATCTCCTGGAAATTCAGGATGCGAGGTTGACGGCGAATGGGCGTCCTGGGCGCCAACCCAAGCCGCGGCCTTTCAGCGCCGAGTTTGTAAAGAGGCTTCATGTCGCTTTGTCCGCGGGCAAGTTGTCTGTGCGCCGCGCTGCATCGTTACTGGGAACGACGATAGATGGCTTGGCCGATCTCTTCAGAGCGTATGATTTCCCGGTCCCGTTCGATCTGTAAATGGGACTGGAGCAGTGCGGCGCGGGCAGACCGTTTTGATGGACACCAACATCATCATCGAAGCCGTCCGCGCTCGCTGCTGGAACGCGCTGGCCAGCCACTTCTCGCTGGAAACTGTTGAAAGATGCCTGGAAGAAGCTCTGACAGGCGATCCCCTTCGGCCAGACTACGTGCAAATAAACCCCACGCAGCTAAAGAAGGGCGTGAGTAAATCGCATCCGGTGAGCTCCCTTCAAACGGCACAGCTTGCATTGGTGTACCCTGCGGCAGATGAACTCGATCCCGGGGAAAGGGAATTGCTTGCGCATGCAATGGAACGTACGGACGATTGGACGTTTGTCTGTGCGGACCGGGCCGCCGTCAAAGCGGCCTTTGCGCTGGGTTGGATGGAGCGCGTCGTCTCATTGGAGGCCTTGGCGAAAGCTGCCGGCGTGCGGCCCACGCTCAAGTTTCATTTTACCGAGCGCTGGCTTTCAGGTGTCCGGACAGCGTTTCTTCTGGAGCAGCCAAAATGACTCGCTTTTCTGTCATCGAGAGCGTGCGGCATCTGATCGAGCAGTATCGGAGCTTCATCAAGAGCTCCTATCGGCTCGCTGATCCGGCGCTCAGGGAGCAGTTCGAAGGGCATGTGGACCGGGCGGAGGTCCTGGTCAAGGGGCCGTATGTCACGCTGGCGCGGGATTTCGCCAAGGGGAAAAAGCTCTTGCAGATTATCGCCTCGGGATGCGGGCATCCGGCCTTGGCGGACTTGAACTGGCCCTTCGGTGATTCCTCCCTCTACGCACACCAAGAGGACGCGCTACGCGCCGTCGAGTCGGGACGCAACGTAATCATTAAGACCGGCACAGGCAGCGGCAAGACCGAGGCATTTCTATTGCCTGTGCTCTCCGGCGTGCTTCGACTGAAAGAGAAGGGCGTTCGAGGAACGAAGGCAATTCTCCTTTACCCGATGAACGCGCTGGCAAACGATCAATTGCTCCGCCTGCGCGAGCTTGTTCGCGATTCAAATACAGGAATCACGTTTTCGCTTTACACCGGAGAAAGCGAAACCGTTGCTCCAGCCATCGGTGAGCCTCTTTCCGGCCATGAGCTTACCCGGCGCGAAGATGTCCGGCGGAACCCGCCGGATGTGCTGCTGACAAACTACAAGCAGCTTGAGTTCCTCCTGGTGCGCAAGGCGGACCGCGCGCTATTCAGCCCGGCGCTGCAATACGTGGTGCTCGACGAGATTCACAGTTACCGAGGGGCGCTCGCGACGGAGCTAGCCTGCTTACTGCGACGACTCAAGGCGCGCTGCGGAGTCAAGAAGGGATCGACTAGAGCGATCGGCACCTCTGCTACGGTATCGCAGGACGCGGGCGGCGATGCCGCGCTGGCGCGCTTCGCCGCCGATCTCTTCGACGAGCCGTTCGAACTCCGCGATATCATCGGTGAACGTTATCTCGAAAGACCCGCGCCCCCATCAACTTACGAGCCGCCGCTTGTCGAACTCTCAGAGGCGGAGTTGAGATTTTTTACGCAAATGGACGAGTCCGGCCTCGTGCGGCTTGCGGAAAAGCTCTGCGGGCGCAGAGCGCCAGACCATGTCTCGACTCACCAGAAATTGCAGACGTTGCTGTCCGGGAACTTGTTTATTGACGCGTTGATGTCGGCCGCGGCGGTCCCCCGAACTTCGGATGAGATCGCCGCCACGCTGCGCGAAAAATACCCCGCCTGCCGCAATGCTTCTCTGGAAACGATTGTACGGCTGGTGGAGGCCTATCTGCTTCTGGGGAGCTACGGAGATGAGAGCGAGCCGCCGCTTCTTCGGCCGAAACTGCACACGTTTTTTCATGGAGTCTATGACGTTGGTCTCTGCATGAACCCGGCTTGCCGCAAGCTCGCCACCGACGGCTCTGATTCGTGCCGGCACTGCGGCAGCGCCGTGCGGCCAGCGGTTTTGTGCCGCACGTGCGGGCAGGATTTCGTCAAAGTCAGGTTCGATCCCGACCATCCCGAGCAAACCGACGCAAACGACGACTTTCTAAGCGACGAGGCCTCCGCTTTCATCACGCCGTATCTGATTGGCGAACGCGCTGAGACAGACGACGAAACCGAGGACAACGGGTCAGAGGACGATGAAATGCCGGCGCCGCGCCGGCGCCGGCGCACTGCGGCCGAAAAAAGGTTAAAGCAACAGTACGTGGATCACGTGCGCGGCCGGGTGTTCGAAACCGAACCGGAGGGGGTGCCCAAAGAGAATCTCAGCATACAACATGTGCTGCGAGGACGCGGCACGACCTGCCCTGTCTGCAATAGCCGCTACACGCGCGGCGACGTGCTCACGTTGCTGCGCACCGGCGTGGCGTCGAGCGTTTCGGTTCTCGGCACCCACCACCTCGACCGGGTTCCCGAAGACGAGCGCAAGCTTCTCATTTTTGCCGACAATCGACAGGATGCGGCACATCAGGCCGGTTACATGAGCGACCGCCACCGGCAATTTGCTTTGCGTCACGCGATCGAGGCGGCGGTCAGCGAGACTGGCCCGAACGGTGTCGCGCTACAAGATCTTCCAAACCGTGTGCGCGAGATCTTTCAGAGAATCGGGCTCGCAAAACGAAACCTCACCCGTGACGAAGAGGCGTTCTGGAGGCGTACTCTCGAATATGAAGTTGCCGCCGAGTTTTGCCGCGCGACCCAGCAGCGGATCGCGCTGGAGAACCTCGCGCTTGTGGAAGTTCAATACGAGTTTCTCGACAGACTCCTCGCTGATCCGCGATTCGTCGAGTGCTGCCGGCGGGCTGGATTTGATGCCCAGAAAGGCGCCGTGCTTGTTCGGGCGATGCTCGACTTCATGCGCCGCAGGCGTGCGGTATCGTTCGATTTTTACCAGTCTTTCCTCGACCCCAAGAAAGTTCCTTGGAGTTTGCTAACGGTTGAACCCTACGACCTGTCCATTGCCGAACATGAGCGCGGCGCGATCTATTTCATGCTGGATCGGCCTGAGGCGCTCCGAGGCAGGGCGGTTTCCGGAATCAAGGTCGAACCGCTGGTGAAGGACACGGAGCGCGGCGCCACGGGTGGAGTCGCTAAGCTCATTTGCGACAAGTCAGGCCTCGGTGCCGTGATCGGCGAAGAGTGGATACGGCTTGTGGTGGCGTTGCTGCGCGAGTACGAGATGGTGGAATCGCCACCGGCTTTGCCGGAAACGGTCCGCCGGCATTTGCAGGGTCAACGGCCGCTGCAAATCGCCAAAAGGATCGTCAGGCTCGTCAAGGCCGAGAGCGGCTGGCGCTGCCGCAAGTGCTCGATCTGGCGTCCATACCGCACTGACGTTTGTCTGGCCTCGACGGCGTGTTCCGGCCATGGTGCCGATATTCAACCAAGCGTTGCCGATCGCGATGCTTACTATGTGCGACTCTATACGGAAGATCGGCCCCGACGGCTGCGCGCGCTGGAGCACACCGCCCAGATCGATCAAGATACCAGAGCTAAACGCGAGCAGGAGTTTAAAGAGGGAAAAATTGAAGCGTTGGTCTGCAGCCCAACGCTCGAGCTCGGCGTGGACATCGGCAGTCTTTACAGTGTCCTTTTACGCAATGCTCCCCACGCTCCGGCAAATTACGTCCAGCGCGCAGGTCGGGCGGGCCGAAGCTTGAGGATCGGGTTTGTTACAACGTTTTGCGGGACGGGTCCGCATGACCGGCATTGCTTCGAAGATCCAGCGTGGCTTGTGCGAGGCGAGTACGCGCCGCCCGTTGTGCGTTTGTCAAACGACAAAATCGTGGCGCGCCATGCGCGCTCGTTTGCGCTGGAAGAACTGAACGAGGATTTCTCCTGGCTCATGGGCGATCTCCTCGAAGATCTCCAAAATCCGGCGGTCTTAAGGCGGGAGCGATACGCGCAGCTACTCGAAAAACTCCGGACGCGCGGTGATGAAATTGCGGCTAAGGCACGAGAAGTATTCGGGACGAACGTGGTGGGCGACGTCGTCGGGGCTTTTCCCGAAGCCTTTGAGGCCACGGTCTCCCGGTGGCACGAACAGGTAAAACGCTTGCACCGTGAGTTTCATGAATATGCGCGCATCGTCTCGACCCGCGAATCGGAGCAAAAGCGCCGCGCAAGAGAGCGAGCCTACAGGGAACTGACCACCGATCGCGAGAAGGCCTTCGTTCTTTCATACTTCGCGGACGAAGGCGTCCTTCCATCATACCAGTTCCCAATGGACACTTTTTCGCTCGATCCCGGCGTGGCCGACACGCCGACCTTGCGCCGTCCCGCCTGGATCGCTCTCTTCGAGTTCGCCCCTGGGAATATGGTTTATGCCAACGGCCATAAGCTTAAGAGCATCCGCGCGTTTTTTGAAGGTGGCCGTCGCTCAGGCCCGCGCGAGCATGGAGCCGACCAGACGGGTCGAGTGGAACGCTTTTGTTTCTGTGATCAATGCGGCTTTGCCGCCAAGGAGGTTGTAAACGACTGCCCTCAATGTGGTTCGCGAATAGCAAAGCAGGCCGAGGTAGCCTTGATCGACTCGTTCGAGGCGGAAGAAAATACTCAGATCACCTCGGCCGAGGATAGCCGTCAGCGGTTGACCTTTAGCCGTCGCGAGTACTTGCTCGGCGGTGAAAGCAGTGCCCGGCTATACCCCTATGAATTCGTAACGCTGGAGTTCCGCAGCCACGCGAACTTATTGGTCACGAATTGGGGCCGCCAACCCTCGCGGTTTCATCAGGGCGAACAGTTCGATTTGTGTCCAAACTGCGGGCGACACCGACCCCATGGCCTAACACAAAAAAGATTGGAGCGGTGGAACGACACGCACCGCGCTATCTGCACGGGCGATCCGAGACAGTTTATCCTGGGTTATGAATTTTTCGCCGACGTACTGGTTTTCCCGCTTGCGCCCGGACTCGCCCCTCAAGAGGACGACGCCGCGAAAGCGTTCTGCCGAACGCTCGGCAAGGCGCTCGTTGTGGGGGCACAGGAACGACTCGAGATCGAGCAAGACGAGATCGCTTACTTCCAACACCCGGACGGCTCTGGAGGTTGGACCTTGGTGTTTTATGAAACCGCGCCTGGCGGGGCCGGCTACCTTGAGCAGCTGGCTATGGACCTTGGTTCGTGGGCCAAAGCTGCCCAAGACCGGCTGTTCAAGCACGATTGCGAGCGAGCGTGCTATCGATGCTTGAAATCGGCGCGCAACCAGTTTGATCACGCTTTGCTCGATAAAGAGCTGGTTCGCAGCATTTTGTTCCAACTTTCCGAGTCGCGGCCAACTGAACCGCCACGCTCCGGTCGTGCCGGTGACGGGAGGTCTGCAACCGTGGATTGGCTGGAGCAGCTGAACATTCAGCGCGAGAGCGCGGAAACATCGAACACCGCCATTGAGAAGGCACTACTCCAAGCGATTCGAGACGGGAACCGGTTACCCGAGCCAACACCTCAATATGAAATTTCCGATCAGAACGGCCAAAAGCTCACGGTCGCCGATTTCGCTTACCCCGATCAGCGAATCGCCATTTATTGCGACGGCTTTGCTTATCATGGCAACCGCGAAACACTCGAAAGCGATGCCCGAAAGCGAAATATTCTTCAGGCAATGGGCTGGGCGGTGTTAACTTTCTGGGGGCGCCAAATCTTGCGGCATGCCGCCGCCTGCGAAGAGCAAGTTTGGCAATGTTACCGATTCCGGTGAGCAGATCGTGGTCGAGTTCGACACCTAAAGATGGCTGACATTCTGCCTGTGTTCAATTCGAAGGCTCCGCTGGGTTTCGTTGAGATTGACCCCGGCGACCGGAGGACGTTTCTAACTCGCCATTTCGCATCCGTGAATGCTCTTTGGCCGCTTCAAACTTAGCGAGCAAATCAAGATGAAGATCGAAGAGTGAGCAACTGTCTTAAAAGTCAAGAGGTCTGAAGAGAAAAAGTTTCAGACCAACGAGTTCTGTGTTTGATCATCGAATTAAGAATCGTCAGCAGTTTGCGGATGCAAGCGACCAAGGCAACCTTTGGAGCTTTGCCTGCGTTAAGCAGCCGTTTGTAGAAGGCTCGGATTACGGCATTGCGTCGGCTGGCAACCAAAGCGGCCATATAGAGGGCTGCCCGTACGCTGGCTCTGCCGCCCCAGATGGAGCGGCGGCCTTTGAGCGTGCCGCTATCTCGATTGAGCGGCGCGATGCCCACCAGAGCCGCGATCTGCTTGCGGTTGAGTTGTCCCAGTTCCGGGAGCTCGGCGAGCAGGGTACGGCTAGTAACCGGACCGATACTGGGGACGCTCCGCAGCAACTCTTCGTTCTCTTGCCAGATCGGGCTTTGACGGATGCTCTGGTCGAGGTCTGTATCGGCCCTGTCCAACTCCGCTTCCAACCAGCGGATATGAGCATCAATCCGTTTCCTCACACTTTTGGAAGCTCCGCTGAGCCGGTTTCTCTCCGCGACAATCATCTCGATAATCTGGCGCCGGCGGGCAATCAGGCCTCGCAGCTCCAAGGTGATCTCGTCGGGCAACGGGCGCACCGCCGGGCGCACGGCTTCAGCGAAACGGGCCAGAACCCAGGCATCGATGCGATCGGTCTTGGCCAACTGGCCGGTGGCTTTGGCAAAGTCTCTGACCTGGCGGGGGTTGACCACCACCACGGGCAGTTCGGCACTGGCCAGAGCACGGGTGAGATCACGCTCTACACCTCCGGTGGCTTCCAGCACGATCAGACTGGGCTGGATTTCTCCCAGCCGTTTGATCAAAGCTGCGATACCGGCCTTATCGTGCGAGACCGACTGGCTCTCACCCGATGGACGTACAGCAACATCGAGTCGTGCTTTGGACACATCGATACCGACAAAGACAGAACTGACTTCCAAAATTCAATCCTCCTTGATTTTAGTTTCCTCCGCCACAGCTCAACCTTGCAAATGATGCGGGCTTTACTAACCCAGGCAACTGTTCGAGCTTTTCGGGAGGCAGGACGGGACGACCCATGCTCACCCGCGATCTCTTCGGATCAAGGGTCAATCGATCTGTCCCGTCCTGATTCGTATTAACTATGTTCATACAGACACATCAGAATGAACATACAAGGGTTAGAGTGAGGGATATTCATGAAGAACGAGAGTGTCACTTTAACGCTCGGCCCTATGTTCTCTGCGCTTTGCCTATTTGCCGCTGTGCTCTTTGCGCTTTGCGCATCCGCCGAGGCGCAGCAGGCGAAGAAGACGCCGCGGGTAGCGTACGTGAACCTGAGCACACGTTCCGCTAACGAGGTGCGCATCGAAGCGTTCCGCCAAGGTCTGCGCGAGCTGGGATACATGGAAGGAAGGGATATCGTGATTGAGTATCGATCTTCCGAGGGAAGGCCCGATCGGCTTGCCCTCGCTGTAGCCGAAGTCGTCCGGCTGAAGGTCGACGTGATCATCTCGGGAGGTGCGACGGTGACCCGGGCCGCCAAGCAGGCGACCACGACGATTCCCATCGTCATGGCGCAGGATCCCGATCCGGTCGGAAATGGGTTCGTGGCTAGTCTTGCGCGGCCGGGAGGCAATATCACCGGGTTATCCTCCCAGAGCGCGGACTTGTCGGGAAAGAGGCTGGAGCTGCTCAGAGAGACTTTACCAGACGTTTCCCGTGTGGCTGTCCTCGGGACTTCAACGAATACGGGCAACGCACGACAGCTTCAAGAGACGGAATCCGCCGCGGCTGCTTTCAACATACAGCTCTATCCTCTGGACATTATCGACCCCGGGGATATTGAGCCGGCGTTCCGAGCGGCCCGCAAACGGCAGGCCCATGCAATGTTCGTACTCCGTGGCCCCGTACTCAGTTCGGCGCGAACACAGCTCGTCAAGGTTGCGGCCAAGGCCCGGCTCCCGACGATATATCCGCAGAGCGAGTATGTGGACGGCGGCGGGCTCATGAGCTACGGCGTGCACTCACTCGATCTGGAGCGCCGCGCCGCTACTTACGTGGACAAAATCCTCAAAGGCGCCAAACCGGCTGAACTGCCCGTTGAGCAACCGACGAAGTTCGAGCTAGTAATCAATCTGAAAGCTGCGAACCAGATCGGCCTTACGATTCCACCCAACGTGCTCGCCAGAGCAGATCGAGTTATCCGATGACCCCAGAATCTAAAATCCAAAATCGAAAATCTAAAATCGGATGGTTCCGCAGTCCGTGCTATAGCGAGCGGATAAAGTCATCAACTAACGTGAGGCAATCAGTTAAGGCGTGAGGGGTTGAGGAGAGAGCATTTTTGCTTATGAGTTCGGAGTCCGCAATCCACGATCAAAAATTTCTACAACTTATAGAGCGGAAAGCGGAGGGCGCGGGCGCAGGTAATGAGCCGGGCGTCGTAGCTCGCAAGCGTGACGGGCTGTCCTTGCCTGCGGAGAAAGTCCATCGACGCGAGGTGAAGGGCGTCCAATGTTCTCAC
The DNA here is from genome assembly GCA_035559995.1 of Candidatus Acidiferrales bacterium. Classification (GTDB taxonomy): domain Bacteria; phylum Desulfobacterota; class Binatia; order UBA9968; family UBA9968; genus DATMAM01. The sequence continues at coordinate 216,326 of DATMAM010000012.1, forward strand.
GGGTTTCGGGAATGGCTCCAAGGCCCGCGCCAGCACGGGCGGAGAAAGTTCTATGAAGGCGAGCCGGCCCAGCAACGCGCGGGCGTCCTCCGCATGCGACCTGACAAGGTTCCGCGCGTGAATCCGAACCCAGATCTCGTATTCGATCAGACGGCTGGAGATCAGCGGCTCGCGCCAGAGAGCCTCGGGAGGCGCACAGTCTTCCGCGAGGAGGTGCGCCAGCGCAACCGACGTGTCGAGATAGATCAACGTTCGCTCCGGTCCTGCTCCAGCTCCTTCTGCAGCTTGCGGAACGAGATGACAGGATTCCGCGGTGGAGGGGTCGTGCCGGCAACTGCCGGAGGGGTAATCCAGCCTTGGCGGACCGCCTCGGCCAGCAAGGCGTCGGCGAGAACCGGGCTTCGCGTCCTCTCGGGAGGCACGATTTCGGCGACCACGCGATCCCGGTCGGTGACCAGCACGGTCTCGCCGCGCTCGGCAAGCCGAATGTATTCGCTGAGCTTATTCTTCAGGACTTTTAAGCCGACGGATCTCATGAAATGCAATGTAGCTTCTGGTAGCTACGTCGGTCAAGAGCCAGTAAAGACTCGAGGGTAACTGCCGGGCACTAGGCAGGAGAAGATCCCGGATACAAAAGCATGGATCAGAAGTTGATTTACTTCGCGCTGGCTGCTGCTCTTTGTCTATTGCTCCGTCTGTTAAAGCGCAGCAGGCGAGCTCGTCATCAATCTTAACACCGCCAAGCAGATTGGATTAACCATTCCACCGAATGTGCTGGCGCGGGCAGATCTAGTCATCAAATAGCACAGGGGAGAGAGCATGGAGCAAAGAACGGAACAAGAGAGCGGAGAAAGCCGATGAGGAGGCACAGCTTTGTTGCACTTTCCGCTATGCTCTTTGCGCTTTGCGCGGCGGCCGGCGCGCAGCAGCCGACAAAGGTTAACCATACCACCAAACGTGTTAGCCAGAGCAGACCGAGTAATTCGGTGAGGGGCACAGCGTGAGAAGTAAGGCGTGAGGCGACAAAAAAGGTCTCAAACGTTAGATTGCCGATGTTCGATTGTTTTAGAATCAACAACTACCGGAACCGAAAATCGTAAATTCCCAAACCCTGTGCTTAAATTGTCGCGACGGACGCACCGGTGATGTTTTCGAGACTAATCGCAAAGCTAAAATCCAAAATCCAAAATCGCTCCCGCGGGCGCGGGCGCCTTGTGCGCCATTACTTCTTCATCTCGGTGGTCCTGATCAGCGGTGGGCTCATTACCAGCGGCGTTGTCGAAATCTATTTCCGGTATCAGGAGAGCCGCGAGCACCTCGCTCAGCTCCAGCAGGAAGTCGCATCCGGAGCCGCGTTCAAGATCGAGCGCTTCGTTCAGGAAATCGAGCGCACCATGAGGGGCGCAACGAAAAGCAGGGAAATCGCCCCGAAGGGGCTCGCGCCCGAATACCGGTTCGAACTGGAGAAGCTCCTTCTCATAGCGCCTGCGGTCACGGAAGTCTTGGCCATGGATACGGATGCCAACGTGCGCTTGCAGGCTTCACGTCTGCGCACCGTCCTGCCCGGGGCCAAGCAAGACCGGTTGTCCTCACCGGCTTTTGAGCAGGCGAAGCAAGGCAAGTCGTATTTTAGTCCTGTCTACTTTGTCCGCGGCTCTGAGCCTTACATGACGATCGCGATTCCAATCGAGCGCTTCGCCGGAGACGTGATCGGCGTTCTGCAGGCCGAGGTCAACTTGAAATATATCGGCGACGTGGTTTCCGCAATCAAGGTTGGCAAAGCCGGCTATTCATACCTGGTTTCCCGATCGGGCGATCTTATCGCCCATCCGGATATCAGCCTGGTCTTGCAGCGGCGCAATGTCGCAGAGCTGGCTCAAGTCAAAGCGGCTTTCCAGACAGGTCCCGGTACAGTCAAGTCCACGGCAGTTGTCGCGACCAATGTGCAGGGAAAAAACGTCTTTAGCTCCTTTGCCCTGATCCCGAGCCTCGACTGGGCGGTGTTCATCGAGCGCCCGCTGGAAGAAGCCTATGAACCGCTCTACGCGTCCATCATCCGAGCTTCCGGCTTGCTGCTAGTCGGGCTCGGCATGGCGCTCCTGGCAAGCTTTTTTGTCGCGCGCCGCGTCGTCCGGCCGCTGCGTATTCTCCGCGAAGGCGTTGAGCGAATCGGCAGCGGCGATCTCAGTTTTCGCCTGGACCTAAAGACCGGTGACGAGATCGAAGTGCTCGCCGAAGAGTTCAACAAAATGAGCGCGCGACTTGGGGAGTCTTATGCTCACCTGGAGCAGAGAGTCAAGGACCGAACGCGCGAACTTAGCGAGGCGCTCGAGCAGCAAACCGCCACCAGTGAAATACTCCGCGTGATCAGCAGCTCGCCGACCGATATTCAACCCGTGTTTGCGGCGGTGGCAGCAAGCGCAGCCCGGCTGTGCGAGGCCTATGACGCCGCGATCTTTCGGGTCGACGGCGACCGGCTCCGCCTCGTCGTGCACCATGGCCCGATCTCCGCTCACGCCGTCGGCGACGGGCCACCTATGGTTCGCGGCACGCCGCCCGGGCGGGCCGTCCTCGACCGGCAGACGATCCACCTCGCGGATGCCCAGGCGGAGGACGACGAGTACCCCGAGGGCAGCGCGTTCGCGCGGCAATTCGGTCACCGTACGACGCTGATCGTTCCCCTCCTCCGAGCGGGCGAGGCGATCGGAGCGATCGGCCTCCGCCGCACCGAGGTCCGGCCGTTCACCGACCGCCAGGTCTCCCTTCTCAAGACTTTCGCCGACCAGGCCGTGATCGCGATCGAGAACGTCCGGCTGTTCCAGGAACTACAAGAACGGAGCCGCGAGCTCGCCCGATCGGTCGAGGAACTAAGAGCTTTGGGCGAAGTTGGCCAGGCCGTCAGCTCCACTCTCGACATCGAAAAAGTCCTCACCACAATCGTCACCCATGCGGTCCAGCTTTCAGGAACCTACGGCGGCGTCGTCTACGAATACGACGACGCAGCGCAGGAGTTCCATCTCAGGGCCTCGCACCATATGGAAGACGAGCTGCTGGCAGCGCTTCAAACCGCACCGATCCGTCTCGGCGAGGGAGCGGTCGGGCACGCGGCGGCCACGCGCGCGCCGGTGCAAATTTCCGACACGTCGAATGAGCAGGAGTATACCTCAACACGTCTTCGGCCCGTTCTCGCGCGTTTGGGCTACCGTTCGCTTCTGGCCGTTCCCATTCTCCGCGAGGAGCGAATTATCGGCGGCCTCGTGGTCTGGCGGCAACAGCCCGGCAGTTTCTCGCCGCAAGTCGTCAACCTCCTGCAGACCTTTGCCGCTCAGTCCGCGCTGGCGATTCAAAACGCGCGGCTCTTCCGCGAGATCGAGGAAAAAGGCCGGCAACTCGAGGCCGCCAATCGCCACAAGTCGCAGTTCTTGGCCAACGTGAGCCACGAGCTCCGCACGCCGCTAAACTCCATCATCGGTTTTACGCGCATCGTGCTCCGTAGAGTTGGAGCGCAGATTCCTGACCTGCAAAAGGAAAACCTGCAGAAGGTTTTGATCAGCGCCGAGCACCTGCTCAATCTCATCAACGGCCTCCTGGATCTCTCCAAGATCGAGGCCGGAAGGATGGAAGTCTACGCGGAGACATTCAGAGTGAACGACATCATCCAGCTGGCCGCATCGACGGTTGAACCGATGCTCAAGGACGGCCGTGTCCGTCTGGTCACCGACGTAGCGTCCGACATCCCGCCCCTGAAAACCGACCGGGACAAGCTTAAACAGGCCGTTCTCAATCTTCTGAGCAATGCCGTGAAATTTACCGAAGAAGGCGAAATCAAGGTGGCCGCGTGGCAAGAGAACGGGAATTTAAAGCTGACGGTTTCCGATACCGGCATTGGCATGAAAAAAGAAGCGCTGGATTACATCTTTGATGAGTTCCGGCAAGCCGACATGTCGAGCACGAGACGGTACGGGGGAACGGGCCTCGGCCTGGCGATTGTGAAAAAGTTCGTCAACCTCATGGGCGGCGACATCGCCGTCGAAAGCGAGGTCGGCAAGGGATCGAAGTTTACGATTACGATCCCGATCAGCCTGAAACAGTAAGGAGTGAACAGTAAGGAGTGAAGAGTGAGGAGTAAGGAGATGGAGAAACCGCACAAAAAGTTGGAAGCGTGGAAGCAATCGATGGATTTGGTGATTGAAGTTTATCGAGCAACCGAAAGCTTTCCGACTCAGGAAATCTACGGTTTAACCAATCAGACACGAAGAGCGGCAGTCAGCATTCCCAGTAACATTGCCGAAGGTGCCGCTAGGCAAACGAGAAAGGAATTTATGAATTATCTCCACATGGCCCAAGGATCTTTAAGCGAGTTGGACACCCAGCTTGAGCTCGCCAGACGACTGGGATACCTCGGCGAGGAGAATTGGAGAAATCTTGATCAACGCATGCGGAGCGTCGACAAAATGATTACCGGCCTAATTCGACATTTATCAAAAAAGTAAGCAGTGAAAATTTAGGAGCGGGTGGTCCGAAGTCTCCTCACTCCTGACGACTTACTCCTTACTCGAGCGCAGAAAGGACAAACTGTATGGTGAGAAAAAAAGTACTCGTCGTCGACGACACCGAGTGGAATCGCGATTTGATCGTTCAGCTGCTGGAAGACGATTATGAAGTGCTTCAGGCTGTCGACGGCGCGGACGCCGTAGAGAAGGCGGCACAAGAGAGGCCGGATCTCATTCTCATGGATCTTGGGATGCCTGTGATGGACGGGTGGGAGGCGACAAGAAAGATCAAAGCCAACGACGCGTTGAAGCACATTCCCATTATCGCCGTCACCTCCCACGCCATGGTCGGCGACGAGATCCAGGCGCGCGAGGCCGGCTGCGACGACTATCTTCCCAAACCGATCGATGAAAACGAGCTACTGCGGAAGATCAAAAGATTCCTGGGATGATTTTTGCCGTGAGGCGTAAATGGCCAGGAGTAAGGCGAACGAGGCCCGCAGCAGGAGCACGGAGTAGAGCGCAGAAAAAGGCGGGAACAAACTCATGAGAAAAAGATTCTTTGGCTTCACGGATCAAATCCGGGAATCGCCGGCGGAATTAGAGGCAAAAGTAGAAATGCAAAATGCGAAAAAGAATGATAGAACTCGCCCTGGAGCGTTTTCCGGGACCAATCCGGAGACCCGCCGAGCAACCAGATCATTGACGGAGCACGAACAAGCATGAAGAAAATTATCGTTTCGCTATTGGCTGCCGCAGTGCTCTTGCTGCCGCATGTTCTCGAAGCGCAGCAGCCGGCAAAGATGTGGAGAATCGGCGTGCTCGTCTCGGACTCGCCGGAGTTGAATGCGCCGCGCGCGGCCGGTCTTAGGCAAGGCTTAAAAGATTTCGGCTACGAAGAGGGAAAGAACATAGTCCTGGAATACCGCTACGCGCACGGCAATTTGAGCCGGCTGCCGGAGCTCGCCGCGGATCTGGTTCGTTCCAACGTGGACTTGATCGTCGTGGGCGGCACCCGCGTTGCCGTCGCGGCCCACCGAGCCACCAAAACCATTCCGATCGTCGTCGCTGGCGCGGGTGATCTCGTCGCCGCAGGATTGGTCCGCAACTTCAGACAACCGGGCGGAAACGTGACGGGCGTCTCGAGGATTTCTCCCGATGTGATTGGGACCCGCGTTCAGCTTCTCAAGGAAGCTCTTCCGAAGACGGCTCGTGTTGGTGTCGTGTCGAATCCCGAAAATCCCGCTTACGAAGGCGGCCTGAAACACATCGATCTCGACGTCCGGGCGTGGGGAATGTCCCTCCAAACCGTCCCGGTGAAGAGCGTGAACCAGCTGGAGAGCGCGTTCGCATCCGCCAAAACACGCGTCGACGCTCTCTTCGTTATGGCCGATGCGCTTCTGAGCAGCTCGGTGTCCCAAATCGTCGAATTGGCCGCGAAAAATCGCCTGCCGGCGATGTACGACAGAGCCGATTTTGTCGAAGCCGGAGGGCTCATGAGCTACGGGGTAAATTTGGTCGATCTATCCCGGCGCGCCGGCTGGTACGTCGATCAGATCTTTCAGGGCGCCAAGCCGGGAAGCCTGCCGCTCATTGAGCCGACCAAATTCGAGTTGCTAGTCAACCTCAAGGCAGCGGACCAGCTCGGTATCACGATTTCACCCAGCGTGCTTGGACGGGCGGACAAAGTCATTAAATAGTCAGCGTAATTTACGCGTAAGTAGTGACAGGTAAGGCGAGAGGCGATGGCAAATAAGGTCCTCATTGTCGACGACGAGCCTTTTAACCTCGATGTCCTTGAGCAGGAGCTGGCGGAACAGGGCTACGTCATCGAGCGGGCAACCGACGGCGCGGACGCTCTCGAGAAGCTCGCGACCTTTAGTCCGGATGTGATCCTGCTCGATTATATGATGCCGCGCATGAACGGGATCGAGGTCCTCGAGCGCCTGAGGCGCGACGACAGGCACAAGGCGATCCCGGTGATCTTGTTGACGGCCAAAGGCTCCCAGGAAGACAAAGCTCGCGGCCTCGACGCAGGCGCGGACGACTATGTCGTGAAGCCGTTCGACCCCGTCGAGCTACTCGCGCGCGTCCGCTCGATGATCCGCATCAAACGCCTGCATGATTCGCTTGAACAATGGAATCGCGAGCTGGCGGACAAGGTTAACCAGCAGGTAGCGGAGATCGAGCGGATGCGGCGGCTCAAGCGCTACCTATCGCCGCAGGTTGCCGAAACGCTTCTGCAAGGCGATGATGAGCTGTTTAAGCATCACCGGCGTGAAATTACCGTCGTCTTTCTCGACCTGCGCGGCTTTACTGCCTTTTCCGACAGCGCCGAGCCTGAGGAGGTGATGGAGCTACTGAAAAGCTATCATGGCGAGATGGGAAAGCTGATTTTCAAGTACAACGCGACGCTCGAGCGCTTTGCCGGCGACGGCATGATGGTCTTCCTCAACGATCCAATTCCCACTCCAAATCATACGGAGCTCGGCGTGCGCATGGCGCTGGACATGCGCGCGCGGGTCTCCGAGCTGCGGCAACAATGGATCAAGAGCGGCTATGACCTGGATTTGGGCATAGGTATCGCCTGCGGTTACGCCACGCTGGGAACAATCGGTTTTGAAGGACGGATGGACTACGGCGCGGTGGGAAACGTCACCAATCTGGCGGCCCGCCTCTGTGACGAGGCCAAGGGAGGGCAGATTCTTACCAATCAAAAAACCCTAACCAAAGTCGAAGACATCGTCGAGGCCGAGCAGCTCGAAGAGCTTCGCCTCAAGGGCTTTGCCCGTCCGATCGTTCCTTTCAATATTGCCAGGCTGAAAGCGCGGCCTAAAAGCGCCTGAACCTTTTCAATGCAACCGGCATGACCGATCCCGCAGAGACCATACTGAACATTCCGCTCTTCTCCGGGCTCTCTCGCGAGGACATCGCCAAGGTCCTGGGCAAGCTCGAGGAGAAGTTATTTCCCGCCGGCGCAACGATCGTTTCACAGGGGGAAAAGGGGGACTCGTTTTACATTATTCGCTCCGGAATTGTTCGAGTCGTGCGGGAAGGCGAAGCCGGGAGGTCCGAAACTATTGGAGTCATGGGTGCACAAGAGTGCTTCGGGGAGATGGCTCTCCTTTCGGGAGAGTCCCGCTCGGCGACGATCATCGCGGTCAAAGACACCGTCGTCTGGCGGCTCAGTCGCGAGGACTGGGACGACCTGATCACGAAACATCCGACGTGGTTGCTGCAATTCTGCGCGACCCTGAGCAAGCGGCTGACGCGCGTCGAACAGCAATATTCACAGGAGCGCCACGTGTTCAACACGCTGGCGGAGGAATTCTACAACTCGCAGCCGCCTGAGAAGCAGCAGTTCCTGCGCCGAGCCGCTCTGCTTAAAACGATAGACCCCAAAATGATCGATTTTCTCCTCCGCACGAGCGGCGCGGAGGAATTTCTCGCCGCCCTGGAGAAAAGCCCGCTTCCCTTCCTCCGGCGCGCCGGCAACGGCGCTTACGAGCTGCATGGCTTTTTCCGGGATTTTCTACAGGCGAAGTTTCTTGCGACTGAAGGACGCGAAACGAAGCGGCGCCTCCACTCCCAGCTGGCCACGCTCTATGAAGCGCTCAAAAGCTGGGAAGAGGCGATTTATCATCGCGTCGAAGCGGAGGACTGGTCTGGAGTCGCCCAGCTCCTGGGCACGCATAAGGACGAGCTGCTCAACGGCTCGATCACGACGCTTAAGGACACACTGGACAGGATTCCTCCCGAATTTATTCTGTCCGATCTGCGGCTGGTCCAAGTGAAGGCCGAAGGTTACGCGAGAGCGGGAGCGTTTGACCGCGCGGTGAAGCTCTACAAAGAAGCTCTCTCGCAGAGGATTTCGGCCTTGCAAGGCTCCGAAGGGGTCGTCCGCTATCTTAAGATGGCCGAGGCGCTCGTGCAAAGGCGCGACTATACGCAAGCGCTCAATTGTTTGCGCAGCGGCCTGATGCTGATGGAGCAAGAAAGCCATTCTCTCGCGGGAAAGGCACCGGAACCATACCCAGCCGGGGGCGGGCCGGCTCAAGGCTCGCACCTATCGAGCCAGTGGGCAACGCGAGGACAGTTCTCGTCGCATCTTGTCACGCTTTTTGCGGCTTCCCTCCACTCGCCTTCACTGACCCGCTGGATCGGTGGCGTTCTTGGGATTGCCGTATGGGCGTACTTCTGGTTCTGGAGCCCAGACATTGGGCTGGGGCCGCAGGCAGTCAAAACTTTGGGCCTCCTCTGCCTCACGCTCATCTACTGGATGTTCTGGGTCTTCCCCGATTACGGTGTGGCCCTGATGCTGGCGCTCGGGCTCATCCTGGCGAAGCTCGGGTCGCCCCAGGAGGTTCTCTACGGGTTTGCCAGCACGACCTGGTTTATGACGCTGGGGGTGCTGGCGCTCGGAGCCGCGATCACCAGCTCCGGACTCTTCTATCGTCTGTCGCTCCAACTGGTCAGATTTTTCCCGCTCACCTACTTCTGGCAAACGATGGCGCTCGGCATCATGGGGGTGGTGGTGACGGCGCTCATCCCGCAACAAAGCGCCCGCACCGCGATCAGCAGCCATATGCTGTTGAACCTGACAGAAAGCCTCGGCTACAAAGCTCCTTCCAAGGCGTCCACCGGCTTCTTCGCCGCCACGTTCCTGGGATCCGGCCAATTAGGGTTTCTCTATCTTACCGGCTCGACATCGAATCTGCTGGCCTGGGGGCTGCTCTCCGAGGAGGTGCGGGAGCAGTTTACCTGGGGATACTGGTTTGTCGCGGCCTTGCCGCCGGCGCTTTTGGTCATGCTGGTGGTATTAGCGAGCTGTTATTTTCTCTTCCGTCCCGACACGCCGGCGCAGGTCTCGTACAAGATGGTCCAGAACCAGCTGCAGATTCTCGGGCCGCTTTCGCTGAGCGAATGGATCACCCTGGCCGCGCTGGTCTTCATGGTCGGCGGCTGGCTTACGGTTTCGTATCACGGTATCGACGGCGCTTGGATCTCCCTCGCCGCCCTTTGCGTCCTGATCAACACTGGCGTGCTGGGCTGGGGAATGATGAAAAAAGGGATCGACTGGGAGCTCCTGATCTACCTCGGCGCGACGCTGAGCATTCCCGCGATCCTGACGAACGCGAAGATCGATCAGTGGCTAGCCGGCTTTCTCTTGCCGATCGTCTCGCCTTTTATCGATAGGCCCCTTCTTTCTTTTGCCGTCATTGCGCTCGTCATTTACGCGCTCAAGCTCGTTTTTACCAGCGGGCTCGCTGTGATCACGCTGTCGGTCCTGTTGATCCCGCTTGCGCCCGACATGGGCGTGAGCCCCTGGGTCATGATCATGATCGTCCTGATCGCGACCGAGGTCTGGTTCTTTGCTTTCCAGATCGATTGGCACACGCTCGCCTACTCGGTGACAGAAGGAAAGGGATTCAGCTACCCGCTGTTGTGCCGCCTGAACCCGATCTATGCCGCGGCCTACATCCTGGCGCTGATCGCTGCCATTCCGTACTGGCGCTATCTCGGGCTCGTCAGGTGAAGTGAGAATCCGCCGCTAGCGCTGCGCTCGATCTTTGGGTTGCGTCACGATCGCGAGGCGGAAAAGGCCCGCGGCGCGCGCCAGGTCCATCACCTCGACCACTTTGCCGTGGGCGACCTGCTCGTCGGCCTGGATGAGCACCTGCGTCTGCCGGCTCACCGCCGCCGCCGTCTTGAAGCGCCCTTCGAGCGCGCTCTGATCGACTTCCTGCTCGTTCAGGTAGGTTCGGCCCGAAGCGGCAATGGCCACGCGCAGATCCTTCGCCTCGCGCGCGACCTCCTGAGCCGCCGACTTTGGCAGTTGAACCTGGATTCCCGGCGTCGAGATGAAATTGAGCGACACGGCGAAAAAGATCAGCAAACTGAGGCTACCACCGCCTAAAGGCGGTGGGTTCCTTGCCGTCTGAAGACGGCTGAAGACCCGATGAAACTACTCCTCAACCTTGAAATCCTCATCGGCCTCGGAAGGCTCTTGCCCCTGAGTGGCGATGTATTGTGC
>DATMAM010000013.1:0-59690 GCA_035559995.1 Candidatus Acidiferrales bacterium
CCGAGTCAGACGCCGTCTGCCAAAGTCCTTTGCCCTGCACCGTCGCTCTATACCGTGGCGAGATGGCAAGCTCTCTTTTATCCGCCTCACTGATCGCCAGGGCAATGTTCAGTTCTTCACCGAGCGGTTCAAGGTTGCTCCTAAGCTGGTCCACGAGTACGTCCGAGGGACCGTCTTCACTAAACTCGGTTTGCTCAAGTTCTACCATCACGGTCGAGTCGTCAGAGTCTACCGCTACCGAGTCACAAAAAACCCGTTGCGGCTGTAAACGATGTGCTGCTACTTTTTTATCATTAGAAAGTGTTAACGATCTTCTGCTATACGACAGCTAGGGCGCGCGGAAGAAAAGGCCCGGAGCGTGATCGCTGGATCGGCCGAGCTCAATCGTTGCGTTTCGGGATAATGGAAATGCCTCCGCTGGGCTCGAGGATGGCATACTGGATCTCGTCCATTCTCACGATACCGTGGCGCTCGCGCGCGGCGGCGAGCACGTCGGCGTCGTCGATGCGCGCCCAAAGCATTCTCTCCTTCAGAGGCTTGCCGTTTTCGACGACGAGCGTGGGGACGCCCTCGATGATTTTCGCCCAAAAAGGCCGCCGCACGGTCACCAGGGAGAGAAAGACGTCGAGCAACGTGAGCGTCACGATCACAAGCAAAGCGTTGGTCAGCGAAAAATCTTCCCCCACCAGGCCCTGCTCAGCCGCCTCCGAAATGATCAGCATGAGGAGCAAGTCAAAATCCGTAAGCTGCGAGAGCGTCCGCCTTCCGGAGATGCGAAAGATAAAGAGCAGAAACGTGTACACGACCACCGCGCGCAGCACCGATTCCATGCCACCTCCTAGGGATAGACGAACTGGCGAAAGGTGAGCGTACCGGCCTCGTCGATCGCGACGCGGGCCTGGAGCGCGCCGATCTTTTCCGGCTTGACGTAAAACGTGACGCGCATCGGCGAGCGAGAATCGCCTGAAAAGGAAAAAACCCAGTCGTCGCCGGACTTGGTGAGGCTCGCAGGCCAGGGGAAGATCTGCTCGAACTTGAACGCTTTCGCGTAAGCGTCGTTGATGCGAATGCGCAGCTCGCCACCGGCGCTTTTGTCGCTGAACTCACACACCAGTTTCGTTGGCGCCGCGTAACGCGTGAAACGCTCGTACGCCACGCGGAAACGGCCGGCCGGAGCCACGGCGTAAGTGGGGCTTGCCGCGCCGAAGAAACCGCCCAGCGCAAGCACGACGACGCCGGTTAAAAGAACCCAAAAGCAGCGCTCGACAATCCAGAAGCGCCGCTGAAACGTTATGTCCTCGCCGATCGGTGGGTTGCTGCCTGACTTCCTTGCGGCCATTGACAATCCCGGCTGCGAATCAAAACGCAAATTGCGTTCCAGTCGTTGAGAAACGCCGATTGTGTTTTACGGCCGCGCTTTCCCACGAAAGAAGTCCCAGAGCGGAACCTCGAGGGCGGGAAATTCTCAGTTCCGAGACGTTCGCGTGCCGTATCGGCGGTTTGCGGGGCCAGTCCCCTTGGCACAAAAGCTGCCAAGCGATAGCTCGAGGCAAGGTGAGCATGAGAACTTCCAGAGGAAAAAGGAAAAAGTCGAAGCGCAGGCGCTCCTCGGCGGCCTCTTCGACGGAAGAGAGAGGCGCCGAAGAAAAACAATCCGAGTCGCTAATTGACGAAACGATAGCCGAATCGTTTCCCGCAAGCGATCCTCCCGCCTGGACGATGGGCCGCGACAAAAGGCGCCGTTCGAAGTGAGCGTCTTTTCCGCGGCGATCGCACGCCGCTCGCTGTCCGATAAGCGGGCTAAAACTACCGGCTGTCCGAAAGGATCGCGGGCATTTTCGCACCCCCTTGCGCTTTGTTTTCAAAAGCATAGGATGACCAGCTGGGCGGACACTCGGTTCGGGACCCGCCTGGACAGTAGCCGGTTCGCTAGCTCGCCCGCATTCTAAATCCGCCCGCCCGAGAGGAGTTCTCTATGTGGAGCGAGGTTTACCGAAACCACGTCATCATGGCTTTCCCGACCTTCGATACGGCGACAAGTTCCTGGATCCCTCAAGCCGACGTGACCTGGTGTGTCGGGTCGGCGCGCGCTTTTGAGTTTCTCCGCTTCAGCAAGCGCTGCGCGAGCGAAGCCGAAGCTGTGAGCTGCGGATTGGCCGAGGCGAGAAGTTGGATCGATCAGCGTCTCGCACGCCTGCACGCCGGCGCGGAGTTGGCCGGCGGCACGGTGATCGGCGTACCCCCGGAGAAACGAACCCGCCTTGAAGCCGCGGCGTTGCACCGTCCGGCGCCGCAAAAGAGCCAGCAAGAAAGCTTGACTTACGAGCAGTTCAAGGCGCGCCTGCGGCAAAGCGGCGTCAACATCAGCGAGGAGCAACTGCTCAAGAGTTATGCGGCTCTGGTGAAGCTCAGGGAGCAGCAACACTGGTCTCAGGACGAGGCGCTGCGCAAGCTCGAAGATTCCCAGCGCGAGCTCAGTACCGGCCGCTCGCCGGCCCAGCACCGCATCCCGCTCACGCCGCGGGAATGGCGCAGAATCTGAGCTGGCGCTCCGTCGAGCGCCGCGCCCGCGGCCGAAAGCTTCCCCCCGCCGCTTCATTCGCGGCCGTTTTCGCCTTGCAAGATTCCTTCGACTTGGGCTAGAAGGCTTTTAGAAACCGGAGGAAAGCCCGATGGCGGACCTGCGCGCGTTCGAGGAGGAACTGGCGAGAAAGAACCTCAAAGGCTACTGGCAGAACATCCAGGGCGATGCCTATCGCGAGCCGGTGCCGTCTTACGAGCCGTGTCTGTGGAAAGGCAAAGATCTCTTTGCCGCCATGGAAAAGGCCGGGGAGATCGTCGGGCTCGACCTGTCGTTCCGCCGCGTCATTCAGTTATGGAACCCGTCGCTCAAAAACGGCACGACGCGCACGCTGGTGTTGAATCTGCAAATGCTCAAGCCCGGAGAAGACGCCCTGTCGCACCGCCACATGGCCGGCGCGATCCGGTTCATTTTGAAGGGGCGCGGCACCCGTCTCATCGTCGAGGGCGAGTCCTTCGAGATCGGCGAAGGCGACTTCGTGACGACGCCGAGCTGGACGTGGCATGACCATGAAAATCACGGCAACGAGACGATGCTTTGGCTGGACGGCCTGGACTCCCCTCTGGTCAGGCTTCTCGAGGCGGACTTTCATGAGCCCGATCCGCGCAAGAAGCAACCGGTCACCAAGCCCGACGGCTATACGCCGGCCACGCTCGGCGCGCTCCGGCCGTCGTGGGTGAAAGCGCATTCGATCCAGCCGCCCGCCTTTTGCTACAGGTGGAGCGCGACCGAGAGCGCGCTCGCCAAGCTCGGCGAGCAGCCCGGCGACCCGTACGACGGCATTGTTCTCGAATATGCGAACCCGCTCACCGGCGGGCCCACGCTGCCGACGATGTCCTGCCAGATCCACATGCTGAGGGGCAACGAGAGAACAAAAGCGCATCGCCACACCAGCTCCACGATCTATCACGTCTGGCGCGGACAGGGCGTCACCTACATCGACGATCGGCGCTACGAGTGGGAAAAAGGCGATTCCTTTGTCGTGCCGCACTGGCGCTTTCACCGCCACGAAAACTCCTCGAGCGGCGAAGCGATCCTGTTTGTCATGTCCGATAAGCCGCTCATGGACGCGATCGGCTTCTATCGCGAGCAGCCGAAGGGAGATTAACTCGCGGCAAATTCGGCCGCGCGGGTCCGCGCCCCGGCCGAGCCGTTAGAGAAAACTGTTCTTCTTTTGACTTTGAGAAAGAGAGCCCCGCGAAAATCCCGGATGCCTCCGCTGGCTGCTTTGGCCGTCCTTGGGCTTTTCTTTGCCGTCGAGGCGCGCGCTCAGGCGCCGTACTTTCAGGGCAAGGTCGTCACGATCCTCAGAGGCGGCGAGCCCGGAGGCACGGGCGACATGCAGGCGCGCGCGTTGGTTCCTTTCCTGGAAAAATACATCCCCGGCCGCCCGAAAATCGTGATCGAGAACATGCCGGGCGCGGCCGGCAGAAAGGCCGCGAACCATATCTACGCGACCGCGAAACCCGACGGGCTCACGATCGGCGCGGTCGGCGCCGGGCTCGTCGTCGGCCCCATCCTCGGCCTCCCGGGAACGCAGTACGATCTCAACCGACTGATCTATCTCGGCTCGACCGAAAGCGGCGATCCTTACTTTTTTCTGACCCGCGCCCAGCTCGGGCTCAACTCGCTCGAAAAGCTCAGCGCGGCGTCGGGCTTGAGGATCGGAGCGCAAGCCGTGAGCCATCCCATCTATGTCGCCGGGCGGCTGTTCGCTTACATGCTCGACATCAAAGACCCCAAGATGGTCGTCGGCTACGGCGGCCTGGAGCTGGACGCGGCGTTCGACAGAGGCGAGGTCGACGCGAGAGCGACCGGCGCCGATACGATTCTGCAGCGCAACCGCGCGGCGCTCGAAAATCGACTCTTTCACGTGCACGCCACGATCACCGTTCCCAAAGGCAAATTTCACGCGCTTTTTCGCCACGCGCCGGACCTGGAAACCTTCGCGCGCAGCGAGCGCGAGCGCCAGCTCCTCGATCTTTTTCGCACTTTTCTCTATCCGCGCTGGCCTTACATCCTTCCTCCCGGCACTCCGGCCGAGATCGTGAAAACTCTGCGCGACGCGATGGCCAAGAGCTTCAAGGACCCGGAGTTTCCGAGAGAATTCAAAAAATTGATGGCCAATGACCCTTCGCCTCTCACCGGAGAAGAAGTCGAAGCCGCGATCAAACAGCTGCCGCGCGATCCCGAGACGGTCGCGCTCTATAAAAAAATGGCCGAGCACGGGCCGCTGCCGCCGCGCCGGTAAGCAAAAGGAAACGCCATGACAGCCTCAACCGACGACCTCAGAAGAAAGGTTGCGATCTCGTGCCGCATTCTGGGAATGCTCGGGCTGGTGAACGAGTCCACCGGGCACGTGAGCGCGCGCATCCCGGGCGCCGACGAGATGTGGATCCGCTGCCGCGGCGGCGACGAGTGCGGCCTGACTTTCACGGGGCTCCACAATATCCGCCGCCTCGATTTCGACGGCAAAGGCCCGGGGCTGGGAGACAACCACGCCGCTCCCGATGAAACGCCGATTCACGGCGAGATCTACCGCGCGCGCCCGGAGGTGGCGGCCGTGGTGCACGCGCATCCGTATTACGCGCTGCTCTGCGGCGTGACGGAGCTCGAATTTCGGCCGGTGTTCGGAGCTTACGATCCGCCCTCGCTCGACATCGTGCTCAAGGGCGTCCCGGTCTTCCCGCGCGCCGTGACGGTTACGAACAAGGAGCTGGCCGCGGCGATGCTCAAATCGATGGGCGAGCGCGACGTTCTGCTCATGCGCGGCCACGGGATTACGGTCACCGGCCCTTCGGTCGAGCAGGCGACGACACTGGCGATCCGGTTTAATCGCGTCGCGAAAATCATGTGGGAGATTGCCCTGTCCGGGCGCCACGCCCCGGTTCTGTCGGATGAGGACATGGCGCGCTACGACGGGCGCGAGCGCCCGGCGCGGGCGGGATGGAGGGCGAAGTTGCAGGGAGCCGAAAACTTCGCCTGGAACCACTACGTCAAACTGCTCGAGGCCAACAACATCGGCCTCCCCGAGGACGCCGAGCCGGATTGAGCGTCACAGAGCACTCAATGGCGGACAACGGCGAGACCCACCTTTCGTTCACCGGGAACTGCTATCTCGAGCACCGCGTCTCGGTGCACGCTCGAAAAGAAGGCTTCCGCAGGCTCGTTGAGCTGCTCGAGCGGTCCGACTTGAGCTTCGCCAAAATGGAGTGCGCGATTGAGGACGGCGAGGACTGGCCCGCGTTCGGCTCCGGCATGGGCTGGGCCGGCACCTACATGGGCGCTCCCCCGAGCAATCCATTATCGACGGCCGCCGGCCGCGCTTGAGCGTACCGCGGCTCGCGGAGCCGGGAAGCGAGAAGTTCAATCAGGTGATCGAACGCGCGCGCGAAAGGTCGAGGCCTTTCGGCACCACCATAGAGATCCGGGACGGATTTGGCGTTGCGCTTCCGAGGTGACGGCGATGGCCCTCGGACCCTACCGGCGCCACAGCTCGCGAAACTCGGCCGCGACGACCTGCTCGTACGGCACGGGCTCGGCCAACAGGCCGGCCGCCCGCGCGAAGCGGTTGAGCGCGGCAACGCTCTCTTCCGAAACGACGGGATCGTAGAACGGCAAATCGCGTTCCACAATTTTCGCGATGAGTTGCGCCGCTTCCGGCGGGAAGCGCCGCCGTCCTGCCTCCGCGGCGCGAGCGGGATGCTCGCGCAACAATCTTTGCGTTTTCACAACCGCCCGGACGGCGGCCGCCGCTTGCCGCGCCTCGCGTTTGATGAAGGCTTCGGTTGCCGCCAGCCCGGCGAATGTGTAGCGGCGCACCTCGCCGGGATCATCGCCGCGGCGCACGTCGGCAAAAATCTTGCCGGCGCCGCGGCTGACGGCCGTTTCCGCCCCCAGAGCGTTCGCCCAGAAACCATCGACCTCGCCGCGCTCGAGCGCGCGCGCCGCAAAGACGCCGAAAGAAACGTCCCTGTTGTCGGCCCCGGGCAGCTCCACGATCTCGACGTCGCGCGCGGGATCGATTTTCGCCTCGAGCAGCATCTGCCTGAGCGCAAGGTCCGGCCCGCGGGCGGCCGTGAGGCGCAACCCCTTTAAAGCTTGAAAATCGCCGCGGCGCGCGGGAAGGTCGGCGCGGACCACAAGCAACCACGGCGTTCCCTGGGACAGCGCGACGAGAATTTTGACGCCGCTCCATCGGGGAAACGCGGTGAGAAGATCATGCACGGAGCCCGCGATCATCGCGTCGACGGTCCCGTCGCGCAGCGCCTCGGTCGCTCGGAGCATCGGAAAAAGCTCGACGCGGGCGTCGAGACCTTCGCCCTTGTAGATGCCGAGATCCTCGGCCGCGAGCGCGGGAAAACAAGTGTTGCTGATGAGATCGACGGCGGCGATCCGCATATTTCCCCCGTTTTCAAACATTCTCAAAGCCGCAGCGCTTTTACAACCGCGCGCGCCTCCGGAGCGGCCGGGCCGCCCCCGGAGGCTCATGCAAAAGTACCTTTTCTATTGCGTCCGATGAGGTAAACTGAGAGGCAAGCCGCGGTCGGCGGATTATACTTCTCATGCCCGCGACATTTATCGGCCACTATGAGATTGTGCGCAAGCTCGCCGACGGCGGCGTCGGCGAGGTGTTCGAGGCGCTGGACCATGCGCACGACAGCCGCGTCGTCCTCAAATCGCTTCGGCCCGAGCTTCCCAAACGCGCCGAGCTCCTGCAACACTTTCGCTCCCAGATCCGCGCGCTTGCCCTTCTCGTCCATCCAAACATCGCCAGGGTTCGCGGTTTTTTCGAGGAGGCCGGCCAGCTCTACCTGGCTGTCGAATTTGTCGAAGGCGAAACTCTCGACCTCATCCTGCGCAAAAACGGGAGGCTCGAACCGGCAAGCGCGCTGCCTCTGTTCCAGCAAGTTCTGCGCGCGCTCGCCTTTGCTCACCGCACGGGGTTCGTCCACGGGAATCTCAAGCCGTCGAACGTGATCGTCTCGCATTCCGGCGCCGTCAAAGTTCTCGACTTCGGCCTGGCGCGCGCCTTCGGCCGGCCGAGGAAAACCCGCGCCGGCTACTTGGTGGGAAACCCGCGCTATCTCTCCCCGGAGCAAATCCGCGGCGAGCCTGCTGACCCGCGCTGCGATATTTATTCTTTGGGTATCATCCTCTACGAACTCCTGGTCGGCCATCCGCCGTTCGATAGCCAAGCCGATGACGAGCTGCTGCGCGCTCAAGTCGAGGCCATTCCGCTACCGCCCTCGGCCTTTTTCCCCGACATCCCGGAATCGCTCGATGCCTTTTTCCGCCGCGCCTTGGCGAAATCGCGCGCGGGCCGGTTTCAGTCTGTCGGCGACATGGCGCGCGCTCTGCGCCTCCGGCTCGAAAGCACCGAAGCCCCGCGCCGGAGGGAAGGCTTCGCGACGTGGGTGCAAAATGGCCGCGCCATCGGTAACGGCGCCGCCCGGTCGCTCAGCGCAGCCGCCGCGCGCGCGCTTTCGCGGTTCGGCGAAGCGCGCGGCGGGGCGGGACGGCTCGTGCGGGAACGTTCCGCCGCGGCGACTCGCGCCGTCCTCCGCGCCGGGAAAGCGGCAAACCCCGCGCGCTGGGCGCGCCGGGTCGGCGCCTCGCTCCGAGCCTCCCGGTCGCGCCTGTCGAGCGCGATTGCAGGCGCGGCGGCTCCGATCCAGGAAAGCCTGGCTCGCGGGTTGGCAACGAGCCGGCAAGCCCTGAGCTTCTCGGTTCGGCTTGCGGGCCGCGCGCTTGCGAGCTTCACGCAAAACCTGGCCGAGAAATCTTCCGCAAGTTTCAAGTACGGGCTTCACGGGACTCGAGCGGCGGCGGCTTCGACGTCGCGCGCGCTAACGCGAATGGTCGAAACGGTCCGGCGGGAGAAACGCTCTCGATTGCGCCGGCCGCGCTATGCGTTCCCTGCGCTTGCGCTTGCCGCGTTTGCGTTGCACCTCGTTTTGTTTCCCGAAAGCGGCGGCGATCGCGCTCTGGAAGAGGCGATGCCGGCGGCTCCGGTAAAGCCGCATCCAAAAGAGCGCGCTCTCGAGCAACCGAAACCCCGAACCGCTGCCGGCGCGCGTGGCAAGAATCAGGAGAGCGTTGCGGCACTCAAGCCCGCCCGCAGGGTAGTAACCCGTCCCCAAAAGGAACCGAAAGTTGAAGTTTTCCGCAAGGAGCCGGACGCCTCGGAAACGAGAGAGCTCGCGCGCTTACCCGCCCCGGCCAGCTCCGCTAAAGAGAGCAATCCGCCCGCGCTCAGGGAGCAGCGGCGGATCGAGCCGAGCGCGGAAAAGAATTCCGAAGAACGGTCTCGCGCCATTCGTTTAAACGTCAGATGGGAAAATTAGCTCGCCGCTTCGTTATCGCCTCTCTTGTGCTCGGAGGCAACGTGGTCCTGTCGGGCTGCGCCGTGATTTACCAGCAGGCGGTCGCCGCCTCCCGCCAGCCGGGCGAGCATATTCGGACGACGCCCGATAAGGTGTGGACGGAGCTTAAATGCCGCGAGCGCGAGCTGCCGTTCGTCGCGGTCGAGTCGATGGAGCTTCTTCCGGAAATGCTCAAGCCCGGCGGCCGCGCCAACTACCGGCTCGTGTACGCCATGTGCCCGCGCACTCCCTCCCAGGTGCTGAAGGCGCGCGTCGTCAGGCGAATCCTCTTCAAGGGAGATTCGGTTGCCAGCAACGTAAACGAATCGTTGGAACTGAAGCCCGGTCGCTGGGTTGTCGATTCGTTTTTTACGATGCCGAAAGACGCGCCGCTGGGTGTTTACTCGTTGGAGGTAACCCTTGAACCGCCGAATCAACCCGCCGTCCAGCGCGTCCGCAGCTTCGTTCTGAGCGACGAATTCTACTTGACCGGGCAATAGCGCCCTTTGACGCGATTTTGGAGGAGAGCAATTTTTTCGCCACTGCTACTTTTTGCTTGGGCGCAAGCCCCTCTTGCCAAAAGCGCCGCTCCTTAAATAGTATCCGCGGTAAGAAAGCCACGGCGCAGGCGCGGGTTCCGCCCGTCAACGGCGGGACGGCGCTCGCTTATCCGACGCGAGGAAAAAAGCCGGCCGCGGAGGCAGACATGAAACTCAGCCTGGAAAAGGCAACCATCATCGTCGACAGCACGCTCGCGAAGACGCGGGCGATGAACTACCGGCCCATGTGCGTTGCGGTTCTGGACGCCGGGGGTCATCTCAAAGCGCTCAAGCGCGAGGACGGCGCGAGCATTTTGCGGCCGCAGATTGCGATCGGCAAAGCGTGGGGCGCACTCGGCATGGGCGAATCGAGCCGCCAGCTCGGCGAGCGTTTGAAGGACCGGCCGTCGTTTCTCGGAGCGCTGACGACGATGTCGGGCGGCAAGGTGGTGCCCGTCGCCGGCGGAGTCCTCATCCTCGACCAGGGCGAGATCATCGGCGCCGTCGGCGTGACCGGCGGGACCTCCGACGAGGACGAAGCCTGCGCGATCGAGGGGATCAAGGCCGCCGGGCTGGAATTCAAAGTCTGACGGCGCCCGCGACTTTTTCTGCTCGGCGAGGGACGATGAAAAACGGCTACAAAATTTTTGATGCGGACACGCACATCAATCCGCTGGCGGAAACGCTCGAGCCTTACTTCGATCCCGAGGTGCGCGCGAGAATCCCCGAGTGGGAGCCATTCAAAGTTCCCTTCCGCATCGGATGGGCCGGCGAGAAGCTGGAGCCTCCCTACCGGCACCGCTATCAGTTCAAGAGACGCTCCGGATGGCGCAACGAAAAGCTTCGCGTCCTCGGCGAGGCCGGGCCGAGGGAGCACGTCGAGCCTCATTTCCCGAAGTTCATGGGGACGCGTTTTCCCACGCCCGGCGCAGCCGACGACAACGTTGAAGCGCGCATCAAAGACATGGACGAAGAAGGCGTGGACGTTCAGCTCATGGTTCCCGGCACGCCGCCGGCGGCCGACGACGTCGGGATCGAGATGGCGTTCATCCGCGCCAACCACCGCTTCACCGACGAGTTCTGCAGCAAGTACCCCCGCCGCCTCAAATCTCTGATCGTCGTCACGAGCAGCGCCATCGAAGAGTCAGTCCGTGAAATTGAAAAATGGGCGAAGGCACGCTGGGCCGTCGGCGTCTATCCCCACCTGGCGCCCGAATTTCCTATCGACCACCCGGCTCTAAGCCCCATCTGGGCCGCCGCCGACGAGCGCGGCCTGTGCGTCGTGCATCACAGCTTCACGTCCGGCTATCCCGGATACCGCGACCTCTGGGATAACCCTTTTATCGGGCGCACGGCCTCTCACCCCTGGGGCGCGATGCGCGCGATCACCGCTCTTTTCGGCTCGGGGATCATGGACAAATACCCGCGCATCCGCTTCTGCATTCTCGAGTCGGGCTTCGGCTGGCTTCCCTTTTGGGCGGCGCGCATGGACGACCAATCGATCTACATGTCGTACGCGCTGCCGCCGGATCTCGCGCGCCGGCCGAGCGAGTACATGACCGGCGGGCGCTTCTTTGCAAGCCTCGTGATCCATGAAGGCGAGCGCATGACCAAGATGGTGGCCGATTTCCTCGGCGAGGGAGTCCTGATGTACTCGTCCGATTATCCCCACGCCGAGAGCCGCTTTCCCGAATCCACCAGCAAGGTGCTGGCGTGGAAATCCTTAGGCGACGCTTTCATGCGAAAACTTCTGTGGGAAAATGCGGTTCGTTGTTTCGGCGAGCCGTGAACTGCGCCGGCTTCTTGCCGAGCGCCGGTTGCGCCACGGTTCAGCTGCCGAAGATCCTCCGAATCAGCTGCTGGTATTCGTTGAACGGCTCGAAGAGGTGGGGCGCAACCGGATGAAGCTCGACGTTCTTGAGCAGCCCGGGAGGCGTCGTCTCCACGCCCGCTCGCGCCGGCACGTAAACGGACGGGCTTAGCAGCCTTTGCCCTTCTTCCGACAGCACATAGTCGATGTAGAGCTTGGCGGCGTTCGGATGCGGCGCCCGCGCCGCGAGCGAAATTAGCGAGGGGATCGCCAAAAGCGGCTCTTTCATTCTGACCCACTCCACCGGCCCGCCCCGTTCCTTGATGTCGATGATCGAGTGCAAAGTCGTCGAATGGATGATCTTGAATTCTCCGGCCGCAAGAAGCTGGGCTTCCAGAGTGGCGCCGCCGCCGCTTTTGAAGAGCGGTTCCTGCTTGGCCAGTTTTTCGAGATAGCCGACGGTTTTTTCCCTGCCCCATCTCTCGACCTGCCCGGTAAACCAGCGCAGCATGTTGCTCTCGACGACGGTCATTTGCCTGCCCTTCCATCTGGGATCGAGCAAGTCCTCATAGCTCTTGGGCGCTTCTTTCGGCGAGACCAGACGAGTGTTGTAGGCGATGCTGTAGACGGGAATAAACCAGCTTGTCCAGTATCCTTCGGCGTCCTTGAACCCCTTGGGAATCGCATCCCGCTCGGCAGAGAGATATTTCCCCATCAGGCGCTCCTTGACGAGCGGATAAATGTACTGCGCGCTCGTGGCGAAAATATCCACGAGGTATTGGCCGGCGCGGTACTCGTTGGCGATCCGCGGCATCAGGCGGATTCCGGAAAGGTTTGTGAACTTCATCTCGATGAAGGGATATTTCTCGCGGAACCTGCCGAGAAATTTTCGCCCTTCGGGCGTCGCTTGAAGCGAGCCGGTAAACGAGCCGTAGATTGAAAGCTCTTTTTCCTTTTTCGCCTCTTCGATGATCTTGGCCAGCTGCCGGGATTCCTGCGCAGAAGCGCTACTCTGGGCAAAGACGACGGCCGCAAAAACCGCCACAGCGATTCCGACAAAGCTCAAGTTGCGCATCTTGTTCCCCCGATGAAAGCGCCTACATAGCACAGATGCCGCCTGGAAGTCTCGCCGGATGCGCGTTTGTTTGTCGGCCTAAAAAGCCGGCTGTCGCAACGTGGAATTTTTTCCCGGCTAACGTGTTGCGAATTTGCGACAACATGCCGGTTGCGCCTGGAGACCGGCGCGCCAAGATCTTGGTACAACTCTTGCGGCCATCAAATCGGAACGAAACTTTCCGGAGGGTCGAATGAAAGCAGCCATAACAAACGGCACTATCGGCGCGCTCGGCGGTTGTTTGCTCGTGGCGCTGGTTACTTCGGGCTGCGCGACGCTCACAGGCGCCGCCCTGGGAGGCGGGATAGGCGCCGGCGTTGGCGCCGCGACGCATCACAGCGTAGAAAGATCGGCGGCCATCGGCGCGGGAGTGGGCGGCGGGCTCGGTGCTCTCTACGATATCTATCACTGGGGCCGGCGCGACCGTTACTACGATTACTATGACCGTGACTGAACCGAAAACACCGGGATCACGTCAGGGAATCATCTGACCTGACCGGACGCTCACGCGGCCAAGCCCGTAGAGCGCCCTGGATTGAGCGACGGATTTTGCCTGCAGCCGTTGTGAACTCCTTCGAGTATCTCTCGCGCCGAAGAATCCGGGAAAATCCAGGTGAAACGTTCTACAAGTCCTAATCGCCCCCGCCGCTCGCGGGGTTTTTTGAAGCTCCAGGAAGTGTATCGGTCGCGGTAATCTCTTGTGCGCCCGCCCGGCCGCGGCTTGGGCGGGCGCGACGGGAGGAAATGGCGTGATTTTCGCGCCGCGGGCGCGCGGCCTATGGGTGTGGCCTCATGCGCGCGAGAATTTCGCTTTCCAGTTCCGTCAGGCGATCGGCGATGGCGCGCTGATCGATTCTCGCGGCAATTTCCTCATAGCCTGCCTCTCTCACCAGCGACGGAAGGCGGCTCTTTAGCTGTTCGAGCGTCCAGCGGACCGGATCGCCGATCCCTTCCTGCTTCATGTCGCGCGCGGGATTGTGTTTGCCCGACGGGCCGACATGGTAATGCGGCGTGTTTTTGAAGCAGTCAAAGCGAAGAATTCTTGCGCCTGGGTTCTCCCCCGCCGTCGTGACATCGAACGTCAAGCCTTCGTCTTCCCCGCCCAAGCCCTTGCGGTAGGCGACCGTGATCTCGATCCCCGGCCCGGCGATAACGATCGGGCTTTTCTTTTCCGGCCCAATTTTTTCCTCCATCGCTTCTCTCCTTTTCCGTAAATTTGCTCACGTTCAACCGCGCACCTATTTATCACGATTCGCATTTCCCGCGCCAGACGGCTCTTGTCTTTGCCGGCGCCTCGTGTTTGCGTGGAGGCGATAACAGTAAACCCGCTCTACATCGGAGGAAGTCATGGCGATCAGGACGATTATCGAGCCGTTCAAAATCAAAATGGTCGAGCCGATCCGTTGGACCACGCGAGCGGAACGGCAACGGCTCCTCGAACAGGCGCACTATAACCTGTTTCTCCTGCCGGCGGACGCGATCCTGATCGATCTTCTTACGGACTCCGGCACTGCGGCGATGAGCACCCGCCAGTGGGCGGCGATGATGGATGCGGATGAAAGCTACGCCGGAAGCCGGAGCTTCGAGCATTTGAGAAAGGTTGTGCAAGAGATTTTCGGCTACAGGCACGTCATCCCGACGCACCAGGGCCGCGCCGCCGAGCGAATTCTGTTCACCGTGATGTGCAAGAAAGGCGATGTCGTGCCGAACAACACCCACTTCGACACCACGCGGGCCAACATCGAGTATGTCGGCGCCGAAGCGGTCGATCTGCCGATTCCCGAGGGGAAAGATCCCGCTCGCCCGCATCCTTTCAAGGGCAACATGGACATTGCCGCGCTCGAAGAGCTGATCGCGCGAGTGGGCCCCGAGCGCATCCCGCTGGTGATGCTTACGATCACCAACAACTCCGGCGGCGGGCAGCCGGTTTCGATGGAAAACGCGCGCGCGGTTTCGGCTCTATGCCGCCGCCACTCGCTGCCGCTTTATTTCGACGCCTGCCGGTTTGCGGAAAACGCCTACTTCATCAAGCTGCGCGAGCCAGGCTACCAGCACAAGACTCCCAAAGAGATCGCGCAAGAAATGTTTGCCCTGGGCGACGGTTGCATCATGTCGGCGAAAAAAGACGGCATGGCCAATATCGGCGGCTTTCTCTGCACCAATGACGACGCGCTGGCGCTGCAGGAGAAAAACCTGCTCATTCTGACCGAAGGCTTTCCAACCTATGGCGGCTTGGCCGGGCGGGATTTGGCGGCGATCGCCGTCGGTCTCGAGGAGGCGCTCGACGAGGAATACCTCAAGTATCGAATCGTCTCGACCGCCTATCTCGGCCGCCACATCGCGGAAAAAGGCGTGCCGATCGTTGAGCCGCCGGGCGGTCACGCGATTTACCTCGACGCGCGCGCATTCTTGCCGCACATTCCGCCGGCGCAATTTCCGGGAGTGGCCCTGGCAGCCGAACTCTACCTCCAAGGCGGCATCCGGTCCGTGGAGATCGGCACGCTCATGTTTGGCGAGCATGCCGTGATGGACCTGGTCAGACTCGCTCTGCCGCGGCGCGTCTACACCCAGAGCCACATCGACTACGTCGTTGAAGTCATTCTGGAGGTTTGGAACCAGAGAGACGCGATCCGGGGTCTAAAGCTAACCTACGAAGCTCCCTTCCTGCGCCACTTTACCGCGCATCTTGAGCCCGTCTGAGCGAACCGGCGCGTCCCTAACATTGAGTCGGGGGCCGAACCTGTTAGAATCTAAGAAAAGAAATGAGACTTTTTCGGAAACTTATTGAACTGGCATCAAAAACCGCTCCCGCGACCGGTGCCTGTGAGAGGTGCACGTCGGGCGAGAGAGCAAACTACATCGTCTCAAGCGACATGATCCGGATGCGAGTGTGCGCCGCGTGCGCCGACGAAGCCCGGCGCCTGGGGCTAAACGTAACGTCGGCGCGCGCCGCGGTTTTGCGCTCGCGTAGAGATATCGCCCAGCTGGGGATATTGTTTCTTGCCATCGGCGCCTGCCTTGTGCTCTGGACGGCATACGTTCGTATCGTACGGCGCTCCAGACGCTGAGGCGGCATTTTGCCGGTCCCATTTCCTTTCCGCCGCGCGCGAGATTGACATCTTTCGGCGTCGTCGGATAGTCTCTCCAAAAATTTGACCTCGGTGCCGGATTCCGGAAAGCACCGCCGCCGTGCTCAGCCGATACTGGATTTTTCGGCCGGGTTCCACCGTCCGATCTCAAGGAGCCTCAGATGTTCGAATACAAAACGATCCGCGTCACCCGCAAAGGCGCCTGCGCCACAATCGAATTCTCACCGCCGATCCTCCAGCATGACAGAGACGATATCCCGCCTAGGCCCGGCCGCCACCGCGAGCTTGGCATCGCGCTCGAGGAGCTTCGCTTCGACAACGGTATCCGCGTGATCGTGATCACCGGCCAAGGCGACGTCTTTTGCATGACCGCGCCGAACCACCCGCACTTTCACGGCCACACTCCCGATAAAACGTGGGACGGGCTCCAGGCGCTGCAGCATACCTTCCAGCAGATTATCGAGATCGAAAAGCCCGTCATCGCCAAGGTCAACGGCGGCGTTAAAGGATGGGGCTCGAGCCTGGTGTTCTCGTGCGACTTCATTATCGCACGCGAAGACGCGATCTTTTGCGATCATCATCTCGGCATGGGCGACGGCGACCCGCCGGTCGGCAGGCCCGGCGCCGGCATCGTCCCCGGCGACGGCGGCAGCATCTTCGTCCCGCTTCATCTGAGCCCCCCGCTCGCCCGCGAGTATTTATGGCTCGGAAAGCAGTTTACGGGCAAGGAGCTTTACGACCGCGGCTGCATCAACGCCGCGGTTCCCGCCGGCGACCTCGACGCGGTTTGCGACCGGATGGTAGAAGCGCTCTTGCGCAGGCCGCCTTACGCGCTCGCGTTTGCGAAGCGTGTGTTCAACCGCTTTTATGCCGAGCGCTTCAACCTCATGTTCGATATCGGTTACGCGTACGAGATGATGAACAAGGAGCAGCACGGTCGGTACGCGCAAGGCCGGGGCACAAAAACCCTCTGAGGAGAAGACCCGTGAAAGCAGCTGAACTCGACGAACCGATGCGGCCGGTGCCGATCCCCGAGCAGGTCCCGGCCAAGGAGGCGATGGCGGAGCTTCCCGGTACCCGACTGTGGTACTGGGATACGGGAGGCGACGGGGAGGCGGTTGTTTTTCTCCATCCCGCGTCCGGCAGCGCGCTCATCTGGCTCTACCAGCAGCCGGTCTTCGCCAAAGCCGGCTACCGCGTGATCGCGTACTCGCGGCGCAACCACTACGGATCGGAACCCGCATCCGAGGACAACCCGGGGATCGGGTCCGAAGACCTCCACGCCCTGATCGAGCTCCTGAGGATCGACAGATTCCACGCGGTCGCTTCGGCCGCCGGCGGCAGCGTCGCGACCGATTACGCTTTTTCTCATCCCGAGCGCCTGCTGAGCCTCACCGTGTCGAGCAACAACCTGGCGGCGCGTAGCGGCTATATCGCCGAGACGGCGGCGCGGATCAGGCCGAAAGAGGAGCCGCTGTTGCCGCGCTGGTTTTGGGAGCTGGGGCCGTCCTATCGCGCGGCCAATCCCGCGGGGGTGGAAAAATGGATCGAACTCAACCGCAAATCCGTCAGCGGCCATGGCGCGCGGCAAAGGTTGGCGAACGCCGTCACGCCCGAGAAGCTCGAGACGCTGCGCGTGTCGACGCTGCTCATGACCGGCGCGGCCGACCTAGCGACCCCGCCCTCCATCATGCGCATGATCGCGCGGCGCGTGCCTAACAGCGAACTTGTGATCTTTGCCGAGTGCGGCCACTCGCTCTACTGGGAGCGCCCCGATCTCTACAATGAGACCGTGCTCGATTTTCTCCGCCGCCACCCGAGATGATGCTGCGCGGAGGCCTTTAGATCAGGCAGAAAGGCGGCCGCGCGCCACTCAGTCATCTTCGCCAGCAGCCCTTGGTGCGCGCACATAAAAGGAGGCGCCCGTGAAAATTGCCGCGATCGAAACCTTCGAGCTTGCCAACATTCCGGTCGCTCCCCCGCTCGTCAAATCGCCGCTGCTACAGTCGGCGACATTGCTGCAGGTGAAAACCGATAACGGTATTTGCGGGATATCGCAGATCGGCGGATCGATGCCCTCGGCGACGATCGCGTTTATCGAGAAGGAGCTCTTCCCGTTTCTCAAAGGCAAAGATCCTCTCGAAACGGAGCGCCTCATGCACCTCATGCTGTGGAACTTCAACACGCGCGCGCATTCCGGCGTGTGGAGCTTCGCCGCGAGCGCGATCGATGTCGCGCTCTGGGACATCAAAGGAAAGTACTTCAACGTTCCGGTCTGGCGGCTCCTGGGAGGCGCGCAAAAATCCGTGCCCGCCTATTTGACGTACGGCTTTCGCACGTACTCCCGCGACGAGCTCGTTGAAGCCGCCAGGCACTTCGTCGCCCAGGGGCACAGGAGGCTCAAGATCGTCGTCGGGCGGTTGAATATCCGCGGCGAGATGGACAGCTCCGGATCGAGCGGCGAGCACCGCGAGGACAATCCCGCCGAAGACGAAGCGCGCGTGCGCGCCGTGAGAGAGGCGGTCGGAGACGACGTCGAGCTGATGGTCGACGCCAACGGCCTGCTGAGGTTCGACGCGGCGCTGCGCTGGTGCAAGCGCCTGGAGCCCTACCATCTCATGTGGTTCGAGGAGCCGATCGTGCACAACGATGCGCGCCTGCTCGCGGAGTTGAGAAAGCGCACGAGCATCCCGATCGGCGCCGGCCAGCGGGAGAGCTTCGCCAAGCTCTGCGAGCTTGTGACCGGGGGCGCCGTCGATTTTTTGCAGCCGCACGTGGGCTCGGTCGGCGGCTTTACGATGGGCATGAAAGCGGCCGCCGTCGCGCAGGCGTTCAATCTCCCGATCGGCAACGGCGACTACTTCGACGTTCATCTCCACGCCGCCGTCCCCAACGGCTGGCGCGCCGAGGTGCGCGTGCCCAACTGGCTGGCCGCAAAGATCGTCTTCAAGGAGGCGCCCGCGCCGGTAGACGGCTGGGTGACTTTGAGCGAAAAGCCCGGGCTCGGACTCGAGCTCAACGAAGACGCGGTCAAGGAATACAGGCTCCGCCGCTGAGGCTTCCGCGAGATTGCGCCGCGCCGCCGTTTCCGGCTTGCAGTTAAGGGGGGATTCCATTATCTGTTAAATCTGTATGTTTTTGGCCCTCGTCCTTCTTGCCATGATACCTTCGTTGGCTTCGGCCGCAGAAACTCAAGCCCCGCAAATTCAGGAAGTTGTTCTCGAGAACGGTCTTAAAGTTCTGCTCCTGGAAAATCATAAAAGCCCCGTCGTCACGTTTCAGGTGTGGTACCGCGTCGGCTCGCGCAACGAGCTGGACGGCAAGAGCGGCCTTTCCCATTTCCTCGAGCACATGATGTTCAAAGGCACGCGCAAGGTCGCTCCCGAGGAGTACTCGCGCATTATCGCCCGCAACGGCGGCCGCTCGAACGCCTTCACGACGACGGACATGACCGTCTATTTCGCGACCATGAGCCGGGAGAAGATCGGCATTGCGGTCGAGCTGGAAGCCGACCGGATGGTCAACGCCTTGCTCGACGGCAACTCTTTCGAGGCGGAGAAGAAGGTCGTGATGGAGGAGCGCCGCTTGCGCACCGAAGACAATCCCACGTCCGCGCTGGCGGAGGTTACCTCGGCCGTCGCCTATCTCGTTCATCCTTACCGCCGCCCCGTGATCGGCTGGATGAGCGACATCGAGCGGCTCACGCGCGAGGACCTACGCAAGTACTACCGTAGCTACTACTCGCCCAACAACGCTTTTCTGGTGGTCGTCGGGGATTTTTCCGCTCCCGACATGCTCGCCAAAATTCGCTCCGCTTTCGGCAAGATAGCGCGCGGGCCGGAGCCGCCCAAAGTGACGCTCGAGGAGCGGCCGCAGAACGGCGAGCGGCGCGTTACGCTGAAAAAGGAAGCCGAGCTGCCGTTCATTTTGATGTACTATCACGCTCCGACCATCAAGAGCCCGGACAGCTACGCGCTCGACGTTTTGATGACGATTCTTTCCTCCGGCCGTAGCTCGCGCCTGCACCAGGATCTGGTCTACAAGAAGCGCATCGCGACGAGCGTGAGCGCCGACTACGACGGGCTGGCCGTGGATCCGACCCTCATCTCGATCAGCGCGCAGGTCATGCCGGACAAAGAAGTGGCCGAGGTCGAGCGCGCGCTCAACGCGCATATCGAGCGCGTGCGCACGGAGCCGGTGACCGACAAGGAACTGGAAAAGGCGCGCAATCAAGCCGAGGCGGCTTTCGTCTTCGGTCAGGACTCCGTCTTTGGCCAGGCGATGAGAATCGGACGCTTCGAGATGGCCGGCGACTGGCGCCTGTTGCACAGCTATCTTGCCGGAATCAGAAAAGTCACGGCGGCGGATGTGCTGCGCGTGGCGAAAAAATATCTCGATCCCGACCGGCGCACCGTGGGGGTGCTGATCCCCGTCAAGGAAAAGGCCCTGTGAGAACCCTTCTGGCGCTCGCGCTGCTGTCCTCCATGACGCTTACCGGCCCCGCATTTTCCGAAATCCGCCCCGCGCCGCAGCGGACGGTGATGGACAACGGGGTTGTGCTGCTCACCGCGGAGCAGCGCGGGCTTCCGATGGTGACGCTTAAATTTCTCCTCGACGCCGGCTCCCGCCACGACCCCGCCGGCCACGAAGGCCTGGCGTGCCTGACGGCGCGGCTTCTCACCTACGGCACGCGCACGCGCACCGCGACGCAGATCGCCGAGGCGTTGGACTTCATCGGCGCATCGCTCAACACCGGCTGCGATCAAGAAACCGCATCGGTCACGCTCACGACGTTGAGAAAAGATCTGTCGGCGGGGCTCAACCTGCTGGCCGACGTTCTCATCAACGCGAGCTTTCCGCCCGACGAGATCGACCGGCAAAAGCAGGCCGTGATCGCCGCCATCCGGGCGAAGGCCGAAAAGCCGGGCGAGATCGCTAACAAGAAGTTCGCCGAGGCGCTCTTCCCGCAGTCGGCGTACGGCCGCCAGCCGGAGGGCTCGGAAGAGTCGGTCAAAAAAATCGCGCGCAGCGACCTGGTCGAGTTCCACGGCAACTTCTATCGCCCGAACCGGGCGATTCTCGCCGTCGTCGGCGACATCTCGCATCGCGAGGCGCTGAAGAGGCTCACCAAGGCGTTTCAGGGCTGGGAGAAAGGAACTCCGCCCAAGGATGCTTTTACGCCGCCGAAGGCCGGCGGGCCCGAGACGATCCGCGTGCACAAAAGCCTCACGCAGGCCAACATCGTGCTGGGGCACGAGGGCGTGCCGCGCGGCCATCCCGATTACTACGCGATCCAGGTCATGAACTACATTTTGGGCGGCGGCGGCTTTTCCTCCCGGCTGATGGAAGAGATCCGAAACCAGCGCGGGCTCGCCTATTCCGTGTACAGCCAGTTCGACGCCGCGAAATTGGCCGGCTCGTTTCAGATCGTGATGCAAACGAAGAACGAGACCGCCAGTGAGGCGATCCGCATCGCCAAGGAAGAGATCCAGCGCATTCGCGAAAAGGGCGTGACGGACGAGGAGCTCAAAGCCGCGAAAGATTACCTGATCGGGAGCTTCCCGCTGAGGCTCGACACCAACCGCCGCATCGCCGCCTTTCTCGCGCAGGTCGAATTTTTCGAGCTGGGATTGGACTACCCCGAGCGATACCCGGAGTTCATCCGCCGCGTCACCAGGGCCGACGTTGCGCGCGTCGCCAAGCGCTACCTGCTGCCAAACAAGCTTATCACCGTGATCGTTTCCGACCAGGAAAGAAGCGACGGCAAGAAGTAGCGGTTGTCCTTGCGACTCAGTGGAATTGCAGCTTGAGCGTGCTCAGCAGGTATTCGCGAATGTCCGCCGCGTCCGCGGCGTCCGGCGCCAACTTGAGGTAACGCTCGAGGTCGGCCTTGGCCTGCAGAAAGCACTCCTGCTTGAGATACAGCAGCCCGCGATCGCGGATGTTTTGCGCCGCCAGCGGCTCGAGGATGAGCAACCGCTCGACGACGCTCAACGTGCGCTCGAAGTCCTCCTGCTGGAGATAAATCGACTTGAGATTGCTCAACATGCGCACGAGAATCTGCTTCTTTGAGGCGGCTATCAGGAAACCCTGATCCAGCGGCACGTTGCCGCCGTAAAGTTGATCCAATCGAAGCTGGAGATCCTCGGCCGAAAGAATCGCGCCGCGGTGAAACGGATCGATGACGATTTCCTCTTCCGGCCCGGCGTGCTTGACCAGGAAATGCCCCGGGAAGTTGACGCCGCAAAGATTCAAGCCGGCTCGCCGCGCCACCTCGATATAGATCACCGAAAGGCTGATCGGGATGCCGCGTTTTCGCTCGAGGACATCGTTCAGGAAACTGTTCCTGGGGTCGTAATAGTCGACCGCGTTGCCGCGCAGGCCTTCTCTCGTAAACAGGACAAAATTGAGCGTCGCGATGAGGCGCAGCGGGTCGGCGTTCTCTCCCGCGCGGCGGCGGACCTCGCCGGCCATCGCGTCGAGCCGCTCGAGGTAGCGGCCGATGCTCAGCTCCGGATACTCGCCTTGGGCGATCACCAGGGCCGCGCGCCCGAGGTCGATCTCCTCGTCCGGAAGGCACACGGCCGCGGCGAACGCGGCATACTTCCGTTTGTGTTCGTCGAGCATTACGATGGAGGCTAACAGACAACAGAAGGCAACTCAAGAAAAGCTCCAGGGTGAACCGTCCAACCGATAGCTGAGGAGGCCGTATGAGAATTCTTCACACCATGATCCGGGTGAACGATCTGGAAGAATCGCTCAAATTCTACTGTGAGACGCTGGGGATGAAGCTGCTCCGCAAGCGCGACTATCCGTCGGGGCGCTTTACGCTTGCGTTTGTCGGCTACGGCCCGGAGGCGGAAACGGCCGTGCTCGAGCTCACGTACAACTGGGATACCCACTGGTACGATCTCGGCAACGCCTTTGGGCACGTCGCCATCGGCGTCGACGACATTTACCAGACATGCGCCGAGCTGCGCGCGCGCGGCGCCAAGATCGTCCGCGAGCCGGGGCCGATGAAGCACGGCACGACCGAGATCGCCTTCATCGAGGACCCCAACGGCTACAAAATCGAGCTAATTCAAATGAGAAAAGAGCAAGCGCAAGGAAACGGCTAAGATTGGTCGACAGGCCAGGCGCGCGCCCTCTACCTTCACGAGCGCATCCAATTAAAGCAAAGCTTGAGCGAACTTAAAGAAAAGCCTTAGATCGCCGCTAGCGCTTGCCGCCCGCGTGGCGAATCCGGTCCGCCTCCTCCGCGGGCAACTCCTTGATGTCCCGGCGGAGGTCGTAGTTGATGTGCTTGACGGCCTCGGCGGGTCCGGAGCGATTGCCCATCAAAACCATCGCCCCCGAGCCGGTATTTTCCAGCTGGTAAAAGGAGCCGCCGGTAATCGTCGCGACCATTCCCGGCTTGAGCACGGCCTTGCCGCCGTCGGGAAAGTGCATCGTGCACTCGCCTTCGATGACGTAAAAGGTCTGATCGGCGTTGTGGCAGTGCATGTCGTCCTTGTCTCCGGGATGGGGATAGACGTGAAGCCAGGCGTGGAACCTTTGCGTGTTGAAGATTCTTTTTCTCTTTTTGTCCCGCTGCGCCATCTCCACGAGGTCGTATATCTCGATCGGCATGTCTCTCCTCCGATGAATCTCGGCTCCGCCTACGAAGCGGCCGGCCGGACCAGGCTCACGGTGCCCTTCTCAATGTCGTAACGGTAGCGATCGACTTTGTTCAAATCGTAGCTCAGGAAGCGGAACACCACCGCGGGCTCCGGCGCGAACGTCGAATGAATGTCGCCGGGCAGATAAGCGTAGACGACGCCCGGCGTCAGCGCGTGCAGATCTTTTTTCTCGATCGCCGCCTGCCCCGCGCCGGCGCCGCCGTCCGCCCGGCGATAGGTCGTGATCTCTATTTTCCCCCGATAGACGCCGTACAGGACCCAACAGGGACCGTGGTCGTGCGGCGCGTTGCGGTGGCCGGCCGGCTGATTGTGCCCCATCTGGATGAAGCCGTAGTCCGGATCGCGATAAAGCTCCTCAGCCTGCTTCCCTTCGGCAATCAGGCGCGCGAGCCACCGCTCGTCGGCGCTCGTCTGGCGCAGCAGGTTCTCGAGCAAAGGTTTAATCCGAAAGGGAAGCTCCGGATCTTTGCCGTCGCCCCAGGCGGCGCGAACGCTCGCCACGTAACGCGCCAAAGAATTGCTTTGATTTTGCGCGGCCGGTTCCATGAGACGCCTCCTTTAAGCGCTGCCGCGGATTGATCCCACGCGCCCGAACGATATATAGTCCAGTCGCGTGCGAATTTGCAACCAAGGACTGTTTCATGAGGCTGCGCTCGCCTACAGTGCGCCGCGAAGCCCAACTCCTCGGAGTCCCCGAGTAGCGGCCGTCCGGGCCGGGCATCCCTCGCTACGGCCCTGCGGGCCTACTCGGGAACTCGGATCGAGCCGATGACGCTGCGCTGGTCGGAAGGCCGGACTTGGATCACAAACGTTGCGATCTGCAACCGTATTTTCGTAGGAGAATAAAATGGCGTCGATGAAGCTTACGCTCGCGCTCTCCCATTACGATCGGCACGTTCCCTTTTTCGACGGCACGGTCGAAGCTCAAGGTTTCGATCTCGAGGTGCTGCTGGTCGGCCAATCGCACCCGCTGCGGCACGGATCGGACCGGCACGAGAGAATGCTGCAGAAAAGCGAGTTTGATATCTGCGAGCTCTCCTTATCGTCTTACCTGATGGCCCGGAGCCGGGGGATGCCGTTCTTGGCCATTCCGGTTTTTCCGCGGCGGCTCTTCAGCCAGTCGCAAATGTGGGTGAACACCCGAGCGGGTATCCGTGCGCCGCGCGACCTGATCGGCAAGCGGGTCGGCCTCAGCACCTTTCAGACGACTCTGTCGGTCCTCGCCAAGGGAGATCTCGAAACCGAGTACGGGGTTCCTTGGCGGGAGATCAAATGGGTGGTCGCAAAAGAGGAGACGCTCCCTATAAGACCGCTGCCGGACGTCTCGATCGAGCTGGTTCCGCAGGGCAAAAAATTGGGACCGATGCTCAAAGAGGGCTCGATCGACGCGCTTTTTATGCCGCATCCACCGAAGGAGGTTCTGGAAGGCGGCGATGCGACCGGGCGGCTTTTTGCCGACCCCAAGAAAGTCGAGATCGAATATTACCGCAAGAACGGTTTTTATCCCATCATGCACGTGGTCGCGTTCAAGGAAGGGATTCTGACGCAAAACCCCTGGCTTGCGCGGAGCTTGATGGATCTTTTTGAAAAAGCGAAGGCGGCGGCCAAAGGATTTTACGATGACCCCAACTGGTCCAGGCTCGTCTGGGGCCGCCACCTTTTCGAAGAGGAAAGAAATATTTTCGGTGAAGACCCGTGGCCGAACGGCGTAGAGAAAAACAGGGCCAACCTGGAGCGGTTCATGCGTTACTCTTTGGACCAGGGGCTCATGGAAAAGCCGATGACCGTCGAGGAGCTTTTCCATGCGAGCACGCTGGACAGCTGATCGGCCAGGCGCCGCTACGGGCTCACGTAATAAAACATTCTCTGGCGGCCCTCGCCGTAAATGATCCGCCGGAGCATTTTGCGGCGCGTCAGCCGAAGCAAGCTCATGCGCACATCGGATTTGTTGTGATGATAGCCCCTCACCTGCAGCTCCTCCAGGACCTGTCCAATGTGCCGCGGCTCGCTGAAAAAGCCATCGGCGCGAAGACTTAGAATCCGGTCCTGCGTGCCGCCTTCCCTTACCCTGTCCGGCGCGGGCGACACGGCGCGCCCCTCCCTGATCCTGCCCGCAAAATCGCCCGGCGCCGCTTCCGGCAGCTCCGCCAGGATGCGCTGCATGATCACGGCCGCGAACGCTTGGCGCAGGCCGCTATCTCTGACGCCGCCCAGCGCCGCCTCGATTTGCGGCGCAACCTCCGCCGCGGCCCTCAACAGCTTTTCGATCGCCTCTTTTCTCAACGAATAGCCCTCCCGCGGCAAACGCCAAACGGGCGCGTTTCCCGCGCTGTTCTCGTAGTAACG
This sequence comes from Candidatus Acidiferrales bacterium, assembly GCA_035559995.1. GTDB lineage: Bacteria > Desulfobacterota > Binatia > UBA9968 > UBA9968 > DATMAM01. The sequence goes on from DATMAM010000013.1 coordinate 25,524, forward strand.
ATTTACTGTTCGGCACCGGTTTGCATGCAAACAAAACGCGAACAAAACCAGCGTACTTGTGTTTGCTTAAGTTTGTCAACGAAAAAACCGCGCGTTAAGCTCCCGGCTCTCAGGAAAAAATTACGCCTAAGGTTAGAAAACAACGACGAACAGAGACGGAAAAAAATCGTCCTTTAGGGAAGGCCGGAGCTATTTCAGAAAATAGGCCTCAACGGCGGGCTTGTAGGCGCGCGGCAGCCAGAGAGGCCGGCGCAGACCCCCCGGTCCGGGCGCGGGCCGGGTCAGCTTGAGCCATCGTCGATAAACTTCGTGCGCCTTGTTCGTATCGACAAAAATATCGCCGTACTTGTCTTGCGGCCCCGCCCTTTCGACCCTGACTTTCTGGTGCCAGCAGTGTTGACCGCTTATAAAGTCGGGCTGCACGGGGAATGTCAAATTCTGATGCACGCCTCCGTCTTCCCACCAGATGCGCTCCGAGTCCGGATCGTCGCTTTTAAAAGGGCGCATGCCGTGGACCTGCCGCATCATCCACTTCCCCGGCTCGAGCTGCTTTAGATCCACCAGCGCCGTCGACCAGCGCTCCCCGCCCAAATCTTCGCGCAGGCGCCAACGCCCCAGGTGGTGCGAGCACGCGATGACTCCCGGCCTAATCCCTTCGGTGACCCAAACCCGGTCGACGAAATAGCCGATCTCGGTGTGGACCTTGAGAAGATCGCCGGTCTCGACGCCGAGGCGGGTTGCGTCTTGAGTATGGAGCCATAACGGGTTTGTGTGCGAGATCTCGTAGAGCCACTTGGAGTTGCCCGAGCGGGTGTGGATGAGCGTGGGAAGACGAAAAGTGGGCAGGAGAAGCATCTCGCCCTTCCCGGTATCGATGAGTTCGCGGCTGACGTGACTCTTGATATAGCCAGGAAGCGCGTATTCGGGCCATTTCCATTCCTTCAGCGTCCTGGAATAGAGCTCGAGCTTTCGCGACGGAGTGGGAAAACCGGCGTACGCAATCTTGTCGATCTTTACGCCGATCGGCGTCCCTCCTTTGGCGATGACCCCCGTCTGCGGGTGAACCTCGGCGCCCTCGAGCTCTTTTTCGGTCAAAACCGTTTCGTGCGCCCGGTAGATGTTTTCCTCCACCAAGAAGGCGCCGTACTTGCGCATGTACTCGAGCGGCCGCAGGTTTTCGCGCGCCGCCGCTTCGGGCAGCCCGGGAACGCTGTGCTCGAAGATCCAGCCGTAAAAATCGTCCAGGGTGAGCTTTTCTCCCGGACGGTAAGGCGACTCGAAGTAGCGCCGGATCCCCAATGAACCGTCGGGGTCGATCCTCCATGAAAGCTCGATCCAGAATTCGTCTTCCTCCCAGATCTCGCCGAGGCCCGCCTCGCGGTGCGCCTCGTACGTGAAGTCGAATTTTTTCCCTTGCCTTTCAAGCGCAACGCGGAGAACCGGCTGGCGAAACCCGATCCAGCGCGCCGCGTGGGTCTCCTGGCTCATCAGATCGTGCCGCTCCGAGGCGTGCCCCATCGGCAGGACATAGTCGGCAAACCAGGCGGTCTCGCTCCAGGTGGGGGTGAGGCACGCGTGGCACTCGACCTTGCTCTCGTCCGAAAGCGCCTCGATCCAGCTCAGGCCGTCGGGGTTGGTCCAGACAGGGTTGTAGACGCGCGTAAAATACATCGCGAGCTTGCCTCGCCCCTCCTTGAGAAGGTGCGGCAAGAGAAAGCTCATCTCGAAAAACGCGAGCGGGTATTCGCGCGGGAGCAAAAGCTCGTTCCAGATGTTGGGGGGCGGCGGCATCAAAGGCGGGCTGGGCACAACTTTGTTCCACGCGTTCGGCGCCGTTCCCCCGGGAGTCGCGACCGCGCCGCAGAGCACGACGAGGAACTCGAGCGCGCGGGCGACCTGCCAGCCGCCGAGATTGCCGGCGGCGGCGTTGCGCCACACGTGCGTCGAAAGCCCCGTGCCGGCTTTCGCCGCCGCGCGCGCCACTTCAACGATCACTTTAGGATCGACGCCGGACTCCGCCGCCGCAAACTCGGGCGTGAAGCGCGCATAATGCTCGCGCAGCACTGCGACAAACGAATCGAAGGTCTGCGGCTTCTCCGGATGCTCCTCGCGCATGTACTCGTCCCAGTTCACCCACTTTCGTACGAACTCGCGGTCAAACAAGTTTTCCCGCAAAAGAACATGGCACATCGCCAGCAGAATCGCCGCCTCGCTTCCCGGCCATGGCGAGATCCAGTAGTCGGCCATCGACGCCGTGTTGGAAAGGCGCGTATCGATCACGCAGATCTTGGCCCCTCTCGATTTCGCGTCGATGATCCGCTGCGCGTGCGGATTGAAGTAGTGACCGGCTTCCAGGTGCGAGCTGAGAAGAAGAATAAAGCGCGCGTTGGCGTGGTCGGGCGAAGGGCGGTCCGCGCCGTGCCAGAAAGCATAGCCGGCGCGCGCCGACGCGGAGCAGACGTTGGTGTGGCTGTTGTGGCTGTCGAGCCCCCAGGCATGCATGATCCGTTGATGATAGATGAGCTCGTGTCCCGGCCGGCCCACGTGGTACATGATCTCGGTGCGCCGCTCCTCGACGATCGCCTGGCGCACGCGCGCGGCGATATCGTCCAGGACTTCGTCCCAGCTCGCGCGCTGCCAGCTGCCTTCGCCCCGCCTTCCCGCCCTTTTGAGCGGGTAGCGAATTCTCTCCGGGTCGTTCACCTGATTGATCGTTGCCGGCCCCTTGGCGCAGTTGCGGCCGCGGCTGCCGGGATGCGCCGGGTTCCCTTCGAATTTTCGGATCGCGCCACGTTCCTTGTCGACATAGGCGAGCAAGCCGCATGCGGCTTCGCAGTTGAAGCAGATCGTCGGGATCAGGCTGTAACGCCTGGCCACCTTCTTCGGCCAGGCGCTAGGCTCATATTCCACCCAGTCGTGCCATTCGGACGCCGGCGGAAAGCTGGCCAAGCCTCCCGCCGGAAGCTCCAGTCGAGCGGCGGCCGGATTCAACGGCCCCAAATCACGTGCCATCTCGATCCCCTGCGACGTTCATTCCTGCGTCATCTTTGCTCAGCTGAGCGGCACCGCCTGCCCCGCGCGCACCCAGAGATGCTCAAAGATCCACAGACCGGCGAGCGCCAAAACCGGCGGAGCGAGATAGGCCGGGATCCCCTCCCCAGCGAATCCCGAGCCGATCAGGAGCGCCAGCGGAAGGGCCGCTCCCATGCCGACGGCGCCAATCCAAAACGCTTTTTTCCACGGACCTCTGGTCAAAAGATCGAGGGCCTGCTTTCCCTCCTCGGTGTGCGGCGCGACATAGACTTCCAGCAGGATAAGGCTGAGATTGCCCGCGAGCGCGAAAGCGAGCGCCTTTCCGAGCGCGGCCGTAACGAACGGCCCGGCGCCAAGGCCGAGCGCGCAGAGCAAAAGAACGGCGGCCCCCGCCGCGGCCGCCTGAAACAGCAGGTGCCAAAACAAAAGCGGGCTCAGCCAAAGGTCTCGCCCCTTGGCCTGCCGGAACAGAAACGCCGTGTAGCAGGCGACAGCCGCGGCAAGAACGCCCGCCGACCCGATGACCGCCGGCGGGACAAAGCCGTACATCAGCGCGCCGAGGAGCCAGCCGGAAGCGACTGCGCCGTAGAGCACGAGCAAGTAGCCGCCGAGAACGAGCCAAGATTTCAGATTCGGTTTCGTCAGTAGATAGTAAAAGCGCTCCGGCCGCTTGAGATCGAAGATCAGGAGCAAACTCGTAACCGCCGTAAACAAAAGAGCGACGGCCGGGGCGACCGCGTGGAGCAGCCCCTTTGCGTCTTCGAATCCCAAAGCGAGTGCGACGGCCGCTACGAGCAATGCGCCCGCAGCGATCGATTTGGTCCAGAGGTAAGCGGCTATCTTCGCTCCCCAGGGGGCCGGGTGCGCGACGTCGTAAACTTCGCGCGCCGCGCCGGCCGGAGCGGGCGCCGGCGATCCGGAGGGCCGGGCGCGCAAGCCCTGCGCGGGTTTCTTTTCCGCCCACAGAAATGCCGGTTGGGCTGCCACGCGCGCCGGCTGCAGGAGATCGGCGTCGATGCCGACATAAAAGAGCTTGGGCGCGGTGCCTTTTTCCGGCTTGCGGACGCGCACTTTCTCTTGCGCGACGATTGCGGCGATTTTGCCGGCGCGATCGTCCAGGTCGCCGGCGACGATCGCCTGCTCGGGGCAGACGATGACGCAGGCCGGCTCGAGTCCCGCTTCTACGCGGTGGGCGCAAAAATTGCACTTGGCCGCGGTCTGCGAGCCGGGATCAATATAGAGAGCGTCGTACGGACACGCCTGCATGCAGGATTTGCAACCGATGCAGCGCTCGCTGTCGAAGTCGACGATTCCATCTTGCCGGCGAAAGAGCGCCGCCGTCGGGCAAATCTCGATGCACGGCGCGTGATCGCAGTGATTGCACCTGAGAACGCCGAAGTATCTTTTCGTGTCGGGAAACTCGCCCTTTTCGATGTACTTGACCCAGGTGCGGTAGACGCCGAGAGGCACGTTGTGCTCTTCTTTGCACGCGACCGTGCACGCGTGGCAGCCGATGCAGCGGTTGTGGTCGATGACAAAGCCGTACCGCATGTGCCGACTATGCTGCGGCGCGGCAAAAAAGACAAATAAGTATTGAACGCGATCTCCATAAGCTCCCGGTTATGCCCGCTCGCGCCGCGTCAGCGCGGGCAACGGCCGCGTTTGTAGATGCGCGCGCGCGAAGCTGTGGACGTACTGGCGGAAGCGCTCGGCGACCGGCGAGAAATATTTTTGCCGGCGATAGATGAGTTCCATGTTGCGGATCAGCTCAACGCCCTTTAGCTGGACGACCTTGAGCTCGCCCAGAGCGCACTCGCGCTCGACGGCGTAGCCTGAGACAAAGCCGACGCCGAGATTTGCTTCCACGGCTTTCTTTACCGCTTCGGTCCCAAAAAGCTGCATCGTAAGCCGCGGGCTTGCGCCCGCCTCGCGCAGCTTTCTTTCGACGAGCTGGCGCGTCCTTGAGCCCTGAGCGGGCAGGATGCACGCTTGGCCCTCCAGCTCGCGGACCGCGACCGCGTGCCGGTTCGCCCAGCGGTGGGCCGGCGAGACGATCATCACGATCGGATCGCGGCAGATCGCCTCCACGCCCAGACGTCGATCCTCGACAGGCCCGCCGACGAATCCCATGTCGATCGCGCTCTGCAGGACCCGCTCGCAAATGCGATCGGTCGGCTCGATTTCGAAAATCACCTCGGTTTCGGGGTAAGATTCCTTGAACTGCCTCACCATGCGGGGCAGAAGGTACATGCCGCCGGTGATGTTGGCGCCGAGGATCAGCTTGCCCTTTGTCGCCGCGCTCAGCTCGGCGATCGCCCGCAGCGCCTCGTCTTTTGCGTGCAGCACCGTCACCGCGCAGCGGTAAAGCGCTTCGCCCGCCTGCGTCAGGCGAAGCTTCGGGCCGCTGCGGTCCAAAAGCCGTATCCCCAGGCTTTTTTCCAGCGCCTTGATTTGCAGGCTTACCGCCGGCTGCGTGCGCCGGAGCTCGCTCGCGGCGGCGCTGATGCTCAGCCGCTGGGCGACGGCGTAAAAAATCTCAAGCTGATGAAGATTCAAGGGTTAAGTGGCGCGGCCTCACGGGTTGGAAGCGGGTCAAAAGCGCGGGCCGCTTCGCCTTACAAGCCTTCGAGAACCGGGGTGTCGTCTTCCTTGCCGTGCAACGCGTACCAGTAGATCCCGTTCATGTACGCCCAGCGCTTGATCGTCGCCTCCTCCACGATCTTCGCGGCCTGCTCCCGAATCTCGGGGGAGACGCAGTACTTCTCGACAATGACCATGGCTTTGGCGGCATGAATCTCGTCGGCGCCGATGTGCTCTTCGAAAAAGCGAATCTCGCGCGACCCCGGCTTGTAGCCGTAATGCTCGTGCAGCGCGGGGACGATCTTTTTGCAAATATCCGCGAACTGGGATTCCAGGCCGATGAACATGCCGGTCAACGCGATCTGCCACGGTCGCTGGTACACCACCCGCCAGCCCCAGTTCTGCAGCGCCTCGGTATGGGGCAACACCTTGGCTTTCTCGACGCTTTCTTTCGGCAAGCCGCAGCTTGCGACGTAATCCAGGAGCATGTCCAGATGGCGGTCCTCGGGGTTTTCCTCGTCACCCAGATTCTCGAAAAGATAGGCCTTGACGTCGCGCTCGCGAATCTGCGACGCCTCGTAGGCCATCCAGTTCAAGTACTCGCCGACGAAGTGAAAGTGCTGCGCGCAGTAGATCGCCGTCTGTTCTCGGGTGAGCTTCCCTCGCGCCCAGAGCTCGAAGAAGGGGTGGTTTTTGCTGTGCCGTCGATCCCGAACGGCGATCAGTTGAGCGCGCAGCGAGCCCTCCATAAAGCACCTCTTTTCCCCGGAAACTTGGCCTCCACCTAAATAGATTTGCCACCCGCGGGTGTCAAGACCGGTCGCGTTGACCTCGCCGCGGCAAACGTCGTACGATGCGACCATGATCTTTCTTACCAACGAACACATTCAGCAGGTTCTCGACATGAGAACCTCGATCGAGGTCATGGAAGACGCTTACCGCGAGCTGAGCGAGCAGCGCGCCGCGTACCGCCCGCGCATCGATTTTTACGTTCCTCAAGAGCCGCACTACTATCGCTGGGGCACGATGGAGGGCGCGTCGCGCAAGCTCGGCGTTTTCGCGATTCGCATGAAGTCCGATATGCTCGTTTGGGAGCGCCAGGGCGACTTCCAGGTCGAGGACAAATACTGCATCGAACGCGGCACTTACTGCGGCCTCATCTTCCTGTTCAGCGTGCGCAACGGCGCGCCGCTCTGCCTGATGAACGACGGCTACCTGCAGCACATGCGCGTCGGGGCATGCGCCGGTCTGGGCGCGAAATACCTCTCCAGGCCGGATTCCAGGATACTGGGCATGCTCGGCTCGGGCGGCATGGCGCGCACGTACGCGAGCGCGATCTGCCACGTGCGGCCGATTGAAAAGATCCGGGTCTTTAGCCCGACCCGAGCGAACCGCGAGGCCTACGCGCGGGAAATGGAGCAGCAGCTCTCCATTGCGGTGGAGCCCGTTGCCGGCCCGCGCCAGGCCGTCGCTGGCGCCGACATTGTCGCGATGACCACCGACTCTTTGGTGCCGGTCATCAAGGCCGAATGGCTCGAGCCGGGAACGCACGTCACCAACGTTCGCAACAACGAGGTCGGTCCCGACCTGATCGAGCGCGCCGACGTGATCGCACGGCTTGGAACTTCAACTTTCAACATGGACGCGCCGCCGCCCGACACGGTAAACGGCAGCGACGGGATGTTCGGCTATTTTGCCGGCACCGACGAGGAGAAGAAAAAGATTCCTTTCGCGCCGTCGCGCGCGATCGATAACCCCAAGATCGGCACGGTTCCCGACCTCATCGTCGGGCGCTGGCGAGGCCGCACCGATCCCGGGCAGATCACGCTTCTCAACAATCAGGGAACGCAGGGGCTGCAATTCGCCGCCGTCGGCGCCAAGGCCTACGAGCTCGCCAGGGCGCAAGGTCTCGGCCATCCGCTGCCGCTGGAATGGTTTGTGCAGCACATTCGCGACTGAGTTCCGCCCGCTGCCAGAGAGCTCGCTCTCCGGGCGCCTGCGTCACCGGAAGATCAACTTCGCGCGCCGGCTCGGGCGCAAATTTTCTTTCCCGCAAGCGTAACGCTCCTGTATAATAAATTGTGCCTCGGAGACCGACCGATCGGCGGCGGCGCCATCGATGAAACCCGAGCCCTCCCGACCCGACGAGCCCCAATGGGCGGCCTGGCCCGACGAAAAGCTTTTGGACTTAAGAATCTGCGATCTCGATCTCAAGATCGAGGGAACCAGCTTTGACGAGTGCGTCCGCAAGCTTTACGCGGAACTCGAGGCCAAGGGGATCGTGTTCCGGCCCCATTTCTGGATTTCCGACGAGTGGTTCACTCCCGACGGCGTTCCCGGCATCGCCGCGCCCTTCTATCTCTTTCATCCGCGGCTGGCGCGCCTGGAGTTCAATCAGATGTTCGAAGTCGAAGGCGGGACTCCGGACTGGTGCGCGCGCATCCTGCGCCATGAAACCGGCCACGCGATCGACAACGCGTATCGCTTCAGACGCAAGCAAAAGCGGCGCGAGCTGTTCGGAAAATCTTCCAAGCCCTACCCCGACTATTACACGCCCAAGCCTTACAGCAAGAGTTTCGTCAAGCACCTGGACAGGTGGTACGCGCAAAGCCATCCCGACGAAGACTTTGCCGAGACGTTCGCTGTCTGGCTCGATCCCGACTCGCAATGGAAAGAGCGCTATGCCGGCTGGCCGGCTTTAAAGAAGCTCGAGTATATCGACGCGCTCATGCGCCAAATCGCCGGCAAACAGGCGCTGGTGACTTCGACGGAGCGCATCGACGCGCTGCCCGAGCTCAAGCAAACGCTGCGCGAGCATTACCGGGAGAAGCGCAAACGCTACGGTCTCGATCTCGCGGAAAACTCCTATGACGAAGACCTCAAACGGCTCTTTTCCGCCGCGGCGGAATTTTCCCGGAACATGACCGCCGCGCGGTTCCTCAACCGCATCCGCAAGGAAGTCCGGCGCGTGGTCGCGACGCAGACGGGCGCCTACCAGTACACGGTCGACCAGGTGCTCGAGCAGATGATTCAACGTTGCCGCGAGCTCAAGCTCCGGCTCGCCGACAGCGAAGAAAAGACGAAGCTTGATTTTACGGTGCTGCTGACGGTGCAAACGGTGAACTATTTGCGCGACGGCGGCTATCGGGTGGCGCTGTGACCAGACTGCGCGTCTTGGCGCTCGCCCACAAGGAGCTTGTCCCGCCGGAGAATGTCGCCGGCCACGATATCGCGAGCGCGGATTGGAAGACCGAGTTCGATGTGATCAGCGCGCTCCGCGAGATGGGCCACGATACCCGGGTGCTCGGGGTCGCCGACGACCTCGGCGTCATCCGGCAGGCCACGAGCGAGTGGAAACCCCATATTGTTTTTAACCTGCTCGAGGTCTTTCACAACGTCGGCGTTTTCGATCAGAACGTGGTGAGCTACCTCGAGCTGCTGCGCCTGCCGTACACCGGCTGCAATCCCCGCGGGCTCATGCTCGCGCGCGACAAGGGACTCTCCAAGGAGCTGCTTTCCTATCACCGCATTCCCGTGCCCGATTTCGTGGCGTTTCCGCGCGGCCGCAAAGTGAAGCGGCCCAAGGGGCTCGCGTTTCCCCTGATCGTCAAGTCGCTCACGCAAGAGGCGTCGATCGGCATCGCGCAGGCTTCGGTCGTCGAGGACGATCAGAAGCTTTGCGACCGCGTCGATTTCATCCATCAGAGCATCGGCACCGACGCCATTGTGGAGAGTTACATCGACGGCCGCGAGCTGTACGTGGGCGTTATCGGAAATCAACGGCTTGCGGTGCTGCCGATCTGGGAGCTGCTCTTTACGAATTTGCCCGAAGATGCGCGGCCGATCGCCACCGAAAGGGTGAAGTGGAGCCTCAAGTATCAGGAAAAGTGCGGCATCGTTTCCGGCGAGGCAAAGGACCTCTCGCCGGAAACCGCGGACCAGATCCGGCATATCTGCAAGCGCGTTTACCGCGTGCTCCAGTTAAGCGGTTACGCCCGCATCGATCTGCGCATGGATGCCGCGGGAAAAATCTACGTCCTCGAGGCCAATCCAAATCCGCAGCTCGCCAAGGACGAGGATTTCGCCGAATCCGCCAAAAGCGTCGGCGTGAGTTATCACAAGTTGCTCCAGCGCATTATCAACCTCGGTCTCAGCTGGCGCCCGGAGCGGCCGGGTTAGATCCGCGGGAATCCCGGGAAAGATTCCCGGCCCGCCCCGCGCCGGACGAGCCGCCTCTGTCGGTTGCGACTGCGGCCGATGGCTCCCGGTCGGCACAAGATCTAAAGGCGATGGCGCGCGCCGTTCATGAGCTCCTGCCGTCGGTCGCCGTGGAAACTTATTTCGCGCGTAAAGCCGCGGGCGGGAAAGCCGAGTTTCTCACGGTCGCGTAACTCGAATTTGACCCGGAGGGGCCGGGAATCCTAAAAAAATTCGACCCCGTCGCGCTGCGACCTTGCGCGCGGCGACCATTATTTTTTCCCGCTCTCGCCGATCGCTTCGAGGAACAGCTTCCGGATCGGCTCCATGTCAAACAGTTCCGGGTTCCACTGCGGGATGTACTTGACGCCCGGAACCAGCCGGTTTCGCGGCGCGACGTCGTCCTTCGGAATGTCCATCCTCAGCGACCCTTCGGCTCCTGCCGGAATGTATTTGGCCGAGAGCTTTTGAAAATCGATCTGCCCTTCGCGCGACAGAAACCAGTTGACGAAAACCTTTGCCGCGTTGGGGTGCGGCGGCCGGTTAAAAAGCGAGAGCGTTTTCGCCCTGGACTCGATCCCGATGCCCTCCTTGAACTGCGCCGGATCGATGAGGTCCACCGGCAAGCCCTGCGACTTCGCCTCGCTGATCGACTGATGCCGGCACAGGCAGAGCGCAAACTTTCCGGTCGCGAGCCAGTCCTCGCCTTGCGGATACTGCCGGTAAAAAGTGACATCCATTTCGCTATAGAGCCGCCGCAAAAACTTCGGCCCCAGCTCCGGATTGTGGTAGAAGAACCGCTCGCGCGTGTTGGCGAACCCGCCCGCGCGCAGATCGAACACCGCGATCTTCCCCTTCCATTTCGGATTGAGCAGATCCCAATAGGACTTGAACTCCGCCGGATTGACGAGCTGGGTGTTGTACGCGACGAGGTAGAGCGGCGCGGCGACATAAACCAGCACGTACTTCCGTTCCGCGTCGATAAACTGATGCTTGCCGTCCCACCACTTCGATTCGTCTTTGACTTCGGGCAGGATGAAAGCCGTGGCAATCGGGTCGAAGCCCTTGGCTTGCGCGACCTGCAGGGGTGAGGTGTTCCCCAGGTTGGCGACGTCGCCGAGAAATTTCCCGGCGCGCCGCTCGGCGACGATCCGGTTCGCGAGCTCGCCGGCGCGGGCCGTCACCATGGTCATCTTGATTTTCGGAAACTTTCGCTGAAAGCCGCTGTGGAGAAAAAGCTCGCTCATGTCGTTGAGCGCGTAGACGACGAGCTGGCCTTCCTGCTCGGCCGCCTTGACGGTCCGCTCCCACTCTTCCTGCCAGGACAAAGTCGCCTGGCCGCCGTGGGAAACCCCGAGCGTGAGCAAAAGCGCCGCAAGCGCTAAGCCAAACGAACGCAGCGAAACCCTTCCCATCGTACTTTTTACCTCCGGGATCCGGCGGTCGCGCTCAGTCGAAATCGACCGACAGTTCCAGGCGATTGCCGCTCGGATCGTTCACGTAGACGGAATAGCCGGGGCCGTCCCCGTGCATCCTGATCTCCTGAACCTTTGCTCCCTTTTGCTCGATTTCGCGGACAAGCTCGTTAGGATCGCGCGGCGCCTCGATTTCGAACGTATGATGCGGCACGCCCTCCGCCTTCTGCTCGGCCGCGTCGAACAGGCCCAAGCCGACCCCGCCCAGGCGCAGCCGGTTGACCTTCACGCCGCGCACGGTGTGGGTCGTGCGCAGCTCCGCGCCGAGCACATTTCTGTAGAAGTTCGTCATCGCGTCGAGATTGTCCGCGTGAAAATTCCACGACCGAAAACTCTTGACCTTCATGACGGTACCTCCTTGGGATTGCCGCGCCGATGGTTTCGCCGAACCGTTCCGGCCGCCGTACGCACCTAGATGGTTTTACTTTTTTGCAACTCGCGATAGATCTTCTCCGCCGTTAGCGGCAGGTCGAAAAGCCTGACGCCCACGGCATCGGCAACCGCGTTGGCAATCGCCGCCGCCGTCGGCACATTGGGAATTTCAGCCACAGCCTTGCCTTCGAAAGGAGCCGGGCCGGTCGAGCTCTCCACGAGCACCGTGGTGAGCTTCGGAATGTCCCGGGCAGTGGGAATCTTGAACTCTCCGAGATTGGCCGTGGCGAGCCGGCCGTCCGCAATCGGACTTTCCTCCATCAGCGCAAATCCCAGCCCCGTCACCACGCCGCCATCCACCTGGCCCTGGTAGGTCAGCCGATTCAGCACCCGGCCGCAGTCGTGAACCGTGACGATCCTTTTTACCCGCACCTGACCTGTCGCCGGGTCGACCTCTACCTCCGCAACCTGTGTCACGAATCCTGTCACGTTTTGATGGGAAGGTTCGAACAGGCTCAGGTGCGTGATCGCGCCGCCGTTTTCTTCGACGGCAAGCCGCGCGAATTCCGCAAACGCCATCGGCCGGCGCCCCGGGGCGGCAAACCGTCCTTTCACCTGGCGCACCTCCTCGGCCTTGCAGCCCAGGCGGCGCGCGACCAACGCCGCCATTTTTTCCCTGAGCTCGCGCGCGGCCTTGTAGGCGGCGTGACCGGTGCTGTTCGTCGACTTGCTGCCGCCGGTACCCGAATCGTACGGCGAGCTGTCGGTATCCTCGACGCGCACGCGCACGCGGTCCGGGCTCGCGCCCAGAGCCTCGCTCACGATCTGCTGGACGACGGTATGGATTCCCGGGCCGACGTCCGGCACGCCCGTGAGCACGGCGACCTCGCCGCTCGCTTCCACCGTAATCGCGGCGCCGGATCTCCCGCCGCCGGCGCCGCGCTCGTAGATCGCCACGCCGCGCCCGACGTTCTTCGGTTTGGGCTTTCCCCAGCCCGCCGCCTTCGCGGCCTCTTTGAGCGTTTCGCGCACGAGAATGTTTTGCCATTTTTGACCGAGCGGCCCGACGTCGCCGTCTTTGAGAAGGTTCCGCATGCGGAAGTCGACCGGGTCGAGCCCAAGCTCGCGCGCGATGATATCCATCTGCGATTCCATCGCGAAAACGACCTGCGGGCTTCCCGGCGTGCGGGTTTGCGTGCACGAGACATGATTCGTGTAGGCGCACCAAGCCTCCGCGTGGATCGCCGGGATCCGGTAGTAGCTCCCGAGCCGCCGCGGACCCAAAACGGTCACCTCGGGGTTGGCTTTGAAGGCCGCGTACGCGCCTCCGCTGAAGATGACCTTCGCCTGCACCGCGCACAGCGCGCCGCTGTCGTCGACGCCGGTTCTGAGCGTGATCACGCTCGGATGCCTGTGAGGGGCGGCGGTGAGCTCCTCGGCGTACGTGAGAACGAGCTTCACGGGCCGGCGCGATTTCTTGGCGAGAAAGTAGCAGATCGGCGCCTCGCTCAGCGAAGATTTCGCGCCGAAGTCGCCGCCGACCGGCATGATGTGAACCTTGATCTTTTTGGCGTCGAGCCCCAGGTCCGCCGCAAGCCGGTCGCGCAGCGTAAAAGGCGACTTGTTCGACGCCCAGATCTCCACTTGTTCGTCGTCGCCGATCCGGACGATGCAGGCGTGCGGCTCGATATAGGCGTGAAAGCCGAGCGGGGTCCTGAACGTATGCTCAAAAACGCGCGTCGCTTTTTTGAATGCCGCTTCGAGGTCGCCGTTTTTCCATACGGCGATCGACTGCACGTTCGGCAGCTCCGTCGATCGCGGCGGCGCGTTTCGGTACTGCGCGGGATTGTCGTGCAACACCGGAGCCCCCGGCCGCAGCGCCTCGACCGGATCCGAGACCACCGGAAGCTCCTCGTACTCCACCTCGATCAGGCCCAAAGCCTCCTCGGCGATGTCGCCCGTCTCGGCCGCCACCGCGGCCACCGGCTCGCCGGCGTAGCGGACGCGCTCGCGCGCCAGAATCGGCATGTCTTTCATGCGCAAGCCGATCAAGATCGGCGGCAAGTCGGCGCTCGAGATCACGGCGTGAACTCCGGGCAGCCGCTCGGCCTTGGAAGTATCCAGGCGCACGATCCGGGCGTGCGGTACCGGGCTCCGCAAAATCTTGGCCCAAAGGAGGCCCGGAAGATCCACATCGGCGGTGTACTGCGTCTTGCCGCTGACCTTCTCCGTCCCTTCCAGGCGCGGTAGCGCCTTGCCTACGACCTGGTATGCCATCGTCAACCTCCCGAGCTTTTGGTCGAATTCCAAACCTCTCTTGCGCTAGCTTTATGCGAATCTGCCGGCGAACTTCAAGGCGAGCCTATGGCGAGTCGAGCCCGTACAGCCGCGCGCAGTTGTCCCAGAGGATTTTTTTCTTGCGCTCTGCGCTTACGCCTTCGAGCGCAAGCAATTCGTCGACCGCGCGAGGAAAGTCCGAGTCGCCATGCGGGTAGTCGGTCGAATAGACGACGTTGTCCTCGCCGACGAGGTCCAAGATCATCGGCAGCTCCCGCTCGGCCTCGGTCGAGATCCAGCACTGGCGCGCGAAGTACTCGCTCGGCTTGAGCCTGAGCGGCGGTCGCGCCCGCGCCTTTTCCACCGCCGTATCCATCCGGTGGAGCCAAAAAGAAACCCAGCCGCTGTAGCATTCCAGGAAAGCCAGTTTGAGCCGCGGATGGCGTTCCAGCACGCCGCCGCAAATCACGTCGGCCATGGCGAGCATGTTCTCCATCGGATGGCCGCAAATGTGCCGCAGGAGAAGATCGTCGCCAAAACGATCGCCCGCCTGCGGCAGCTCGCCGCTCGCGGCCGCCGAGTGAAATCCCAAAGGGACGCCGCGATTCTCGAGGGCTTCCCAAAACATGTCGAAATAGCGCGAGTGCCAGGCGAGCGCGCGCAGCGGCTCCGGCCGGGCGAACACTCCCACAAACTCCAGTTCATCAGCCGCCCGCCGGGCCTCGCGCGCCGCTTCCGTCACGTCGTGGAAGGAGACCATCGCGGCGCCCTTGAGGCGGCGCCGGTCGGCCTGACAGAAATCGTATAGCCAGTGGTTGTAGGCGCGCGCGATCGCGGCCGCAAGCCGCGGGTCGATTTCCTCGCGCATCAGGATCCCGAGCCCGATCGAGGGGTAGAGCACCGCCACATCGACCCCCTCCCGGTCCATCGCGTCGAGCTGCGAGCCTGCGTCGAATCCGGCTTCGCGCGCGCGCGCGATCTCGGCATCGATGCGCGTCGCGTCGAATATGCCGCCGCGATAGGTCGGCGGATAGCCCTTTAAGATTTTTCCGTCGAGCAACACCATCGCCGAACTTCGCGTCGGCGAACTCACGATCCTGGGCGCGCGCTCCCGCCACTCGGCAGCGATATATCGTTCCCACAGGTCGGCCGGCTCGCGCAGGTGCATATCGGAGTCCATGATCTTAAAGCCCTGCTTCACGTCTTGCCCCCAAAACCTTCTCGCTGCCTACAGCGGCAGCACCTGGCCGAGGCCCTTCTCGGTAGCTTTTTTTAGCACGGCCGCCCCGAGCGCGACGTCGGCCACGCCCTGCCCAGCGTTGTTCTTAAAAAGGGTGATCTGATCCGGCCTGGTCCGCCCCGAGGCCTTGCCGGCAAGCAGCGCGCCCAGCTCGACCAGCCGGTCCCAGCGGAGAATGCCCCTCTCCACGGGATCGAAGATATCTCCCTGCTCGTCCTGAACCGCCTGCTGGATGGAAGCGATGGCGATAATCTCGGAACGGAGCAGCGTTGTATCGTCGAGCTCGCGCCGCTTTGCTTTTGCAAATCCGCCTTTGACCAGACCGACGTTGCTGCCCACGATGCTGGTCACGTGAACGCCGGCCTCGAGCCAGCCGCCATCAAACACCGGAATACTCGAGTTCGTAGCCGTCAAAACGATATCCACGCCGCGCACGACCTCGCGCGCCTCGTTCACCGCCTTGACCTCGCAGCCGATCAGCGGCGCCATCTCCGCGGCAAAACGTTCGCGATTCGCCGGCGCGCGGCTGTAGACCCTGACCTCTTTGATGGGCCGAACCCGCGCGAGCGCCATCAGATGATTGCGCGCCTGCCCGCCTGAGCCGAGGATGCCGATGCGCTCGGCGTCTTTGCGCGCGAGCGCGTCCGTGCCGACGGCGCTCGTTGCCGCCGTGCGCAGCCCCGTCACGGCGACGTTGTCGGGAAGCTCGCTGCAGGTAATCTCTCCTATGAGAATGCCTTTCAGCTCCCCCTCGGCCGCATCGTAAAGGACCGTTACCGGATGATTGAGTCTGGGATACTCCTGATGATCGCTCAACGGCCGGACCCATTCGCAGTGGGTCATGAGCCCGGTGGCGCCCGCGCGCGGCACTCCGCCCTGATGCACGCTGACGCGCACGCCGCTCGGTATGTGGATGCGCCGGCGCGGCGCGTTGATCTCGGGATTGCTGCCCCACTCCAGAAAGCCGAGGCGAACCGCATCGATGGCCTCGGCCATCGTGACGACGCCCCTGAGCTCGCGCGGCCCGATCAATCGCGTCTCGATCATCGTCGCTCCCCCGGCTGGGCATTCACGAAATCGCCCCTCTCTCGCCTGCCGAAACCGGGCGCCTCCCGATAGCCTGCCGCGCGCCCCGAGCCGCGGCGGGCTTTAGTCCCGGATATCCTGCAGCAGCCAATCCGTCGGGA
Organism: Candidatus Acidiferrales bacterium; assembly: GCA_035559995.1. Classification (GTDB taxonomy): domain Bacteria; phylum Desulfobacterota; class Binatia; order UBA9968; family UBA9968; genus DATMAM01. Next base: position 41,885 of record DATMAM010000013.1, read on the forward strand.
TCTCGCGACCCAGCCCCTTCTCTCTGGCCAGCTCGTAGACCCTCCCCGCCACCGAGAAAAACTGCAGTCCCTGAATGTTGCCTCGCTCGGAATACGTGATCTGCTTCGGCGATGTCCGCCCTTTTTTCCTCTCGCTCAGAAGATCGGCGAGAAGAACCGCGCGCTCCTCGGCGATCACGCCGTGGGCGCGTTTTCCGGCCCGCTTCATCTTCATCGTATGCGCCCCGCCGGTCGCGCCGTAAGTGATGTACTCGTCGGGCAGGTCGAGCTGCGGCAATCCCCACGGCGCGGGCGCGTTTCCCAGCCGGAGCGAAACATCGATCCTGCCGAGCGCGTCCTCGTCGGGCTTGCCGCCGATGCACGTGACGTGCGTGCCTTCCTCGAGCCACTTGCCGACGATGACGGGCAGCGCCGAATCGGTGCAGCCGGCGACGATGTCCGCGCCCTTGAAGACGTCGCGCGGGTTGTCGAGCGCAACCGCCTCGATCCCGAACTTCGCCTCCATCTCGCGCGCGAACTGCTCGCGATGCTCTTTCGTCGGGCTGTAAACCTGAACCCGCCGGATCCTGCGCACGAGCACAAAAGCGTCCATATGCGAGCGCGCCATGCCGCCCGACCCCAACATCCCCACGACCGCGGCATCCTCGCGCGCCATGTACTTAACCCCGATCCCCGAGTCCGCCCCCACCCGCATGTGCTGGAGGTAGCCGTCGTTGATCAAAGCCAGCGGGGCGCCGTTTTCGGTGCTGACGAGCAGAATCAGGCCGCAGAACTTTCCGGGCTCGACGCAATATTTCTCCTGCGTGCGCGCCCCCGCGTACTCCTGCTCGTAGATCACGTCGGACTTCATGCGAATCGCGAAGTAGCCCGAAGTCGATCCGCCCTCCATCGTCCCCCATTGATAGATTTTGTTGGGGTCCTTCGTCGGGATCTGAATATCGATTCGCGGGCGGCACACGGCTTCGCCGCGGTAAAGCTCCCCGTAGGCTTTCTCGAGCGCCCCCATCGCAATCTCCATGGTCAGGACTTTCCTTACGTCGTCGTTGTTTAGGATCAGCGTCATCGCGTCCCCTTTCGTCGCTTTTCGCCGCGCTCAGAGCTAAATACAATATCCGCTGCGCTCATGCCACCGGTTGCCAACCTCGCCCGGCATGGCGTATGAGTACGGTTAGACCGGCGCGCCCGGCACGTTTGCAAAATCGTTTGGAGGAAAACCCATGGCGCGGATCCGCCACTTGGCCATCAGAACCGAAAATCCGGAAAAGCTCGCGGCCTTTTACATCGAGGTCTTCGGCTTCAAGGAGCTTCACCGCGGCTCTCATCCCGGCCACCGGCCCGGCAAGACGGTGCATCTCACCGACGGCTACTTCGAGCTGGCGCTTCTCGACAACTCCGACCAGCAGAGCCCGAACGGCCTCTATCACTTCGGCATCCAACTGGACGATATGGACGCAACGTTGCAGCGGATCGGTGAATTTCAGCCCGACAAGCCGGCAAAAAGGCGCCCGCAGGGAACGCCTTACGCCGAACTGAGGGTGTCCGATCCGGACGGCAACCTGATCGATCTTTCAGTTCACGGATTTCTCGACTACAAGCCGCTGAAAGAGGAACAGAAGTGAGACCTCGGAGCCGCCTCGGGGCGGCGGCAAATTTTTAACTCTCTGCCGCGATCCGCTCGGCCAGGATTTTCTCGACCACCTCCCGCCAACCCGCGGGGCCGATGCCGGCGCTCTTGAGGATCGCCGGGATTTGCCGCTCCACCTCCCGGTCCCAGGAGCCGTCGGGGTTGCGCACCAGCACCGGCAGATCGACGCTCGCAAGCAGCGGCAGATCGTTCGCCGAGTTGCCGATGCCGATGGTATAAACGTCCGGCTTGACCGCGCGATACAGGCCGACAAGCGCCTTCGTCGCCTTGCCCTTGTCGGAGCCGCCGGCGAGGTGATAAAAGCGGTCGCCGCGCGTCACGGTAAATTTCCTGGCCTTCAGAAATCGCACGACGCAATTTTCCTCGCCGCGATCGACGATAAACGGCTCGTCGTAAAACCGCGCGGCCGCGCGTTTGCTCTCTTGCACGCTCAGGCCGGTGAGCGCGGCAATTTCGGCCAGCGTCATCGTGCCGAAGGAGCGCACGCGCGCCCGACAGTGGCGCGCCGCGGCCGCGAGCGCTTCCTTGAGCTCGCCGATATCTTTTCCGAGTCGGACGGTTCGCCATCCTTCGCCGGAGTCCACGCCCGGGGGAGGCGAAAAATAATCGGGCGGGATCAAGATCGCGCCGCCGTTTTCGACGATAAACGGATCGCGGAGCTCGAGCTTTTCCCAGAGGCGCCGGATCTCCGCGGCGGTCTTGCTCGAGCAAAGAACCAGCGGGATGCCGAGCCGAACCAGCCGGCGGACCGCCGGCCTGCTCGCCTCGGCGCTGTAGGTTCGCTGGTCGAGCAGGCTCCCGTCGAGGTCGGTGACAACGACGCAGCGCGAGGCCGCAAGAGCGCCCTTCGGCGTTTCACTGGGCAAGCGCTTTTCGCCTCGCGCGGTATTCGGGCACCGTGACCATCGGCGGCCGCTCGTGCTCCCTGATCTCCTTTACGTCGAGCGCGTACGTGCGGCCGACGCTCTTGATGAGCTTCATGCTCTGATTGACCTCTTCGATAAGCTGGATGCGGTTTTTTTCCTGCAGCCTTTGCATGAAGACCTGAATGATCGCGAACGACATCTGGCTCAGCTCGGCCAGCGCCTGGTTTCGGTGCATCCGCTCTTCGAGGTCGACCTGCGCCAGCGCGCGCAGCCCATGCCGCGCGAACAAATCGATGAGGAGCCCCGTCTCGACGCCGTACCCGGTAAAGAAAGGCACCTGTTCGAGCGCGCTCCGCCGGCCCGCGTATTCTCCCGCCAGAGGCTGGATCACGCCGGAAAGCTCGGGAAAAAAGAGGTTAAAAAACGGCCGCGCGGTCAGCTCGGTCACGCGGCCGCCGCCCTCGGCGTAAATTTTTCCTTCCGATCGAAGCGGCCGGCGGTAAAAGCCTTTGACGTACTGGATTTCCGGCTCCGCCAAAAGCGGCCCCAAGACTCCGTACACGAACCCCGGATGGATGTTGCGGATATCGGTGTCGATCCAGACGATGATGTCGCCGTTGAGGACATAGAGGCTCTTCCACAGCGCCTCCCCTTTGCCGCGGTAGGCGCCGTGCTGCGGCAGGATCTCCTGATGAATATAGGTCGGGATGCCCAGCTCTTCGGCGATCGCGCGCGTCGAGTCGGTCGAGCTCGAGTCGATCAGCACGATCTCGTCGAGCAGCGGCGCCTGCTCCAAGAGATGGTGCTTCATCGTGCGAATGATGTTGCCGATCGTTTCCGCCTCGTTGAGCGCGGGCAAGCCGAGGCTGATCTTCACGCCCTGCTTTTCCTTCAGATCCACAAGCCGGCGCACGTCCTCGAATTCCGAACGGTGAAACGTGTTTTCCGCGAACCATTTGTCGACTTTTTCCGAGATCGAAGGCGGCTCCTTGCGCAGCTCGGCCCGATATCCGATCCATCCCTGCTCGGGCGTTTTGACGACCAGGAGCGGCTTGTCCGTCTCCCGCGCGATCCGCTCGACGATGGGCCCGAGAAAGCCGGCCGGCATCGCGGGATTGTAGCCGGCTCCAACAATGATCATCTCGTGCGTCTCGGCTTCCTGCAGGATGGCGGTCTCGACGTCGCCGCGGACGGTGATCAGCCGCTTGATGTGCGGGTGGAGCCGCAGCCGGCGCAAAAAATACCGAAACGGGCGATCGCCCATCTCGGAGTCCGCGGCGTCGCCGTCGCAGTGGAGCACCGTCACTTGCGCCGCGAGCGACTGGCCGAGCCGGCTTGCGACTTCGAGCGCGAACTCCGCGTGCGGCCCGCCGCGAATCGGAAGCAGAATCCGCCGGCACGACGCCAGCTCGCCGCCGCGCGCGACGATCACGTTGCAGGGCGGCTCTCCCAACAGGCCGTCGATGGTGGAGCCGAACAGCCGCTCTTCGGAGGTGCTGAAACCCTTCCAGGGAAGCAGCAACAGATCGCACGACTCTTCGAGCGCGGCCTCGGCGATGCCGTCCTTGAGCGCGCGCGAGACGCGGACGAGCGACTTGAGCTCCACCCGATCCTGAAAGCGCGCGACCAGATCCTCCAGCGCCGCTCTGTAGATCGGCGCCTTTTCCGCGCCGACGCTGAGCGACTGGGCTTCGGGAATCTCGACGATTTTTAACGCGAGAATCCTGCCGTTGGGCGCGAGCAACGCCTCGCCCAGCTCGATGTAAGGGAGCGCCTGCGAGGGATCCAGCAGCGGAATGAGAATTTTTCTCAGCTTCTCCATCGAGTCAGCCCCGCCACCCGCGCAGAAGCTTCTGCATGAAAGTCTTGTCGGCGGGCTCCTTCACTTCCCGCTCCCACAGCTGGAGGAGGTAGCCCTTTTCCTTCTCGAACAGGTCGGCTTGCTCCTCGATCAGCTGCTCGACCTCGTGGCTCTTGAGCTTTGCCGTCTCGTTCACGAAAGAGGCCACGCGCGCGTAGTAGAGCGGGCTCATCAGGTCGATCAGCTTGTCGCGGTTCGTCGGCCAATGATGAAACGTCGCGGCGAGCTCGTAGAGCATGCGCGCCCAATGCCGCGCCGGCAACAGGAAGTTCTGGCTTTCCGCTTGGTTCAACGCCGTGAGCAGCTCGTAGCACGGCGCGCTTAAAACTTCCTTCCACAGGACGCCCAGTTGCTGGAACCCCTGCTTGAAGTTGTAGATGAGCGCGTCCAAACTGATTTCCACGGGCTCGGGCTCGACCGCAAGGGGCTCGCCGAAGGTTTCCACGGGCTCGCTGCCCTGAATCGTTTGCCACTGCTCCGCGTTTTGCTCCATCAAGGTAAACAGCGTGTAGACGACCTGGCGGAACATCGGCCCCAACGACGCGGTGGGCTCTTTGGGGTCGTGCACCTTGACGCCGAGGTTCGATTGGCAGATGCGAAACCCGTGGGCGATCGCCTGCGTCGTCATCCAGATGTCGATGCCGAACCGAGCCACGTCCGTCGTCCAGATGTTTTGTCTCTGATAAAAGTTCGCGAGCTCGCGCGAAAAGCCAAAATCGCCGCCGATCGGCTGGCGGATGCGCTTGCCGTACAGCGCGCGCGTGAAGTTGTAAACGACGTGGTTGGTGATCGTGCCGTCGTACTTGTGCCGCGTATAGACCGGCGCGACAAAGTGATAGTTCTTCTCCAGCACGGGCTCGAGCAGAAACCGCACCCAGTCGGGCGTGATGCTGCGCAGGTCCGCATCGACGACGGCGCAGGCCTTGGCGTTGAGCTTTTCCACCGCCTCAAAGATCGCCCGCAGCGCGCTTCCCTTCCCCGCGATGCCGCGATAGATAAACACGACCTTCTCCTGCCAGGGCTGGATCTCCTCGTCGCGCACGATCTCGCGCGTGTCGTCCGTCGATCCGCCGTCGGAGACGAGAATCACCGAGCGCGCGGGCTTAAAGTGCTGCGCCAGCCCCCGGCTCACCTGCTTTAAAACGTAAGCGATCGTCTTTTCGTTGTTGTAGCACGGGATGCCGACCACGATGTCGGCGGCCTCGATCTGCTCGATGCGCTTGGCGAGATAAGGGCGAAAAGCGGTGTCGTAGTTCATGCGCTCAAAAGGCCGTCCCGTGGACTATGGTAGCCACAAATCTTCGGACGCGGCAATCCTTTTCGCGGGCCCGCGCGCGAGCGCCGCGCGACTCGCGCGCCCGTTCCCGCGAGTGCGCGCTAAACAAAATTGCGCAAATCGCTGTGCGAAAATGAACTTTGCGCTCCGGCACGAGCGCTCGCCGCGCGCAATTTTCCGTTTGTCTGCGCGCGGCATCCGGTGGTATCGTTTTTGCTCACAGAGACGCCAAACAATGAAGTTTTGGGATCTTCCCCCGGCGAATCGGCTTGGCAAAGGAGGAGTGTAAAAATGTCTCTGTGGAAGGAACCGTCCGGAAAAGAAGAGTATCCGCAAGCGGTCGAAAAGACCGAACGATCCATACCATCGGGAGGGCCTATGAAGCACAGTAGCGAGCGTTCCGACGGCCATTGGAAGGAGTCGTTTCTCGCCGCCGACATCACGATCGAGGGCAAAATCGTCGGGCAAGGAAGCGTCAGGATCGCGGGGAAGTTCCAGGGCGACCTACAGGTTCACGGCGATCTCACGATCGAGTCGGGCGCCCACGTGACCGGCGAAATCCAGGCCGATACGATCACGCTCCATGGGACCGTTCAGGGCAACATCAACGCCTCCGCCCAGGTCACGCTGTCGGAGTCGGGCCAGATCATCGGCGACCTTAAAGCGAAGACGCTCACCGTCGCCGCCGGCGCGCGCATGCGGGGCAAGGTCGAGTTCGGCTGGGACGACGATAACATAAGCCTGTCCAAGATCGACGTTCCCGCAAGCCGCGTCGGGAACGGCTCGATCGCCTAAAACGCTCCGCCGGTTTTTCATTCGGAGCGCGGGCCTCGGGAGACCGTCGCCCGCGCTCTTATCCCTCCTTTTTATTTCCGCCTTCGGCTCTGCCGCTCCCCTTTGGGGCCTGGCCTAATCCACAAAGAGGTGCTAGCATGCGGCCCTCGCGTCGCGGAGGAGCGTCATGCCGAAGATCTACGACCTCAGCGTTTCCCTCCGAGCCGAAAACATGGAGACGAGCGAAGTCGCCCTCACCAGGACGACGCACGAAGAAGCCGCGCGCATCTTCGCCAAGCGCCACAACGTGCGCGTTTCCGATCTGCCTTACGGCTCTTTTTTCGCCACGGAACGGATCGTCCTGAGGAGCCATCTCGGCACGCACCTCGACGCCCCCTATCATTTCTATCCGACCTCGGAGGGGCGCCCGGCGAAGTTCATCGACGAATGGCCGCTGGAAATGTGCCTGGGCGACGCCGTTGTGCTCGACTTCCGGCACAAGAAGCCGAGCGAGCCGATCACGGAATACGACTTGGCCGGCGCGCTCGAAAAAATCTCCTACCGCCCGAGGCCGGGCGATATCGTCATTCTCCACACCGGCGGCACCGACCGCTACGACACCGACCCGCGTTTTCATGAATCGGCGGCGGGCATGATCGGCGGCGCCCTCAATTACATGTTTCGTTTCGGCGTCAAGGTCATGGCGACCGATTCGGCGACCATCGACATGCCGATCCCGATCATGACGGAGCGCTTTGTCAAGGGCGACAAGGCGGCCTATTTCCCGATTCACCGCGCGGGCCGTCTGACCGAATGGACGCACGCGGAAAAGCTGGCCCACCTCGACAGTTTGCCACGGCCGTTCGGCTTCAAAGTGATGTTCTTTCCGGTCAAGATCGCGCGCGCCACGGGCGCCTGGATCAGGGCCGTCGCAATCGAAGACGAGTGGCTTTCTGGTCGGAGTTTGCAGCTCGTCGATTTGAGCCTGCCGATCATGAACCACAGCTTCGAGCCCGAAGAAAGCCGCATCATGACGGTCGATCACGATGTGAACCAGCGCGCCAAAGCAAAGCGGCTGCGCATGCCGGTGCCGGAAATTATCCATCTCGGCGCGACCGACGTGGTGGACACGTACACGCACGCGGGCACGCACATCGACGCGCCTTACCATTTCGCGCCGCGCCACAATGGCCGGAGCGCCCTCACGGCCGACAAGCTCCCGCTCGAGTGGTTCTACGGCGACGGCGTCCTTCTGGACTTTAGCGCAAAAACGCCGCGCGACACGATCACGCGGGCCGACGTCGCCGGCGCGCTCGACCGCATGGGCTATCGGCCGAAAAGAGACGACATCGTTCTTATCCGCACCGGGGCCGCGGCCCATTTTGCCGATGATCCCAATTTTCCCGAGCTGTCGGTGCCGCTCGCAAAAGAGGCGTTTGTCTGGCTCCTCGATCAAGGGATTCGCGTGATCGGCTGCGACGCCGAGACGCTCGACGGGCCGGTCCTGCCGATGGTCGAGGCGCTCCGCAAAGGCGCGAAAGAAAATTTTTACCCGATTCACTACGCCGGCCGCGAGCGCGAGTTTTGCCTCATCTCCAAGATGGACCTGAGCAGGCTCGCGCAGGCGCGCGGCTTTAAGATCGTGGCTTTTCCCATCAAGCTCGAGGGCTTGAGCGGCGCCTGGACCCGCGCCGTTGCGCTGCTCGAGCAGGCAGAAGAAGGAGAAGCAGGGTAGCGCCATGAAACCCGAGCTCGAAGGCGTTTCGGGCGAGCGCGTGCTGCACATCTACCGCACGATGGTGCGCGTTCGCGCGTTCGACGAGAAGCTGATCGAGCTGGGGAAGCGCCGCGAGCCCATCATTCATCACCCGACGCTCGGCCAGGAAGCGCCGGCGGTGGCGGCGTGCGCCGCGCTCAACTCCGACGATGTCATTATGCCCTACCATCGCGGCTGGGCGTGGGCCATCGGCAAAGGCATGGAGCCGGGACGCGTGCTCGCGGAGCTCCTCGGCAAGCGGACCGGCTATTGCAAAGGTCAAGCGGGGCCACACCTTGCGGACTGGGATCTCGGCGTCCTGGGGCGGAGCGGAATCCAAGGAGCCCACTTGCAGATCGCCGCCGGCGTCGGCTGCGCGCTCAAGCTCGAAGGCAAGCGGCGCGTCTGTCTGGCGTTCTTTGGCGAAGGCCCCGCGAGCACCGGCGCCTTTCACGAAGGCGTCCATCTCGCCGCGCTCTGGCAGGTTCCGGTGGTTTACATCTGCGAGAGCAATAACTACCAGTTTGCGGTTCCCGCCCGCGAAGTCATGCGCGTCGAAAGCGTCGCCGAGATGGCGCCGAGTTACCGCATCCCGGGCGTCACGATCGACGGCAACGACGCGCTGCAGATATTCACGACCGTCGGCGAGGCGATCCGGCGGGCGCGCGACGGCCTCGGACCGACCCTGATCGACTGCCGCACCTACCGGTGGCACGACAGCTACTATCAACCCGAGAACATGGCGACCGATCACCGGCCGGCCGAGGAGGTCGCCGGGTGGCGAAAAAAATGTCCGATCCTCAGGTTGAAGGCACGCATGATCGAGGCGAACCTTCTGAGCCCCGCGCAGGCCGAGCTGATCGAGCGCGAGGCTGAAGCGGAGATCGAGAGCGCTGTCAAGTTCGCCTACGAGAGCCCTTACCCCAGGCGCGAGGAGCTGACCGAGGACGTTTATGCCAGCTGAGCGCGCCGCCGCCCAAACGGCTCAGGAGATGACCTTCAACGCCGCCATCCAACACGCGCTCGGCGCGGAGATGAAACGCGACTCGCGCGTGATTCTGTTCGGCATCGGCATTCACCACGGCGCGAACTTTCGCGCCCTCGCCGAGGAGTTCGGCCGGGAGCGGCTGTTTCAAGCGCCGATCGCCGAGCAGGGATTCACCGCGGCCGCTCTTGGCGCCGCCTTGATGGGCTACCGGCCCGTGGTCGTGATCGGGCGCGGCGACTTTCTGTACTGCGCGATGGACTCGATCGCCAACGAAGCCGCAAAGTACCGCTACATTTGCGGCGGCGGCCGTTTTCGCGTGCCGATGGTCATCCGCGTGAACAGCACCGGCATGGGCGGCGGCGAAGGCTCGCAGCACTCGCAGAGCGTCGAGGCGACCTTCATGCACATTCCGGGACTCAAGATCGCCATACCGGCGACCCCGGCCGACGCCGCCGGGCTTTTCCGCTCGGCGGTGCGCGACGACAACCCGGTTCTCTTCTTCGAGCACCGCCAGCTCAAACGAAGCAAAGCTTCGGCCCCGGTGCCTCTCGATCCGGATTTCACGGTCCCGCTCGGGGAAGCCGCGATTCGCCGTCGCGGGAGGGATCTCACGATCGTGACCTACGCCTACATGGTGCAGAAGTGTCTCGCCGCCGCCGCGGAGCTCGCCGCCGGCGGCGTCGAAGCGGAGGTGATCGATCTTCGCTCGCTTCTTCCCTGGGACAAAAAGACGGTGCTGGATTCCGTCGCGCGCACAGGGCGGCTCCTGGTCGTTTCGGAAGACTGCAAGACGGCGGGGGCCGGCGCCGAAATCGCCGCCACTGTGGCGGAGGAAGGTTTTTCGTCGCTGCGCGCGCCCATCCGGCGGCTCTGCTATCCCGACATGATCGTTCCCGGCACGGTGTACGGCGAATCGCTCTTCATGATCGACGCTAAAGAGATCGCGGCCGCGGCGCGCGGGCTTTTGGGCCGCTGAGACAGCCGGTCGCCAAAGCGCCGGCGCTTGAGCTTGAGCACGGAGCTCTAACCTGCGAGGAGGCGATATCACGATGAGGGACAAAGCGCGCTCGTTATTTCTAATTCTGGCCCTGCTTCTGTGGGCCGCGCCCTGTGAAGCCGCCCAGCCGAACCTCTTTCATCAGCTGGCGGACCGAGCGAAGGCGGAGATGGAGAAAGCGAAAGGTAAGTTTTCCGTCCTGCTCGATCTTCCGGACAAAGAGGTGCTTCCGGTCGTCAGAGAATTTCAAAAAGACTTTCCCTTTGTCGCGGCTCCCGCCTATACCCGCATGAACCGCACCGAGGAGTTCCAGCGCATGATTCTCGAGGTCAAGTCGGGACGCCTTCCGGATTACGACATCGGTCACGCGCAGTTCGAGGCGTGGACGCAACTGCGCGACGCGGGCGTTTTCGTCAAGCCTCCGTTCGCGTACAAGGAGCTCGCGAAGTTTGTTCCCCCGGCTTGGGGCCCGCTGGACGAGCGCGCCATCGACAACGACGGCTACTACATCGCCGGCAGCGCCCTGATCCGGATCATCGCGTACAACAAGAACCTCGTTCCGCCCGACAAGATCCCGCAAAAGCTCGAGGACTGCCTCGATCCCGCCTGGAAAGGAAAATTTCTTTACAACTCCCGCCACGTGCTGACGGCGCTGCAGCACGACCCGAAAACCCGGGAGCGATTTCTCAAGTGGCTCAAGGGCGTGGCCGAGAACAAGGCCGTTCTCGTGCGCCAGCAGACCGAGGGACTGGAAAAAATAGCCAGCGGCGAGTACGCGATGTTCTGCGGCGTCAACTACAACACGACGTTGCGCATGGTGCGCGACGGCGCGCCGATCGGCATCGCCTTTCCCGATCCCTACGCGCTCGATTTCGCGCAGCGCATCCACGTCTTCAAGTGGTCGAAGAGCCCGGCGACCGGCCAGCTCTTCGGACTTTGGATGGCAACCAAAGGCCAGCCGGCCGTCGAGAAGTACATGGACCGCGGCTTCCCGTGGAACCCCAACACGGGCGCCTACCCTCTCGCCAAGGGAAAGTACGCGGCCATCTGCGGCCCCGACTGCGCCGACAAGACCGATCAGTACCTGGAAGAGCACGCCCGGATCCTCGGCTTACCCGGAGTGAAGTAAGAAGTTCATCCGGAGGTTTTGCGCCTCCGTGAACAGGGCTTCACGCGCGCATGCCGGGCGTGCGCGGATCCGACGGTCATGCAGGAAAGCACCGCGTTAACGAGCTTTCACCCGCCGGCACAGACCCTTTTTCGCCAGATACGGCGCTACGCGATTCCGCTCCTATCCACCGGGATCGTTCTCTGGCTGATCCTCGCGCCGCTCATCCTGCTGTTTATCTTCAGCTTGCGCGAGGGCACCCCCTGGCAGCCGGGAGGCTTCACGCTGCGCCATTACATCGACGCTTACTCGGACCCGCAGGCGTACGCGATGTTCGTCAATACCGTCATTCTCGCTCTGGCCAGCACGCTCCTGTCGCTTTCGATCGCGGTTTTCTTCGCGTTTCTCACGGAGCGCACGGACATGCCGCTGCGCAATGTCGCGTGGGGCCTGATGCTCGTTCCCATGGCGGTTCCGGGGCTGTTGTTCGGGGTCTCGTGGACCTTTCTTCTTTCTCCCAAAGTCGGCCTGCTCAACGTCTGGATGCGCTCGCTGCTTTCCTGGTTTGGGATCGAGATGGCGGAGGGGCCGCTCAATATTTACTCGCTCTGGGGCATGATCTTCCTCGAAGGGATTCGCGGCGTCACGACGATCTTTCTGATGATCGTCGGCGCGTTTCGCGCGATGGACCCGAGCCTCGAGGAAGCCGCCAAGGTGTCGGGCGCCTCCAACGCCCGGACTTTTTTTCGCGTTTTCATCCCTTTGCTCACGCCCGCCCTGCTCGCCGCCGGGATTTACAGTTTTATGAGCAGCCTGGAGTCGCTCGAGATCCCGATGATCGTCGGCTTTCCCGCGGGCATCTATGTCTTTCCCACCTACATCTTTTTCTCCGTTCAGCGCTTCGCGCCGCCGCGTTACGGCTTGTCCGCCGCGCTCGGCGTGGTCTATCTCGTCGTCAGCGTCTTGCTCGTCATGGGGTATCGGCGCGTTGCGCGCGAGAGTAACCGCTTCGCGACGATCACGGGCAAGGGCTATCGCCCGCGCGTGATCCGGCTCGGCAAATGGCGCTATCCGGCTTTTTTTGCCTTCCTCGTTTACTTCACTTTCACAATCGCGCTGCCGGCCTTGATTCTGTTGTGGCGCTCGCTGATCCGCTTTTACGTCCCGCCGTCGCGCGCCGCGCTCTCGCAGGTAAGCCTCAGGCAATACCAGGCGGTTCTGGGCGAAGACCGGGTTTTCGAGGCTCTCGTCAACACGGTCATCGCGGGCGTCGCCACAGCGACGCTCACGATGGCGCTCTCGCTGATCGTCGCCTGGGTGATCGTGCGCGGAACAATAAAAGGCCGCGGCCTTCTGGATGGGCTCACCTTCCTGCCGCACTCGATCCCGGGAGTCGTCATCGCGCTCGCGTTGATCATTCTTTACCTTCAGCCGCCTTTTAGCTACGTGCCGATTTACGGCACGATTTGGCTGATCGTGATCGGCCTCACGGCGAGCTACATCGCCTTCGGCTCCAGAACGATGAACGGCGCTCTGCTGCAAATCCATCGGGAGCTTGAGGAAGCGGCGCAGATGTCGGGCCTCAAGTGGCCGACGATCTTGCGGCGGATTATCTTGCCCCTGCTTCTCCCCGCTTTCGTGAGCGGCTGGATCTGGGTCGCGTCGCACTCGCTCAGGTCTTTCTCGATTCCCTTGATGCTCGGCACGAGAAACAATAAGGTTCTCTCGGTCGTCATGTGGGACCTGTGGGAGGGCGGCAGCGCCGGCCCGACTTGCGCTCTCGGCGTAATGCTGATCGCCGCTCTCGCCATCATGACCGTCGCCGGGCGCTGGCTGGTGAGCCGCATGAGCCGTCAGCAGGAAACCTGAGTGCGGCAAGAAAATTGAGGAGGCTAGAAGCATGAAGGGACGGATGGCGGCAACGACGTTGGTCTTTGGCCTGCTCGTCGGCCGAGTCACCTACGGCGCCTCGCTCAGTCCGGCAATCGAAAAGGCCAAACAAAGCGCCGAGCGGGCGGGTTACGCGTTTTTCCCGACGCGCGACGAGATTCTCGCCGGCGCCAAGCGGGAAGGCAAACTTCGCGTCCTCAATACCCTTGATCCGGAAACGTCGAAGCGGTTGATCAAGGCATTTAGAGAGAATTACCCTTTCATCGCGGTGGAAGTTCAAGAAGTGACCGGTACCGACGGCGCGCAGCGTTTTCTGCTGGAGATGCAGGCCGGGCAAGTAAGGGACTGGGACATTTTTCACCTGCCGCGTGATTTTTTCAGCAGGTTCGCGCCCCACGCAAAGAAAATAGATATCTATGGCATGGCGCAACACGGCATTCTCGCGATTCCTGTCAAAATGATCGATCCTAAAAACCGCAACATTATGGCGGTCGCGAGCGCCATCCAGGCGGTGGCCTACAACAAAAATCTCATTGCGCCGGAAAAGGTCCCCAATACCTGGGAGGATTTTCTCAAGCCGGAGTTCAAGGGCAGGAAATTCATGATGGACATCAGGCCGCACGGATTCGGCTCCATGGCCGCCGGCCTCGGCATCGAGTGGGTGCAGAGTTACGCTCGCAAGCTAAAGGAACAGGAGCCGATTTGGGTGCGCGGCTACTCGCGAACCCTGACCGCGATCGCGGCAGGCGAGTACGCTCTCCACCAGCAGGCGAACTTTCATTCGTGCATGCAGGTGGCGGAAAAGGACCCGACCAAGTCGCTGGTTTGCAAAGTCATCGAGCCCATCCCGGTCCGCCTCAGCGAAGAGGAAGGCATACTGCAAAATGCGCCGCGCCCGAACGCCGCCCTTCTGTGGCTCGAGTTTCAGGCAAGCGCCGCCGGGCAAAAAATCATCGATCAATACGAGCCTCTGAAATCTTCGATTTACGTTGCGGGATCGGAGCTGGAAAAAATCACCCGCGGAAAGAGGCTCCTCGTCGGCGACTGGAGCGCCTACGAGCACATCGATCGCTGGGTGGAAATGACTGTGGAAGCGTTCGGCTTCCCGCAGGCCGAGTCGTTAAAGAAGCGCTGAGGGTCACTGAAGTTCAGCTCGAGCCGCCGGCAGCCAGGTCAGAGGCTTAGCTTGGGGGCTCAGGATCGTTCTTGCCCCGATGATGCTTAGTTAGCACCGGCTGGGTCGCCGTGAAGAACCTGGTCGAGTCTACGTCGGAAGTCGGCTGACGATGCCGGCTTCTGCCGCCCCTTTCGGATAGAGGTTCGGTTTCCCCGCAGCCGCGGCTCTATCTGAGCACAAATTTCAGGGTGAGCTTCGCCGACCTTGCGAATCATCACCGGCTGAGAGCATCTGAATTTCATTCGAGCGCACGCGCCCAGGAAGGAGTCCTTTGCCGCCGGAGATCGTCGCCATTTTTTCAGCCATGGGCTGGGCGGGAGATGCCGTTCTGGTCCGCCTGGGCACGCGCACGTCGAACATTTTTGCCGCGATGTTCGTGAGCTTTTTCATCTCCGCGGGCTGCGTCTGGGCGTATCTCGTCGCTTTCTCCTCGCTCGATTTTCTCCGCTCGCCTGCCATGCTCTATTTTTTGGCGAGCGGCTGCCTTCAGCCTCTTTTCGCGCGGGCGCTCTTTTATGAAGGAATCACCCGCATCGGCGTGTCGCGCGCCGGCCCGCTGCGCGGCTCCGAGCCGTTTTTCGCCGCGGCGATCGCCGTTGCTTTTCTGCACGAGCGGCCGGGCATCGCCGTCTATGCCGGAACGGTGCTGATCGTGGCGAGCGTCTGGGTTATCTCTTGGGACGGCAAGGGTCAGGCGAACTGGCGCCTGGTGGACACGGCGTTCCCTTTAGGCGCGGCGCTCATCTCCGCCGTCTCCCAGAGCTTGCGCAAGCAAGGCCTCAAAATACTGCCGGACCCGTTTGTGGCCACCGTGACGGTCACGACCACGTCGCTCGCGCTCCTCGTCGGCTTTCTCCTGGTCACGAAGCGAACCGCTTTCCTCAGGATGGATCGCTCGAGTCTCTCGTTCTTTACCGCCGCCGCGCTGATGGCGACGTCGGCTCAGCTACTCAATTTCGTGGCCATCGGGCGAGGAGAGCTTTCGGCGATCATCCCGCTCCTCAATACCACCCCGCTCTTCACCGTGCTTTTTAGCGGCCTGTTTCTGCGCGCCGTGGAGACCCTCAGTACCCGCATCGTCTTTGGGGCCGGCTCGATGATCGCCGGCGTGCTCCTCATTACGACGCGTTAAGAAGCGCTAGCGCGCCCTACAGGTTAGCCACCTGCCGGAGGAGCATCAGAACCGGCGGGTCGTGCCAGGGCACGCGCAGCAAGTAATCGTACACGCCGACGATCAGCGCGAAAAACAGCGCGGCCACGGCGCCCGCCGCAAAAAGGTTCGCCCTTCCGAGCCACCGCATGTAAGCAAGCGTCCACAGCGGTAGCGCGACGTGAAATCCCACCAGCCAGATGCCCAGGTAGAGGATCGCGATAGCGCAAAGAATACGAAACCACCTCTTGCGTTCGCCTGCGGGGTCTTCGCCGATGCGGAATCCCAGGTCCATGATCTGATTGAGCGTCACCGAAGAAGCTGTGCGGCTCCATAAAAGCGCGCGGCTCACCGCGACGATGCGGGCGATCAGGAATGGCGTACCCACGGCTACCGCGAGCTGTGGCATCAGGCGGGCGCCCCAGACCCAATCCAGAGAGAGGATGAACAGGTAAGCGAAAAGCCCCGCGACCATTGCGAGAAGCACGATCTCCCCCACGACCTCAATCGTGAGCCGTTTTCGCAGGTCCGTCTGCGACCGCTCGACCGGGCTTGCCGGAACCTTTCCGGAGGAAGTTTCCTGTTGCGGTATCGCAAGTCCGCCTTCCGCTCCTTCCAGCGGCATGGCCGCCGCGGCGCGACGCACGCCCCGCTCGAGCTTGAGCGAGCCGCCCACGATCAGCAGCAGGAAAGCGGCAATCGCCAGAAACTGCGGCCTGGCAAGCATCGAGGCGCCGTATGCGGAAACGGACGCGTACAAAAATCTCTCCAAGCTCTCGCCGAGAACCGCCGCTATGATCACCGGCGGGCGCGGCCAACCATAGCGCTTCATGAATATCCCCAGGGCGCCGAAAGCGAGAACCACGACCAGATCGCCGAGAGAGTATCGGGCCATGAACGCGGACAATGTGACGATCGCGATCACGACCGGAGCGAGGAGGTTCGGTGGAATGGCCGCGATCTTCGCAATCATCGGGCTTGCGAACAAAAGAATCGGCACAACGATGACGTTCGCCAAAGCGATCGTGTAGACAAAGCTCACCGTGAGGTCGAGATGCTTGGTCAGCATCGCCGGACCCGGCTGGATGCCGTAGAGAATGAACATCGCCAACACCAGCGCCATGCCGCCGCTTCCGGGTATGCCGAACCCAACCGTCGGGATGAGCTCGCCGCCGTCGACGGAATTGTTGGAAGACTCCGCCGCGATCACGCCGCGGATGTCGCCCTTGCCAAAGCTCTCCTTCGCGCCCTTCTCCGTCGCGCGCGCCTGCGCATAGGCGATCCAATGCGCCACCGATCCCCCGAGGCCCGGCAGCGCGCCCACGAAAACCCCGACGAGCGATGAGCGCACCGTCAACCATTTGTGGTTGAGAGCGATCTTCATCCCGCGGTAAACGTCCTTGCGCGCCTCCCTGAGCATCTCCTCGATACGCCGCAGCGCGATCGGCGTGTTGCTCACGACCAGATCGACCGCCTCGGGAATCGCGAAAAGGCCCACCACGAGCGGCGTCAGGGGCACGCCGTCCCACAGATAATCGATGCCGAAGTTGGCGCGGACCACGCCGCCGATCGGAGAATAGCCGATCATGGCGAGCGCCAGCGCGAACATTCCCGCAAGCATGCCCTTTGCGAACGCGCCCGCGCTCACAATCGCGACGGTCATCATGCCCATCAGCGAGAGCAAAAAGAACTCGGCCGAACCGAACAGGAACAAAATCTCGCGCATCACCGGAAGGCAAACGAGGAGCGCGGCGGCGCCGATCAGGCCGCCGATGAGCGACGCCGTGTAACTCGCCCCGATGGCCACGCCGGCAAGTCCCTGGCGCGCCAGCGGATAGCCGTCGAGAATGGTCGCCTGCGAGGCGCGCGAGCCGGGAATTCCCATCACGATTGACGGGAGCGGCTCGGTGGCATCGTTGGCGGCGCTTTGAAAGATGACAACGGTAAGGGCTACCCAGGGATCGAGAAATCCGACCAGGCCCAGAACGACCACCGTGACGGGAAGCCCGCCGCCGGGCATGAGGCCGGACACCAGCGCTATCGGCAAAACAGCGAGCATCCCCAAGATGGGGCCCAAGCTGAACAGTTTGTCCGCCGCCGAAAGCGCGGCCTCGATCATCGACATTGAAGCCTTGCGTGCCCGGCACCAGGGCGACCGTCGCCTTTTTCTCTGCTCAATTGCCGGGCTAGGTGTCGAGCAGGCTTGCCGGATAGATCTCCTCGAGCCTGAGCAGCCGCGGCGTCAATCCCTGCTCGTGCGCGTACTGAAGCCACGTCTCCAGTACCTTCCTGTTGAACTCAATCCCGTGGCGCGCCAG
>DATMAM010000014.1:0-38088 GCA_035559995.1 Candidatus Acidiferrales bacterium
GATGTGGTCGACGGATTTCCCGCACGTGGTGACGCGCTGGCCGAACTCGCTCAAGGTGCTGGAGTCGCAGATGAAGGGCGTGCCGGAAGACGAGCGCCACAAGATGGTCGCCGGCAACGCGATTAAGTTCTTTCGCCTGGATTCGTAACGATCACGATTGCGACCACGAGCAACGATCACGAACGCGAGCACGCATTTTTTCGACAAGGAGGGATGGTTATGAGACCTCGACCGGCTTTCTTGCTCGCGCTCATCCTTGTGCTCGCCCCTGCGCGGGCGCTTGGCGCCTCTGCGCCGCAGCCCAGGACCGGCGGAACTTTGACCATGGGTATCAACAAAGACCTCACGATGATGAACCCGATGGTCAGGACCCAGTCGACGGATCGATCCATCCGCGATCTGATGTACGAGTCGCTTCTCGGGATCGACTTGAGAGGCAATATCCAGCCTTATCTCGCCGACTCTTGGGACATCTCCGCCGACGGCAAGGTTTACACCTTCCGGCTCCGCAAAGACGTCAGGTTTCACGACGGCCGCGAGATGACGGCCGAGGACGTGAAGTTCTGCATCGATTACACGATGAACCCGAAGAATGCCGCCACGGGCTTGAGCCGGCTTTCGGAAGTCACCCGAGTCGAGTTGCCTGACAAACATACCGTGCGCCTTCATCTCAAGGAGCCGAGCCCGGTCTTCCTTGCGTACCTGAGCGACATCCAATCCTTCCCGGTCGTCCCCAAGGGATCGCTCGAGGAAGGCGTCGCCAAGCCCGACAGATTTCCGCCGGGCACCGGACCTTTTCGTTTCGTTGAATGGAAACCGAACCAGCGCATCGTTTTCGAGCGCTTCGCCAACTACTGGGGACACAAGCCCTTCCTGGATCGGGTGATCCTCCGCGACATTGCCAACTCGACCGCGCGTTTTGTCGCTCTGCGGGCGGGTGATTTGGACATGATCGAGCGCGCGCCGTACGAATGGGTCAGAGAGATCATGAACAACAAGATCGAAGGGGTGCGGGTCGTCGCCGCCCCGAGCGCGGGCGGCCGGCGCCTGCGGCTAAACGTCGCCGACCCTCCTTTCAACAATAAGAAGCTCCGGCTCGCCGTGGCGCACGCGATCAACAAAGAGCAGATCCTGAAGGCCGCCTATTTCGGCTTCGGCGAAGTGACCGATCAGAAATATCCCCGGGGCCACGTCTGGTATTTCGACGACGTTTCCGGACCCGCGTACGATCCGCCAAAAGCGCGGGCGCTGCTGAGGGAATCGGGATACAAAGGCGAGACGATACCGATCACGGTCCGCCAGGGAGAAGATCAAGAGACCGAAGCGGCGGTGCTCCAGGCGCAGCTCAAAGAGATCGGCATCAACGTGAAGATCGACCTTGTCGACTTCGGCACTTACGTGGCGCGCCAGCGCGCGGGAGAGTACGCGTTCTTATTCGGCGGCACGAGCCTGGATCCCGATCCCGCCATGGCTTATGTTCAGGATCTGACGTGTGGGAACCCGCGCAAGCGAACCGTCAACATCGAGGGCTACTGCGACAGGGAAATGGACGCGCTCCTTATCAAGGCCGCCCGCGAGCTCAATCCCAAGCAGCGCAGATTGCTTTTCAAGCAAGTCGTGCAGCGGGTCGTCGACGACGTGCCGTTCATTCCGATCGGCTATACGCCGCGATTTTTCGCCCTGCGCGATTACGTCAAGGGCTTCACGACGAACAGCGAAGGCGAATTTC
Source organism: Candidatus Acidiferrales bacterium (assembly GCA_035559995.1). Classification (GTDB taxonomy): domain Bacteria; phylum Desulfobacterota; class Binatia; order UBA9968; family UBA9968; genus DATMAM01. The sequence goes on from DATMAM010000014.1 coordinate 1,730, forward strand.
GCCCGTGGGGCGGCGGGCTGAACTACGCGTGGCTCGACAGGTAGGGTTTAAGTTTCGGGCTTCGGGCTTCGCTTCGATGGGTGGCGGCGCAAGGGGACCCATCCGGCGGGCTCGCTAAAGCCAGGCGATTTTTCGCTTTCCCTCACGAAGGGGTTTTTACAGACAGGAGGCACCCATGGTGACGGCCAAGGATATCAACGGGGTCATGGCGATGATGCCGGCGTTTTCGACCCAGGACGCGGGCGATCTCGAAGCAACGGCGACGATCGCTGTGGATAATCTCCAGGCGAGCGTCGATCGCATCATCAGAGACGGCGTCGACATCCTGGCGACGACGGGAAGTTTTGGCGAATGCTACAACCTGTTTTGGGACGAGTTCAAGACCTTGGCGGCGGCAACCGTTGAAGCGGTCGGCAAGCGCGTGCCCGTTTTTATCGGCAGCACGAGCCCCAACCCGCGCGAGGTGGTGCAGCGGCTCAAATTCATCCAGGACATCGGCGCCGACGGGACGCTGCTCGGGGTCCCTTACTACGACGCGCAGACGCCTGACTATATCGCGGAATTTTACCGCCAGATCGGCGAGCTTTTTCCCAGGCTCGGCATTCTCATCTATCACAACCCGGTCAACCACAAAGTCAAAATTCCCGTCTCTGTCTTTCCCAAGCTCGTCCAGGTTCCCAACATCATCGGCATGAAGGACAGCCACCGCGACACGCGCGAGTTCGTGAGCCTGCAAAAAATCATTCGCGGCAAGATCAGCGTGCTCACCAACCAGGCGCAGCTCTTTCCTTATTATAAGATGGGCGCGGCCGGTTGCTGGTCGATCGACGCGTGGATGGGACCGTGGCCCGTGCTCTATCTTAGAAACCTCGTCCGCGAAGGAAGAGACGAGGAGGCGCTGCAGGTGATCGGCGAGCTGGTCGGCGCCGGCGGCGGGGCTCGTCCCGGTCCCGACGAGGGAAGCGCCGGCAAGCTGCCGCTCGAGTTTGCCGGCTACTGCAATCCGGGACCCACGCGCACGCCGGTTGCGCAGTTTTCGCCCGAGGTGATCGAGCGGGCGCGAAAAAAGGCCGAGCACTGGAAGAGCCTGTGCGCGAAGTACCGGCCGCTCGTGGAAGGGCAAGCGGCAAAGGCCAAGGCGTCATAGGCTCCGCCGCGCGTGACGAGCACAAACACAGGCAAAGGAGACTGACGTGAGCTCGATTCCGTTGATTCCCAAGCAGGCGGCGATCGCCGTGGCGGATCTCGTCGATAACTGCGCCAGGATCCAGCCGGGCCAGCAGGTGCTGATCATCGGCGTCAACGAGGGCGCGTACGGCGGCATCAATATCTGCGACCCGGAGACCGTGGCGTGGATTCACGCCGCAGTCCAGGAGCGCGGCGCGGACGCGTACGTCCTCTGGACGGATATGCCGCTGCGGCCGACGCTTCTCTGGGGCGAGGGCGCCGACCCCGGCAAAGGCTGGCGCGTGCCGCGCGTGGTGAGAGAAGCGATCAAAGGCTGCGACGTGTTGATCACGAACTCCGTCGACCTCACGTACGAAGAGGAACTCAAAGAAGTGCAACAGATCCTCGAAGAGCGAAATATCCCTTTGATTCGCAACATGGCGACGACCGCGGCGATGCTCACGAGCAACTGGGGCCTCACGCCGTATGAGCTGGTCTCGGAGGTGCGCCTTCAGGCCGCGGCGCTGGTAAAGCCCGGAGCGAAGTGGGTGATGACCCATCCCAACGGATCGCACCTGGAAGGTATCGTGGAGAAGCCCGAAGAGACGGACCATTACGCGCATTACCGGACCATCGGACTTTACCGGCCGTTTCCCGAAGGGGTCTTTCCTTCGATCCGCTCGCGCGACGCTCAAGGGACGGCCGTCATCAACGAGATCGGGGTCATCTGGGCGCGGCATATCGGGCTCCCCAATCCGTTCAGGCAGCCGGTCCGCGTCCATGTCGAAAACGGCTACATTCGTCAATTCGAAGGCGGAGAAGAGGCCGACACTTTGACGCGCTTTTACAAATTCATCTCGCAGTATCTTGGCGAGGCGGCGTACGAGGTGCGCGGCTTTCACGGCGGCGTCCACCCCTCGGCGATCCTGGAGCCGCATCAGTGCCCCAACGAATCGTACCGCCACTTCGTCGAGCATCACCACTGGAGCAGCTTTCACTTTCACATGGGCAACAGCCGCCGCGCCAAAGAATTCCCCTACCTGATGCACGTCTCCGGCGAGATGCGCGGCGGCAGCCTCAAGGTCGGCGACGCGTACGTCTACAAGGACGATCGCCTGACGTCGGCCGACCACCCGAAAGTCAAAGCGATCGCCGCGCGCTACCGCGACCGGCCGGGGCTTGAGCCGGAGCGCTGGCTCCAGGCGCCGCGCTAGCCGCGCGCCGATCCCGCCGGCTCTCGCCGTCTGGCGTACCGTGAAATTGCGCTGGAAGTAAGTAAGTGCTAACCCAGCGGCGATGAAAGCGTCGTCCGCATGCCCGCGGACGAGCGCCGCGAGGCGATTGTCTCCGCCGTCAAGCGATTTTCGCGCGCAAGGGCTTCGACGGCGCGCGACCACGCGCGAGCTGGCCGCGGCCGGCGGCGTCTCCGAGGCTCTCCTGTATCGGCATTTTCCCAGCAAGGACGCGCTCTACGGCGCGATCCGGGACGCCTGCACCCGGGAGCCCGCTTTCGTCACCTCAACTTCCGCAGAGCAGCCCGCCACCAGGCGGCGACGCGGACATTTTCGCTTGCGAAAGCCGCATCCTTGCCTCCCGCCTCTGGCCGCCTTTTCGGTGAGTCGTTTCCTCATTTCGCTTCGCCGAGATCCTCGAGAGGTGAGAGCCGCGCGCCCAAGGCCCGTGAGCAGCCGAGAAAACCGGGGCGACCCTTGCCTTGGCGGCTGGAAACTGATAGTACGGCTTTAGTTTCCTAGGTATAAGACCGTGCCGGCCCGCCCCCAAAGAAAGTCCCGCGCTTTGTCCGCCGGAGCCGAGCAGCGCGCCGCCGCGCGGCGGATCGTCGCCGCCGCGCGCCACCATTTTTTCACCCATGGCTTTCGCGGCGTCACCATGGACGATCTGGCCGCGGCGCTCGGGATGAGCAAGAAAACGCTCTATGCGTGCTTTCCCGGCAAGACGGCGCTGCTCGAAGCCGTGATTCGCGACAAGTTTCGCACGGTCGAGGCCGACCTCGAGCGGATCACCGCGGCCGCGCCGGCGGACGCGCTCGGCGCGCTTCGCGCGCTCCTCGCGTGCGTGCAGGCACACACCGAAGAAATTCAACCGCCCTTTGTGCGCGACATTCAGCGCGAGGCGCCGGAGATGTTCAAGGTCGTCGAGAGCCGCCGCCGCGAGCTCATCCGGCGCTACTTCGGCAAGCTTTTGGGCGAGGGCCGCAGGGCGGGAGTCATCCGTAAAGACATCCCAACCAGGCTGATCATGGAGATTCTTCTCGGGGCCGTTCAGGCGATCATGAACCCGCCGAAAATGGCGGAGCTCGGGCTCACGCCCAAGAGCGGCTTTTCCGCCATCGTCGCCGTGGTCCTCGAGGGCGCGCTGGCGCCTGCAGCCCGATCAAAACCGCAAGCGGCGCCGTTGGCGGAAAGGAAATAAAACGATGCGCAATCGGCCGACGATTCAGTTGCCGCCGCCCTCCCCGGCTCCGCCGAATACCCCGATGCTGCGAAGATCCTTTCCCCGGGCTTTCCCTCTCCCCTGGCGGCGTGGCGCCGGCCTCGTCGTGGCCCTGATGACGCTCGGCGGCTGCAGCGTCGGGCCCAACTATCGAAGACCTGACGTCTCGGTCCCGGCGGTCTGGAACGAAGAGCACGGTTCCATCAAGACCGCTCCCGCGGATCTGGCGCGCTGGTGGACGGCATTCGACGATCCGCTTCTCAACTCCCTGATCGAGCGCGCGGCTCGCTCGAATGTGGACCTCCGCCTAGCCGAAGCCCGCATCCGCGAGGCGCGCGCCCTGCGCGGCGTCACCGCTGCGGACGCCTGGCCGGCCGTCAATGTCTCGGGCTCTTACGCGCGCCGCCGCACGAGCAAAAACGCGCTCTCGCTGCCCCAGGGCCAGGGCCTCCCCGCTTCCTCTTTCGGCGATCTTGACCGGGATCTCTTTACCAGCGGGTTCGACGCAAGCTGGGAGATCGATCTATTCGGCGGCGTCCGGCGCGCCGTCGAGGCCGCCGACGCCAGGATCGAGGCCTCCATCGAGGATCGCCGGCATGTCCTTGTAACGTTGCTGGGCGATGTGGCCAAAAACTACATCGACCTAAGGGGCTTGCAGCGCCGACTCGCCGTCGCGCGCGCCAACTTAAAGACGCAACAGGAAACGCTCGAGCTCACTCGCGTGCGCTTTGCGGCCGGCCTCGCCAGCGATCTCGACGTCGCGCAGGCCGAGTCTCAGGTCAAGACCACCGAAGCGCAGATCCCGACCCTGGAAAGCTCGTTGAAGCAGGCGGCGCACCGGCTGAGCGTGCTTGTTGCCCAGGAACCCGGCGCGCTCTGGTCGGAGCTATCGACCGAAGCGCCGATTCCGGCGCTGCCTCCCGAGGTCCTGGTCGGCCTTCCCTCGGAGCTGCTCAGGCGCCGGCCGGATATCCGTCGCGCCGAGCGGCAGCTTGCCGCCGCCACCGCGGAGATCGGTGTCGCCACCGCCGACCTGTTCCCAAAATTTTCGTTGACCGGCACCGCGGGCTTGCAAAGCATCAGCGCCAGCGATTGGTTTACGGGTCGGAGCAGGTTTTGGTCCGTCGGGCCGACGATCAGCTGGCCGGTTTTTGACGCCGGCAGGATTCGCGCCAACATTGAAGTCCGTAACGCGCGTCAGGAGCAGGCGCTCGCCTTGTACGAAAAGACGATCCTGACCGCGCTCGAAGACGTCGAAAACGCGCTCGGCAACTATTCCCGCGAGCAGGCCCGCTATCGCTCGCTCCTGGAGGCCGTCGCCGCCGACCGGCGCGCCGTCCAGCTGGCGAACGAGCTTTACATCCGGGGCCTGAACGACTTCCTCAACGTTCTCGACGCGCAGCGCTCGCTTCTCTCGTCCGAAAGCGAATTGGCCCAGAGCGAAGCCGCGATGGCGGCCAATCTCGTGGCCCTCTACAAGGCGCTCGGAGGGGGCTGGGAAACGCCGTAACGCCAAGGCTCGGCCCGCGAAGCATGAAAAGAATCGGAGCGATCGCGTTGGTCATTACCGTCGGAGCGGGGGCTGCGCTGGCGTGGTGGTTCACGCGCCGCGAGCGCGCCAGTCCGGAGCTTGTCCTCCACGGCAACGTTGACCTGCGTCAGGTTGAGCTTTCGTTCAACAACAGCGAGCGCATTGCCGCGGTTCTCGTCCAGGAAGGCGACCGCGTCCAGCGCGGGCAATTGCTGGCGCGCCTCGACACGAGCCGCCTCGAGCCGCAGGTCGCCCAGGCGGAAGCCGAAGTCGCCGCCCAGCGGCAGGTCGTGCGGCGGCTTCGCGCCGGCAGCCGGCCGGAGGAAATCGCCCAGGCGCGCGCGAACGTGGAATCGGCCAAGGCCGACGTCGCCTACGCGCGCCAGCAATACGAGCGCTTCAAGAGCGCCTTCGAGCTCTCCGCCGGTCGCGCGGTGCGGCAGCAGGACCTCGACAACGCCAGAACCAACTTGCAGGTCGCGGAAGCGAAGCTCGCCGTCAACGAGAAAGCGCTCGAGCTCGCCGTCGCCGGGCCGCGCAAGGAAGAGATCGAGGAAAACGAGGCGCGCCTGCGCGCGCAGGAGGCGCAGCTCGCGCTCTTGCGCCAGCGACTTCGCGACGCCGAGCTTCTCGCTCCGGTGGATGCGGTCGTGCGCACGCGCGTGATGGAGCCCGGAGAGATGGCCTCGCCACAGAAGCCGGCCTTCTCGCTCGCGATAACGGACCCCAAGTGGGTCCGCGCTTACGTTTCGGAGCTCGATTTGGGCAAGATCCGCCCGGGAATGGCCGCCTCGGTCGCCGTCGACAGCTTTCCCGGCCGACGCTTTGAAGGCTGGGTTGGATTCATCTCGCCCGTGGCGGAATTTACGCCGAAGACCGTGCAGACCGAGGAACTGAGAACCAGCCTCGTCTACGAGGTCCGGGTATTCGTCAAAGATCCCGAAGACCGGTTGCGCCTCGGCATGCCGGCGAGCGTGTATCTCGCGTTGGAACAACAGAAACAGGAGACAAAGAGATAACGGAGACGGGGACAGACAGCGTGAGCGCGCGCCCGGCAAAGCCGCCGGTTCTCTTGGCCCGCGGCCTGCGCAAGTTTTTTCGCCGCGAAACGGGCGCGGTGATCAAAGCGCTCGACGGCGTTTCCCTCGACGTTTTGCCGGCGACGCTGACCGCCGTCGTCGGGCCGGACGGCGCGGGCAAGACCACCCTGATGCGCCTGGCCGCGGGTCTCATCTTTCCGGACGAAGGCGAACTGCGAGTTTTAAGCGTCGATGTCGCGAAAGACGCAGAGCAGGTTCAAGAGCGCATCGGGTACATGCCGCAGCGCTTCGGCCTGTACGAAGACTTGAGCGTCCAGGAAAATCTCGACCTTTACGCCGATTTGCACGGCGTCAGCGCGGCCGCGCGGCGCGAGCGCTATCCCCGGCTGCTGGAGATGACGGCGCTTGAGCCGTTCACGCGCCGTCTGGCCGGCCAACTCTCCGGCGGCATGAAGCAGAAGCTCGGGCTTGCGTGCGCTCTCGTCCACACGCCGGAGCTGCTCCTTCTCGACGAACCGACGGTCGGCGTCGATCCGCTCTCGCGCCGCGAGCTATGGGAAATCATCCTGCAATTGGTGCGCGAGCAGGGACTCAGCGTGATTCTGAGCACTTCGTACCTGGACGAGGCGGAGCGCTGCGCGCGCGTGATTGTCCTGCACGAGGGCCGCATGCTTGCGCAGGGCGATCCCGCCGAGGTGACGAGGCTCGCCGCCGAACGAACCTTCATCGCTCGGCCGCCTCATGGCGAAAGCGCGCGCGGCCTTCAGGCCCGCTTGCTCGACGATGCCGCCATCGTCGATGCCGTTCCCGAGGGCGGTCGGGTGCGCCTGGTGCGCGCCGCTTTAGAAGGCCGGCAGGGCGAGGAGGAGGCGCGAAACGAGGGCGAAGCCGCTCTCGCCGGGCTCGATACCGCCGCGGTTGAGCCGCGTTTCGAAGACGGCTTTATGGTGCTTCTTCGTTCCTTCTCGCCTTCTCGCCCTCTTCGCGCGGCCGCTTCTTCCCTTCTCCCGCCTACTCCTTCTCCCCCTCTTCCGGCCTCCCCGCCGGTCGTCCAGGTCCGCAACCTCGTGCGGCGCTTCGGCGCCTTCACCGCCGTCGATCACGTGAGCTTCGATGTCCACAGAGGGACGATTTTCGGCCTGCTCGGCCCCAACGGCGCGGGCAAGACGACGACGTTTCGCATGCTCTGCGGCCTTCTTCCCGCGACGGCGGGCACGCTGAGCGTTGCGGGCGTGGATCTCAGACGCGCGCGCGCCTCGGCGCGCCAGCGCATTGGCTACGTGGCCCAGAAGTTCTCGCTCTACAGCCAGCTTTCGGTGGTGGAGAACCTCGATTTTTTCGCCAGCGCGTACGCGCTAACCGGCGCGCGCAAGCGCGCGCGCGTGGCGTGGGCGCTCCGCGAATTCGAGCTGAGCGACCACGCGCGCCTTCCCGCGGGCCAGTTGCCGGGCGGCTACAACCAGCGGCTTGCCATGGCAGCGGCGCTCATGCACGAGCCCGAGACTTTGTTTCTCGACGAGCCGACCAGCGGCGTCGATCCCCTCGCGCGCCGCGAGTTCTGGCGGCGCATCACGGCGCTCGCGGCGCGCGGCATCACGGTAATCATCACGACTCATTTTATGGAGGAAGCGGAGTACTGCGACCGCGTCGCGATCATGGACGCGGGGCAGATATTGGCGCAGGGGACGCCGGCGGAGATCCGGCAAGCGGCCCCGGCGCTTTCCGGGCGCGAGCCGACCATGGAAGACGCCTTCATTGCCATCGTCGAAAACGCCCGCGCGCGCAACTCGCGCCAAAGCGCCGCGGCTGGAGACGGGTGATGCAGGCGGACGGGCACGGCCTGGCCGCGGCCAGGCGGCGGCGGCTTTTTTCCCTCGTGCGCAAGGAGAGCCGCCAGATGGTGCGCGATCCGAGCAGCATCGCGATGGGCATTGTCCTTCCGGTCGCGCTGATCCTCCTCTTCGGCTACGGCCTTTCGCTTGACGTGGAGAACGTGCCCGTGGCTGTCGTTTTGGAGGATCCTTCGCCGGAGGCCACCGAGCTGGCGGCGAGCTTTCAGCTCTCGCGCTACTTCGACGTGAGATCTCTGACCTCGATGGCGCTTGCGCGCGAGCTCATGCTCAGGCGCGAGATCGACGCCATCGTCCGCGTCCGGCCGGACTTCGCGCGCCGGCTCCACTTCGGCGACGCGGAGGTGCAGGTCATTCTCCACGGCACGGACGGCAATCGCGCGCGCATCATTCAAGGTTACGCGCAAGGAGCGGTCGGCCAATGGACCGCCCGCATGGCCGCGCAGGGCACCGCGGCGGCCGCCGGACCGGTTTCGGTGCAAAGCCGGCTCTGGTTCAACGAGGCCAACGAGAGCCGCTATTTTCTCGTGCCCGGGCTCATCGTGATCATCATGACGTTGATCGGCGCGCTCCTCACGGCCATGGTCATGGCGCGCGAATGGGAGCACGGAACCTTGGAAGCTCTGTTCGTCACGCCGGTCCGGGCGGGGGAAATCTTGCTCGGTAAAACGATCCCGTACTTTGGCCTGGGAATGATTGGGCTCGCCTTGTGCGTGCTTGCCGCGAAGTTCTTGTTTCAAGTTCCGCTGCGCGGCTCTCTCGTGGTTTTGGGCGGCGTGTCGGTGCTGTACCTTCTGGTGGCGCTCGGGGTCGGCCTTCTGATCTCTTCGGTCACGCGGAGCCAGTTCGTCGCGAGCCAGATCACGGTCGTGGTGACTTTCATGCCGGCGCTGATGCTTTCGGGTTTTTTGTTCGACCTGCGCAGCATGCCGGCCGCCGTGCGCGCGATCACGTACGTTTTGCCGGCGCGCTACTATGTCGAGCTGCTCCAGACCGTCTTTCTCGCCGGCAACGTCTGGCCGGTCATCCTGCCGAACGCCGCCGCGCTCGCGGCGATGGCGGCTCTGGTGCTGACCCTGACGCGAAGAAAGATGCGCAAGCAGCTTGCCTGAGTTTGCCATGCTGGACGCGATCCGCCGCATCCTCGCCCTGACGCGCAAGGAGTTGCTTGCCATTCTCAAGGACCCGCGCGGCCGCTTCACCCTTTTTGTGCCGCCGATTCTTCAATGCCTCATCTTCGGCTACGCCGCCACTTACGATCTCAATCACGTTCCTTACGCCGTGCTCGATCAGGACCGGAGCGCAGCCTCGCGCGAGCTGCTCGCCAGGCTCGACGGCTCGGGCGTCTTCCGCCGGGTCGCCGAGGTGAGCCGCGCGGCGGATCTGAAAAAAATTATCGACGAGCGCCGCGCGCTCTTGGCCATTCAGATCGAGCAGGATTTCGCGCGCCGGCTCTACCTCGGCCTTGCCGCCAACCTTCAGGTGATCGCGGACGGCCGCAACTCGAACACCGCGGGAACCGCGCTGAGCTACGTCAACTCGGTCGTCGAGGGTTTCAACAACGGATGGCGGGCAAAACAGGGCCAAGCCGGCCCGCCGGTCCGGGTCACGACCCGCGCGTGGTACAACCCGAACATGGAAACGCGCTGGAACATGATCCCGGCCTTGATCGGCACGCTGACTCTGCTGCAGACCTTGCTTCTAACGGCCATGTCGGTCGCGCGCGAGCGCGAAGAGGGCACGTTCGATCAGTTGCTCGTGACGCCGTTCCGGCCCGCTGAAATCATGGCCGGCAAAGCATTGCCTTCCGTTCTCATCGGCCTGGTGCAGGCAACGAATGTTCTGCTGGTCGCGCAACTGTGGTTTCGGATTCCCTTCGCGGGCTCGTTCGCGACGCTCTACGCGGGCCTTGCGCTCTTTCTCCTCGCCGCGGTGGGAATCGGCCTTCTCGTCTCCTCGGTCGTCGCCACGATGCAACAGGCGATGCTCTTCTCGTTTTTGATCATGATGCCGTTCGCGTTGCTCTCCGGATTGACGACGCCGATCAGCAGCATGCCGGAAGTCTTGCAGCAGGCCACGCTGATCAATCCCTTGCGCTACGCCATCGAGATCGCCCATCGCGTCTATCTCGAGGGCGCAACCCTCAGCCTGCTCATCCCGGAGCTCTGGCCGCTGGCGGTGACTGCGGCGATCACGCTCGCCATCGCCTCGTGGATGTTTCGCCACCGGCTCGCGTAGCCCTTCCCGCCTGCGGCGGCGCTGAATCCGCCAGCCGCGGCGCACGTCGCCATGGAGCGAAAAGTGTCGCGAAACACGAACCGTTCGCTCACTGCAGGCGCCTCCTCAACCGAGCCGCCCGTGCCGCGACGAAAACAAAGGAGTGTTTCATGACCTTACGCTCGCCTACAGTCATGAAAAAGATCCCTCACCCCAACCCTTCTCTCCAAGGGGGAGAGGAAATTGGTCCGCCATCCAGCCCTCGCCCTTGAGGAGAGAGGGAAGGGTGACGGTGCCGAATTTTCGTAGGAGGAGCACAGCCGCAGAGCAAGGAGAAAGGATAGAGCAAAGGCTTTGAGGTATGCGTCGGAGCAAGCTTATCCGCCCGAAGTTGCGGCATTATCCCCCAACCGATGCCTTTTAGGCACCACCACGTGTGTCCGGCCGGTGACCCCGAACGTGAGCCCGAAAGCCAAAAATTGCTCACGATCGTGCCCTATCAAACGTAAGCGCTCGATGTCCTTCATCGAAGGGGCCGTCGAGAAATAGCCTATTGCCCGGCGAACTGGAGACCGAGAGCGCTCTCGAGCGCTCTCCGCAGCCCCTTGTCGGTTCCCAGGTACAAGACCAGAAGCTTGCCGCTCCTGTAAAAATGGGGCGGGCCGAGCCAGTGAACCTTTGTCGTTCCTACGGTCATCCCGTCCGGCGAGATGCGAGCGGCCTCCGCCGACGCCGCCTCCGGCGTAGGGTATTCGAACACTTGCAGGTGCTCGTCCCCGATCGCGAGGACTTTGCCCTTCACCGAAAAGAACGGCTGCTCCACGATCTCCTCGAAGCGCGGCGCGAACCCCGCACCCCGCAGGTGCTCGACCAAACCGGCGTAGTCGGTTATTGCCTTTGCTCCACCCGCTGGCAGACCGGCAAGCGCGGAGACACACACGGGCAGGAGCGCCCACGTGAAAATCACGGTGATCATGAATCGAGCCTACCCGTAAAAAACGCGCGGGGGCAAGCCCTTCAAGGCCTGCCCCCGCAGCGGCGCACGAAAGGTCTCGGAGAAACTTATTTCCTTCCCTTACCTCCGTTGCCGTCGATGTCAGGATCCGCCCACAGAACAAAGGTCACGATCTTCTGCCCTTTTCCCAGCTCCAGCTCGTAAATTTCCGTCCGGCCCCGGTTCGTCGAGCGGACGAGCTTTCCCCACTGCCCGGTTCCGACGCTCGCCTCCCCGTCGGTCTCGGAAGTCCCGCGGCCTCCCCCGCTGCGTCCAGACGCCAAGAGAGCGGACACCGTCGTGCTGCTGTCCAGGTGCGTGTAGATCTGCCCGATTTGGTCGTAGTCGTGCTGATTCGGGCGCTCGTTGGAGAGCTGGTCAGGATCGGCGAGCGTCCCGTCGGGGTCGCTCGTGTAGTCCATGCACGAGCCGAGGTTGCCATTGCTGAAGTTCTCATCCTGGTGGTCGAGGCCGAAAGTGTGGCCGACCTCCTGGCACATCACGAAGAGCCTCCAGGCGGGCGTGTTGTACTTTGGCGTGTCGAAATAGGTGTCGTTGAGCTTCACCGTTCCCTGCGTGATGTGCTTGCCGCTGATCCAGATCGAAGCCACGCCGAGCCAGCCGTTGAAGCCGTATCTGGCGCTGCAAACTTCGACGCGGCCGCTCGTGGGCTTACAGTTCTTCGGATTGGTCACACGTCCCGCGACGATCGTCGTGTCGAGCACCGAGGACAGGGTCCAGTCAGAGGAGGCCACGTCGAGATAGAGATCCCACGCCGTCGAGACGTTATCCCCGAGCTGGAGGGTGAAAGGGTTGCTCGTCCGCGCCCAGTGATAGCCTCCCCAGGAATGGCTGCCGATGCCATCCCGCGGAAGCCCGATCAGCAAGGCGAGCCCGAGACCTGTGCCGACAACTTGACGCCATCTAAACCACATAAACGACCTCCTTTTCCCCAATCGCCCTTCAGGTCAGGGTGCGGGCGAATGATGTCGGCGCTCCTCGCAAAAAGCGGGCCGGAGGTTACCAGGGGTCCGCGCGCGTGTCAAACGCGCGCGGCTTTTACTTGCCGGCTTGGAAAACGAGGCGCTCCAGCTCTTCGTAGGGGGGCGCGGTCGATCACGAGCACGTCGCGGCGCGCCAGGTAAGCTACACCTGCAACCACTGATCGGCCGTTTGCGCGCGCCTGGTTTCTCGGTCCCGTCTTGTCAGGAGCGGCCGATTCGGCCAACGGCCTTAGCTAAACAGGCCCGCCGCGGCGATCGGACGACGCTTGGGAACTGATATGAGAGTATGAAAGCTTCAGACTTGTTGCTGGCAGTATCCGTGTCGCTGGTCGTTGTCTCGCTCCTCGCGCTCGCAGGATGAAGGCGGCCTGGCGCCGCCGAAGCGATTGCGAAAGCTGAGAGCGCGAGTGTCAAACTTGACGAGGTGCCTAACCGATTTTGCGCCGCCCTTTCTCTGAGCTTGTCACTGCGCCCTCACTTGAGGCCGTAAAGCTTCGCCGCGTTGTCGTGGAGCACCTTGCGCCGCGTGCGCTCGGGCAAATTTCCAAGCTCCCTTTCGATAAAGCGCATCGATTCGGGCCACGTTCCGTCGGGATGGGGATAGTCCGAGCCCCACATGACGTTATCTTCTCCCAAAAGATCGAGCAGTCTTGCGCCCACGGCATCGCGCTCGTAAGTCACAAAGCCGTTGATCCGAAAATAATCGCTCGGCTTCAAGCGCAGCCGGAGATGAAAGGATTCCTCCTCCTCGTATTCGTAATCCATGCGCTGCAGAAAATAGGGAATCCAGCCGATCCCCGACTCGCCGAGAACAAACCGGAAGCCGGGATAGCGGTCGAACGCGCCGCAATAAATGATCGAGGCCAAAAATTGCGCGGAGCCGAAGCGCGACACCGCCTGTCTCACCGCGTTTCGCACCTTGACATTTTCCTCGTAGTTTGTGTCCGCCGGATTGACGGCGCGAACTTCCTGACCCTGGTTGTGAAACGATATCGGTAGCCCGGTCTCATCCGCCGCCTCCCACACCACGTCCCAATCCCGATCCCAGATCGGGCGCACGGAGTCCGAGGCGATCAGCTCCGCGCCCGTAAATCCTAGCTTGGCGACGCGTCGAAGCTCGTCCGCGGCCGCCTTGGGATCATAGTTCGGCAGACAGGCGAGAGGGGCGAAGCGGTCTGGATCGTACTTGCGGAACTGGAGCGCAAAATCGTTGTAGATCCGGAACACAACGCCCATCGCCTCCCCGTCTTGCACGCGCCGGCTCAGTCCCAGGACGCCATAGATCACTTCCGCGCCGACGCCGTCGCGCTCCTGATCCTGGATCCTCAGCTCGGGGGAAGCCGGGCGGAAAACGCCCTTCACGGCATCCTCGTACAGCCCCGTGCGCGCTTTTCTCCGGAGCCGCACGGACATTGTGGCTCGGTCAAACCGCACATTATCGCGACCCAGCCCGACGTCGCCGACGTAGCGGATGATCTTACCGTTGTGCACCCAGGCCCGACCGTTCTCGGTATCCATCACGCGCGGCATGCGCTCTTTCCAGGCAGCCGGCGCCTCCGAGTAGAACAGATCCCCGGGCAAGTACCAGAAATCCAAATGACAATCCGCCGAAATAATCTCGCTCATCTCTCCTCCCTGAGACTCAAATTCCAAGTCACTGGTCGATCTTTGCTTTTGTGCGAATGACCGTTAAATTCCACCCTCTCCGCATTTCGCCAGATGAGACGCAGGCCTGCTTCGGTTTTCTGCGGAGCAAAATTCACCCGCCGTTTAAACGGAAGAACTCGACGGCGTTGCCCGCCAGCATCCGGCGCTTTTCGTCTTCCGGCACGTCCTTGAAATTGATCTCGATGTTCCGCCGCGAGTTCGGCCAGTCGGTCTCGGTGTGAGGAAAATCCGACGACCACATCACGCGGTCGACGCCGACGAGGTGGCGCAGTTTGACGCCGACCGGATTGTACTGAAAGCCCCAGTAGCAATGCTCGCGAATATATTCGCTGGGAAGCCGCGCCAGCGGCTTTAAGCCGTGCAGCTCGACGGCCCACTTGTGGTTACGCTCATAGATGCTGTCCGCCTGCTCGAGCCAGTGTGGGATCCAGCCGATCTGGTTTTCCGCGAAGTAGATCTTGAGCTTCGGAAAACGATCGAAGACTCCAGCGACGACCAGGCGAATCGCGTCGCGGGCGCCGCGCTGCGTGTAGTAGTTGGCGTACCGTCCGATGATGTCCCGCCCGGCGCTGTAGACCTCCTGCTCGAATTTCTTCGGGTACTGAAACCACGGCCCGCTGTAGCGCTCGCCGCCGCCAAACTGAAACATCACGTGCACGCTCACGGGCGCGTTCATATCGACCGCGGCGGCCCAGAACTCGTCGTCTTCCGGCGTGGGATACATGCGCCCGGCGGGAAAGGCGTTCAGGACCACGCCTCTGAGGCCGATGCGCAGGCAGTGTTCCATCTCGGCGATCGCGTCCTTGACGCCGGTCTCGGGGATCAAACCCAACCCGAGCAGTCTCTCCGGTGCGACCGAGCAGTATTCTTCGCCGAGCCAGTCGTTGTACGCGCGCACGACCGCTTTGTACGCTTGATCGTCCTTGATGCCGCGCCAGAAGTTCGGCCCCTGGCTCCCCGGATAGAGGATCTCGGCGTCAACCCCGTCGATGTCTTGCTCGTGCAGTCTCTGCTCCGGCGATCCGGAGCCGGGGTTTTCGCCGAACCTTCCGCCAAACGGATAGACGCGCCACTCGCCGGTCACGCGAACGGGCTCGATCAGGATCGGGCGCCCTTCGACGATGTGCGCGTCGCCGCCGTTCGGCAGGCGGATGCGGCGCGGCGCGCGCTCGCGATACTTCTCCGGCACACGATGGATCCAGCGGTCAGAGGAAACCTCGAGGTGGGAATCGGCGGAAATCACGTTGTAGTTCATGGTCGTCGCTCCTTGGCACAGAGTCGGGAATTTCTGTTTAGCGCCTGCTTGAAATCTTCGCCTCGCGGCGCCTTGCTTTAGCTCTTCGGCTTGCCGAAGATCGACTGGAAGAGCGCCACGCCCTTGTTGAACTCCTCTTCCGTCGAGGGGCCGTTCGGCCGAATGTCGAGGTTTTTCATTTCCGCCATGAGCCCGCCGCGGATATCCTTGCGCGCGACGATTTTATCGTGCGCCGCGTAAATCTCCTGCCCCTCTTTTGACACAAGAAACTCGTAGAGCAGCTTTCCCGCGTTGGGGCGAGCGGCGTTGCTGGCCACGCCGGCCACGACGACCGACGCCGGAATCGGCGACTTCATCCGCACCCAATCGATCGGCGCCCCGTTGCCTTTGAGGCGTTCGATGCTCGAGACCGAATTGTACGCGCAGACCGGAATCTCGCCGGCGGCCATGAGCTGGGCGAGCAAAGTGTAGCTGCCCCGATAATCGATATTCTGCTCGGCCAGCGCCCGGAAAAACTTGACCGCCTTTTCCTGCCCCATGATCTCGATCAGAGCGTTCGACCAGGCGTACTTGGTGTTGTCCATCCCGAGCTTCCCCTTCCACTTGGGATCCAGCAAATCCTCCCAGCGCTGCGGCGCCTCCGAGGGCTTGACCATTCTCGTGTTGTGGGCGACCGTGTAGGGGTTGTAGTAGATCGACGTCCAGTAGCCCTGCGGATCGACGAAGCCTTTGGGATACGCATCGAAGGAAGCCGAGCGATGCGGCCCGATCAACTTGTTTCGCTGCAAGACGCCGAACATCTCCACGTTGATGCTGACGACGTCGAACGCGTGTCTTCCCGATCTTGTCTCGGTGAGGATCTTGGTCAGTAGCCTCTCGCTCGTGGCGCGATAGATCTCCACCTTGACGCCCGGATACCTCTGCTCGAAAGCCTTCGCCAGGCTTTGGCCGAGCGGCATTTCCATCGCGAAGTAGTAGACCGCTTTGCTTTCCTTCTGCGCGCCGCTCAGAAGCGCTTTCTCGTCGGCGCGCGCGCTGGCGAACGAAACCAAAAGCGCAACGTAAACAGAAGCGGCCGCTTTGCCAATCTTTGCCATGTTCGCTCCCTCCCTTCGGTCCAGGCCAGCCGGCGAGCGCGGCTTCGCTAATAATTTTTTAGGAAGATCTCCCGGAACTCCTTGACGATCTCACCATAGCGGTCGGCCACGGAATTGGGCACCGGAAAAAGCTTCAGCCCCCTCGTCATCCGCGGATAGGGAGGCTCGACATCCGATCTGCCGGGAATCTTGCCGACCCTGCGCGCGATCTCCTGGCCTTCTTTCGACAAAAGAAAATCGATCAACAGCCTTGCCGCATTCGGATGAGGCGCGTTGACCGCCATCCCCACGGGATACAGCGTGACGATGACGGGCTCGAGCGCGACCCAGTCGATCGGCGCCCCCTGCGCCTTGAACTGCTCGATGTTGCTGCCGAAGGCGTCGATGTAGAGCGGAAACTCGCCGGCCACCAGGAGCTGGGTCAACAGCGAGTGCCCGCCGCGCAAATTGAGCTCCTGCTGCGCGAGCCGCTTCATGTATGCGAGCCCCTTTTCTCTTCCCATAATCTCCAGCAGGCTGCCGTACAGGATGTACTCGGCATCGTCCATCCCCATCTTTCCCTTCCACTTGGGAAGCAGCAGATCGTCGTAGCTTTGCGGCAACGCTTCGCGCGCGACCAGTCTGGTGTTGTAGGCCAGCACGCGCGTGTCGACGTAAAAGCTCGTCCAGGATCCTTCGGGATCCTTGAATTCTTTCGGAAATGCCGCTTGCTGCGGCGAGACGTACTTTTGCAGGTGGCCTTCCTTCTTGTGGTTAAGCATGGCGAGCTGGCTGCCGCTGAAGACATCCGCGTTGTAAACTTTCTGCTTGTGCTCCGCGATCGTGCGCGTGAGGATTCTCTCGCTCCGCGTGCGCAGCACGTTGACTTTGATGAAGGGATACTTTTTTCCGAAGGCGCTCTGCAAATGCTTGACCGTGTCCAGGCCCCACGCGGTGTACAGCACCACCTCGCCTTCTTTCTTGGCCTGCTCCCAGCCGGGCTCTGCGGCGTAAGGCGCCTCGGCACCGATCATGCCGAGAACGATAAGAAGCGCGCGCAGCGCCCTCCCTCGGAGAAAGCCTCCGCGGTTCTCGCTCCTATCTTCACATCGCCCTGATAACACCGATGGTTCCTTCCTTTTCGATGGCCGTGCCGTAACGGCGCGAAAGCCGCTGCAAGCGGTCGAGAATCTTCTCGGCTACGGCGGCGTCGGCCAGAACCGGCCGGCCCCGCTGCGCGCGCGGCCTCCCATGGCCCAGGTCGATAGGGTAGAGCTTCGCTTCATAGAAGGCCTTTCGCTTAAACAACATCGTGTCTCCCGTGAGCGCGATCGTCAGAGCGCCGCTTTCCGAATCATAAAGCATGCCGTGCTCCTTGGTTTTGCGAAAATCCTCGCGGTCTCCCGCCTCTTCTCAAAGGCCGATCAGCGTCTCTCTAAGAGAGGCGGACAGCGAGGGGATCGGCGCGCGGCTTCCCGCCGTGCTCCGGACTTTTTTCGCCGCCGAGGCAGGGCAAACTCCCGCATTTGCCGGAGGCTCTGTTGTCGTTCGAGGCAGCGAGAAACTTTTCCTGCACCCCCTCCGTTCGCTCGCATGACAATCCGCCGGCTAGAGCCGGGGCAGCACTTCATGGCCCAACAGATCCAGCGCTCTTGGATCGTCGCCCGGCGAGCTCATCCAGAGATTCCGAACGCCCAGCTCCGCGAGGCTTTTGATCCGCGCCACGATATCGTCCGGCGTGCCGCAGACCGCGAAGCGCTCCAGAAAATAGTCCGTCAGGCCAAGCTCGTCGAGCATGCGCGCGTTCTTTCCGGTTTTCAACCCATGCTGGGCGTAGTCGTAGGCCTCGTGAAAGCGGCGCAAGTTAGCCTGGAGATGCTCCGGCACATGCCGCTGCGCAAATCCCGCGCGCAGCGCGTGGTTTCCCGCCGAAGCGATGCTCGCCTTGATGTTTTGGATCGCTTCTTCCGCCGTCCCGGCGATGCTCAATCGCGGCGCCCACCAGATTTTTATTTCGTCGGGATCTCTGCCAATCTCCGCAGCGCCGGCCCGCAGGCGCTCGCGCGCGTCGTCGACAATTTCCGGCAGCAAACCCGTCCCGATCAGCACCTCATCGCCGATCTGGCCCGCGAGGCGGAGCATTCGCGGGCCTTCGGCCGTCACGCAGATGGGAATTCGACGCTTCCTGTTTTCTTCAGGCCAATCAAACCGGTTGCGCCGTCCCCTGTAGACGGTTTCGCCCTTTTCCAGAAGCTCGCGAACGGCGACGATGTAGGCGCGGGTCTCCGCCACCGTGGCGGGCTTAAGACCGATGTTGTGAACCGCGCTGTCGCCGCGGCCGATTGCCAGCACCGCCCGCCCGCCGGAGACCAGGTCCAGGCTTGCGATCGCGCTGGCGACGACAGAGGGCTCGCGCGTCACCGGATTGGTCACGCGCGGGCCGATCTCGGCCCGCCGGCTGCTGAGCGCCATGACGGTCAAGGCGACGAAGCACTCCATGTTGTGCCACTGCGTATCGCCGGTGCCGAGGCGCGCAAGGCCGTACGCGTCCGCGCGGCGCACATAGTCCTCAAAATTGCCCAGGCTCTGGCGCGGCGGCGGATGGATGTGAATCCCGATGCGGATATCGGACACGGCGGTGGAGCTCCTCAAAGCATTTGGTGATGCGGCGACGCTTCGATCTTGAACGAAGGAAGGACGCGCCACCCGCTCCGGGCGAAGCGGTCAGCTCGGTTTCTTAACCGCGTTCGGGACGGGCCTTCGGCCCAAAACGACCTTCCTGCGTCAAGCGGGGCGAGAACGAACTCCGTCAAGCCGAAGCCTATCTCACGCCGAACAAATCCCGAAACGTGCGCGCGTACTTGTCGAACTCCTCCGCAAGCTCGGGTTCGCTCGGATAGAACTTGATGCCCTTGGTCAAGCGCGGGACCATGGGCTCCACGTCGGGCCGGCTCGGTATGCGCTTGAAGCTTCGTAAAAGCATCATGCCTTCCTTCGACAGGACAAAATCGACAAAAAGCTTTGCCGCGTTAGGGTGCGGCGCCTGAGCGTTGATCGCGATCGGGTGAAGGATCGCAACCACGGGATCCAGCGGCACCCATTCTACCGGCGCGCCTTTGGCTTTGAGGCGTTCGATGCTCGAGACCGAATTGTACGCGCAGACGGGAATCTCGCCCGCCGCCGCCCCGCATTCGGCTGCCGCGCTGGGTGGTCATGCCCGCCGGCTACATTTGCGAAGGCCTCGCTCGTCTAAAGGGCTGCCAGCCAATGTTTACAGTCGATAGCGTGCGCATGTCTCGAAACTTCGTGTACTTCTCCGATGAGAAAGCTCGGCAGACACTCGGCTACACTTCACGCCGGGCTGTTGACGCCTCGCGACGCCGTCGAGTGGTTCTGCGCTCACGGCTACATCAAACGAACCCTGCCAACACAACCCATGACGAAGACCCAGGAACAGAAAAGCGATTGAGCTAAGCATTGTCCTTCTGAAACCAGGCCACGGCATCCCGGATGGTTTCCTCTAAAGGTCGCGGGACATAACCCAGCTCTTCCCAACTCTTTGCGCCATCAAAAATAAAGGTGCGCCGCGAGAGCTTCACGCCGGTCACCGAGCTTAACGGAACCCTTCCGGTGAGCTTTCCGACAAATTCTTCGAGATAGCTCCAGGCGAGTGCGACTCCATAAGGAATCTGAAATCGCGGCAGCGCTTTCCCGCTGATACGGCTCAACTGCTGACAGAACTCTAAAAGTGTGAGATTGTATCCGCCAAGTATGTATCTTCGTCCGACGCGGCCTTTTTCCGCGGCCAAAAGATGTCCCAACGCCACGTCTCTAACATCCACGACGTTTAATGTGCAGTCGAGATAGGCGATGAGTTTGCCGCTTAGAAACGCCGAGATCAAACGGCCTGGGGGAGTCAGATTCCGGTCCCCCGGACCAATAGGCAGCGTGGGACATACGATCACGGCGTTGAGGCCGTTGACCACTGCTCGAAAGACCAGTCGCTCGGCCAACAATTTCGATCTGCAGTATGGCCCAACCATATCGTCCAGCAAGGGTTCGACATCCTCGTCGATTGGACCTCGATAGTTTGGCGAGGTCAAGATCGATTCGGTGCCCGTATAGATCAGGCGCGACACTTCGGCGAGGCGAGCAGCTTCCAGGACGTTGGCCGTTCCTTGATGATTGACTCGGTCGAACATCCCCGGCTGCCGCGCCCAAAGATGGGGAATACCTGCTAAATGAAAGACCCGATCGCAGCCCTCCGTCGCTCTAACAAGTTTCTGCAAGTCCAAAATATCACCCTGAACGAACTCGCTTGGCCCCGGAAACTCCGCTGGAAAGGGATTGAGATCATAGACCCTCACTTTTCTTCCCCGGTTCACCATTTTTTGAACCAAGCGAGAACCGATAAAACCGCTGCCGCCGATCACCAAATCCATCCAAAATTTCTCCTCTCAGGTTCGCCGCATCCCGGTCGTAAACTCTCCCCTTCCATCGCCCCGCCAGTAGCGAATTGCGGACGTCCACGTCATGGCAAGAAAAGGGCACCAATCAAAGGAAGTGAGAGGGCCCAGAGCCACGACCTCTCATGAAAACGAAGAACGAGCACATAGGTGATCATCATCACGAACAGGGCTGCCGCAGAGAGATACCTTTGCAGGCCGTCGGAAAAGACAAACAACTCTGCGGGAACTCCGTAAGCCAGAGCCATCACCAGCGTGCACAGAACTAACAGAATGGCGGAGTAGCCGAGTTGGGTGAAGGCCGTCCGCGCTACCACATTCCACAATTCACCCAAATGCCGGCAGTTTCGAATGCTTCGCGCAGACCGAGGTAGACCTAACCAGATTCTCGACCCGTCTGACTTGATCCCGCGCGCTAAAGTGCAGTCATCGATCACGGTGGATCTCAGAGACTCGAGCCTGCCCATCTGCTCGAGCAAGCGGCTTTCCGTCAGAATGCATCCACCCGCGGCCGCCGCCACGCGAGCGTTCGAAGAATTCACCAGCCAAAACGGATAGAGAACCATAAAGAAATAAACGAAAGCCGGCATCAACAGCCTTCCCCACGCGCCCGACATGGAAGGAAAAGCCGTGACGGAGACGAAGGGAATCCCTTCCCGGCGCATCTTTTCTCGAAGAGCCCTGAGCATCCCGGGAGCAGGCTCGATGTCTGCATCCAGCAGGCATGTAAAAGTCCCCAACAACATCACGCACAAGCCCGGAGGAATGGTCCCACTGCCGCAGCGCTCCACCACAAGAGATTCCATGCCGGACTCTTGAGGATCATCGCGTAGAGCCCGGCCATACCAACCGCCAGCCCAATCCGGGCCAGCAGCGCGTTGCCGTAGGAACTCGAAAAGAGCACGTCAAGCGAAAGAGGCAGGTCCAAAAGCGCGCGGGAATCCGAAACCGACGCAGTTACGAGAAGCGCGGTGCCGAGAGCAGCCACCCCCAATAGCCAAGAGCTACCCCAACCCACGCGAGCGATGACTTTAGCAGCCGGTATTAGCGTTTCGGCTCCGGAGGCCGCCACCGCGGGTCGAAGCACGGCAAGGAAGAAAATCGGCCCGCCAACGCAGCTGATGATTGCCGCGAAGCTAATGCCCCGCGAGAACATGCCGAGTAGCTCGATCACGGCTCCTTTCGCCCTACGGTTGAACCGAAAAGTAAAAACTTCCCTTGCCCACGTGGCCGTCCCGCGATAGAACACGCCAGAGGACATGGTAGCGCCCGCCCGGTAGCGGTTCGCAAACAATTATAAGCTTTGTGGGATTGGTCGAATCCAGCTGCAGCCGATGTACTTTAGCGGTTTTTCCGTCCTCGCCAGTGACCTTTACGGGATGGAATTGTCTTTCAAGCCGCTCGCTGAAGCGCAGCTCGATTTGTTTGACCACACTCCCCGCCGTTCGCCGCGCCTCCGGCCGCGCCGATTCAGAGCCATAACACTCCTTGGCGACCGTTGTCAAAAGTCATCGGCTCTCCGAGCAAAGGTTGAACTAGGACAGCAGCCAATCCATGTCGTCTGGGGAATTCCCAAGGGTTTGTCATCACCCGCGGTTATTGTTACCGCTTACAGACCTGATCCTGATTTGTGGTCGTGAAGATTTCACGAGGAGGAAAACATGAGAAAAAGGCGGCATACAAAACTTGTCCATGAAGGACAGTACGTGGCAGAAGTTGAGGTCGAACTCATTGAGACAGATGAGGGTTGGTCGCCGTACCTGTCGCTGGAAGACGCATATAAGTTGGACGATGTTCGGGACGCATTACGCCGCGGAGACCTGAAGAGCGCGACGCGCTTATCCCGTGTGTTTACATTGACCCCCGTGAATGCGTGAAACGGCCCGCGGAGTACCCTCGTCTCTCTTCCCCGCTTGACATTGCAAACAGCCAAGGAATACGCTCCGCCTATCCAAAGTCAGAGGAGGTTTTCCATGGCTGAGTCGTTGGAAAGCTTTAAAAGCTATATCGGCAAGCGCGAAACCGCGACCGACGTCGTGACGGCGTCCGCGATGCTAAAGTTCGCCGCCACATTGGGCCTGGACGATTATCCCAACGATAAGGGCGCGCCGATTCCGCCGGGCTGGTACGGAGCGTTTTTTCCCCCTTCGCACAGGCCCTGGCAAATGCGCCTGGATGGTCAAGCCTCCGGCGGCGGCATCGCGCCGCCGATCCCTTTGCCGCGCCGGCGCATCGGCGGAACCCGGATGGCATTCCACGAGCCTTTAAGAATCGGCGACGAAATTACGCGCATCACTGAAATCGCTGATCTGCAGATCGACGACGGGCCGGCGGGCGCGATGGTCACGATCGTCGAGCGGAACAGCATCTCCAACAGCCGCGGCCTTGCGGTCGTCGAGGAGCGCGACATGGTGATGCTGAGCGAAGCGAGAGCGGAAGCGGCAGTCCGAGCCGCGCCTCAGGTTCCCGCAGACGCCGCCTGGCGGCAGGTGATCGAGCCCAACCCGCCTCTTCTGTTTCGCTTCTCGGCGATCCGCTTCAACAGCCACCGCATCCATTACGACCGCGACTACGTCACCAAGGTCGAGAAGCTTCCCGGGCTGGTCGTGCAAACCTCGCTCACCGCGCAGCTGCTCATCGAGATGTGCCGGCGGGAGCTGCCGACGCGCCAGCTAAAATCTTTCGAGTTCAAGACCGTTCGCCAGATTTACGATACCGGAAGATTCACGATTGCCGGAAAGCCGGCGGCGGACGGCCGCGAAGCCCAGCTCTGGGCGTTGGACGCCGAGGGGAGGCTTGCGCTGCTTGCGACGGCGAGATTCGCTTAAGAAGGACCGTCCTTTTTTCCGTTACGCTTTTTGCAGTTCCTTAAAGCCGATTCGACGCCACAGCAAAGACAGCGCGACGCAGACGACAAGATAGAGGAGCCCGATCACCGAGACCGCTTCCACCATATCGTTGTCCCAGTAGGTCCAAAGAAGCATGGACAGGACCTCGTTTCCCTGCGCGGTCAAAAACATCGGCACGGTGAGCGAGCGCATCGCGTGGATCGCGATCCACAAGGCGGCGGACGCAAGCGCCGGCAAAATCAGCGGCAAGGTAATCCTCACAAACGTCGACAGCCAGCTCGCCCCGCTCACGTAAGCGGCCTGCTCGAGCTCTTGGTGCACCTGAATGAAGGCCGCGTTCAAAGTGCGCACGGTAAACGGCATGTACGAGACCGTGAGCCCCAGCACAATCGGCCAGAGCGTGCCCCAAACCGGAGGAAAATCGACGACGATAAAAAACCACAAGAGCGCAACGCCGAGCACGATTCCGGGATAGGCATGAGGCCAGAAAGTCAAGGTGTCGAGCAGCGTCTTGGATTTGAGGCTCAGGTTGGAGCGGACGATGAGCCATGAAGCGATGCTGATCAATCCGACGGTCAGAACCGGCGTGAGCACCATCAACAAGATCGTGTTTTTGACGCAGCGAAGGAAAGTAGAATTCCCGAAAACTTCTTTAAAGCCTTCCAGACTCGCCTGAGAAAGTATGGCCAGAGTCGGCGGCTCATGGCTGGGGAAGACGCTCGACCAGACAAACACCAACAGGGGCAGCCCCGCGGTCACGGCAAAGTAAGCGACGATCAGCACGACCGCGGGATAACGCCAGCGGCCGATTGGCATCAACTTGGGCCTGTACCCTTTTCCCGAGATCGTGGTGTAGCGGAAGCTGTGGCGCGTGGCGCGTTGATAGAGATAAACCATGCCGACGAGCAGGATCAGGAAAATAACCGAGTAGGCGCTCGCGACCGTATGATTTCCCCACACCCGAATCGAGAGATACACCTGCGACGAAAGCACGTTGAACCCGATCGGCACGCCGATGAGCGCGGGGATCTCGAAGGTCTCCGCGATATTCATCCCCGTGTAAATTCCCGCCGATAGCACGGCCGGCAGCATCATCGGCAGCGTTACCCGGCGAATCGTACTGGCCCACCCGACGCCCGAAACGCACGCCGCTTCCTCGAGCGCCGGATCCATGCTTCTCAACGCCGCCAAGACGATCAGGAAAGTTCCCGGGACGCTGTTCACGCCCTGCAGGACGAACATGGCCGGGATGGAAAAGATGTTGAAGGGCTTGACGCCGAACAGCTCCTCTGTGAATCGGTTCAGCAAGCCCGCTTCAGGACCCGCCAGGATGATGTACGAAATGCCCATCAGCAGCGACGGCACGGCGGAGGGAAGCAAAATGAGGACAAAAAGCGTTCTCTTGCCGGGAAGGTCCGTGCGCTCGATCAGCCAGGCGAACGTTACCGCAAAAACAAGAGCGATCGACGTGCACACGGCCACGAAAATCACCGTATTGAAGAACAAGGTGTAGGTCGCGGGGCTGGTATAAACGAAGACGTAATTTTCCAGCGTGAACACGCCGGGATCGGCGGGCGTCGGCAAAGCCGAGCGAAAGCTGCTCCAGATGAGAAAAATGATCGGCGCGACCACCAGGTACGCGATGGCCGCGACCGTCCCGACCAGGATAAAGCTGGTCAGGTTGACATGCGGCAGGACTTTGGCGGCGTAAACCTGGCGCGCTACCGCCAGCGGGCGCATGCGCTACCTCTTCGGCACGGGAACGCCGAGCATCTGCAGGATCTTCGCGCCACTCTCTCTCGCCTGCGCCTCCCTCAGTTCGTCCTCGTACTCGAAGAGCTTCGCGCCGTGTTTTTTGAACCACTGGCCGACGATATTCGTATCGTCGTACGGATTGCCCCTGCCCCGATGCTTGAAAAATACCTCCTGCGCCTTGTCGGTGGTGACCCAGTGGAGAAACAGCTTGGCAGCGTTCGGGTGCGGCGCGTCCTTGAGGAGCACAATCGGCTTTCCCGATTCCACACCCACCCAATCCGGGGCGACCGCGATATTCTTGATTCCTTTGGGAAGATAGCGGCTGAAGTATTGGTGGGTGTTGGACACGGGGTTCGCCCATACCTCGCCGCGGACCAGCATCTCCCAGCCGTCGCCGGAGCCGTTATAGAGCCGCGGCTTCTGCGGCACGATGACCGTCTTGACGTAGTTGAGGATTTGTTCCTCGCTCCATTTCGGGTAAAGCGAATCCCAGAAGTAATACTGTCGTATGTTCACGCCAATTTTCCCGCGCAGCCGCGGATCGGAAAGTTTGTCGTAGGTGAGGGGTTGCAAATCTTTCGGAACCAAATCGGGGCGATAGACGAGGCCGTAGGCGCCTCCCGGCTCCAGGGCGGCAGAGAGGGTTGCATGAACCGTATCCTTTCTCGTCTTCGGGAAAACCTCGTACCAGTCCGGCCAGGGCTGGATCATGCCCGCGTTCTTGAGATCGATGATGGAGGTATTGATCAGATCGGTGGTCCTTCGGCCCGAGGCAAATTCCGCCCTGAGCCGTTCGAATCCCACGGCGCCCGCCATCATCGTCTGCCTGACCTCGATAGCGGGGTACGCCTCGCGGAACGCGGTGAATATCCCTTCGGCCTCCTTGGGCCTCCAGGTCGCGATGATGTCGATCACACCCTCCTTTTTCGCCGCTTCCAGCAACTTCTGCTGCTTGTCCTGCGCATGCGCAGCGACTGGAATCGCGACTCGGTTCACGGCGGCGGTTAACAGCAAGAGAGCTATCGCTAGGATTGATTGCTTCATAGTTCACCTCGCTTTGCGTTTCATGACAATCACTTCGCCGGCCGGCTTGAAGCCTGCAGGGCCAAACTCATTCCTGGACGCCGCCTCCCCCGTACACGCGCTCGTCGGTCTTCTTGCCGTTGTGCATCAAAGTGAGCTCGATCCGGCAGCCGCGCGCCACCGTGACGAACGCGGCGCAACGCTCCGCTGCCTGCGCGACGATTTTCCTAATCTCCTCGGCCGGACTGGGACTGTCGACCGTTACCGTAAAAGTGATTCGCTCGAATCCGCCGGGGTTTCCATGCGAGACATAGCCGGAGATTTCCCCCTCGAGCTTGTCGAGCCTAACGTCCGCCAGCGCCGCGCTTTTCACCGTCCATACCTGATGGCACATCATGATACCCGCGAGAAAATAGCGCAACGGCGCCGGCCCGGCGTCGCTGCCGCCGCCCGCTTCGCGCTCGTCCGAGATGAAGCTGTGGCCTTCCACCGTGGCGCGAAACTGAACGTCGTGGAGCGCCTTCGATTTGACCGTCGTCACGGGCCGTGGCGTCTCGCCCGGCTTTCTCGCGCCCCTCTCTTCGAGCTGCCGCTGGACAATCTGTTTTAAGTTCGGACTGATCGATAGCATCCGTTCCTCCTCCGGCCAGGGCGAAATCACGCTCTCTCCGCGGCCAAGCCGCGCCCGCGCCGGTCTTACACCTTGATCTCTCCGTTCTCGCACACCACGATATTGTCGTCGACGATCACCGTGACGCGCGCGATAATCCCTTCGAGTCTCAGCGTGCTGAAGACGGTCTTGCTCCGGTCTTCGCTGAACGTCCAACGGTCCGGCCCGGTGCCGATGCCAAAATGCATCGAACCGTAGCGCTTCTTGTCGCTTCTCATGATGCCGGCGCGCGGCGGGCACTTCTTGTTCGTTCCCAGGCCCATCTCGCCGCCGACCTTGTAGGAGTCCTCGTCGCCGTATTTTTTCAGGTACACCTTGACCTGCTCCGCTTCGAGGCCGCCGCTGATATCGACGACCCGGCCGTCCCTGATCGTGAGCTTGACCGGATCCTTCCAAAGCCCCGGCGGATAGTGCGCGGTGGTATCCCACACGACGGTTCCATTCGCCGTGCCCGGAAGCGGCTCGACGTGGATCTCCCCGTAAGGCCAAGTCCCGCCGCCGAGATGTCCGTTCTCTCTCTGAAACGGCATCTTGCTGGCCCGCTTGTAGTGGAACCCTTCGGGGTAGCCGGAAATGTCGGCCGTAAAGTCGGTGCCGTACTCCGAAAGCAGGCGAATTTTCTTGCCGCGATCGTAGATCTGAGCGATCCTCTTGTGCAGCTCGACCATCTCCTTGATGTCGTCCCAGGTGGCGGTCCCACCGCCTTCGGTGAGAATCTCGACCGTGTTCTCCTCCATCAGCCAAATTGGAATGCGCCCCGCCTTGCGAATCGAGCGCAGCCCGGGAGTGCCGCTGTTCATGCACGTGGTCGTCAGCGCCGCCACGCCGTTGCAGGTTTTTGCCGCCTCGATGGCCGCGGGATGCGGATCGCAGCAGTGATACGGAAGCTTCGGAAACATGCACAACGCGGGCGATCCCCCCTTTTGGTTCACCACAGCCATGAACGCCTGCCACACCAGCGGATCCATCGCGTCGTCGGTCATCACCAGGATCTTGTCGCCCGGCTCGATCTGCTGTAGCGGCGTTTGCAGATACTTCATCAAGGCGATGATCTTGGTTTGCGGCACGCCGTACCGCTCCGTCATGACTCCCATGGGACACCTCCTGAATGATTTATTTTTTTTCGGCCCCCGCGACGGCTGGAGCTTCGCCGGCATCCGGCGCCCGAGGGCTCGCCGCCCTCGCTCCCGAACCACCCCGCAGCGCTTTCGGCCGTTTTGCCCTTTTAGTCCGCCCTCGGCCCTTCGATGATCCGGTGCAGCTTCTGCTGCCCGCCCTCGTAAACGTCGTCGCCGTGGCCCACCAACACTCTTTCGATCCCCAGATTCATTTTGATGAGCTGCTCGACCGTCGCCTTCGCCTGCTCGGGGTCGCTGCAAAGATAGTGCGGCGAGGGGATCAGATGCTCGCCGGCGCTCAAGACGGCGTCGCCGGCGATCAGGGTTTTGGTCTTCGGAAGAAAAAGGCTGATGCTTCCGGGCGTGTGCCCCGGGGTGTGCAGCACGCGGATGCCGCCGCAGTCGGGAAGGAACTCGCCCCCTTTGACAACCTGGTCGACGTCGGCTCCCGAAATCTTCTTCACGCCTTCGACGTCGAGCTCGTGCGCCATCAGCGTAAATTTTAGAATCCTTTTGAGCTTCGGCAGACCGCCGACGTGATCGCCGTGCCTGTGCGTCAAGATCACGAGCTTTAAATCGCTGTGCTTTTTGCCGGCCTTCTCCAGCCGATCGATGATGAGATCGGCGTCCGCGTCGGAAAAGCCCGTATCGACCAGGATCGTTCGCTCCTCGCCCAGCACGAGAAACGACTTCACAATTCCCCGCGGGCCGTTCACGCGGCAGGGAATGATCTCGATATCCTCGATTTTCTTATCTTTCAGGATGCTGACCATGATCCGCCTCCCGTAGCTGTCGCGCCGCTTTCTTGATGGCCTCGACGATGTTGCGGTACCCCGTGCAGCGGCAGAGATTGCCCGCAATCGCGTGCTTGATCTCGTCCTCCGCCGGGTCGGGATTCGCCAGCAGAAACCCGTACGCGGCCATCAGCATGCCCGGCGTGCAGTAGCCGCACTCGGCCGCGTCCATGTCCCAAAACGCCCGCTGCAGCGGATGAAGCTCGCCGTCTTTCTGCAGCCCCTCGATCGTAAGAATTTCTGTCCCGGCCGTCTGCACCGCAAAGACCATGCACGACTTGACCTGCTTTCCCCGCCACAGCACCGTGCAGGCGCCGCACTTTCCGACCACGCAGCCGATGTGCGCGCCGGTGAGCCCCAGCGTGTCGCGCAGCATGTGAACGAGGAGCGTCCTCGGCTCCACCCTGGCGCGATAGAGCCGGCCGTTGACCTTGACCTCGATCTCCCGGATCACAGTGCGACGCTCCTACTTTCTCGCGGGCTCGGCCTTCGCGCGCGCACGACGCGCGCGGCCGCTCGAGTCGCGCGCTCGTGGCGAAACCCGCGACCGCTGCCTCCTACACGCGCTCGGCGAGCGCCGCGCGCGCGGCCCGCCGGAAAAGAACCTTCAGGACCTCTCTTTTGTAATCGGCCGATCCTCTGAGATCGCCGATCGGGCTTGCAACCTCCTGGATCTGTTCCGCCGCGCGATCGACGGTCTCGGAAGCGAGCGTTCTTCCTCGAAGGTAAGATTCGACCGTACTCGGCTTAAACGGCCGGTCGTGCGCTCCGCCGAGCCCGATGCCGACCTCCCGGCACGCGCCTTTTTCGTCGAGGTCCAGCTGCAGCGCCACGCTCGCCACGGCAAAATCCCCCGCGACGCGCTCGAGCTTGAGATAGGCGCCCCGTTGAGGCGCGGCGGGCTTACGAAGGGCGATCTCGGTCACCACTTCCTCCGGCTCGAGCGCGGTCGTGTAGGCGAACGTAAAAAAGTCTTTCGCTTCGATCTCTCTCGTTCCTTTTGCACTTGCGCACCTGATGCGCGCGTCAAGCGCGAGGACCACGGGCCCCCAGTCCCCCGCCGGGTCCGCCTCGACGACCGCGCCGCCGATCGTGCCGAGGTTGCGCACCTGCAAATCCCCGAGCCGCCGCATCGCTTGCCATGCGATCGGAGCCCGCTCGCGGATGAGCGGCGATGCCTCGATCTCCGCATGCCGCGTGAGCGCCCCGACCCGAATCCAGCCGTCCTCTTCCCGGATGTAGCTCAGCCCGGGGACACAGTTGAGGTCGATGACGCAGCGCGGGCGCGCCAGGCGGAGCTTCATGAGCGGGATCAAGCTCTGGCCGCCCGCCAGGACCCTGGCGCTCTCGCCCCACGTTTGCAGAAGCTCAACCGCCTCCTCGAGAGTCCTCGGCTGAAAATAATCGAACGGGGCGGGATACACGATAACTCCCGATCTTTTACGCGCCCGCCCGCAGCGAGCCTTTTCTGGCTTCGCGGATGAGCGCGAGCACGCGCTCCGGCGTATAGGGCGTGCTGCGAATTTCCGCGCCGAACTCCGCGAGCGCGTCCTCGATTGCGCTCGCGAGCGCCGGCGGCGGGCCGAGCATCCCCGTCTCGCCGGCACCCTTGGTCCCCAGCGGCGAGAACGGGCTCGGGGTGACCAGATGGCCGAGCTGAATGTCGGGCACTTCCTCGACCGTCGGCACCTTGTAGTCCATCAGGCTTGCCGTCAGGAGCTGTCCCTCGTCGTCGTAAACGATGTGCTCGTAAATTGCCGCCCCGATACCCTGCACCACCGATCCGTAATGCTGCGTTTCGACAATCTGCGGGTTGATGATATTGCCGCAATCGTGCACCGTGCAGTACCTGACGATCTTCACGAAGCCGGTCTCGATATCGACGTCCACGACGGCGACAATGGCGGCATACGGATAAGTGGAAAACGTGTTCATCCGCCCGCGCTCGTCCGCCACATAATCGATGTTCGGGTTGATGAAATGGCTGGTGACCTCCAGGCCGGGCTCCTCATCCTCCGGCAGCAGATGAATTGCGCCGTAGGCGAGGCGCACGATCTCCCTGAGGCTCATCGACTTTGTAGGATCCTCTGCGGAAGAGATCTTTCCGTCGCGAATCGCCAGCTCCTTTGCCGGGACGCGCAAATTGCGCGCGGCAATCTTCACGAGCTTTTCACGCAAGCGCTCGGCGGCGAGATAGGCCGCGTTCATCTGCACGACCGAAGAGCGGCTGCTTCCCGTCCCGAAGCCGTAAGGCGTGGCGCCGGTATCGCCCCGGATCACGAAAATCTTGTCGAGCGGAAAGCCGATGCGGCTTGCGACAATCGCGCTCAAGGTCGTGCCGTGCCCCTGGCCCTGGTCGCCGACGCTGGAAAACACCGTCACGGACCCGGAGGGCTCGATCCGAATACGGCAGGTGGCGTATCCGCCGGTGGCGTAGATCCTGCTCGAGCTCGTCGGCTCCATCACGAAGGCCACGCCCACGCCGCGGTAAACGCCTTCGCCGCGGAGCCGCTTTTTTTCTTCTTTCGCCTGTTGGTAGCGCGCGAGCTCCAGCGCCTGGTCCAGGCATTTTTCGTACTGGCCGCTGTCGTAAAGAGCCCCGGTCACGCTGCGGTAGGGGAAAGCCTCCGGAGGAATGAAGTTCTTTTTTCGCAGCTCGACGGGATCCATGCCGAGCCGCCGCGCCACGATATCCATCGTCCGCTCGATCACAAAAGCCGCCTCCGCCTTGCCGATGCCGCGCAGCGAGCCGTGGTTCGCCTTGTTCGTCGCGATGCCGTAGGCGTCCACCCGATAGTTCCGAATTCGATACACGCCGGGGACGTAGAGCGCGGCGGAGCTGATCGAATTGTCGATCCCGTAGCTGCAGCCGAGGTCGGCGATGATCTTATCTCTGATCGCAACGACGGTGCCGTCGCCGTTGACCGCGACATCGATGTAATGAATTTGATCCCGCCCCTGGCGGGCGCTGCGGAGGTGCTCGATTCTCGTCTCCGCCCATTTCACCGGCCGCCCGAGCTTGAGCGCGAGCAGGGGCACGATCACCTCGTCCTGATAGCCGCCGTTTTTGACCCCGAACGAGCCGCCGACGTCCGGCGCGATCACTCGCAGTTTGCTTTCGGGAAAGCCCAAAATTTCCGCAAGCCGCGTCCTGAATCCGTGCGGGCCGGCCGTCGAGGCCCAGCACGTGAGCGTTCCCTCGCGCGCGTCGTATTCCGCGGCGTAGGCGCGCGGCTCCATGGGAAAAGGCGTCAGGCGATGGCTGTTGAGCCGGAGGGAAAAAACATGATCGGCCCGTTGAAAGACCGCATCCAAGTCGGGCGTTGAGAAGTGATACTCATAAACAATATTGCTCTCCAGCTCGTCGAAAAGCTTGGCGGAGGATTCTTCCATCGCCTTTTCCGGATCCACCACCGCGGGCAAAGGCTCGTACTCGACCGCGATATTTTCTGCGGCATCCTCCGCCAGGTAGCGCGTATCGGCGGCGACGGCGGCGACCGGCTCGCCGACGTAGCGCACCTTCCCGACCGCCAGAGGATAAACCTTCACATGGCGCGCCGGGCCGCCTCTTACCTCGGCCAGCTCTTTTACCAGATCGTCTCCGGTCACAACCGCGTGCACGCCCCCCATCGAACGAGCCGCGCGCGCGTCGATGCTCTTGATGCGCGCGTGCGCGTACGGGCTCCGCACAAAGCCGACGTAAAGCGTTCCGGCGAGCGGCACATCATCGACGAACGTCCCCTTGCCCGCGATCAGCCGCTCGGCCTCCCGCCTTCTGATCCGCTCTCCTATCCGGACGCTTTCGCTGGCCTTGACGCTCATCGCAGGAACTTTCCCCATTTCTCTTCGGTCTGCCGCAAAAGCTCCTGGCTGATCTTGGTCGTCGGCGGAAACTTGTCCATCCAGTGATAAGGCCGGCAAGCATCGATGATCGCGACCGAGCCGGTGTAGTTTCCCGCGTTTTTCTTTTCCTCGCTCAAGCGCGGATCGATCTTGTAGCTCCACGTCCGGCGGCTGAGGTCCAAGGACGTCTCGGGATCGCAGCGCGTCGCGATCGCCCACCAGACCTCTTGCAGGTTGTAAGGATCGATGTCGTCGTCGACGAGAACGACGAATCGGCCGTGGTAGCCGGCCGTTCCGCCGAGCGCTCCGTGCGCCGCCCGCATCGCGTGGCCGGGATAAGCCTGCTTGAGCGAGATGATCGTCAGCCCCCACGAGTAGTTCACGCCCATGATGTTCGGGATTCCCAGCGCTTCCAGCTCGTTCCAAATCAAAATTGCGCGCGACGAGAGTACGCCGTAGTTTTCGCCCGGCGGGAGCGGCGGAGCTCCCAGCACGATGGGATCCTTTCGGAACAACACCGAGTGGATTTTGGTTACGGGCGCCGGGCGCGCCCCGCCGCCGTAATATCCGGAGAACTCGCCAAAAGGTCCTTCGATCTCCTGCCCCGCCTCGGGCGGCAGCATGTCGCCTTCCAAAACGACCTCCGCGGTTGCCGGAATCGGAAGGCCGGTGTACTCCCCGCGCGTCACCTCGACCGGCTCGCCGCGCAGCCAACCCGCGAACCCGTATTCCGAGCTGCCCCAGGGAAGATTGGTCCCGGCGGCGACGAGCAGCGCCGGATCCTGACCGAGGGAAATCGCCGCGGGGCAAGCTTTGCCTTTGGCCCAGTATTTTTTTCGAATGACGTCGCCGTGATGTCCCGAGCCGATGTGCGCAACCATCGTATTTTTGTTGACCCACATGAAGCGGTACGAGCCGACATTGATGAAGCCGCTGTCGGGATCGCGGGTGACGACCGAAGTCGCGCACATGTAGGGGCCCCCGTCCCGCTCATGCCAGCGCACCCACGGGACGACTCCCAGATCGACATCCTCGCCGCGCATGACGTTTTCTTTTACCGGGCCGGAGCCGACCTCGCGCGGCGGAATAGGCTTGTACCCCTTGAGCCTTTCTTTCCAGTACTTCACGGCCTCGCGATCGTCCATGTCGTTGGCGACGCCGAACACAAGCCGCTCGCGCGTGCGGTTGGAGGTCAGGTTCGTGAGCACCCTATAGCCTTTCTGAAAACCCTGTATGGAATCGAAAAGCACCGCGGGGCTATTCTCGCGGCGCGCCGCGACCTCGGTGATCGCGCCGATTTCGAGATCGCAGCTTGCGTTCTCGACGAGCCTGAGCTCGCCCAGCTGCTCCAGCACCGCGATATACTCTCGCAGATCGTTGAACTTCATCGGCTCACCAGCGAAATGACTGTGTGCTTTTCAACCACCTCTGGATTGTTCCGCGCCGAAAAACCTCGGTCACGCCGCGCAAGGCCTCTCCGAGGACGAGTCGCCTAACAAGTTGCCAGCTTGCGTAAGGTCCTTGCGCCAGCGTGCGGACTCGTCCTTTTGGCGGCTTTCCATCCGAGCTGCGCTGAAATGCTGTTCGCGGCCCGAACGACCATGCGCGCCGTCTTTTGGAGCTGCGACTCCGCCAGAGCGCTCGCCGGAAACGTGAGCCCGACGCCGCCACAGACCTCCCCGGTTTTGTCTCTTACGGGCGCGGCGATGCCCCTCACGCCCGGCACCGCCTCCCCGACCGTCGAGACCCACCCTCTCGCGCGGATCTGCGCAAGCTGCTTCGCCAGCACAGCCGGGTTGGTCACGGTCTTTTCGGTAAACCGCTTGAGCGAACCTTTCGACAGCAGCGACTTCAGCCGAGCGGGCGGAAGAAAAGCCATCACGACCTTTCCCACAGAGCCAAAATTGATCGGCACCCGGGTTCCCGTGGTGAACTGAACTTTCAACGACGCCGGGCTATCGACGGTCGCGACGCACAACAGCTCGTCGCCGTCGAGCACGCGCAGCACGGTTGTTCCCTCGGTCGATTTGGCCAGCCGCCGCAGGATCGGCTTTGCGATCCGCTCGATCAGCGTGAGCCGTTGAATCCGCTGGCTGAGCTCGAACAGGCCGAACGCCAGTTCGTACCTCTGCGTTTCGGGATCCCTGCGGACGATTCGGTGCCGCTCCAAGTTTTTGAGATACCAGTGCACGAGGTTCGGCTTTAAGGACGTCGCATCGGCCAGCTCGCGCACTCCCCAATCGGGCTTTTCCGCCGTGAACTGCTCCAAGATTAAAAAGAGTTTGTCCGTGGAGTTCATATCCAATTAGGTTGAACAATAGGAAACAGCCCACTCATATGCGGCCTCTTTTTTGTTGTCAAGCGCCTGCCTGCCGTTCAGTCCATTTCGACGAGCTCGGTGAGCCGGTTTGACACGCGGGCCGCCGGTCGGATAGTGTCGCTGCGAGATTCGAAGACGGCCGCGCGGCGCGCGAGTCGTATCATCTTTCTAGGAGGAGCGATATGGACGAGAGAGGCATCAAAGAGTCATTCCAAATTTACAAATACGAGATGCCGCAGGTCTGGTCGGAGCGCGACAAGCAACGCGGGAAACAAAACCTCCACATGGGCAGTTGCGGCGGGCTTAACGTCGGCGTCCAGGTCTGTCTAAAGGGTGGCGAGACCAATCTCCACGCTCACCCCGGCAGCGAGTCGTCGTGGTTCGTTCTCGGCGGCCGCGTCAAATTCTATGGCGCGGAAAATATTCTCGTCGCGGAGCTTGGAAAAGGCGAGGGGATTTTTGTTCCCGCGGGCGTGCCCTACTGGTTTGAATCCGCGAGCGAAGAGCCGCTGGAGATCCTCCACATCACCAGCCGCGTCCCGGGCGGCAAAAGAGGACGCGTGAATTTTGAGCCGCTGCTCAAGCAGCAGGACCACCGAGCGCACGAGCAGCGCGGCAGCCGCGACGCGACGCCGGAAGAGCTCGCCGCCGGCCGCGTCCTCGGGCCGCAGTAAGTGATCGGCCTGCTTTCAGAATCGACGCTCGCTCCGGCCCTGTCCCGGTGCCAACGAGCTGTTTTAGATTAGCCCTACAATGCAGGAAGGTTGCGGCGCTTCTGCGCCGATACCCATCATGTTTTTGGCACTCGGTCCAATAGAAGGCGCCGGCGGGATCAGTGAAGGAAAGTTCGGGGGCGAGATAGGATTTGGTCGGCAGAGACAGCCACGATCCCTTTGCCAAGAGAATAATTCTGCCTCCCGGAGTGGACAAGAAAACCGCGTGCGAGACCCAGCTGCTGCATGCAGTGGCGGAGCGTCGCGGCATCTTGAGCGGTGGGTGCGGAGTGCAGTTTGATTTCAAAGGGAATTTGCTCGGTTCCAAGATCGATGAGTAGATCGATTTCATGACCCTGCGAGGTGCGCCAGAAATAAGCCTGGCAGCCCGGCTCCGTCTGCTGGAACACCGAAACTGAGGCTACCACCGCCTAAAGGCGGTGGGTTCCTTGCCGTCTGAAGACGGCTGAAGACCCGATGAAACTACTCCTCAACCTTGAAATCCTCATCGGCCTCGGAAGGCTCTTGCCCCTGAGTGGCGATGTATTGTGC
>DATMAM010000015.1:0-5619 GCA_035559995.1 Candidatus Acidiferrales bacterium
TCGTAATCCAAACCAAGTGGTACTTGAGATCGTATTTCGTGTGACTGGTCGTCCGATATATCTGCACATGGATCTTTTACCTCAAGGCTTCGCCTAAAGGCGAGGGATTTTCTCCCATTCCCCGAATGAGACATTAAAAAATAAAGATGGTCGCTGCCAATCGCCTAAACTTCACGCGAACGCTTCATGGGCGCCTACTGCTCGCGCTTCTACTGATCGGCATTATCCCGCTAGGGCTCACTGGCCTGGGCATTTCTATCCTGGACAGTAGGTCGATAGGCGAGCAGTCCACAAGGGAACTGATCGGGCTTGCGCGCGGCTTGGCCGGTCATCTCGACATCCATGTGACCGGATTGTTGGAAGACAGCCAGGCGATCGCTGCCCTTCCGGACATTGTCAGCATGAACCCCGCGCGTCAGGAGCCTCTACTTAAGGAACTGTTCCATCACCGTGCGAAATTTGCGCGGCTATCGACCTTTGACCGAACCGGAAGGCTTGTGGCTTCATCCCACCCAGGGACTCCTCGCTCAATCGCCATGCGGCAGTCCTTTAGGATCGCGGCCAAAAGCGGCCGTCAGGCCTGGATGGTAGCGACCACTCTCAGCACCGGACGTTCTTCGCTCCTCATCCATACGCCGATTCGTGATGCTGAGCGCCATCTTGTGGGAGTCCTTGGCGCGGTGGTTGATCTGGAAGATATTTCCGCTGCAGTCAACAGGGTTCATGTGGGTGGCGGGGGCCAAGCGTTTGTCGTGGATGCTGCGGGACGTGTCTTGCTGCACCGGGACAAAGCCGCCGTTCAACAGCGCCCGGACTATTCCTGGATCGGCGTACCCGCTGGAGGTCGCCTCGCTGGCCCAGGCACCATAAGATACGACGCAGCAGGTGAATCTCGTATCGCCGGCTATGCCCCAATCCCGAATACGGGTTGGACGGTATTTGTGGAGCGGCCCGAGGCGGACATATTGATACCGGCAAAGAGATCTTTTCGGGTTGCCCTTACAGGTCTCGCCATAAGCGTGACGCTTGCCCTAGTCGCTGCCGCGTTTTTCGCTCTTAAACTTACCCGCCCGGTTAGAGAGCTGGCTCAGGCTGCGCGGGCACTGGCGGCAGGGGACCGTTCGCTTCCCCTTCCGTCGATCACCGCGAAGGAGAGCGATCTTGGTGTGCTCATCGACGCTTTCGATGCAATGCGGAAAGCAATCGAGTCCCGCGAGAGAGCGCTGACGGGCAGTCTCGAGCGAATCAGGGTGCTGAGGGAGATTGACGCGGCCATTACCTCGACGCTTGATCTTCACACCGTTTTGAATGCGTTGCTGGAGAAAGTCGATCTTGTTCTGCCCTATGCCGCCACCACTATCAGATTATTCAACAAAGCAACTGGACTGCTGGAGCCTGTAGCGTGTCGCAATCTCGACGAAAAAGAATGGAAGGCAGAAGAGTGGAAAGGCGGTCGCGGTATCCCTAATGTGGTCTTTGAAACCAGGGCCTTCCGCATGGTTAGGAACGTTCAAACCGACCCGAGCGTACGGGACCCGGATTTTTTCCGCAAACATGGGTTGGTCTCGTATTTGGGAGTCCCACTGATTGTTAAAGACGATATTCTGGGAGTTTTTTCCTTCTACACCAAAGAGGAGCACGAATTTGCGAGCGAGGAGGTTGAGTTCCTCTCGGCGCTTGCGGCCCAGGCCGCCATCGCCATTCACAATTCCCAACTTTACGAGGAGATGGTGAAGTTAGCTGCAGATCTATCGAAGTCCAATAAGGTAAAGGATGAGTTTCTGAGCGTGATGTCGCACGAGCTTAGGACGCCGCTCAATGTGGTTATGGGCTACATCGGGATGATCAAAGACAGGATGCTAGGGGAGATCAGCCCCGAGCAAGAAAGAGCCCTGGACAAAGTCACAAACCATTCCAGGGACCTGTTGACGATGATTAGCGGCATCTTGGAGGCGACCCAGATTGAGGCTGAGGAGGTTCGGGTGGAAAGGAATGATGTTAATCTGGTTCGTTTCCTCGACGAGCTCAAGCTGGCTTACCATGTCCCTCTGGATAAGAAGCTTGAGCTTAACTGGAATTATCCCTCCAACCTGCCGGTGGTCAAGACCGATGGTGAGAAGCTCGGGCGGATTCTTCGAAATCTTATCAATAACGCTATTAAATTCACCGAGCACGGGTCGGTCATCATATCCGCCAGATGCGTCTTCCCAACACCGGACTCTCCGATGATCGAGTTTAAAGTGGCCGATACCGGTATTGGCATTGCCGAAGAATGTTTACCGATTATCTTCGAGAAGTTTCGCCAGGCGGACAGTTCCGAGACCAGGCCCTATGGAGGCACGGGATTGGGGCTTTACATTGTCAAAAAATACACGGAGCTTCTGGGCGGCAGGGTACAGGTCGAAAGCGAGCCTGGGAAGGGGTCAACCTTTACCGTAACCTTGCCGTGCGAGATCGCAGAGGAGCCGCCCCGGAAGGTGAAGGAAACCGAGGCGCACATGAAGAAACGGATCCTTCTGGCGGAAGACAATCCCGCAACAATTGACGTGGTCGGGCAGGAGTTAGAGTTTTTGGGGTACGAGGTGGCCGTGGCAAAAAACGGCGTGGAGACTGTGAGGATGGCGGAATCTTATCTCCCGGACCTCATCCTCATGGATATCTTGATGCCAACCATGGACGGTCTGGAGGCGGTCTCGCGTATACGCCGCACTCCTAAAACCGCCTCGATCCCTATATTGGCGTGCACCGCGAAGGCCTTACCGGGAGACAAGGAAACGTGTTTAAGGAGCGGCTGTGACGACTATATCGCCAAGCCTTTTACACACCGGGAGTTGGGTGCCGCAATCGAAAAGCTTTTGACGAAGGCGTCAGGAAAAATTTCTTGACGCCTGCTTCTAAGGCATTTGACAGAAAGGGAGCCGTGGAAGCTATTTTGTCCAACCATTCCCGAACGACCCTCGCACTCACTCCATGCTCTGCTTGAGAAATGTGCTTCGCCTTCGAAGTTGACGGTTCGCCGGAGGCAGGAGTGAAGAGACCGGACGTCTCACCTGCCTTAGGGCGGCCCCTGGCAGGCCGTCTTTGCCAGGTGGCGCTTATAATAGGCGTCTCACCTAGCTCTAGCACAGGGTTACCAATGGCTCACCGTCTCCTCGGATATAGGTTGCGTCAACCCGCGGTGAGTTAATCAAGTTGCGAAAACGAGGCGGGGTAAGAATCTGGCCGCCACAAACCGTCGGCAGCGCTCACGGATTTGGCGACTCGCCAACAGCCCGCCCCTCGACGTTGCTTTGCCCAATGCTTAGTCTAACTCGCTTGCTCTTCCGATACTGGCGGCTCGTGGATAGCTCAATTTGCCGAACCGCCTTGTACGGACCCTTACGTGCGGTC
Source organism: Candidatus Acidiferrales bacterium (assembly GCA_035559995.1). Classification (GTDB taxonomy): domain Bacteria; phylum Desulfobacterota; class Binatia; order UBA9968; family UBA9968; genus DATMAM01. The sequence goes on from DATMAM010000015.1 coordinate 3,391, forward strand.
GTGAACAGCGACAGCGGGCGACCGCCTGCCTATATCGGTCGGCGGACGAAAGCAAATGAGAGCCGCCGGTCCGACCGCGCGCCTTAGCGGCGCGCTTTCTTCTTGGCGCCGGCTGCCTTGCGAATGATCGCGGCGCACTTTGTCGCGTCGGCCTCGGATTCAAAGCCGAAGACGGCCGAATATTTTTTCCCCGTTACCTGGGCGACGACAAAGTCCATGTTGACGCCGGCATCGGCGATGGACTGAGCCGTTTCGTACCCGAGCCCGGCCCTGTTATCTCCCTCGACGAGCAGCGCCGGGATCTGCGCCGCGCTGAATCCCGCTTCCTGCGCCGCGGCGACGGCTTTCTTGCCCGTAACGGGATAAAGCTCGATGGCGGCTCTGGACGAATCGCCCGGGAAGCGGTACGCCATGACGACCTGGATGTCCGTACCCGCGTGGGCCAGCGGGGCGAGGGCGTTGGCAAGAACTCCTGGCTTGTTCTCGACCTCTTTGCGCCAAAGGGTGATCTTCTTTACGGTTACGGCCATCTTGAGTTCCTCCTTTCTCTTGCAAGGATTGTAGTGCGCGCCCGAAAGCGCCGCAATGTTTTGAAAGCGTTGTTTATGCGCGCGGTTGTGAAATAATACCCGTCAAGGAGGATCAAACATGGCTGCTGGGACGGAAACACCCGTTGGCCGTGTAACCCACTACTATTCCCACCTCAACGTCGGCATCGTTGAACTCACGGACGGCGACCTCAACCTGGGAGACACGATCCACATCAAGGGAAGCCACACCGATTTCACGCAGACCGTGGACTCCATGCAGATCGAGCACCAGAACGTGACCCACGCGGACAAGGGAAAGCTGGTGGGGATCATGGTGCGGGAAAAGGTAAGAGAGAACGACCGGGTCTTTAAGGTCTGAATCCGGTCTATAGGCCGCAATTCTTTGGCGTATTGAATCGGGAAGCCGGACGGCGCCGGCGTGCGGTTGGGCTTCTGGGGAGGCGCGTCAATCGATTGTCCGCGCCCTGCCAGCGACTTCGGCCCCTCGATATTTTTGAGCGCCGGCGCCGAAAAAACCGGACGGTTCAAAAAGCCGGCTGGCGCTGCAACTCCCGACCGCAGCGTGGGACTGGCGGAGGTGCGCGAATCCGCGCTCAGTCGTAAAACGCAACATCCGTTCCCGGAGGTTTGCAAATTAGAAGTCGGACTTCTAAAATACAACCATGATCAAGCGTCGCTACGGCCCGCTCCTCCACGGTTTCCTGCGTCGTTTTCCGTGCGTGACCGTCCTGGGTCCGCGTCAATGCGGTAAGACAACTTTCATTCGCGCGGCTTTACCGGCGTGGACCTATCTCGACCTGGAACGGCCGTCCGACAGCACGCCGCTCGCCGCCGATCCCGAAGCACGTCTAAACCAGATGGGGGATAACGTGATCTTCGACGAGGCGCAGCGCGTGCCCGAGCTTTTTCCAGTCTTGCGTGGGGTTATTGATCGCCGCCGCGGCCGAAAAGGTCGCTTCGTGCTTCTCGGCTCCGCCTCTCCCTCCCTGGTGCGCCAGATTTCCGAGTCGCTAGCCGGCCGCACGGCGTTCGTCGACCTGGCGCCGTTTCGCTGGAGCGAGGTCAGGGGGCAGCGGCGCGACGGCCTCCAGGCGCTGTGGTTTCGGGGCGGTTTCCCGGAGGCGTTCTTGCAACGAGATGATCGCGCGCGCCGAGACTGGTGGGACTCGTACACCCGAACTTTTATCGAGCGCGACCTTCCAGCTCTCGGCATCGACGTTTCCGCTTCGCAGATGCGAAGGCTTTGGGCGATGCTTGCACATTGTAATGGAGGAGTGTGGAATGCGTCTCAACTGGCGGCCTCTCTCGCGGTAAGCTACCATACGGTGAATCGATACGTCGATATCCTGGAACAGACCTTTTTAATTCGAAAACTGCCGCCCTATTTCGCCAATATCGGCAAGAGGCTGGTCAAAAGCCCCAAGCTATACTTTCGGGACAGCGGCCTGCTGCATTTTTTTCTCGGCATCCATTCCCCTTCCATCCTTGATACCCATCCTGCCCGCGGGATGAGCTGGGAGGCATTTATCATTGATCAGTTAATGTCTCATTCGGGGAATGGGAGAAAATCCCTCGCCTTTAGGCGAAGCCTTGAGGTAAAAGATCCATGTGCAGATATATCGGACGACCAGTCACACGAAATACGATCTCAAGTACCACTTGGTTTGGATTACGAAAT
>DATMAM010000016.1:0-47185 GCA_035559995.1 Candidatus Acidiferrales bacterium
ATTTCGTAATCCAAACCAAGTGGTACTTGAGATCGTATTTCGTGTGACTGGTCGTCCGATATATCTGCACATGGATCTTTTACCTCAAGGCTTCGCCTAAAGGCGAGGGATTTTCTCCCATTCCCCGAATGAGACATTAAAGACACCTACCCAGAGAAAAAACGCAACGCCCAGCGGCACGCGTAGCCGAGACAAGAGGTAGAACGCCACGAGGTTCGAGATAAAGAAAAGACTCACCCCGTTGATGAGCTTGATGCGGTTGACCTTGCCCGCCAGCCACGCGTACGCCGGCACGAGCACAAACAAAAGGAGGGCCTGGCCGGCGGCGGCGTAACTCTTAACTTCGGCTCCACCCTCCGAGAGAATCAGCGCCTCGCGCACGGTTTTGATGATCAGATAGGCGGTGAGCAGCAAAAAGAGATTCACCGTGAGCAGGATCGCCGCCAGCCCCTCCCCGGCGCGCACATCGGCGAACAGCAGCAGAAACCGATCGAGCGCGCTTTTCTTGTCAAGAGCGACGGCGGCTTCCCGCACGATTACCCTCCGGATCGAAGGCTCGCCAGATGATTCAGGATTTCGCGCAAGGAAAATAGGAGAACCCTTGCGTTCCCCTGGTCGGCAACGGCAACGTACTTGCCCGTCGGATCGACCGCGATCCCGTCCGCCGACTCGAAATCGCCGACCAATCCCGCCAGGAAAGCCGGCGTTTCATGTCTCAAGTCAAAAACGGCGATGCGGCTGTTTTGCACATCGACGGCAAAGAGATAGTCGTTCACGACCGCAAGCCCTTCCACGTCCCCCGCAAACACACCGCCCCCGAAACCGCTTGCGCCGCCGGCCGGCTTCCCGGTCCTGCGGTCGAAGATCTTTATATCTCCCGCGCCCTCATTGGCCACGAAGAGCCTGTCCCGATGCACCGCGAGTGATTCCGGCTCCTGCAAAATAGGCTTTCCGGTCGTCGAATCGAGTTCTGGCAGGTTGAAGTTTGGATCCAGCCTGCCGGAAACAAAGCGGTAGATTCTGCTCATGCCTTTGTCGGAGAGGAAAACAGCCCCTTCGTGATCGGTAGCGAGCCCTTGCGGGCTCGTGTATTCGCCTTTCCTGCTCGGCTGCCACAATCCGTCGGCGCAGCGAGGGGTCTCTTTCGCGCAATAGCTGAGCTGGATCGTTTTGTCCGGCAGGACCTTGCCCTCCGCGTCAAACGCCTGCACTCGCCGGTTCCCCTGATCGATCACGTAAACGACGCCGTCCCTGTCCACCGCGATTCCCTGGACCTGATGATAGATTTTGTAGCTACCCAAACTCGCCGCGACGCTATGGTCGAATTCTCCCGGAGCGGAACCTTCGCGGCCGACGACCCTTACGGTTTGACCGGTTTCGTCGAAACTGTAGATTTTAAAGCGCGCGTTGTCGGTGTCTCCCGCAACGAGTTTGCCGTCGAGCGTAAAGCCGACCGCGTCGGGCAGATTGAACTGCTCGATGCCGCTTCCTCTGGAACCGCCGACGAGCCTGACGGGACGAATGAGCCGCTCGTTCTCTCGCAGGAGCACCGCCCGCTCGATCCCTTGGGCGTACATGCTTTTCGGCCGGGGATTGAGCTTCAACTCGGGGATCAAAGATTCGACGATGCGCTTGACCTCGCGCGCGTGCGCCGGCGCAAGCCGCTTTGCAACGGCTTCGACTTCGACGGCCCAGAACAATTTCTTGAGTCTTCTGCCTGAAAACCCTTCGAAGGATCCGACCAGGAGGCTTACGGTAAATTCCCGCTTGCCGTTGCGCTCCAAGCTCACGCCGTGGCTCGCGTACTCGGCGACGAGCTGCACGCTTTTGACCTCCCGGCCGCCGAGAGCAGGCGCGAACGGCTTGAGAACGTTCTGATCCTCGATCTTTCCCTCTCTCGCCGAAGCGGTTCTGTCCGCCGCAAGCGCTACCGAGCGCAGCGGCGCGAGCCCGGGCCGGTCCGTTGCCGACGCCGGCTGGTAAAGCTCAAGGCGCGCGGGCCCGGCGAAGCTTTCCCGGACCCGGTAAAACATCCCGCGACGATAGAGCGCGAGGTCCTCCGCGTCGAGGTACGTCTCTCGCAGGCGCCGCTCGCCGGCGAGCACGACGCGGTACTCCAGGATGTGCGTGCGTTCCAGGAGCTTTGCCAGCCGGATCTCATCGTTGGCGAAATAAACGACGCTTGCCGACTGCTGCGCGGCGACCGCCGCGGGCCGGGCGAGGAGAAGCGCCGCGGCGGCGAAAACGGACAAGAACCATAGATGCCGCAACCACGAGAAACCGTTTCCGCTGGCCGACCCTGCCATCGGGCGCCTCTCAGCCAATTCCCTTCCCCAGCTCCGTTGTGCAGGGACACTGGTCCGGAAAGCGCACGCAGTCGAGCCCTTCGTCGCGCGCGGCCGGTTTCGGCGAAATCTCCTGCCGCACCTGAACGCGGAGCCTTTGCGTTACCAAGAGCCAGACGACGACCACGGCAAGCGTCAGCCACGCCATCCATCCGACGTCGAGCGCCATCGGCAGCACGCCGCCGGGGGCGACGTTCGAGAGCCAGATAAGGACGGCGCCAGCCGCGATGATTTCCCCGAAGCGCGCGCCGATGCCGTCGACGACAAGCTTCACGAAAGAGCGCTCCGGCGCGTCAACCGGGATAAAGGCCTGTTCCCAGATGGAGCGGTGCACGGACGATCTCAGACCTCCTTCCGTAACGCGCAGTACGGACCGGCTTAACGCGGTGGCGGCGGCGGTGACGAACGTGGCGCCGCCGATCAAGGCGAGCGGCAGGACCATGAGCCCGCCGCGCAGCCCGATCCGGTCTTGGATCCAGGGCGTCGCATAAAGCTGCAACAGGAGCGAGCCGAGATTCAGCAAGATATAGAAATTGGCGAAAAAGTTGGCGCTGCCGCGCGCGCCCATCCGCGCGCTTGCGGCGGCCGCATAAAATTGAAAGTCGATCAACAGCCCGGCGAACGCGCCCAGCAGCGAAATCACCAACAGCGACCGCGCGTAGTTTGTCGAGAACGTCGCTGCAAGGCTTACCCTTCGAAAGCCCGGCTTGTCTTTGCCGGCCCAATTGCTCGGGAAGCGCGCGTGCGTATGACCGATGATGCCGGCGGCGCCGGCAGCGATCCCGGCGGCAAGCAGAACCAGCCATTTGGGGTCCAGATAGGGGGAGAGCGCTTTCGCGAGGATGCCGCCGATCATGCCGCCGGCAAGGGAGCTTGCTCCGATCCGGCTGAACGCGCGCGCGGCTTTGTTCTTCGGCGTATTTTCAAAAATGTCCGAGGCCAGGAGCCAGCCGCTGGCGAAGACGATGCCGAAAATCGCCGGCACAAAAATAAAAAAGGCCAAAAGGACGGTGTCGGCGCCGGGCTCGAGGAAAGGCACGAATGCCGCCATTCCCACAGCCGCAAGAAGCGTGACGCCGATGCGCGCGGGCCGCGCGCCCCAGACTTTCATCGCTTTGACGAAAATCAGCGCGAGCGGGAGAGACCCCAAACCGATGTTGATATAGGCGGCGGGCAGCTGTAGCAGCCCTCGCCCCTGAAAAAACAGCGCGTCGCGTCCCGTCTTGGCCAGAACAAACGCCACCGTTAGCGAGCCCACGATGAGCGCCGGCAGAAGCGCGCGCGCCCCCGCCGTGCTCGTCTCTTCGATGCGCTCAGCTACGCCGTGCTCCGGTGTCAGCACTGCTCGAACCGATTTTTCAGCGCGCTTTAACGTACCACTTTCGGTTCTTTTCGCGCCAACGTTCTTCTCTTTGAGCCGCTTAGTTTCTCCGGGCGCGATGAATCGCGCCCCCTGCGCGCGGATACGCCGGTCCACCGTACAGTTTGTTAAGCCGCCATCGCATCGAATACGGCGCCGCCGAGGGTAGGAAAGACATAATGCATCGCTCCGACCTCGGACTTTTTGAGCCCGCCGCGCATGGCCACGGCGGCTATCTGCACGATGTCTTCCGCGTGCGCCCCGATGATATGCACGCCAAGAAGCCGCTCCGTATCCGCTTCGTAGACGACTTTTACCAGACCTTCGGTCTCGTTTCGAACTCCCGCGGTGGGATTAGAGTCGTACGGCATTTTGCTCACCTTGGCCCTAAAGCCGCGGCGGATTGCCTCGCTTTCCGTCAAACCAACCTGGCCGACGGCCGGTATCGTAAATATCGCGCTCGGGAAAATGCTAAAATCAACCTTGCGCTCGTTGCCCTTGAGGGCGTTGTGCGCCGCGAGCGCGCCCTCGTACCACGCAACCGGCGTGTGCTGGTGCCTGCCCGCCGCGTCGCCGGCCGCGTACACGTGCGGCGCGCTCACCGACTGCAGATACTCGTTGACTTTCACGGCGCTTCCTTCCAGTTCGACGCCGGCAGCCTGAGGCGAAAGCGCCGCCACATTCGACGGCCGCCCGGTGGCGAGCAAGACCTGATCGGCTGAGAAAGTTCGCGATCTGCCGCCGACGGTTGCCTGAACCGTCCTGTCTTTTTCGATCGCGCGGACTTCCGCCCCGGTTAGAATTTCGATTCCCGCCTCGCCGGCGATCTTGAGGAGCGCGGCGCGAATTTCGTCGTCGAGCGCGGGTGCGACCTGCGCTCCCGATTGAAGCACCGTAACGCTGGAGCCCGCGCGCGCGAGCGCAAAACCGAACTCCAGGCCGATGAAGCCGCCGCCGACAACGACGAGCCGCCGCGGCTGCTCCGGCAGGTGAATGAGCTCATCGCTTGCGATTCCCAGCTCGGCTCCGGGAATATTCGGGCGTCCGGGCTTCGACCCGCTCGCGACGATAACTCTCTCGGCGGCAATCTTCCGCCCATCGACCTCGATCTCGCGCGCGCCGGAAAACTTCGCTCTCCCGCGGATAATATCGATACCAAGCTTGCTGAGGGTCGCCTCCTTTCCCCGCGACCAGCTGGCGACGATCCTGTCTTTGCGCGCGATGATCGCCTTCCAGTCGAGCGCCAGGCTCTCCTCCCCTCTGAGACCCAGCTCGCCGCCCTTCCGCGCGCGCCAGAAGAGCTCGATGGTGCTAACCAGCACCTTTTTCGGTATTCAGCCGCGGGCGAGGCAGGTGCCGGCAAAGCTTTCTTCTTCGATAACGGCGACCTTTGGGGCAAGCTTGATCGCCGCCTTGGCCGCATTCACACCCGCCGTGCCGCCGCCGATGACGATCAGATCGTAGTCCATGGTTTCCTCCTAAGCTCGATCCAACCTTTCGAATTTAGTTGGCGAGCTCTGCTTTGAACTTTTTCTCTCTTTTCTACTCTCCCGTCTGCTGCATCAGCTTGGCTACGAGCCCGGTCCATCCGGTCTGATGGCTCGCGCCGATTCCCGCGCCGTTGTCGCCGTGAAAATACTCGCAAAACAGGATCAGATCGCGCCAATGCGGGTCGGTCTGGAATTTCTCGGTTCCGCCGAAGACGGGGCGCCGGCCGTCCGGCCCGCGCAGAAAGATCCGCGTCAGGCGCCGCGAGAGCTCGCCCGCGACCTCCCACAGCGTCATCATCTTGCCCGAACCCGTCGGGCATTCGACCTTGAAGCCGTTGCCCAGATAAAAATGAAACTTCTGCAGCGACTCGATCAAAAGAAAATTCACGGGAAACCACACTGGCCCGCGCCAGTTGGAGTTGCCGCCAAAAAGGCCGCTGCTCGACTCCGCGGGCTCGTAGTCGACGCGATGCTGGCTCCCATTTACGGAAAGAAGATACGGATTCTCCCGGTGGAAGCGCGACAGCGCGCGGATGCCGTATGGAGAGAGGAACTCGTTCTCGTCCAGCATGTAGCGCAAGACTTGCCGGAGCCGGCTGCGGTTCACGAGCGACAGGAACCGGCGGACTCGAAGCTCGTCGGTCGTTTCGGTCTCGACATAATCCGAAAGCTCCTGGCGATTTTCGATAAACCACTGCATCCGGCGCTTGAAGCCCGGGAGCCTATCCACGATCTCCGAATCCAGGGTCTCGCAGGCGAAAAGCGGAATCAGCCCCACCATCGACCGGACCCGCAGCGGAAAGCGCCGCCCCCCGGGCAGATGCAAGACGTCGTAGTAGAACCCGTCTTTCGGGTCCCACAGCTCGATGCCCTCGTCGCCGATGTTGTTCATCGCGCGGCAGATGTACACGAAGTGCTCGAAAAACTTGCTCGCCACGCCGTCGTAGGCGGAGTTCTCGCGCGCCAGCTCGAGCGCGATCGCCAGCATGTTGAGGCAGTACATGCCCATCCAACTCGTGCCGTCGGACTGCTCGATATGCCCGCCGGTCGGGAGCGGCGCGCTGCGATCGAAAACGCCGATGTTATCCAGTCCTAGAAACCCGCCCTGGAACACGTTTCTTCCTTCGGCGTCCTTGCGGTTGACCCACCAGGTAAAGTTGAGCAGCAGCTTGTGAAAGACGCTTTCGAGAAACTTGAGGTCCCCTTGGCCGCACCGCTTTTTTTCTACTTTGTAAACCCGCCACGCCGCCCACGCGTGCACCGGAGGGTTCACATCGCTGAACGCCCATTCGTAGGCCGGCAGCTGCCCGTTGGGGTGCATGTACCACTCGCGCAGCATCAGGAGCAATTGCTCCTTGGCAAAATCGGAATCGACAAGCGCCAGCGGAATGCAATGAAAAGCGAGGTCCCAAGCCGCGTACCACGGGTACTCCCATTTATCGGGCATCGAGATCACGTCGGCATTGTAGAGATGAGTCCACTCGTGGTTGCGCCCTCGCAGCCGCTCGCGCGACGGTTCGGGTCCTTCGGGATCGCCGCGCAGCCAGCGGCTCACGTCGTAGGCGTAAAACTGCTTGCTCCAGAGCATCCCGCCGAACGCTTGGCGCATCACGTTCCTCGCGTCTTCCGACAAACCGGGCGGGATGACGGTCCGATAGAATTCGTCGGCCTCCTCCCGCCTCTTTGCAAAGATGCGCTCAAAGTTGGCGCCGAACGCTTCGGCGCCCGTCAAGTCCTCGTCGGTGAGCCTCAGCCGTACCGCCGCCGAATCCCCGGGCGCAATCGAAAGCCGGTAATACGCCGCCGCTTTCGTGCCGGTCCGATTTGGATTCACGGCATCTTTGATTCCGTGAACCACGCAATCGTTGATCCCGTCTTTCACGTACGGCGAGTCGTTTTCGACGCCGAAGAGCCGCCTCTTGTTCGTGACGTTCTCCGTAAAGAGAAGCTCCGGGCTGCCTTCGCACAACAGCCGGCGCGCTCCGTAGTAAGGATGATGGAGGTCGACGGCAAGACCGTTCCGGACCGCGCCCGCGGCCCGAAGACGCGGCGGCCGGTCTCCCAATCCCCACGACCAGGTGTTCCGAAACCACACGGTCGGGAGCAGGTGCAGTTCGGCCGCCTGCGGCCCGCGATTGACCGCTTCGACGCGAATCAGAATGTCCTCGGACATGCTTTTCGCGTACTCGACAAAGACATCGAAGTAGCGGTCTTGGTCGAAGACCCCGGTGTCGAGCAGCTCGAACTCGAGCGCGGCGCGCCCGCGCCTGCGGTTTTCGGCAACGAGCCACGCGTACGGGAACTCGTTCTGAGGATATTTGTAGAGATATTTCATGTAGGAATGGGTCGGCGTCGAATCGAGATAAAAGTAGTATTCCTTGACGTCCTCGCCGTGATTGCCTTCGTTGCCGGTCAGTCCAAAAAGCCTTTCCTTGAGAATCGGATCGCGCCCGTTCCAGAGCGCGATCGCAAAACAGATAAACTGATGCCGGTCGCTGATCCCGGCGATCCCATCCTCGCCCCAGCGGTAGGCGCGGCTGCGCGCGTGATCGTGGGGAAAATAATCCCACGCGGTTCCGTCGGCGCTGTAATCTTCCCGGACCGTCCCCCATTGCCGCTCCGAGAGATACGGCCCCCAGCGTTTCCAGTTCACCTTGCGCTCGCGCGCCTCTTGCAGCCTGATTTCCTCTTTTGTCACGAAAGTCTCCTCGAGAGGGGGCGGCGTCCGCCAGCCGTCAGCGCCTGCCGGCCGGCCGCCAATTCTCCCTCACCTGTCTTTCTCCTGGCAACCGATAACGATTTACTTTTCGATCAACTGCACGGCGTGGCCATCCGGATCGCGGACAAGAAGCCCCTTGCCAAATCCCAGGACGCGGTCGGGAAGCGCCACGATCCCCGGCGAAACGAGCCTGGCATATTTTCCTCTCATCTTGTTCGCCGCCGACTCGAGATTATTTGCTCCCATTGCGGTTTGCCAATGCCAGAGATCGTTGGCCCGGCTATCGACCGGAGCGGGCCGGCCGTCCCGAGGCGTGAGGTAATCGAGCAATTCGACGCCGGGTCCGGCGGGCGCGCGCAGGCCCGTGATGCGGAGCCGCGCGCCGAAAACATTATTCAGCCGCTCTTGCTCGATGCCGTGGTTCTCACTCTCGCCCGCCACCTTCATGCCGAGCACGCCGCCGTAGAACTTCAGGCTCCGCTCTGTATCCGACACGACAATCGCCGTGTGATCGATACCGAGAAACAACCGGTCTTTCCTCTGCCACCTCGGATTCCCTTTCGCGGGAGGAAAATAGATGAGCTCCAGATTGTGTCCGTCCGGATCCCGGAAGTAGAAGGCCCGGATTCCCGCTGCCGCCTTATTCCAGTCGGGAATCTGCTGCGGGCCTGTCGATGCATGCTGCGCCTTGTGGGCCCGGAGATGCTGGTACGCTTTATCCATGTCGCTTACGACAATGGCAATATGCTGAAACCAATGATCGTTGCTGCGCGAATCTACGGGGATCGGCCTTCCTTTGGGAGCTAGATACTCGGTCAGTTCCACGATCTCATCGCCCAATCGTAGCCGCACGACTCTCATGCGCAAACCAAACACACCCTGGAGCCGCTCGTACTCCGTCCCCCAAACCTCGACGTCTGAAACTTTTTCGAACGCCAAAATCTTGGAAAAGAACTCCAGCGATCGGTCCATGTCCGAAACAGTGATGCCGACCGTCTCCACGGACTTTACGAGCTGCGCCTCGGCCGACCGGCAAGTAAGAAGTAAAAATGCAAAGGGCAAAAAGAAAAACGATCGGGGCGCGATCCCTTCGGCCCTGCTCAGGCCGGGAAGCTTCGCCCCTACAACCGCACCTCTGGCCTTAACCGTTTTGCGTTTCATCTCATCCTGCTGATGATGTGATCGCCCACCCGGAGCGCGTTCGCCATGATCGTGAGCGCGGGGTTGACCGCGCCGCTCGACACAAAGAAACTGCCGTCGACCACGTAGAGATTGTCCAGATCGTGGGCCTTGCAATTCACGTCGAGCGCGCTCGTTTTGGGATCCTTGCCAAACCGAACCGTGCCCACCTGGTGCGCCACCCCGGCAAGCGGGATGCGCTGGCCGACATAGAGATTGCGCGCGAACAAGCCTTCGTGGCATTCGTGACCGTGGGCTTTGCACCTCGACTGCCGCTTCATCAGCTCTTTAAGTCTGGCGATCAGCCGCCTGTGGCCCTCTTCGTTGTTGGGCCGGTAACTCAGCACGATCCCCAGGTTGCCGTCGAGCGTCACGCGATTGTTGGGATCGGGCAGGTCCTCCGAAGTAAGCCAAAAATCGAGCGAATGCCGCGCCATCCAATCGAGCGTCCAGCCGGGCGTAACCGGCGGCGCGCCGCCTTTGAGCGTCTCGCCGTCGAGCTTGCCGACAAACGAGATGTGTCCCATGGGATATTCCCAGTCTTTGCCTCCGAAGTAGAAGTCGTTGACTGAAAGCGTTTTCTGGAAAATCGTCAGGTTTGGACATTTGGAAATGGCCATCAGGACCGAGTTGACGTGCCCCATATAGTGCCGCCCCACGACATCGGCGCTATTGGCCAAGCCCCGCGGGTGCTTATCGTTGGCGGAGCGCAGGAGCAAAGCCGCCGAGTTGATCGCGCCGCATGACGAAACGAAAATGTCCGCCGAGTATTCTTCCCTCTTCCCGCTGCGCGTAACAACCGCCTTTGTCACTTCGCGTCCCGAGGGGCTCGTGTCGAGCCGCTCGACATAGCAGTTGGTCTCCAGGCGGACGTTGGGATTCTGCAGCGCGGGATCGACAGCGCAGACCTGCGCGTCGGACTTTGCGCCGATCAGGCACGGAAATCCGTCGCAGGTTTCGCAGCGGATGCAGCGGCTCGCCCGGCGATCCTGCTCATTGAGCATCACGCCGAGCGGCGTATGAAACGGCCTAAGTCCAAGCCGCGCGAAATCGTCGGCGAGTTGTTGAATTCTCGGCTCGTGGCTGATCGCCGGATGCGGATAGGGCGCGCCCGCGGGAGCCTCGGTAGGATCCTCGCCGCGATTCCCGTGCACGTGGTAAAGCTGCTCCGCCTCCGTGTAGTAAGGCTCGAGGTCCTCGTAACGAATCGGCCAGGCCGGAGATACTCCGCCATGATGTCGGATCTCGCCAAAATCCTCCCTGCGCAGGCGAAACAGCGCGGCGCCGTAGAATTTCGTGTTGCCGCCGACGTAATAATTCGTATGCGGGTGCAGCTCCTTCCCTTCTCTGTCATGCCAGATTTCCTTCGTTTGATACTTGCCCTCAAGGTTGACCGCGCGCGGGTTCCAGTTGTCCTTTTCGCGCGGCACGTAGTCGCCGCGCTCGAGGAGTAGGATCTTTTTGCCCGTAGGAGCGAGGCGGTGTGCCAAAGTGCCGCCTCCCGCGCCCGTGCCGATAATGATCACGTCATAATGATTATTGCCTGCCATTTTCGTGCTCCCCGGGATTCTAAACCGCGCCTTTTGTCGTCATGCCGAATAACCTCGAATTATCCTTTTGGATTAGACGCGCTGCGGCGGAGAAAGGGTGCACCGCGGAGAGCGGGAGCTTTCGTAATTTCAGGTCGCTTGTTGTTGCCGAATGGTTGTGGCAAAAACCTCTGGTTCGTATTGCGGAGGACTCATGTTGGATCGTGTGCAGGCTGGCATTTTGGCCCCGCCGCCTCGGCTGGCTCGTTTTTTGGCCTTTTCTCTGAAGCCTCGGGCTCCGTTCGATGAGACCTTGAAGGCACTCAGAGAATATGCCGACGGCGCAAAGCTGGTCGTCGGGTTGGGGCATCCTCTTGTCCTGGCGCTCAAGCGACAAATCGAAGGACTGCGCCCGTTTCCATCCAGTTTTGGCTCCGGCCTTGCGGTGCCCTCCACGCAAGCGGCGCTTTGGTGCTGGTTTCGCGGCAACGACCGCGGGGAGCTGTTGCACGCGTCCCGAAGGATTAGCGACATGGTGTCTCTCGGTTTCACCGTGGAAGCCATAATCGATGCCTTTCAATATGACACCGGGCGCGACCTTACCGGCTATGAGGACGGAACCGAGAACCCCAAGGGCGAAAAAGCGATCGCGGCCGCCATCGTACAGGGACGAGGCGAGGAGCTGAACGGCTCCAGTTTTGTGGCGGTCCAGCAATGGCTCCACGATTTCGAGAGCTTCGAGCGTCTGTCTCCGATGGAACAAGACGATTCCGTCGGCCGGGGCAAGAGCGACAATGAGGAGTTGCCGGACGCGCCGCCATCGGCGCACGTCAAGAGAACCGCGCAGGAGAGCTTTGAGCCTGAAGCGTTTGTCTTGCGGCGCTCGATGCCATGGGCCGAAGGCGCGCGCGGCGGTCTGGTTTTTGTCGCTTTCGGAAAATCCCTCGACGCGTTTGAGGCCCAACTGAGAAGGATGGTGGGAGCCGAAGACGGGATTACGGACGCGTTGTTTCAGTATACCCGCCCGATCGCCGGCAGTTATTTTTGGTGCCCGCCGCTTCGCAATGGACGACTGGATTTAAGAGCGCTCGGGATCGCCTGAGCTACGCCAGCGGATCGTTCGCTGATCTAGGGCGCGGCCACTTCCGCTGTCGCGGCAGCGCGTCCCGGCGGGCCGTGAAGATCCGGATGAGCTTGCAAGCGTCTCCGGGCGGAAGCCGGAAGCGCCCCTAACTGCACGAGATCCTTCGAGAACAAGAGATCCAACGTCCAGCCCAACGCGACCCTGATTTTCTTCTCCAGACGCGGAAGCTTGCTGAGGTAGATTGTTCGCCATAGCCACCACGCGACAAAGCCGGAAAAATTGATTCCCATGATGCTGGCGACTCCGGTTCTGCGACCGATCGCAGCCAGTTGTCCGATCGTGGAGAAAGCGAACGGTTGCGGAGCCCGTCCCTCTATCGTCGCGATGAGATTTCGCGCCAACACTCTTCCCTGACGAAGCGCATGCTGGGCCGTAGCAGGATACAATTCTCCCGTTCTGGGGTCGCGAATCGCCGCGCAGTCTCCCAGGGCCCAAACTTCCGGCCATCCTGGAACCTGCATTGTCGACTCGGCGACTAGCTTTCCTTTCTCCTTCCGGCACGGCAGCGCGGCCAATAAAGGATTCGGCGCGGTGCCCGCTGTCCAGATCAACGTCTTCGTCTCGATGAAAGTTCCATCGCTGAGCTCGACCCCCGCCTCCGTCAACGCCGCGATCGCGGTTTTGAGGCGGACCTCGATGCCGCCCTCCTCCAGCTTTGTTTGTGCGTAGGCGCCGAGCCTTGAGTCAAGTTCGGGCAAAATTCGCGGCGCATACTCGACCAGAATGAAGCGGACCATCTCCTCGCGGAGGTTGGGGTAGAACCTGAGCGCTTCGCGCACGAAGTCGCTCGCCGCGGCGATCGTCTCGACCCCGGCAAAACCCGCGCCCGCCACAACAAACGTGAGCAACCGGTCACGCAAGGCTGGGCAGCATTCAAAGTCGGCCTCTTCGAGATGTTCGATCAACCGGCTGCGCAGCGTCACCGCGTCCTCGAGCGACTTCATCGTGATCGAGTGCTCTTCGACGCCGGGAAGATTTAGAAAGTTAGGGACCGATCCCAACGCGATAACGAGATGGTCGTACAAAAGCTCGTGCTCGTGGTCGCCATCGCCGTGAAAGACGCGGACCTTTCTTTCCTTGAGATCGATCTCACGGACCGAACCAGCGAAAAACTGTACCCTGCGGAGAAGCTTCCGGATTGGGTTGACGATGTCCGTCGGGTCGAGATCGCTGGCGGCCACTTCGTGCAGCATCGGAGTGAACAAGAAGAAGTTGTCCCGATTCACAAGGGTTACTTCGACCTGCGGGAGGCGCGCGAGCCGTCTTTCCAGCTCGAGCGCCGTGTAGAGCCCCCCGAAGCCGCCGCCGAGAATCAGAATTCTTATTTTCTTCTCTTGCGCCATCGGTCTACCCGTACCCGCTCTCGCCGTTCCCGCCCGCGCGGGCACCCGGCCACCCGTTTTTGTACTTGCTTTTACTTTGCCGCCGCCATTGCCATAGCCTGCGACAGCGGAGCCAATCCGAAATTCACGCCAAAGCGGGCGCACCAGATGCTGACGGCCTTATACTTGGCGAGATTCACATCCGATGGGATGTCGTAGTTCTGATCGCCGATGTTGCCCTTCATTGATCCGAGGTTTACAAACCCGGCCTGTTGAAGAGCGTCATTGCCATTCTCAATTTCCGCGGCCACCAGGTAAACCCGCACGTCCGGACCATTGGAAGTCTCAAATTCCGTCAGCCGCAGCGTCCGCTTGCCGTCGGCTAACTGATAGATGGTCGCGGTCCCCTTGGTGTCATGGGCAAGACTCTTGAAGCTTCCCCTGGTAATCACCATCGGCTGCTTCTCTATGGAAGCGATAGCCGGACCGCCGGGGAACCCCTCGCTCACGGTTTTGTCGACAAACAGCAACTCCGGCCGAAACGCGTACCAAGCGATCACCAGAACGATAACCCCCGCGCCGATAACGAGATTGCGCTTGCTCATCGGAAAACCCCCTTTGTGTTTGATTCCGTATAGAGTTCCTTAGGTTGGGCGGGAAAAGCCCGGATCATCAGAAAGTTTAGTTATTAGATGCCCGCGGTCGAAAGAAAGGTGCGGAGAGCTGCGCTCCGAATTTACGGATCGAAGCCACCTGCGGACTGAATCGCCGCTCAGGGATTCCAAGATTTTGATTCGTTGTTTGGACGAGGCTGAGAGGAAACTACGCGATGGCAGGGTCTGAGCTTTCACCATCGGGTGCTCTGAAAATCCGCCACGAACTTGATTGCTTCCACGAGTTAGCGATACAAACGCTGTACGGTAAATGCGGCCGCAGATTTGTTAGGAGATGGGCAGCATCCAATCGGTTGAAGATCTGATCCTTATGGGTAAAGAGCCCAATTACCTTTGTCTAATGGTGGGACTTCTCACCGGAATCGTTCTGGTCACGTCGGCCGCGCCGCTGACATTGCTAGCCTCATTGGGCGTATTCATCGGCGCGGTTTCTCTCTTATTAACTGCTTATATGTTGGTGGAGCGGAGGCGGCAACTGCTGCTCCCTGCTATGCTGGGCTTATCGGGCTTTCTGCCGTTCGCGTGGCTTAGCACTCACCCGGAGACGGTGAGCCCTCGGTTGGCAAACACAATCTATTTTCTGAATATAGCTCTATGGCTGTTATTTACCTTTTACATCGGGCTTCTTGTCTTCCGCCGCATCATCGCTGCGCGCCGAATCGGCCGCAATGAGATTTATGGAGCGATCTATGTCTACCTTTTGATTGGGGTCTTGTTCGCGGCAGTTTACCAGTTGCTGCTTGTCTGGCAGCCCGGCGCTCTCTATTTTGATCCGGCGCGTTTTCGAGAGCCTGAGGCGGTCGTCGGCGATGTTCACACCCGCGGCGCCGGAGCCGTTCTCTATTACAGTTTCGTCACTCTCGGGACGGTAGGCTACGGCGATGTCACGCCGTCGTCGCCATTGGCTCGTTCCTTGAGCCTCATCGAGGCCGTGATCGGGATCATGTACGTCGCGACGATGATCGCCCGGTTCGTCTCGATCCAAATCACTGGCGAAAGCCGCGGCGGGGAGCCGTAACGACGCGCTGCTAATGACCCCAGCAGGCCGACCCTCGCCGCAAAAAAGGCTTGACAAAGCCGAGTTGATCGCTCATTTGTTCGATGGGTGGTAGGTATTCATCCACACGTTGAACCGCTCACAATCAGATCTGAATTAAAGCAAAAGCGGCTTCGCGCCTAGCGCGGGTGCCCAACTAAAGCGTTGAGAAGGGTGATTATGGTCACGCGTGAAGAGATCCAGAGTCAACTGAACAATTGCCTGCTTGAGGCCAAATACGAGCGCTGGGAAAAGCACTACCGGCGGGGCAAAGTCCGCGACATGTACCTGCTCAAGGACAAGCGCATCCTCATCACTACCGACCGCCAGAGCGCCTTCGATCACGTCGTCGGCGCTATCCCTCTCAAAGGACAGGTGCTCAATCGGATCGCCTTACACTGGTTTGAAAAAACCAAGGACATCGTCCCCAACCAGGTGATCGCGGTGCCCGATCCCAACGTCACGGTCGCCAAGGAACTGAGAATGCTCCCGGTCGAGATCGTCGTCCGCCGCTACTTGACCGGCAGTTCCGATACCGCGATCTGGACGCACTACAGCCGCGGCGCGCGCGAGTACTGCGGCCACCGCTTGCCGGACGGCATGGTAAAGAATCAGCCGCTCGAGAAAGCCATCATCACTCCCACAACGAAGTCGGAGACCCACGACGAGCTCATCTCCGCTGAGGAAATCGTCTCCCGCGGGCTCGTTCCAAAAAAGCTCTGGGACGAGGTCGAGGCGATCGCGCTTGCGCTGTTCGCGCGCGGCGAAGAACTGGCCGCGCAACGCGGCCTCATTTTGGTCGACACCAAGTACGAGATGGGGCTCGATGAAGAGGGGCGGATCACGGTGGCCGACGAGATCCACACCCCCGATTCGTCGCGCTATTGGATCAAGGACAGCTACGAAGAGCGCTTCGCGCGCGGCGAGGAGCCCGAGAACTTGGACAAGGAGTTTTTGCGCTTGTGGCTCAGGGAACGCGGGATATCGGACACGCAAATCCCCAGGCTGGACGACGAGATTCGCATCCAGGTCGCGCAGCGCTACGTGGAGCTTTACGAGCGCGTGACCGGCGAGGCCTTTAAACCCGAAATTGGCGCCGAGCCCGTGAAATCGCGCATCGAAAGAAACATCGAAAAATATTTCACTTGATCGTTTCAGTCGAGCCGAAAACCGGCTTGCATTGGATCCTGTCCAAAAATTCGACGACCAAAGCGCGTATGCAGGGTATTTAGTTCCCTTTACTGCTTGGAATCCGCACCCTTTGCGGCGAGCGCCACGGCGTCTCCCACCGCATAGCCATGTTGCACGCCAGCTGAATTTGTCCCATTCTCTTAGCGCGAACTTTTCGCACCCCTGCGCTAGCCCGGAGAACCAACATGCCGCCTAATGTAATGAGTCCCAACACTAAGGCTCTCGCGTCCGAAGCGATGTTGCGCCGGCTAATGGGCGCGATGTCTATTTTCACCATGGTCATGACCGTGCCGCAGGTCCTAACCATCTGGGTTGGGCATCAAGCGGCGGGTGTTTCCCTGCTCTCGTGGGGCGCGTATCTCTTGTCCGCGCTCCTATGGTTCTGGTTTGGCCTACGCAAGCGCGACAGGAACATCTACTTGCCGTGCATCGGTTGGATCGCGCTCGACGGCGCTGTGGTCGCGGGAGTGATCGTTCATGGCTAGCCGCTTTCTCGCGCCTCAAGACAGCGGCCACGCCGCCGTCCTTGCCTGCCATCCAAGGCTTTCCAGCCGGGCGGTTCGTGATATCCAAGTACAGGTAGCCTGGCGCGACGACGGGGCCTTGACTCTGTCATACCGGCTCGCGGCCGATCTAAGCCGGCTTGCGATTCCGCCGCCGCGCGCGCCGTCAAGAGCGCCGCGGCTCTGGGAGCACACATGCTTTGAGGCCTTTGTCCGCTCAAATCAGAACCCGGGCTATTACGAGTTCAACTTTTCGCCCTCGGGCGAGTGGGCCATTTATGCATTTCGTTCCTATCGCGATGGAATACCGTTCGCCGACGAAGACGCGCCTCCCAGTATCGTCGTTGAAAGGGCTACCGGCGATTTGCGACTCGACACGGTCATCCACCCTGACCGCGTCCTTCCCGGACCTCCGGGCGCCACGCTTCAAATTGCGCTTGCCGCCGTGATTGAGGAAAAATCCGGCGCCCTCTCTTATTGGGCGCTCAGGCACCCGCCCGGCAAGCCCGATTTCCATCATCCTGAAGCCTTCGCGCTGGAGCTGAAGAGAGCGAGCCGGCGGTGAAGTTCGGCATCGATCGGCTGGTCGAGGAGCCCTCGCTGAGAAAGCCGCTCTACGGCCGGCGCGCGGCTTTGCTCGCCCACCCGGCTTCGGTCACGCGTAGCCTCGTTCACTCTCTCGATGCGTTGATGGCCGCCAAAGTCCCGGTCGTTTCCGCCTTTGGACCGCAGCACGGGCTCCGGGGCGACAAGCAAGACAACATGATCGAGTCAGAAGACTTCACCGACCCTACCTATGGGATCCCGGTTTTTAGCCTCTATGGGAAAGTCCGCCGGCCGACGCCTGCAATGATGGACATGTTCGACGTTCTTCTCGTCGATCTGCAAGACCTGGGCTGCCGCGTTTACACGTTCATCACCACGCTGCGCTACGTTCTCGAAGCCGCCGCGCAGCACAGGAAAAGCCTCTGGGTGCTCGACCGCCCGAATCCGCTCGGGAGGCCCGTCGAGGGGCTCAGGCTTCGGCCGGGCTGGGAAAGCTTCGTCGGCGCCGCCCCGCTCCCGATCCGCCACGGGCTTACCATCGGCGAGCTTGCCAGGTGGTTCATCGACGCCTTCAACCTGGACATCGAGCTCGAGGTCATCCCGATGGAGGGCTGGAACCCGGCGCGCCCTCCCGGCTACGGTTGGCCGCTCGGCGAGCGCGCGTGGATCAATCCCAGCCCCAACGCGCCTAGCCTTTCGATGGCCCGCTGCTACCCGGGGACCGTTCTCATCGAAGGCACCAATTTGTCCGAAGGGCGCGGCACCACGCGGCCGCTCGAACTTTTTGGCGCGCCGGACCTCGACCCGCGCGCGCTTTTGCAAAAGATGGAAGCGCTCGCGCCCCAGTGGCTGCGCGGCTGCCGCCTGCGTGACTGCTGGTTTGAGCCTACTTTTCACAAGCACGCCGGCAGGCTTTGCGCGGGAATCCAAATTCACGTGGACGATCCGGCGTACGATCACGGCGCATTCCGGCCCTGGCGCCTCGTTGCGCTCGCGCTCAAATCGCTGCGCGCGCTAAAGCCCGATTACGACCTGTGGCGCAGCTTCGTTTACGAGTACGAGCGCGACCGGCTGGCGATCGATCTGATCAGCGGGAGCGAGCTGCTGCGCGGTTGGATCGACGATCCCGCCGCCCGTCCCGGCGATCTCGACGCGCTCAGCGCCGCAGACGAGGAGTCCTGGATCCAAGAGCGCGCGCCATGGCTCCTGTACCGGTGAGCGGCGCCAAGCCCGTGAATTCGACCGGCTCGATCGAGCGTGAACGTGAACGCGGCAAAACCTGAAGAGCCCGCCGGGCAGGTTACGATCTACACCGACGGGGCCTGCCGTGGGAATCCGGGCCCGGGAGGCTGGGGAGCCGTCCTGATTTACGGCGCTCACCGAAAGGAGCTCTCCGGAAGCGCCCCCAAGACGACGAACAATCGAATGGAGCTCACCGCCGCCATCGAGGCGCTGTCGGCGCTGAAACGTCCGTGCACGGTCGAATTGTTCACCGACTCCGAGTATCTCAAAAAGGGTATTCAATCTTGGTTGGCGCGCTGGAAAAAGCGCGGCTTTCGCACCGTCGAGGGAGGTCCGGTCAAGAACCAGGATTTGTGGGTGAAGCTCGACGAACTCGCCAGCCGCCACAAGGTTCACTGGCACTGGGTGAGAGGCCACGCGGGCAACGCGTTGAACGAACTCTGCGATTATCTGGCTCGCAAGGCGCTGGAAAAGGGACTGGGCAAACAAACAAGCCCTGATTCCCCCGCGCGGCAAGGCAGCGGCGCTTAACTTCTTCAGCCCGCGCGGAACAATGGAACGCCGAGACGGGACAAGAGGAGCACGGTCATGAGAGCTAAAGCTGCGATCACTCTGGCGATGACAGTCTTTCTTGCGTGGCTCGTGGACGCGCGCGCGGACTGGAAAAGCGATTGGGAGAAAATCGTTGCGGCGGCAAAAAAAGAGGGCCGGCTCAATCTCTACGTGGGTCGCTACGGCCAGGAAGCGCTGCTGGCGGAATTCAAAAAAGAGTACCCGGAAATCAAACTCGTGACCGTCAACGGCACGGGCAACCAGCTTGCGACCCGGATCGTCGCCGAGGCTCGGGGCGGGAAGACGATCGCCGACCTCTACAGCGGTGGGCCGAATTCGAGTTTCAACTTTCTCTATCGCGGCAAACTGCTCGACTCCATCAAAGCTGCCTTCATTCTCCCAGAGGTGGTCGATGAATCCAAATGGTACGGCGCAAGGCACACCTTTACCGATCCCGAAGGGCAATTCATCTTCATCTACGTTGCCCTGCCCGGCTCTCGCGGCCTCGCTTACAACTCCACGCGGGTCGACCCTCGCGAGTTCAACTCCTACTGGGACCTGACGCAGCCAAAATGGAAAGGAAAGATGGTGTCGCAGAGGCCCACCGAGACGGGCCTTAGCGCCCATCTGCAGTTCTACTACTATCACCCCGAGTTGGGGCCAAACTTCATTCGCCGCTTGTTCGGCGAAATGGACATGACCTTCGGCGACCGCCGCATGATCACCGATTGGCTGGCGGCGGGGAAATTTGCGATCTGCCACGGCTGCAGGGAGATCGAAAAAGCACACAGCCAAGGGTTGCCCGTAGATGACTTCGATACGGGCGGGTGGAAAGAAGGGGAAGCGCTCAGCACCGGCGGCGGCTCGATCAGCCTCATCAAGGGAGGCCCGCATCCGCACGCCGCGCGCGTGTTCATCAACTGGTTTCTCTCGCGCAAAGGCCAGATCGCCCTGCAAAGCTCAAAGGACCTTTACGGCGAGCACCCTCCAAACTCCCGGAGAATCGATATTCCAAAAGACATGCTGCCGCGCGAAAGCAGGCTCGTGGAAGGGAGAAAATATTTGGACGTCGCGCGCCCGGAGTTCAGCGATATGGCCGCGGTCTCCAGGCTGGCCAGGGAGATTATGAAGGCGAGGGAGCAGTAGCAGACAAGGGGAAAGAAAAAGAGGATCGAGTGTGCGCAATCGCCTCCGGCTGTCGGAAATGCTTGGCCTTACTCTTTGATTTTGGCGACGATCTGGTCAGCCTGGAGACCCTGATAGCAAACCTCACTGTTGTAAGACGACCTGAGAATCCTTCTCACGACCAAAGCACCGACGATCACGACCAAAAAGAAAAACCCTAGACCGAGCCAGACATAGAGCTCGCTCTTGCGCGAGGCGCTCCCGGCTCCGGCAGCTCGATTTGTGGAATCGTCCTGATCGGTAACCGAGCCGTCCACGCCGCGACCGGCGCCGTTCGCGACCGCGCCCGTGGCGGGTCTCGCCGCACCGCGAGCGTCGCTTTCGGCTGCCGAGTTCTGCGCACTGTAAGCTCCGACGCTCACGCCTGCAACGACGCCACCAGTCGCGCCGGTGCCGCTGCCAGCCCCAGCGCCCCCGCCTCCGCCTCCACCGCCACCGCTACCGCCGGACCCGCCACCGCCGCCGCCGCCACCCCCCGAGCCGGAGCCGCCGGAACCGCCGGAGCCAGCCGAACCCCCGGTCGAGCCGCCACCCGAGCCTGACCCTCCTCCTGTACCGCCGGCGCCGCCCGAGCCGCCACTTCCCGCTGACGATGTCCCTCCGCCCGGCGAACCGCCCGCCGAACCGCCGATTCCGCCTGAGCTTCCGCCTCCTGAAGCACCGCCTGCAGAACCGCCGCCGCCTGAGATGCCGCCGCTTCCTGCGCTTCCCGACCCGCCGCCGCCCGCGCCCCCGCTACCGGAGCCAGAACCGGCGCCGGCCGATGCTCCGCCACCGCCGGCTGCTCCGGACCCCGAATCGCCAACTCCGGAGCCCGAACCGCCAGCGCCACCGGAAGAAGAGCGTCCTCCAGGCATCTTGCCGCTCACGCTGTTCCAGATGTCCGTAACGCTTTCCGAAAACCCGGTGTTCCTGAGCGCTGCCCAAATGAGGAGCACGGCAAGCCCGATCATCAACGTGTATTCGATCGTTCCTTGCCCCTTGTCGTTTACAAGTTTTTTCATGTTTTGCGAGGCCTTGAGCGCCAGAGAAGGCAGCAAGGGGTGTGCCAGTGTGGCATACTATGCGAGAAAAAATGCCGTGCGCTCCTCCAGTTCCCAAAAGAAGCCAGGCTGTCTCAGAAACAACCACTGCGAGCGCCCTTCACGCGACCGACATTTTCGGGCGGGAGTATCCGGTTTGTTTCGCGACAGTCAATTTGCCGTCACTATGCCGATTTTGTGTCAGCGGCGAGCCGCTGCCCCGTCAACTCTGGTTCGGTCGATCTCGCGCGAGGCTGCTTTGAACGCCCCGTTCGGCCTACCGGTCATGGCGCGCGCATATTCCGGCCGTATGCTGCGTGAAATAAATTCGATAGGAGCGCGGCGTGGATGGTTATGGGATCACGTTCTTGCAAAGCCCGTTGCCGGATCGAATATTAGTCCAGGCAGTTTGTTCCGGCGCCTCGCCGCTGGATGCGATTCATGATTGCGGCCGTCGACGCTCACTACGCCGAAACTCAAGCGATCGCGGCATGCGTGGTTTTTCATCGTTGGACCGACCACAGGCCTTGTGGCGAGATCATCGAGCGGATCCCAAACGCCGCGCCTTACGAGCCGGGAAGGTTTTATCTTCGCGAGCTCCCCTGCCTGCTGGCGGTCCTGGACAAAGTTTCCCGCCCGCTCGAAGCGATACTCATCGACGGCTACGTTTGGCTGGGCGACGAAGCCAAGCCGGGGCTGGGAGCGCACCTTTACGCGTCCCTCGGCAAGATCACGCCCGTGATCGGCGTCGCCAAGAGCCGCTTTCATCAAGGCAAAGCCGTTCAAGCGCTTTTACGCGGCAAGAGCTCAAGGCCTCTGTTCGTATCGGCGGCCGGGGTCGAGCTCGCGGAGGCGGCCGCTCATGTTCGCGAGATGCACGGGCCGTTTCGCGTTCCGACTCTTCTCAAACACGTCGATAGGCTGTGCCGCGGAATTTCGCTTGCCGCAAGAAGTTGAAGCCGAACGGAGGCTTTTAGTCTTGAGCGCCGCGCCCGCTGTGGACCGCGCGCTCTTCCCAGCGCCAGTGAACGAGCCCGATCGTGGCGAGAAAGAGAAGCGCCGCCCCCAGGGGCGCGACGACGAACAACCCGGCGACGCCCGCGACCGAGGCAACGAATCCGCCGGCGGTCGGGCCGAGGATATTGCCCAAATCGCCGGCCGCATTGTAGAGCCCCGTCGCCACGCCGCGCGAGATCTTGGCTTCGTCGATATCTTCCACCAGGCCCACGGCATTGCTCACGAGCGCGACCGCGCGCACGAATCCCGCGCTCACGTAAAGCGCTGTCAGAGCCGCAAAATCGCTCAACAGAGGCACGAGCATCATCAGCGCCGACTGAAGCGGCAGACCGCCGTAGGAAAGGCGCCGGTGGCCGAGCCGCTGGACGACAAGCCCGCTCAGAGGCCGGGTTACGGCGTTGCACAACGAGTAGAGCGCCCGGATGACCCCGACCTGCGTCAAGCTGAGCCCGATCGAAAGGCCGTACAGGGGCAGAAAAACATTTCCGACCTGGTGCAGCATGTTCAAAAACAACGCGACGGTGACTATGGCGGCCACGTTCGGCTCGAGGGCGGTTTTGAGAGAGCGGCGCAGGCCCATCGCCGCGGTTCGCTGCCTTTCCTCCCTGGCCGCGCCTGTCTGCGGGCTCTTGATGAGCGCGATCAGAACCAGCGCGGCCAGGGCGAGAAGCGCCGCCGCGTAGAAAGTCGCCCCGTAGCCCAGCCGATCGGCAAGATATCCGGCGAGAAAATTCCCGATGGAGTAGCCCACAGCCAGGGAGCCGACGTAGTAACCCATCGCGTGGCTGCGGTTCTCATCCGCGGGTAGCGAATCCACGTAAAACGCCATGTACAGCGTCGTGCTCGCTCCGTACGCGAAGCCGCTCGCGGCGTGAACGAGCCCAAAGCTTACGGCATTTGTGACCAGGCTGTAGAGAAAGTTGCACGCCGCCATCGCGAGGATGGCAAGCGACAAAAGCACGCGCGCGCGGCGGCGGTTGTAGGCCATGCCGGTGGGCAGGCGCGATGCAAGCGCCAGCACGGGCCCGAGCGACATCAGCGAGCCGATCGCCGCCACGGGAAATTTCAGGTCGTGCAGAAACGGCGGTAAAATCAGCGCAGCCGCGTTGTTTTGCACGGTGATGGCGATCGCGGGAAGGCAAAGCTTGAACGTATCGGTCTTCATGGAGCGAATTCTTGCGCCGGCCGAAAAACGCTTTTCTCTCTGCGGAAATCTTACCGCTCACATTGAAGAGAGGCCGCTCACGGCGCGTGATCTCCGAACCAGCATGTGCTAACGCGTAGTCAGGGAGGCGCGATCATGATCCTTACGGTGCAAAACTACAATTTGTTTTATCCCATGTTGGCGATGTTCATCTGGACGTTGATCGTCATGTTGCTCAACGTCCAGGTCCGAACGTCCGCGCTGCGGCGCGGCGAGCTCACCCATCAGTATTTCGAGCTCTTTCGCGGCGCCGAGCCCTCCGAAGCGGTCCTGAAGGCGGGCAATCACTTGCGCAACTTAAGCGAGATACCGCCGCTGTTTTATGTCGTAAGCCTCGCGATTATGGTCACCAATCAAACCGACGGGCTGTTTGCCTCGCTGGCGTGGAGTTACGTCGTTTTGCGCGTAGGCCACGGCTTGGTTCATCTGACGATCGACAAAGTTCCGGTCCGCTTCTTCTTCTTTTTTCTCAGTAACCTCGCGCTGGCCATCATGTGGCTCAGGCTGGGTCTTAGGCTCTGAGTTCGCGCCCGGCCGCAAGGACTCTTTCCCGCGATTTTACCGTAACCCCGTAGCAGACTGCGGCCAGGACCGACAGTCCAATCAGCGCCCAGAGCAGCGGTTCGTAGCTTTGCCAGCGGTCGTAGAGCGCGCCCGCCACAACGGGTCCCGCCACGCCGCCCCACATGTAGAAGAAGCTCATGTAACCGCGTATTTTCGCAAAATGCGTCCTGCCGAAGAGGTCGCCAACCACCGCCCAGCCCACCGGGTAGGTAACCTCCATGGTCGAAAATAGAAGCGTAAAGCATAACAGCGCGAGCGGCGAATTTCCAAAAATGGGCAGAAGCAGTCCGGCCGCGACGGTCAGAAGAATGGCGCCGAGCATCCGAGGCTTGTCAAAGCGGTCGGCAAGCCAGCCCAAAACCAGTGTAAAGACAAACCCCATCAACGCGAACGACCCCAAAAAAACGCCGGCTTGCTGCTCGCTCAGCCCTTTCCATACCATGAGCGGTATAAAATGAACGGAGATCCCGTGGTAGACCATGTTTCGGACCCCCGCGGCAGCGATGAGCGCCCAAAACGTAAAGGAGCGAACCGCCTCGCCCAGCGTCGCGTCCGCCTGCGCCCGCCCCGGGGGACGTTTCGAACCGTGACTTGCCGCCGTATCCCCGTCCGGCAAAAGGCCCATGCTTTCGGGAGAGCGGCGGACCGCGGCTGCAAGCGGTACGCCGATCACGAGAAACGCCATCCCGGCAATCGTTGCCCCCCAGCGCCACCCCCAGGTTTGCACCACGGCGCTGAGAATCGGCGCAATCAGCACCCCTCCGAGGCTGAAAGCCGCGCTGTTGATCGCGATCGCGCGTGCGCGTTTGCGCACAAACCACGTGTTCATAAGCGTCATCGGCGCGTGCATGAAGCCGCCCGAATGAGCCAATGAGATCATGCCCAAGTAAACCGTCAGAAAAGCAAGATAGCTGTCGACGCCGGCAAGGAGCAGATAGCCGACACCCATCAGCAAGACCGCCGCCATCATGACCGGGCGCGGGCCGTAACGATCGAGCAGGTGTCCCACCACGGGGCCTTCGATCGCGCCTTCCGCGCGCGCCAGAGAAAACGCGAGCGAAGTTGCCGTGCGGCTCAATCCCAGGTCTTGGCTCAGGGGAAGAAAAAAGACCGTGAAGCCAAAGCTGTGCAGACCGCTGCCGAGAACACGGAGCGCGGCGGCCGCCGCGACCATCCACCACCCGTAGAATATGCCGGATCCAGCTCGCAAGAGATCGACCCCAGAGCAAGCGAAAACAACACGGATGTCAGAACCGGCGACGAAGCGCAACCCGAGATCAGAATTCGGCGTTCCCGGGCGTGCGCGGAAAGGGAATTACGTCGCGAATGTTCTTGAGGCCGGTAACATACATCATCATGCGCTCGAGGCCGAGCCCAAAGCCGGAGTGGGGCACGGAGCCGAAACGGCGCAGATCCAGGTACCACCAATACGCGCGCTCGTCGAGGCCCGCCTCGCGCAGCCGCCGGAGCAAGACTTCGTAGCGGTCCTCGCGCTGGCTTCCGCCGATGATTTCGCCGACTCGCGGGACGAGCACGTCCATCGCCCGCACGGTGCGCTCATCGTCGTTGAGCCGCATATAAAAGGCCTTGATCTCTTTGGGGTAGTCGGTCACGATCACCGGCTTCTTGAACACCTCTTCGGATAGAAAGCGCTCGTGCTCGGTCTGCAGGTCTCTACCCCACTCTGGCGGGAATTCCCATCGCCTGCCCGCGTCTTGGAGCGCCCGGATCGCATCCGTGTAGGACACATGCGCGAACTTGGACTCGGCGACGTGCTCGAGCGTGCGCAAGACGTTCTTTTCCACGCGCTCGGCGAAGAACTCCAGATCTTCGCGGCAGTTCTCCAAGACGTAGCGAATGATGAATTGCAGAAACTCTTCGGCCAAACGCATGTTGTCTTCCAACTCGTAGAAAGCCATCTCCGGCTCGATCATCCAGAATTCCGCGAGATGGCGCGGCGTGTTGCTGTTCTCGGCGCGAAACGTCGGCCCGAAAGTATAAACCTTGCTGAACGCAAGCGCGCAGATCTCGGCTTCGAGCTGGCCGCTCACCGTGAGATACGCCGGCCGGCCGAAGAAATCCCGCGCCCAGTCGACGGCGCCGTCGGGCGTCAGCGGAACGTCCCTTAGGTCGAGCGAGGTCACGGCAAACATCGCCCCGGCTCCTTCGCAGTCGGAAGTTGTGATGATCGGCGTCTGAACGTAGAGAAAGTCCCTCTCCTGGAAAAAAGTATGAACGGCCCGAGCCAGAGCGTTGCGCACGCGGAAGGCGGCGCCGAAAGTGTTGCTCCGCACGCGCAGGTGTGCGATCTCGCGCAGAAACTCAAAAGAGTGCCCCTTCTTTTGCAGCGGATAGGTCGCGGGATCTGCGGTCCCGTACACATGGAGGCAGTCGACTTTGAGCTCCACCGGCTGGCCCTTGGCCGGAGACTCCACGAGCAGACCGGTCGCCGCGATGCTGCTGCCCGTCGTGACTTGCCGGAGAATCTCTTCGGGCACCGCGCCCGCCTCGACCACAAGCTGCATGCTTTTGAAGCGTGACCCGTCGTTCAACTCGATGAAAGTCACGCCTTTGGAATCCCTTCGCGATCGCACCCAACCGCGCAAGCCGACGCGGCTGCCGACGGCCGACAAGTAGGCCTGCTTGACAGAGACAAACTCCGGCTTCATGCGTTCAAGTATCGACCAATGGTCGACAATGTCAATTGCGGCTACGGCAAAGGGCCCCGGCAGAGCTCGTTTGCGCTGACGAACTAGCGTCCTGTAGCAAAAATCCCGTGCCAAATTCGTCCGCCCGGTTTCGTCGTTCCCGCGAAAGCGGGAACCCAGATTCTTCTTCTACTCCCCGGATTGAAGCTCTCGCGTGCCATCGCCCGCTCGGCCGGAACGACGGCAGGCATGTATGGCGATTTCTAACTCAGGACACTAGAAGCCGACGATCTTGAACGAAATCAGCGCTGTCAGCTTCCGGAGAGGGTCGGCTGGATGGTGAAAGCGACTTTCGTTGCGGTACTCGAGCTTTAGCGAAAGAAACTGTTCGGCGGAAACAGGCCGGCCGATTCGCCAATTCAGCGACGCCCGGGTGTTTACCACCGAGTTATCCTTGAAGATGTCCTTGCTCATCGCCCTGGCGTAGGAAACCAGGCCGTTTAGCTGGAGATCGCCCGCCGGATTCCACTGCAGCACCACCGACGCCTCAGGAGTGTCGGTTCGGCCGCCCGTGCTCTCGTCCCATTCATCCGTGAGGCTTACTTTGGGCACGATGGTAAGGATTTTGGTCGGCCGGTAGGCGACCGAAAGCGCATTCGCCAGAGCCGACGACTTTACGTCCAGGTTCGGCCCTCGGGCGGCCGAGAGATAACTTGCCGAAAACGTGGCGCTCCAGTTGCCCTTGTCGAAATAAGCAGCGGCGCCGCCCTTTCTCGTGAGCGTAAGCTCATTCGTGGCCCTGTCTCTCTGCCGCAACTCGCCGAGGCTTCCGCGAAACCGCCAGGATTCAAAGCTCCGCTCCGCCCAGATACGCGCGTCATCGCGATCGAGGTTAAAGCGCTCGCCCGCAAGAGAAACGAAGCCGGTGCCGATCGCGCTGTACTCGCCGCCGTAGCTAATGCCGTTCCAGCGCCCTTTGACGCCGAGCCGCAACATGTGCGGCTCTTCTCCCGCCTGCGGGGCTTTTCCCGACATGCTCGACGCAAATTCGCCCTCGGCGATCAGCTTCCCATCGAAATAGGAGGTCGTGGCGAGAACGTCAAAATAGCGCCTGAGGCCCGCCCGGGTGGAAAATTCGCGCTCCGCGCCGAGTTCCTCGCGCCGCTCCAGATACAACGTCTTGAAATTTATCGGGGTAAATCCCAGGTCCAAAGAAAAGGACTTGGTCGTCGGCAATGAAAGAGCTTGGGGAGCCGCTTCACCGCCGGCGTAGGGAGCGAGCGATAGGAACGGGCGCTCGAAAAGAATCGCGGCCGGGTCATCGGGAGTGAGCAGGAGCTCCGCCGATGCTGTTCCAAAAAGGAAGAAAAAAAACAAACACGCTTTCAGCAGGCGCAAAACTTAAATCCTCGATGACGGCTCCGGCCCTTTTAGCACGAACGCAACTGGCGACCAAGAAAATTTCCCTAGCGCGCGACCCGGCCGTCCTCGGTGAAACGCAAGAGGCGTGCCGTTATGACGGAAAGCCCGAACATCCATTCCACCGGACGATGAACACCGCGGCTCGCCTGATAACGCCACAGGCTCGGTCGCTGTCGTTTTTAAAGAGCGAAGAACTACAGCGCGAAAATGTCAGAAACTCGGTGCTCGTCATGTCAGATCTGTCACTGACCAGCCGCGGCGCGCGGCGGCTTTCTTTACAACCGGTAGCCGGAGCAGTAGACTCAATGCGGTTTTAAGCGTTGAAGAGACTTGCCAAATTCCCCTGTGCGGCAAAAGGCCGCTCGGTCACGCGGCGGCAGTTTCTCGCCGGCCTACTGTCGGCGGGCGTTTGGAATTTCGCAAAAGGACGCGGCGTTGCCGCTCAGGTGTTAACGATGAAAGATATCGAGGCGTTGCAGAAAAACTGGAAGGCGTTACTTGCCGAGGGCGTCAAGGTTCCCTCGCCAGCCGAACCGCTCAAGCTCTCCGAGGACGAGTGGCGCAAGCGGCTCGATCCCATGCAGTTTCACGTGCTCCGCGAGGAAGGAACCGAGCGCCCCGGCTCCAGCCCGCTGAACAACGAAAAGCGGCCGGGAGTTTTTGTCTGCGCCGGCTGCAATCTCCCGCTTTTTACCTCCGAGATGAAATACGATAGCGGCACCGGCTGGCCGAGCTTCTTCACCACGATCCCGGGGGTGTTCGGCACGAGCACGGACTATAAACTCATCTTACCGCGCACGGAGTACCACTGCATCCGCTGCGGCGGCCATCACGGCCACGTGTTTGACGACGGCCCGCCGCCGACCGGGCAGCGCTGGTGCAACAACGGCGTCGCGCTTAAGTTCATTCCAAAGAGCGGCAAAGCGTAGCGCCGGCAATCGAGCCGACCGCAATCTCCGCGCCTTCCACTCCACTCCTTCGGCGAGCTCAGGACAGGTCTGAGCTTCCTCGAAGCTTAACGGAAGGCCCGTGCACGATTTGGACCTCACTTGTCCGCTCGCGGAAAGCCGTAGGCTTTCACGATCTCCTCCTCGTACTTGCCCATCTTTGGGTAATGTTCCCAGCCCAACACGGAAAGCTTTTTGCCCCTTGTAGCTTTTTCGTGAAACGTTCCCGGAGTTAAGTGCGATGCCGCAAGGTCCACCTTATCCAAAATTGCTTGACCTTCCGGGCTGGCCTGAAACTCAAGCCACAGAAGCCCCGCGTAGGGATTTTGCGCCGTGGCTGAGACGCCCTCCGCCTCCGTCAGCCTAACCGGCACCGGCTCCAAAATCTTCGCGCCCAAGACATCCTGAACATCCTTCGGTTTGAACCTCAGGAAGCTTTTGTAATTCATGCCCAGAGTCA
This sequence comes from Candidatus Acidiferrales bacterium, assembly GCA_035559995.1. Taxonomy (GTDB): domain Bacteria; phylum Desulfobacterota; class Binatia; order UBA9968; family UBA9968; genus DATMAM01. The sequence continues at coordinate 29,302 of DATMAM010000016.1, forward strand.
TGGGAACTTCTCCGCCCACCATCTGCGGCAGCGTGCGCGAGTCTCCGCGATTCCAGATAGGCTCTTGGGCCGCGAGCCTTTTGGCGTAGGCGACGACCTTCTCCAAGCCCCAAGCGGGCACGAGCGCGGCAATGGCCCGCGGCCGAATATCGGTCGAAAATTTTCTCCCCTTGTATTCGGGCTTGAGCATGTCCTCGAACGTTGCGGGCAGCGTGTTTTCCGAGACGAGCTTTTTATTGTAAGCGAGGACCCCTATATTCGTCTGCAGAACGACGATGTGCCGGTTGACCGGGTCGATCATCTCGACGGGGATGCGGAGCACGCCGTGTTTGGCCATGCCGAGGATGTCAAATTTTTTCTGGTGCGGGAGATAGTCGTTGTAGAAATCAAACGCGACGTAATTGACGTCCCATTCCGTCGTTTTTCCGAGCGCCAGCTCTTGGACCATCCGCTTGTACGTATCCGTACCGGCGATTTCAGTCGCCTTCACATCAATAAAAGGATATTTCTTTCGGAAAGCCTCCGCCGTGGCGCGGATCGCCGCATCGTCTTGGGAGCTAAAAACCACCACCTTTCCTTCCTTCTTCGCCTTCGCCACGATCGCGTCGTGGCTGGTCTCAAAGATGTAGCCCTTCGCCTCCGCTTCCGCCTTCGCCTTCGAAAGTGAGGCGGTCTGAGCCGCTCCAGGCTTGGGAGAGGTCCATGCCGCGAGGCACAAAAAGATCGCGGCAGCGCTGGAAACCTTAACGTTCATAGCTCACCTCCATGTTTTTTCGTGCATAGCTTTTCTCGGTTACCATAGCGACCGCTATTATAGCCGCTTGCGGTTTTCAAGAGTCGCGCGAGCGCGCGTTTTTTAAAAACAGCCTCAAGTGGCTATCGATTAAAAACTCTGCTAGCCTACGGGTTCCGTATAGGTTCAAAAAAGCGAGGAGAAATTGACGCAGATCACGGAAATCGCCCCTGACATCTATCGCATCTCGACGTTCATTTCGGAGATCAACCTGCAGTTTAATCAGTTTCTCGTGCGTGACGAGCAGCCGCTGCTCTATCACACCGGCATGAAGGCGCTGTTTCCGATCGTCCGCGAAGCCGTGGCGAAGCTGGTACCGCCGGATACCATCCGGTGGATCGGCTTCAGCCACTTTGAGGCCGACGAATGCGGCGCGCTGACCGAATGGCAGGCGCTTGCGCCTCTGGCAACCGCCGTCTGCACCCTGGTCGCCAAACTCGTGAGCGTCGACGATGTGATAGCCCGCCGTCCAGCGCAGGCGCTGGCCGACGGGGAACAGCTTTGTACCGGGAAGTACCGTTTTCGCCTGCTGCAAACGCCGCATGTGCCGCACTGCTGGGAAGCGAGCCTGATGTTCGAGGAGACAGGGCGGACGCTGTTGTGTTCCGATCTGTTCCATCAAAGCGGAAACGTGGAGCCCTCGACCGGCGCGGATGTAGTGGGCCGGTTCAAACAGACGCTCCTCGAATATCAGCAGGGGCCGTTTGCGAACTATTTGCCCTATACGCCCTACACGGAGCGGACGCTCCAACGGCTGGCAGCGCTCAAGCCGCGCACCTTGGCGACGATGCACGCGTCAACGTTCGTTGGCGACGGTGCTCGAGCCCTTGCGGACTTCGCGGAGGTCATGAAGGAGGTCCTCGGCGAAGGCTAGCCGTATCGGCCGTCAGGGCCTGACGGGCTAGAACCCCGCCCCTTTGGTGCGGAGCCTAATCCGGTAAAGCGCCGTCCCGCCGGTGATGTAGAGCGCCGAGCCTTCATCGCCCCAGGCAACGTTTGAGGCGGGCATGCCGGTCTCGATGCTGCCGAGGTGGGTCCCATCCGGAGCGAAGATGCTGACGCCCCCGGGCCGCGCGCCGAAGAGGTTTCCGTGCTGGTCGAGCTTAAAACCGTCGGGGCCAAAAAACGGCGCCCTTTTCCATTTGCTCGCTTCAGCGAAAACGCGGCCATTGGTGACGCTCCCGTCTTCGGTCACATCATAGACGCGCCAGGCGGCGCGATCGAAATCGACGTCGCTCACGTAGAGTCGCTTTTCGTCCGGCGAGAACCCGATCCCGTTCGGCGCTTTGATGTCGCCGATGAGAAGCGTAAGCTTTCCGCTCGCCGAAAGTCTGTAGACCCCCTGGAAAGGAAGCTCTTTGGCGGGATCGTCAAAAGTTTTCGCCAGCCCAAAAGGTGGATCGGTAAAATAAAGATCGCCGTTTGACTTGTAGACGAGATCATTCGGGCTGTTCAGACGCTTTCCTTGATAACGATCAACCAACACGGTGATCCGCCCATCAAACTCACGGCGCGCGATGCGCCGATCTCCGTGTTGCGCCAGCACGAGTCTCCCCGCGCGATCCAACGTGAGACCGTTCGAGCCAGGCTCCTTTCCGTCAAACGGAGCCGTCCCGCTGTAACCGCTGGGCTTGAGAAAGAGACTAACGCCCTTCCCTTCTTCCCACTTGTAGACCGCGTTGTTCGGAATGTCCGAAAAGAGTAGATAACCTTCTTTCCGATTCCACACCGGACCTTCGACCCAGCGAAATCCATCCGCAATTTTTTCCACTACCGCGTTCGGCGGGACTATCCGATCCAGACGCGCATCCAGTCGGACAATCTCCGAACCCGCTTTGAGCAAGATCGTACGCTGCTCCGGCTGAAGAGAAAAGAAAGACGTGAGCAGCAATACGCTGAACGGAAAAGCCGGCATTCTGAAAAAGCGGAACAAGGTTATAAGCGGCATGGATAAATTTATCTCCGCTTTTTCAAAATCTTCAGCCGAGTTCTTTCAGGTGAAAAAAAACTAAGAGCCTCTATTCCCGGCCTGGTTTCCATTACTCTCTCCACGTTCAAAGATTTGTCGCCCGTCACGGCCGCACGCCGGGGATGTTGAGCGGCATGCGATAGAGCGTATCGCGGGCCGTGATGTAAAGCGTTTTTCCGTCTGCCCCGCCCCAGGCCATGTTGTGCGGATGTTTGGGCGGCACGATCGTACCGAGATGTTTTCCTTCGGCCGAAATAATCCATAGCCCGCCGGGCCCGGAAACATAGAGGTTACCTCGCTGATCCACGTTGACGCCGTCGATCGCGTCTTCACCCGGGGCCGGGGTCATATCGAAGAAGATTTTGCCATTCGACAGGTTTCCTTCGGCGTCTACGTCGTAGCGCATGACGACTTTTTTCTCGGGATCCCAGTTGCCGACGTAGAGATGCTTCTCGTCCGGCGACAGCGCAATCCCGTTCGGGCCTTTGAGCTCCGCGCTGACGAGTTTGAGCGTGCCGTTACGCAAAGCGTACACGCCGCTGTGGGGAAGCTCCTTTCGTGGATCGTCGTATAACTTGGGCAAGCCAAAAGGCGGATCGGTTAGAAAGAGCGTTCCGTCGGAGCGGTACACGAGGTCGTTGGGGCTATTGAGCCGCTTCCCGTTGTAGCGGTCGGCGACGACCGTTAGCCGCCCATCTTTCTCCAGGCGCGTGACCCTGCGGTTGCCGTGCTCGTTGATCGTGAGTCTTCCGTGCCGATCTACTGCGAGGCCGTTGGAGCCGGGCTGGCCGTACTCGGCGATATCTTTTCCGGCGTAGCCGCTGTGTTTCTTAAAGACCGAGAGCTTCCCCTCGGCGGTATATTTGTAGATCTTATTCGCATTCGGATCGCTAAATAGCAGATAGTTGCCGTCGCGCACCCAAACGGGTCCTTCGGTAAAGATAAAGCCTTCAGCGACCTTGAAAATTTTAGGATTCGGCGGAACGATCGCGTCAATTGCCGGATCGAGTCTGATCACCTCGACGTTGACCTCGTGCGGCGTCACCGCGAACGGACCGCCATTCACTTTGTGAAACTCGAGCTTCGCGTAGCGCATGTAGATGTAATTGGTCGGGGGGTTGGAAATCGGGCCGTTGATGCCGAAGACCGCCAGTTGGATCTTTTGGCCCGGCTTCACGTTGCGGCCAACAATTAGACGATTGCTCGCGTTCCACCCCTTGATCACTGAGCCGCCGCTTTGGCCCGCGGCCCGCGGCAGCTCGCCGTCCACCCAGATCTCAGCGTAGTCATCGACCGACGTTTCAAACACCACCGTCGAGCCTGTGGGATCGAATTTGCCGATGCGCTCGGGAATCGTCACTTTGATGCGATACCAGTTAAACGCCAGGCGGCCAGCGGAGCGCCGCTGCGGCAACGTCTCAGGGTCGATCGCTTCCCATCTTGAATCATCAAAATCCGCGCGACCTGCATGCGGCTCCAAATCGTAGGCCTTGTTGGGCTTCCCTGTGGGCTGGCCGTCTACACCGGCCGCCTTGAAATCAACCTCGATGATCCTGGTGTCGCTGTAGCGCCATTCCCCTTTGACGAGCCTTACGCCTTCCTTCGTCGCGAGATCGACAGTCGCTTCGGGCTTCCGGCCAACGTAGGTATCGTGGGCGCGCGCGATCTGGCCCGAGCCGGCCAGCGCCAACAAAGCGGCGAGAGCAATCGCAAAATTCATAGCCAATTCCTCGCAGCTACTTCTCGGATCGCACTTTCACGACGTAGTAGTTGAACGGGCTGGAGACTTCTTTGAACCAGTGAGGTACGCCGTTGGGAACAATAATGATGTCCCCTTTCATAAGCCGGCGCGCCTCGCCGCCACGGATCTCCTTGCCGCGAATTTCCTCTGGCGCAATCGTCTTCGGCTCCACCGCAGTTCCGCCGGTGACAAATATCGCGGCGCCTTCCAGCACGTAGATGATATCGGTATCGCGGGTGTGGATCTCCGCGATTCCAGGCTCATCGCGGTGACTGGCGTGCACCTTGTAGTTTTCGATCTCGATAAGCGGCATGCCCTTCACAAACGCCTGGCTCACCTGCTTGGCGGGAAAATAAGTGATCTTGCTCGGCATCTCTTTTTGCGAGCCGGCGATCGCGGCCGCGCCCGCCAGCGCAATCTCTTCGTCTTCTTGCGGCGTGTTCCCGCTCACCCCAATCGCCCCGACGATCTTCCCGTCGTAAAGCAGCGGCACGCCGCCCTGAAGCGGCGTCGCCCCCGGAAGAACCAGCGACGCCGTCCGGCCGGAGCGAATTTGATCTTCAAAAACCTTGGTTGAGCGCCTGAAGATCGCCGCGGTCCTGGCCTTGCCGATACCGACATCTACGCTCGCGACCTGCGTGTCATTCAGCCGTTTTACGATTACAGGATAGCCCCCATCGTCCACCACGGCGATGACAACCGTCGCGTTTCTCCTTTTTGCCTCGGCTTCGGCGGCCGCGGCCACTTTCTCCGCAGCTTCCAAGGTAAGAACCTTTTTTTCGGCAAGCTGGGCGTGAGTAGCGCCCACCAAAGCCGACAAGAACACCACTAAACTGCTAAGGAGTTTCATTTTTGCTCTCCTCTCATTCTCCGGCTGGCACACTTGAATCATCCCGGGCAATCTCACTTCGAGCTCAGCATGATGGGCTTATCAAAGACCGCCTCGCCGAGATTGGTTTCGGCAAACGCGCACCACATCTGCACTTTGGCGACATCTTTGATGTACGACGGCAGAACGATCTTCTTATTCGTCATGTCACCCTTGATCGTCAGCTTCTGCAGCATGTAGACGTTCCCCTTGGAATCGATCACCTGCCAGTGGGGATCCGGCGCGTCGGGATTCTTGAAGTCATGCGACAAGGTCAACACCTGCTTGCCGCCCTCTACCGAGTGAATCACTCTCCCCGTGTTTGCTTTGACGCCCTTGAACGGTCCGCTCGTATGCATCTCGGCGGCGAAGCTGCTCGTAATCGCAAACAGCACTGCGCCGGCGACAACGATCATCGCGCCCAATCTACGAATCTGATCCATCTTGAGACCTCCTTGTATTTGGTTTTGCTGCCCGCATCTTCCGGCGCAGCGTTTTGAATTTGCAGTTTAGATGCGGATGGAAAGAGAAAGGATGCAGGAACAGGGCCTAATTGAATAACGTGTTGAATGAACTTGAACGACTCGAGGGAGTTGAACGACTCGAACAGCTTGAACAGTTCAAAAAGCTTGTGCCGTCCAAATCGTTCCAACCGTCAGAAACACGATTGATCTGGGAATGCCTCGCGTTACGCGAGCACGGAACGATCGAGCCGGAGCAGCTCGCCCAGCGACCACGCCTGAAAAGGACAGCCGCGCGGGGTGTACGGCGGTTCCGCATCAGCGATCTCGGAGACATGTCCGAGCCCGGCCTGATCGAGATGCTGCAGGAAAGGAGTCAAGAACTTCTCGCGCGCCTCTCTCTTCGCTTCAACCGAGTCGCCGCGAACGCGCAGCCAGCCCTCGACGAACCCGCCCATAAGCCACGGCCAGGCGATTCCCTGGTGATAAGCGCCGTCGCGCTCGCGCACCCCGCCGATATAACGCGGCGTGTAACCCGGTTCTCCCGGCGCAAGCGAGCGCAGTCCCGTCGGCGTCAAGAGAGATTTTTCGACGGTCTCGACGACTTTCCGCGCGCGCTCTGTCTGAAGCAACCGAAGGGGTAGACCTCCGACCGCGAAGATTTGATTTGGACGTAAACTCGGGTCCGCCGTCCCTCGTTCGTGGTTCACATCGACGACGTCGAAAAGACAGCTACGCTCTTCGTTCCAAAACCGTCTTTGAAACGATTCGAGCGCGCGCTCATAGATGGGCAGCCAGCGTTCGGAATGCTGCGCTCCGATCCAAAGGCTATTTAGCCAGAGAGCCTGAATTTCAACGGGCTTGCCGATGCGCGGCGTCACAACCCAATCGCCAATTTTTGCGTCCATCCAGGTGAGCTGCACGCCCGGCTCACCGGCCGCCAGGAGGCCGTCATCGTCCATGCGAATCTTGTAGCGCGTTCCATGAGCATACCCGGAAAGGATCTTCTCGATCGCCGCTTCGAGCGCGCGGCGATCGGTCGAGCTCAGCTTGAATTTTCGCTCGCCGGCCAGCGCGAGAAATTCGTGCACGACGATGACGTACCAGAGCGATGCATCGACAGAGTTGAACTCGGGCTCAGCGCCGCGGTCGGGAAACCGGTTCGGCAGCATGCCGTCCGAAACGGCGCCTGCCCACTGAACGAGAATGTCGCGCGCGTCCGCGAGCCGCCCGGTGGCAAGGCAAAGCCCGCGAAGCGCGATGAAAGTGTCGCGGCCCCAATCCGTAAACCACGGGTACCCTGCGACAATCGTTTTGCCCTCCCCGCGCCGGACCATGTAGGCATCGGCGGCGCGCTCGAGCGGCGACGAAAATTTCTTCCGGCGCTTTTCTTCGGCGGCGCGTAGCTCGCGAAAGCGCTCGAGCGTCGAACCTCCGTCGGGCGACGAGCCGTGAAGTTCGCCGGCAGTGCCAATTAACCAAACCGCATCCCCGCGTGAGAGATCCCAGTTGAAAATTCCCGGCGACGCGAGATCCTCGACGCAATCAAGGCCGCGGGCGCGCTCTTCTTCATAAAGAAAGTTCCGGTACCAGTCCGGCTGCGGCGTGTAGCGCGCGTTGGCGGCGCTCGCGATTGCCGGCAGCCCGTCGTACGGGCGCCACGTGACATGGTCGCCGTCAACCTCGGCATCGAAGCGGAAAGCGGGATTTTCGTGATGCAGTGAGTGGTAGTCGCGCCCGGAAAGAAACGGTCTCGCGGAAAGCCTGACGTTGTCTCTCGGGCTGATGAGCCGCCATCGGAGCGCGACTAGCGGAGCGCCGTTTCTCACGAAAAGCTCCTGCTCGATCTCCGCGCCATCGTCCAGCCGGTAGATCCAGCGCGGCCAGGGCTCCGGCACAAAAGTTTTGATCCGGGTTGCGCCGTCGGGGTGAACCACGTCGGGAGCATAGAAATGCGACGTGAGAGAAAACGACCCCGCCGGCGTCTGGACCCAGGCGTCGAACCCATTCACCAGCACAAAGCGGCCGGTGGGCGGCGTCAGCGCGGCCAAAAGCAGAGCATGGTAGCGGCGCGTTCTGATTCCGCTTACGGTTCCCGAGGCGAAGCCGCCGAGGCCGTCGGTTTCAAGCCACTCCGCTGCGCTATCTGAGCTTGATGACATTCTTGATTCCCTCGGCGCGTCCGAGAAGAAGATCTCGATGGGCCTCCATCGGAAAGCGCCCGGTAATCAGCGCCCTCACGGCGTCAGGCCAGCGCTTCACGAAGATCCCGAGATCGCGGACGGAATTCTCGAAAGAATCTCGCCCGGCGTTGACGGTGCCGAAAACAACCTGATTCTTGAGCACCAGGTTGCGCATCATGAGATCGGTATCCACTTCGACTGGCGCTTTTCGTCCAGGAACTCCGGTAAAAACAAAAATGCCGTTCGTGCCGAGATACTTCATCATGTCAAACGCGAGGCGAGACGCTCCCGTAGCCTCATAAACGAGATCGATGTTCCCCACACGCTCGGCGAGCTTTTCGAGGGAATCGGTCTCGGCGGAGACGTACTTGGCCCCGATCGATTCGAGTAGATCGGACTTGGGATTGGGCACGGGTTCGCGCGAGTAGACATACGTGTCGAAATCGTAATTGACCAAAGCCATAGCGCCCAGGAGCCCGACCGGGCCCGCGCCCAGCACGACGGCGCGGTGACAATGCGCCTGCGCTTTGCCGGGCTCGACCGGACAGCTCCACGGCAAGCGCTGCTGCACCTCCCAGACCTGCGTCAGCGCTTTTTCCGCGATCGTCAGCGGCTCAACGAGTACCGCCACGTCCCGTAGCTCTTTCGGGACGACGTTCATATACTTTTCGTCATCGACAACAAACTCCGTCATGAAACCGTGCGCTTCCTTGATTCCCCGCTCTCGGAAATCGCCGGTGAAACAAAAATCCTGGCGGTTCGACTGGCACGCCATGCAATGCTTGTGTGGGCAGGGCCGCCGCACCATCGGCACGACAAGATCGCCCGGCTTCACGCGGGTGACCGCAGCGCCCGCCTCTATGACTTCGCCCAAGGATTCGTGCCCAATCACGAGGTAATCGTAATTCAACGGCGGCGTCCCATACTGAAAGGCGCAGATCTCCTTATCCGTGCCGCAGACGCCCGCCTCGATCATGCGCAGCTTAACATGATTCGGAGCGGCGATTGCTGGCGGCTCGTGCTCGATGAGTTTGACTTCCCGCATCGCAGGGTAAACGGCAATTGCTTTCATATAGCTTCCCCCGTAAAGGCTTAGAGTCTCGCGGCCCAGAGAAGGATGTAAGGGCGAACAAAGAGAGGATGAAAGGTTGAAAGTTCAAAGAGTCGAAGAGCCTACATCCAGTGAATTCCGAGCGCTGACCTGTCTAAGAGCAAGGACCCGTCGGACAAAAGTTGGCGATTCCATTCTGCGCTCGGCTTATGCCGGCTGCGCGCTTGCGGCATCGACCCAATGCGGGCGCATTCCGGCCAGGCCCAGAGAAGCCAGCACGCGGCGCGGCTCTCCGAGATCGTTCCACCTTAATCCACTGACCGCGAGCACGGCGAGCCGGTCGGGTCGCAGCGCCAGCACCTCGTTCGAGAAGTTTGACTCCCCGATACGGCCGTAGAGCTGTTCGATAGCCTCGCCTTCCCTGCCGGAGCCAAGACAAGAGCGCGCCTGGGCGAATTCTCGATAGACGGCCGGCGCCGCGCGCGCGATGGTTTCAAGAAGGCCGCTGACGGAGGCGACCGTCACGAAGCTGTTCCACAGGCAGCCGCGCGCTTGAAGCACTTTGGCGAGCGCATAGTCGGGCTTCTCCCAGAACCGGCGAACTTTCATCAGCGCGGGCTCTTCCCGCGGCAGCAGAGCGCCCGCGGGCTCAATCCAGCCGTATGCAACCTCGGGACTTTCTGCCCGCATCCCGAGCAGCACCGTTAGCTCGCGCCGCGCGCGCACCGCATCGAACGCCGCCCTCACATGATCCATAAATTTTTGATCGTCGGAGATGTAATGGTCGGAAGGAAAAAGAGCGACTAGCGCGTCGTCATCGGCAACTGCGATTCCAAGCAGAGAATACAGTATGGCTGGCGTCGTGCCACGGTTGCGCGGCTGCACGACGAGATTCCGCGGCGGCAAGTCGGAAAGAAGCGGCGCATAGAACCGCTCGTGCGCCCGGTTCACGACGTAAAGCGTCCGCTGGGGCGCAATCGCCAGCGCGACCCGGCGGGTCGTCTGCTCGAGTAGAGACTCGCCGCCGAGAATAGAGCAAAACTGTTTCGGCCGCTCATCCCCGGCGATCCTGCGCGTCAAAGAGCGAAGCCTGGTTCCGTCCCCGCCTGCAAGAACAACTGCCCACTCGTCGGTTTTGACCGAGGCCCTTTGTAGATCATTACTATTGATGCCTGACCGATCGCACATGAAGAAATCCTCGCTTCCTGTTGGCTCCTTTAATAGATCTCTACCGCTCGATCGTTAAATCCGCGTTGCCGGCAAGTTGCTTTTTTGGGATGCTGGCCCTGTCCCAGTTCTGGGTCGTTATGGCTTAGATGTGCGGTCGGCAAAAAAAGACGCGGGCCCGCCAGTAAAAACGAACACGCGATTGGAGATCCTTTGTTTCACTCAGGATGACCGGCGGGAAGTGTCACTCTGCGCGCGAGCGAAGAGTCTGCTGGGATCGACGACCATTACGAAATTACGGCATCTGCTGCGTGAGCGCCGCCTCTAGCGTGCGGACCTCGGCGGCCAGCTTGCCGCAGAAGATGCAGCGCTTGCTGTTTTCATGGTGGAGCTTTGCGCATCCGACGCTCTGGCGCCCGTTGACGCGCACATAAACTTCCGCGGCCAGCAGCATGCCCATTGCCGGCGCGATAAAATAAAGCCAAACGGCCGTCCATATCTGGCCCGCGAAAGCCGACCCCAAAGTTCGCGCCGGATTCATGCTCATCCCCGAAATCGGCGCTTCAAACGCAATGTAGTTCGCGACCAGAAAACCCGCGCAGAGACCTGTGAACCGGTGCAGGCCCGGGTTGTTGGAAACGTGGAGAACGACAGTCATCAGAATGAAGGAAATCACGAGCTCCCCGGTGAAAGCAGCGCCTATTCCGTATTTGCCCGGCAAGGTTGCGACATAGTTAACGTGCGGGTCGCTGAGCAGATCGCCTAGAAACAATGCCGCGGCTGCGACTCCGAAAATCGCCCCCAAAAACTGCGCAACCATGTAGAAACCCGCGTCCCACAGCTTCACTTTGCCCAGGCGAAAGAAGGTCAACGTGACGGAAGGATTGATGTGCGCGCCCGACTGCTTGCCCCATGGCGAGTAGATGATGCTGATTGCTGTCATTCCCATGGCGGCGCCCATCAGGACCCGACGCACCAGCGGGTCCGCTATCGCCTGGCGGACGGGTGAAGATGGATGCTCGATGAGAGTTCCGAAAAGACAGGCGGAGATCATGAAGAGCGCAAGACCGGCGGCTTCGATCAAATATTCGGGCCAGTGACGGGTAAGGGAACTAATCATGTGATTTTAGATGCCGCTGCAACGCGCCAAGATGCGCGACAAAACACGTCCAGCGCGGGAGCAAAGAGCAGACGGTGTCGGAGCTCAGCGCCTTGCGCTCTGCTCTTTGCCGTTTTTATGCGGCGGAATATCCCAGATGGACCGCCAGCTTGCCGCGCAAGAACAGGCGCGCGCGGTGAAGCCTCGTCTTGACTGCGCTCACGGTCAGCTTGAGCGACTCGGCGATCTCTTGGTCCGAGAGCCCCTGAATATCGCTCAGGACAATCACGGCTCGATCCACCGGCTTGAGTTCGCTCACCGCGTTTCTTAGCGCGTCCCGCAAGTTCTCACTGGCGGCGGATTCATCCGCATCGGAAGACCAGTCGATAACCGGACGAGCCTTGTGGTGGCCGTCTTGCTGAAACTGGGGCAGAAAATCTTCGTAGGAAACTTCCTTCCTGCGCTTCTGTTTGCGCAGCCGGGAAAGAGCCGCGTTTACGGCCAGCCGATAAAGCCAGGTGGAAAACTGGCACTCTCCCCTAAATGTCTTCGCCTTCTGAAAAATCGTAAGAAAGACTTCCTGGACTGCTTCTTCCGCTTCATCCTGGCAGCCTATCAGGCGGTAGGCAATCTGAAAAACTTTTCTAGAGTAGCGGCGGAACAGGGCCTCGAACGCGTGCTCGTCTCCATGGCCGATCGCGCGAATCAGTGCGCCTTCATCACTAAGAGCTTTCTCGCCAGTCTTGCCATGCTGAAAGCCTTCTCTCGTGAGAGAACGGACGCGGCGCTGCCCGCTGCGAATTTCTCTTTCTTCCGCCGGCGCCAATTCAAATTGACTTTCCATTTTTAACTTCCTCCTCGGCTAAATCGCCGATCAGGGTCTTGATGAAGAGCGAGCAGTTAGCGATCTTGACCTTTTTACGCTTCATCTTTCTGAGAAGTTTCACGCCGGCATCATCGACGAACACGACCCCCGAAAAATCGAGCGTGATTGCTTTGCCTCTCTTGTTCTTATGCTCCAGAAGACTCTGTTCCAGTTCGGATAAGACTGACTCATCGACTCTACCGTCCAGCCGGAGTCGCGCCACTCTTTCATCGTCGAAAGTTTTTGTGATTCGTAGCATTTGCTCGTGGTCTCCATGCCGTCCTGTAATGGCAAGTTGTATACCAGCCCGTGACCCATGGCCTAAGTGACTGAACTGGCGCTCATTTCCGGCGAACCGAGATTCTCCAGCTTCTGGGGAAACTTGCGGAATGTCGCAACAGTTGCGAAATATCGCGAGAGCCGATAACGTGAGCGTGCCTTTCAATTCACCCGAGGTCGAACCATGGTCAAGACTGACGCCGCAAGCGCGCTGGATAGTGGACGCGTGGGCAGCGCCGAGGAGACGCTACGAATTATTACGGAGGCAACTGCCGCGGTTACGGGAAGCGATTTTTTTCGTTCGCTTGTCCGACATCTAGCCGAGGCACTGCAGGCTCGTTACGCGTTCATCGCGGAATGCACAGACGAGACCAAGACCGCGGTCCAAACGATGGCTTTCTGGGCCGGAGAATCGTTCGGCGATGATATCAGCTTTTCGCTCCGCGGCACCCCGTGCGAACGGGTTGTTGGGGGCGACATGTGTTGCTATCCCGAGCGTCTCCAATCGTTGTTTCCTGAGGACAAAATCCTGGCTGACCTCGGCGCTGAAAGTTATTTGGGAGTTCCGCTGCGCGGGTCAAACGGAGAAATTCTCGGACATCTCGCGGTCATGGATGACCGGCCCGCTAACGACATGCAGCGTCACCTTCCGGTCATGCGAATTTTCGCGGCACGCGCCGGCGTGGAACTGGAGCGCAAACGCGCCGAGGACGCCTTGAGAAGGAGCGAGCAGCGCCTGCGCGCTCTGCTCGACATCAACAACGCCATCATTACGAAACTGACGCGCGAAGAGCTCTTCTCCGCCATTTCCGATGCGCTCACCGGAGTTATTCCCTTTGATCGCATGGCGCTCAGCCTCTATGAACCTGAATCAGACACTTTGCGGATCGTCACCTACGCCGGACCGTACCAACGCAACGACTATTCCCCTATTGGCCGAGCTCTGGACCTTCGGGATAGTCCGGTGGGGCGAGCTTTCTCGGAGCAAAGGCCCGTCGTGTGTGGCGACCTCGAAGCAGAGCGCCGAAGTGGTTCAGAGGAACGCGCCTACGGGCACGGTTTTCGCTCACTGTGCGCGCTCCCCCTCATCATCCGTGGAAAAACCATCGGAGCCATTACCCTGGGAAGCCTCAAGAGATTCCAATACGGCGCGGCTGACGCAAACTTCCTCATGGAAGTGGCAAACCAAATCGCAATCGCCATCGAGAACATGCAATCCTACGATGATCTGCGCCGCTTAAGCGGAGAACTTGGCGCTCTCGTTGAAGTCAACCGCGCCATCGGGCGACATCTCGAGCGCGACGCGCTGTTTGGCGCTTTGGCGGGTTGCCTACAAAACGTGTTGCAGACTGACCGATTCGGGATCGAGCTTCCCCTCGGGGAAGACAAACTGCAGGGGCACCTGCTGACGCCGCGCGGGAGACTCCCGCAGCCCACAGAGCTGCATGTCCTCCCTGCGGCAGGAACCGCATGCGACTGGGTGATCCGGAACCGCCGGTGGGTTGTTGCGGCTTCTCGGGAAGAGTTGCAGGAACATTTTCCGGCGACGTTCGAGGTAATGACCCGCGAGGGCATGGAATCGCTTTGCGCGATCCCGCTGCTAACCGGAGAGATCTGCCACGGAGTTTTGTTCTGCATGGCGGCCACGAAGGGAGCCTACGGCGGCTTGCCACAAGCTTGGCTTGAAAAGATGGCTAGCGCTGTGGCCGTAGCGCTGGACGACTGCCTCGCTCACGAGGAGGTTCGGCGGCTGCGCGATCGGCTCGCGGCGGAAAATGTCTACCTGCAGGAAGAGATCAAGACGGAGCATAACTTCGAAGAGATCATCGGCCAAAGCAGCCTGCTTAGGCAGTTGTTGCGCAAGGTCGAGCAGGTGGCTCCAACCGAGGCCACCGTCTTGATCCAGGGCGAGACGGGTACGGGAAAAGAACTGCTTGCGCGGGCTATTCACAACTTGAGCCCGCGCAAGGAACGGCCTCTCGTCAAAGTTAATTGCGGCGCTATTCCCACAGGCTTGGTTGAAAGCGAGCTGTTTGGGCACGAAAAGGGAGCCTTTACCGGAGCGTTCCAGCAGCGCGTCGGACGCTTCGAGCTGGCCGACGGTGGAACGATTTTTTTGGACGAAGTCGGGGAACTCGCGCTGGAGGTGCAAACAAAGCTTCTTCGGGTATTGCAGGAAGGCGAGATCGAGCGCGTCGGAAGCAGCAAAGCGATCAAAGTCAACGTGCGCATTATTGCGGCGACCAACCGCGATCTAAGACAGGCCGTTAAGAGCGGGGCGTTTCGCTCTGACCTCTTTTACCGGCTGAACGTTTTTCCTATCACGGTGCCCGCATTGCGAGAACGCAGGTCGGATATCCCGCTCCTGGTCAATTTTTTCCTCAGCCGGTTTGCCAAAAAGCTCGGCAAGCAGATCGACGGCGTCTCCAAGGACACCATGGATCGACTAACAAACTATTCTTGGCCGGGAAACGTTCGGGAATTGCAGAATTTGATCGAACGCGCGGTCGTTGTCGCCGAGGGGCGCGTGATTCGGATCGACGATTCGATGCTGGGCCTCGAACCTAGTTTGGAAAGCGAGAAGGTGCAGACTCTGGAAGATGTGGAGCGCGCTCACATCCTGCGCGCTCTTGCGGAAACGAACTGGGTCATTCACGGCAGCCGCGGCGCCGCCGGCATCCTTGGCATCAACCCAAGCACGCTGCGTTCGCGCATGGAAAAGCTCGGCATTAAAAAGCCTGCGCGCGCTCAGTAAGTCCCCTTCCGGGCGGGTGTTTTTCCCCGAAGCACTGACCGAATCCCTTGGAGAGTCAACTCCGCTGGCTCGGCGGCGAGGAAAGACCGGGTAAGCTCGATGGTTTTCTTGTACGTCTTGAGAAACGCGAGGCAATCGGGGCAGGCGCGCAGATGCTCCTCGAAAACCGTTTCGCGTCCGGGATCCAGCTCCGCACTCAGGTATTCCGCGATAAGCGAGGTGGCGCTCCTGCAGGTGAGCGAGTCCTGGACCGGCTTGCCTCGAGCCTTCTTTGGTTGACGCCCCTTCATCCCGATTGCGATCGGCGCCCGCGAAAGTCTTCAGAGATTGCCGCACGCGGCAGACTGCCGTAGCCGGATTCGGCAAGCGCTGGGTGAACGGCATGGGGGCCGCCCGGGACACTTGGAGAATTGCGAGGTGCTCTCCGTGCCATAGCCCGGCACGAGGTCAAGATGTGCCGCGCGGCCGCAACCACCAGCCTGTCGTCGGAAGTCAGCTCCCCCAGAATTTCGATCAGCTCCAGGATCGAGGTGCGAATCGGGTTGTTTCTGCTTCGAGCTGCCCGTTTGACCCTGTTCCTCACGGCGAAGCCTCCGGCAAATCCGAGTACTTCGCTATTAGCCCAACTTCGCCGGTCTTTTGATGATTTTAGGGATTCAGGAGTCGTAAGTCTTTGAATTCTAATGTGGCAGACCCGTGGATCGGCAAAATAGTGACTAATGAGTAGAAGATTTTTCTTGATAAAGTTAGGTCTAGTCAGTTACTATAGTGGTCAATGTACATCCGCAAGAGCAGTCGGGTTTATAAGGGTAAGACCTACACCAATCACCTTCTCGTCGAGTCCGTACAAACTCCCAAAGGACCACGTCAGCGCACCATCTGCTCACTCGGTAGTCTCGAGCCGGCTCCTCGCGAACAATGGCTTGCGCTCGCTCACAAGCTTGAGTCCGCCCTGCAAGGACAGCTCTCTTTGGAAGCTGAACCGACCAACATTGTGCTCCAGAGACGGCGCCGACAACGGCACCGGGAGCCAAGAATTGCGGTTGACCCAAGCTCGATCATCGAGATTGACGCAGACCGAGTCAACACCGAGCAACCGCGCGAAGCGGGGCCTGTGCATGTGGGGCATCAGGTGTGGCGACAGTTAGGGTTGGATGCGATCTTGAGCCGGGCGGGGTTGTCGAAGCGGGCATGCGTTTTAAGCGAGGCAATGGTTTTGAATCGGTTGATCTTTCCTTTGTCCGAGCGTGCGATGGCGGATTGGATCCGCCGTAGCGCGATGGGCGATATTCTGGGAGTGGACTTTTCCGAGCTTCACGAGAACTCGCTCTATCGCAACCTCGACCGCTTGCACCCCAATCGCGAACAGATCGAACGAGAGCTTGCCGAACAGGAAAAGACCCTGTTCAACCTCGATGAGACACTCTACCTCTACGATCTCACCTCGACTTACTTCGAGGGACTGGCGCTAAGAAACCCTCAGGCGAAACGGGGCTACTCGCGCGATAAGCGATCCGATTGCAAACAGGTGGTGGTGGGGTTGGTGTTAGATCGTGAGGGTTTTCCGAAAGCGCACGAGGTGTTTGACGGCAACGTGCAGGATCGCGCTACGGTTGATGAGATGCTCACGGTCTTGGAGAGACGAAGCGGCAAGCGAGCGGGTTCGACGGTGGTGGTGGACCGCGGCATGGCGTACGCGGAAAACCTCAAGCAGATTCGCGCGCGCGGGTATCACTATATCGTGGCGGGACGGCAGTCGGAAAGGAATCAGTGGTTAGAGGAGTTGGAAAGCGATGAGGATTGGCAAGAGCTGATTCGGACTCCTTCGCCCCGAAATCCATTTCAGAAAAAGACCCGCGTTGAGGTCAAACGGCGCCAGAAGGGGGAGGAGGTTTATATTTTGTGCCGCAGTGAAGGTCGCCAGGACAAGGACCGAGCGATCCGCGAGGCTCATGAGGAGAAGTTACTGCAGGATCTAGAGCGGCTGAAAAAGCGCATCGCAGAGGAGCACTTAAAGCGGGCCGAGAAAATCCACCAAGCGATTGGTCGGCTTAAGGAGCGCTATCCACGCGTGGCGCGTTATTACCGGATCGAATATGACGCCGAGCAAAGGGTGCTTTCCTGGAAGGAGGATACAGAGAAGAAGGCGGTCGGCGAAAAGTTAGACGGCAGCTACGTACTGAAAACCGACCGCCAAGACCTCACGGCTGATGAGATTTGGCGCACCTATATTTTGCTCACGCGAGTGGAAGAGGCGTTTCGAGACATGAAAACTCCGCTGATGGAGCGGCCGATTTTCCACCACCTCAAAAACCGAACCCAAACACATATCTTTTTATGCGTGTTGGCGTATCACCTGCTGGCGGCCATCGAAAAGCGATTCCTGGACCAGGCGATTCACACCTCCTGGTGGACACTCCGCCAGCAGCTCCGCACCCATGAAGTCATTACGGTTGTATTGCCAACCACCGACGGCAGAATCTTAAAGATTCGAAAAGGTAGCGTCCCCGAGCCGCTCCATCGCCAGATCTATGCGACACTGAGGATTCCTCTGGAGGTCATGAAGCCCCGAAAGACCTGGCACGCTAGTGACTAAAAAGAATGGAAGTCCGCGTTAATAAAGCACTTTGGTCAGAAGACCGGCGAAGTTAGG
>DATMAM010000017.1:0-170189 GCA_035559995.1 Candidatus Acidiferrales bacterium
ATTTCGTAATCCAAACCAAGTGGTACTTGAGATCGTATTTCGTGTGACTGGTCGTCCGATATATCTGCACATGGATCTTTTACCTCAAGGCTTCGCCTAAAGGCGAGGGATTTTCTCCCATTCCCCGAATGAGACATTAAAACTCTCGGCCGAGGAGCGCGAGGCGCTTGCCACCAGGGATTACGGCAAGCTCTACGCTTTGGGCGCGCATCCGTTTACCCTCTGGAGCTTCACCGAGGCGGTCTGGGCTCACGAGAAGCCGAGAGAAGAACTGGTGCGAGACTATAAAGAGAAGGCGGCCAAGGTCGGATATCCCGACTTCAAGACCTAATCGGCGGTTTTCTCCTGTTCCAACGCTCCCAAAACCGCATCCGTCATCGCCGCGGCGTCCACGGCGCGCTCGCCCGCGCGCGCAATGTCCGCGGTACGAAAGCCGCGCCGCACCGCGGCCGAAACCGCCCCCTCGACCGCCGCCGCCTCCTTTTCCAAACCCAACGAGTGCCGCAAGAGCATTGCCGCGCTCAAGATCGCGGCGACGGGATTGGCTTTTTCCGGCTCCGCTTGCGGAGCGGCCGCGCGCGTCGGCTCATAAACGCCGACCGGAAATCCGATCGTGTTCTTTTGCGTTCCGAGACTTCCGCCGGGAAGTAGCCCGTGCGCGCCCGCAAGCGCGCCGGCCACGTCTTGGAGGATGTAGCCAAAGAGATTTTCCGTGACGATGACATCGAAGCGTCCCGGATCGGTCATGAGATACACGGCGCAATTGTCGACCAGCATGTGCTCGAGGCTCACCTCTGAGTATTCGGCCGCCAATTCGTTTGCGATCTCGCGCCAGAGCTTGGAGGTGGCAAGGACATTGGCCTTATCCACCGACGTGAGCCGGCGGCGCCGCCCCTGCGCAAGCTCGAAAGCAAAGCGCAGCACGCGGACGATTTCTTTTTCCGAGTACGCGGTGGTGTCCAGAGCCCTTCTTTCTCCGCTCGACTGCCAGCGCTTTTTCGGCTTGCCGAAGTACACGCCGCTGCTGACCTCTCGCACCAGCAAAAGATCAACCGCGCGAACAAGCTCCGGCTTGAGGCTTGAAAGGTCGGCCAGTTCGGAAAACAGCCGCACCGGGCGCAAGTTGGCGTACAGTCCCAGCCGCTGGCGCAGCTCGAGCGTCGCTTGGGCCGGGTGAACGGGCAGGCGCGGATCTTCCCAGCGCTTTGCGGACGCGCCGCCGCCAAGCAACAGCGCATCCGCGCGCTCAGCCAGAGCAAGAGTCTCCGCGGGCAGAGGCGTGCCGGCGCGATCGATGGCAAGCGCGCCGTAAAGTCCGCCCTCAATCTCGATAGAGTGGCCGAACTTTTTGCCGATCGCCCGCAACACGCGCGCAGCTTGGTCTGTCACCACCGTCCCGCTCGCATCGCCCGGCAGTAACGCGACCGTTGCGCTCCTGCCCGTCCCGCTTTCTGGGGCCGAGTGCCGATATCGGCGATCGCGCTTGATCATCGTTGGTTTGTAGCGCGCGGCGGCAGCGGAAGAAAGTCGTCAAAAACCAGCAGCTCGATAAAGCGTGTCCCAATACATGAGCTCGTAGGCTTGGAGCAGCCGCGCGGTCCGTTTGATCAAACGCGGCTCGGCGCCGCGGTCGAGCCCCTGCTGGATGACATCGAGCGCCTTGGCTTCGAATGTCGCCGGCGGAGACGCGAACAGGTCGAAAAAGGCGACCTCCTTCTCGCTTAGGCCGAAGCGCTCTTTCAGGATACGGCTCAGACGCCCGCAGTTCTCGCCCCACGCCGGAAAGTTGACGAGATAGCCGGCGGCAATCTCGGCGTCGGTTCCGTAGAGCGCAAGCCAGGCCATGTAGCAGGTGTAAGCGTGAGCGCCGGCGAGCGGCTCGTACTCGCCGAGCTGAGCATCAGTTAGGCCGAGCGCGCCTGCAAAAACCTCTAAGGCGTCCCATGCGGCGCGCTCGCCCTGCAGGATGCCGATAAAGAAGTCACGGCTGGGAGCGCCACCGAAGCGGCTGACGAGGTGAGCGACGCTTCTGAGATCGCTCGCGATGATGTAATACTGCTCGCCGGCGAAAACGCGCAGGTGCTCCCGCCCGAGCTTTCCCTCTTCCAGGGCCTGCACATAAGGGTGCCGAACCAGCTGGTCAGTAACCGATCGCAAATCGTGCCGGATTTCCTCCAAGAGAGTCTTGGCATCAGCCATAGAAACCTCCGGATTGGTCACTCGATCCCGCCGCCCGCTGCTTTAGATTGCGAATCTTTGCTGCCGATTTGAGAACTCGCTGGGTTGCGAATACGAAAAACGTCATAAAGCTTAATCGGAAGTCACGGATCGCCATCTCCAAAGACACCCGACGGGCCATCGAAAAGGACGACATCCTCGGTCTCGATACCGTGCCGTTAAATCGAGTATATATCGAGGAGGTCGTCCCCTGCGCGGCCGTCCTCGATCCCGTATTGAGCCCGTTGGAAGACCAGGTCGGGCACGCCGTCACTCCCCCCGCGACGCTGGCCGACCAAAGCGAGCGCGGTCGAAACCGCCAAGAGTCGTCGGTCTCCTCACGCCACGTTTCCAAACGGCCGAGGTGACAAGCAGACCGAGGAAACCGAACGGGATAGCCTTCCCGCTACGCCTGAGTAGCAAAAAAGCTTAGCGAGAGCTGCAAGCGGTCAACGAGAGATCGCGGAGCCATTGCCGCGCATAAGTCTTTCACTTGGCCTCTTTGCCGGTTAGAAATATCCGCCTCGACCGCCGCTATTTCTTTCCTTTGAGCGGCGGATAAAAATACTCGTACGTTCCCGCCTCGATCTTTTTCATCACCATCAGGTGAGTTTTCCACGGGTCCTTGGCGTAATCCTCGTAGCGCCCCGGAGCGTTGACGCCGGGAATATGGGGCGACCAGTCGTCGGCCAGCAGGTCTTTGGGATCGCCGTAGCGCGATGCGAGCGCGCGGATCTCGGGGCTTCTGAAGGCCGTGAGCTCTCCTTTATCGATTAACGTAAGCCAGGTGTTTTTCGTCCCTCTGATTCGGACTCGATACGTCGGTAGAACGTTATGGATGTGCCACCAGTGGTCGTTGGGGAGCGCGTGCTGCGCCGCGAAATCCATCCATTCCTTGGATTCCAAAGGCTTGTCCGGCCCGTGGTGCAGCCGCAGCCCGAAGCCCCAGTGAATCACGCCCGCGTTGTTGCGCTCGGAGGAATTCGTGCCTTCCATATTTTCGTCCGGCCGCTTGAAGAATTTGGGATTCGTGCCGAGCCCGGCTTCGTAGATCCACCAGTACCCGGGCTGATCGTGGAACGGATACGTGACCTCGTTGATCTTCGGATACTTTAAGAATTCCCGCCAGACCTCGCCGTAGATTCCTCCTCCCTTGACTTCCGCCACATAGCCGTCCTTCAAGCGCACCTCGATCCGCGGGAACGAGCCGGTGTGATTCGTCGTGCCGGCGAAAACCCCGTTCACTTTCAGCAAAAAGCGCGGGTTGTACTCTTTGGTGAACGCGGGATAATCCACCGTCGAATAGGGAAAGCGCCCGGTGGCCTGATGCGGGAAAAGGTAAAGATGGCCCTGCTGGTAGGCTCCTTTGGCCCAGGCTTGAGCGTGCTTTTCTTCGAGATCAAACGCAAAGTCCGTTCCTTCCGGATCCGTGACATGGACGCGATCGACCCACGCCAGGGGCTCGATGACGCGTTCTTCGGCCAACCGCCAGACGTCACCGGGAAAAGTCGCGGCCTTGTTCATCAGCTCCCAACGGTTGTCGAAAATAAAATTCCCGTAGAATTTTTTGCTGTGATGGCCCATCGTCCGGCTCGTCGCCGTGCGCCCGCCGCGCTGGAAAAAAACGGCGTTCACCTCCGGATGCTGGTCGAGATATCTGATCAAGCCTTCCGACAGGCCTTTTCGGGTAAGCTTCTCTGCCGTCGCCTTGAGTTGCGGGCTAATGTCGCTCTGTTTCTCGAACAGCGCTTTATACAAATCCGGCCGTCTCTCCCTGAGCCATTTTTTCGGCACTTCCGGATCGGCGAAGCGGCTGCTGATCCACCGTTCCGCCTCCATGTAGCCGGCCTCTGACGTGTATCCGCGAGTAGCTTCCTTTGCTCGGCGCGCCTCCTCTTTACTGACTCCCACAAGCTCGTATTCGGGGACAATCTGGACCTTGACTCCGCGCTCCTCGTAAGCGCGCTTGATCGCTTGCATCACCATGTCTTCGGCTGTCGCGTCCGTGACGATGAGCGCCGTCATGCCTTTTTCGACGAGGCCGAGCGGCGTGCGGCCGCCGGTCTGACGCACCGCGGCGCGGGCGAAAGGCATCACGTCCTCGATCGATTTCGGGGGCTTCACGTAGGACGGAAAGCGCGGCGGCGGATAGCCGCCTTTCTCGGCGGTGTCGGCAGAAAGTGAAAAGAACAATCCGACAATGGCTGCAAGCACAACTGAAAATCGCTTCATAAGATAACCTCCGGTTGGTTGATGATCCCATCGAAACTTCGCCCGGCGGGAGCAAACATCACGGCAGGTCCTCTGACTTCAAGTGAAGACCACGATAGAAGCACTGAAAGACGCTTGTCAAGATTCTTTAGAAGGCTCTGAAAAAACCTGCCGTTCACCCTTCGACACGCTCATCAGCTTGACCGGTCGTCAGGTTTCCTCCACATTGGAAGTGTTTTGGAGGAACCTATGGCCACCCTAAACATCAAGAACCTGCCCGACCGCTTGTACAAAAAGCTCCAGGCGCGCGCGCGCCGGGAACACAGGTCTATCACCCAGGAGGTGATCCATATCCTCAACGAGGCAACGGAAAATGCTAGACCGCTCTCCATTTTGGAACTCCAGGGGCTCGGAAAGGACGTCTGGAAAAAGGTCGACGCCGCCAAACATATAAAAAGAGAACGGCGCGAGTGGGATTGATCGCGGACCTCAAGCCGGGCCCGGTTGCGCTCGATAGTCGGGTGTTCATCCACTTTATCGAGGAAGAGCGGCTTTTCCTTCCATTGGTAAAGCCGCTATTTCAAGCCATCGACCGCGGTGATCTCGTCGGAGTTACATCCGGCCTCAGTTTGATGGAAGTTCTGGTAGGGCCGTATCGTTCGGGGAACTCTACCCTGGCTGAACGTTATGAAGCTTTGCTGACCAATAGCCGAGGGCTCCGTTTTATTGAAGTTGATCGCCGCCTCCTCAAAGCTGCAGCACAGCTTCGAGCGACGTTAAAACTCAAGCCTCCAGACGCGATCCAAGTAGCGGCCGCGCTTGTGGGCGACTGTACCGCGTTTCTGACGAATGATCGAAGGATCCCCGCCGTACCTGGGTTAAAAGTTCTTCAACTGAAGGCTTATCTTTAGCCAGCCGCGCTTCTTTCGAGATCGCAGATTTGTTTCTTGTCGCTAGAAAGCATCCGCGCGCGCCGCAACGTTTACTGGAGAAACCTCCCGTCCCGCATCTGATAGACCTTGCTGAACTGCTCGACGGCCTTGGGGTCGTGGCTCGCCATGATGACGGTTTTGCCATGCTGCTCTGCGAGCGATTTGAATAGCGCCGCAATCGCGGCGGTATTCTCGGTATCGAGATTCCCCGTGGGCTCGTCGGCCAGGATCAGGGAGGGATCGTTCGCGAGCGCGAGCGCCACGGCGACTCGCTGCTGTTCGCCACCGCTTAGCTCCTCCGGCCGCTTGTGCATCTTCTCACCCAGCCCGACCATCCGCAGCAGGCCTTCACACCGTTCAACCCGTTCCGCCGGCCCGCTGCCGGCAATCAGCATCGGCAGCTCGAGGTTTTCAAATGCCGTCAGGGTTGGGATCAAATTAAAGAACTGAAAAACGAATCCCACCCGCAAGAGCCGGTATTTTTCCAACTCGCGTTCCGAGAGCGACGTGATCGCCTGCTCGCCCACCCTGATCTCGCCCGCCGACGGATGATCGACGCCGCCGAGAAGATTGAGCAATGTCGTCTTGCCGCAACCCGAAGGACCCATGATGGCGACGGCCTCTCCCGGCCCTACTTCCCAGTCGATGCCCTTTAACGCCTTTACCTCCGCCGCGGAAGTCCGGTAGACCTTGGTCAATCCCGCGACCTTAACGGTTCGGCCCCGCGCTTTGAAGAAACCATCCGCGCCCATCGCTACCCTACCTCTCCGTTTCCGATTTTCGGTTTTGGACTTGGATTTAAGTCAACGATCGCCTGAGCCAGCCGCCGCCCGGCATCGAAAAACTTGCCCCGAGCCGAGTCGAACGCCGCAAGCCCAATCCGAGCTGTTAGCTTCAATCGAAAATCGGCAATCGAAAATCCAAAATATTACGCCTCTCCCGTCGTCTCCCGCGCCGTGCGCCGAAAAACCCACAGGCTGAACGTCAACGCGTTCGCAACGATCACGGTCAGAAGCCCCAAGCCAATCCAAACGGTCAGCTCCGAGATCACCAGGCGCGTCGGCAGCAGATGAACCACAGACTTTAGCTCGCGCAAATCCCAAATGAGATTGGTAAGGCCGTACCCCGCCGCGCCCGCGACGAGCACGCCCACGATCAGGCCGAGCAGCGCCGGCGAAAGCAGGCTGGAAGCAAAAAACCTGAAGAGCAAAGCCGGCGAGGCGCCGCGGATGCGCAGCAAGCCGAGCGTTCTTCTGTCTTCGAGATAGTTCGTCAAAGCGATCGCGAGAATGGCGATGAGCGCGAGCAAAACGCCGCCTACGAGGTAAATGCGCATGTTCTCGAGCGCGAGAAAGATGAACATATCGCCGCCCACTTTTTTTAGCTCCCGCTTGAGTTCCCGCACCTCCAGCGGACGAATCTTGAGGCCGCGCGTGAGGGTTCCGACCACCGCGCCGGTTTGCGCGCCGTCCCTGACGCGCGCGAGCAAGAGCACGCGAGGGATAAGCACCTTTAGGTTGGCGATCCTGGCGTTGTCCATGGTCGCGGCGAGATAGGCGTCCGTGCTCGAGAGATAGTTGAGATAATCGATGCGCGCGGCGACATAACTCTGGCGGTCCGAGATGCTGCGCGGCGGCATGCCGGGGAGAAAGCCGATAACGCCGCTGGTCGGGGCCAACACGGGCTTTTTCTGAAAGTCGGCGCCCAGGAGCACGGGCTCGCCGGCGCCCAGGTTCCAAAACTCCGCCACCGGCGCCGACGCCGCGACTTTTTCCCGCCGCAGGCCCTCGATGACCGCGCTGAAGCGCTCCCCCACCCCGAGCTTTTCCTCGAAGTAGACCGTGTTCAGATACTTTGCAGGCTCTTCAATGAGATAAAGGGGAACGCCGCTCAGGCCGTAGCCGGGGAAGAAAAAGCCGGGAAGCAAGGCTTCAAAAATGTAATCGACCGAGACGATATCGGGACTCCGGACGGCGGCGAGCCGCTCGCGCAGCGCGGCGCGCAGCGCCTTGATCTGCTCGCCCAGGCTTAGCTCGAGCTGCTCGGGAGTCACCAGGTCGCTCGGGTTGAGCGTGACGTGAAGCTCGCTTCCTATCTGCACGGTCGCTCCTCTGAGCGCCTTGTCTTCGAACGATTTGGCGCCGATGCTCGGATAGAGACTCACGCTCGCCATCAGCGCGACGATCAGCAGAAAGCTCGATAGGCGATGCGGTTTGAGCGCCATGTGCTTGAGAGCCAGGCTGCGGAGCTTGCCTCCCGTAAAGAGCGTCATCGCGCCAAGAAACCAGCTCATCAGTTTTTGCCGCGCCACGATCAGCGCCACAAGCCCGTAAACGAGAAGCGGAATGGCGACAAAATCCAAACCGCGATCGACGAGCAGGAGCGCTCCGGCGGCCCAGGCCCGCGCCGCGCCGGCATCCTCCGCAACCGCAACGAGATCGCCGGGCGCAAAGCCGACCATCCAGCTTAGAATTTTGTACGCGCCCAAGACGAGGGCGAAAAACTGGAGCAAGGAAAAACGGACGCGCGCCTCGACGGCTTCGGAAGTCGCGAGACGGCGCGACGCCTCCAGAGGAGAAATGGTCGTGGCGTAACGGACCAAGCGGCGGCTGATCAGAAGCACGAGCGCAAGCCCGACGATCAAAAACAGAAGCATCGAGAGCGGCTCTTGAACGCGGGCTAGCGCTTCCCATGAGATCGACCCCTTTTCGTACACCAGAAACGGCAGCAGCGTTCCCAGCGCAAGGCCGATAACGCCGCCCAAAAGCCCGCCGATCCCGATCGCCCAGAGAAGAGTTTGCCCCAAGAGCTTTCCCGGCACACCGCGCAGCCGCATGAGGCCGAGCTTTCGCCGTTCGTTAAGGATCAGCAGTCCCGAAAGATTGGAGGCGAGCATCCACGCGATCCCGAGAAGCGGCATCGCGATCAAAAGCGTCGCCAGGCCGATGAGGCGCGAGATCTCGGCCATTTTCTTGAGCAGTACCAAAATCGCGTTGTCGACGAATATCGTCGGGCTTAAGCTCTTCGCCCGCCCTTCGACGCGCGCGTTGAGCGCCTGTAGGCGCGCCAGCGAGCCCTCGATGTCCCACCCTGAGATCAGCCGTTTGCGGTCGACGCGCCCGAGATGCACCACTTCGGGCAAGTACTCCCCGGCCGTGACGTGGATATCGCCGTGATCGCCGAGCGCGCCGCGCGACAGGGCATCGAAACGGCTCAAAATCTCGTAGTCGTTCGGAATCACCAGGATGAGGCCGATGTAAGGGACAAACGAGATCGAGCCGATCTCCTCCATCAGATGGCGGTTCACCTCGGAGCGCTCGAGGCGCACCACGCCGTGGATCGGCAGCTGAAAAAGATGCCGGCTTCTTTTTTCATGCTCAGAGTACACGTTCACCGTGAACCGTTTCGCCCCCTGCAGCGCTAAAAAGGCGTTCCCCATGTGCTGCTGCGGCCCGACCAGGGCTAAAAAAGCGCCGTGACCGTCCGGGCTCGGCGGTCTGGCCTCCGGGGGAAGAAGCGAGAGATCCGTCGCCGAAAGAAGCGACACCCACGGCGCGGCCAATGGTTTTCCGTCGACCATAAGAACCGCTTCGGGCGGCGGTTTGGTGCGGAGAAACGTGAGACTTTCGACCCGCTCGATGCCGTCGACCGCGCGCAAGTTCGGCGCGACTTCTCGGGAAAGCGGAAATTCCGAGGTCTGATACAGGACCACGTCCCAGGCGAGCCGCGAAAGCTGATCCTCGACGTAAAGCTTGAGCGCGTGGCGGGACGCGAGATTGATGGCCGCAAGCAGCCCCGCGGCAAGCAAGGTGACAATGCCAAAGGCGAGCAACGCTCGCCCGCCGAGAATCCGCAGCAATCGTACCCTGATGGTCCCCATGAGAAGCTTCGCGGTCCGTTTGGGCTCTTCCAGATTTCTGCGGGCGACTGCCCCGGGCGAGTTCCGCCGCGGCCTCGTCGCACCTTCGACCCGGGCGGGCGCGATCCGCGCGCAGGCGTCAGCGAGCCCTACGCCCAGCCGCTTTTGCCGGGTTATTTCTTCGCTTTGACCGGCGGATAAAAATACTCGTAGGTCCCCGCTTCGATTTTTTTCATCACCTGAACGAGCGTCTTCCACGGGTCCCGCGCATAGTCCTCGAAACGGCCCGGCGCGTTTACGCCGGGAATGTGCGGCGCCCAGTCGTCGCTGAGGACCTCTTGCGGGTCGCCGTAGCGCGAGGCCAGCGCGCGAATCTCCGGGCTGTGGAGCGCGGTGAGCTGCCCCTTGTCGATCAACGTGAGCCAGGTGTTCTTGGTGCCGCGCACGCGCACCCGGTACGTGACGAGCAAGTTATGAATGTGCCACCAGTGGTCGTCGGGCAGGCCATTGTGCTTCGCGAACTCAGCCCATTCCTTGGACTCGACCGGTTTATCGGGGCCGTGGTCGAGGCGCAGGCCAAAGCCCCAGTGAATCACGCCGGCATTGTTGCGCTCGGAAGAATTCGTGCCTTCCATGTTTTCGTCCGGCCGCTTGAAAAATTTCGGATTGGTTCCCAGCCCGGCTTCGTAGATCCACCAGTAGCCGGGTCGGTCGTGATACGGATAGGTCAGCTCGTTGATCTTCGGATACTTGAGAAACTCGCGCCAGACCTCTCCATAAAGGCCGCCGCCCTTGACCTCGCGCACGTAGCCGTCCTTCACATGGACCTCGATGCGCGGGAACGAGCCCGTGTGGTTATTGGTCCCGGCGAAAACGCCGTTCACTTTGATGAGATAGCGGGGATTGTACTCCTTGGTGAAGGCCGGATACTCGACCGAGGAATAAGGGAAGCGGCCCGTCGCCTGGTGCGGGAACATAAAGAGATGCCCCTGCTGGTACGCCCCCTTGGCCCACGCCTGAGCCTGTTTTTCGTCGAGTTCGAAAGCAAAGTTGGTCCCTTCAGGGTCGGTGACGTGGACCCGGTCGATCCACGAGAGCGGCTCGATCACGCGCTCTTCCGCGAGGCGCCAGACATCGCCCGGAAAAGTTGACGCCTTATTCATCAGCTCGTAGCGGTTGTCGAAAATAAAATTGCCGTAAAACTTGCTGCCGTGCGGCTCGAGCGATTTCCGCGTAGCAGTACGGCCGCCGCGGCGCCAGAAGACCACGTTCACCTCCGGATGCTGGTCCAAATACTTGACGATCTCCCGCGCCGTCGCCTGGCCGCCGAACTTTCTTCCAAGCTCGACGAGCTGCGGCGGAGCGGTTTCCGTTTTTTCGAACATCGCCTTGTAGAGGTCAGGCCGGCGCTCCCTGAGCCATTTTTTCGGTACTTCCGGATCGGCGAAGCGCTGCGTGATCCAGCGATGCGCCTCCATGTAGCCATGCTCCGACGTGTACCAGCGCACCGCATCGATCGCTTTCAGCGCCTCCTCGCGGCTCACACCCAGCAGCTGATGCTCCGGAACCATCTGCACTTTTACGCCGCGCTCCTCGTAAGCTTTGCGGATCGCTTGAATGATCATGTCTTCCGCCGTCGGCTCCGTGAAGATCGCAACCGTCATGCCCTTCTCCACCAGGCCGAGCGGCGTTCTGCCGCCGGTCTGGCGCACGGCGGCTCTGGCAAACGGCATCACGTCCTCGATCGACTTGGGCGGCTTGACATAAGACGGGAAGCGCGGCGGCGGATATTTTCCCGCTTCTCCCGAAAACAGCGCGCTCGTAACGGTCAACGAGATGACCGCAAAGAAAAGCATTGCCGCACGTCTCATGGGCGTTTCCTCCCGAAGATGCGCCGCTTTTTCCCGCGCCCGCGCGATGAGGGGGAATCGGCGCGACCTTAACGCACCGAAACCTAAGAAATCTCTCCCTTTGCTGTCAAGACTGGAGGCGCGCCCGCGGGCGAGAAACCAACGCGACCGAGAACCTCGATGGCGCGCTTGCCCGCGCCTACGGGTTTGTCGAGCTCCGAGCGGCCTTTGGAATTCCTCCCCGGCTTTTTCTTCTCGCCCAGCCGAACGCAATCAGATAGGCGACCAACAGAGCGCCATAATTTGTCATCATGAACCACGGCGTCGACCAGGGAATGCCCGCAACGTACGGCGTCGGCAGCGGCCAGAGATACGGGGTTGGAAAGTAGCTTAGCCCGTGGGTCGGAATGTCACAGAGTATGTGAAAGCCCCAGGCCAGGAACGGCCACGGCGGCCGCTTGGCGAAAAACCAGATCAGAGCAAAAACGGCTCCCCAAATCACGAGGCTATGCGTGAGGTTGTAGGCGTGAAAAACAAAAGGCGGCAGAAGATCGAGCGGTGGCGGGCCGGTGGTTCTTCCCGAGAGCCGCTGCATGATCCACTCGGGGTGCGAGACGTGAAACACGCCGAAAGAGAACAGATCGGGCGCGGCGCCCAACAAAAAGGCGAGCGCAAATCTCCGTCGGCCTTGCGGGTAGAAAGCGACGCCGCCCCACAAACCGTGCGCCAGCGTGTCCATCTCCGTAAACTAACAAAAGCCGAGCTTTTCCGCTCTGCGCCGGGCTCTGGCGCCGCGCGCCTGGCGCGCAGCTACCTGCCGGCCGCGATCGCCTGCACGTGCTCGCGGACCACCGTCCTTGGGCAGAGCCGAAAGAAAGCCTGCAACCCGAGATAGATCAACGCCAGATCGTCGAGCTGGCCGAATCCCGGCATCACGTCGGGCAGAAGATCGACGGGAACGAGAAGGTAGGCGACAAGGGAAAGGAGCAGGATCTTGGGCGCCGCCGGTACGCGCTCATCGCGCAGCAAGCGCCAGAACAGCTTGGCGAATTTCGGTAGCGCGCAGAGAAACTGAAAAACCTTCCGCGGCCCGATCCGCCACAGCAGCAGAAAGCCTCTCGCGAGCGTCATCGGCGTTTTCCGAAAAAGCTAGCTCATTCGCGCGCCGCTCATGTCGGCGACGATCTCGTGCACCACCGTCACGGGATCTTTGGCTTCGAGAACGTACCTGCCGACGACGATGTAGTCGGCGCCCGCGCGCATCGCTTCGCGCGGGGTCATCACTCTCTTTTGGTCATCGAGCTTACCGTTGTGAGGGCGAATCCCCGGAGACACGATCACGAAGCGCCGGCCGCAGGCGGCGCGAATATCGGCCACCTCTTGCGGCGACGCGACCACGCCGTCCATCCCCGCCTCTTTGCTCAGCAGAGCCAGGCGCACCACCTGATCCATCACTCCACCCATGACGCCGACGCGCTCCAGATCCTTTTGGCTCAAGCTCGTAAGCACCGTCACCGCGAGCATGATCGGCCGGCGCAAATTCTCGCGGCGGCAAACTCGTGCGACCTCTTTTACGGCACAGCGCATCATTTCCAGGCTGCCCGAAGCGTGGACGTTAAACATCTTCACGCCCAGGCGCGTCGCTTCCACGGCCGCCTTGGCCACCGTATTCGGGATGTCGTGAAACTTGAGATCCAGGAAGACCTCGCCGCCGAGATCGTGGATGAGCCGCACCACCGCCGGTCCCGCGTGCGTGAAGAGCTGCTTGCCGACCTTGAACATGCCGACTTGCCCGGCGAGCAGCCGCACCAGGGCCTTGGCCCGGTCGAGGCCGTCGACATCAAGCGCTACGATCAGGCGCTCCCGCATGCTCTGCGGCGAGCGCAGTAGCTCGAGTCCCGAAGCCATCAGGCTTGCAGCTCGTTTCGTACCCGCGCCTCAATCGCGGCGGCCGCCTGAGCGACGGGGACCTCTTCCGTCGCGCCGTCGCGCCGCGCGCGCACCTCGACGCGCTCGCGCGAAAGCCCCTTTTCTCCGATCGTCACGCGCAGCGGAATGCCGATGAGATCGGCGTCCTTGAATTTCACCCCGGGCCGCTCGTCGCGATCGTCCACCAGGACCTCGATCTGCCGCTCGCGCAGTCGCTCATAAATTTCCAGCGCCGTGTCGCGAATCCGCCCGTCCTGCATGTTGATCGGCAGCAACAGCACGTGAAACGGCGCGATCGCCATCGGCCAGATGATGCCGTTGGCGTCGTGGTTTTGCTCCACGGCGGCCGCCACCAGCCGGCTCACGCCGATTCCATAGCAGCCCATTTCCAGCGGCCGCTCCCGCCCCTCGGCGTCGAGGTAAGTCGCCCCCATCGCCGCGCTGTACTTCGTGCCGAGATAGAACACCTGCCCGACCTCAATGCCGCGGTAGGCTTCCAGCTCGCCTTGCGCGCAGCGCGGGCAGGCGTCGCCCGCGCGCGCCAGGCGCAAGTCGGCGAACACCGACGGCGTAAAATCGCGCTCTTGATCGACATCGACCAAATGCGCGTCCGCCTCGTTCGCTCCGGTTACCGCGCCGCGCATGCCTCGGATCGCCTGATCGGCAACGACGCGGAGCTTAATCCCGATGGGGCCGAGAAATCCCGCCGGCACGCCTGCCGCGCGCACAACCTCCTCGTCGCTGGCCAAGGCGAGCTCTTTACAGCGGAGGAGATTCCTGAGCTTGACCTCGTTCACTTCGTGGTCGCCGCGCACCAGGACCGCAACCGGCTCGCCGTCGGCCTTGTAGACGAGCGTCTTGATGAAGCGCTCCTCCGGCAACTGCAGGAAGGCGGCGACCTCGGCCACGCTCTTTTTTCCCGGCGTCGGCACCTTGCGCGGCGGCGGCAGCTTTTCTTCCAGGCCGCGCCCGAGCGGCCGCTCGGGTTTGACCTCCGCCTTTTCGAGATTGGCCGCGTATTCGCACCGGTTGCAGCTGACGATCGCGTCTTCGCCGGAGTCCGCAAGGACCTGGAACTCGTGTGACAGGGTTCCGCCGATCGCGCCCGTGTCGGCTTCCACCGGCCGAAACTTGAGCCCGCAGCGCGTAAAGATTCTCTTGTAAGCCGCGAACATATTTTCGTATTCGCGCCGGCAATCCTCGACGTTGGCGTGAAAGCTGTAGGCGTCCTTCATGATAAACTCGCGCCCGCGCATCAGGCCAAACCGCGGGCGCGGCTCGTCGCGGAACTTGATCTGGATTTGATAAAGGTTAAACGGCAGCTCGCGGTACGAGCGCACGGTCCGCCGGACCAGGTCGGTGACGATCTCCTCGTGCGTGGGGCCGAGGCAAAAGTCCCTCTCGTTTCGGTCCTTAAACCGGAGCAGCTCCTTGCCGTAGAGGTCCCAGCGGCCGCTTTCCTGCCACAGCTCCGCCGGCGAGGTAATCGGCAGGAGCAGCTCTTGCGCCCCGGCGCGGTCCATCTCCTCTCTTACGATTCGCTCGATTTTGCGCAGCACGCGCAGCGCGAGCGGCAGGTAATCGTAGATGCCGCGGCTCACCTGGCGGATCATGCCGGCGCGCACCAGCAGTTTGTGGCTGACGACCTCGGCCTCGGCGGGGTCTTCCTTGAGGGTCGGGATGAGAGCGTTGCTCCAGCGCACCTTGATCTCGGGCGGGAAAGCGCTTCGGGCTTGTCAGTCGGGCGCGATCGTCGCTTGCTCGGCTTGCCGGTCGCGAATGAACCTTTCCACTTCTTCCATCAAGGCGTCGACGATCTGCGCTTCGGGCACTTTTCGGATGACCGCGCCTTTTCTGAAAATCAGGCCAATGCCCTTGCCGCCGGCCACGCCGAGATCCGCGGCGCGCGCCTCGCCTGGGCCGTTGACCTCGCAGCCCATCACGGCGACGTGGATGTCCTGGTCGCTGTAGGGGACCATGCGCCGCTCGACCTCTTTGGCGAGCGCCACCAGATCGACATCGGCCCGCCCGCACGACGGGCAGGCGACGAACGTAAGTCCCTGCCGCCTGAGGCCCAGCGCCTTCAAGATTTCAATCCCGACGCGCACCTC
This sequence comes from Candidatus Acidiferrales bacterium, assembly GCA_035559995.1. Classification (GTDB taxonomy): domain Bacteria; phylum Desulfobacterota; class Binatia; order UBA9968; family UBA9968; genus DATMAM01. Next base: position 15,110 of record DATMAM010000017.1, read on the forward strand.
TTCGACGGGATCCGCGGCGAGCGATACCCGTATGGTGTCGCCGATACCCTCGGCGAGCAGCGTGCCAATTCCGACGCAAGACTTGATCGTCCCCACCGTCGGCGTTCCCGCTTCCGTCACTCCCAGATGAAACGGGTATTCGACCTTGTCGGCCAGCATGCGGTAGGCTTCGATCATCATCAACGGGTCGGAGGCTTTCAGCGACACCTTGATCTCGTAATAGCCGAGATCCTCGAGAATCCTGATGTGGCGGAGCGCGCTTTCCACCATGCCCGCCGGCGTCGGACCGTTGAATTTGGTGAGAAGGTCCTTTTCGAGCGAGCCGGCGTTCACGCCGATCCGAATCGGGATCTTTCTGCTCGAGGCCGCCTTGACGACTTCCTCGATGCACCAGCGCGGCCCGATATTGCCGGGGTTCAAACGCAGCCCGTCGACGCCCTGCTCCAGGGCGATGAGCGCAAGCTTATAGTTGAAGTGGATGTCGGCGATCAGCGGAATGCGAATTTTTCTTTTGATCGCGCCCAGCTGCTCGGCGGCTTCGCGAACCGGCACGGCCACCCGGACCAGGTCGCAGCCTGCCGCCTCGAGCGCCCAGATCTGATCGACCGTCGCCCGAACGTCCCTGGTATCGGTCTTCGTCATCGATTGCACGGTAATTGGCGCGTCGCCGCCGACTTTGACCGCGCCGATTTGCACCGGCCTGGTTTTTCTCCGCTGCATGCTTTCACTATACCTGGCGCCCGTCGAAACGGTCAACCGACAATGGCAACCGGGCCGCGCGCCTTATTTTTCCGGTTTTGCGACCGTCGGTCCGGGGGCGGCGTTTTCCTCTTCCTTTTTTCTCCGGTCGCCTTGCGGGATGATGAGCAGCCTGCGGTACGGACCCTGTCCCTGGCTGCGCGTGGTAAGCCAGGGGTCGTCTTCCAGAGTGAGGTGAATGATGCGCCGGTCGCGCGCGCTTAAATTGTCCAAGGCGATCGTCCTCCGCTCCCTTTTTGCGGTCTCGCCGAGCCTGAGCGCCGTATCCTCGAGCTTTTTGCGGTGGCGCTCCCGGTATTGCTCCGTGTCGACGACGAAGCGGATGCCTGCGCCCTTTTCCTGTTTTGCCACAATTCGCCCGACCACGTACTGAAGGGCCTGCAGCGTCTGCCCTCGGCGCCCGATGAGAAGCCCGCCGTACGGGCCGCGCACGTTAAGCACGATTTCATCCGCCGCCTCGCCTTTTTGCGTTTCGACGGTGGCCTCCAGCCCCATGAGACGGAGGATCTCTGCCAAGACGGCGCGCCCTTTTTCGCCAAGCGCGGCTTTCTGATCTTCCGACAAAGGCTCCTTGGCGGCGCCCTGCTCGTCCGCCTCCTCGCCTTCTTCCAACATCACCGCTTTTCGCAGAGAAGCGCGCACCCGGGCTTTCTTGCTCCCGATCCCGAGAAAACCCCTGCTCCCCTCTTCCAAGATATCGACCGTGACGCGCTCGCGCTCGACGCGCAGCACCTTGAGCGCGTTGTCGATGGCTTCATCAATCGTGTCGCCTTCTGCCTCGACGAAATCCATAACGTAATACCTCCCAGTTTAGACAGAAACTTGCGACAGAGACCGCGCCGCCCTCGCTGGCGCTGCCGCAAAGCTGCCTCCGTCGCGGTCGCTCATTTCCAACGATCCATCCGGTTCACCACGTATTGCTGCGCGATGCTCAAGATGTTGTTGACCAGCCAGTAGATCGTCAAGCCCGACGGAAAGTTGATGAACATCACGGTGAACAGGATCGGCATCATCAGCATCATGCGCCGCTGGTTGGGATCGCCAGCGCTCGGCGTCATCCATTGCTGCAAGAACATGCTCGCGCCCATGAGAATCGTGAGCAGCGGCAGCCCGACCGACCAGCCGCCCAAGTGAAACGGCAGAGATTCCCAGTCGGGACGCGACAGATCCTTGATCCACAAAAATGGCGCGTGGCGCAGCTCGATCGGGGTCAGCAGAGCATTGTAAAGGCCGATGAAGACGGGAATCTGCAGGATCATCGGCAGGCAGCCGCCGAGCGGATTGACCTTGTTGCGCCGGTAAAGCTCCATGATCTCGCGGTTGAGCTTTTCGCGATCGTCCTTGAATTTCTCCTTGAGCCGCTCCATCTGCGGCTGCAGCTTTTGCATTTGCTTCATGGAGACAAAGCTCTTGTGCGTAAGCGGCGCCGTCAGGAGTTTGATCAAAACCGTAATGAGAATAATGTCGATTCCGTAGCTGCCGGTAAATTGGTGCGAAAAATGCATCAACTGGAGCAGCGGAACGGAAAAGAAACGAAACAGTGCCCAACCAAAGTCAATCGAGCGCTCAAGTTCCCTCCCAAACGATGCGAGGACGTCGAACTCCTTGGGGCCAATGAACAAAGTGTAGTGGTTTTTGAAAGTTGGCCGATCCGGGCTTTTGAGCGCAATCTCCATTGCGATTCGGGAATCGGTCTCCTTGACCGTGACCTTTTCCTCCTTGGTCGTTTCCGGCAGCACCGCAAAAAGAAAGTACGTGTAGCCGAACCCGGCCCAGGAAACGGTGCCGGTAAACTCTTGGCCCTTTTTTAGCTCTTCGTCGTGCTGGCGGATCAAATGGCGATCGACGAGCGCCAGGAATCCCTCGAACTTTGTGTCCGCCGCAGGGCCCTTGGTTGGCGCGGTGACCAAAAGCGCCGCAGCGCTCGGGCTACCGGTCACGGTCACGTCCATGCCGACGGCGTAACTCGAGCCGGTAAAGGTGAACTCCTTTCTGATCACCGCCCCTGCCGGCGTTCGCGCCTCGAACCCGAGGCTCCCTTTGGCGTCCCCGGTAAGCTTGAGATCGCCGCCTAAGACGGCGTAAGTCAGCTCTTCATCGTCGTACTGCGCCGCGCCGTTTAGGCGAATGCCGAGCGGGTAGCTGATCTCCGGCTGGTGTGAGATCATCTCGACGGGGGGACTGTGCTCCTCGATGGAGGTGCGGTAATCCCTGAGCAGGAAGCTCTTGAGCCGCCCGCCGCGGCTGGTAAAGACGGCGCTGTACTTGTCGGTTTCAACGCGCACCTCTTGCGCTTGCTCTTGCGCCAAGGCGGGCGCAGGCGGAAGCGCCGGCTTGATTTCGGGCACCGCCTGGGCCGGCTGTTTTTCTTGCGGTTTTTCGACTTTCGCCGGGGGCGGCTGGGGAGCGTAGTAGCGCGCCACCCATTCCTGGTAGGCGATGAGAACGATCAAAGAAAGGACGACGGCCAGAAAGGCGCGCTTTTCCATGAGAACTTACGCGACGGGGTCTATGCCGCCGGGATGAAAGGGGTGACAGCGCAACAGGCGTCTTAGCGCAAGCCAGCAGCCGCGAGCCGAGCCGTATCGGCGGATCGCCTCGAGCGCGTAAGCGGAGCAGCTCGGAAAAAAACGGCAACTTGGCGCGAGCCAGGGAGAGACCCAGCGGCGGTACGAGAGCAGGAGCAGAATCAGTCCTTTTTGAAGGATGTTCATGAACCTTCGGTTCAACCTGGGCGCTGAAAGCTCTGCGGGCGCGGCGCAGAGGCCCGTCGGCTGCGGACGAAGCCGCGCTCGCGCGGCGCTTTTCAGAACAATGCCGTTCATCCAGACTTAGTCTTGCGCTGGCTCAAGGCTCCTTCCAGCTCGGCGCGCAGCTTCGGCCAAGAGATCTCTGCGGCGTTTTTCTTCGCCACGATGACATAGTCGCGGCCCGAAGAAAAAACGCGCCGATGCCGGCGAAAGAACTCTCTCAGCAGCCTCTTCAGCCGATTACGGGTGACCGCTTTACCGACCTTCGCGCTGACCGTAATCCCGAGCCTGCTCTCACCGCCGCCGTCCCCTCTGCTGAATAAAATGAAATGGGCCGTATGAACTCTTTTGCCCGTGCGGAAAAGTTCCTGGAATTCAGAGCGTTTTGTGAGACGGGCCGTCTTCGGAAAACGTTCTCCCTTCAGAGCTAGCCGCCTCGCGCTCAGCTGCGGGCTCGCTTGGGGGGGACAACCACGGTCAATCTCTTGCGGCCTTTGGCCCTTCTCCGTTTGAGAACTTTTCTCCCTCCGGGAGTGGCCATTCTCGCAAGAAAGCCGTGCGTTCGCTTGCGCCTCACGTTGCTCGGTTGATAGGTTCGCTTCATCGTAGTCCTTCCTGCCCAATCGCCCTTATTTTTGAACCACAGCGCCCGGGCTTTGTCAATTTCACGGCGAGCGGCGCGCGCTAACCGTGCTCCGCCTTGAGCGAGCGCTGCATCAGATCGGGCACGGCTTCGACGGGGCTTTTCCCTTCGTTCAGCACCAGCTGCATCTGCTCAACGATCGGCATCTCCACGCCGAGCCGCTGCGCCAGCCTGTAAACCGCGCCGGTATTTTTGACTCCTTCGGCGACCATCCGCATCTCTCCGACGATCTCCGCGACCTTGCGCCCGCGGCCGATCTCAATTCCGACGCGCCGGTTGCGGCTGAGATCGCCCGTACAGGTGAGAACCAGGTCCCCCAGTCCCGAAAGACCCGCGAGCGTCAGCGGCTCGGCGCCCATCCGCACGGCAAGGCGCGTCATCTCGGCAAGGCCCCGCGTGATGAGCGCCGCCCGGCTGTTTGCGCCGAGCTCAAGCCCGTCAGAGATTCCCGCCGCAAGCGCGATCACGTTCTTGATCGCGCCGCCCATCTGAACGCCGATAATGTCCCGGGAGGTGTAGGTCCGAAAGCTCTGCGTGCTGAGGCACGACTGCACTTCATGCGCCACTTCGTCGCTCGCGGCCGCGACCGTGGCGGCGGCCGGAAGCCCGCGCGCAACCTCCGAAGCGAAGGTGGGACCGGAAAGAAACGCAAGCCGGCCGGCGGCGTCTTGGCCCAGCTCCTCGGTCAACACCTCGCCCATCGTTTTGAGGCTGCCCTCTTCGATCCCCTTGGTCGCGCACACCACGAGCGCGCGCGGCCCAAGGAGGGGCCGCACGCGGCGCATGACGGCGCGCACGCCGTGCGACGGGACGGCGCAGATCAAGATTTCTCTGCCGCGCAGCGCCTCCTCCAAAGAGCACGTGACGGCGAGCGTCGGCGGCACGGCAACTCCCGGAAGGTAAGCGGAGTTCTCGCGCTTTTCGACCAGGTTCCGATAGGTCTCTTCGCCGCGGCACCAGAGCGTCACCTCGATGTCCCGCTCGCACAGGAGTTTTGCAAGCGCGGTTCCCCAGCCCCCGGCCCCTATGACCCCGACCGTTTTAGCCATGCCCGGGAAAAGCCCGCCGGGGAGCGAGGCGCCGGCGGAAAACGACCCCTGTCGTCCCGTTAGCTGCCGTCGGTTTTTGCCATCGAATCGTCTTCATCGTCCTCCTTCTCCGCCAGCCGGGCGAGCGAGACGACCCGCTCTCCCTCTTCGAGATCGATCAGGCGGACTCCCTGCGTGTTGCGCCCGATGACCCGGATGTCCTTCACCCGCAGACGGATGATTTTGCCGCCGTTGGTGACCAGCATGAGCTCGTCGTCTTCCGCCACTTGCTCGACGCCGACGACCGGGCCGGTTTTATCCGTCACCTTCATCGTGATAATGCCCTTGCCGCCGCGCCCCTGGAGGCGGTACTCCTCGACCGGCGTGCGCTTGCCGTAGCCGTTTTCCGATACCGTGAGGACCTCGGCTCCCTGGTCGACAATCACCATGCTCACCACGGCATCGCCCTGGTCGAGACGCATACCCACCACCCCGTAGGTCCCGCGTCCCGTGGGCCGCACCTGCTCCTCCTTGAAGCGAATCGCCTGGCCTCCGCGAGTGGAAAGGACAATGTCGCGCTGGCCGTCGGTGAGCGCAACCCCGATGACTTCGTCTCCCTCTTCCAGAGCGATCGCGCGGATGCCATGGGTGCGCGGGTTGGCATAGGCCATCAGCTCGGTCTTTTTGATCAGGCCTTTTTTGGTGGCAAAGACGACAAAGCGTCCGGCCTGAAACTCGCGCACCGGCAAAAACGCGGAGATCTTTTCCCCCGGCCCCAGCGGCAGCAGGTTCACGATCGGGCGGCCGCGCGCCGCGCGGTTCGCCTGCGGCAGCTCGTGCACTTTGATCCAGTAGACCTTGCCGATGGTGGTAAAGAACAAAATCGAGGAGTGCGCCGAAGCGATGAACAGGTCCGCGACGAAGTCCTCGTCGCGCGTCGTCGCGCCGATCTTGCCTTTGCCGCCGCGGCGCTGGGCGCGGTAAGCCGCGGCCGGGTTGCGCTTGATGTAGCCTTCGTGCGAGATCGTCACGACCATGTCCTCGTCGACGATCAGATCCTCGATCGAGATCTCCTCGGACTCGGCCACGATCTGAGTCCGCCGCTCGTCGCTGTACTTCTGCTTGATCGCCCGCAATTCCTCGACGATGATCTGGTAAATCTCCTTCTCGCTTCCCAGAATCCCCCGCAATTTGGCGATGAGCTCGAGGGTTTGCGTGCGCTCTTCGAGGACCTTGTCGCGCTCGAGCCCGGTCAGCGCCTGCAGGCGCATCTCGAGAATCGCGCGCGCCTGGGCCTCCGAGAGGCCGAAATTTTCCATCAGGCCCTCGCGCGCGGCTCTCGGGTCTTTCGCGCCGCGGATGAGCGCAATCACCGCGTCGAGATGGTCGAGCGCGATTTTGAGGCCTTCCAGAATATGCAGCCGCTCTTCGGCCTTGCGCAGATCGTAGGCCGTGCGGCGGATCACGACCTCTCTGCGGTGATCGAGAAACGCTCTGAGGACCTCTTTGAGGTTAAGAAGCTTCGGCCTGCCGTCGACGATCGCGAGCATGTTGACGCCGAACGATTCCTGGAGCGCGGTGTGCTTGTAAAGCTGATTGATGATCACGTCGGGAAACGCGTCGCGCTTGAGCTCGAGCACGATGCGCATGCCTTCGCGGTCCGATTCGTCGCGCAGATCGGCCACGCCCTCGAGCTTTTTCTCGTTGACGAGCGCGGCGATCTGTTCGATGAGCCGCTTTTTGATCACCAGATACGGGATCTCGCTGATGACGATCTGCTCTCGACCCGTGCGCGGCACCGTCTCGGTAAACACCTTGCCGCGCATCTGGATGATCCCTTTGCCCTCGCGGTAGGCCTGCAGGATCGCCTCCCGGCCGTAGATAAAGCCGCCCGTGGGAAAATCCGGCCCCGGGATGTAGCTCATAAGCTCGTCGACCGTGATCTCGGGATTCTCGACCAGAGCGATCAGCCCGTCGATGACCTCGCCGAGATTGTGCGGCGGGATGTTGGTCGCCATTCCGACCGCGATCCCGGCGGCGCCGTTGATCAGCAGATTGGGAATGCGCGACGGCAGCACGGTCGGCTCTCGGAGCGTGTCGTCGTAGTTGGCCGTGAAATCGACCGTGTCTTTTTCGATGTCGGCAAGGATTTCCTCGGCGATCTCGGCCATGCGCACTTCGGTGTAGCGCATCGCCGCCGGCGGGTCGTCGTCGATGCTGCCCCAGTTGCCCTGTCCGTCCAGCAGCGGGTAGCGCATCGAAAAGTCCTGCACCAGCCGCACGATCGTGTCATAGATCGCGGCGTCCCCGTGCGGGTGGTAGTTCTTCATGACCTCGCCGACGATCCCGGCGCTCTTGCGGTAGCGCTTGTCGTGCGTGAGGCCCATCTCGTACATCGCGTACAGCACGCGGCGGTGAACCGGCTTAAGCCCGTCGCGCACGTCGGGCAGGGCGCGGCTGATGATGACGCTCATGGCGTAATCCATGAACGACTGCCGCATCTCGTCTTCGATGTAGACGGGAACTTTCTGCTGTTTGGGAGTCGCTTCCATGCCTAGGGTCGGGGGCTCAAAGAATCAACCATTCAAAAGGTTCAGGCCGTTGCGGCCACTTGAACTATTTGAACGGTTTTAAGCCTTTCGAACAGCTTTTGGCTCAGACATCCAGGTTCTTGACGGAAAGGGCGTGCTCCTCGATGAACCTGCGCCTGGGCTCGACCTCGTCGCCCATCAAAGTTGAGAAGATATCGTTGGCTTCGACGGCGTCTTCGATCCTGACTTGCAGGAAAACCCGAGTTTGCGGGTTCATCGTGGTTTCCCAGAGCTGGTCCGGGTTCATTTCCCCGAGCCCTTTGTAGCGCTGGATGTCTTGGCCTTTTTTCCCGGCCTCGAGAACGTGCTCGGTCAGCTCTCTGAGCGACGCGATCTGCCGCTTGCGCTCGCCGTTTTCGACCGCATACGGCGGGTATCCCGGGCGCATCAGCTCGCCAAAGGCGCGCTTGAGCTCCTTGTACTCGGGGCTGGCCAAAAACTCTCGGTCGATCACCGTCTTTAGGCCGCTGCCGTTGGACCGCGTCGTGCAAACGAGCTTAAAGCAACCGTGCTCCGGGTCTTCATGGAGCGCGCTCGAGACCGGCGCTTCGTCCGGCGCGGCTAAGTTGACATACGAGGCAAGCTGCGATTGAAACTGGGCGAGCGCCTTGTCGTCCTTGAGCGTCGCCTCGTCAAACTCCTCCGCGAGCAAAAGCGCCTCGAGCACCGCTCGGCTCTTCTTCTTGCGCGCCGCGTTCGTCATGAGCTTCTCGAAGCGAACGGCCCTCTTGATAAAAGCCTGCAGCTCCGGCCCGCTCAAAGCCTCCGCGCTTGCGCTCGGGCGCACGCGCAGGTTTTCCGTCCCCGTTTCGATCAGGTAGTCCTCGAGCGCCGAGTCGTCCTTGAGGTAGCGCTCCTGGCGCCCGCGCTTGACCTTGTACAGAGGAGGCTGGGCGATGAAAAGATGCCCTTTTTCCACGAGATCCGGCATCTGCCGGTAAAAAAACGTGAGCAGGAGAGTGCGAATGTGCGAGCCGTCGACGTCGGCGTCCGTCATGATCACGATCGAATGATAGCGCAGCTTCGCAGGATCGTAGTCTTCCTTCACCCCTGTTCCCAGCGCCGTGATCATGACGCGGATTTCCTGCGAGGAAAGCATCTTGTCGAAGCGCGCCTTTTCGACGTTGAGGATCTTTCCTTTGAGCGGAAGAATCGCTTGATAGCGCCGGTCGCGCCCTTGCTTCGCCGAGCCGCCGGCAGACTCTCCCTCGACCAGGTAAAGCTCGCTCAAGGCCGGATCGCGCTCCTGGCAGTCGGCGAGCTTGCCCGGGAGCGAGCCCGAATCCAGCGCCCCTTTGCGCCGCGCCAGCTCCTTGGCCTTGCGCGTCGCCTCGCGCACGCGCGCCGCCTCCACGCCCTTGGCGACGATCCTTCTTGCGTCGCTCGGGTTTTCCCTGAGATAGCTCCCGAGCTTTTCGTTGACCAGCGCCTCGACGATGCCTTTGACCTCGCTGTTCCCGAGCCGGGTCTTCGTCTGCCCTTCGAATTGGGGCTCGGGAACCTTGACGCTGATCACGGCCGTCAGCCCCTCGCGCACGTCTTCGCCCTGGAGGTTCGCTTCGTCCTTTTTTAGCTGCCCGCTCTCGATCGCGTAATTGTTGATCGTCCGCGTCAACGCCGACTTAAAGCCGATCAGATGCGTTCCGCCTTCGATCGTGTTGATGTTGTTGGCGAAGGAAAAGATCGTCTCGACGTAGCCGTCGTTCCACTGAAGCGCAATCTCCGCCTCGACGCCGTCGCGCTCGCCCGCGAAGTGAATCACGTTGGGGTGGATGGGAGATTTTGCGCGGTTTAGATGCTCGACAAAAGACGTGAGGCCGCCCTTGTACAAAAACTCGTGCTTTTTTTGCGTGCGCTCGTCCTCGATCGTAATCTTGACGCCGCGGTTTAAAAACGCGAGCTCGCGCAACCGCTGCGAAAGAATGTCGAAGCTAAAGTCGATCGTTTCGAAAATCGTGCTGTCGGGCTTGAAGGTGACCCGGGTGCCCCGCTCCTTTGAGGTGCCGACTTCTTTGAGGCTTCCCTGCGGCTCGCCGCGCTTGTAAGTTTGCTGGTAGACCTTGCCGTCTCGTTTGATCTCGACTTCCAAACTTTCCGAGAGCGCGTTGACGACGGAAACGCCGACGCCGTGCAGCCCGCCGGAAACTTTGTAGGAAGCCTTGTCAAACTTGCCGCCGGCATGAAGCTTGGTTAAGACCACCTCCGCGGCGGAAACTCCCTCCGTCGGGTGGATATCGACGGGGATCCCACGGCCGTTATCCACCACCGTAACGCTGTTGTCGATGTGAATCGTCACATCGATCGTGTCGCAGTGACCCGCGAGCGCCTCGTCGATCGAGTTGTCGACCACCTCGAAAACCAGGTGGTGAAGGCCTCTCTCGGCCGTGTCCCCGATGTACATTCCCGGGCGCTTTCGAACCGCTTCGAGCCCTTCCAACACCTTGATATTCTCGGCGTTGTATTTCGCTGAGTCGCCCGCTATCTTTTCGGTCATAGGCTCCTACCGGCAGCAGTAAATTTCTCTCGAAATCTCGGCTACTTACGAAAATTAAACCGGCACAAAAAGTATACTTGAAAGGGGCCGAAAAGTAAAGCGAAAAGGCCCCCTGGTAAGGACGAATTTTTGGCCGAAAACCGGCAATTTTTGCCGCTTTTTAAGCTCGGCAAAACGGCGTTTTTTGGCTGCTCGTTCGGGCTCGAAAAAAGGGTCTAAATTTGCTCCGGCTTGCGGGTTTGGCTTAGGCGGCCGGTTTTTTTCCCGCTGGCGCGCCGTCAGACCTGCGGCCGGCGGCCAGAAAATAGACCGCCCAAGCGGCCACGCTGGCGCCGAGAATCGCAAGGCGCGTGTTGTAATCGATGCTGCTTGGCGAGACAAATCCCTCAATCAGCCCCGCAACGACGAGCATCGCCATGGAGCCGATCTCGATCACGAGCGCATCCCGGCCGGCGCGCTTTAACGCCGTGCTGCGCCGGACCTCTCCCGGCGCGAGGATCGCTCCCGCGAGCAAGTAACCCGCCGCGCCTGCAAGGCAGATCGCCAGCAACTCCGTCGCCCCGTGCGGCATGATCCAACCCCAGAGCGCCCGCTCATTGCCTGCGAGCGTCATCCAGCCCGCCACCGCGCCCAGGTGAACGCCGTTGAAGATCAGGAGCAAGGTTGTGCCGATGCCGGCGGTGAGCCCGAAGCCGAACGCGAGCAGCGTGACCTGAACATTGTTGGTGATGATCGCGGAGGAAACGACCGGACGGGCGAGGCCGGGAATGCTGTGAAGATTTTCTTCGTGCGCGGGATCGAAGTCGAGAAATCCTTCGCTCACGAGGTCGTAGCCGAGAAGCGGATGGAGCTTTACCGCGACATAGCTGCCCGCCGCCGGGAGAAAGAACACCGCCGCCGCCAGAGCGACGGCCCAGAGATTTCTTCGAACCGCGGCCGCGAAGCCGCCGAACCACCCGGCTCCCGGCGCCGCTCGCTCGCGCATCTGGCCGTAGAGGAGGTTGTGGCCCGTAACCGCGATCCGGTTCAGCTGATCGATTGTGGATCTGGGCGCGCCGAGCGAGCGGGCGCGGGCGAGATCGGCGATCAGCGTCTGGTATTCATCGATCAGGCTTGAAAGCTCATCCGGGCTCAACTGGCGCAGCGAGGAGCGGCCGCGGCGAAGAAGCCCTTGCGCCCGCTCATAAAATCCGCGCCATCTCGCCTGCTTGTCTTCTGCGCTTGGGCTTGCCATCGCTCAAAAAAGCGCCGGCTGCCGCGAGCTCGCCGCTCCGGGCTTCTGTTTCGCCGGCGCGCCCCTGGCCAGCGCCAAAATCTCCAGGAGCATCCGTTCAGCGAGGGCTTCCCGATCGGCACTGTTTTCGAGCGCGCTTTTGTCCTCGCCGAAAAGCGGCAGCAGCGGCTCGACGATCTGCCACGCCAGAGCCGCGCGCCGCTCCGCAGGCAAGCTCTGGCGCCGGGCGATAAACTGCTCGACGAGCGCGATCTGACTTGCCGAAAGCGTCCCCTGCGGAAGGGTCACCGCTTGGCGCGAGCGCCCTTGCTCGACGCGCGCCGCCCAGGCGGCTCCCGAAGCGTCCGCCGCGCCGACGTCGAACCTCTCGACCACCACCAGCGTGCCGGCAACCATATCGCCCAAACGCCGCCCATAGCGATCGAACTGCGCGACCACCCCTCCCAGCAGATAGCAGGGCGGCGGCAGCATGTCCGCCGCGCGCACCAGGTTTCGCAGCGCGGCTTCGCGAAGGCCGATCGGGAGCCCGTCCTCCCGAATGACGCGGATGCCCATTTTTTTCTTTCCCGGCGTTGCGCCCCGTTGCAGCCCTTCAAAAAAAACGTAGTAGCCCCAGTAGGCGGCGAACGCCAGAAAAAGAACCAGCGCGATATTCCAGGAGGTCACCCAGGCGGAAGCTTCCCGCAGAGCGTCCTTGAGAAGCCCGGCGGGTGCGCCGCCGGCGAAGAGCAGGGCCAAGCCGAGCGCGATGATCATCGCGCTTATGATCAGGCTGTCGATCAGGTAAGCGCAGAAGCGCGAGCCGAGGCCCGCGAGCTCGAACTCGAGGCTCACGTTATCGGGCGTGGGGATCGAAACGCTTTCGTCCATCTTTTACTGCAGATCGGCTTGCCTGATCTCCAGATAGCGCCGCACCAGATGGACCGAAAGATGCTCCGGGTCCGTTTCCAGAATGAGAATCCCGCGCGCGCGCATACGCTCCAGCGCGAGACGCCGGCGGCGGAGCAAATCGGCAGCCGCGGCTTTGCGGTAAGCGTCGCCGACGCTCTCCGGAATGGAGTCCGCGATCGCACGAACCCGGGGCTCGACGAGAACCACGCACAAGACCAGATGCTTGGCCGCGGCGCGCGCAAGATTGTTGATCAATCCGGCGCTGCCCGAAGCGTCCAGGACGTCGGTCAGCAAAATCACCAGGCTCCGGCGCCTGAGCATCGACATCACCTGAGCGATCCCCTGCCAGTAATCGGATTCGACCGGCTGCGCCTGCACGGCGTAAATCGTCTCCAGGACGCGCGGCACCAGCGCGGGACCGCGCACCGGCGGGAGAAACGCCTCGACTCGATTCGAGAAGCAGCCGACGGCGAGCGCGTCGCCGCGCTTGTGCGCGACAAAGCTCAGCATGACCGTCGCGCTGAGCGCATGCTCGAGCCTGGAGTAGCGCCCGATCGTCGCACCCATCAGGCGTCCCGTGTCGACCAGGATCGCCAGCTGCTGCCCTTTCTCGACCTGGCGGTTGCGGCTGATCAAGGCGCCGCGCCTTGCGGTCGCCTTCCAGTCGATATTTTTCAGGTCTTCGCCGCGAACATACGGGCGCAAGCTCTCGAAATCGGTGCCGGGCGCTTTGGTCCGGCGGGGGCGGCGCGCCGCCTCCTCGCGCTGGTCGATCTTCGCCAGGAGCTGATAATGGTCAACGCCGCGGAAGTTCGGGTACACCTTTACCGTGTCCGAAAGCCCAAGCCGGATTTGCCGCTCGACGAGACCGAGGGGGCCGCGCGCGCGCAGAACGACATCGCCCAAACGATGCGCGCCGCGCCTGAGCGGCCGCACGCGGTAACTCAGGCGCGCCTCGCCGGTTGCGGGGATCTCGCCTTGAGGGATGGCGCTCGTGAGTTCGAACCGCTCGTTTAGCTCGTCCCGCACCCGCGCGTGGATCGGGTAACGAGAGCGGTTCGCGATGACGAGCCGAAGCGGGTGCTCCTGATCCAGAGAAAACCGCGGCGGCATCTCGCGGCGCGCGCTGAGCTCCCGCGCCGGCGGGATCCCGCGCAAGTCGCGCGCGCACAAAACCGCGATGAGCGCCAGGTACAGCGCCCCGGGGAGCCAGCCGCCCGGCACCAAGAGGCCGAGCAGCCACAGCGGCGCTCCCAGCGCAAGCAGCCGAATCAGTCGGAGCGTCGGTACCACAGAGGCCTCCGCCCCGCTAGCGCGGGATCTCCACTTGCGCGACGAGAGATTGAATGCAGGCGTCCGGCGTGAGCCCCTCGATTTCGGCCTCCGGGGTGAGCTGCACCCGATGGCGCAGCACCGGGAAGACCATCGCCTGGATCTCGTCCGGCGTGACGTAATCGTTGCCGCGGAGCAGCGCGAGCGCTTTGCTCGCCTGCACCAGCATGATCGCCGCGCGCGGGCTTGCGCCGAGCGCAAGGCTCGGCAGGGACCGCGACTGGCGGATGAGCTTGAGCGCGTAGTCCAGCACCGTGGCGTCGACCCGGACGGCGTGCACCTGCTTTCGCAGCTCGGCGAGCTCGTCCGGGCCGGCGACGGCTCGGATCAGGCCGAAGGGTTTCGACGCCTGCGCGCCCAGCGCCTGCATCGCGTGCAGCATCGCGCGCTCTTCTTCTTCGCTCGGATAATCCATTCTGACCTTCATCAGAAACCGGTCGAGCTCGGCCTCCGGCAGCGGGTAGGTCCCTTCGTATTCGATCGGATTTTGCGTCGCGATAACCGTGAAGCAGCGCGGCAGCTCGCGCGTCTGGCCGTCGATGCTCACCTGGCGCTCCTGCATCGCCTCGAGCAGCGCCGCTTGCGTCTTCGCCGGCGCCCGATTGATCTCGTCGGCGAGCACGATGTCGGCGAAGAGCGGCCCCGGGCGGAAGCGGAATTCTCCCGTGCCGGGCTCAAACACGTTTACGCCGGTGATATCCGAGGGCATCAGGTCGGGCGTGAACTGGATGCGTGAGAAACTGCACCTGAGCGCCGCGGCCAGACAGCGGGCGAGCAAGGTCTTGGCCACGCCCGGCACCCCTTCGAGGAGCACGTGACCGCCGGCCGCGAGCGCGACGAGCACGCTCTGGATCGCCGTCGCCTGGCCCTGAATCACACGCTCCAGCTCGGCTTGAACTGAGCGGCCAAAACGCAAAAGTTCAGCGGGAATTTCGCTCATGAAAGATGTCCTTGCGGATCTGTCCGGCGAGCCGCCCGAGCGCGACAAACTCGCCATCCGTGAGCTTTTCGCCGCGCGCGCGTTTCGCCAAAAGCTCTTGGAGCGACGCCAGTAACCGGCCGGTCCGGTCCAGCCCCGCCAAGTTTCGGCCAAAATTTAGCAGATCGACCGGCCTTCCATACGCCGCCGCAAGATCGCGCGTAAGCCCCTGCACGATCAGGTCGGCCGCCAATCCTTGCGCTTCGGCGGCCTCAAAAAGGCGCGCGCGCGCTTCCAGTAGCTCGAGCGGGCTCGCCCGCGCCGGCGGCGGCGGCTCGGACACACGGCCGAAGCGCCGCCGGTAGCCGAACACATAGAACAAGCCCGCGGCGATAACTTGCGCCGCGCACCACCCCCAGGGCGTCTGAAGAAACGCCCAGGTCAACTCGGTTGCGCTGCGGTGCTTGCCAAACCAGTGATGAAATTCATCGAACAGAACTTTGCCGTTTCCCCAGCCGCCCGCAAGCGTCACGAGCCACACGGCGTTGTCCGCTCCCCGAAGCGCGCGGTTGCTCACGACCCATGGGTCGGCGATAGCGACGATCCGCCCCTCGCCCAGCGCGATCTCGAGCGCCAGCGCCACGGCCCCGGCGGCAGCGATCACCCGATGGCCAGACGCGGAAGAAAATCCCTGCCGCCACTGGATCTCAAGGGGGCCGCCGGGAAGCGAAGCGCCCGCAACACGGCTTTTCGTGATCCCCCCGGGCTTGGACCACTCAAGATCCGGCGCATGGCGCGCAAGGAAAGTCTTTGCTTGCGCGGCGGCTTGATCGCCTTTTCCGCGGCCGTTGGCTTTTCCGCTGCCGGCGGGCTCCCGTCGCGCAAGCGGCCAGCCGTCGCTGCTCGCCAGAATCAGTTGCCCGCCGCGATCGAGCCACCGTTCGAGATGCTCTGCTTCGCGCTCCGAGATCGGCCTTCCCGGTCCCGCGACGATGATGGTCTGCGGGAAGTCACGGTCGCTCGGAACGAGATCGAGCGGCCGGCGCCATTGTTCGGCCGCGGGCAAGAGCCGGCGCATCACGAGGAAAAGTGCGCGCGCGCCGTTTTCGTCCGTAAAAAAGGTCGACGGGCGTTTAAGGGCCGGATCGGGGCTGCGGGGCGCGGAAAGCGCGCCGAGCATGAGTGCGAGCACCACCAGGAGGCCAGCCGCGACCGTGGCGGAAATCCAGTTGCGCGCCGCCTCGCTCATTTTGTTCGCTCGCGAGAAAGCCGCTCGACGGTGGCGACGAGCGACTCCACCGCCGCCGGTTGCGCCCCGCGGTCCGCGTAAATCAGCCGCTCGTAAAGCTCGGTCAGCTGGGCAAAAGTCCGCCGCCACGGGTGGCTGGCGGAGCACTCGCGCAGGTACTGGGAGTTGGTCTTCCATCCCGCGAAGCGAACCGCGCCCTCCTCGTCGAGCAGGCCCAGCATGACGCGATGCGCGATCCAGACGGCGCGCCTGAGATTTCCCTCCCGGGCGAGCTGCCGCGCGATCGCTATCGCCTCCTGCCAATTGCGCGCGGCCCCTGCGAGAATCTCCCACCGCGACGGGCGCGCCGGCCCGGGGAGTTGGCGCCGCCCGAAAGGCAAAAGATCGCCGAGCGCAAGATAGAAAAGATGCCCGAGCACGATGAGCGAGGTCAGCACCAAAGCGAGAGCAACGAGCTTTGCCAGACCGGGATTTTCCGCCGACCAGGAAGCCAGGCCCTTCATCCACTCTTGAAGGCGCTGGAGAAGATAGACCAAGAACTCGTCCCAAGTCGACGGCGGGGCGAACTCGGGCCGAGCGAGCACCTCGCGCGTGACTTCGCGAATCGCGTCGGCTGAAGGGAGCGGGTTAGGCTGAGCGGCGGCGGACATGGAAAGAAAAAAATCAGGCGTTTTTGGCATTCGCGAGCGCGCGGCTCAGCATTTCGAGATCGAAGCCTTCTTTGCGGATGCGAAAGTCGTAGTAAAGAAGAATATCCGCGACGATCGCTAGCGGCGTCAGGAAAACGACCACGGCGTCGCTCACGGCCGTGTAGAGCAGTTTCCCGGTCATCGACTCGAGGTCCACCGCCAGCCCCGAAACGCTACGCACGCCGAAAGTCGAAAGCCACTGGAGCGCGTTGACCACGACGAGCACGACGAACACCTTGCCGCGGTTGCCCTTCACGAGCTCCCAGCTGCGCCGCAGGCTCGGAGCGGCTTTTCGGCCCTCGATCAAGACAACCGGAACGACCAGAGCGTAAGAAAGCCACCAGAGAATGCCGGGGATCAAAAGCAGCAGGAAGCCGATGACGACTCTTACCATAACCGCAATCTGCGCCCCCGTCAGCGTCCACAGGCGCCTGCAAGCCCGCCCGAGCGCCTGGCCCACCGTCACCTCGCGGCCGAGGTAGCGTTCGCTGATCGCGTAGGTCGCCGCCCCGGTGGCAACCGGGAGCGCAAGGCTCATCCACAGGATCATAAACAGAAGTTGGGAGAAGATGATCGTGAGGTTATGCCGCGCGGCGCCGCTCTCGCCGATCCCGGCTTCCATGACGAGCTGGATCGCGTAGAGCGGCACATAGGCCGCCGCCGTGATGCCGAGCATCAGCGGACAATTTTCCATGTAAAGCCGAAAAGCGCGATCGAGAAGCCCGCCCATCGTCATGGGCTCAAGTCTGGGGGTCTCTCCAGCCTTCATGCCTTCTCCTAAAGACCGCGAATCCCTCGACAAGGCCCGGCCGGCCTGCCCGTCAAGCAGTCGAAGTCCGCCGTCGGTGGCGCCCGGATTCTTCATCGCGGCCGGCCATCGGCGCCGAGCCGAAGAATATACTCCAGTTGCGCCTTTCGCGCCAAGCGCGGCGCAGCTCTTCCGATCGCGCTGTGTCGCGCGGATGCGCTCGCCGCGGTCATGCCGCGCCGCTCGGCAAGGGCCTCGGGATGAAACGAGCCATCGCATCTTGGAAGCATGCCGGCGAGATTTCAGGGAACTTTGCCGGGCGGAAAAAGGTTCTGCCAAATAGACACGGGGTGCCCGTTTTGACTAGAATTGCCGGGTGGCCAGTGAACCCAAGGGCGCAGACGAAGCGAGGGAGAGGTTTGCCCGCGAGGTGATGGCTCAACTCGATCACCTCTACCGCACCGCGCTTCACCTGGTGAAAAACTCCGGGCAGGCCGAAGATCTGGTCCAGGAAACCTGCGTGCGCGCGCTCCAGTCAAGGCTGCAATTTGCCGCCGGAACGAACCTGAAAGCCTGGTTGACCAAGATCCTTTACAATTTTTTCTGTGACCAGTACCAGGAAGCCAAGCGCTGGCTCTCGAGCGACGCCGCCCCGAGCGCGGAGGGCGACATCGAGGAGCTTCCCTCTTCCGACCCGGGACCGGAGCATGCGGTCCTGGAAAAAGAACTCAGGGCGAAGATCGCCGAGGCGCTCGATCGAGTGCCGGAAGAGTACCGGCTTCCTCTGCTTCTGGTTGACATGGGGGAGCTTTCCTACGCCGAGGCGGCCGAAGTTCTCTCGTGCCCCATCGGGACCGTGCGGTCGCGCCTTTCCCGGGGCAGGAAACTGATGCACAAGCATCTCAAGGGCTACCTGAGAACGCCGCGATGAGCGACGCAAGCGATGCAGTGTAACCAAGCGCAAGAGCTGATCACGGCGCTGGTCGACGAGGAGATTTCGCCTGCTGACCGCGCGTCGCTCCGCCAGCACCTGGAGGCCTGCACGGCTTGCCAGCTCAGCTACCAGCAGGAGCAGGAACTCCAGCGGGAGCTACGGCGCGTGGCGCGCCGCGTGCGCGCGCCCCTCTCGCTTCACGAGCGAGTCGGGCGCGCGTTGCAGCCCGGCCCCGCTTCGCAACCGCCGCAGAGCTTTCGGCACTATGTCTTTTCTTCCCTCGCCGTGCTCTTCCGGCCGGCCTTCGCGCTCGCGCTCTTAACGCTTCTAGTCCTGCCGGCGATCTACTTTGCCGGCCTAACGGCGCGGCCCATGGCGCTTGTGCTCGTCGAAACTTACGGCAGAATCCAACGCGGCGAGACGCTCTCGGCGGGCCCGTCCGATCCCGGGCGACTCAAAGCCGAGCTGGTTCAGGCCGTGGGCGGCGCCTTCGCCCCGATGGGCTACGATTTTTCTGCGATGAAGATCAAGCCGACGCGCGCGACGGTGCGCGATATTGGCGGGCGCAAGGCGATTGCCGTCGTCTACGAGGGCCAGGGACCGACGTTGATTTGCTTCACGTTCCTGGGAACGGAAAAAGACGCGCCGCCGTCGGCGCAGGTTTTCTTTGACGACGAGAAAAAGATGACTTTTTACTCGTTCCGGGTCGGAGCCGTCGCTGCCGTGCTCCATCGCGAAGGCGACACCATCTGCATCCTCGCATCGACGATGCCGGCCGAGGATCTATTGGCCTTGGCGCGCGCCAAGGCGCGCGCGGCCTAAGCCGAAGCCCGCCGCGAAAGAAAGCACCCCGAAGGCCCCGAAAGAAACGTTTGACAAAAGGCCGGCCATCTTGTACCCATGGCGTTTGCAGCTCGCTCGCCGGCGAGCGACGACGCTCTCATGCTCGACAATCCGGGCATCGTTATCACCATCGTTCTCATCGCGGTTGCGGCGATCGTTCCGGGATGGTTGCTCCGCATCTGGATCTATCGCATTGAGCTCAGGCGCGTGATAGAAAAGATGGCGGCCCGGGCAAACGAAGAGAAGAAGTAAGCCCGGCCGCGCGCTCGCTTGCGTATCGCAGAGATCTTCTACTCCATCCAGGGCGAGGGGCTTCTCGCCGGCGTCCCCTCGGTATTCGTCCGGACATCGGGATGCAATCTGCGCTGCCGCTGGTGCGACACCCCCTACACCTCCTGGCAACCCGAAGGCGAAGAGCAAAGCCTCCCGCAGATACTCAGCCAAGTGGAACGATACCCTGCGAGTCACGTCGTGATTACCGGCGGCGAGCCCTTGCTCGCCCAAGAAATCGAACAGCTCTCGGCCCGGCTCGTCGACTCCGGCCGCCACGTCACGATCGAAACCGCCGCGACCCTCTACAAGCCGCTCCGCTGTAGCCTCGTATCCCTGAGCCCCAAGCTCGCCAACTCAACGCCGTGGGAGCGCGAAAAGGGAAGGTTCGCCGCCATGCACGAAGAGCGGCGGCTAAACCTCGCCGTCATCCAATCGTATGTGGCGAACCATCCGTACCAGCTAAAATTTGTCGTCGAGCGCGACGGCGATTTCGACGAGATCGAGGAGGTCTTGCGCAAGGTTGAAGGCGTCGAGCGAACGCGTGTGCTTGTTATGGCCGAGGGGACGGCGCCCGAGGTTTTACGGGCGCGCGCCGCGTGGATCGTCGAGCGCTGCAAGGCTCACGGCTTTCGCTACACGCCGCGCCTGCACATCGAGCTTTACGGAAACAAGCGCGGCGCTTAGAGACGGTGGGAGCCCTGGAGCGCTCACTTTAACGGTCTAGGCAATTCCCAGTTTATGCTTGGCTTCCTCGCTGATAAGACCCGGATGCCACGGCGGATCCCAGACGAGCTCCACGTTGGCGTCGACGACGCCGGGTAGCTCCAGGATCTTCTGTCTCGCTTCGTTTGCGATGATTGCGCCCATACCGCAACCCGGCGCGGTGAGCGTCATCTTGACGTTTACGGTCTCGTCCTTCACCTCCACGTCGTACACCAGACCGAGATCGACGATGTTCACGGGGATCTCCGGGTCGTAACAGGTCTGCAAGACCTCGTAGACTTCTTCCTTGGTTGCCATGGTCATGCCTCCTTCCCTTGCGCCGCCTGCCTTGTAGCTCGACACTCGGGGCACGGGCAGAGCGCGCGCAGGTAATCAAACGTGTAGATTCCCGTGCTGTGGCCGTCGCTCCACGTAAACTGAATCGCGTAGTTGCCGACCGCGCTGATCTCTTGTAGACCGCACTCGGCTCCCTCGACAAAGCGAATCTTGCCGCCGTGTCCCTGGCAGAGCGCGCACGGGCAGTAGCCGCGCAGGTACTCGCGCGCGTACTCGCCCACGTGGCCGTCGTCCCACGTGATGCGCACCAGCCCCTTGTCCTTTAGGTGATGGATCTCGACGGGAACCGCTCCATCCATAGCTGCTAGCTCGTAATGATCTTGAGAGACTGCGCCCGGCGCGCGCGCTCGGAGGCGATCGAGAGCTGGCCGGCAAGATTTCGCGCGATCTCCAGAAAGGTCTTGCTCACCGGCGACTGCGGGTCGCGCACCAGCACCGGCATGCCTTCGTCGCCCCACTGGCGCACCGCGGGAACCAAGGGGACCTCGCCGAGAAAAGGAATTTTGAAGCGCTCCGCCGCCTTGCGCGCGCCGCCGCGCGAGAATATCTCGTGGCTTTTGTTGCAGCCGTCGCAGATGAAGTAGCTCATGTTTTCGATGATGCCGACGATCGGGATCATCACCTTGTCGAACATCGACTTCGCCCGAATGACATCGGCCAGCGCGACTTCCTGGGGCGTCGCCACCAAAACCGCGCCGCTCACCTTGAGCTGTTGCGAAAAAGTAATCTGCACGTCGCCGGTTCCCGGCGGCATATCGACGACCAGATAATCGAGATCGCCCCAGTGGACATCCGCCATCAACTGATGCAGCGCCTTTCCCAGCATCGGACCGCGCCAGATCACCGCCTGGTCGGGCTCCAGGAAAAACCCGATCGACATGACCGGGACGCCGTGCGCGACCGGAGGCCTGAGCTTGAAACCGCCGTCCACCTCCACCTTTTGCGGTTCTTCCCTCACGCCCATCAAAATAGGAATCGAGGGCCCGTAGATATCGGCGTCGAGCAGCCCGGTTGCCGCCCCGTGCATCTTGAGCGCCACCGCGAGATTGGCGGCCACGGTGGATTTCCCGACGCCACCCTTTCCCGCCGCCACAAGCACGACGTTCTTCACGTTCGGCAATAGATCGGTCTGCCCCTGTCCGACCTTGCTGCCGCGAACCTGAGCGCCGAACGAGATCTCGACTTCCTTTATGCCCTCGACTCCCGCGAGCGCCTGGCGGCAGTCGTCCTGGATTCGCTCCCGCAGCGGGCACGCCGGCGTTGTCAGCTCCACCGTAAACGACACCTTGCCGTTGCGGACCTCGAGGTTCTTGACCATCCCAAGGCTCACGATGTCCCGGTGTAGCTCGGGATCTTGAACTTTTTTGAGCGCTCCTAAAACTGCCTCTGCGTTTGCTGCCATACGATCCTTCTGGGGAGAGAAAACGACTTCCCGCCGAGTCTCGTCAGAACTGCGGCTGGAAAAGCGCCACCACTCGATTGTTCGCGGGAGAAGCCTTGGGAGTCAACGCTTCAAAAAATATAGGCTGCCGCATGGGAGAATGCAACAGCCTGGCGCTTCTGTTGACGCCGGGAGCGAAACATCCTAGCTTTTGCCGCGTGACTTTTGCGGGCGCGTTTGTGCTGGGATTTTCCGTCGCTTCCATTCCGGGCCCGACGATCGTGCTCATCACAACGGAAACGCTGACCAAAGGCGCGCGCGCCGGCATCGCGGCCATGGCCGCGCCCCTTCTGCTCGACGCTTTTCTGATGCTCCCTTTGGGCCTTGCGCTTCAGGGTCTGTTGGTTTCGCCCGCGGCGGCCACAGGCCTGGGCCTGATCGGCGGCTGCTTTTTGGGATGGCTCGGGCTAAACTCGATTCGCTCAGCCAGGCCCGCGCTCGCCGGCCATGCGCGGCAGGAAAATAGCCCGTTACCGGACCGCGACATGCCGTCTTTTTTAAAAGGCATGCTAACTCACCTGAGCAGCCCTTACCCGTACCTGTATTGGGCAACCGTGGGCGCGCCACTCGTTCGCCAGGGCTTTGCGCGCGCCGGCGTTCCCGGCGCGGTGTTCTTCCCGCTGGGCTTTTGGCTAGGCGCCAGCGCATTTACGCTGTTGACGATCTTTGTGGCGGCGCAGGGAAAACGCCTGTTGCCGGCGCGCTTCGAGCCCTGGCTTCACATCGCTTCCGGCTTACTCCTCATCGGATGCGGCATCGCTCTTGCCGCGAGAACCTGGACGCAGTGAGCGCGGCGAAAGAGCATGCTCTTTTGCAATCCTCGTTAGCGGGCGGGCCTTATCCCTAACGGCATCCGGCAGGCAAAGCCCATAGCTTAAGACCGGCAAAACGATCTGGCGCAACCGCGATCAGCTGCCTTGCGCGTGGCGTATTCTCCGGGCGATGGCGTGTTTGATGGCTGCGCGCTCGGCACTGCCGGTCTTCACGATTCTACAAGGAGACTTTGGAACGACAGCCTTGGAGTCTTCTGGAGAGAAAGTCGGGGGCGGCGCGCGCCGATATGGAGCGCTTCGCTGGGCTCTGCGGCGGCGCGAAGACCGCAGTTTTTGTCTGGAGCATGGGCGTAACCCAGCACGTCTTTGGCGTGGAAAACGTCAAAGCAATCCCTGTCGCGAAGCAATACGTTCTAACGTGGCGAGCGTTATGCGCTCGACGCGCGAAAGCGCTTCGTTGCCCTTGCGCACCTCCTGCAGAACCGCGTAGAGGATAATACCTTCCGCCACGACGGCACATATAATAACCAAAGTGTTAATCCAGATTATTACGTCCATGCCTTCCCCGATTGTTTCTGAGTCGAAGTTGGCCCGCAACTAGTCGCAGTAAAACTCCACCCAGTATCGGTTGGGGTCGCGGAAGTAGATGCTGCTTCGCCCTCGGCGCCCTTCAATTTTCACCCGGTTTTCCTTGAGCCTTCTTTCGACCCGCTTGAGATCCGCTCGTGACACGCTGATGCCAAAGTGGTCCAGGCCCCCCGTCGGGTGGATCTTTCCTTTCGAGGCGACGAAGTCCAACAGATCGTCTTGCCCGGGCCAGCGGAGAAATACCCTTTTCGGCCGAACGCGAAACGCCACTTCCAGCCCCAGGACGTCGGTATAGAAGCGCACGGTCTTCTCGAGCGCGTTGGTCTTCAAGCTCAGATGGCGAAGGCCGGCGCTTGCCCGCCTCATAGCGCGCTCCCGAGGCGGTGATACTTGCTGCGGAAAAAAAGCAGCGGCGCGCCGTCTCGCGCTTCGCCAGAGATCACTTCGGCGAGATAGATCGTATGGTCGCCGCCTTCGTAGCGCTCCACGATGCGGCACTCGACGTGCCCGACCGCTCCATCGATGAGCGGGACGCCGCTTGCGCCCGCCCGCCAGGACAGCCCTTCAAACTTGTCGATCCCCTTGGTCGCGAAACGCCGGGAAATGTCCTGCTGCCGTTCGCTCAGGATGTTGACGGCAAACGTTTTTGTTTCTTCGAAGCACGAGTAACATTGAGCGCTTTTGTCGATGCACACCAGCACCAGCGGCGGATCCAAGGAAACCGAAGTAAACGCATTGGCGGTGATGCCGAAATTCTGCCCCTCCTCGTCCCTCGCCGTCACGACCGTGACGCCGGTCGCGAAATGGCTCATCAGTTGGCGCAGCTCCTTCGGGTCCACAGCCATAATCGACGGTCACAATGAAACGGCTGCACTGGCTTTGGATTCGCCGAGCGCTACCGCATCGCCGACGCGAATCGTGCCTTCAGTGACAATAGCCGCCTTGAGGCCGCTCCGGTGGAGCAAAGCGCGGCACACGCCGGGGACCCCGACGAGCCTCTCCATGTGCATGCACGGCTCAAAAAGCCTGAGGCCGCGCAGGACGACCTCGCCCACGCTGAACTCCCGGCCGAGAAGCTCGATCAGGGGCACGCCTCGCGTGACGACGTTGCGCCGGATATCGCCCGGCGAAAGCTTGACGTCAAGCTCTCCCTCGGCCGCTTCGATCGTTTCGATCTCGATCAAGGTGATCGCCTTGTCCGGGCGCCCGAGCGCCGCCCAGGAGGCGCGAAAGAAGCGGTCGCCTTCGAGCCCGCGGTCGGGAACCGCGCGGACCTCGGGCACGGCGATCATGCCGTCACCGGCCGCGCGCGCAACGTGGAGAGAGACAACCTGGCCGCTGCGGAAAGGTTCCGCGCTTTTCCAGCCGCGCCATAGTTCCGGCGGCGTTTCCCAAATGTTGCTTTTTGCCACGCTCCAATCTCCTTTTATCGAGGGCAACGCGCTTAACCGGCAGCGATAAAATCGACGTCGTCCGCGGGGCCTCGAGCTTTGAGACTTTCTCTATCGTAACCGGCCGCCAAAGTCCAACTATCAAGATAGTCATTCGGCGCTTGGCGCGAGCGAGACTTGCGCGCAATGCCTACAAGCTCATCATAAGTGGCCGATCGGGCGCGCGCACCGTTTGACTCGGAGGAACCACCGGCGCTAGGAAAGACATTGGTCGAGCGCAAGTGCGCACGTTGACGATAAACCCAGAGAGGAGAGCCGCGTTGCCGATGGAGACTCACGAGCACGACCACGATCACGAGCACGGGTCGGGAATGGTTCACACGCACCTTACAAGCGTCGGCATCGACATCGGCTCGTCGACGTCGCATCTGATGTTCTCGCAACTGACCGTCGGCTACCGCGCTGCGCATCGCCGCCGGCCTGAAGTCCTCGAGCGCAGGGTGATCGCCCGCTCGCCGATTCGGCTCACCCCTTTCGGTGCCGACTGGAATTTGCAGGAGCAACCGCTCAACGAACTGATCGAGACCACCTTCCGCGACGCGGGACTCGAGCGCGCCGATATCGACACCGGCGCCGTCATCGTGACCGGCGAGGCGGCGCGGCGGGACAACGCCGCCAAGATCGCCGCGCTCTTCGCCCAAGAAGCGGGGCGCTTCGTGTGCGCGACCGCGGGGCCTCGGCTCGAGGCGATTCTCGCCGCGCACGGCTCGGGAGCGGTCGCGCGGAGCCGCGAGCAAGGTTCGGTGATCGTCAACGTCGATGTCGGCGGCGGAACCACAAAGATCAGCGTCATCCGAAGCGGCGCCATCGAAGCGACCACGGCGCTCAACATCGGCGCGCGATTGATCGCATGGGACGAGCGCGGCAGCGTCGTTCGGCTGGAGAAGGGCGGCAGGCGATTTTTGTCCGATTTCCGGTTGCCCATCGAAGTCGGGAGCAAGATTGACGAGACCGTTCTCAAGCCGCTCGCTCGGCGCATGACAGAGGTGCTGTTCGGTACTCTCGACGGCGAGCCGCCCGGATTAGATGAGCTTTTTATTACGCCGCCGATTCAAAATGTGCCTCGCATCGATGAGATTGTCTTCTCGGGCGGAGTCTCCGAATACGTTTACGGCCGCGAGGCGAACGCGTTCGGCGATCTGGGTCCGCTTCTGGGAAACGAGCTGCGCGCTCACGCGGCCAGGAGAGGGTACGCCGTCGCGGATTCCACCGAAGGCATTCGCGCCACGGTGATCGGCGCATCGCAGTATACGATTCAGCTCAGCGGGGAAACGATTTTTATTCCCGAGCCGAGCGCGCTTCCGATCCGCAACTTGAGGGTGTTCGTCGTGCGCGCCACTTGGGAGCCGCCGATTGCGGAAAATTCGGCGCGGCTGATCCAAGCGGCGCTCGGCGACCGGGATCCGGAAGTGCGCGACTCCCCATTTGCGCTCTACGTCGCCACGCCGCCTTTTCTGGGTTATGGGGCGGCTCACGAGCTTGCCCAAGGCATCCGCGCGGCCCTCCTCTCAGCATCTGCCGAGGATCGTCCCAAGCTGCTCGTCTTCGAGCAGAACGTCGGCCACATCATCGGCCAGGCTCTCCCACCCGAGCTCGCGATCCCCTGCATCGACGAGATCGCGCTCTCCGAGCTTGACTTTATCGACGTGGGGGAATTCGTTGCCGGCGAGAGCTATGTGCCGGTGGTCATCAAAAGCCTCGCCTTCGGCGTGTGACGAGGTTGGGTTGGTTACGGTACTGCGGCGGCGCGAGTTGTCGGTTTTGGCTCTTGGCCATGGGCGCCCGCGCGCCTATTTCCGAGGACGATAAGAGCCAGGACCATCAGCGGCACCAGAAAAAAGATTGAATTGAATCCCGTCAAATATTCGCCGACTTGGGAAAGACAAACCAGGTACAGAACGTAAAGCGCCGACATCCTGCCCGTAAGTTCGCTCTGCGTATTTTTTTCCACTTTGAGCCTCCGAAGTTGCTTTTTTACTCGCGCCGTGGAGAAAGCTCCTGCGATCCGAAATTGGCGACCTCTTTTTCTTCTTGCAAAACTTTAAGCGGCGGCGGTTCCTCGAGACACGAAATGCAAATCCACGAATCCCGATAACGATCCAGCTTCCTCCCGCAACGGCATCGTGGGTGCTCGACGTCTTTCGTGTCCTCTCCTCTTACTTTTGTTCTCATTGCCAACCTGCTCGCCTTTCTACATTGGGACACCCATGCAGGAGTCGTACCAAGAGACTTGCTCGTCGATTGTCGTTGTCTGTTAGCTTTTTTCTGGGCTTGAGTTCTCGGACTGTGACACGAAACCAACGACCGTGACAAAGAGGCCCGTCCTTCATGTCATGAATTCCCAGGAGCGCGGTTGACGGATCCTGTTTCGCTCGCGAGCGCGCGCTCCGACCGGAAGCAAGCCACCACAGGAGAGACACTGAGTGGTTGGCTGGGAGCTTGGCTCCCCACGAGAGCCCGCCTGCGCCCGTGGGCGTCCATGGGATTCAAGCGGGCTTTACGCGTGAGAAAAGAGATGGTCGGGGCGAGTGGATTTGAACCACCGACCTCACGGTCCCGAACCGTGCGCTCTACCAAGCTGAGCCACGCCCCGACAAGTTCGATCTTACATTGGCTGGAAACGTATTGAAAGGCAAACAAGTTCCCGGAGCCGCAAAGCGGTCGCTCGGTTCTTCATCCGGCCTTTTTATCTCATCGACTCCGCCCGGGCCATGGGTTTTACGTTTTCTGCCGCCTTGCGCATCCGCCGGATCGTCTCTCCATAGTCCGGCGTCTTGAAAATCCCCGAGCCCGACACGATCACTTCCGCGCCCGCCGCCACCACGCGCGCGATGTTGTCCGCCTTGATTCCCCCGTCCGCCTCGATCAGCACGGGAAGCTTTCGGCCTTCGACCAGCGCTCTGAGCTTTGCGATATTGGGAAGCACTTCCTCGATGAACTCCTGGCCGGCAAAGCCCGGAAACACCGTCATCATGAGAACCATGTCGGCGTGCGCGAGCAGCGGCTCGATTTTCTCGAGCGGCACATCCGGGTTTACCGCAACCGAAGCTTTCGCGCCCAGCGAGCGAATCTTTTCCAGGCTCGCGACCGGATCGCCGCAGGTATCGGGATGCACCGATACCCAATCCGCGCCGGCCTTGATGAACTCCGGAGCGTACCTGTCGGGATCGGTGATCATGAGGTGCACGTCCATCGGCAAGCGCGTCACCTTGCGGATCGATTCCAGCACGACCGGGCCGATCGTCAGGTTGGGAACGAAATGCCCGTCCATCACGTCCACATGAATCCAGTCGGCGCCGGCGCGCTCGACCGCGCGAATTTCTTCCCCCAGGCGGCTAAAGTCCGCCGATAAAATCGATGGCGCGAGCTTCATTAAAGCTTTCTCATCCGCGCGGCAAAAAAGCCGTCGGTGTCGTGCCGGTGCGGCAGCGCGAAAAAATACTTTCCTCGGGTCATCGCCGTCGCCGCCTCCGGCAGCACCGAAGCAGAATCCTCCAAGACCATGCCTTTGTCGCTTTGCAGAAAGCCCTCGACGACCCCCTCGTTTTCCTCCGGAGTGAGCGTGCAGGTGGCATAGACGAGAACGCCGCCGGGTTTGAGATACCGGACGACGCTTTTCAGGATCGTTCGTTGCAATTCGGCCAGGCGTCGAATGTCCCCGGCGGCCCGATGCCACTTCGCCTCGGGGTGGGAGCGCAACGTGCCGAGCCCGGTACACGGGGCGTCGACCAGGATGCGCTCGTACGCGCGGGGACAGCCTTTTGGCAGCTCGCGCGTTGCGTCGGCGCGAAATATTTTCACCGACGCGAGCTTTAACCTTTGCACATTTTCCTTGAGCTTCTCAAGCCCGCGCGAAGATAAGTCCAGGGCGACGATCTCGCCCTGATCGCGCATGAGCTCGGCGAGATGCGTCGTTTTCCCGCCCGGAGCCGCGCATGCGTCCAGGACGCGCTCGCCCGGCTGCGGATCGAGCAAATAGCCCACGAGCTGCGACGGCTCCCCCTGAACTTGAAAATCGCCCTCCGGAAAACCCGCCAGACGATCGACCGCTCCCGCCGCGGTTAGCCGCAGGCCCACCGGCGACCAGCGCGAAAGCGCGGCGCGAACCCCATGAGCGCGCAAACGCTCGAGCAAGGCGGCCCTGGTGGTGGTGAGCGAGTTCACCCGTAGCGAGACCGGAGCCTCGCGGTTGTTGGCCTCGAGCAGCGCCGCAATATCCTCGCCGGGCAAATAGTCCATCCAGAGGCGAACGAGCCACTCCGGGTGCGACCACGCGACGGCGAGATGGCGCACCGGGTCTTCTTCCTGCGAGGGCAGGCGGATCGCTCCCTTTTCCCGGACCACCCGCCGGGCGACGGCGTTGATCAGAGCGGCTTGCTTCGTGCCGCCAAAGCGCTTGGCGAGTTCCACCCCCTCGCTCACGGCGGCATACGCGGGGATCTTGCTGAGGAACATCACCTGGTAGAGCGTCAGGCGGAGAATGGTCCTGAGCGCGGCCTTCATCTCGGCCAACGGCGCGGGGAGGAACTGCTGTGCGGCCCAATCGATCCGCCCGCGCCAGCGCAAGGTGCCGTAGACAAGCTCCGTGACGAGCGCGCGCTCGCGCCGGTCGAGCGGCGTCTTCTCCAGAGCGGCTTCGAGGAGCCGATCGGCGTAAGCCCGCTGGCGCTCGACGCCAAGCAAGACATCGAGCGCCAGCGCGCGAGCGCTCTTTCGGTTTAAAGACTTAGAGGCGTTGGCCTCTGTCGATGCGCGCACCTTTGAGAAACTCCGCCGCCAAAAGACGGTCGCGGTTTTCCAACTGCACCTCGTCGAGGCTCAAAACCCCTTCGCCGGTCGCGACCCAGAGGCCGCCGCGATCGGCCCGGACGATCTCTCCGGGAGCGCCGCGGCGCTCCGTGCTCACGACCGAGGCCTTGTGGATCTTCAGCAGCTTGCCGTTCCAGCGCGTGTAGCAAGACGGCCAAGGCGAAAACGCGCGCACGCGCCGCTCGATCACGCTTGCCGGCTCCTGCCAGTTCACCCTGCCGTCTTCTTTCTTGATCAGCGGCGCGTAGCTCGCTTGATCCTCGTCTTGCGCGCGCGGCGAAATCTCTCCCGCCTTGAGCCCGGCGATCGTCTTGAGCAAAAGGCGCGCGCCCACAGGAACGAGTTTTTGCGTCAGCGAAGCCGCCGTTTCATCCTTGGCGAGCGCCACTTCTTCCTGGAGGTAGATCGGGCCGGCGTCCATCTTTTCGACCAGGCGCATCGTCGTCACGCCGCTCACTTCCTCGCCGTTGATGATCGCCCACGGAATCGGCGCCGCGCCGCGATACTTCGGCAAGAGCGAATAATGGACATTGATGCACCCCTGCGGGGCGAGCTCCAAGATCGAGCGCGGCAAGATGCGCCCGTACGCGACAACGACGATGGCATCGGGAGCCCAGCTTGTAAGCGCCTGCAAAAAAGCCGGATCGCGCGTTTTCTCGGGCGCGAGCACGGCGATGCCGTTTGCCTCGGCGACTCGCCGGACCGGTGATTTGACCGTCTGCTGGCCCCGGCCGGCCGGCCGGTCCGGCTGCGTGACGACTCCGACGACGCGGTCCGGACCTTCTAACAGCGCCTCAAGCGTGGCCGCCGCGGGTGCGGGGGTTCCCATGAAGACAATGCGCCACGGGTCTGACATAGGTAAGGCAAACCGGACGGGGCGGCCTAAGAAAGCCCGGTCAGATCATGACTTGCGGGCGCTCGGGTTCGGTCCGCCCGCTGCGCAGGCGCTTTTTGAGCCGCCGCTTATAGAGATCGCGTTTGAGGCGGCTGATGCGGTCTATGAAAAGGATGCCGTCGAGGTGATCGATCTCGTGCTGCAAGGCCACCGCCAACAAGCCTTCGCCTTCGATCTTGAACTGCTCGCCGTGCTCGTTGAGCCCGACGACCTCCACCCAGGCGGCGCGTTTCACTTCCGCGGTAAAATCGACGATGCTCAAGCAACCTTCTTCCCAAACGACTTCGCCGCGGCTTCGCCGGAGCTCCGGATTGATCAGTTTGATCAGCTGCCGCCCCGGGTTTTCATGATCGGGGTCGAGAACGACGATGCGCTTGGACACCCCGACCTGCGGCGCCGCCAGCCCCACTCCCGGCGCCGCGTACATGGTCTCGACCATATCGTCGAGCAAGCGGCGCGTCTCATCGGTAATCTTTTCCACCGGCGATGCCGGCCGCTGCAGCACCGGCTCGGGAAATTTCAGGATTGGGAGAATCGCCATAAGTGACGATTTTTCATAGCATATTCTGCGGATCTACATCAATGCGAAGGCGCACGCTGCGCGCTTCGGAAAAAAGATCCTGCGCCCGGCGCGCGCTCTCAAGAAGCTCAGCGGGCTGCTTGCCTTTGAGCAAGATCTGAAAGCGATAGCGCCCGCGGAGCCTCTCGATGGGCGCGGAAGCGGGCCCCAACACCTCCACCGCGGATTTCCCGCGCTCGCGCAGCGTGGCGCGCAGTCGTGAAGCGAGGAGGTTTGCCGTGCGCGCAACTTCGGCTGGTTTTGCTCCCTCGAAGCGAAGCAAAACCAGCCGCCCGAACGGCGGATAGCCGAGCGCCTTTCGAAAATCGATTTCCGCTTCATAAAATCCGCGGTAATCATGCGCGCTCACGCACCGGAGCGCGTAGTGATCGGGCGCGTAGGTCTGGATCATAACCTCTCCGCGCTCGACCCCTCGCCCCGCCCGGCCCGCGACCTGCGTGAGCAGCTGAAAGGTCCTCTCCGCGGCCCTGAAGTCGGGAAGATGGAGCGACAAGTCCGCGAGCACAACCGCGACCAATGTCACGCCCGCGATATCGTGACCCTTCGCGATCATTTGCGTCCCGACCAAGATATCGAACGCGCCCTGTTCCCAGTCTCTGAGCAACCTTTCGTGCGCGCCGCGCGGGCGCGTGGTGTCGCGATCCATGCGGGCGATGCGCGCCTCCGGCACGAGCTTGACGAGCTGCTGCTCCACCTGTTCCGTGCCAACCCCCGACGGCGCCAGAGCCGGATTGCCGCACGCTGGGCAGAGATCTTCGCTCGGCTTTTGATAGCCGCAATGATGGCACTTGACCCGCCGCTGCCGGAGATGGAAGGTGAGCGTCACGCTACAGTGCGGGCAGCGAATCACAAAACCGCAGAGCCGGCACTGGAGAAAGTTCGCGAACCCACGCCGGTTGAGAAAGACGAGCGTCTGCCGCCCGCGCCGCCAATTTTCGCAAATGGCTTCTTTTAGCGCAGGCGAGAATATCGGCGTGTCGGCTCCGCCTCCCGGCTGCCAGAGCTCGCGCGCCAGCGGCCTGAGATCAAGCGCGCGCACCTCGGGGAGCGCCCGCTCCGCGACCCGCCGCCTGAGCTCCAGGAGCCGGTAGCGCCCCTCGAGCGCGTTGTGGAAGCTTTCGAGCGACGGTGTCGCCGAGCCCAGCACGACAGGGCAGGCGGCGATCTGCGCCCGCACGATGGCGAGGTCGCGCGCGTGATAGCGAAAGCCCTCCTCCTGCTTGTACGAGGAATCGTGCTCTTCGTCGACAATGATCAGTCCCAGCTCCGGGAGCGGCGCGAAAACAGCCGAGCGCGCGCCAACCGCGATCCCGACCTCGCCGCGCGTCATGCGATGCCATTGGGCACGCCGCTCCGCCGGGCTGAGCGCGCTGTGGAGAACTCCCAGCTGGCCCGGGAAGCGAGCGCGGATGCGCGCGAGGAGCTGCGGCGTGAGAGAAATCTCCGGCACCAACACAAGACTCTGTTTCCCTCGCCTTTGCGCGAGCTCCAAAGCGCGGAGGTAAATCTCCGTTTTGCCGCTCCCGGTTATGCCAAAAAGAAGTAGAGTCTCAAATCCGCCCCCGTGAAGCGCCGCTTCGATCGCATCCAGCGCTCGAGCCTGTTCGTCGGTTAGCTCCAACGCCTGCGACGCCGAAACCGTCTTCTCCCCTTCAGGCTCGGGCTTTTCCGGCCGCGGGCGTCGCCCCCTCCACGCCTCGCGGATTTGAATGGCGCCGCGCCTTTGAAGATCATCCAGCACTCGATAGCCCCCGGAGCCTGCCTTGCGCAGCAAAGTCTTAAGCGGCGCGCGGCCGCGGCGCTCGAGCTCCGCCACGATCCGCCGCGCCGCTCCCTCAGGTACGGCGGCGCCGCGATCGGCGAGCACCGCAACCCGCCGGTCCTCGACTCGGGTGCCGGCGGGAAGCGCGGCGGCGAATACTTCTCCGAGAGGAGCAAGGTAGTACCTCGCGGCCCACCGGCAGAGCTTGAGCAATCCCGCATTGAGGATCGGGCGCTCGTCGAGCGCTTCGAGGATTTCACGCACGTCTTTTTCCCGCGGCGCGCGCGCGCAAAACCCGACGACAACGCCGGTCACCCGCCGCTTTCCGAGCGGCACGAGCACGCGCACGCCCGCTTGAAGCTTCGGCGCCAGGGACTCGGGGATGGCATAGGTAAGCGGCTCTTTCAAAGGGGAGGGAATAACAACCTCAGCAAAGCTCTTTGCCCGCTCGTTCACGCCGTCTACTTATCGGCTCCGGCGCGGAAAAGCAATTTTGCGCTTGTGCAGATTTGGCGACCGCAGCGCCAATTTTGGCCAATCTCGCGCTTGCGGGATTCACAAACGGGGCTTTCGGCCAGCGAAATGCGGCGAAGGCGGCGCGCCAACGGCCGAATTCGCGTGTGCATGCTTTTTGCTACTCCCTGCGCGCCAGCAAATTATGCTTAATTTGCAATAATTTTTAATTGACAAGGCGCGTGGACTAGCCCAAAATCGCGCCGTTTCGATGGGCGCTCTACCAGCCGGAACCAGAACATGAGACACCAGAACAACTTGAAAAAAATTCGCGAGGCCAAGCTCTTGAGCAAGCTCGAGCTCGCCCGGCTCGCCGGCGTCTCGCCGCTAACCATCGATCGCGTGGAGCGCGGCATGCAGTGCCGTTTCGCCACCATGCGCAAGATTCTTTCCGCGCTCGGGCTCAAAGTGAGCCAGAAGCACCGGGTGTTCAAGAAATAGAGCCATGGATTTTTCGTTCTTGCAGAAGTTCGGCCTGGGCCGGCTAAGTTGGTTTGGCAGCGAAGATCAGTATGTCGCGCTCGATATCGGCTCGAGCTCGGTCAAGCTGGTCGAAGCCGCCAAAGACCGGGCCGGCTATCGTCTGATGAACGTCGGCATTGCGCCGCTCCCGCCCACCGCCGTCCAGAACAACATGGTGGTCGAGAAAGCGCCGATTGCAAGCGCGATCCGAAGCGTGGTGCGCGAGCACAAAATCACGGCGAAAAAAGTGATCTCGGTCGTTCCGGGAAGGGCGGCCATCATCAAAAAGCTGCAGCTCCCGGTTCAAAGAGAAGAAGAGCTTGACGCAAACGTTGAATTCGAGGCCGCCAACGTGATCCCGGAGAGCCTGGAAAACGTGAACCTGGACTACCAGGTGCTCAACTTTCTCGAAGAGGGCACCAAGATGGAAATCCTGGTCGTCGCCGTCAAGAAGGAAATCATCAACGGTTACGCGCTGGCGATCGAGGAGGCGGGCCTGATGCCGGTCATCATGGATGTCGATTACTTCGCGATGGAAAACATGTACGAGACCAACTACGAGGCCAGCGACGAGCTGGTGGCTCTCGTCCATGTCGGCGCTCGCTATACCAGCATCAACATGCTCAAGGGAGGGATTTCCGCCTTTACCGGCGACCTCCCGCTCGGGGGCGAGGCCTTCACGGAAAGCCTGATGGAGCAGCTCAACATCGGCTACGATCAGGCGGAGAGCTTAAAGATCACGGGCGTGCTGGATGGGGAAAAAAACCTCAAGGTGGAAGAGCTCTTGGACCCGCTCTGTCACTCGCTTGTCGAAGACATTAGCCGCACCTTGACGCTGTACGGGACCATGGCGGCGGGCGAGCCCGCGCATAGGGTTTATCTGAGCGGCGGCGGCTCCAAGTTTAAACCGCTGGCGCCGCTCCTGGAGAAAAAACTCAACGTGCCCGTGCATCTGGCCGAGCCGTTCCGCGCCTTCACGCTGGCGCGCAACGTCAACAGGGACGCCGTTGCGGACGCAGCGCTCAGCCTTGCGGTGGGAGCAGGCCTCGCGACCCGCCGACCGGGGGACAAGTGATCCGCATCAACCTTCTTCCCGTAAGAGAGATCGAGGCGAAAGTCGGGAGAAAGCAGGAAGCGCTCATCGGCGCGGCATGCCTTGTCCTTATCGTCCTGGCGGCCGGAAGTCTCTACGCGTACCAGGCGTGGCAGGTTTCGGCCCTGGAGGCCGAACTGGCCGAGCTGCAGCAGCAGAGCGTTCAGCTCAACAGCAAGGTGCGCGAGGTGGCGGAACTGCAAAAAAAAGTCGCCGAGCTGAGAGAGAAAAACAAAATTATCGAAGAGCTCGAAAAGAGGCGCGCCGGACCCGCGAAGGTGATGGAAGGGCTGGCGTCGGTCACTCCGGCGCGGCTCTGGCTGACGGAGTTCAAGGAAACCGGCGGCAACGCCACGCTCAGCGGCTTTGCCACGGATAACCAGACGATCGCGGACTTTCTCAAGGGGCTCACGCAGCTTTCGCATTTCAACAACGTGGAGCTGGTCGAAAGCTTGCAGAACGAGCAAGAGAGCGCCGGCATGAAGAAATTCACGATTCGCTCCACCGTGACCTATCAAGCAGCCGGGAAAGCCGACGGCGTGCCGAAATCGGCCAAGCCATAGGAGAGGACGTGAACGAACTGTGGCGACAAATCGGCGAGCTTTCCAAAGCGAAGAAGATCGCCCTGTTGGCGCTTTTGATCGTCCTTGTGCTCGCTCTCGACTATAGCTTTCTCTATTCGCCCCAGGCGAGCCGCATCAGCGACTTAAACGAGCAGATCGCGAACCTCCAGCGCGATCTCGACAAGAAAAAAAGAATCGCGGCGAACCGGCCCAAGCTTTTGCAGCAGCGGGCGGAGGCCGAAGCTCGCTACAAGGAAGCCACGGCGCGCCTGCCCGCGCAAAAAGAGATTCCGGAGCTGCTGCGCAATATCTCCACGCGCGCGCGCGAAGCCGGCCTCGAGATCATCCTTTTCAGGCCGCTGGGCGAAAATTACCAGGACTTTTACGCCGAGATTCCGATTGTGCTCGCCGCGCGCGGCGACTTTCACAGCGTCACCGCGTTTTTCGACGAACTCGGCCGAATGGACCGCATCGTGAACGTTCATAACGTCGAACTCAAAGCAACCAAGACCAAAGAAGAGCGCCAAACGCTCGAGGTCCAGACGCAAGCGCTGACGTTCCGCTTTCTCGATCAAGCCGAGCGGGAAAGGATCGCGGCGGAAAAGGCGGCCAAGGAAAAGGCGGCGAAAAAGTGATCAGGCGTAGCGGCTGCCACAGTTTGATTTGGGTCGTGCTGTCGTTGTCGGTCGCGGTGCAAGCGATCGCGCAAGAAGAGGAAAAGACGCCGGCGCACAAGACCAAAGAAGCGCTGGAGAAGTTTTCCAAATTCCCGAGCGCCGTCGGCGAGCGCCTCAAGTCGGCGCGCGACAAGGTGAAAAACGTCCTGCAGGACGCCCTCGGAGCGCCCCCAGCCAAAAAGGCGGAACCCGACGGCTTGGATGTCCCCAAAAGGCCGGAGAAGACCGAATCCCCGCAGTACTCCCCGCTCGGCAAGCGCGATCCTTTTGCCCCTGCTCCCAGCCGCAGGGAGGTGCGCCAAGTCAAACGGGGCCTTACGCCCCTCGAGCAATTCGAGATCGGCCAGCTCAAGCTCGTCGGGATCGTTTGGGATTCCAAAGAGCCGCGGGCCATCGTCGAGGACGCAAGCGGCCTCGGCTACATTATCAAAGTGGGCACGCCAATTGGGCCGAACGGAGGAAAAGTCAAAGCCATCGCGCCCGATGAGGTGGTCATCCAGGAGTACTACGTCGATTTTTACGGCGCGCGCAAAAGCCGCGACTTCAGCATGAAATTGCCCTCGGAGTAGTTTTTGCTCTCATACGGAGGAGTCTTGATGCTCGGTCTTGCAGGTTCGGCTCGTTCCCGGCTCCGCCTCCGGCACCCCCGGTGGCTGGGCGCGTCCCTGGGCTCGGTGGCTGTCGCTGTGGCGATCACGGCCTGCGCCGCCGGTCCCAAAGACGCGCCGCTCGAAAAGCCGCCTCACAAGGAGGCCGTCCCGGCCGGGCCGCAAACCCAGCCGCCCGCTCCGTCGGTCAAAGAGCAAGCGCTCCCGGGCCGCCCATTGGCGGCGCAAGAGCTTTCCGTGCGCGAGCAGAACCAGCAAACGGTGATTCGGGTGATTTTCTCGCAGCCGGCCACGCAGTATCGCCACTTCACCCTCGCTCAGCCCGCGCGCATCGTTCTCGACGTATTCGGCGACGTCGAGCGCGTTCCCAGAGGGGAGACTTTTCGGGTCGAGACCCACTGGGTCGGCAATCTGCGGCTCACGTCGGGCGAAGGTTATGTTCGCTTGACGGTCGAAATTGCTGCGGCAACCGTGCCGGCGTACGAGATCGAGCCGGAAAACTCGGGCTTAAGGCTCGTGATCGGAGAGGCCAAACCCGATGTGGCCGCGCGCCGCGAGATCACCCTGATGCGCGGCGGCAAGCGCGCCGATGTGCGCGCGCCCGAGGCCAGGGCCGCGGCTGCCGAAGGGGCTGCCCCCGCGCCTGCTTCGACCGAAACGGCCGCGGAAAAGAAATATACCGGCCAGAGGATTTCCCTTGATTTTAAGGACGCCGACATCAAAAACGTCTTCCGGCTGCTCGGGGAGATCGGCGGCCTGAACATCGTTGTCACCCAAGACGTGCAGCGCCGGGTCACCCTGCGCCTGGTCGACGTGCCGTGGGACCAGGCCCTCGACCTTTTGATCGAGACGCACGGCCTCGGCAAGGAACAGATCGGCAACGTCGTGCGCATCTCGACCGCGGCGCAGCTCAAAGCCGAAAAGGACGCGCTCGCCGAAGCCAAAAAGTCGCGTGAAAATTTGGAAGAGCTGCAGACGATCTACCTCAGCGTGAACTACGCCAAGGTGAAAGACCTCGAGCCCAAGATCAAGCCGCTTCTCACGCCGCGAGGGCAGGTCGTTTTCGACGAGCGGAGCAACACGATTTTCGTCCGCGATATTCGAAGGGCGATCGACGACGTCACGACCTTGGTTTCCAAAGTCGACACGCGCACCCCGCAGGTCCTGATCGAGTCCAATCTCGTCGAGACCACGCCCTCCTTTGCGCGCGCTCTGGGAATACAGCTGCAGTTCGACCTCGGGGGCAGCAACGCGACCTTTGACCCCGTCACCGGAGCGGTAACCGGCACGACGCGCCGTATCATCGTTGATCAGCCTGCCGGAACGCCGTTTGCCGGCGACCCGTTCTTTTCGTTGCTCCAGGGAAAGTTTGGGCCCTTTCGCAACCTGGCGGCCTTTCTGAGCGCGGCCGAAAGCGAGGGCAACATTCGCATTATCTCGCGCCCTTCCGTGATGACTCTGAACAATGTGGCGTCGACGATCCAGAGCCTGCGGGTGTTGAGAATCTCGCTTCCCAGCTCGACCAATATCGCAAGCGGCACCGGCGCCGCTGCCGGGGCGGCCGTGGCGACGGAGAAAGTCCCCGTTGGGATCATTTTGACCGTGGTGCCGCAGGTGTCGGCCGACGGTTTTATCCTGATGAACATCAGCGTCAAGTCGAGCTCGATCGCCGACTCGCCGACGGTCTCGGGAGGCGGCACGCCCGTGATCCCGTTCGATGAGCTATCGCGCGAGGCGATTGCCAACGTGCTTGTCCGCGACGGCGAGACGATCGTGATCGGCGGCATCATGAAAGATACAAAGTCGACCTCCGAATCCGGCATTCCCTATCTCAAAGACATTCCCATATTGGGCTGGCTCTTCAAGAACATCCGGTGGCAAAAGGATTTTGAAGAGCTGATGGTCTTTATCACGCCGCGCATCATTTCGGCGGGCTCCGAGAACCTGCCCAGCGCCGAGCAGCTCTGGCGCGAACAGATGCGCAAGACCGAAGGCAGCCAGAGCTAGGCGCGCGGCCGCTCTGGCCTGGCGCGCTCCTTTCGAGTAAGATACAGCCATGTTGCGTTACTTTACCGCCGGGGAGTCGCACGGCCCGTGCCTGACCGTGATCATTGACGGCGTCCCGGCCGGCTTTCCCATCGATATCGAGAAGATCAATCACGATCTCTGGCGCCGCCAGCAAGGCTACGGCCGGGGCGGGCGCATGCTCATCGAGAAAGACGAGGTCCAGGTCCGCTCCGGGATACGCTGGGGAGAGACGCTCGGCTCGCCGGTCGCTTTCGGAATCGAGAACAGGGACTGGAAGAACTGGACGAAGAAAATGTCGCCGTTCCCGGAAGACCGGGACGAAAGCATCGCGGTAACCAAGCCGCGGCCCGGCCACGCCGATTTGGCCGGCGTGTTCAAGTATCACCATTCCGACATCCGCAACGTCCTCGAGCGCGCGAGCGCGCGCGATACGGTGTCGCGCACGGCCGTGGGCTCCTTTTGCAAGCAGCTCCTTTCTCCGTTCGGCATCAGGGTGCTCGGCTACATCCGCTCGATCGGAGGGATCGAGGCCGCGATGGACGGCCTGTCCTACGAGGAGATTTTCGCACGCGCCGACCAGTCGCCGGTCAGGGTTGCCGACCCAGAGGCGCAAGAAAAGATCATCGCCCAAATTGAGGACTGTAAAAAGAAGGGCGATACTTTGGGCGGCATCTTCGAGATCGTGGCGCTCGGCTTGCCACCCGGACTCGGCAGCCACACGCAGTGGGACCGCAAGCTCGATGGCAGGCTTGCGCAGGCGCTCATGAGCGTCCAGGCCATCAAGGGGGTGGAAATTGGCCTGGGGTTTGAAATGGCGCGCCGGCGCGGGTCGGAAGTGCACGACGAGATATTTTTCGACCCGCAGAAGATGATTGCGGGACGAACGCCGCGGGTCGTCCCGACGGGGTTTTATCGCGGGAGCAACAACTCCGGGGGTACGGAAGGCGGGATGTCGAACGGCTCGCCTCTGGTTGTGCGCGTGGCGATGAAGCCGATCTCGACCCTCATGAGCCCGCTCCAGTCGGTCGACATGCGCTCGAAGCAGGCCGCTGACGCTTCGGTCGAACGCTCCGACGTCTGTTCGGCGCCGGCCGCAGCCGTCGTCGGTGAGGCGGTCGTCGCTTTCGAGCTGGCTCGCGCCTTTCTCGAAAAATTCGGCGGCGACTCGCTCACCGAGATCCGGCGCAACTACGAGGGCTATCTCGAGCAGATCAAAAACTTTTAGCGACGTTGCGCTGGCGCCCCGACAGAAATATCGTTCTCACCGGTTTTATGGCCGTGGGCAAAAGCGCGGTCGGGAAACGACTCGCCGAGAAACTTAACCGCCCTTTCGTCGACCTGGATCTGGCGATCGAGCGGCGCGAACAAATGACCGTGCAGGAGATTTTTGCGACCAAGGGCGAGCCGCACTTCCGCAAGCTGGAAAAAGAGCTGTTGCGCGAGGCGCTCGCCGAGCACGGGCGCGTCGTCGCCACCGGCGGCGGGGCGGTTGCGGACGAAGAAAACCTGCTTCTGATAAAAAGGGATAGCCTCCTCGTTTGTCTCACGGCCGCGCCCGAAACGATCCTCGCCCGCGCGGAAGCCGAGGGTAACAAGCGGCCGCTGCTTGCCGGGACAGACAAGCTTCAAGCGATCAGGACAATGCTCTCGGCGCGGGAGGCCGCTTACCGGCAGGCGGATTTGACCGTGGACAGCGACCGGCGCTCGGTGGACGAGGTGGTGGAGGAAATCGTTCGAAGGATCGAAAAGATTGCATCCTAGCCGGCCACGCAGGCGGGATTTTGGGCGCAGCGCGATGCGCACCCTGACGGTCAATCTTGATGCTCGCTCGTATCCGATCTCGATCGGCGCGGGGATGCTTTCTCGCGCCGGCGAGCTTCTCGCGCCGCTTGTGGCGGGAAAGAAGACAGCCGTCATTACGAATCCCACGGTGAGCAGGCTCTATCTCAAGCCGCTGCGGGATTCGCTGGCGGGCGCCGGCGCAAACGTCAGCGAAATCTCCATCCCGGACGGCGAGGAGCACAAAAACCTTGCCACGCTCGGGCGCGTTTACGATCAGCTTATCGAGAAAAGATTCGAGCGAGCTTGTGTCCTCGTGGCGCTCGGCGGCGGGGTCGTCGGAGACCTGGCGGGATTTGCGGCGGCAACCTTCCTGAGGGGCGTGCCGTATGTCCAGATCCCCACGACGCTCCTGGCTCAGGTAGACTCGAGCGTGGGCGGGAAAACGGGCATCAATCACCGGGAGGGTAAGAACCTAATCGGCGCCTTCTATCAACCGCGCGCCGTCCTCATCGATGTCGACGTCCTGCGCACCTTGCCGCGGCGCGAGCTTGCCGCCGGCCTGGCGGAAGTGATGAAGTACGGGGTCATCATGGACCCGGCGCTCTTTGCGCTCCTCGAAGAGAAGCTCGAGCCAATCATGGCGCTGGATGAGGGGCTTCTCGTCGAGATGATCGGCGCGTCGTGCGCCGATAAGGCGCGGGTGGTGGAGAAAGACGAGACGGAGGGCGATGAGCGCGCCGTGCTCAATTTCGGCCATACGGTCGGGCACGCGCTCGAGGCGGCGACGGATTACCGCCGGTTCTTGCACGGCGAGGCGGTGGCGATCGGCATGGTCCAGGCCGCGCGCATCTCGCGCCTTTTGGGTTTCTGCGACGACACCACGGTCGCTCGCGTGCGCCGGTTGATTCAGCGCGCGGGGCTACCCACGGAGCTCCCCCGCGAGCTTGATTTGAACCGGCTCGCGGAAAAGATCGAGCTCGACAAGAAATCGTCCGGCGCCCGGGTCAGGTTTGTCTGCTGCACCGGTATCGGCGCCACTCGTTTTCACAGCCTGGAGCCCAGCGAGATCGTGCGCCTGCTGTCGCGGCCTGAGACGGAGTGACGCGGCGATGGCCAAGCCCAACAAGCTTCTCGTCCTGCACGGCCCGAACCTGAACCTTTTGGGGAAGCGGCAGCCGGAGATTTACGGCCGCCTTACGCTCGAGGAGATCAATCGGGCGATCCGCGCGCTCGCCAAGGAGCTGCACATCGAGGTGGAGATTCGTCAATCCAACCACGAGGGAGAGCTGGTGACGTGGGTGCAGCAGGCGGCGGAAAGCTTTGGCGCGCTGGTCATCAACGCCGGCGCCTTCACTCACACGAGCATCGCTCTTCGAGACGCCCTGGTCGCGGCCGGCATTCCGGCGGTGGAAGTCCACCTCTCGAACATCTATAAACGCGAAGACTTCCGCAGGCATTCGTTACTCGCCGAAGTCGTCGCCGGGCAAATTACCGGTTTCGGGGTAAACAGCTATCTCTTGGGAGTGCGCGCGGCCGCGGACTATCTTCTATCGGCCGCTAGTCGATAAAGAGCGCGCCCGTGTCGAAGTTTTTCTGCTTCATCTCCTGAATCAATTGATCTCTCTCCCGCTCCAGACGCGCGATCCGACCGCGCAGCTCGCTGAGCTCTCTTTCCTGCTCCGAATAGGAAGGCGGCGGCGGATTGACGCTGGGCGGCGGCGCGCTCGGGTTGAGCTGGATTGTGTCCGGGCCCACGCCCGTGAACGGCGACGGGGTTTCAAGGCGCACGCCCCCGGCATCGGCGGGAACTCCGGACCGATGCTGGACGTCGCGCAGGCGCGAAATGAGATCCTCCGTGCGCGCTTTCCTCGCCTCTTCGGTGTCGAGAATGGCGGGCTCCGCGCCCGGCCTGCCGCGGCTGAGGAGCAAGTAGCGATCGCGCGCCGCCCTGAGCTCGCGGGTGACTTGCTCCAACTTTTTCTGGTATTCCTTCTCCTCTTTGCCCTGCTCCTCTTTTAAAGAGGCCTGCTCCTTGCGCTCGCCTTCGGCTTTCTTGGTCTCGCGCAGCGGCTTTGTCTCGCCGGGCGAAGTCGAGGCCCCGTCCGCGACGCCTTCAGCGCTCCTCAGGATCGTTGCGATCTGGTCTCTCGGGATGGCGATCTCGCCCCCGAAGCTTAAAAATTTCACCATCCCGCCCTCCTCCCGGTAAGATTGGACCGTAAGGCGCCGGCCGTTTTTGAGGACGAGCGTATATTGAGCCCAAGAGAGATCAAACCAGGCGAGAAAGAAAACAAAGGCGCCAAGCGCGACGAGCTTAGCCGGTCTCGACATCACAAGAACGCAGTATACATCGCCGCCGCCAAACGGGCAAAAGCGTGGAGCGGCAGGCAAACGCGGCCGGGCGCATTTACACCCATGGAGGTTCGTGTTAACGTTAGTTCGCTCGGAAGCTTATGGCACGCGCGCTTCGCCAACTTACTTTGGTTCTTTCGCTCGTTTTATTTCCCGCGCTCGCCCGCGCACAGCCCAAACTCCAAATCACGTCGCCGAAAAGCGGCGCGCGCATTTCTCAGGAAAAACCCGTCGTGCTCGTAAGCGGCAAGGTCTCGACGCTCCCGGAGCGAAACCCCAACGTGGATATCCTCTTTGTTCTCGACACTTCCGCGAGCACGGCGCAGTACGCGGGCATCGACTTCAGCGACGCGTCCAGCCGGCTACCGCCGGAACCGCGGCGATGGGCCAGGCCTCAGATCGGCATTTACGGCGGCGGCTTCGGCATCGGCGGCGGCCTGCCGCTCCACGATTTGCAGAGCTCGGTCCTCGCCGCGGAGGTCGCCGCCAGCCAGCGGCTTTTATCTCAGCTCAATTCTCAGACGACGCGTGTCGGGATCGTGACCTTCGCCGCGGACGCGCGCCTCGTCCAGCCGCTTACGCACGATTTTGACAGCGTCAAGCGCGCGCTCGACGACATTTTGGCGAACGGGCCGTACGGCGGCACCAACATGGCCGCAGCGGTGCGCCTCGGAGTGCGCGAGCTGGCCGGCCTCGGAGAGAGCCCGAAACGCGCCGACGCCGTCAAGGTACAGTTCTTTCTGACCGACGGTATTCCCACGTTGCCGATCGGGGGCTCCCGCAGGGCTGCGCCGGAGGACACCCAGCTCGCCGTCAACGCGGCGCGGATCGCGGGAAAGGCAGGCATTAAAATCTACGTGTTTGCTCTCGGCGACGAGGCGCTCTCCTACCCGGCGGCGGCCGTTGGCATCGCCCGGGAAAGCGGCGGGCTGTTTACTCCCGTCGTCCGACCGGCGGATATCCTCGCCGTTTTGGAAAAGATTTCCGTCGTCGGCATCGACCATGTTCAAATCATCAATGAAACGAACCGGCAAAAAGCTTCGCAGATGCGGCTTGCGGCCGATGGAAACT
Source organism: Candidatus Acidiferrales bacterium (assembly GCA_035559995.1). Classification (GTDB taxonomy): domain Bacteria; phylum Desulfobacterota; class Binatia; order UBA9968; family UBA9968; genus DATMAM01. Next base: position 58,994 of record DATMAM010000017.1, read on the forward strand.
TCTCCGGCGCGGTCCCCGTCGTCGAAGGAAACAATCAAATCCAGGTGATCGCGCGCTCGAGCAGCGGGGCAGTCGTCCAGGATTCGATTGCGATCTACTACGAGCGGAGCCGCCAACAGTCGTTAGACCTGGAAGTGTTCTTGGAGCGCGAGAAGAGCCTGCAATTGCAGGTGGAGCGGTTGGGTAGGAGCCCGGAGGCTCTGCAAGGTGAAATCGAGCGCGCTCGCGACGAGAGCTTGCGCAAAGTTGAGCAGCCGCCGCCGCCCGCGCGCGAAGGGCCTCCCCGCTAACGCGACGGCGCCGTTGCCCTTTTTTCCGCTTCTGCGGCGATCGCGATCTCGGAAGCCCCGGCCTGCTTGACGAGCGACAGCACCTTCACGACATCGCCGAGCGCAACTTCCCGGTCGCCTCTCAGGATAACGATCTTTTCCGGCGCGCCGCCAAAGGCTTCGCTCAGCACGCGCGCCAGCTCGGGTTCGGCGACTCTCCTTTGGTTCACGAAAATTTCCCGCTTCGGCGTGAGCGTTACGACGACGCCTCTGGGTTCGGACTGCGTCTGCGCCGCTTTGGGGAGATTCACCTTGCCGCCGGACTCGACGATCGCCGAGCTTGTGATCATAAAAATAATGAGCAGCACGAGAAAGATATCCGTGAGCGGCGTGATGTTGATCTCGGCGACGATGTCGTCGCCGTTCTGGGAGCCGATTGGATTGAGCGCCATCATGAACTCCTCGCCCGCGTGCGCAGGCTTCAGCCCGACGAAACCCGAGTGGCGGAGGCTTTCTCCTCGACTTGCGCGGCTGAAGTCATGCCGGCTAGCCGCTTGCCAGCTTGAGGATTTTTCCCACCTGGATGCGGAAAAGCCCGTTCAAATGGTTGATCCGCGTCTGAAAGTAGTTGTAAAAAACAAGCGCGACGATCGCGACCCCCAGCCCCAGCGCCGTCGCGACCAGAGCCTCGGAAATTCCCGCCGCCACCACCGTAAATCCGCCGGTCCCGTGAACCGCCATGCTCTCAAAGGACTTGATGATGCCGACCACGGTCCCAAGCAAGCCGATAAACGGCGCGCTGCTTGCGACGGTTCCCAGCAGCCAAAGGTTTTTCTTGAGTTTCTGCGATTCTTCGAACATTGACTCGGCGGCGTAGAGGTTGAGCGCCTCCAAGTTATGGTTTCCGAGCTGCGCGATGACGCCCTGAAAGATTCTCGCCGCCGGGCATTCGGCGTTTTGCTTGCAGATCGCGATCGCCAGCTCTTTTTGCCCTTTGCGGATCGGATCTACGATGGCATCCGCGAGCCTTAAGGTCGCCGAGCCCACGTTTCTTAATACCCAAAGTCGTTCGATGACGACGGCCACACTGATCACCGACATGGCGATCAACGGATAGGTGGCGATCGCTCCTTTGTGAATGATGGTGATCAAGTCCAACCCTTGTTCCATGATGCTACTCCGCTTCCGTGCTGGCCACAGAGACACTAAGCTCGCTTGTGGGTGATCTTGAGAAAAGAGCTACCCTCTCATTCGAACGGCGATCGTGAACCGAATGATGAGGGGCTCGCCCGCGAGATCCTTTAAGCTTTCCGGGATCGGCGGAAAAGGCGAGGCTTTTTTCATGGCTTCGAGCGCGCTCGCGTTGATCTTCGGATCGGTCGATTCCAACACCTCGGCTTGCGTCAACTTGCCGGCCCGATCGACGGTGAAGCGGACGCTCACTTTATGAACACCCGACGCGTCTTCTGGATATTTCCACACCGCGTAAACGCGTTTCTCTATCGTTTTGAGGTACGCGCCGTAATCGGCGTTCGGCTTCCCCTTGATCCCGGAAGCGCTTCCCCCGCCGGCTCCCGTTCCCGTTCCCCCGCCTGCCGTTCCGGCTCCACCGCGAATCCCGCCCGCTACGCCGTAAGGACCGCTCCCGGAGCCGCTTCCCTTTAAGGCTCCCGGTATTTCGGCGCCCTCCTTGAGAGCATAAGCGCCGCCTCCGCCCGTGCTTTCCTTCGCCGCCACGCTGCCCGGCTGTTTCAATGCGCCGGCAACCGACGCCGGAAGGTGAGGCGCGGCGCTTTTTGTGGGAAGCTGTACCAGAGAATCGGCCGAGGCCTCGCTGGCGTCGATGCGCGGCGCGCGCGCCGGCGCATCGGCGATGGCCTTCGGCGCGGGCAGCGCCGGCTCGGGGGTCGGGCTCGAGCCGGCCATTACCTCTTCGGGGGCGCTTTGCGCGGCTGGCGCCGTGGGCCTCGCTTGCGCCTGCCGCGGTGCCACGGGCGTACCCAGGCGAGGCAGCGTTCGCGGTCCTCCGGGGCCGCGTGCGGGACCGATACTTTTGTCGGAGGCGCCGGCGCCGAATTCGATCAGGCTGACCGGGATCGTGAGATCGGGCTTGCCAGCCTGAATCGACCAGGCCAGGTGAGCGAGCGCGTAAAACACAACGGCGTGGAAGCCCAGCGAGACGAGCAGGAACGGACTGGCCAGGATCGATCCTAAGGCAAGATCACGCCGGCTATCGAACCTTTCCGCTGTCATCTTTCACGAACTTACTATCCGGATTTCCCGGCGGAAAGGAAAGGCTTTGATCCTTCTGGGCGAGAAGCTCAAGCCCCGCCGCGCTTACATCGCGGCGCACGAGCTTTCCCGCATCGTAGTAAGACCACAAGTCGACCGCGCCGTCGCCGTTAAGGTCTTTCTCCTCTCGGACGAGGAGCTCGCCTGCGCCCGGATCGTAGTAGCTCCACGAGTCGAAGCGCCCGTCGCCATCGGTGTCGCGCTCCACCTTGGCCAGCTTGCCGTTTCGATACAGAACGCGGTAGCTTACCCTGCCGTCTCCACGCTCGTCGCGCTCTTCGCGCACCATCGCATCCCCGTCATAGACGTAGAACACATCGGGCATCGCATCGGCATTGGTATCGACTTCGCGCCGCACGAGCTTCCCGTCTTTGAAACTCGACCACGTATCGACCCGACCGTCGCCGTCGGTATCTTCCTCCTGGCGGATCACCTCGCCGGGCTTTGCGGGATTATAGTAGACCCACAAATCCGGAATGCCGTCTTTGTTCATATCGCGCACTTCGACGTTTTTGAAACCAACCTGCTGGGGCACGCTCGCGCGTTGCTGCTTCGGAAGCGAAGCTAAAGCCTCCTGGGCGCCCGGGGGATGTGCGTCGTTCTGTGAACTCCGGGGCGTTGCCTGAGGCGAGCCCGGATCCGACTTGAGCGCATCCCGCGGCGCTCCGGCGCTCGCCACCTGATTATCCAGTTGCCGCTGGTTTTCAAGTTCGCGCTCGATTTGCGCTTCGAGCTCCCGATCCTTTGCCTGTTCGGCTTGAACGCGCGCGTTCATCGCGGCCAAGTGCGAGTCCACCGTCAACAGGCCCGCGATAAGCCCGATCACGAGCCCCCCACCGGCGCCGTAGGGGCCGCCGATCGAGCCCCCCATGACGAAACCTTCCATCATTTTGTCCCACACGTACTGGCCGCGCTGGCCGCCGGTCGGCACAACTGGCGGTGCCGCTGCCGCCGAGGGGCTTGCCGCCGGACCCGCCGCGCTGGAAGGAGAGGCTGGATTGGAGAGAGCGCCTCCTGGACCCGACGCCGAGAGGGGAGCACAGGCGGCGGCGAAGAGCATGCCTGCCGCCAGGGCGACTGGCACGGCTTTCATTTTAAGCCTCTCGCTTGCGCCACTCCCGACGGCTTGGCCGCAAGGCCTTTTTCGCCGCTGGCGGCCCGCAGCGCCTCGTCGACCGAAGCAAAGGGTAGCGGGTTTTGCTCGGGCTCGACCTCCGGCGGCGCTTCCTGGCGAACGATCCGCCCGTCGGCAAAGTGATAGCGCGCGTCGAGTTTCCCGTTCGCGTTTCGATCTTCGTCCTGGCGGACTTTCTTGCCGTTCTCGTAGTACACCCAAACGTCAACCCGCCGGTCGTTGTTTGTGTCGGCCTCTTGCAGGACGACCTGTTCTCCCTGATACCACATGCGGAGATCCAGAAAGCCGTCGCCGGTAGAGTCCCGCTCCTCGTAAATGAGCTTGCCGTCCCGAAAGACAAAGACGGTGTCTATCCTCCCATTTCCCCCGGAGTCTTTCAAGCGGCGCACCAACTGCCCGCGAGCATAAAACTCGAAAAGGTCCATGCGCCCGCGCGCGCGCGTGTCCTCTTCCATCCGGACGAGCTGCTCGCCTTCAAAATAAAGCACGCGATCGACCTTGCCGTCGCCGTTTCGGTCTTCTTCCTGGCGGACGAGCCGGCCGCCCGCGTAATATCCCCACAGGTTGACCTTTCCCGACTTCTTCTGATCCACCTCCTTGCGCACCAGCTCGCCGCCTTGAAAATAAGAGTAGCTGTCCATCCGGCCGTCGCCGTCCGTGTCCTCGTCGATGCGGCCGATCTGCGCGTCGGCGAACCACACGACCCGATCCACCCGACCGTCGAAGTTGGCGTCCTCCTCGGCGCGCACCGGCTGGTTGTTTTCGTGAAAGACCCACGCATCGGGTTTGCCATCGCGATTGTTGTCGATCTCCTTTCGCTCGAGCTCCCCGCGCGCATTGTAGAACTGAACGAGGTCCACGACGCCGTCGCGGCGCGAGGAAATTTCCTGTCGGCGAAGCTGGCCGTTTTCGTACACGCTCGTCACGTCGACCTTGCCATCGAAGTTTTCATCCTGCTCGATCTTTTGGATGTTTCCGCCCGGATCATAGAAAATGGTCCGGTCCATCTTGCCATCGCCGTTGGTGTCTCGCTCTTGGCGCACGACATTGCCGTTTTGGTCGTAAAAAAAGCGCGCCGCAACCTGCGCGCGCGCCCGGGGCTGAAGCAGAAGGAGGATGACGGTTCCGGCCAGGAAGAGCGTGAGGGTTTTTGCAAGAGATCCTGCGGGTCGCGCTCGGGGAGACAAGGCGCTTTGCGGGACGCTCGAACGTTCGGCGCCGCGGGCCGCTGACGCGGAAGAGAGCGGGCGAAAAGATCGACGAGGCCGCGTGCTGCACTCCTGCTCGGGCACGGTCAGTCCCCCACGAAGCGCTTCTCGCCGCACGCGGTGAAGATCGCTCAGGAAGATGCGGGCGACGCCTTTTCGTCGGCCTTGGGTGACGCTCTGCGGGCGCTTTTTGGAGTCGTTTCAGCTTCGCCGGCGCGGCCGATCAGCTCGACCACGCACAGCGGCGCGTGATCGCCGCGGCGCCAACCGACCTTGACCGTCCGCGTGTAGCCGCCAGCGCGCCCTTGGAACCGCGGCGCGATCGTTTCGAAGAGTTTTCGCACGACGGCTCGCTCGCGAATGATCCGCGCCGCGCGCCGGCGCGCGTTGAGGGTTCCTTCTTTGCCGAGCGAGATCACCTGATCGGCCCAGGCGCGCAGCAGCTTCGCCTTCGCGTCGGTCGTTTGAATGCGCTCGTTCTTGAGGAGCGCGGTCACCAGGTTGCGCATCAAGGCCGCTCGATGCGCACCGCTGCGGTTCAACTTCTTGCCTGCCTTTAAGTGGCGCATGGTCCGCCTCAGCGCGGCGCGCGCGCGGAACTCGCCGCGCGCCTCATACCGTCTCCTTTTCTCGCGCCCGGCGGCGATTGTCGAGTTCTTCGCGCGACGGGAAATGGTCGATCTTCATGCCGAGCTCAAGCCCCATCTCGCGCAGAATTTCCTTGATCTCGTTCAGCGACTTGCGCCCGAAATTCTTCGTCCGCAGCATCTCCTGCTCGGTCTTCTGCACCAGCTCGCCGATGTACTTGATATCGGCGTTTTGCAGGCAGTTCTGCGAGCGCACGGAGAATTCCAGCTCATCGACGCTGCGGAACAGATTCTCGTTCAGCGGCGGCTTCGCGGCGTCTTGATCCGTATCGCTTTTCGGCGGCTCCTCGACGAAGTTGATGAAGATGCTCAGCTGGTCCTGCAGAATTTTGGCCGCGTACGCGACGGCGTCGTCGGGCTTGACGCTGCCGTCGGTCCAGACCTCCAAAACCAGCCGATCGTAATCGGTGCGCTGCCCCACGCGCGCGTTGGTGACGGCGAAATTCACCTTGCGCACGGGCGAAAACACCGCGTCGAGAAAGATCGTGTCGACCGGCTGCTCTTCTTGTTTGTTGCGCTCGGCGGGAACGTAGCCGCGGCCGATCTTCGCCACCATCTCCGCCACCAATTCGCCCTCGCGCGCCAGCGTCGCGATGTGCTGCTCCGGGTTGAGAATCTCCACGTTGGCGCTCGCCAGGATGTCGCCCGCCTGGACGACCTTCGGGCCCTTGGCTTCGATCTTCAACGTCTCCTGTTCGACGCCGTGCAACCGCAGCCGGACCTCCTTGAGGTTGAGCAGGATGTCGGTCACGTCCTCGGTGATTCCGGGCAAGGTCGAGAACTCGTGCAGCACGCCCTTCAAGCGGACCGATACGATCGCCGCTCCCATCAGCGAGGAGAGCAACGTGCGGCGCAACGAATTCCCGATCGTTTGGCCGAATCCTCGCTCCAGGGGCTCGCAGGAAAATTTCCCGTACTGGGCGGTCAGGCTCTTCTCGTCGACTTCGAGCCTTTTGGGCTTGATGAGGTCCGTCCAATTTTTTTGCGCGATATCTCCCACAGGTCCTCTCCCGTAATGGTTACTTTGAGTACAGCTCCACGATCAGCTTCTCGTTAATGCTGGTCGTGATGTCGGCGCGGGTCGGCAGCGTCTTGATTTTGCCGCTGAAGTTTTCGCGATCGATCTCGACCCAATCCGGCATCCCGCGCCGCTGCGACTCCTCGAGAGCGGCCAGTACGCTCGCCAGCTGGCGGCTCTGCGGGCTGATCGAGACCGTGTCGCCCGCGCGCACCGTGTACGACGGAATCGTCACCCTGCGACCGTTGAGAAAAACGTGCCCTTGCGTGACCAGCATGCGCGCCTCCGCCCGCGAGCGCGCGAAGCCCAGGCGATAGCAGACGTTGTCGAGCCGCCGCTCGAGCAAGACCAGCAGCGCCTCGCCGGTAATCCCCTTGGCCTTTTCCGCCCGCGCGAAGGTTCGCCGGAACTGGTTTTCGAGCAGGCCGTACATGCGTTTGACCTTTTGCTTTTCGCGCAGTTGCACGCTGTATTCCGAGAACTTGGGCCGCGCTTGACCGTGCTGGCCCGGCGGATAGTTCCGCCGCTCGATCGCGCACTTGTCCGTGTAGCAGCGATCCCCCTTGAGAAAAAGCTTCATGTTCTCGCGCCGGCATAACCGACAGACCGGCCCCGTGTACCTAGCCAATGCTTCCTCCTTAGACCCGCCTTCGCTTCGGCGGCCGGCAGCCGTTGTGCGGGATGGGAGTCACGTCTTTGATCAGGCTGATGTGAAAGCCGGCCGCCTGCAGCGCTCTTAACGCCGATTCCCTTCCAGGCCCCGGCCCCTTGACAAAAACCTGAACCGAACGAACCCCGTGCTCCATCGCCTTGCGCGCGGCGCTTTCCGCCGCCTGCTGGCCCGCAAACGGCGTGCCTTTGCGCGAGCCTTTGAAGCCCATCGAGCCTGCGCTCGACCACGCGACCACGTTTCCCTGGTAGTCGGTGATCGTCACGATCGTATTGTTGAAGGTCGAGTGGATTCGCGCCACGCCCTCCGAGATGTTTTTCCGCCCTCGGCGCCGCCGCGTTGTCTTTTCCGCCGGCTTTTCTTCGGCCGCCTTGGGCGCCTGTTTCTGCTCATCTTTGGCCATAAAAGCTCCGCAACGGTATTGCTAAAACCCCTGCCACGCCTTCTCGCGCAAAAAAACGTCGGCTATCCCTTGGACGGCGGCGGTTTCTTCCCCGCCACGGTTTTGCGCGGACCCTTGCGCGTGCGCGCGTTGGTGTGCGTCCGCTGGCCGCGCACCGGGAGACCTTTGCGATGCCGCAGGCCTCGATAGGAGCCCATGTCGATGTGCCGCTTGATGTTCGCCGCGACTTCCCTCCTGAGATCGCCTTCCACCTTGTAGCCCTGTTCCAGGACCTGGCGGATGCGCACGACCTCGTCATCCGAGAGATCGTCGGTCTTGGTGTCGAACGACACCCCCGCGGACTGCAGGATTTTTTTCGCAGCCGTCCGGCCAATACCGTAGATGTAGGTCAACGCGACTTCCATCCGCTTGTTCTTGGGGAGATCGACTCCCGCGATCCGTGCCATCGTCGCTCCTTGCGGCTTACCCTTGGCGCTGCTTGTGGCGCCGATTGACGCACAACACGCGCACGACGCCTTTGCGCCGAATCACCTTACATTTGCTGCAAATTTTTTTGACCGATGCCCTGACTTTCACGCCCGCTCCTCGTCATTTCTCGCGGTAGATGATGCGCCCGCGCGCGAGATCGTACGGCGAAAGCTCCACGCGCACTTTGTCGCCGGGGAGGATCTTGATGTAATGCATGCGCATCTTTCCCGAGATATGCGCGAGAACGCGATGCCCGTTGTCCAGCTCGACCCGAAACATCGCGTTGGGCAACGTCTCCAACACCGTCCCGGTGACCTCGATGGCTCCTTCTTTCGGCATGTTCGCTCCGCCGCGCTCGACGCTAGATCTTGCTCAAAATATAAGGCCCGTCCTTCGTGACCGCCACCGAATGCTCGAAGTGGGCCGCCAGGCTTTGATCGCGCGTCACGGCCGTCCAACCGTCCTCTTTGACCTCGACCTCGGGCCTCCCGGCCGTAACCATCGGCTCGATCGCCAGCACCATCCCCGCGCGCAAGCGCGGCCCGAGGTACGGCTCGCCGTAGTTGGGCACCGGCGGCTCCTCGTGCAGGTTCTTGCCGATGCCGTGGCCCACGAATTCGCGCACCACGGAAAAACCCGAGCCCTCGACGAACTTTTGGATCGCCGAGGAGACCTCGCCCAACCGCTTTCCGTCGCCTATCTGCTCGATCCCGCGGTAGAGCGATTGCTCGGTCACCTCCATCAACCGTTGGGCTTGCGGGCTAACCGGACCGACGGCGACCGTCAGCGCCGCATCGCCGTAAAACCCTTCATAGACCACGCCGAAGTCGATCCCGATGATGTCGCCCGGCTTGAGCGCACGTTCCGAAGGCATGCCGTGGACGACTTCCTCGTTGACCGAGGTGCACAGGCTGTAGGGGTAAACCCGGCCCGCGACTACGTAGCCCTTGAACGCGGGGCGCGCCTTTTTGCGATGCGCGAGCTCCTCCGCGAGCGCATCGAGCTCGAGCGTGGTGACTCCGGGAGCGATTTTCTCTTTCAGTTCCGCCAGGATTTCCGCCACGATCATGTTCGCTCGGCGCATGATCTCGATTTCGCGCTGCGATTTAAGAACGATCATCGCCCAGTCCCAACGCGTCCACCACCCGCCCGCGCACCGCCTCCACGCTTCCCGCGCCATCCACTTCGGCGAGGAGGCCCTGCCTTCGGTAGCACTGAATGAGCGGCGCCGTTTCTCGCTCGTAAACATCCAGACGCGCGGCGATGGTCTCCTCGCGGTCGTCGTCGCGCTGATAAAGCTCCCCGCCGCAGCGGTCGCACACTCCGGCTGCCCGCGGTGGCCTGAATCTCACGTGGTAGAGGCTGCCGCAGCGACGGCATTGCCGCCGTCCCGACAACCTCTCGATGATCAACGATCGGGGAACCGAGATCAGCACGACCCGATCCAGCGGTTGCCCGAGCGCTTCGGTCAGCCGCCGCAGCCCCTCGGCCTGGACAGAGGTGCGCGGGAAGCCGTCGAGCACAAATCCCGCGCGGCAGTCCGCTTCGGTCAAACGCTCGCGGATCAGGTCCAGCATGACATCGTCGGGGACGAGCTTCCCCTTGGACATGTAGGCCGACGCCTTTTGCCCGAGCGGCGACTGCTCGCGCACTGCGGCGCGCAGAATGTCGCCGGTCGAGATCTGCGCAAAGCCATAGCGCTCCTGCAGATATTTCGCGTGCGTTCCTTTGCCAGCCCCGGGGGCCCCCAACAGTACGACGCGCACGGAATCCCCCGAGCGAAGCTTCAACCTCGCCTGCCACGCAGCCGGCCCCGCTTCATAAAGCCTTCATAGTTGCGCGTGATCATATGGGTTTCGATCTGCGCGATGGTGTCAAGGGCGACGCCGACGACGATCAAAAGCGCCGTGCCGCCAAAAAAGAACGGCAGATTAAACTGGCTGATAAGAATCGTCGGCAAAAGCGCCACCACCGAGAGGTAGATCGCGCCTCCGAGCGTGATGCGTGCGAGAACTCGATCGATGAATTCCGCCGTCCTCTGTCCCGGCCGGATTCCGGGAATGTAACCGCCAAACTTTTTCATGTTTTCCGCCACGTCTACCGGATTGAACACAACTGCGGTATAAAAATAGCAGAAGAAGATGATCAACCCCACATAGACGACATCGTGCAGCCATTGCCCCGGAGCTAAATAGGCGGCCGCGCTCTGCACCCAGGGATACGGCAAAAATTGCGCCGCGGTGGCGGGGAAAATCAGCACCGAAGAGGCAAAGATGGGTGGGATCACCCCGGAGGTGTTGATCTTCAGCGGCAGATGGCTGCTCTGGCCGCCGTAGAGCTTGCGCCCGACGACCCGCTTCGCGTACTGCACCGGGATGCGCCGCTGCCCTCGCTCCATGAAAATGATGGCTCCCACCGTCACCACGATCAACACGCTCACAAACAGGACCAACAAAATGCTCAGTTCACCCTCTTGCACAAAACGGTAGGTTTCCGTCACCGCCGAAGGTGCGCGCGCCACGATGCCGGCAAAAATAATAAGCGAGATGCCGTTGCCGATGCCGCGTTCGGTAATCTGCTCTCCCAGCCACATGATAAAGGCCGTCCCCGCCGTGAGCGTCAGCACCGTCATGATGCGGAATCTCCATCCCGGCTCCATCACCACGGAGTTACCCGTCGGATCGTACGTGCGCTCCAGACCGTAAGCGATCATCAAGCCTTGAATGATCGAGAGCACAATGGTGCCGTAGCGCGTGTACTGCGTGATCTTTCGCCGCCCGACTTCGCCTTCCTTGGACAACCGTTCAAGATACGGGAAAACGACCGTCAGCAGCTGCAGAATGATCGAAGCGCTGATGTACGGCATGATCCCTAAAGAGAAAACCGAAAACTGCTCCAGCGCGCCGCCGGAAAACAGGTTGAACAAACCGAAGATCGTGTCTTTAACCCGATCAAAAAACTCCGCCAGCGCCTGGCGGTCGATGCCGGGCGTCGGGATGGCCACCCCGATGCGGTAAACGGCCAACATCGCGAAGGTAAAAAGCAGCCTTCGCCTGAGCTCGGGGATTCGCGTTGCGTTTTGAAACCCTTCAAGCACGGGCGATGACCTCCGCCGTGCCGCCGAGCGATATGATCTTCTCGCGCGCCTTCGCCGAAAAAGCGTGCGCTTTCACGGTTAGCGGCTTCGTGAGCGTGCCGTCCGCCAAAACTTTGATCGGGCGATTTTTCTTTCTCACCAACCCGCGTTCGACCAAAAGCTCCGGCGTGACCTCGGTGCCCGGCGCAAAAATCTCAAGCTGCCCGAGGTTCACCCACGCGCGCGGTTGCGCGCAGGGATTGTGAAATCCGCGCTTCGGGAGCCGCCGCGCCAACGGCATCTGCCCGCCTTCGAACCCCGGCCGCGTGCCGCCCCCGGCGCGCGCGCCGCTCCCTTTGTGCCCCCGCCCCGAGGTCTTTCCGTGGCCGGAACCGTCGCCGCGGCCGACGCGCTTTCTCTTCTTGCTCGCGCCCGGCGGCGCTTTTAGGTTGCTTAAGTCCATCCGGCCTCCGTCAGCGGATCTCCGCCAGCGACTTGCCCCTGAGGCTGGCGATCTCTTCGGGCGCGCGCAATTTTTTTAGCGCGGCAAAACTTGCCTTGACCATATTGTGCGGGTTGTTGGAGCCGATGCACTTGGTCAGCACGTTCTGAATGCCCGAGGCTTCCACCACCGCGCGCACACCCGCGCCCGCGATGACGCCGGTCCCTTCCGAGGCCGGCTTCAAAATGACGTAACCGGCGCCGTAGCGCCCGTCGACCTCGTACGGGATCGTTCCCCCTTGCGTGGGGACGCGGATCAAATTTTTCTTTGCCTGCTCGACGCCTTTGCGAATCGCCTCCGGGACCTCGTTGGCCTTTCCGAGCCCGTAGCCGACGACGGACTTGGAATCGCCCACGACAACGAGCGCGTTGAAGCTGAAGCGCCGGCCGCCCTTCACCACCTTGGCGACGCGGCTGATGTTGACCACCCTCTCTTTGAGCTCCAGACCTTGCGGATCGATTCTCTCCAAGACCGCTCCTCGCTTCAAAAACTCAGACCGCCCTGGCGCGCCGCCTCGGCGAGCGCCTTGACCCTGCCGTGGTAGAGAAACCCGTTACGATCAAAGACGACCTGGGTGATATTTTTTTCCTTGCAGATCCGCGCCAGCAACGCTCCCACCGCCCTTGCGGTCTCGGTCTTTTTGGCCTTGACCGCTTTGATTTCCGGCGTCAGGCTGGACGCGGCCGCGAGCGTTATGCCGCGCTCGTCCGAGATGACCTGCGCGTAGATGTGCTTTAAGCTGCGAAACACGCACAGCCGCGGGCGCGCGTCGGTCCCCCACACCTTCTTGCGCACGCGCCTCTTGCGCCTCAGCCGACCTACCGCTCGCTGATTGCTCAACATGCCTAGCGCCCTCCGGCACCGCCGACCGCCTTACCGGCTTTGCGCTGGATCACTTCTTCTTGGTATTTGATCCCCTTTCCCTTGTAGGGCTCTGGCGGCCTAAGCGCGCGGATGCGCGCCGCGGTCTCGCCCAAAAGCTGCCGATCGGCGCCGCGCAGCGTGATTATGGTTTGCCGCTCGACGGTCGCGGTGATCCCCGCCGGCAGCGGAAAAACGACGGGACGGGAATAGCCGAGCGCCAACTGGAGCGCGCCCTCTTTGACCTCGGCCCGATAGCCGACGCCGTTGATTTCGAGAACGCGCGCAAACCCCTGGCTCACGCCCTGAATCATGTTGGCGAGCAGCTTGCGCGTAAGGCCGTGAAGCGCGCGCGTCCGCCTCTCGTCGTTGGCGCGCGTGACCACGAGCCGCGAATCCTCCAATCTGACTTCGATGCCGTCCGGCACCGCCTCCGACAGCTTTCCCACCGACCCTTCCGCGCGCACGACGTTGTTCTCGCACGTGACCTTTACTCCTGGCGGAATCGGCACCGGCAATTTTCCAATACGCGACATAGGAGATCTTCTTACCAGACCGAGCAGAGGAGCTCGCCGCCCACCTTCGCTCGGCGCGCCTCCCGATCCACGACCACGCCCTTCGGCGTGGAAAGAAGGCTGATCCCCAAGCCCCTGCGGATGAGCGGGATTTCCCGGTAGCCGACGTAAACCCTCAGTCCCGGCCGGCTCACCCGCCGCAACCCGGAGATCACGGAATTTTTTTCCCGGTCGTATTTGAGCTGGATCCGCAACAGGTCTTTTCCGCCTTTGCGGGCTTTCACCTTGCGCGCTTCCTTTAAATAGCCCTCCTCCACCAAAAGATGCGCGATCCGCTCCTTCATCCGCGAAAAGGGCACGTCGACCGAATCGTGGCGCGCCTGCGCGGCGTTGCGAATGCGCGTCAGCATATCGGCGATCGGATCCGTCATCATCTTCCGCCTCTCCTTACCAGCTCGCCTTGATCAGCCCCGGAATCTGCCCCTTGCGCGCCAGGTCCCTCAGGCAAATGCGACACATGCGAAAGCGGCGATAAAAGGCGCGTGGCCGCCCGCACAGCGGGCAGCGATTGTACTGCCGGACCTTGAACTTCGCGGGTCGTTCCGCTTTGACTCTTAAACACTTCTTGGCCACCCCGACCCCCTGTCAGCTCGCAAAAGGCATTCCGAGATACTTGAGCAACGCTTTTCCCTCCGCGTCGGTCTTCGCGGTCGTGACGATCGCGACGCTGAGACCGTGAATCTTTTCCACCTTGTCAGACCGAATCTCGGGAAAAATGATCTGCTCGCGAATCCCCAGCGAATAGTTTCCCCTGCCGTCGAAAGAGCGATCGGAAACCCCTTTGAAATCGCGCACGCGCGGCAGCGCGACGTGGATCAAGCGCTCCAGAAATTCGTACATGCGGTCGCGTCGGAGCGTCACCATGCAGCCGATCGCCGCGCCCTCGCGCAGCTTAAAGTTCGCGATCGCTTTTTTGGCGCGCGTGATGACGGGCTTTTGCCCGGTGATGGCGGCCACCTCGGCCGCCGCGGCGTCCAGCGCCTTGACGTTCTGCAGCGCTTCGCCGAGGCCGACATTGAGCGTAATCTTCTCCAGCCGCGGCACCTGCATCGGGTTCTTGTAGCCGAACTCGCGCATCATCGCCGGCACGACCTCTTCGAGATACTTCTGCTTCAGTCGAACCACCCGTCCTCCTAGTCGAGAACCTCGCCGCACCGGCGGCAGACCCGCGCCTTGGAGCCGTCCTGGAGACGCCTGTGCCCGACCCGCACCGGCGCGTTGCACTTGTCACACATGAGCATGAGATTCGACACGTGAATCGGCGCCTCTTTTTCGAGAATGCCGCCGGGCTGCTGCGGCCCGCGCGGCCGGGCGTGGCGCTTGACGATATTGACGCGCTCGACCAGCACGCGCCGCTCTTCCGGCATCACCTTCAGGACCTTGCCCGTCTTGCCCCGCTCTCGGCCCGCGATGACCATCACGCTATCGTTCTTGCGCACATGGAGGGCCATGGTCAGAGCACCTCCGGAGCGAGCGAGATAATCTTCATGAATTTTTTACCGCGCAGCTCGCGCGCCACCGGCCCGAAGATCCGCGTCCCGATCGGCTCGCCCTGGTTGTCGATCAAAACCGCCGAATTGCTATCGAAGCGGATATAGCTGCCGTCGATCCGACCGATCTCTTTCGCCGTGCGCACCACCACCGCCTTGGTCACCTCGCCTTTTTTCACCTTCGCGTTCGGGATCGCCTCCTTGACGGAAACCACGATCACATCCCCGATCGAGGCGTACTTTCGCTTGCTGCCGCCCAGCACCTTGATGCACTGAACCTTGCGCGCGCCGGAGTTGTCGGCGACATCCAGAACCGTGCGCATCTGAATCATGGCTGGGCACCCGGTTCCATTTCCGGCAGCGCCTCGACGCGCGCGGCGCGCTCGACAATCTTGTACACGCGCCAGCGCTTGTCCCGGCTGAGCGGCCGGCTTTCGATGATGAGCACGCGGTCGCCCGGCTGGCAGGCGTTTCTTTCGTCGTGCGCCTTGACCCGCGTTCGCCGCCTCATGTAGCGCTTGTATTTCGGGTCCATCACGGTCCTTTCGACCGACACCACCACGGTCTTCTGCATCCGGTTGCTCATCACGATCCCCTCGCGGACCTTCCTCTGCCCTCGCTCTTTCATGGACCGTTACGCCTGCCTCTCGCGCTCGCGCAAGACCGTCTCAACCCGCGCCAGGTCGCGCTTGGCCTGGCGCAGCCTCATCGGATTTTCCAACTGCCCCGTGCCGCGCTTGAGCCTGAGATGGAAAATGTCGTCGATCAGCTCGCGCCGCTTTTGCGCAAGCTCGGCGTCGCTCAGAGCGCGTAGCTCGCTAGCCTGCATGCGCCCGTGCCCCCCGCTCGACAAACACCGTCGGCACCGAAAGCTTGTGCGCCGCTAGGCGAAACGCCTCGCGCGCCAGCTCGTGCTCGACCCCTTCCATCTCAAACAAAATCCGGCCCGGCTTTACGACCGCGACCCACTCGCTCGGCGTCCCCTTGCCTTTGCCCATGCGGGTTTCCGCCGGTTTTTTCGAGATCGGCTTGTCGGGAAAAATGCGAATCCAGACCTTGCCGCCGCGCTTGAGGGAGCGCGTGAGCGCCACGCGCGCGGCTTCGATCTCGCGCGCGCCAAGCCAGCCGCGGCCGAGCGCCTTGAGCCCATAGTCGCCGAACGCCAAGGACGACCCTCTCAGCGCCATCCCGCCGCGGCGGCCCTTCTGTTGTTTGCGGTACTTGACTCGTTTTGGCTCGAGCATGTTTCCGAGCTTGACGGGCGCCCCGCGGCTAAACCCCGAGCGCCGCCTTCTGCTGCTCCTCTTCTTTGGTTAAAACCTCGCCGCGGAAAATCCACACCTTGACGCCGATCACCCCATAGGTGGTCTTCGCCTCCGCGAAGCCGTAGCTGATGTCGGCCCTAAGCGTGTGCAGCGGCACGCGTCCCTCGCGGTACCACTCCGTGCGCGCGATCTCGGCGCCGCCGAGCCGGCCGGCGCATTGGATGCGCACGCCCTGGGCTCCCATGCGGATGGCGCGCGACACGCTTTCCTTCATCGCGCGCCGAAAAGAGACGCGGCGCTCGAGCTGCAACGCGACGTTCTCGGCGACGAGCTGAGCGTCGAGGTCGGGCCGGCGCACCTCGTGAATATTGATGTAGACCTCGCGCCGCGTGAGCCGGCCCAGCTCCTGCTTGAGCTTATCGATCTCGGCGCCCTTCTTGCCGATCACGATGCCCGGGCGCGCCGTGTGGATGTTGATCTTCGCCTTGTTCGCCGCCCGCTCGATTTCGATCCGCGAAATTCCCGCGTGGTACAGGCGCTGCTTTAAAAACTTCTTGACGCGAAAGTCTTCATGCAAAAGCTCCGCGTAGTCGCGCCCGGCGAACCAGCGCGAATCCCAGGACTCGTTGATCCCGACGCGAAAGATCTTGGGATGCGTTTTCTGCCCCATGCTCAACCCTTCTCATCGACGATGACGGTGATGTGGCTGAGCCGCTTGCGCACGCGCGTCGCGCGCCCCAGCGCGCGCGGCATAAAGCGCTTCCACATCCCGGCCTCGTCGACCTTCACCTGCTTTACGTAGAGCCGGTCGACGTCCACGCTCTGCGTGTTCTCGGCGTTGGCGATGGCGGCTCGCAAGGTCTTCGCGACGATTCCCGCCGAGCGCTTCGGCGTAAACCGCAAGATGTTGAGCGCGTCCTCGACCCGCCGCCCGCGAATGAGATCGATCACGAGCCGAACCTTGCGCGGCGCGACGCGGACCCGTCTGGCAACGGCTCTCGCTTCCATAAACGACCTACGGTTTTGGCGCCCCCGCCGGCGCCCCCGGCCCCACCCCCGCCCCGGCCGTTTCCTTGGCTTCGCCTTTGCGGTCGCCGGCGTGCGCGAAAAACGTTCGCGTCGGGGCGAATTCGCCGAGCTTGTGGCCCACCATATTTTCCGTCACGTACACGGGAATGAACTTTCTCCCGTTGTGCACGGCGATCGTGTGACCGACCATCTCCGGAATCACCGTCGAGCGCCGCGACCAGGTTTTGACCACTCGCTTTTCGCGCGCCGCATTGAGGGCGTCGATTTTCTTGCGCAGGTGTTCGTCCACAAAGGGACCTTTTTTGATCGAGCGCGCCATCGATGCTACCCGTTTCTCCGCTTGACGATATATTGATCCGAAGGCTTGCGCTTTCTCGTCTTGTACCCCTTGGTCGGCTTTCCCCAGGGCGTCTGCGGGTGGTTTCCTTTCGAGCGCCCTTCGCCGCCGCCGTGCGGATGATCGACCGGGTTTTTCGCGATGCCGCGCGTCGCCGGCCGCTGGCCGAGCCAAACCACCCGTCCCGCCTTGCCGTAAGAGACGTTTTCGTGATCGAGGTTGCCCACCTGGCCGATGGTGGCGCGGCAGTCGACGAGCACTTTTCGGATCTCGCCCGACGGCAGCTTGAGCAACGCGTGCGCGCCTTCCTTGGCCATGAGCTGCGCGCCCGCGCCGGCGCTGCGCGCGAGCTGTCCCCCCTTGCCGAGCTTAAGCTCCACGTTGTGCACGACCGTCCCGATGGGAATATACCTGAGCGGGAGCGAGTTCCCGGCTTTGATATCCACGGGCTCGTCGCTGGCGATGACCGCGTCGCCGACGTTGAGTCGATCGGGAGCGAGGATGTAGCGCCGCTCGCCGTCCGCGTAGCACAAAAGCGCGATGTTGGCCGAGCGGTTGGGATCGTACTCGATCGACTCGACGCGCGCCGGCACATCCTTTTTGTCGCGCTTAAAGTCGATCACCCGGTAGCGCCGCTTGTGCCCGCCGCCCAGATGATCGCTCGTGATCCGCCCGGTGTTGTTTCGGCCCCCGGTGCGCTTGAGCGGGCGCAACAGACTCTTTTGCGGTTCGACCTTGGAGAGCTCCTCGAACGTAAGGCCCGTGCGAAACCGCATTCCCGGGGACGTGGGCGCAAAACTCTTAATGGGCATCGGCGTGGCCTTCCTCTCTAGTTTGTGTTACACGCCGCCAAAGAAATCAATCTTGTGTCCTTCCGCCAGCGTCACGTAGGCCTTCTTCCATTGCGGCAGACGCCCCACGTTTCGCCCGACACGGCGCACCTTGCCGAGATACCGCACGGTGTGGACCCGGACGACCTTGACTTTGAACAGCGCCTCGACGGCGTTTTTAATTTCAATTTTGTTGGCACCGGGGCGGACGCGAAACACGACCTGCCGCGCGCTCTCCTGGAGCGCCGAACCCTTCTCCGTAATGAGCGGCGCCTGAATAATATTTTGCGGATCTCTCATGCCGCCAGTCTCGCTTCGATCGCGCGCAGCGAGCGCTCCGTCAAGATCAGGTGCTCGTAGCGGAGAAGATCGTAAACGTTGAGCCCCGCCACCTCCAGCACCTTGGCATTGGGCAAGTTGCGCGTCGCCAGCTCGACTTCGCGGGGGGTCTCGTCGAGCACGATCAACGCGCTTGCCACCTTAAGCTCGCCGAGGAGCTGATTCATGAGCCGGGTTTTGGGCTCCGCAAGCGCAAGACTTTCAAGGACGATGATCTTCCCGTCGCGCCGCTTGAGGCTCAGCGCCGAAATCAGCGCCGCCCGGCGCGCCTTCTTGGGCAAACGGTACGCGTAGCTCCTGGGCTGCGGCCCGAAAACCGTGCCCCCTCCGACCCAGAGCGGCGAGCGAATGCTTCCGGCGCGCGCGCGTCCGGTGCCTTTCTGCCGCCACGGTTTTTTTCCTCCGCCACGGACCAGGCCTTTCGTCTTTGTCGCCGCCGTTCCGGCGCGGCGCGAAGCCAGCTGCATGCGCACGACTTGCTGGAGCAAGTACGGCCGCACCTTCGCGGAAAAGATCTCCTCTGTCAGGGGAGGCTCGATCACCCGCGGCGCCATTTTAACGCCTGCCCTTCACGCTGTGGCGAACCACGACAACCGCGCCGTTTGCTCCCGGAACCGCCCCCTTCACCACCAGCAAATGCTCCTCGGGCCGGACCGCCACGATCTCGAGATTCTGCACCGTTACGGTCTCGTTACCCAACTGCCCCGCCATCTTCTTGCCCTTGAACACCCGTCCGGGAAAAGAGCGGTTTCCGATCGAGCCGCCGTGGCGAAAATACTCGTGCGTTCCGTGCGACGCGGGAAAGCCGCCGAATCCCCATCGCTTGATCACGCCGGCAAACCCCTTCCCTTTGGAGGTTCCGGTCACGTCAACGCGGTCGCCCGCCTTGAAAAGATCGCCCGCTTTGATTTCTTGACCGGGCTGGTACTCGGCGCCGGCGTCCACGCGGAACTCGCGCAGCACCGTAAAGGCGCCCTTGCCGGCCTTCACCAGGTGCCCCTGTTCGGGCTTGTTCACGCGCTGAATCTTCTTGGCGCCGAACCCGACCTGGATTGCGTCGTAGCCGTCGCGGCGCTGGTCTTTGCGCTGCACCACCACGCACGGTCCCGCTTGAATCACGGTCACCGGAACAAGACTTCCGTCGGCGCCAAAGACTTGGCTCATGCCGATCTTTTTACCGACCAAACCCGTAAGCATCGTTTCGTCCGACGTCCTACTGCAGCTTGATTTCCACATCGACTCCCGCCGCCAGCTCGAGCTTTCCCAGCGCGTCGATGGTCTGTTGCGTCGGCTCCAGGATATCGAGCAGGCGCTTGTGCGTGCGGATCTCAAACTGCTCGCGCGATTTCTTGTCGACGTGCGGCGAGCGGTTGACGGTGAACCGCTCGATGCTCGTCGGCAGCGGAATCGGCCCCGCGACCCGCCCGCCGGTCCGCTTTACGGTCTCGACGATCTCGCCCACCGACTGATCCAGAACGCGGTGGTCGTACGCTTTGAGCCTGATGCGAATCCTTTCGTTCATCGTCGCTTCGCGCTAGTGGAGCGTCACAGGCCGACCGCCTTGGCGCTGATCTCTTCCGAGATCGTCGTCGGCACCGGCTCGTAGTGAGAGAACTGCATCGTGTAGGTGGCGCGGCCCTGGGTCATCGACCTCAGGTCCGTCGCGTAACCGAACATCTCGGCCAGAGGAATACGCGCCGTGATGACCTGAGCCGCCGGACGCGTATCCATCTTCAGGACCTTGCCGCGGCGCGCGCTGATGTTGCCGATGACCTCGCCCATAAAGATCTCCGGCACGACCACCTCGACGTCCATGATCGGCTCGAGCAGCACCGGGTCCGCCTTGCTCACGGCCTCCTTGAAAGCCATGGAGCCGGCGATCTTGAAGGCGATCTCGGAAGAGTCCACCTCGTGGTAGCTGCCGTCGAGCAGCGTCACCTTGACGTCGACCATGGGATAACCCGCCAGGGGCCCGCTGTCGGCGGCCTCGCGCGCGCCTTTTTCCACCGCGGGAATGTACTCTTTCGGAATCGCCCCGCCTTTGATCGCGTCGACGAATTCCCAGCCCGCGCCCGGACTCTGCGGCTCGACGCGCAGCACGACATGTCCGTACTGGCCGCGGCCGCCGGTCTGGCGGATGAACTTCCCCTCGCGTTCGACGGCCTTGCGGATCGTTTCCTTGTAGGCGACCTGCGGCTTACCGACGTTGGCGCTCACGCTGAATTCACGCAGCAGCCGGTCCACGATGATCTCGAGATGGAGCTCGCCCATTCCGGAGATGATCGTCTGCCCGGTCTCCTCGTCCGTGCGCACGCGAAAAGACGGATCCTCCATCGCCAGCCGCTGGAGCGAAAGGCCGAGCTTTTCTTGATCGGCCTTGCTCTTCGGCTCGATTGCGATGGAGATGACGGGCTCGGGAAAATCGATCGCTTCGAGAATGATCGGATGAAGTTCATCGCACAGCGTGTCGCCCGTGGTGGTGTTGCGGAGTCCCACGGCGGCGCCGATGTCGCCGGCGTAAACCTCTTTGATCTCCTCGCGTTTGTTCGCGTGCATCTTGAGAAGCCGCCCGATTCGCTCCCGCTTTCCTTTCGTTGAGTTGTACACGCTGGAGCCGGACGTGAGGCAGCCCGAGTAGACGCGGAAAAACGTGAGCGCCCCGACGAACGGGTCGCTCATAATCTTGAAAGCTAAAGCCGAAAAGGGCGCCTCGTCGCTCGCGGGACGGCTCGTCACGGCGTGGGACACCGGGTCTGTTCCCTGCACCGGCGGCACATCGAGCGGCGAGGGCAGATAATCGACGACGGCGTCCAGCAGCGGCTGCACGCCCTTGTTGCGAAAGGCCGCGCCGCAGAGCACCGGGACGACTTTCAACGCCAGGCAAGCTTTTCGGATCGCCGCGCGCAGCTGCTCTTCGGTGATCTCGCGCCCCTCGAGATAGTGCTCCATCATCTGCTCGTCGACGTCCGCAACCGCCTCGAGGAGCTTTTCGCGATACTCCTCCGCGCGCGCGCGCATCGCCGCGGGAATCTCCACGACCTTGAACTTCGCCCCGAGGCTTTCTTCCTCCCAGACAATGGCCGTCATTTTAACCAGGTCAACGACGCCCTCGAAGCTTTCCTCCGCGCCGATGGGAAGCTGGACCGGCACGGGACGCGCGCCCAGACGGTCCTGGATCATTTTGTAGACGCGATAGAAATCGGCGCCGACGCGATCCATCTTGTTCAAGAACGCGATCCGCGGCACGCCGTATTTGTCCGCCTGGCGCCAGACGGTCTCGGTCTGCGGCTCTACCCCGCCCACGGCGCACAACACCGCAATGGCGCCGTCCAGAACGCGCAGCGAGCGCTCCACCTCGATCGTGAAATCCACGTGACCCGGCGTGTCGATGATGTTGATGCGGTAGTCGCGCCAGAAACAGGTCGTGGCCGCCGACGTGATCGTGATGCCCCGCTCCTGCTCCTGGACCATCCAGTCCATGGTTGCGGTTCCCTCGTCGACCTCGCCGATTTTGTAGTTGATACCCGTGTAGTACAGGATCCTTTCGGTGGTCGTGGTCTTGCCCGCGTCAATATGCGCCATGATGCCGATGTTGCGGGTCTTATCCAGTGCGATTGTTCTTGCCATCTCTTTTCACAGCGGAAAAAAAGGAGGCGGTTCGCGCCGCCTCCTTTATTTCACCAGCTTACTAAATGGAAATGCTACCAGCGATAATGAGCGAAAGCCCGGTTGGCCTCCGCCATTCGATGGGTGTCTTCCTTTTTCTTCATCGCGCCGCCCCGCTGGTTGGCAGCGTCGATCAGCTCTTCAGCGAGTTTTTCCTCCATCGACTTGCCGTCGCGCAGCCGAGCCGCCTGCACGAGCCAACGCATCGCCAGCGACAGCCGCCGTTGCGGGCGCACCTCGACCGGAACCTGATAGTTGGCGCCGCCCACCCGCCGCGAACGGACCTCGAGAACTGGCTTTGCGTTCTCCACCGCGCGCTTGAAAACCGCCAGGGCGTCTTCTTTCGTTTTGTCCGCGATCCGGTCCAGCGAGCGGTAGAAAATCTTCTCGGCGACGCTCTTCTTCCCCTGGCGCAACATGATGTTGACGAATCTCGCGACGAGCTTGTCGCCGTACTTCGGATCCGGCAAAACCTCGCGTTTCTTGACTTCCCCCTTGCGCGGCATGAGGCTCTAGCTCACTTCGGCTTCTTGGCTCCGTACTTGGAGCGTCCTTTGCGCCGGTCCTGGACGCCGATGGAATCCAAGGTGCCGCGAATTATATGATAGCGCACTCCGGGCAGATCTTTGACCCGGCCGCCGCGGATGAGCACGACCGAGTGCTCCTGAAGGTTATGGCCGACGCCCGGAATGTACGAAGTCACCTCGATCCCGTTGGTCAGGCGCACGCGCGCAACCTTGCGCAAAGCGGAATTCGGCTTCTTGGGCGTCGCGGTATAGACGCGCGTGCACACGCCGCGCTTCTGCGGGCACCCCTGCAGCGCCGGAGCGCTCGTTCGCCGCCGCGGCGCCCTGCGCCCGAAGCGGACTAATTGATTAATCGTCGGCATACCAACGATCAAACCTCCAATCGAAACGACGTAATGTAACAAAAACCGCCCGCATGTCAAGCGAACGGCCGCTTCGCTCACGCGCCCACGGCCTCCGGGACCGTGACCGTTTCCGCCTCGGGCTCCTCCACTTCGATATCCGATTTGGAATACCGGCTCAAGCCCGTTCCGGCGGGGATCAATCGACCCATGATCACGTTTTCCTTCAAGCCCGACAGCGGGTCGATCTTGCCTTGAATCGCCGCTTCGGTGAGGACCTTGGTCGTCTCCTGAAAAGACGCCGCCGAGATGAAGCTCTCCGTCGACAGCGACGCCTTGGTGATGCCCAGCAGCAAAGGTTCCGCCACCGCCGGTCTGCCGCCGCGCGCGATGATCTTCTGATTCTCCTCTTCGAAGCGCCATTTTTCCACCTGATCGCCGACCAGGAACTCGGTGTCGCCCACCTCTTTGATTCGCACGCGCCTGAGCATCTGGCGCACGATGACCTCGATGTGCTTGTCGTTGATGCGCACGCCTTGCAGGCGATAGATTTCCTGAATTTCGTCGACCAGATATTTCGCCAGCGCCTTCTCCCCGAGAATGTTGAGAATATCGTGCGGGTTGGGCGATCCGTCCATCAACGCCTCCCCCGCCTTGACGCGATCCCCCTCGTGGACGCTGATGTGCTTGCCCTTCTGGATGAGGTACTCGCGCGGCTCGCCGACGTCCGGGGTCACCACCACTTTCCGCTTTCCCTTGGTATCTTTGCCGAACGAGACCACGCCGTCGATCTCGCTGATCACGGCAAACTCCTTGGGCTTGCGCGCCTCGAACAGCTCCGCCACGCGCGGCAAGCCGCCGGTGATATCCTTGGTCTTGGTGGTCTCGCGCGGGATTTTCGCGAGAACGTCGCCCGGGTAGACCACTTGGCCTTCCTGCACGTTGATGTGCGCGCCCACGGGCAGGAGATAGCGCGCCTCGGTCGCCGAGGGCAAGCGCGCCGTCTTGCCTTCGGGGTCCTTGATCGAGATCCGCGGTCGCTTTTCCAGATCCTTAAAATCGATGATCACTTTTGTGGAAAGCCCCGTGCGCTCGTCGACCTTCTCCTCCATCGTCACGCCTTCGACGATGTCGCCGAACTTCACCTCGCCGCCGATCTCGGTCAAAATGGGCGTCGCGTAGGGGTCCCACTCCGCCAGCAGCTCGCCGGCTTTGACCTTGCTGCCGGCGCCTTTTTTGAGTTTGGCGCCGTACTGCAGCGGATAGCGCTCGCGCTCGCGCTCGCGCCCGGTATCGCCTTCGGGATAATCGACGATCGCGATCTCGCCGTTTCGATTCATCACCACCAGATCGCCGTCTTTGTTGGTCACGGTGTTGACGCCGATCAGCTTCACAAACCCGTCGTTGCGCGCTTCCAACGTCGTCTGCTCGGCGCGCCGGCTCGCCGCGCCACCGATATGAAAGGTGCGCATCGTGAGCTGGGTTCCCGGCTCGCCGATCGACTGCGCCGCGATGACGCCGATCGCTTCGCCCAGATTCACCATGTGCCCGCGCGCGAGATCGCGGCCGTAGCAGAGAATGCAAACGCCCCGCTTCGACTGGCAGGTCAAGACCGAGCGGATCTTGATCCGCTCCAGACCCGCATCTTCGATGCGGCTCACCAGGTTTTCGTCGATCTCCTCGTTGGCCCTGACGATCGTCTCGCCCGTGAAGGGATCCTTGACGTCTTCGAGCGCGACGCGACCCAGGACGCGGTCGCCCAGCGGCTCGATGATCTCGCCGCCTTCCATCAGCGGCGTCATCTCGATGCCGTCCAAAGTGCCGCAGTCCTCCTCCGAAATGACCGAGTCCTGCGCGACATCGACGAGCCGGCGCGTGAGGTAACCCGAATTGGCGGTCTTGAGCGCCGTGTCCGCAAGCCCTTTGCGCGCGCCGTGCGTCGAGATAAAGTACTGCAGCACCGTCAGCCCTTCGCGGAAATTCGCCGTGATCGGCGTTTCGATGATTTCGCCGGAGGGTTTCGCCATCAAGCCGCGCATGCCGGCGAGCTGGCGAATTTGCTGCGCGCTACCGCGCGCGCCCGAGTCGGCCATCATGAAAATCGGGTTAAAGCTCGGCACGGTCATTTTGCGCCCTTTCTCGTCCGTCACGGTCTGCGTGCCGATCTCCCGCAGCATCTCTTCCGCGATCCGATCGGTGACTTCCGCCCAGATGTCGACGACCTTGTTGTAGCGCTCGCCGTCGGTGATGAGACCGTTCTTGTACTGCTCTTCGATCTCGCGGACATCGTCGAACGCGCGCTCGAGCAGCCCCTGCTTGCTCGCGGGAATCACCATATCCTTGATGCCGATCGAAATTCCGGCTTTGGTCGCATAGCGAAAGCCGATGTCCTTGAGCCGGTCTGCCAAAATGACCGTCTCTTTGTTCCCCGCCAGCCGGTAGCTCACGTCGATCAAATTGGCCAGTTCCTTTTTCTTCATGACGCGGTTGACCTCGCCGAACGGAATCATCGGCGGCACGATCTCGTAGATGAGCACCCGTCCGGTCGTCGTCTCGACGCGCGCGCCGTTCATCCGCACGGTGATGCGCGCCTGCAGGTCCAACTCTCCCTGGTCATAGGCGATGCGCACTTCTTGAGGGTTGGCGAAGACGCGGCCGGTCCCTTTGGCGTTCGGCCGCTCGCGCGTCATGTAGTATAGGCCGAGCACGATATCCTGGGTCGGCACGATGATGGGCTTCCCGTTCGCCGGCGAGAGGATATTGTTCGTCGACATCATGAGCGCCCGCGCCTCGACCTGCGCTTCGACGCACAGCGGCACGTGAACCGCCATCTGGTCGCCGTCAAAGTCGGCGTTGTAGGCGGCGCAAACCAGCGGGTGGAGCTGGATCGCCTTGCCCTCGATCAAAATCGGCTCGAACGCTTGGATGCCGAGCCGGTGCAAGGTCGGCGCCCGGTTGAGCAGAACCGGGTGCTCGCGAATGACCTCATCGAGAATGTCCCATACCTCGGGGCGCTCCTTCTCGACCATCTTCTTGGCGCTCTTGATGGTGGTCGCATGGCCGCGCTCTTCGAGCTTGTTAAAGATGAAGGGCTTGAACAGCTCGAGCGCCATCTTTTTGGGCAGCCCGCACTGATGCAGGCGCAGCTCGGGGCCGACAACGATGACCGAACGGCCAGAATAGTCGACGCGCTTGCCCAACAGGTTCTGCCGGAACCGGCCGGTCTTGCCTTTGAGCATGTCGCTCAGCGATTTGAGCGGGCGGCGGTTTTGCCCGGTGATCGCGCGGCCGCGCCGGCCGTTATCGAAGAGCGCGTCCACGGCCTCCTGCAGCATGCGCCTCTCGTTTCGGATGATGATGTCGGGCGCGGAAAGCTCGATCAGCCGCTTCAAACGGTTGTTGCGATTGATCACGCGCCGATAAAGATCGTTGAGATCCGAGGTGGCAAAGCGCCCCCCGTCCAACGGCACCAAGGGTCTCAGGTCCGGTGGAATGACCGGAATCACTTCGAGGATCATCCACTCCGGGCGGTTTCCCGAGTTTTTAAACGCGCTCACCACTTTGAGGCGCTTGGCGACCTTTTTTCGCCGCACCTCGGAATTGGCCGTGCGCATCTCCTGGCGCAACGACTCCGCCAGTTTGTCGAGATCGACCGCGGCCAAAAGCTTGCGGATCGCCTCGGCGCCCATCTCTGCGGTGAAATTGTTGCCGTATTCCTCGCGCGCCTTGCGGTAGCGGGCCTCGGTGAGCAGCTCTTTGGGCTGAAGCGGGGTCGAGCCGGGGTCGACAACCACGTAGGACTCGAAATAGAGAATCTTTTCCAGGTCCTTGAGCGACATGTCCAAAAGCGCGCCGATGCGGCTGGGCAGGCTCTTGAGAAACCAGATGTGCGCAACCGGCGTCGCGAGCTCAATGTGGCCCATGCGCTCGCGCCGGACCTTGGACTGGATGACCTCGACCCCGCACTTCTCGCAAACCACCCCGCGGTGGCGCATCCTCTTGTACTTGCCGCAGTTGCACTCGTAATCTTTGGTCGGGCCGAAGATCTTCGCGCAGAAAAGCCCGTCGCGCTCCGGTTTGAACGTACGGTAGTTGATGGTCTCGGATTTTTTTACCTCGCCGTGCGACCACGAGCGGATTTTTTCCGGAGACGCGAGCGAAATCTTGATCGCGTTAAAGCTCAGCGGATTTTTCGGCTTGTCAAAAAGAGGAAACAAATCCTCCATAAGACCTCCCTCGGGTGCCTATTGTTTTTCTTCCATGAGCTCCACGTCCAGACACAGGCTCTGGAGCTCCTTCACCATGACGTTAAAGGACTCGGGCAAGCCGGGCTCGAGCAGGTTATCGCCCTTAAAGATGCCCTCGTACATGCGCGTCCGCCCCGCCACGTCGTCCGACTTGACGGTGAGCATCTCCTGCAGCGTGTAGGCGGCGCCGTACGCCTCGAGCGCCCACACTTCCATCTCCCCCAGGCGCTGGCCGCCGAACTGGGCCTTTCCGCCCAGCGGCTGCTGCGTGACCAGCGAGTAAGGCCCCGTCGAGCGCGCATGGATCTTGTCGTCGACGAGGTGGTGGAGCTTCATCATGTACATCACGCCCACGGTGACCTTTTCGTCAAAAGGCTCTCCGGTGCGGCCGTCAAAGAGCGTGACTTGTCCGGCCTCGGGCAAGCCGGCTTTGCGCAGCAGGCCCGAGATCTCCTCCTCGGTTGCGCCGTCGAAAACCGGCGACGTCAGGTAGATGCCCTGGCGGTATTTCTGCCCTAGCCTGATCACGTCGCTGTCCTTGAGCCCATCGACAAACTCGCTCACCTCCCTGGAGGCGAGGTTTTCCTTGAGCCGCCGCCGGAGCTGCTCGACGTCCACCCGGCCGTTGTGCAAAAGCTGGTCGATCTCGTGCCCCAACCGCCGCGCGGCCCATCCCAGATGCGCCTCGAGAATCTGCCCGACGTTCATCCGCGAAGGGACGCCGAGCGGGTTGAGCACGATGTCCACCGGGGTTCCGTCTTCCAGGTACGGCATGTCTTCTTCGGGCAGGATGCGCGAAATCACGCCCTTGTTGCCGTGACGTCCCGCCATTTTGTCGCCGACCTGCAGTTTGCGCTTGATCGCGACGAAAACCTTCACCATCTTGATGACGCCGGGCGGCAGTTCATCGCCGCTCTTGATCTTCTGAATCTTGTCCTGAAACACCATGCGGATCAGATCGATCTGCTCCTTTGTGCTCTCGACGATGCGCTTGAGCTCCGCCTCGGCCGCCTCATGATCGACGCGGATTTCGCCCCAGTAGGCCATCGGCATCTGCTCGAGATCCTCTTCCGTGATCTCCTTACCCTTGTTGAGCAAGACTTTGCGGTTGTCGTCGCTCACCCGGACGGCCGCACGGCGGCCGACCAGAAGCTTCTTCAGCCGCTTGAGCGCTCCCTCGCGCAGGATGCGGATTTCCTCCTCTTGGTCCTTCTTCAGGCGGTTGACCTCTTCGTCTTCGATCACGCGGCTGCGCTCGTCTTTGCCCACGCCCTTGCGTGAAAAGATGCGCACGTTGATGACCGTTCCCTCGACCCCCGGCGGCACGCGCAGCGAGGTGTCGCGCACCTCGCCCGCCTTTTCGCCGAAGATCGCGCGCAGGAGCTTCTCTTCGGGAGAAAGCTGGGTCTCGCCCTTGGGCGTGATCTTCCCGACCAAAATGTCGCCGGGTTTGACCACCGCGCCGATGCGGATGATGCCGCTCTCGTCGAGGTCCTTGAGCGCCTCGTCGCCGACATTGGGAATGTCCGGTGTGATCTCTTCGGGGCCAAGCTTGGTGTCGCGCGACACGCACTCGAATTCCTCGATGTGAATGGACGTGAAGACGTCCTCCTTGACCAGCCGTTCGCTGATCAGGATGGAATCCTCGAAGTTGTAGCCGCCCCAGGGCATCAGGGCGACGAGCACGTTGCGCCCGAGCGCCAGCTCGCCCAGCTCGGTGGACGGACCGTCGGCGATGACGTCGCCCGCGCTCACGTGATCGCCGACCACCACGATCGGTTTCTGGTTGATGCAGGTGTTCTGATTCGAGCGCTGGTACTTGACCAGGTTGTAAATATCGACGCCGGTATCGCGCTGCGAGCCCGAGGGCTTGTCGGCCTTGATGACAATCCGCGTCGAATCGACCGATTCGACGACGCCGTCGCGCCGCGCCACGATCGTGACTCCCGAATCGCGCGCGACGACCCGCTCCATGCCCGTGCCCACGATCGGCGCCTCGGTGCGCAGCAGCGGCACCGCCTGCCGCTGCATGTTCGAACCCATCAGCGCGCGGTTGGCGTCGTCGTGCTCCAGAAACGGAATCAAAGAAGCCGCCACGCTCACGAGCTGGTTCGGCGACACGTCCATAAAATCGACTTCCTCGCGCGGCGCCATGACAAACTCGGCGCCCTTGCGCGCCGAAATCAGATCGCTTTCAAAATTGCCGCGATGGTCGATCGGCGCGTTCGCCTGCGCGATCACGTGCTCTTCTTCGTCCAGCGCCGAAAGGTAGCGGATGCGCTCGGTCACGCGGCCGTTTTCCACCTCGCGGTAGGGCGTCTCGATGAAGCCGAAATCGTTGACGCGCGCGTAGGTCGAAAGCGACGCGATGAGTCCCACGTTGGGTCCTTCGGGCGTCTCGATCGGGCAGACGCGGCCGTAGTGAGTGGGATGGACGTCGCGCACTTCAAATCCAGCGCGCTCTCGCGTCAGACCGCCGGGGCCGAGCGCCGAAAGACGCCGCTTGTGCGTGACCTCCGAGAGAGGGTTCGTTTGATCCATGAACTGGGAGAGCTGGCTGGAGCCGAAGAACTCCTTGAGCGCGGCGGACACCGGCTTGTAGTTGATCAGCTCCTGGGGCATCAAGGTCTCAATGTCCTGGAGGCTCATCTTCTCCTTGATGGCGCGCTCCATCCGGACCAGGCCCATCCGGAAGTGGTTCTCCACCAACTCGCCGACCGCGCGCACGCGGCGATTGCCCAAATGGTCGATGTCGTCGACCGAGCCGTTCCCGTTCCTGAGCTCCAGCAGATAGCGCACGACCTCCAGGATATCCTCCTTGCGCAGCGTGCCGTGTTCCAGAGGCACCTTGAGCTTGAGCCGGTGATTGAGTTTGAGCCGGCCCACCTTGGACAGGTCGTAACGATCGGGGTTAAAGAACAGGTTGTTGAAAAACGTCGTCGCGTTCTCGATCGTGGGCGGATCGCCGGGCCGCATCCGGCGATAGATTTCCAGCACCGCTTCTTGCGGCGACTGGATGCGGTCCTGCAACAGGGTGTTGCGCAGATACGGGCCGACGCGCGAGTCGTCGATAAAAAGCACCTCGATTTGCGAGATCTTGCGCTCGCGCAGCCGTTCGAGCTTTTCCTCCGTCAGCTCTTCGTTGCATTCGACCAGCACTTCGTTCGTTTCCGGATCGACGATCTGGTGCGCCGCAATGCGCCCGACGATATCCTGCCAGGCCACCGGAACCTGCTTCACGCGCGCCTGCTCCATTTGCCGAATCAGCGGGCGCGTGAGCTTTCGCCCCTCGCGCGCGATGATCTCGTTGCTTCGCGGATCCCGGACATCGCCGCCCGCCTTGACGCCCAAAAGATGTTCCGGGTTAAAAGCGAGAAAGGCCTTTTTCCCGTCCAAAGAAACGGTGTCGGTCTTGTAGAAGTAATTGAGCAGATCCTCGGTGGTCATCTGCAACGCGCGCAGCAGCACCGTGGCGTGGAACTTTCGCCGCCGGTCGATACGCACGTACAGGATGTCGCGCGGATCGAACTCAAAATCCAGCCACGATCCCCGGTACGGAATCACCCGGGCCGAGTAGAGGAGCTTGCCGCTCGCGTGCGTCTTGCCCTTGTCGTGCTCGAAGAACACCCCCGGCGAGCGGTGGAGCTGGCTCACGATAACTCGCTCTGTCCCGTTGACGATAAACGTCCCGTTCGGCGTCATCAACGGGATCTCGCCGAAGTAGACTTCCTGCTCCTTGACGTTTTTGATGCTGCGCGTGCCCGTCTGCTGGTCGACGTCCCACAAAACCAACTGCACGGTCACCTTGAGCGGCGCCGCGTAGGTCATGCCGCGCTGGCGGCACTCGTCGACGTCGTACTTGGGATCGCCGATGGCATAGGAGACAAAGTCCAGAGACGCCGTCTCGTTGAAATCCTTGATCGGAAAAACCGAGCGAAAAACTCCCTCGAGACCGACGTTTTGCCGCTGCCCCGGAGGGGTGTCCTTCTGCAAGAACAGCTCGTAGGAGTTTTTCTGGATCTCAATCAGGTAAGGAAGGTCGATGATCTTTTTAATGCGACCAAAATTGCGGCGAAACCTGAGATTGCTTGCCACCTGAAATGCCATAGTTCTCCTCTCCGTAACCTCTCTCCGTTAGCCTCGGCCGGCCGTCTGTCCCGTCACTTGATCTCGACTTTACCGCCGGCCTCTTCGATCTTTTTCTGTATGTTTTCCGCCTCCGCCTTGGACACCCCCTCCTTCAAGGTTTTCGGGGCTCCATCGACGAGATCCTTCGCCTCCTTCAGCCCCAACCCGGTGAGCTCCCGGACGACCTTGATCACCTGGATCTTTTTGTCGCCTGCGCTGGTGAGAATCACGTCGAAATCCGTCTTTTCCTCGGCCGCCGGAGCCGGGCCGGCTGCCGGGCCTGCGACCGAAACCGGAGCCGCCGCGCTGACACCGAGCTCCTCCTCGAGCTCCTTGACCAAGCTGGCGGCCTCCAAGAGGGTCATGTTCTTGATGTAGTCTTTGACCTGCTCACGCGTCACCTCTGTCGCCATTTTGTCCTCCATTCTTTGGTAGAATTAGCTTTCTTTTGATTTCCGCACCGCATCCAGAAGCCGCACGACGCGCGCGCCGGGCTCCTGAACGAGCCGCAGGAGCTGCGCCGCTGGCGCCTGCATCACCGCGAGCAGCTTGGCCAGGATCTCCTTTTTGCCCGGCATCTTTGCCAGTTCTTTGACCTGCGCCTGATCGAGGACCTGCCCTTCGAGCATGCCGGCCCTGATCGTGAGCTTCGCGTTCTCTTCGATAAACTTGACGAGCACCTTCGACAGGGCCACGGGGTCTTCGTAACTCAGCACCCAGCCCGTGGGCCCCTGGAGATGCTTTTCCAGCGGCTGGTAGCTCGAATCCTTCAACGCTCGGCGCACGAGGGTGTTCTTCACGACCTTGTATTCGCCGGCGGCCGCTCTCAGCTCCCGCCTGAGGCGGGTCATCTGCGCCACCGTCAAGCCACGGTACTCCGTCACCAGGGCCATCTTGGCCAAACGAAGTTTGGCGCCGATCGCCGCCGTTTTTTCCGCCTTCTCGCGAAAACCCGAGCGTGCCAGTTCTGCCTTCGCCATCGTTTCCGTCCTATGCGGCAAGCGCGCGCACGAGCAGCGGGTCCACCTTGATGCCCGGGCCCATGGTCGTGCTCAACGTCACCCCCTGAACAAACTGCCCCTTTGCCGATGCCGGCTTCGCGCGCACAATCGCGGCCAACAGGGCCTTGGCATTTTCCAAGAGCCGGTCTTCGGGGAACGAAACCTTTCCGATGGGCGCGTGCACGATGCCTGCCTTGTCGACACGAAACTCGAGTTTGCCCGCCTTGAGCTCCTTCACGGCCTTGCCGACCTCAAAGGTGACGGTGCCAACTCTAGGGTTCGGCATCAGACCGCGCGGCCCGAGGATTTTGCCAATCTTGCCGACGGCGGCCATCATGTCGGGCGTGGCAACCGTCTTGTCGAACTCAAGCCACCCGGCGCGAATTTTTTCGATCAAGTCGTCGCCGCCGACAAAGTCGGCGCCCGCTTCCTGCGCCTCTCTTTCCTTTTCACCCTTGGCAAAAACCAAAACGCGGACGTTTTTTCCGATGCCGTGCGGCAAGACCACGGTGCCGCGGACGTTTTGATCCGCCTGCCGCGGGTCCACGCCCAGGCGTACCGCAAGCTCGACCGTTTCGTCGAACTTCGCCCGCGCTGTCTGCCGCGCCAATGCCACCCCCTCCTCGAGACTGTAGCGCTTTAGGCGATCTACCTTGGCCAGCGCCGCTCGGTAACCCTTGCTTCTGTTTTTCATCGGTTCCTGCCCCACTAAGCTTTCAGCCGACAATTTCGAGACCGAGCGCTCGCGCCGTCCCTTCGACGGTCCGCTCTGCCGCCGCCAAATCCTTTGCCGTGAGATCGCGCATCTTGATCTCGGCGATCTCGCGGATCTGCGCGCGCGTCACCTTGCCGACCTTGATCTTGCCGGGGTCGGTCGAGCCCTTCTCCACGCCGGCAGCCTTCTTGAGAAGCACCGAGGCCGGCGGCGTTTTGGTGACAAACGTAAACGACCGATCCGCGTACACCGTGATCACAACCGGGATGATCATGCCCTGTTGGGATTGCGTCGCCGCGTTAAACGCCTTGCAGAACTCCATAATGTTGACGCCGCGCTGCCCCAACGCAGGCCCGACGGGCGGGCTCGGGTTGGCCTGCCCCGCCGGGATTTGCAGCTTGACTTCCGCGACGACCTTCTTCGCCATGCCCGATTCTCCTTCTCGGCAACAATCCCTGTTGATTCAAGCCGAGCTAGTTTCGCTCCACCTGCACAAACTCCAACTCGACGGGCGTCGCGCGCCCAAAGATGCTGATCAGCACCCTGAGCTTGCCCCGGTCGGGCCGCACCTCCTCCACCACGCCATTAAAATCGACAAACGGCCCATCGATGACCTTCACGCTCTCGCCGACGGAGAAGAGAACCCGCGGCTTGGGCTTTATCGCCCCCTCCTCCATCTGCTGGGTGATCTCCTGGACCTCCTTGTCCGTGAGCGATGGCGGGTTGGTACTGCCACCGACAAAGCCGGTTACCTTCGGAGTTCCCTTGACGATGTGCCAGGTCTCTTCGTTCAGCACCATCTGCACCAAAATGTACCCGGGAAAGAACTTTCGCGAAGATGTCTTTTTTTTCCCCTTGACGAGCTCCACAACCTTCTCGGTCGGCACCAAGATTTCGCCGAACCAATCCTTCTTGCCGAGCAGCTTGATGCGCTCCTCCAACGCCGCCTTAGCCCTGTGCTCGAAGCCCGAAAGCGTGTGCACGACGTACCACTTCTTGTCCATAGCGCCTCCGCCCGCCTTAGCTCACAATGGCCTGGATCGCGCGCGTGAGCGCATAATCGATCACCGCCAAGTAAAGGACCATGATCAAAACCACGATGATCACGACCGCCGTGGCCGCATAGGTCTCTTTACGCGAGGGCCAATGAACTTTCTTCAGCTCCTGCCAGGCCTCTTTGAAGAACTCGACCGCCCGCTGGAGGCTCTCCCGCACGTTTTGCATCCCTGCTCCAATCAAACTCGCGGACAAATGGGCTGGCGGGTCAGGCAGGATTCGAACCTGCAACAACCGGATTTGGAGTCCGGTGCTCTAGCCAGTTGGAGCTACTGACCCTTAAGTTCTTCTCTGCCCCTACAATTTGACCTCACGATGCAGCGTGTGGGTGCGGCAGAAAGAGCAGTATTTCTTGAAGGCTAATTTGTCAGTGGTTCTCTTTTTGTTCTTCGTCCCGGTATAGTTCTTGCGCTTGCACTGATCACAGGCAAATCCTATGAGCTCACGCATGGCTTCCTCCAAAGCCTACTTGAGGATCTTCGTCACGACACCGGCGCCGACGGTTCTTCCCCCTTCGCGGATCGCGAACTTGAGCCCCTCGTCCATGGCGATCGGCGTAATCAGCTCGACCTCGATGGTTACGTTGTCGCCCGGCATGACCATTTCGGTCCCTTCGGGCAATTTGCACACGCCCGTGACATCCGTCGTGCGGAAATAAAATTGCGGCCGGTAGCCGTTAAAGAACGGGGTATGCCTTCCCCCTTCTTCCTTGGTCAGGATATAAGCCTCGCCCTGAAACACGGTGTGCGGCGTGATACTCCCCGGCTTGGCCAACACCTGACCGCGCTCGACCTCTTCGCGCTTGGTGCCGCGGAGGAGCACGCCGATGTTGTCGCCCGCCCTGCCCTCGTCGAGAAGCTTGCGAAACATTTCCACACCCGTCACCACCGTCTTTTGCGTGTCACGGAAGCCGACGATTTCCACCTCATCGCCGACCTTGACCACTCCCCGTTCGACGCGACCGGTCACGACGGTTCCCCGCCCGCTGATCGTGAAGACGTCCTCGACGGGCATCAGAAAAGGCTTATCCACGTCGCGCACGGGCTCCGGAAGATAGGTATCGATCGCGTCCATGAGCTTCATGATCGCCTGCTCGCCGAGCTCCCCTGGGTCCCCTTCCAGGGCTTTCAACGCGCTTCCCACAATGATGGGGACTTCATCTCCCGGAAATTTGTACTTCGAAAGCAGATCGCGCACCTCGAGCTCGACCAGGTCCAGAAGCTCCTTGTCGTCGACCATGTCGGCCTTGTTGAGAAAAACGACGATGTAGGGGACCCCCACCTGGCGCGCGAGCAGGATGTGCTCGCGGGTCTGCGGCATCGGACCGTCGGCCGCAGAAACGACCAGGATGGCGCCGTCCATCTGGGCAGCGCCGGTGATCATGTTTTTGATGTAGTCCGCATGCCCGGGGCAATCGACATGCGCGTAGTGGCGCTTATCGGTCTGATACTCGACATGGGCGATGTTGATCGTCACGCCGCGCTCCCTTTCTTCGGGCGCCTTGTCGATCTGATCATACGGCATAAACTGGGCGTAGCCCTTTTTCTCAAGGACCTTGGTAATCGCCGCCGTCAGCGTGGTCTTTCCATGATCGACATGGCCGATCGTTCCAATGTTTAAGTGAGGTTTGGTCCTCTCAAATTTCTGCTTGCTCATCTCCTCCTCCTAATGTTGCTTTTGCCTGGCTCGGATCGATCGTTGATGCAAAAATTCCGGCGTAAGCCCAGGAGCGGGATTGAACCGCCGACCTCGTCCTTACCAAGGACGTGCTCTACCGACTGAGCTACCTGGGCATGGAGCGGGAAACGGGATTCGAACCCGCGACCCCGAGCTTGGAAGGCTCGTGCTCTAACCAACTGAGCTATTCCCGCCAACTCGCGAGCTGAGACCAATACCCTTGACCTTTGCTGGTTGGTGGAGAGGGGAGGATTCGAACCTCCGAAGCCCTACGGCGGCAGATTTACAGTCTGCTCCCTTTGGCCACTCGGGAACCTCTCCTCATCGACCCAACGCGCGTATCGTTGCCGTCGCAACTCTAAAGCAGCGACTCATCTGTCGGCCCGGCTTGAGAAGCTGGCGATAGGAGTTGAACCTACAACCTGCTGATTACAAATCAGCTGCTCTGCCGTTGAGCTACGCCAGCAAGACACCGATTGACGCCTTGCAGCCAAACGCAAAAATACCTCTTCCTCTTTTCGGCGAGGTATGAACGTGACGAAAAGAGGCAAAGGCAGGCTGACGACAAACGAGGGAACTAGTCTTTGCGTATTTTGTAAACCCTTATATTAAGCAGCTTTAACGAGCTATGTCAACATCCGGCCTCAAGAGCGGTCAAGCTGGCTCCAAAAGCCCAACGATGCCGCGCCCCGCCAGACCGGACAAGCGTCCAGAGCGTCGGGCAAGCAGGGGCCTGGCGCGCCCTACTATCGATAAGGGCACGCGGCAAAGTCCGGTAGCGTTAAAGCCGCGCTCCTTTGGTTTCGCCCTCCGTGGCCGAAACCTTCTCCTGGCGTACCAGTTCATAAAGGAAAATCCCCGCCGCAACCGAGACATTGAGCGATCCGATCCGGCCGCGCATGGGCACGCCGACTAGAAAATCGCATTCGCGGCGGATGAGCGGCCGCATTCCGGTACCCTCCGACCCGACAACCACGACAAGCTTTTCCGGATAGCTCTTTTCGAAGAGTGGCTCTGCCCCGACGTCAAGCCCGACCACCCAGAGCCCCCCTTCTTTCTTGAGCGTCACCAGCGCACGGTGAAGGTTCGTGACGCGAGAGATCTTCAGATAGTTGATCGCGCCCGCCGAGCCCTTGGCGACCGCGGGAGTCATTCCCGCGGCTCGATGCGCCGGAACGACCACGTGGCAAACGCCGGCGCCTTCAGCGGTTCTCAGGAGCGCTCCGAGATTCCGGGGATCCGTCACGCCGTCAACCGCAAGCACCCGAACGCGCCTCTGCGAACCGGAAACCTCGCGGACAAGATCCGTAAAGGGATAAAAATCATAGTCGTGAACCCGCGCAATCACGCCTTGATGCTTGCTGCTTTGGGCCATTTGATCGAGCGCCGCTCGAGGCAGCCGGCGCAGCGCGATGCCGGACTGGCGCGCCCCTTCAATGATCGACTCCAGCGGACCCCGGACGGGCCCCTGCGAGACGATGATTTCGCTTACCTCCGCAGGCGCGTGACGGAGCTTCTCCAGCACGGGGTGGACGCCGAAAATCAGGGCCGGTCGTCGCTGGCGCAGCATACTCTCCCATTCATCTTGCGCGAATCATTTACAAAGCGCTAGCCAGCCGTTAACATACTTCGATCGTGAAACGTAAGCTCAATCTTTACGTCGCGCGCGAAATCCTCCCCCCCTTCGGCTTCGGACTGCTGGTTTTCACGCTGATTCTTCTCATCGTTCGCATCGTGCGCCTGGTCGAGCTCGTCGTCACCCGCGGCGTGCCTCTTTCGGAGATCGGCAAGCTCTTTGCCCTTTTGGTTCCGGGTTTTCTCGAGATCACGATGTCGATGGCCCTGCTGTTTGCCATCCTGCTCGGTCTCGGCAGACTTTCGAGCGATCAAGAAGTGCTTGCGTTAAAAGCCTCGGGCATCAGTCCGGCGCAGCTTCTTGTCCCGGTGGCCATTATCGCTGGAGTGGTCTCCATATCGACGCTCGCGCTGACGCTGTGGCTTCGCCCTGCGGCAAACGCGGCGTTGAAAAAACACCTCTACCACATTGCCAAGAGCCGGGTGGAGACAACCCTGAGAGAGAGCGTCTTCAACAACGATTTTCCCAAGGTCCTCATCTACGTGGAAGAGGCGGCCGCGCTCGGCAACGCCTTCCGCGGGGTGGTCATCGTGGACCAGCGCGATCCCAAAAGAACGACGATCATCTTTGGCAAGGTGGGATTTTTTCTGCCCAACGAAGAAACGCAGACTTTAGGCTTGAAGCTTTTCGATGGCACCGTCCACGAGCGCAAAAAAGGCAGCCCCGACTTCGCCCAAACGCAATTCAACGTCTACGATTTCAAGTTTGATCTTGACGAGGCTTTCAACCTCGTTCGGCAAAAGGGCCCCGACCCTAAGGATATGCCTTTGCCGCAACTCCTGAAAGAGATCGCAGCCAAAGACCGGGCAGGGCGCGCGGCGACCGCAGAGCGTCTCGAGCTCCACCGAAGATTCTCATTTCCGTGCGTGCCGCTCATTTTCGGGCTCCTCGGCGTGGCTCTCGGAGTGCTCCCCACAAACCCCCGCGCAGGTCGCTTTTGGGGATTCACCGTCTGTCTGTTCTGCCTGCTCGGCTATTACGCGCTGCTATCCCTGTTTACCGCTCTCGGCCAGCGGGCCATCGTGGCCCCTAGTCTCGCCTCATGGCTGCCGAATTTGGCCGTTGCCGGCCTCGCTGTCTTCCTGTTCAGAAAGGCCCTGTCGGAGTCTCCCCCGTCTTGGCAGACCCTCCAGGCCAAGCTGATGAACCTGGCTTGGAGCCGAAAGCTGGCAAGCCCCGCCGCAGAAAAGTTCTAAACCGTGGATTCGAGCGCGCCTCGATACAGTTTGCTTCCCCCGTTGGGTATTGTTAACCGCTATCTCATAATGGCGTTTCTGCGCATCTTCGCGTTCAGCCTCGCCACCGCGGTTCTCTTGTATCTCATCGTCGAATTCTTTGATCGCATCGACAACTTCATGAATGCGGGCGCTTCCCTGGAAGCTGTGCTCAGCTACTTCTTGTTCAAGATTCCTCTGTCGATGTCCAGGGTGTTCGGCATGGCCACGCTGTTTGCGACTTTCTTCTCGCTCGGCCTTCTGTCGCGCAACCAGGAAATCACGGCGCTGCGCTGCGCGGGGTTGAGCTTGAATCGAATCGCGCTTCCGCTGATCGTGTTATCGCTCGGGATCGGCGCGTTTGCTTTTTTCTGGAATGAAACTCTGGTTCCGATCTTCACCAGCAAATCCGAAGAGATCTACAAACGCGAAGTCCGCAAGATGCAGCCCAAGAGCGTCATCGGAACCAAAGACGTTTGGATCCGCGGCAAGGATAGCTTTATCAATATCGACCGCATCGATGCGCGGAAAAATACGCTCGAGGGAGTGACCATCTATGTGGTCAACCGCGATTTTGTTCTGCAAAGAATCGTCGAGGCGAAAGTCGCGCGCTGGGACGGCACCGCTTGGCAGGGAGACGACCTCTGGGAGTGGCATTTTCAATCGGGCGGCAAGACGATTCAGCGCACGCCGTCAACAACGTTGCCGCTCACGCAAACCCCGGACGACTTTCGCGTTTTCGTCCGCGAGCCGGAGGAAATCAGTTTTTTTGACCTGCGGCGGCAAATTGCCGAGCTCAAGGCGATTGGCGTCGACACGACCGAACAGCAGGTCGATCTCTACGTGAAGCTTGCCGTGCCGCTCATCTCGCCGTTGATGGTTCTGGTTGCGATACCCTTCGCGGTCCGGCACGCTTCGGGCGCCGGCATGGCCTTGAGCTTCGGGCTGACGATGGTGATCGGCTTTGGCTACTGGTTTCTGCTCGCTTTTGCCGTCTCGCTCGGCCACAGCGGCGTCTTGCCTCCCCTGCTCTCCGCGTGGCTGGCCAACTTCATCTTCGCTCTGGCAGGGCTCTACTTCTTTACCGGAGAGCAATAGTCTAACTAAGGGACAAAGCCCGGCCGCAGGAGTCCCGTTTCCTCGGGCAATCCGTACATCACGTTCATGTTCTGAACCGCTTGCCCGGCCGCTCCTTTGACCAGGTTATCGATCGCGCTAATGACGAGAAGGTGTCGCGAGCCGGGAACCGCGTGGTAGCCAATCGCGCATACGTTGGTTCCGCGGACATCTTTGGTCTGAGGCCAAACCCCGACCGGCAAGACCCGGACGAAAGGCTCGCGCTCGTAGGCTTGGCGGTAAAGGGTCTCGAGCCGGGAGTCCGTGATGGGTTCTTTGACGCGCGCGTACGCGGTGGATAGGATGCCCCGGTTCATCGGCACCAGATGAGGAACGAAAATGACCTGCACCGCCTGTTTCGCGATGAGCCCCAATTCCTGTTCGATCTCCGGGGTATGGCGGTGGCCGGCAACGCCGTAGGCCTTAAAGTTTTCGTTCACCTCGCCAAAAGAAAGCTCGACGGAGGCGCTCCGGCCCGCCCCGGTCACTCCGGACTTCGCGTCGATGACGATGTCGCTCTCCACGAGCCGCTCGCGGAAAAGCGGGAACAAACCCAAAATCGCCGCCGTCGGATAACAGCCCGGGACCGCGACGAGCGTCGCCCGTCTAAGCTCTTCGCGGTGCAATTCCGTAAGGCCGTAGACGGCGCCGGCAAGAATCTCTTGCGCCTGATG
Organism: Candidatus Acidiferrales bacterium; assembly: GCA_035559995.1. Taxonomy (GTDB): domain Bacteria; phylum Desulfobacterota; class Binatia; order UBA9968; family UBA9968; genus DATMAM01. The sequence goes on from DATMAM010000017.1 coordinate 99,406, forward strand.
CGGGCGATACCAACGCGCGTACACGTTGGGATCGCGCAGGCGAAAATCAGCGCTGAGGTCGATGACCCGCTTGCCCGCCGCGACCAACGCGGCGACAACTTCCATCGAAACGCCATGCGGCAGCGCTGTAAAAGCGAGGTCAAACCGAGGGCTGAGCCCGCCGACGTCGGCGGGCTCGAGGACGGCATCGCATGTTCCGGCAAAGGCGGGATAAACCTCGCTCAGTCTCTTGCCGACAAAATTCTCCGACGTGAGGACTGCGAGCTCAACATTGGGATGACGCGTCAAAAGACGCACCAGCTCGATACCGGTATAGCCGGTTGCCCCGAAAACGGCCGCGCGAATGCGAAGCGGGTTGGCGAGGTCCAAAGGCTCAGTCGCCGCGGGTTTCAACGCTTGGAGTACTGCGGGCGTTTGCGCGCCTTGTGACGGCCGTATTTCTTTCGCTCGACGGCGCGTGGGTCGCGCGTGACGTACCCGGCCTTTTTCAAAGGCGTCCGAAACTCCGGATCGTAAAGCATCAAAGCGCGCGTGATGCCGTGCCGAATCGCGCCCGCTTGACCCGAAATACCGCCGCCGGAAACGTTCACTTTGGCGTCGAATTTTCCGAGCGTATTGGTTACGCCGAACGGCTGCAGCACGATCATCCGCGAGGTCTCCCGTCCAAAGTAGTCGTTGAGCGGCCGGCGGTTCACGACGATGTCTCCTGTGCCTTCGGTGAGATACACGCGCGCCACCGAGGTCTTTCTTCGTCCGGTGGCGTAAAAGACCTTGTCGGCCATAGGGCTTGCTATCCTCCTAGCGCAATGCTCTTCGGTTGCTGCGCTTGATGCGCGTGCTCGGGCCCGGCATAGATTTTCACTTTCGTCATCAGCTTTCTTCCCAGCCGATTGCGGGGGAGCATTCCCTTGATCGCGAGCCGGAGCAGCTCTTCTGGACGGTTTGCCAGCAGCTCTTTTGCCTTGGTCACCCGAATCCCACCGGGATATTCGCTGTGGCGGTAGTACTCCTTGTTTTCGAGCTTTCGACCCGAGAGCCTCACCCGACTGGCATTGACAATGACCACAAAATCGCCGCCGTCGACGTGCGGCGCGAAGGTTGGCTTGTGTTTGCCGCGCAGAATCCTGGCGACCTCGCTCGCAAGCCGTCCCAGAACTCTGCCGCTCGCGTCCACCAACACCCAGCGCCGCTGCGCCAGGGCTTGTTCCCTTGTTATTTGATACGTCATCGCTCGTTCCCGGCCAGCGGCCGGCAAAAAAAATGGCGGGGCCGACGAGACTCGAACTCGCGACCTCCGGCGTGACAGGCCGGCGTTCTAACCAGCTGAACTACGACCCCGACCGGTTCTCCAAACAAACGAAGCTGACCCCCGAGCGCTCTCGCTTGCCAATGCCGACTTTCTTTTGGAGCACTCAAGTGGGCGGTACAGGATTTGAACCTGTGGCCCCCGGCTTGTAAGGCCGATGCTCTCCCGCTGAGCTAACCGCCCCCGGAGGTCGAAGACGGCACGAGTGCTGCGCCAGTGGGGTGATCGATTCTTCGCTAAGGGGCGTTACCGAGGGACTCTTTTAAGCTCTTGCCGGCTTTGAACCTCGCGGCGCGCGACGAAGCGATCTGAATCGTCTCGCCGGTCTTCGGATTCCTCCCTGTCCTGGCCTTGCGCTGGGAAACCGCAAAGGTTCCAAATCCCGAAATGTTGACTTTGTCCCCGTTTTTCAGAGCGGCAATGATGTCGTCGAAGAGTCCATTGACGATTTCTTCTGCCTTCTGCCGGGTCATACCGGCCCGGTTGGCGAGAGAATCAATCAAATCAGACTTGGTCATTATGGTCCCCCAATTTCTGTCCCTCCAGTGGCGCTCCAAAGCGCGTATGTAAGCAAACCGGCGCGCCGGTGTCAATCGGTCGCCAACGCATGGACCAAAAACGCCTACTGCGGCAGGATCTCTGTTGGCACTTCCTCCTTCTCGCCAAACGGGGGACTTTGGTGACTTGCTTGCGGCACCGCCTTCCCCTTGAGGAAGCTTTCCGGGTCGTCGAGCACGAGCGCTTTTCGCAGGACCTGATCCATGTGCGAGACCAGCACGAGCTCGACGGTCTTAAGGATCAGCGGCGGCACCTCTTCGATGTCCTTCTCGTTTTCTTCCGGGATCAGGACGGTTTTGATTCCCCCCCGGTGCGCCGCCAGGACTTTTTCCTTTAGGCCACCGATCGGCAGGATCCTGCCCCTCAGCGTGATCTCTCCGGTCATCGCCATATCCGGGCGGACCGGAATCCGGCACAGCGCCGACACCAGCGAGGTCGCCATCGTGATTCCAGCCGACGGGCCGTCCTTTGGGATAGCGCCCTCGGGGATATGGATATGGACGTCGATCTTTTGATAAAAATCCTTCTCCAGCCCCAGCTCTTCCGCCCGCGAGCGCACGTAGCTCATGGCGGCCTGCGCCGACTCTTGCATCACGTCGCCCAGCTTCCCCGTGATGATCAGCTGACCCTTGCCGGGCATAATGGTCACCTCGGTGGCGAGCAGTTCCCCGCCCAGCTCGGTCCACGCAAGCCCGGTGGTCACCCCGATCTTCACTTCCTCTTCGGCCTTGCCGTAGCGATACTTGGGCGGGCCGAGATGCTTGTGCAGGCTCTTGGAGGTGACCTGAATTTTCGCGTTGCGGTCTTTGCGCACCACCTCCACCGCGACCTTCCGGCAGATCGACGCGATCTCGCGCTCCAGGTTCCTGACGCCGGCTTCTTTGGTGTAGTGGCGGATGAGCCCGAGAATCGCGCTGTCCGTAAACGTGATGTTATCAGCGGTCAAGCCATTGGCGTCGATCTGCTTGACCAAGAGGTACTTCTTGGCGATGTTGAGCTTTTCCAGCTCGGTGTAGCCCGCGATCCGGATGATTTCCATCCGGTCCTGCAGCGGCCGTGGAATCCGGTCCAGCGTGTTGGCGGTCGTAATGAACATCACGTTGGACAGGTCGTAATCGAGATCGAGGTAATGATCGTTGAAGTTGCAGTTTTGCTCCGGGTCGAGAACTTCCAACAGCGCCGAAGAAGGATCGCCGCGAAAGTCCGTCGACATCTTGTCGACCTCATCGAGCAGGAAAACGGGGTTGCTCGAGCCGGCCTTCTTCATCGATTGGATGATCTTTCCCGGCAACGCGCCGATATACGTGCGCCGGTGACCCCGAATCTCGGCCTCGTCTCGAACGCCGCCCAGGGAGACGCGCACGAATTTTCTCCCCGTCGCGCGCGCGATCGAGCGCCCCAACGAAGTCTTGCCGACCCCCGGCGGCCCGACCAGGCATAGGATCGGCCCCTTGATTTTCCCGACCAGGGTCTGCACCGCCAGATACTCGAGAATCCGCTGCTTGACTTTCTCCAGCCCGTAGTGGTCTTCCTCCAAAATCCGCTCGGCCTCCTTGATATCGAGCTTGTCCTCGGTGAATTCGTTCCACGGCAGGCTCAGGATCCAGTCGATGTAGTTGCGCACGACGGTGGCCTCGGCGGCCATCGGCGACATCATCTTGAGCTTCTTGAGCTCCTTTTCGACCTTGTCTCTCGCCTCGGCAGAAAGCTTTTTCTGCCGCATCTTCTCTTCAATTTCCTGGATCTCGTTCTTGAATTCGTCCTTCTCGCCGAGCTCCTTCTGGATCGCCCGCATCTGCTCGTTCAAGTAGTATTCCTTCTGCGCGCGCTCCATCTGCTTTTTCACGCGCGAGCGGATGCGCCGCTCGACCTCGAGAATTTCGATCTCCGCACGCATGTGCCCGAGGACCTTCTCGAGGCGCTCGGCCGCGTTAAACGTCTCGAGCAGCGCCTGGCGCTCCTCGAGCTTGATCCCGAGATGCCCGACGATCGTATCCGCAAGGCGCGCCGGATCCTCGATCGAGGACACCGACATGACCATCTCCGGAGGGATCTTCTTCTTCAGCTTGACATAGTTTTCGAACGTCGCGTGCACCTCGCGCACCAGCGCTTCGACTTCCGTGTTTCTTTCCACGATCTCGGCGATCTCTTCCACCTCGACCAGAAAGAAATCGGGATGCGTCAAAAACCGGGCGATGCTGGCGCGCTTCTTTCCCTCGACCAAGACCTTGACGGTCCCGTCGGGAAGCTTGAGAATCTGCACGACGGTCCCCAAAGTCCCGACGCGGTAGATGTCGCGCTCGGTGGGCTCGTTGATTTTGGGATCCTTCTGCGAGGAGAGAAAAATCGCGCTCTGCTTCTGCGCCGCCTCCTCCAGAGCCTTGATCGAGCGCTGGCGCCCGACGAACAGAGGCACCACCATGTGCGGGAACACGATAATGTCGCGCAGCGGCAGCAACGGAACCCGAAGCACGCCCCCCGATGTCGCGTCATCTTTCTTGTCGTTGCGGAACAACATAGCCGTTTTCTCCCTATGCGCTCTCGGCTGCTTTGCTATAGACGATGAGCGGCGGCTCGTTGCGGAGCACCACTTCTTCCGAGATGATCACTTCTTTAATGTTCATCTGCGACGGCATCTCGTACATCACGTCGAGCATGATCGCTTCCATGATCGCTCGCAGCCCCCTGGCTCCCGACTTGCGCTTGAGGGCTTCGCGCGCGATCGCGCGCAGCGCCTCTTCGGTAAACTTCAGATGGACGCGCTCCATTTCGAACAGTTTGCAATACTGGCGCGTGAGCGCGTTCTTGGGTTCTTTCAAGATGCGCACCAGGGCGTCCTCGTCCAGCTCATCGAGCGTGGCGATAACCGGTAACCGCCCGATGAACTCCGGAATCAACCCGAACTTGAGCAGGTCCTCCGGTTGGACATCATGCAAGAGCTCGGTGTCCCGGCGACCGTCTTTGCCGTCCAACTCGCCGCCGAAACCCATCCGTTTGCGCCCGGTGCGCTTGCGGATGATGTCTTCCAGCCCGACGAAGGCACCGCCGCAGAGAAACAAGATGTTGGTCGTATCGACCTGCAGAAACTCCTGCTGCGGATGCTTTCGGCCTCCTTTCGGCGGCACGCTCGCCATGGTGCCTTCGATGATCTTCAGCAGCGCCTGCTGCACGCCCTCGCCCGAGACGTCCCGGGTGATCGAGGGGTTCTCGGATTTGCGCGAGATCTTGTCAATCTCGTCGATGTAGACGATGCCGCGCTGCGCTTTTTCCACGTCGTAGTCGGCCGCCTGCAAGAGGTTGAGGATGATGTTTTCCACGTCTTCGCCGACGTAGCCGGCTTCGGTCAGGCTCGTGGCGTCCGCGATCGTGAACGGCACCTGCAGGAAACGGGCGAGCGTTTGCGCCAGCAGCGTCTTTCCCGACCCCGTCGGGCCGAGCAGCAAAATGTTGCTCTTTTGCAGCTCCACGTCGCCCGTCATCATCTGGCTGTCGATGCGTTTGTAGTGATTGTGGACGGCGACGGCGAGGATTTTTTTCGCCTTTTCCTGGCCGATCACATACTGGTCCAGCACGCGCTTGATCTCGGCCGGTTTCGGAACGTTCGACGAGGAGGCAAAAACTTCCTCCTGATCGCATTCCTCCGCGATGATGTCATTGCAGAGGTCGATGCACTCGTCGCAAATGTAAACCGTTGGACCGGCGATCAGCTTGCGCACCTCATCCTGGCTTTTGCCGCAAAACGAACAAACGAGATTCCCTGAGCGGTCGTCGCTGTGCCTGGGCATCGTTTCCCCCTGTCACCTCTTAACGCTGCTATCCGGCCGGTTCACAATCACCTCGTCAATCAAGCCGTACTCCAAAGCTTGCTTGCCGTTCATGAACAGATCCCGATCGGTGTCCTTTTCGATCTTTTTGAGACTCTGCCCGGTGTGTTTGACCAGGATTTCGTTGATCTGTTCGCGCATGCGCAGAATTTCACGCGCCTGGATATCGACGTCGACGGCCTGGCCGTGAAATTCTCCCAGCGGCTGGTGGATCATGATCCGCGAGTGCGGGAGCGCGTAGCGCTTGCCCTTCGCTCCCGCCGCCAGCAACACCGCACCCATACTCGCGGCTTGCCCGAGGCAGACCGTCGAGACATCCGGACGGATGTACTGCATCGTGTCGTAAATGGCGAGGCCGGCGGTCACCGACCCGCCAGGCGAATTGATGTAAAAATAGATGTCGCGGCTTGGATCCTCGGATTCCAGGAACAGAAGCTGCGCCGTGATCAGGTTCGCCACCTCGTCGGTCACGACGCTCCCCAGAAAAACAATGCGGTCCTTGAGCAAGCGCGAGTAGATGTCGTAAGCGCGCTCGCCCCGTCCGGTCTGCTCGACGACGATCGGAATGAAATTCATCCTCGCTGACCCACTAACTCGAAGGTATTCTAGCTTTTTTTATTTTCCTCATCAACCGTTGGCGCCTCGATCTCGCTCACTTTGGCGCGCGCCAGAAGGAATTCGAGCGTGCGGTCAAAGATCATCTGCGCGCGCAGTTCGTCGCGCGCCGCGGCGTCCCGGTAAAAGTTGCGGAGCGCCGCGGCGCGCTCGCCGGCGGCGCGCGCCAGCTGCTCGACGCGCTGTTGGATCTCGGCGTCCGATACGGAAATGTTTTCACGCTCCGCGATCTTCTCGACGATGAGCCTTGCCCGAACCTGTCTTTCCGCCTGGGCGCGCAGCCGCTGGCGGGCCTCATCGCCCGCCTCCCCCTGAGCGGGCGCTCGCCCGCGCGCGGCGCGGTCCGTGAGAAACTCGAGCTGGCGCTCGATCATCGCCGGCGGAAGATCGAAGGCGTGCGCGTCGATGAGCCGTTTGAGAATTTCTTCTTTGAGCTCGCGTTCCTGCAATTGCGCGAGTCGCTCGTCGAGACGCTGGCGAACTTTTGCCCTGAGCTCCGCCAAAGTGGCCGCTTCGCCGACATCCTTGGCGAACTCGTCGTCAAGCGGCGGCAGCACCTTCTTTTTGATCTCGCGCACCGTGACCGCAAATTGCGCCGTCTTGCCCGCGAGCTCGCGGTTGCTGTAGTCGTTCGGGAACGTCACCGTCACCTGCTGCGGCACATTGGGTTTCAACCCGATCAGCGCGTTTTCGAACTCCGGCAGCGCGCCTCCGCTTCCCACCTCGACGAGATGGTTTTCCGCCTTGCCTCCGGGAATCGGCTTTCCGTCGACGGTCGCGCTAAAATCGACGAGGACAAAATCACCGGCGGCGACCCGCTCGTGATCCTCGCCCACCGGCTCGAGATGGGCATGCTGGTCGCGCAGCGCCGCCAGCGCCCGATCGACCTCAGCCTCGGTCGCCCGGAGCTTGACTCGGGTAAGCTCCATGCCGAGATAGTCATGCACCTCGATGTCGGGCTTGACTTCGACAATGGCGGAAAACGCGAACGCCTTCCCTTCCGCCAAATCGTCGGCATCGACTTGCGGGCGCGACACGACGGTCAGGCCGCGCTCGCGGAACACTTCGCGCAAGGAGTTCTCGACCAGGTGCGTCAGCACTTCGCTTCGCACCTCGTCGCCGTAAATGCCTTCGAGAACGCGGCGCGGAACTTTCCCCGGCCGAAAACCCTTGACGCGCGCGCGCCGAACCATTCTGCCGTAGACCTCGGAAAACTCGCGCGCCACGACCTCGGGTGGAAGCTCCACCCGGATCTTGCGCCGGACCTGGCTCATTACGTCTATGTCGACTTTCATCTTTCGTTGGGCGAAAGCGGCGCTTTGGCGAGAAATGGTGCGAGAGGGGGGACTCGAACCCCCACGGGATACCCGCTAGATCCTAAGTCTAGTGCGTCTGCCAATTCCGCCACTCTCGCGCGCAAGAAAACCTGGTGGGCCGCCGGAGACTCGAACTCCGGACCCGCTGATTAAGAGTCAGCTGCTCTACCAACTGAGCTAGCGGCCCGATCCACATTTCGCATCGCGACCGTGCTTGACCGTCGAACACTGATCGTCTGGGGTGAGTGAAGGGACTTGAACCCTCAACCCCTGGAGCCACAGTCCAGTGCTCTAACCATTGAGCTACACTCACCGCATCGCCATGCTTGGCGCGCCAGAAGGGATTCGAACCCCTGACCTACGGCTTAGAAGGCCGTTGCTCTATCCAGCTGAGCTACTGGCGCCCGAGAACCTGAGCGAATCCGCGGGTCAGCGACTTAGTCGGTCGCGCAGAACGGACGCCATCGCTAAATCACCAACCCCTGAGATGATGGTCGGGGCGAGACGATTTGAACGTCCGACCCCCTGCGCCCAAGGCAGGTGCGCTACCAGGCTGCGCTACGCCCCGCTACCTTTCGCACGCACGTCATTTTACATGGCGAAGGTCTGAAATCAACAATTCAACTCCCGTTTGAAGACTTCGAGCAGCAGAGCCCGGAGCTTCCTTAGCGCCTGGCCGCGATGGCTCACTTGGCTCTTGGTGGAGAGCTCCAGCTCGGCAAATGTTTTGCCCAAAGGCGGGTAGTAAAATAGCGGATCATAGCCAAAGCCTTGCCGCCCTCTGGGGGCGAATTCGATCATGCCGGCGCATTCGCCGCGGATGAGCCATTCCCTTTCGTGCGGCGGCGGAGCGCATAACGCCAGAACACAAACAAACCGTGCCTGCCGGCGCTCGCGCGGCACGCCGGCGAGCGCTTTCAGCAACTTCTCGTTGTTGCGCTCGTCGCTTGGCGGCTCGCCCGCATACCGGGCCGAGTGGACGCCCGGTGCCCCCGCAAGCGCTTCCACCTCGAGCCCGGAGTCGTCTGCAAGGACGAGCTTCCGTGAAAGCTTAGCCAACGCGCGCGCTTTTTTGAGCGCGTTCTCTTCGTAAGTCTTGCCATCCTCAACGATTTCTATCCCGGCCGCGCACTCGGCCGGCGATAAAATGTGCACGTTGAGACCGGCGAGATAGTTTTCGATCTCGCGCCGCTTGCCCGGATTGGTTGTCCCAACGAGGAGTTCCACCACGCGCTAGCCCAGGATGCGCGCGACGGCAGCCTTCTGCGCTTTGACCAGTTCGCGGATTCCCTGGCGTGCGATCTCGGCCAAGCGATCGAGCCCGGCCTTGGTAAACGGCGCGCCTTCGGCGGTGCCCTGGACCTCGACGAACTTTCCGCTTGCGGTCATCACAAAATTCATGTCCACGCTCGCCCGGCTGTCCTCCTCGTAGGTGAGGTCGATGAGAAATTTGCCGTCGACGATGCCGGCGCTGACCGCCGCGACTGCATCTTTGATGATGTCTTCCCGTAAGACGCCGCGCTTGACTAATCCCGCCACCGCTTCCCGCAGCGCCACGTAGCTACCGGTCACGGAGGCGGTCCGCGTTCCCCCGTCCGCTTGAATGACATCGCAGTCGATCCAGATAGTCTTTTCCCCCAGCTTCTCGAGATCCGCGACCGCTCTCAGGCTTCGCCCAATAAGCCGCTGGATCTCGTGCGTTCTACCGCCGATTTTTCCGCGCGCCGCTTCGCGCGGGATGCGCACGTGCGACGACGACGGGAGCATGCCGTACTCCGCCGTGATCCAGCCCTTGCCGCTGTTGCGCAGAAACGGCGGCACTTTTTCCTCCACCTTGGCGGTGCAAATCACCCTGGTATGGCCAACCTCGATCAAGACCGAGCCGTCTGCCGACCTGATGTAGCTCGGCGTGATCGCAACGGGCCTTAACTGATTATTTTTTCGTCCATCGGCGCGCATGATCAGCCCGCGAGGTGAAAAACCACCGTCTTGAGCTCCGTCATCTCCTCGACTGCGTAGCGCGGGCCCTCTTTGCCAAAACCCGACTCCTTGAGCCCCCCGTACGGCATGAGATCGGCCCGCCACTGCGGCCCCCAATTGATGTGGAGATTGCCGGATTCAACTTCGCGCGCGAACTTCATCGCCCAGTCGATGTTCTCGGTAAAGATTCCCGCCGCAAGGCCGTAGACGCTGTCGTTGGCGAGCGCGATCGCCTCCTCGATCGACTGAAAGGGCGTAACGCCGACCGCCGGGCCGAACAGCTCCTCGCACGAGATCCGCATTTCCGGCCTTACGTCGGCGACGACCGTGGGCGCGTAAATCGCCCCCTGCCGGCTGCCGCCCACAACGACGCGCGCGCCGCCCGCCACCGCTTCGCGCACGAGTTCTTCGACTTTTCGCGCTTCGCTCTCGCGCACCATCGGCCCGACTTTGGTCCTCTCATCGAGCTGATTTCCCGTGGTCAGCGCTTCGACCCGCGGCGCTAGGGCCGCCAAGAAATCGCCGTAGACCTTGTTGGCCGTAAGCACCCGCTGCGTGGAGATGCAAACCTGACCTGCGTTGGCATAGCCGGTGGCGGCTACGGCCGCGGCCACCTTGTCCAGATCGGCGTCCGGCATTACGATTAACGGGCAGTTCGACCCCAGCTCCATCGTGACGCGCTTGATCCCCGCCAGCTTACAGATTCTCTCGCCGATATCCCGGCTGCCGGTGAAGGTGATCTTGCGCACCCGGCGGTCCTGGACCAGGACGTCGCCGATCTCGGCGCCCGAGCCCGTCAGGCACTGGATTCCTTCGGGCGGAAGACCAGCCTCGAGCAGAATTTCCGTAAGCTTTAGCGCCGAGAGGGGCGTGTCGGTTGCCGGCTTGACGATCACCGAGTTGCCCGCGGCCAATGCAGGACCGACCTTGTGGCAGACAAGGTTCAAGGGAAAATTAAACGGGCTGATCGCCGCCACAACCCCGCACGGAACGCGCAGGGTAAAACCCAGCTTCTTTCCCCCTCCGGGGTCGCCATCCAGCGGGATGGTTTCCCCGTGAATGCGCTTGGCCTCTTCTGCCGACCCCATCATCGTTTCGACCGCCCGATTCGCCTCAAAGCGACCTTCGGCCAAGATCTTGCCCTCCTCCGTCGAGATCAACCGGCCGAGCTCCTCGTTTCGCGCCGCCATCATGTCCGCCGCGCGCCGGAGGATTTTCCACCTTTCGTAGCCCGTAAGCTTCGCCATGACTTTGGCCCCGCGCGCGGCAAAGCTTACCGCCTTATCGACATCGGCCGCATCTGCCTTGGGGACCACGTCAATGACGGAATTGTCGTAAGAATTCCGTACTTCTATTTTCTGTGCCTTGTCCGTCCATGCACCCGCGATAAACATTTTCATCGTTTGGCCCCCCTTGAAATGAAGAGCACCGCTTGGGCCCTCGCCCTCCGCCTACCGGCGACAAAATGGCAAAAAAATGACTGGCCAGACGCAAAGCTAGCAACAGAGACCCTCCGCTTCAAGATCGATTTTGCCGGTTTTAGAGGGCAAATATACGCGCGCAGGTAAACTTGTGATCCCCGCGCCCGTCTAATCGCGATGTTTATAAAACGCGCGGCTTACCGAGGGTCAGCGCGGCGCGCGAGCTGGGATTTCGACGGCATCGGGAGGGAGAAGAAGAGATCAAAGCTCACGTCGGGGAAAGGCCGCCGAACGCCGAAGACTTGTGAGGCCGGAGCGCACCGTTCATTATTGATCGCCAGACCCGGCTAGGATCCTGCGTACCGATGCTCCCCGAGACTGCCCCAGACTTTGGCGATGAAGAGCTAGTGCTGCGCGCCCAAGACGGTGACAGGGAAGCCTTTGCGATGCTCGTCGAGCGATACAAAAGGAAAGCCTACCGGATCGCGTTCGATTTCACCCGCGACCGGGAAGAAGCGAAAGATCTCTCGCAAGAGGCTTTCCTGCGAGCTTTCTCGCATCTCAAGTCCTTCGATCTCCGCTCGACCTTCTATACCTGGTTTTACCGCATTCTCGTAAACCTTTGTCTGGACCATAAACGGCGGCACGGCAAGTTGCTTTGGACCTCGCTGGAAGATACCCGCGACGGAAACGCACGCAGAGAGCTGCTCGACCGATCGTCGACGCCCGACGAAGAGGCTTCGGCCGAGCAGACGGCGGCCGCGATCGAAAGCGCCTTGGCAGCGCTGCCTCCCAAGCAGCGAACCGCTTTTTTTTTGCGCAACCACGAAGGCCTCTCGATCAAAGAGATCGCAAAGGTGATGCGCACGGCCGAAGGCACGGTCAAAGTTCATTTGCATCGCGCAGTCGTTCAGCTTCGCCGCGAGCTCGCCGGCGCGATCAGTGCACGGACCCATGAAAAACGATAAGCACCCGATTCCAGCCTGCAAGGACTATGAGCGGGAACTCGTTCTTTACTATTACGGCGAGTGCGCTGCCGAAGAGAGCGCGCGCGTCGAGCAGCACTTGCGCGTTTGCCGCGCGTGCCCGGACTTTCTGGAGGACCTGAATCGCATCCTCCCGCTCACCGTCGAAACGGACGAGCCGCCGGAAATTTTTTGGCAGCTCTACGCGCTCGAGTTGAACGAGAAATTGGCCGGAGCCAAGGCGGCGCGCCTCTGGCCGCGCCTTTCTGCGTCCTTTTTCCGTCCGTGGCCGGTTCCTGCCGCCGCCGCGCTGATCTTGTTGCTGGCGGCGGGGCTCGCGTTCGAATGGCGCAAAACCGACTCTCCGCCAACGCAAGCGGTGCTCCTGGAAGAGCTTCCGCTCGCTGAAAATCTCGAGTTTTTTACTGCCATGGACATGCTCGACGCGCTCGATCTGATCGACGAGAGTGGCGCTAACGGCGCGGCATGAACGTGCGCGACAATGAAGAAGTGACCAAGTGAAGCACCCCCTTCGTTCATTGGCCAGCGCGCTCTTGCTCCTGTGGTGGTTTGGACCTCCGGCATGGGGACAAGCCCCCGGGGCGGGCGCTTTCGCCGGCGAAGAAGAGCACAAAGCGGAGGAACGCTGGCAGCGGCTTAGCCCCGATGAGAAGCGCGAGCTTGAGCAGCGTTACGAGCGCTGGAAGTCGCTCGCGTCGGACGAGAAGGCGGCGTTAAGAAAGAAACTGGAGCTGTGGCGCCAGCTCCCGCCGGAAGAGAAGGAAAGAATCCGTGCCAACTTCGAGCGCTGGCGGCACCTTCCGCCGGAGGAAAAACAACGCCTGCGCGCTCGCTGGCGGCGCTGGCGCGAGCTACCGCCGGAAAAGCGCGAGGCGCTACGCCGGCGCTTCGAGGAGCTCCGCGCGCTGCCGCCGGAGGAGCGGCGCCAGCTCAGAAAAAAACTCACAGAGCGGCGCGCGCTCACGGCCGAGGAAAAGCGAGCGCTGCGGCAGGAGCTGAAAGAAAAAATCGAGCAGCATCCCAAAGGAGCTGAGCCGTAAACCGATGCCGGACGGATTGTCGGACGAGCAAAAGATCGCTCACTTCCTCAACCGCGTCACTTTCGGCGCGACAGTGGGCGATCTTCGGGAAGTTCAAAGGCTGGGGATCGAAGGGTATCTCGAACAGCAGCTTCATCCCGAGACGATAGCCGATTCTCTCGTCGAAACTAAGCTCGCCAGCTTAAAGACGCTCCGGCTGACGAGCCGCGAGCTTTTGGAGCTTTACCCGCCGCCGAAGGAAGCTCAAGCAATGCCTTCGGCCGGGATGCAGGGCCCGCGCTTTGTCATTTTCGAACTGCAACGCTCCCGGTTGCTCCGCGCCGTCTACAGCCAACGGCAGCTTTTCGAGATGATGGTCGATTTCTGGACCAACCATTTTAATGTTTTCGCCGGCAAAGGCGCCGACCGCTGGCTCATCACTTCTTACGACCGCGATACGATCAGGCCGCACGCGCTCGGCCGCTTTCGCGACTTGCTCGTTGCTACCGCGCAAAGCCCCGCGATGCTGTTCTACCTCGACAACTGGCTGAGCGTGGGCCGGGAATTTTCGCAACTTCGCCCGAGCCGCAACGCGCCGACGAACCGAAGGGCCGGGTTAAACGAAAACTACGCCCGCGAGTTGCTCGAGCTGCACACGCTGGGCGTCGACGGCGGCTACAGCCAGAAGGACGTCGAGGAGACGGCGCGCGCGTTTACCGGCTGGACGATCCGCCGGCCGCGCGGCGAGGCGGTCTTTTATTTTGCGCCACGGATGCACGATCCTGGCGAGAAGACCGTCCTGGGCGTGAAAATCCCTCCCGGCGGCATGGACGAAGGCCTCCAAGTGATCGATCTTCTGGCGCGCCATCCTTCGACGGCCCGCTTCATCTCCGCCAAACTCGCGCGCCGTTTTGTCGCGGATAACCCGCCCGCTTCGCTGGTGGCGCGCGCCGCGGCGGTATTTCGCCAAACCGACGGCGACATTCGCGAAGTCTTGCGGGCCATCCTTACGGCGCCCGAGTTTTTTTCTCGTGAGAACGTTCACAGCAAAGTTAAAAAGCCGCTCGAGTTCGTCGCCAGCGCGCTCAGGATCTCGGGCGCTGAAACAGACGCGGCGCCGCCCTTGCTTCGGCTGCTCGCGCGCATGGGAGAGCCGCTCTTTCTTGCGTTTCCACCGACGGGGTTTCCCGACGCGGCTCGTTCATGGACAAGTCCGGACGGGTTGTTGATCAGGATCAATTTTATTTTCGATCTGCTGAACAATCGGATCGCGGGCACAAGAGTCGGCGCTGGCGATCTCGCCGCCGATGACGAAACCCTTGCCCGGCTTGTCGCTCCGGCCGGGTTGACTCCAACCACGCGCGCGGCGCTGGCTCGGGGCGCCGGCGCCGACCGCTACGCGCTCTTGCTCGCCGCGCCCGAGTTCCAAAGGAGATAGCCATGCCGGTCTCGCGGCGCGCGTTTCTAAAAGATAGCGGACTCGGACTTTTGGCCCTCGGATTTCCGCCAAGCTTTCTTCTACGCGCGGCACGCGCCGCCGATAAACGGCCGGGTCGCGCGCTTGTGGTCGTATTTCAACGCGGCGGCATGGATGGTCTGAACGCGGTCATTCCGTTCAGAGAAGCCTCCTATTATAAGATGCGCCCGACGATAGCGATTCCGGAACCGGCCGCCAGAGAGGGGCGCGGGATCGATCTCGACGGCTTTTACGCTCTGCACCCCGCTTTGGCTCCGCTTAAGCCGATCTACGATCAAGGTCGGCTCGCGATTGTCCATGCCGCGGGCTCGCCGAACAACACGCGCTCTCATTTCGACGCGCAGGACTACATGGAAACGGGAACCCCGGGGGTCAAGAGCACGCCCGACGGCTGGCTCAACCGGCATCTCGGCGGCGGCGGCACGCCCCTTCGCGCCGTTGCCCTGACCGGGCGCCTGCCGCGGATTTTGTACGGCGACGCTCCCGCGCTCAATTTGACCTCGATCGCGGAGTTTCGTCTGCGCGCCGAGCGCGCGACGGAAATGCTTGAGCGACTTTACGCCGATGCCGCCGACCCCGTTTTTCAGGCGAGCGGCAGAAGGCTCCTGGCCGCGATCAGGGCTCTGGCCGAGCTTCGGAGCGCGATTCCCGCGGCAAGCGGCAAGTATCCCCAAGGCCCCTTCGGCTCCCGGCTGAGCGAAATCGCGCGCCTGATCAAAGCGAACATAGGTCTCGAGATCGCTTTCACCGAGATCGAAGGTTGGGACACCCACGTTAACGAAGGCGGTACGACCGGCATTCTGGCGAACCGGCTACGGACCTTGGCGGAAGGCCTGAGCGCCTTTTTTTACGATCTCGGCGAGCGCATGGAAGAGGTGGTGCTCGTCACGCTCTCGGAGTTCGGGCGCACCGCCAGAGAGAACGGCAACCGCGGCACCGATCACGGGCACGCCAACGCCATGTTCGTTATGGGTGGTAAAGTTCGCGGCGGCAAGGTCTATGGCGCATGGCCGGGGCTGGAACCCGAGCAACTCCACGAGGGCCGCGATCTGGCGCTCACGACCGACTTCCGCGCGGTTTGCGCCGATATCCTCGCGCGCCATCTGGGCGCGGCCGATATCAACAAGGTCTTTCCCGCTTTTCGTAGCCCGCCCGAGGCCCTTCAGTGGGCCGCGTAATTTCTCGCGCCGGCAGCGAGCTTAAAAACCGTTCTTTGCAGCCCTAGATCTTGTGCTCCCCGTGGAGGTTTGGCGGAAAAAGATCCTCCACGGCGAGCTTCTTTTCCAACAGGCCCTGGGCGCTCATATACTCGAGAAACTTTTCCAGCGTATGGCGGTTGGGCTCGATCCCGTACGGCCACCAGTCCGCGCCAAAAACTTCCCGCAGCTCCTCGATGTCGGCAAACAGCCAGGGCAGGGTGTAAACCAGCGTATTGGAGACGCGAAAGGCCTCCAGACATTTTGTCTTGGCCTCGCAGAAAGCCTTATAGAGGCTGCGCGCGACCCAAGGGTGGCGCTCGTGCACGTCGCGCCGGAGCACGATCACGTGCATGATCGGAAAGATCTTGGTCCTGCGGTAATAGTCGACCTCGACTTCTTTATAGTTCGGGAACAGCCGCCGGATCCCGGGCGCTCGTCTGACAAAACACGACGGCACGCGCGCCGAGATCATCGCGTCGATCTCCCCTTTTTCGAGCATGCCGTTCAGCGTCTGCTCGGGACCGATGGCGGAAAGCTTGATTTGCGGCGGCAGGCTGAGCTCGATTCGCTCCCTGCGCCCCGGTTCCTCCTGGCCGCCGATCAGCCACTGAACGTCCTCGGGCCGCACGCCGTAATCGTCCTGAAGAAAGCCGCGAATCCACACCGCCGCCGTGATCGAGTATTCCGGCGCGCCCACCCTCTTTCCTTTCAGATCCTGTGGCCGGCGAATGCCTGAAGCTTCGTTGATGAACACGCACGAGTGGCGGAAGTAGCGCGAGGGGAAAACCGGAAGCAGCACAAACGGCGACTCGCCACGCGCGAGCAAGGTTGCCGCATTGGAAAGCGACATCTCGGAGGCGTCGAATTCGCGGTGGCTTCCCATGCGCCAGAAAATTTCTTCCGCCTGCATGGGGATAAAGTTCAGCCGGATTCCTTCCGCCTGCACGGTTCCATCCTGCAACGCGCGGGTCCGGTCGTAGTCGCCGCACGCGACGGTGAGAAACAATTTTTCCATCTCGGTTCCTTTCCTACCCGCAGGAGCGCCGAACCGGCGCCGCTAAACGGCAAGTCAAGCTTGCGGGTTAGCGCGAAAATCGCGTGTTGACAAGCGCCGCTTCGCCTCGCTTCGGCTGCGCGGGCGAGAGCTCGAGCAAGAACTTAATGCAGCGCCCAAACCGGATAGCGTCGCCGCCCGCCCTTTTGCTCGCCGGTAGCGGGCGGAAAATAGCCCGGGATTTCGGTGCCACAGGGGCAACGGCCGCCGACGAGCCGGTACTCGAGAACGTCATGCCACGAGCGGCGGATGAGCGCCGTGCCGCAGCTCGGGCAATAGGTCGTCTGCCCTTCGTCGTCGAAGATGTTGCCGACGTAGCAGTACTTGATCCCGACGGAGCGGGCGATCGCGCGCGCCCGCCGCAGCGTTGAGGCGGGAGTTCTCGGCTTGTCGAGCATCTTGAAATCCGGGTGGAACGCCGTGAAGTGAAGCGGCACGCTATCGCCAAGGTTCTCGACGATCCACTCGCACATCCGTTTGGTCTCTTCCGGATCGTCGTTCTCGCCCGGAATCATCAGATTGGTGATCTCGAACCAGATATCGGTCTCGTGCTTGAGCCAGCGAAGCGTGTCGAGAACCGGGTCGAGATGCGAGAAGGTAATCTTATGGTAGAAGCGCTCGGTAAACCCCTTGAGGTCCACGTTGGCGGCATCGATGTAGCGGTAGACGTCGCGCCGCGCCTCCGGCGTAATGTAGCCCGCGGTCACCATGACGCTCTTGAGCCCATGCTCCCGCGCCAGGCGCGAGATGTCGATGACAAACTCGCCCCAGATCACGGGATCGTTGTAGGTAAACGCGATGCTCGGCACCCGGTGCTTGAGAGCAAGCGCGACGATCGCCTCGGGAGTTGCGTCCAAACTTCCCGCCGCGTCCAGCTGCGCTTTGCTGATGCTCCAGTTCTGGCAGAAGCGGCACCCGAGATTGCAGCCGGCGGTGCCGAAGCTCAAAATTCCGCTGCCCGGCAGAAAGTGATTGAGCGGCTTTTTCTCGATCGGGTCGATGGCAAAACCGGTGGATTTCCCGTAACCCAAAGAGTAGAGCTTGCCGCCGATATTCTTGCGGATGTAGCAAAAGCCCGCCTGCCCTTCGCCGATCCGGCAGTAGCGCGGGCATAGGGTGCAGAGAATCCGCCCCGACGGTTCCGTCTCCCACCACTGGGCCTCTTTCATACACTCAAAGTACGTCGATTTGACGCGCCGCTCAAGAGCCGCGACGGCTACGATTCTCTTATCGGCTGTGGCATATTGGAGCCATGGCACCCGTGGCAGGACTGCGAGGCATGAGGCATCTCGCCCTCAAAGTCAAGGATCTGGCGCGCTCCAAGGCGTTCTATCGGGACGTGCTCGGCATGAAGGTCGTCTGGGAGCCGGACGCGCACAACGTCTATCTCTCTTCCGGCGGCGACAATCTCGCATTGCACGAAGCCCCGCCGGGGCTGGCGATCACGCCCGCAGCGCAGCAGCTCGACCATTTCGGCTTTATTGTGGAAAGCGCGGAGCGCGTGCGCGAGCTCGAGAACGAGCTCATCCGCGCGGGCGTCAAAATTGTCCAGCCGTTTAAAGTCCACCGCGACGGCAGCGCTTCTTTTTATTTTGCCGATCCGGACGGGATCGTCATTCAGATGCTCTTTGAGCCGACCTTGAGCCGCCAGGAGATTCGCTAACCGCCGCCCCGGCTTCCGCGCCAAATCTTTTGAGGACCGCCGCGGCCGCGTGTTCTCCGTCGCGCACGCAGTCGGGAACGCCCACGCCGCGGTAGCCGCTGCCGGCGAGCGCAAGCCCCGGCCATTTCTGGAGCTCCCCGTCGATGGCCCTCAACAGGTCCAGATGGCCGACGCGGTACTGGGGCAGCGAGAGCGGGTAACGGCAGACGCGCGAAAAGAGCGGCGCGGCGGTAACCCCCAAAAGAGCGCGCAAATCGCGCCGCACCGAGGCCTCGACGCTCGCGTCGTCGCCCGCGAGCGCCGCGCCGCCAAGCGCGCCGCCGACAAACGCGCGCAACAGGACAAAGCCCTCCGGAGCCCGGTTGGGATATTTCACGCTGCTGAACGTGCACGCGACGATCGAGCGCCTCTCGAGCGCCGGGACGACAAAACCAAAAGCATCGAGCGGATGCGCAATCTCTTCGCGCCGGTAGGCGAGGTTGACCGTGGCGGTGGAGGTGTAGCGGATTTCTTTTAGTTTCGCGCTCACCTCAGGCGCCACGCCGCAAAGGATCTCGGCCGCAGCATGCGCGGGCGCGGCGAGAATGACGCCGCTGGCGGAAAATTTTTCTCCGTCGCGCAAAACCACGGTCCACGTGTCCCCCGGCGGCCCGCGCTCCAGGCGCTCGACCCTGGCGTTGAGCCGAAGCGCCTGTTTTGGCAGTCTCGTAGCGAGCGCGTCGACGAGCTCCCCCATCCCGCCGCTGAAAGACGCAAACAGGCTATAGCGCGCGCCGCTTCGGTCCCTTCCCGCCGCGGCGGCGCCCGCTCGTCGGTCGCGCTGGATCGAGCGCAGAACGCTTCGCCCGGCGCGCTCGCTCGCGAAAAAGCGCGGCAGCGTCGCCGCCATGCTCAACTCTTCGGGATCGGCGCCGTAAATGCCGCCGACAAGCGGCTGCACGACCCGCTCCAACACCTCACGGCCGAGGCGCCGGCGGACAAAAGACGCGACGCTCTCGTCGCTCGTGTGCCGCCGCCGCCGGATCAGCGGCTCGATTAAAAGCCGCGCTTTTCCCCTCCAGGAGAAGATGGGGGTTCGCACGAGCGGGCCAAGCCGCGTAGGAGCCATGAGAAAGAAGCCTTCCGGCAGCGGCTCCAACCGGCCGCGGCAGACGACGTAAACGGAGCGGTTTGCGCTTTGTGTTCTTATCAGGCGCGGGACAAGACCTAGCCTCCCGCAAAGCTCAAGCGCCCAGGGCTTTTCGGTCAAAAAGCCGTCGGGGCCATCTTCGATGAGAAAATCGTCGACCCTTTGCGTCGAGATGACGCCGCCGAGCCGCGCGCTGGCTTCGAGAAGCTTGAGTTCGAGCGCGAGATTTTTTTCGCGCGCGATCTCCAGAGCCCGGTGCGCTGCTGTCAGGCCGCTGATCCCGCCGCCAACAACGACGAGCCGCCTCATAAGCGCGGTCGTGGAAAAGGAGAAGAGCCTAGATCCCCGGGACTCTGCATGGCTATCGTCCGCCCTCGATTCTGTTGACAACGAGCTCGGCCAGCATCCGGATGAAAAGCGGATGATCATTCGGGCAGCGCGCGCGGTAAAAACAAATGCCCAGATCGGTTGCGGCCTTGCGCGCCTCGACATCGAGGTCATAAAGGACCTCGACGTGGTCCGAGACAAAGCCGATCGGCGCGACGACGACCTCGGTGGCGCCGGCGCGCGCCTGCTCGCTGAGCACCGAGAGAATATCCGGCTCAAGCCACGCCTGCCGCGGGTCGCCGCTGCGGCTTTGGTAAGCCACCGTCCAGCGCGCATGGCCGAGGCGCCGGGCGATCAGGGCTGCGGTCTCACGGATCTGCTCGACATAGGGCGAGCGCTCGGCCATGGCCAGCGGAATGCTGTGCGCGGTAAAAACCAGCCGGGCTGTCGCGCGCCGCGCGGGCGATAGCTTCTGGAACTCGGCCTCGATCAGCTCTTTCCACGCGCTAATGAAAAGCGGCTCGGCGTGCCACCCGGGGCAGTACTCCACGCGCGGCGCGCGCCCTTCGAGCTCGCTTTGCGCGCCGGCGACGGCCCTTTGGTATCTTTCCCAACTCGCCTCGCTCTGGTGCGACGAGAGAATGACGGCGAGAGCGCTTGTGACCCCGTCGGCGGCCATCCTCGCTAAAGCGTCGCGAATGAACGGCGCCGAAAAGCGCATCCCGACATAGACCGGCAGCCGGTAGCCCTTTTGTCCGAGAGAATTTTCCAGCGCCGCCGCCTGCCGCCCCGTAAGCTCGTTGAGCGGCGAGCGGCCACCCAGCGCTTCGTAGTGACGCGCGACCTCTTCGAGCCGCGCCGCCGGCACGCGCGCGCCTTCGAGCACGCGCCCGAGAAACGGACGGATCTCCTCCGGGCGCTGCGGCCCGCCAAACGCGAGCACCAAGACGGCGTCGTAAACGCTACCCACGACGATAAGCGTAACTATCGGCTGCTCAATTCGTGCACGCTGTCGACCAGGGCGACGACGTTTTCCACCGGCGTCTGTTGCAGCACCCCGTGCCCCAGATTGAACACGTGCCCCGGCCTGCCGGCGGCCCGTTTGAGGATTTCCCCTGCCTGGCGGCGGATCTCCGCCCTGGACGCGAGCAAAACTACCGGATCGAGGTTTCCCTGGACCGCAACGTGATAGCCGCAACGCCGCCATGCCGCATCGAGATCAACACGCCAATCGAGGCCGATCACCGTTCCGCCCGCGTCCCGGATGAGCTCGATCATCCCGCCCGTGCCGGTGCTGAAGTGAATGACGGGCACGCCGGGCTGAATCCTGCTGAACAGTTCGCGCATGTGCGGCAGCACGTAAGCGCGGTAGTCCTCCGGAGCGAGGCAACCGACCCAGCTATCAAAGACCTGAATCGCGTCGGCGCCGGCTTCGATTTGCGCGTTAATGTGACGCGCGACCAGATCCACCAGGCGCGCCGCAAGCGCATGCCACGCCTCGCCATCGGCATGCAGGAAGCGTTTGGTCTCGACGAACGGGCGCGACCCCCGCCCTTCGATCAGGTAGGAGGCCAGCGTGAAAGGGGCGCCGGCAAAGCCGATCAGCGGCAGCTTGCCGGCGAGCGCCGCGCGGCTCTGGCGCACGGCCTCGTACACGAACGAAAGCTCCTCCTCGGGGTCAAATTCTCGCAGGGCGTCCACGTCGGCGCGGCCGCGCACGGGGCGCGAGAAAACCGGACCGTCACCGCCGCCGTACGAAAGGCCGCGACCCAAAGGCTCCAGTAAAAGGAGGATGTCCGAAAACAGGATCGCCGCGTCGACCCCGAGTCGCTCGACGGCCGTAACGGTGATCTCGCACGCGAGGTCCGGACGCCTGCAGAGATCGAGAAACGCGAAGCGCGCGCGCACCTTGCGGTATTCTTCCATATACCGGCCCGCCTGGCGCATCAGCCAGACCGGGGTGTACGGGGTCTTTTCCCGCCGGCAGGCGGAAAGAAAAGTGCTGTTTCTCACGGGCTAATAAAGCGCCCGAGCTCCGGCCGCTGGCCGATCGCGCGCTCGCAAAGCTTAGGTTGCCACAGGTTTCGAGGAAAAATATCATACAGCGTCATGGCTGCAACTCCCGATGCATTGGCGCTCTATGTCCACATTCCCTATTGCGCGAGAAAATGTCCCTACTGCGATTTTAACGTTCACGTCGCGCGCCCCGTCCCCGAGCTCGATTATACCAGAGCCTTGCTCAAAGAGCTGGAAGCGCATGCGCGCTCGCCCCACTGGCGCGGCCGAAGGCTGAGGAGCATCTTTTTCGGCGGCGGCACGCCGTCTCTTTTTGCGCCAGGATCGATCGGCGCCGTCGTCGAACGGGCGGTCTCTTTGTTTTCTTTCGCCGAGCCGATCGAGATCTCGCTGGAAGCAAACCCGGGCAAAGAAGATTCCGCGCGCTTTAAAGGATACCGTTCCTGCGGCGTCAACCGCATCAGCGTTGGCGCCCAGTCGTTTCAGCCGCGCCTGCTAAAATACCTGGGCCGGCTGCATACGGCCGACGACACCCGAAACGCGCTCGAGGCGGCGCGCGGCTTGGGATTTGCGAGCGTCAACGTCGACCTGATCTACGCGCTCCCGTCGCAGTCGGTCGCCGAACTGGAGGCCGACATCCGCGAGGCGCTGAGCTTTGCGCCGGAGCACCTTTCCGCTTACAGCCTCACGTTCGAGGAAGGCACTCCTTTTGGCCGTGACTACCGGAAGGGAAAAATCGACCCCTTACCGGAGGAGACCGAAGTTGCCATGGCGATCCGCGTCGAGGAGATCGCCTTGGCGCACGGCCTCGAGCGATACGAGATCTCAAACTACGCCAGACCGGGCTTTCACTCGCGCCACAACGAAAATTATTGGCGCTGCGGCGACTATCTCGGAATCGGCGCCGGCGCTCACAGTTACAAGCGCGCCGACGGCGGCAGCGGCGTGTGGGGCTATCGGTGGCAAAACGAGAAAAAGCCCGCTCGCTACATGCAAAGAATCCAGGAGACCGGCACGGCCGTATGCGCGAGCGAAGAGCTGGACAGGGCCGCAGCGGCAGGAGAGTCCATGTTCCTCGGGCTGCGGATGACACGGGGGATTTGCCGCGACGAATTCGCCCGACGCTTTGGCGCGTCGCCCGAGACGCTCTACCCGGTCATCGCGCAGCTCATCGACGAAGGCCTCATGGAAAAATCCGGCTCGCGCCTGCGTTTGTCTGCGAGAGGGCTTTTGGTTGCCGATTCAATCTTCGTCCATTTTGTCTGAGAGAGCGCCAGACGAGCCGTGTCAGCGCGACTGCAATTGTCACCCAGGCTGTCGCCACGCGCTTGCCGCTTCCGCTGATTTCTCGTCAGATCAATCGGTTAGGGCACCGCAGAGCGGGTGTAGCGCCTGGTTCGGAATTTGCTTCGGCACGCTTGGGGTGATCGTCCGGGCAAATTCCACAAGACAGGAGAGATAAAATGAAGAAACGTTGGCTATTGAATCCCCTCTTCGCCATTGTTTTGGCAGTGACATTTCTTGCCGGCTGCTCGGGAGGCGCGCTCACCACGCGCGAAAAGAGCGCGGGGATCGGCGCTCTCGGCGGCGCCGCCGCGGGCGGTTTGATCGGCGCGGCGGTCGGCCATCCCGGCGCAGGCGCGGCTATCGGCGGCGGCCTGGGCCTGGGGGCCGGCGCGCTTATCGGCGACTACCTGCAGGGGCAGGAGAGGCAGCAACAGCAGCAGATCCAGACTAATCAGGCTGAGCTTGAGCGGCGGCGTTTAGAGGCCGAGAGGCTCCGCAGGCAACAGAACGAGTATTAGACCGCGCTGGCTCGCCATGAAGACGTTCCGCTCCGGCAAAGCTCTCTTTTGGGTTTCTGGCTTCTTCTTTGTCTTGCTTCTCGGCTGGCATGATAAACTACCCGCGCTCAGCGAAAAGCGGCCCGACTCCTTTTTGCCCGAGGAGCGCCGCATCATCACGGAATATTTCACCAAGCAAAAAGCCAGGGGCCTCCCTCCGGGTCTTGCGAAGCGCGGCAAGCTGCCTCCGGGCCTGCAAAAGCATCTGGAGCGCCATGGAACCCTTCCGCCGGGCTTGCAGAAGCGCCTCGAGCCCTTTCCCGACGATCTCGAGCGGCGCCTGCCGCCGCTCCCCGAGATTTGGAGCAGGGTTATCCTCGGGCGCGACGTGCTTCTCATAGACCGCCGCACCCAGCGCATTCTCGACATCATCGAAAACGTGATCGGTCTGGCGACGGAGCGCTAGTTTCTCTAGGGGTTCTTCGCCCGCCCTCGGCGCCGCGAAGCGCCGAGCTCGCGATGGAAATCGCCGTCAATCCGCCCACCACGAGCCACGAGTTCCGGAACGCGGCGATAAAAATCTCGGGGCTTTTCACCCACTCGGTATAGGCGGGCACGACCGCCTCGGCTAATCCGTAGTAGTTGAGCCAGCGGAGAAAGAGCAGGCTTCCGACCGCCACTCCCGTGGCGTTGGCGACGTTGGCTCCCGTGAGCGAGATCCCGCTTACCGCGCCCACGTGGCGGCTTTCCACCGCGCCAAATATCGCGCTCAGGTTGGGCGCCTGAAAAAGCGACCAACCGAGGCCAAGGATCATGAGAGGAACCATCGCATCGAGATGCGTGGCGTCGGCCGCCAAGCGCGAAAATCCGAGCATGCTGACGACGCTGAGAGCGGCGCCCGCGGTACAGAGCAGACGCGACCCCAGGCGGTCGCCGAGCCATCCGCCGATCGGCGCGAGAAACACGACCACGAGAGAAAAGAAGATAATCGTAAAGCCCACCTCCGTCGGGCTAAAGTGCAGGATGCCTTGCAAGTAGAACGGCAGCAGAAAAAACGTCGCGCTGTGCGAGACGACGATAAAAAAATTGCTCACGACTCCGGCGCTGAGAAGCCGCGAGCGAAAAAGCGAAAGATCGAGCAGAGGCGCCGCGCTTTTGCTCTCGATGTGAAGGAGTAGCCTGAGAAAGATTGCGCCGGCGGCCAGAATCGCGACCACGGAGGGTGTGAGCCCGGACCTCGCGATCTGCTCCAGCCCCAAAATGAAGCTTACGGCGGTTAGCAGCAACGCCGCCATTCCCGGCGAATCGACGGAATATCTGCCTTCGGTCGCCGCCGTTTCCGGCAAAGCGCGCCACGCCATGAGCGCTGCCGCCAGAGCTACCGGGAGGTTCGCAAAAAAAATCGCGCGCCAACCGAGAGCGTCGATGAGGAGTCCGCCGAGCGAAGGCCCGGTTACGTAACCCAAATGAAAGGCCATCGAGGTCATTCCGAGCGCGCGCCCTCGGCCCCGTTCCCAGTAGAGCGTCGATACGAGCGCGCGGCCGTTCGCCAAAACCATCGCGCCGCCAAGCCCGGCCAAGACTCTAAGCGCGATGAGCTGCCAGAGCGCGCCGCTCAGCGCGGACGAGAGCGAAGAGGCGGCGAGCAGCACAAACCCCAGCGCGTAGAGCTTCCTGCGGCCGATCCGGTCGCCCAGCCGAGCCGAACTCAGGACAAAACCGATGACGGTAAGCTGGTAGGCGAGCGGGATCCACTGCACGGCGCCAAGCGAGGAGCGGAAGTAGACCGATAGCGTCGGCAGCGCGACAATCACGGAGCGCGAGTCGAGAGCGGTAAGAAACTGCCCCAAGCAAACGTTGATGAGCGCCCAGCGCTGGAGCTTCGGCGAGAAGGATGTGTGCGGCATCGCCCGGGGTTCGGCTGAATTTCTCGAAAGAGCTCAAAAGGAAAAAAGGCTGGCCGCAAGAAAAAAATAAGCGACGTTCATCGAGGATAAACAGCGATAGCCCCGGCGCGCGCAAGGGTCAAGGGGCTTTGCTCGTCGCGCGCGCGCCCTCTCGCTTTGGTTCTCTTTTGCGCGCTTTTACTCTAGCGACCGGAAGTCCCAGCCGCCTTGCCAGGCGCGCGCAATCCGGACAGACAAGCATATTGAGCAATACGACGCCGCGGTCGTGCGTCGTCACGCGGTATTGCGGCGCCTTTGTGATCTGCTCGCAACGGCGACATAAAAATTCCATCACGCACCCCCTTGGCGGTGGAAAGCCGACGCGCCCGAACCACCCGGCGACGGTCCTGAGAGAGACAGCAAATTTTTGCACGCACACTACAGCAGCACCGACAAAAGGCAAGAAAAAAAATTGCCCGCGCGCGAAGAAAAAATAGCGCTTCCGGTCTTATCCACAGGTCGATGTGGATAAGCTGTTCACAAGTTTCGCCGATAGCGCGCGCGGGCAGAAGTTACGCGCCAGCGCGGCCCTGCACAAGCGGCGGGCAAAAAGTGCCTTGCGCTCTGTGTTCTTGAGCCAAGCGCGCCGGCCGCGCAACGGCGCGCGGGATTGCAACCGACAGCCCAACAGGACTATCATGGGCCGATGCTGATCGATTGGCATGCGCACCACACGGCGCCGGAAATCGTCGAGGAGTTCGCGCGGCTGACGGGAAGAAAACCGCCGATCGACGCCTACGATTCGCGCGATTTCTCCCGGCGCGTGAACGAGCTCGACCGAGCGGGGATCGATGTCCAGCTCGTCTGCCAGGGCGCCGCTCTCAACGCCGACCGCTTTGCCGCCGAGTTGGCGATCGCGCTCGTCAGGAGAACGAACGACGCGATCGCGGAGCGAATCGCTCCTTACCGCGATCGCTTTTTCGGCGTGATCGCGGTTTCGCTCAAGGATATCGCCGCATCCGTCGGAGAGATCGAGCGCATGGCGCGGCAGGGATTCCGCGCGGTCCTCATTTACCCGCGCACCGACGGCGAGGTCGTTCTCGACACGCCGGAGGCCGACCCGCTTTTCGCCAAGATCGCGGAGCTTCGCCTTCCGATCTTCTTGCACGGCGCCGCCTCTTCCAACGATCCGAGCTTAAAGAAGCTCGAGGACGAGGGCGCCGGCGTCCTCTATAGCGTTGTTTCGGACGCGCAGGTATCGGAGTGCGTCGCGCGCATGATCGCGGCCGGGGTGTTCGACCGCCACCCGGATCTAAACGTCGTGATCCGCACCGGCGGCGGCGGGCTCCCGCTTTTGCTCCACCGGTTTTTCTGGAAGCACAAGGGGCCCCGGGGAGAAAAACGCTACTCCGAGATCCTGCTCGAACATTTCTTGATCGACACGGCGGGCGTAAACGCCAGGACCTTGCGGTTTTTGCTCGACACCCTGGGCGAGGAGCGGATTGTGTTCGGTTCGGATTACTGCGGCGGCTTGGGGCCGCTGGAAAAAGCGCTCCCCGTGATCGACGAGCAGCCTGATCCGGCTCGCATCAAAGCGCTGACCGAACGGAACTCGCGCCGGTTGCTCGGGATTTAAAAACCTTCCGCCTCCCGCTTGCGCCCGACGCAAGCCCCAGAGTGCGTTCTTTGGCGTTTGCGCGTGAGAGGCTTCTCTCACGTGCCGAGATTCCAGGACGTGAGATAAGCCTGCTGCTCCTTGGTGAGCTTGTCGATGCGGATCCCCATGCTCGCGAGCTTGAGCTCCGCCACCCAGTCCTCGACCGCTTTGGGCACGTTGTAGACCCGCGGCGCGAGCTTCTTTCGGTTCTTGACCGCCCATTCGCAAGCCAGCGCCTGGGTGGCGAAGCTCATGTCCATCACCGAGGCCGGGTGGCCCTCCGCGGCGGCGAGGTTCACGAGCCGGCCCTCGCCGACAAGATAGATTTTCTTGCCGCCCGGCAGAACGTACGCATCGACATGGTTGCGGACGTTTTTCTCTTCCTTGAGCGCCATCTTGCGTAGCGCTTCAAGATCGATCTCAATGTCGAAATGGCCGGAGTTGGCGAGGATCGCGCCGTCCTTGAGAAGCTTGAGATGCTCCGCCCCAATCACGTGCTTGTCGCCGGTGAGCGTGATGAAAAGGTCGCCGATGCGCGCCGCCTCCTTCATCGGCATCACTTCAAAGCCGTCCATCGCCGCCTCGAGCGCGCGAATCGGGTCGACCTCGGTCACGATCACCTTGGCGCCCATGCCGCGCGCGCGCAGCGCCACGCCCTTGCCGCACCAGCCGTAGCCGGCCACGACCACGCGCTTGCCGGCGAGCAGGATATCGGTCGCCCGGATGATGCCGTCGATCGTCGATTGGCCGGTGCCGTAGCGGTTGTCGAACAGGTGCTTTGTGCTGGCGTCGTTCACCGCGATGACGGGAATCTTGAGTTTGCCCTCCCCCGCCAGCGCGCGCAGCCGGATCACCCCCGTGGTCGTCTCCTCCATGCTCGCGATCATGCCGTTGGAAAGCGCGGCGTACTCTTGGTGCAGCATGGAAACGAGATCGGCTCCGTCGTCCATCGTGATGACGGGCTTATGATCGAGCGCCGCGCGCAGGTGCCGGTAGTAGGTTTTGCGGTCTTCCCCGCGGATGGCAAAAACCGAAATCCGGTCGTAGCGGACCAGCGCCGCCGCCACGTCGTCTTGCGTCGACAAAGGATTGGAGGCGCACAGGACGACGTGCGCGCCGCCGGCCTTGAGAGTCTCGACCAGATTCGCGGTTTCCGCCGTCACGTGCAGGCACGCCGAAAAGCGCAGCCCGGCGAGCGGCTTTTCTTTCGCGAAGCGCGACCGCACGCGCGCCAGCACCGGCATGTCCTGCGCGGCCCACAAGATTCGCTTTCTTCCTTCCGGCGCGAGCTTGAGATCGCGCACGTCAAAATTTTTTCCAGCCATCCTCGAAACCTCAGCCTACGCCCGGCCCGCGGCCTTCTTCAAATCCGCCACCCGATCGGTGTTCTCCCAGGTAAAGCAGCCGTTTTCCGGCGTCCGCCCGAAGTGCCCGTAGGCGGCGGTCGGGCGATAGATCGGCCGCTTGAGCGCCAGCGTCTCGATAATGCCTTTGGGTTTGAGATCGAACAATTCGCGAATGATGCGCGCCAGCTCGGTCTCCGGAATGACCCCGGTATCGAAAGTGTCCACCGCAATCGACACCGGATCGGCCACGCCGATGACGTACGCGAGCTGCACCTCGCAGCGGCGCGCCAGCCCCGCGGCGACGATGTTCTTGGCGATGTAGCGCGCCATGTAGGCGGCGCTCCGGTCCACCTTGGAGGGGTCCTTTCCCGAGAACGCGCCGCCGCCGTGGCGGCCCATGCCGCCGTAAGTGTCGACGATAATCTTTCTCCCGGTAAGACCGCAGTCGCCCTGCGGCCCGCCGACGACAAACCGGCCCGTGGGGTTCACGTGAAAGACCGTGTTGCGGTCGAGATAGCCCTGCGGGATCACGGCGCGGATGACGCCGTCGATGATCGTTTCGCGCAGCTTGCTGTACGCGACTTCCGGCGAGTGCTGCGTCGAGATCACCACGCTCGCCACCCGCACGGGCCGGCCGTCGCGGTACTCGACGGTCACCTGCGATTTGCTGTCCGGGCGGAGGAACGGCGCCTCGCCGCCCTTGCGGATCTTCGCCAGATAGCGCACGAGACTGTGCGCCATCTGGATGGGAAACGGCATCAGCTCCGGCGTTTCGTCGCAAGCAAACCCGAACATCATCCCCTGATCGCCCGCGCCCTGCTCCTTGTACAGCCCCTCGCCCTCCGTCACTCCCTGAGAGATGTCCGGCGACTGCCGCTCCACCGCGGTGATGATCGCGCAGGTATCGGCGTCAAAACCGATCGCCGAATCGGTGTAGCCGATCTCACGCACCACCGCGCGCGCGATCTCGTTGTAGCTCACCCGGGCTTTGCTCGTGATCTCGCCGGCGATCACGATCATGCCCGTTTTGGTGAGCGCCTCGCACGCGACGCGGCTGTCGGGATCTTCGGCCAGGTGAGCGTCCAAAATCGCGTCGGAAATCTGGTCGCACATCTTGTCCGGATGCCCTTCCGAGACCGATTCCGACGTAAAGAGAAAATTCTTCGGCGCCATTCACTTTCCTCCTCGAGTTCGCCTGCGCGAGCCGCACTCAAACCTACATGAATACCTCCGGGGGAGCAAGTTCGCAGCCTCAAGCGGCCGGCCCAAACGTGCTCATTCGGGCTCGTGAAATTTGTTTTCGATCAGCTTTTCGATCGCGCGCACCGCTTCTTCCGCGTCTTTGCCGCGCGCCTCCACTTGAATCTTCGTGTCCTTCGCGGCTCCGAGCGTCAACAGCCCCATGATGCTGCGCCCATCGACCACCTGGCCGTCTTTGGCGATCTTGACCTCGGCGCTGAAGCGGTTGATGGTTTGCACCAAGGTGGCCGCCGCGCGCGCGTGCAACCCGAGCTTGTTCTGGATCTGAAATTTCTTGACGACCTTCAAAGGGCGCCTACCTTTCGATGTCCCTGTGCTTGACATAAATTCGAAACCGCTCGCCGTCGAGACGTCGCCTCAATTCTTCGACCAAGACCACCGACCGATGCCGGCCGCCCGTGCATCCCAAGGCCAAGGTGAGGCTGCTCTTTCCCTCGCGCTCGTAGTGCGGCAGCGCAAAGTCGAGGAGCGCCCCCAGGCGCTCGAGAAAGATCGTGGTCTCCTCGCGCTTCATCACGTACTGTTCGACCTCGGCGTCCAAGCCCGTCTTGTTGCGCAGGTGATCGACGAAAAAAGGATTGGGCAAAAAGCGCACGTCGAAGATCATGTCGCTGTCCTGCGGGATGCCGTACTTGTAGCCGAAAGAGACGAGGAACAGCGTCATTTTCTGCGCTAGCAGAATCTGCCCGTAAACCTGCTCGATCTCGCGCCTGAGCTCGTGCACGGTAAAGTCGCTCGTGTCGAGCACCTTGTCGGCGACCGCGCGCATGCCTTCCAACGCCTTGCGCTCGCGCGCGATGCCTTCCTGCACCGAGCCGCCGTGGGCGAGCGGGTGCGGCCGGCGCGTTTCGCTGAAGCGGCGCAGCAGCACGTTGTCGGCCGCGTCCAGAAAGAGCACGTGCACCCGGTGGCCCGCCGACCGCAGCTCGGCAAGAACCCCGGGCCAGTCCTCGAAGAAGCGCCCCTCGCGCAGATCGATGCCGAGCGCGATCCGGCTGATTCCTTCCCGAAACCCCTGGCACAGCTCGATGAATTTCGGGATCAGCACCACGGGAAGATTGTCGATGCAAAAAAAGCCGTTGTCCTCGAGGACGCGGATCACGTGGCTCTTGCCCGAGCCCGCGAGCCCGGTGACGACGACGATGTTCAAGCCGTCTGGCATCCCAGCCCTGCGCGCGTGCGGGTCTGAGGGGCCCCGGACCCGCCGGGCCCCTCAGACCTTGTCGTCTTCAGCTTTGATCGCGTCGAACAGCTCCGGCCCCGACTCGGCCTTCATGAGGCGCGCGCGAAACTGCGCGTCCTGGAGCAGCCGGGAAATGCGCGCCAGCGCCTTCAAGTGGTCTCCGGGCGAGTTTTCCGGCGCGACGAGGAGAAAAAAAAGGTGCGTCCGACAACCGTCGATGGAGTCGAAATCGACGCCTTCGGGGCTGCGCCCGAAGACGCCGCGCACGCGGTCGATCTCGGCGAGCTTGCCGTGCGGGATGGCCACGCCCTCGCCAATGGCGGTGCTGCCGATTTTTTCTCTCTCCAGCAGCACGCCAACGAGCTTTTCCACATCGATCTCCCGGACCGAGCGCGCGAGCCACTCGGCCATTTCCCTGATCACCGCGGTCTTGGTGCGCCCCTGCAAACGGGGGATCACCATCTCGGCGCTTAAAAAATCCGTGATCTTCAACCCTTGGTCCTCTTCTTCTGGAGCTTGGACTTGTGCTTGCGGATCTGTTGCTCGATCTTGTCGACCGCCAGATCGATCGCGGCATACAGGTCCGCGGTTTCCTCGCGGCCGT
Organism: Candidatus Acidiferrales bacterium; assembly: GCA_035559995.1. GTDB lineage: Bacteria > Desulfobacterota > Binatia > UBA9968 > UBA9968 > DATMAM01. Next base: position 131,016 of record DATMAM010000017.1, read on the forward strand.
GAAGCTTCAGCCGGCGCGTCTGCAAGGTCACTTCCGCAAGCTGGCGATCCTTGGAATCGACCGACAGCACCACGTGGGCCTCCAGCGGGCGGTAAAAATATTTGCCGATCTTTTTGAGCTTTTCCTCGACGTAGCTTTTCAGCGCCGCCGTCGGTTGGGTATGGCGAAACGTTACCGATACGCTGACATCCGCCATTTCGTATCCCGCAGCGCTTACTTCAACAGGTGAGGCTGGCGTCGCTTTGAGGAGGGGAGAATTCCCATCGCCTCGCGGTACTTGGCCACGGTGCGCCGCGCGATCCCGATGTCCTCTTGATTGAGCAGCCGGGCGATGTACTGGTCGCTGTAGGGCCGGCGCGGATCTTCGGCGGAGATCATCGCGCGGATCTTGTTCTTGACGGTTTCCGCGGCCACGTCCTCGCCGTTGCCCACCCTGAGGCCGCTTTGGAAGAAAAACTTGAGCTCGAAGACCCCCTGGGGCGTGTGGACGTATTTGTTGGCGGTCGCGCGGCTCACGGTCGATTCGTGCATCGAGATGTCTTGGGCGACGTCCTTGAGCACCATCGGGCGCAAGTGGCTCACCCCGTGATCGAGGAATTCGCGCTGGAACTTGAAGATGCTCTGCGTGACCCGGTACAGGGTCTGCTGGCGCCAGTGGATGCTCTTGACCAGTTCGGTCGCGGCCTGGACCTTCTTTTTCAGGTACTCGCGCGCCTGCCCCGCCAGCTCGCCCCCTTGGCTCGCCAGCCGCCGGTAGAGCGCGCTCACGCGCAGCCGCGGCAGCCCCTCGTCCCGGAGAAAGATCACGTACTCGTCGCCGATCTTTTCCACCGAGACGTCGGGAATGATCGTGCGCACCTCCTCGGTATCGAACCCGCGCGCCGGCTTCGGCTCGAGCGACGTGATGAGATGCGCGGCCGCGACAATCTCTTCGATGGTGACCCCGAGCTCGCGCGCGAGCTTGTCGTAGCGCTTGGACTCGAGCTGCTGCAGATGACCGGTCACGATTCGCGCGGCGAGGCTTTCCGCCAGGCCGAGGTTTTCAAGCTGCACCAACAGGCACTCCCGAAGGTCGCGCGCCGCGACGCCGACAGGGTCAAAGAGCTGAATCTTCTTGAGGACGGCTTCGATCTCCTCGAGCGTGACCGTGCGCCCGGCTTGCTCGACGGCGTCGCGAATTTCTTCCAACGTCATCGCCAGGTAGCCGCGCTCGTCGAGGTTCCCGATGATCTGGTGCCCGATCGCCCGCTCCGCCTCCGTCATCCTGGACATGTGGAGCTGCCACAACAGGTGCTCCTCGAGCGAGGTCTTCTTGGCGAGCAACGTCTCCCAGGAAGGCGGGGCGTCCTCTTCGTCGCGCAGCGCCCCCTCGGTGAGCGAACCGTGAATCGCGTTGGAATGCGTCTCCAGGTAATCCTGCCAATCGAGCGCGACCGGATCGTCCTGCGCGCGGATCTCGCGCGTCACCTCGGGCTCGGGCTTGGGCTGCTCTTCGACGAGCTCCGGGGTCTCCTCGCTCTCCTGCTCCTCGGGGCTGGCCTCCTCCAGCGCCGGATTTTCCTGGAGCTCCTGCGAGATGAGATCCTCCAGCTCGACCCGCGAAAGCTGCAGCAGCTTGATGGCCTGCTGCAGCTGCGGCGTCATCACCAACTGCTGCGCCAGTCTCTGAACCTGTCGAATCTCCAACGCCATAATCGACGAACTACAATCTGAATCCTTCTCCGAGATAGACCCGACGCGCGTTCGCGCTCGCGGCGATCTGCAGCGGGCGCCCCTCTTCGAGCACGACGCCGTCGTTCAGGATGTAGGCGCGGTCGCAGATCCCCAGCGTCTCGCGCACATTGTGGTCCGTGACCAGAACGCCAATACCCATCCGGGTGAGCCGGCGGATAATTTTTTGAATCTCCGCGACCGCGATCGGATCGATTCCCGTAAACGGCTCGTCCCAGAGGACAAAGACGGGCGAAAGAACCAGCGCGCGCGCGATCTCGACGCGCCGCCTCTCGCCGCCGGAGAGCGTGTACGCCTTGTGCTTGGCGAGATGGCCGATGCCCAAAAGCCTGAGCAGCTCCTGGCAGCGCTGCGCGCGCTCCTCGGCGCCGATCTCCAGCGTCTCCAAAATCGCGATGAGGTTCTCCTCGACCGTCAAGCGGCGGAACACCGAAGATTCCTGCGGGAGGTAACTGATCCCGCAGCGCGCGCGCTTGTAGATCGGCAGATCGGAAATCTCGTTGTCGTTAAGCCACACTTTACCTTCGTCCGAACGCACGAGGCCGACCATGATGTGAAAGGTCGTGGTCTTGCCGGCGCCGTTGGGCCCCAACAGTCCCACGACTTCCTTATCGTGAACCTCGAGGTTCACACCGTCAACGACCCGCCGGCCGTTGTACGACTTCACGATCCCTTCCGCCTTGAGAACGCTCATGGTCAGTTGCTGGCCGCGGATTTCTTGTCGCCACCTCTGAGCTGCTCGGGAAAGATCGTCGCCTTCACGCGCTCGCCCGCGCCGCCCTCGGCGATCGCGCGATCTTCCTGAATATAAAAAATGATCCGCGGGCCGACGACCTCGTTGTTTCCCTGTTTCACCACCGCCGGGCTACCCGTCAGCGTGATCGTCTGCGCGGCCTCGTTGAAGACCGACTTCGAGCCCGTGGCGACGCGGTCCCCCTGCGTGATGTGAACGTCGCCCTCGGCGACGATCTCTTTCATCTTCTTGAGGTCCTCGGAGTACGACGCCGTCAGGCTCTTGCTCTGCATCGTCATCTCCCCCTGAACCGCGACCACGCGTCCGGTGTAGGTGATGGTGCTTTTCTTCCGGTCCACCTCCATCCGGTCCGAGGTGATCACGATGGGAGCGTCCTTGTCATACTTAAAGCCGCCGGATTCTTTCTTGGCCGGCTTGGCCGGGCTCTGCGGGCTCTGGCCGCCCGTCTCTGCGGCCGCGTAAGCGCCGGTCGTGAGCCCAAGCCAAACCGCAAGCGCGCCAGCGAGCCCGGCGCCCGCGCGGCTAGTTCGTGCGATTTTTGTTTTCAAGGTTGATCTTGCTGGCCCGCAGTCGCTGCGGCTCGATGCGGGTTTTCACCTTGCTGTTCAGGCTGAGCCTTTCGTCGCGCAGCGAAATCGTCATGCCGACCCCTTCCACCTCCAGCCCCGTTCCCTTGACGCTTACCTTTCCGGGAAGCACGACCTGCGCCTTGTCCTTGTGGTAGACGATCTCGTCGGTTTCTAGAACGAATCCCTGATACGCGACCCTGATGGCGCCGAACATCTCCATTCGGTCGATTTCTTTTTCGGCCAGGTAGATGCGCCCCTGATCGGCCCTGGCTTCGAGCGTCTCGCCGTTTTTGTTGTAGTAAGCAAAAGTGGGCTTTTCCATGACGACTTCTCTGTCTTCCTGCAGGTAGCGCGCCTCTTTGCCCGAGACCTCCCACACCTTGCGCCCATCGGCCACCTCGCTGCGGTGAAATTCTTTCACGTGGAGCGCGGCCTCCGGTAGCGTGTCGAGCAGCTGAAGAGGATTTTTCTCAATCTCGCGGAGCTTTCTCAGCCACACAGTCTCGCCCACCTTGTAGCCGAGCCCGGCCAGGCTCACCAAGGTGGCCGCGAGCAGAATCAGCCTTGCCCTTCGACGCTTCACGACCATTTAAAAGAGACTTAAAACGAAACAGAAAATAGCACGCTTCGCCTGGGCTGTAAAGGTAGGCACGAATTTTGCGAGACCTAACCTCCCATCTTGGCCACAACTTCCTTCCACTTTCCCTGCGCCTCGAGCAGCAGTTCCGCGATTTCTCGTACCGCGCCCCGCCCGCCCTTGTGCGCGGTGACGTAATCGACGCGCGACTTAAGCTCCTCCCACCCGTCGCGCACCGTGATCGCCAGTCCCACTTTGCCGAGGAGCGCCAGATCCGCGATGTCGTCGCCAGCGAAGGCGACCTGGTCATCGGCGCAGTTTATTTTCGCCTTGAGCTTCTCATAAGCCGCGACCTTGTTCCGGACGCGCTGATAGACGAGCCGCACGCCTAACTCGCGCGCCCGGCGGCTGACGGCCCGAGAGAAACGCCCCGTGACGAGCGCCACGGCGATGCCGGCCTCCTGCAAGAGCTTCATCCCTTGGCCGTCGCGCGCGTCGAACCTCTTGATCTCGTCGCCGTTCGGGCCGATGACGATCCCGCCGTCGGTCAGCACCCCGTCGACATCGAGAATCAGCAGTTTGATCGCTCGCGCTTTGCGGCGGACGCGCGCCGCCGGCGCGTGGGCCCTGCTAGACAATTCCCGCCTTCAAAAGGTCGTGCAGGTGGACGACGCCAACCGGCCTTTTTCCGTCTTCGAGAACGAACAGCGAGGTGATCGAATGCTGCTCCATCGTGGCGACCGCGGTCGCCGCCAGCGCGTCGGCGGCGATGGTCTTGGGCGCCGTCGTCATGAGGTCCCGGGCCTTGAGCCGAAAGATGTCGCCTTTGCTCTCGAGCCCCCTTCGCAGATCCCCGTCCGTGATCACGCCGACCAGCTCGCCGGCTTGGTTGAGCACGCCGGTGACGCCGAGCCGCTTGGAGGTGATTTCGAGGAGCGTTTCTTTGACGGGGGTATCGACTTCGACCAGCGGAATCTCGCCGCCGCGGTGCATGAGGTCCCGCACGCGCGTCAGCAGCCTTCGACCCAGCGCTCCTCCGGGATGGCGCAGCGCAAAATCCTCTTCGCGAAAGCCCTTGCGCTCGAGCAAAACGACGGCGAGCGCATCGCCCATCGCGAGCGCGCAGGTCGTGCTCGCCATCGGCGAAAGGCCGAGCGGGCAGCCTTCCTCCGGGACGCCGACGTTCAACACCACATCGGCCGCGCGCCCGAGCGTGGAAGCGGGGTTGCCGGTGAGCACGATCAGCTTGAGCGCCAAGCGCTTGATGATGGGAAGGAGCTTCAACAGCTCCTCGGTTTCGCCGCTGTTCGACACCGCAAGGACAACATCGCCTTTCATCAGCATGCCGATATCGCCGTGGATTCCCTCGGCGGCGTGCAAAAAGAACGCAGGGGTTCCGGTGCTGGCGAACGTCGCGGCGATCTTGCGCGCGATGAGCCCCGATTTCCCAAGCCCCGTGAGAACGACCTTGCCCTGGCAGGCGCTCAGGATGTCGGCGGCGGCGACGAGATTCTGGTCGAGGCGCTCGACCAGCGCCAGAATGCCCTGCGCTTCGGTTTCGAGAAGCCGCCGCGCCCGCGCCAGTATTTCCGCCCCGTCCATCAGAGCCTTTCCTTGACGAGCGCGTCGATCTCCTTTGCAAGCCTCCACAGCGGCTCCACGTCGGCAAGCGCAAGCGAGTTGGGCCCGTCGCTGAGCGCGCGATCCGGGTCCTCGTGGACCTCCATGAAAAGCGCGTCGACCCCGACCGCCGCCCCCGCCCGCGCCAGGGGCGCGATGAATTTTCTTTCGCCGCCGGAGGCCGCGCCGAGCCCGCCCGGAAGCTGGAGACTGTGCGTGGCATCGAACACCACCGGATAGCCCAGCTCTCTGAGAATGGCGAGCGAGCGCATGTCGGAAACAAGATTGTTGTAGCCGAAGCAAACCCCGCGCTCCGTGACCAGGACCTGCTCGTTGCCGCTCGCGACGATCTTCTCGACGACGTGGCGCAGGTCCCAGGGCGCGAGAAACTGGCCCTTCTTGACGTTCACGGCCTTTCCCGAGCGCGCCACGGCGACCACCAGGTCGGTCTGGCGGCAAAGAAAGGCGGGGATCTGCAGGATATCGGCCACCTCCTTTACGGCGCCGACCTGGCCGCTCTCGTGGACGTCGGTGAGCACCGGAACGCCGACTTTTTCTTTGACCTCGCGCAGGATCTCCAGCCCCTTTTCCAATCCCGGGCCGCGATAGGACGCAAGCGACGTGCGGTTGGCCTTATCGTAAGACGACTTGTAAATGAACGGCACGCCGACGCGCTCCGCCACGCCGCGCAGAAACTCCGCGTGGCGCAGCGCCGGCTCGCGCCCCTCGATCACGCACGGGCCGGCAATCATGGCCAGCGGCCGGCCGGCGCCGATCTCAAAGCCGCCGACCTTTACCTTCTTGATGCTCATAGGTTTTCGGGTCAGGTTCGGGCGATCTTGATCCTGGGGACTTCCCGCTCGGCCTGGCGGTGCTGCAGCGCCGCTCTGATAAAGCCTTTAAACAGCGGGTGCGCCTCGCTCGGATGCGACTTGAACTCGGGGTGGAACTGGCAGGCCAGAAACCACGGGTGGTCCTTGAGTTCCAGGATTTCCACCAGGCTCCCGTCCGGCGACAAGCCGCTTAAGACCATCCCGTGCTTGACGAACAGATCGCGGTAGTCGTTGTTAAACTCGAAGCGGTGCCGGTGGCGCTCGGAGATTCTCTTTTTCCCGTAGAGCTTGAAGGCGAGCGAGTCTTCCTGCAGCACGCAGGGATAGGCGCCGAGCCGCATGGTTCCGCCCTTGCGCTCGATCCCCTTTTGGTTGTCCATCAGGTGAATAACCGGGTGAGGCGTTCGTTCGTTAAACTCGGTCGAGTTGGCCTCAGCCAGGCCACACACGTTGCGCGCGAACTCGACGACCGCCATCTGCAAGCCGAGGCAGATGCCGAAAAACGGCACGTGGTTCTCGCGCGCGTAGCGCACCGTGGCGACTTTTCCCTCGCTGCCGCGGCTGCCAAACCCTCCCGGAATCAGGATGCCGTCGGCGCCGCCGAGAAGCCCCGCCGGCCCGTCCTGCTCGACCTGCTCCGCCTCGATGCAGTCGAACTCCACCCGCGCCTCATTGGCGATGCCGCCGTGCACCAACGCTTCGAACAGGCTCTTGTAGGACTCCTTGAGGCTCATGTATTTGCCGACGACGGCGATCCGGACCGAGTCTTTGGGGTTCTTGAGCACGTGCACGACCCGCTGCCATTTGCGCAGATTGGGCGCCGCGGTCCACATGTGCAGTTTTTCCACCACGCGCTCGTCCAAGCCCTCCTCGTGAAACACGAGCGGCACCTCGTAAACCCACTCGACGTCCTTGGCCGTGATCACGGCGTTCTCGTCGACATTGCAGAACTGGGCGATTTTCGATTTGAGCTTGCGGTCAAGCATGCGGTCGGTGCGGCAAAGCAGGATGTCCGGCTGGATGCCCAGCCCGGTCAGCTCCTTGACGCTGTGCTGGGTGGGCTTGGTCTTTAACTCCCCTCCCGCGGCAATGTACGGCACCAAGGTGAGGTGGATGTAAAGCACGTTTTCCTTGCCGAGCTCCCACCCGAGCTGGCGGATCGCCTCCAGGAACGGCAGGCTTTCGATGTCTCCGACCGTGCCGCCGACCTCGCAAATCGCAAGATCGTAACCCTCGGCGGCAAGCCGGATGCGCCGCTTGATCTCATCGGTGATGTGCGGGATCACCTGAACCGTGCCGCCGAGATAATCGCCGCGCCGCTCGTTCGCGATCACCGTGTCGTAAACCTGGCCGGTGGTAAAGTTGTTTTTCTTTCCCATCGGCGTCGACACGTAGCGCTCGTAGTGGCCGAGATCGAGGTCGGTCTCCGCGCCGTCATCGGTGACGAAGACTTCCCCGTGCTGGAACGGGCTCATCGTTCCCGGGTCCACGTTGATGTACGGATCCATTTTGAGATGCGTGACGCGCAGGCCGCGGCTTTCCATCAGCGCGCCGATCGCCGCCGAGGCCAGCCCTTTTCCGAGCGAGGAGACCACGCCCCCGGTGACGAAAATAAATTTTGTCCTGCTCCCGGCCATGGATGCCTCAGTGCGCCCTTTGCAGCCGCCGGTCGCCGTCGCGGCTTTCCAGGTAAGCCTGCGCCTTTTTTAGATCCTCCGGCGTATCGACCTCCACCGCAGGCTCTTCGACCTCGACCACGCGGATCGGGTAGCCGTAGGTGAGCGCGCGCAACTGCTCGAGGCCTTCCGTCCGCTCCAGGGGAGCGGGGCGGAGCCGCGCGAAACGAAAAAGAAAATCCCTGCGGTAGACGTAGACGCCGAGATGGCGATAGCCCCACGGCGCGCGCCCTGGCTCGCCGCCCGGCTCGCGCCGGAAGGGAATGGGCGCGCGCGAAAAATAAAGCGCCCGCCCGGCCGCGTCCGTCACGACCTTGACCACGTTGGGGTTCGACCACTCGCCGGCGGAGGCGATCGCCGTTTTCGCCGTGCTCATCACGATCGTTGCGTCCTTGAGAACGGGCTTGACCGTTTGCGCGATGGTTTGCGCCTTGATCAGCGGCAAATCTCCCTGCAGATTCACGATCCAGTTCGCTTTCAGTCGGCGCGCCGCCTCGGCGACGCGATCGGTGCCGCTCTGGTGCGCGCTCGACGTCATCACGGCCTCACCCCCGAACGCTTTTACGGCGCGAAAAATCCTCTCGTCGTCGGTCGCCACCAGCACACGGTCGAGGCCGGAAGCTTCCGATGCTCTTTCATAGACATGCTGGATCATGGGCCTTCCGCCGAGAAGCGCAAGCGGCTTTCCGGGAAAACGCGTCGAAGCGTAACGCGCGGGAATGATCGCCACGACCGCCATGTTCGACCTGTGCGCTAGACCGCAAGCGGTAAAAAAACCCGGCAGCCAAAAACAAAAAAACCGCAGTGGCGCTGCGCCACCACGGGATTTAACTATAACGCGCGCGCCCCGACGCTGTCAATGAAAATGGCCGCGCGCTTTGCGGGCGCGCCGGCGAGATCTGACGGAGAGTTTTTCCTCGTCACGAAACCGGAAAGAGCACGATGTGGTCGAGCTTGACCCGCACTTTCACTCTGGTTCCGGTGGCGACGACGCGCGTCGAAGCTTGGCTGCTCCGCACCCGCGCGCCCGAAGGGAGCCGGAGCGCGTAGCGGTTCTCCGAACCGCGGAACTTTCTCCCGGCGACGATCCCGTTTCCCTCGTCGTCGGGCTCGAAGTCGACGTCGTCCGGGCGAATCATGATTTCGACGCGCGTGCCGCGGGGAAGCCCGCAGCGATGCTCGAGCACGCCCAGTTCGGTCACGATGCCATCCTGAACCTCGCCGGGAAGAAAATCGGCTTCGCCGACGAAATCCGCGACGAAGCGCGTCGCGGGCGTGTGATAGAGGACCTCGGGGGCGGCCAGCTGCTCGAGGCTGCCGTTGTTGAGGACGCCGACCCGATCGGCCAGCACAAAGGCTTCCTCCTGATCGTGAGTGACGAGCACGGCGCTCATGTTGGACTCGCGCAGCACTTTTTCCACCTCGCGCCGCATGTCCGCGCGCATATCGGCATCCAGGTTGCTGAACGGCTCGTCGAGCAGGATCAGCCAGGGCTCGGGCGCGAGCGCGCGCGCCAGCGCGACTCGCTGTTGCTGCCCGCCGGAAAGCTCGTGCGGGTAGCGCGACGCCAGCCGGTCCATGCCGACCTTCGCAAGCACCTCCAGCGCCTTTCGCTCCCTGTCTTTCCGGCTCCCGCTCAGGCCGAAAGCGACATTGTCGAGAAGCGTGAGGTGGGGAAAGAGCGCGTAGTCCTGAAAAACCATTCCCACCTTGCGCGCCTCCGGCGGCAGCCAGGAGCCGTTTCCCGCAACCGGAACGCCTTTGAGAACGATCGCGCCGCTGTCCGGCTTCTCGAATCCGGCGATCAGCCGGAGCGCGGTGGTCTTGCCGGAGCCGCTCGGCCCCAGCAGCGCCAGAATCTCGCCTTCCTCTAACGAGAAACTGAGATGGGAGACGGCGGGCGGGAACTCCGCCCCGTAACGCTTGTCGACGTTATCGACCACGAGCAGCGCCGAGCGTTTCACCTAGCGCCCCAACCTCTCGTACAAAATGCCGTAGCGCACGCCCTGGTCGCTGATCAAGATGCGGTCGAAACGGAAGAATCTCATGACCCGTTCGACCAGAAGAGAGCCGGCGAGGATGACGTCCGCCCTGCCGGGCTCCAGTCCGGGGATCGCGCGCCGCTCGGCGGCCGAGCGACCCTGGAAAAGCTCGATCAAGCGCTCCACTTCGGCCAAGGTCAAAACCGCGCCGTGAACGTCGCTGTGCGAGTAGGTTCGCAGGCCCTGAGCGAGGGCCGAAAGCGTCGTAAAGGTGCCGGCAATGCCGACCGCGGACTGCGGCCGGTGCGCGTCGCGCAAAGCCGCGCAGCGAAGCTCGAGCTCGCGGTCCACGGCGGCGATCACCTCCCGGCACTCCTCCGCGCGCGGCGGATCGGCGACGAGATATCTCTCGGTAAGGCGCACCGAGCCGAGCTGGGTCGTCACCCAGGCGCTCGGCACGCCGTCCCTGCCCCAGATGAGTTCTGTGCTCCCGCCGCCGACGTCCACCGCCAAGACCTCCTGGCCGCGCAAATCCAGGCCGGCGCATACCGCGATGAAAGAATAGCGCGCCTCCTCCTCAGCGGAAAGAACCCGGAGCTTCCAGCCGAGATCCCGCGCCACGCGATCGATGAAGGCGTCCCGGTTGACGGCGTCGCGCAGCGCGCTCGTGCCGACGACGGCGACCTCGTCGACCGCCAGGCGCCGGCACTCTTCCGCGTAGTGGCGCAGCGCCTGAAGGCTTCGCTCTTGCGCGGCCTCGCTGAGCGCGCCGTTTCGATCGACGCCTTCGCCCAGGCGCGTAATGCGCGCCGCGTCTTCTAGGACGACGAAGCTTCCGTCTGTTTCGATATCCGCGACGAGAAGAAGGATGGTATTGGTGCCGAGGTCGACGGCGGCAAAACGGCGCGCTTCGGCTCGGGCTTTCATGCCGCGCTGGTGGGCTGCGCTGCCGGCCGATGGCCGATCCGGGCGAGCCAACGCTCCTGCTCGGCCAGCGCCCTGAGCGCCATCAGCTCTTTTTTCGCCCGGCCGCGCGCTTCGGTATCGAGCGGCGGCAGAAGACCGAAGCTTGCGTTCATCGGCTGGAAATCCCGCCGCGTGCGGTCGGTGATATACGCCAGGAGCGATCCGAGCGCGGTGCTGCGCGGCGGGACCACGGGCTCATCGCCGCTCAGCAGCCGGGCGACATTGAGCCCCGCCAGCAGACCCGTCGCCGCGGACTCCACGTAGCCTTCGACGCCCGTGATCTGCCCGGCGAAGAAAATCCTCAAGTCGCCGCGCCACTGTAAGGTCGGCAGCAGATGGCGCGGCGCATCGATGAACGTGTTCCGATGAAGGCTGCCGAAGCGCGCGAACTCCGCCCGCTCCAATCCCGGAATCTGGCTAAAGACCCGCTTCTGCTCGGGGTAAGTCATCTTGGTCTGGAAGCCGACCAGGTTGTAGAGCGTGCCTTCGCGGTTCTCTTGCCGGAGCTGCACGACCGCGTGCGGCCGCTTGCCGGTTCGCGGATCGATGAGCCCGACCGGCTTCATCGGCCCGAAGGCCAAGGTGTCCTTGCCGCGCCGCGCCATCTCCTCGATGGGGAGGCAGCCTTCGAAGAACATCGCCCGCTCGAAGGGATGCGCGGGCACGGTTTCGGCCTGCAAAATCGCCTCGACCAGCCGTTCGTACTCGGCGCGGCTGAGCGGCAAATTGAGATAGTCTTCGCCCCCTTCGCCGTAGCGCGAGGCGCGAAACGCAACGCGCATGTCGATCGACTCCGCGGTGACGATCGGCGAGATCGCGTCGTAAAAGTACAGATGCTTTGCCCCGAGAAGCGCGGCGAGCGCGTCGGACAGCGCCGGAGAAGTGAGCGGCCCGGTGGCGACGATCGTCGGGCCGGCGGGAATCTCGGTGACTTCCGCGCGCACGATGCGCACGCGCTCAAGGCCGGTGAGCGCCGCGGTGACCAGCGCCGAAAATTGTTCCCGGTCGACGGCCAGAGCGCTGCCGGCGGGTACCCGGGCGGCATCGGCCGCGCGCATCGTGAGCGAGTCCAGCCGGCGCATCTCCTCCTTGAGCAATCCCCCGGCCGTGTGCATGAGCGCGGACTTCAGTGAATTGCTGCACACGAGCTCGGCCAGCGCGTCGGTCTTGTGCGCTTCGGTCATCTTCGCGGGCCGCATCTCGTAAAGCTCGACCTCGACGCCGCGCCGGGCGAGCTGCCAGGCGGCCTCGGCTCCGGCCAGGCCGCCGCCGATGACCCGCGCCCTCATCGTCCGCTCACGCATCGCCAACTTGCGCCTTGTAGTCGCAGCTCGCCTGCGGGCAGGAGCGCGTACGGCCGCCGCGCTTGCTGACCTTCTCGACGACAATGGGGTTGCCGCACTTCGGGCACTTTTCCGCCACGGGCATGTCCCAGGTCGCGAAGTCGCACTCCGGATAGCGGCTGCAACCGTAGAAGATCTTGCCGCGCCTGGATTTTTTCTGCTGCATCGATCCCTGGCGGCACTGCGGGCAGGGGATGTTCAAATCGACCGGCTTGTCGACCGGGCGCACGTTCTTGCACTCGGGATAGCCGCTGCAGCCGAGAAAGCGGCCGTACTTGCCCCAGCGCAGCTGCATCGGCCGGCCGCACTGCTCGCACGTCTCCTCGACCGCGGTGCCGTTGTCCTCGACGACCTCGCCGGTGGGCGTGCGCGTGAAGTTTTTCGTGTTCTTGCACTCGGGATAGCGCGGGCACGCGAGGAACTGGCCGTTTCTTCCCCACTTGACGACCATCATCGCGCCGCACTTGTCGCAGGCGATGTCCGTCGGCGTCTCCTCGCGCTTGACGTCGCGCATCTCCTTCTCGGCCTTCTTGAGGTCCTTGGAGAACGACGAGTAGAAGCGCTTTAACGCCTTGAGCCGCTTTTCCTTTCCCTCCTCGATCCTGTCCAGGACGGTCTCCATCCCCGCGGTAAACTCGACGTTGAGAATGTCCGGAAAGCTATCGACCAAAAGATCGGTCACGAGAAAGCCGAGCTCCGTCGGCACGAGCGCCTTCTTTTCGTCGAGCGTTACGTATTTTCGGTCGAGGACGTTGGAGATGATGCTCGCGTACGTCGACGGCCGCCCGATCCCGTTCTCTTCGAGCTCCTTGATCAACGTCGCCTGGGTAAAGCGCGGCGGCGGCTGCGTGAAGTGCTGGTGCGGCTCCAGATTGAGAAGCTTGAGGAGGTCGCCCTTTTGGAGATCGGGGAGGACGCCCTCCTGTGCCTCCTCGCCGTCGTCGGCGCCGTTGGTTTCCTGGCCCTCGTTGTAGACTCTCATGAAGCCGTCGAACCTGAGCTGCTGCCCGCTCGCGCGAAACACGGCGTCGCCCACCGGGATGACAAAAACGGTCTGGTCGAAGACCGCCGGAACCATCTGGCTGGCGACAAAGCGATCCCAGATCAGCGAGTAGAGCGCGAACACATCGCGCCTGAGATAGCGGCGCACGCGCTCCGGCGTGTATTCCATCGAGGTCGGGCGAATCGCCTCGTGCGCGTCCTGCGCGTCTCGGCGCGAGCGAAACGCGTTGGGCTTTTCCGGCACGTACGCCGCGCCGTAGCGCTCCTCGATGTAGGCGCGCGCGGCGTTGACCGCTTCGGCCGAGACCCGGGTCGAGTCGGTGCGCATGTACGTGATCAAGCCGACCGAGCCTTCCCGGCCGAGCTCGACGCCTTCGTAGAGCTGCTGCGCGATCTGCATCGTGCGCCGCGGCTGAAAGCCGAGCTTGCGCGAGGCTTCCTGCTGGAGCCGGCTCGTGATGAACGGCGGCGCCGCGTGGCGCCGGCGCTCCTTTTTTTCGACCTCGCCGATCCGCCATTCGCCGCCGCGCAGCGATTCGACAATCTTGTCGATGTCCGCCTGGCTGAGCGGCGCTTTCTTGGCGTCGACCTTCCGCCCCTGCCACTCGACCAGCCGCGCCGTAAACGGCGGCGGCACGGGACCTTCGAGCAGGGCCTCGAGCGACCAGTATTCCTGCGGCACGAAGGCGCGGATCTCGCGCTCGCGCTCGCACACCAGTCGCACCGCGACCGACTGCACGCGCCCGGCGCTCAGCCCGCGGCGCACCTTCTTCCACAGGATCGGGCTGATCTGGTAGCCGACCAGGCGGTCCACGATGCGCCGCGCGACCTGCGCGTCGAACTTGTTGCGATCGAGCGGTTGCGGGTGCGCGATCGCTTCCTGCACGGCGCGGCGCGTGATCTCGTTGATGAGCACGCGATGGATGTTCTGGTGATTTTTGCCGCTTTTGATCTGCTCCGCGATGTGCCACGCGATCGCCTCGCCCTCGCGGTCCGGATCCGAAGCGAGATAGATGTGGTCCTTGTCGCGCGCCGCGCGTTTGAGTTCCTCGACGACCTTCGCGCGCCCCTGGATCACGCGAAAATCCGGCGCGAACTCGTTCTTGATGTCCACGCCCAGGCGACTCTTGGGCAGGTCGACGACGTGGCCGACCGAAGCTTTGACCTGAAAGTCGCGGCCGAGGTACTTCTCGAGCGTCTTGGCCTTCGCGGGCGATTCGACGATGACTAAATTCTTTGCCGCCATAGATTCACTGCAAGCTGCTCTCGCTTAAATGTCCAATTTGTGAACTCGCAAGCGCGGCTTGTCAAGATGCCAGGAATCTTTTGCCCGGCAGCTGGCGCGCAAGGCCGCGAATTTCCAGGCGCAAAAGAATCTCGGAAACGCGCGCCGGCGAAAGCCCGCTCGCGTCGATCAGCTCATCGATCTGCAGCGGCGCCAGTTGAATGAGCTGCCAAATTTTCCTCTGCTCTTCCTCCAGATCCTCCGGCACGGGAGCGCCGCGCGCGCTCGCCGCGCGCGCGCTCGGGCGAAGCTGCGGCGCGATCTCTTCGAGGATATCGTCGACGTTCTCCACCAGCTTGGCCCCTTCCCGGATCAGCTGATGCGTGCCGCGGCTGCGGCTTGCGCCCGCCTGGCCGGGAACGGCGAAGACCTCCCGTCCCTGATCCATCGCCAGGCGCGCCGTGATCAGCGAGCCGCTCCGTTCCGTCGCTTCCACCACGACGACGCCGAGCGCGAGCCCGCTGATGATCCGATTGCGCGCCGGAAAGTGATGCGCGAGCGGGCGCGTCCCGAGCCTGAGCTCCGACAAAACCGCGCCCGCGCCGCCCGCCATCCTGTCCGCGAGCGCGCGGTGCTCTCCCGGATAGATCACGTCGACTCCCGATCCCAGAACCGCAATCGTTCTTCCGCCCGCGGCCAGCGCCGCCGCGTGCGCCTCGCCGTCGATGCCGCGCGCCAGGCCGCTCACGATCGTAAAGCCGAGCGCGCTCAAATCGCGGCACAGCTCGCGCGCGATCTTGAGCCCGTAGGGGCTTGCGCTGCGCGAGCCCACCACCGCCACGGCCCTTTCGTCCTCGGCGCGAAGCTCGCCGCGCACGTAGAGAAACGGCGGCGCATCCGGAAGCTGGCGAAGCCGCGGCGGATAGCCGGGATGATTGAGCGCGACGAGCGTGACCTGCGCTTCGCGCACGCGCGCCAACTCCCGCTGGACCCGCTCCCAGGCGCGAAAGCCGAGCAGGCCGCGCAGCGCGCGCCGGTCGAGCCCGGGAACCTCGCTCAGCTCGGCTTCCGCGGCCGCAAACGCGGCCTGCGGCGTGCCGAAATGCTCGATGAGTTTCTTCGCGCCGGCCGACCCCAGGCCCTCGACCTGAGCGAGCGCAAGCCAGAAACCCGATTCCTCCAGGTTCGCAGGCGCTGGCATGGTTTCACCACGGTCCTCCTGCGTGAAACACAAACGTTCTCGGCTTGTCAAGCGTGAGAAACGGCGGGTCGGCTCGGCGCGGCTCGATTAAGGATAACGAAAAGCGCGGCGCGCTTCCATCCCGCGGCGCGCGCCTAGCGCCGGCGCCCGGGCCGCTCGTCGCGGCGCGCGCGAAAGTGCAGGCGAACCGGGGTGTGATCGAGCGCGAGCGAGGCGCGCAGTTGATGCACCAAAAAGCGCTCGTAGTCCGGCTTGATGGCGGCGGGAAAATTGACGAACAGCGTAAAGGTCGGCGGCGCCGTGCCGGTCTGCGTCGCGTAGTAGAGCTTGACCTGCCGTCCCTGGTAACTCGCCGGAGCGTGCGCGCGGACCGCCTCTTGCAGCACGCGGTTCAACTGCGCGGTCGGGACCGTCTTCTGGTACGAAGAGGATGCGCGGCGCACGAGCGCCATCAGCTCGCCGATGCCCAGGCCGGTGCGCGCGGAGATAAAGACGAGCGGCGCGAAATCGGCAAACGCAAGGCGCGCAAAGACCCGCTGGCGGTATCCTTCGGCGTCGCGCTCTTGCGGCCGGACCAGGTCCCACTTGTTGACCGCGAGCACGACCGCCTTGCCGCGGCGCAGCGCGTACGAGAGAATCTGCGCGTCCTGCGCGCTCGCGCCCTCCAGCGCGTCGATCACGTGAATGAGTAGCTGGGCGCGATCCACGGAACGGAGCGCGCGCAGCACGCTGTAGCGCTCCAGCCGATCGGCGATCCGCGCTTTGCGCCGGATGCCCGCCGTGTCCACCAAAACGTAGTCGTCTCCTTCCCACGAAAACGGCGTGTCGGTGGCGTCCCGCGTCGTTCCCGGCGCGGCGTCGACGAGCGCGCGCTCGTAGCCGACGAGCCGGTTGACCAGGCTCGACTTGCCGACGTTGGGCCGGCCGACCACCGCGATGCGCAGCGGCAGCGCGCCCGCTTGGTCCGGTTCCTCCGCTCCGGCTTGCGTCTGCGGCAGGCTCGCCACGATGCGATCGAGCAACGCTGCGAGCCCCAAGCCATGCTCGGCGGAAATCGGAAAAACTTCCTCCACGCCCAGGCGGAAAAACTCGTAGCGCTGGACCTCTTTGGCGCTCGTGTCGATTTTGTTGACCGCAAAGAGCGTCGGCTTTCGCGCGCGGCGCAAAAGCCCGATCGCCTCCTGGTCGAGAGGCGCCAGGCCCGCCTTGCCGTCGAAAAGAAAAACGACGACGTCGGCCTCTTCGATCGCAAGGCGCGTCTGTTCCTGAATCTGCTTTTTGAGCGGCGTCTCGGGATCGGGCTCGAAGCCGCCGGTATCCACCACAACGAAGCTCTGGCCGCGCCACTCGGCCTCGCCGTAGTTGAGGTCCCGCGTCACTCCCGGCTCGTCGTGGACGATCGCTTTGCGCGCGCCCGTCAGGCGGTTGAACAGGGTGGACTTTCCCGCGTTGGGGCGGCCCAGGATCGCGACCAAGGGGAGCGCCCGCGCGGCGCTCACAGGCCGAACTCTGCGAGGGTACGCGGATTCTGCGTCCATCCGGGCTGCACTTTCACGAACAGCTCGAGAAACACCCGGCACCCCAGCAGCGGCTCGAGTTCCTCTCGCGCGCGCGTGCCGATTTCCTTGAGCTTGGCGCCGCGCTTTCCGATCAAAATCGCTTTGTGGGACTCGCGCTCGGTGTAGATCGTCGCCTTGATCACGATCAAATTCTTTTCCGGCTTTTCCTG
Source organism: Candidatus Acidiferrales bacterium (assembly GCA_035559995.1). Taxonomy (GTDB): domain Bacteria; phylum Desulfobacterota; class Binatia; order UBA9968; family UBA9968; genus DATMAM01. Next base: position 148,224 of record DATMAM010000017.1, read on the forward strand.
AAACTCGTCGACCGTAACCGCGACGTGGTAGGGGATCTCCTCTTCGGTCAGCAGAAACACCTTTTCCCGGATGATCTCCGCGGCGACAAAGCGCTCCGTCTGGTCCGTGAGCTCGTCTTCGGGATAATAGCGCGGGCCTTCCGGCAGCCGTTGAATCAAGAGCTCCAGGAGCGTGTCGACGTTCTCGCCGGTCGCCGCGCTGATCGGCAGAATCTCTTTTCCCGGCAGCAGGGCCGAGCATTTTTCCATCAGCGGGAGCAGCGCCGGCTTGTCGACGAGATCCATTTTGTTCAAGAGGACGATGACCGGCGCGGGCGAACGGTTGAGCGTCTGCGCAATATCGTGATCTTCCGGCGTGAGCGGGCGCGTCGCGTCGACCAGCCAGAGCACGACGTCGACCTCGCTCAAGGTGTGGACCGCGGCCTCCACCATGCGCCTGTTCATCAGGGAAGAGGCGCGGTGGATCCCCGGCGTGTCGACAAAGACGATCTGCGCGCGCGGCGTCGTCTTGATCCCGCGGATCCGGTTGCGCGTCGTCTGCGGCTTGGGGGTAACGATCGCGACCTTCTCGCCCAGAAGCTGGTTGAGCAAAGTCGATTTGCCGACGTTGGGCCGCCCGACGATCGCGACGAAACCGGAACGGTGCGCGGCGCTCGGTTCGTTTTTCGTTGAGTCTTCCGGCATAACGGGGTAAAAACTCGCTCATCATTATGGCAACGGGCCCCGGCGCGTTCAAGTTTGTCTCCCTGGCCGAACCGCGCCGGCCCGCGCGGAACCGACGATGCCCTTCGTCTTCACTGCGGCAATGCAAAAGCGCTTGAGCCCGCGAGTGCGCGCGATGCTCGACCGGTCGATCAGCTTCTTTCCCGAGCTCAAGGATCGGACCATTACCGTCGGCGTGACGCGAGCGAACCTGGGGAGCGCGGTCCTGGCGCGCCGAGGAACCGCGATCGTGAAGCTCACGATCCGGCTGAACGTCCGCGCGCTCAGCTTTCAGACCGTCGGCCACGAGCTCACGCATCTCGCCCAGGGCGTCGCGCGCGCAAGCCTGAAGGCCGCGCGCGGGCGCAGAGGCCTCATCCCCGCCGGGGAAAAGCAGTGCGACGTCTGGACGCTGGCGCGAAGCCGGCTTTTTTGCGACGAGCCGCCCACGTACCTCCGCTTGCCGAAGCAGGTGCGCGCCGACTGGAGCCGCTACGCCGGGCGCGTCCGCGCCCTGTGCATCGCCGCGATTGCAAGGCGCAAGCGCGAGCGCTTCTATATTCGCTGGCTCGAATCCGAGATCGCAAAACTCGGCAGGGAGCGGGCGTCACCCCGGCCGCCGCCGGCGCAACTGAGCCTGCCGTTTGCGAGCTAAGCTCAGGGCATACCGAGCGGCCGCAGATCTTTGCGGTGCGCCCTAGTCGAGGTCGATGTCCTTGAGGGGCTTGGTGAGCGGCTCTTCTTTGGCCTTCTTGAGAAGCTCTTGAAACTTCCGATCCAAAAGCTTCGCCTTGTCTTTTTCCGCTTCGCGCAGCTGCTGCACCTTCTCGTCGCGCCTGAGCGCCTGATCCTGCAGGTGCCGGGCTGCTTCTTTTAGATCCGGGACGGCGTGCGGCCTTTCCGGAACCTTGTGATCCAGCACGGCCGCGAGCGCCGGATCGACGGTCAATTCGGCGCCGCAACAAGGACAGCTGATCCGAATCGTGGAAGCTTCTTTTTCGGGCATGGAAACTCCGCCTCCGTCTGCCGCTTTCCTATTTGCCGCGCAATTCGATCTGCTCGCCGTCCGGGCCGCGAAACACCGCGCGGCGCCAGCCGCTTTCCCGCGGCTCGCGCGCCGGCGTCTCGTGCGGCGCGCGCACCATTTCGACCCCTGCGGCCTGTAGCTCCGCCACCGCGGCGGCCAGATCTTCGGCCTCCAAACAGAAATGAAAGCCCGCCATCGACGACCCGGGATAATGCGCGAGCTCCAAGACCGTATCGCCGAGCTTGAGATAGGCGATCTCGCGGCCGGCGGCGGCGGCGTGCCGGAAGTAATGGCGAAAGCCAAAATGCTTCTCGTAAAATTGGATCGAGCGCCCGAGATCGCCGACGTGGAGCGCCACGTGATCGATCCTTTTGTAAAAAGCCGCCATTGCCGTTTATCTTAGGTTTCCCCGTTCGCGCTTGCAAACGCTTCGAGCGCTTCTTCCAGCAGCCTGTTCGGCTCCGACTCGTAGCGCGCGGAAAAATGAAACGGCACGAAGCGCCGCGCGCCGGCTCTGCGCGCAAGCCTTCCCGCCTGCTCCGCCGTAAGGTGGTACCGCTCCCACGCGCGCGCCTGTTCGGCCCGGGAAAACGCCGCCTCGCAATAGAATAGATCGGCGTCCGCCGCCAAACCCACGACCCGCTCGATGTTGCGCTCGCAGTAGCGGTTGTCGACCACGTAGGCGATCTTCTGCCCCTTGGTCTCGGCGACCAGCGCCTCCTTCCACTCTTTCAAACTGAGATCGACCGTTGCGCCGTCGGCGCGCGGCGCCCGCAGGCGCTCGCCTCCGGCGGCCGGCTCTCTGAGCTTGCGCTTGAGGTCGTCCAGCCACGGACCGGCCTTGAGCCCGAGCGCATGGAGCGCGTCGCGCCTGATGTTGAGGCGATTTTTCTCCTCCAGGCTAAACGCGAGGCACGGGACGCGGTGGTCCAGGATAGCGGCGCGAACGCTGAACGAAGGCCGATCGAGCAGCACGCCATAGAACTCCCGCGCGCCCGCGCTTTCGGCGGCAAAGCGGTTGGCCGCCCGAAAGCGCGCGCTCGTTACCGCCGTCTCGTCGACCTCGTGCACCGTAAGCTCGAGCGGGTAGTCTTCGATCAGGTTCCAGGTGTATCCGGCAAGCTTCCCCTGAACATTGGCGATGATCCCGCGCGGGCCGTACAGCTCGACCGCTTCCTCCTTGTTGAGCGAGCAGCGCAGCCAGTAGTCGAACCCGTAAAAGTGATCGACGTGAGTGTGCGAGACGAAAAGATGGGAGACCTTGAGCACCTCGCGCGTGCTCAGATTCTCGATCGAGCCGAGATCGAACAGAAACGCCCTTCTCTCGTAGCGAAACGCGACGTAAAGCACCGGGTCGTCGAACGGATCGTTGACCAGACGGGCGTCGAAGGTGTCGGCCATGAGATTCTTTCCGCTGCGGTCAAACGATTCCGGGAATCCAGCGCTTGACCCGCTCCCGGTAGCGCGTGTAGGCGTCGCCGAACTGGCGCGCCAGCCTCGCCTCGTCGGCCAGCACGCGGCGGTGAAACCAGATCGCCCGCGCCGCCGTGACGAGCGCGCCGAGAAGCGAGCCGAACGACAGCGTAACGCCGAGCAGGCAGATGAGGTGGCCGAGATACATCGGGTTGCGCGTGTACGCGTAAGGCCCGCTCACGACCAGCCGCTCCGGCGGCCTCTCCAGACCCGGGCCGCCGCCGCCGTGTCTGATGCGGTAGCGGCCGCAGAGGCGGTACTGGAGATAGCCCCACGGCGCAAGCAGCAGAAACGGCCAACGCAATTTTAGCGCCGCGCCCTGCCGCCAGAGCTCCCATGCCGCGATCACAAGCGGCAACACGATAAACGACTGCACGGGAGTTCGCCTGAAAAATCGGACGATTCGATTCAACCGCTTGCTCCCCCGCTCAATTCTTTCTACAATCCCGCCGCGTAAAGATTAACCAACGAGCCTGTCCGCTTTCGCGTTCGAGCTTCCCATCCCATCCAACATAGACCATGACCCTGGATCCGACAACTTTGCTCGTGGCTTTCTCGTTGCTCGTGGCGGCGTTCGTCAAGGGCACGACCGGCATGGGCTTTCCCGTGATCGCCACGCCCACGGTCGCGCTTTTGCTCGACATCCGCACCGCCGTTACGATCCTGATTCTACCGAACCTGATCATGGACTTGACCCAGATCGTCCGCGGCCGGATCCCTTACGAAATCTTTCGCCGCTTTTCGGGGATGTTTTTGTCGACGGTGCTCGGCGTCTTTCTGGGCACGATGGTCCTCGTCACGCTCCCGCTCTGGATCCTCAATCTGACGCTCGGCGTCATCGTCCTGGCTTTCGTGATCAGCAATATCTTTCATCCGGAGTTTCACATCCCGCCGCACCAGGAGAAAAAGCTCTCGCCCGTGATGGGGCTCGTCGGCGGCTTTTTGAACGGCATGACCAACGCCGCGGGACCGGCGCTGGCGATCTATCTCTACAGCCTCAAACTCGCGAAAGTTGACTTCATCAAGGCCATCGCGACGATCTTCATCGTCACCAAAGCGAGCCAGCTTGCCGCCGTTTCCACGTGGAACCTGCTCAACGCATCGACGTTAAAGCTCTCGCTCGCCGTAACCGTATTGGTCCTTCTTGGCTTCTACGCGGGCCTCAAGACTCAGGACCGGGTAAACCAGCGCCTGTTCAATCGGGGGCTTTTGGCGCTTCTCTTTGTAATCGGCCTGGTGCTGGTGGCCAATGCGCTTCGCGGCTAACTCAGCGCCACAGAGCCGCCGCGGCTTTCACGATAAGCTCGAGCTTTTGTCTCTGCTCGCCTGGCAGGATCCGGTTGCCGATCACCGACGAGGCAAAGCCGCACTGCGGGCTTACGCCGAGCCGCTCGCGCTCGATAAAGCGGCTCGCCTCCGCGACCCGGCTGGCGAGAAGCTCCAGAGCTTCCAGACGGCCGTGCTTGGTCGACACGAGGCCGAGAACGACGAACTTCTCTTCAGGCACGTCCTTTAGAGGGCTGAAGGAGCCCGATCGCGGATCGTCGTACTCCAGCAAAAGCCGCTCGGCTTTGGTCGCGCGGAATAAACGCGCGCCGATCGCTTCGTAGCCCCCCTCCGACAGCCACCGGCTGCCCTGGTTTCCCCGTCACACGTGCAGGCCGAACGTGACTGCCGGAAAGCCGCCGATGACGCTGTTTTCCAGCTCGACGCCGGCGCCGAGCCACCGATCCAGGCTCCAGCCCTGAGCTTCATAGAAGGGCCGCGTCCTGGCGTCGAGCAACAGCCCGTAATGCGGCGCATCGAGCTGAATGTACGCCGCTCCCAGGCGGACCAACTCCGCGACCTCGGCGCGCAGGATTGCCGCCACGTCGGCCAGAAAATGATCCAGCGTCGGATAGGCTTTTTGCTCGCGCGACCAGAAATTCACCCAAAGGCCGGGGCTCGGGAGCGTGATCTTGGAAATCTTGGCGGTCTTCTTTTTGAGATAGCTAAACTCGCCGGCGGAAAGATAGCGCTTGCGCACGAGCCTTCCCGCGATCCCGAGGCGCGCGGGGCGCGGGATCCGGTAAACGCCCTTTCCGTCGCGCCACTCGCCCCACAGAAACGCGTTCAAGCCGGCCTCGCCGAAGCCGCTCACGGCCTCGACCATCTGGCTCTGAAACGACTGCCGGCGCATCTCGCCGTCGGTCACGATCTCCAGCCCGACCGACTCTTGAAGCGCGATCGCCTCGTCGACCGCGCGGTCTTCGATCTCCCGAAAGCGCTCGCGGGCGATCGCGCCCTCGGCCAGTTGTTTCTGCGCCGCGAGCAGCTCCGGCGGCCGCAGCAGGCTGCCGACGACGTCGGCGTGAATGTCCTTTAGCGCCATGCGCCCTCGCCCCCGGAGCGTTTGCCTTTCGGGAGGAAAAACTTCAATCTAACGCTCGTGAAAATCGCATGCGACGGTTGATTCTGCTGCTTGCGTTTTTGTCCGTTTCGGCTTGCGGGCTGCCGCCCGAGACCGAGCGCGAGATTCCCTTCGCTCCGACGCCGATGGAGGTCGTCGACCGCATGCTCGAGATGGCGGAAGTCGGGCCGGCGGACCTGGTCTACGATCTCGGGAGCGGCGACGGGCGCATCGTGATCAGGGCCGCCAAGCGCTTCGGCGCCAGAGGCGTTGGGATCGAGATCGACCGGCGGCTGATCGCCCGCGCGCGCCACCTGGCGGCGCAAGAAGGCGTAAGCCACCTCGTTGAGTTTCGCCGTCAAGACGCTTTGACGGCGGACCTCGGCCAGGCCTCGGTGGTCGCGCTCTACATGTTTCCCGAGTTCAACGCCCGCCTCCGGCCGATTCTCGAGAAGCAACTGAGGCCCGGTGCGCGCGTGGTCGCGCACGACTTTCCGATCGAAGGCTGGAAGCCGCTGCGCGCCGAGACGATGCCGGGCGGGATCCTCCATCAGCACACCGTCTATCTCTGGAAGATCGAGTAGCGAGCTAGTCCGGCAAAGCCGCCGCGCCGAGCCTGTAAAGCCGCCGCGGATTGTCGTCGAGGATTTTTCGCTTGACCTCCTCGCCGAGATCGGCCCTTTGCCAAAGCGCCCGCGCGGCAAAGCGCTCGCGGTCGCCGTGCGGCATATCCGACCCGAAGACGATCTGGCCTTCGCCGACCAGCTCGACGACCTGGGGCAAAAGCGCGTCCTCGACTTCGGCGCTGAAGTAGAGATTTCCCCGGCGCACGTAGTCCATCGGCGGGAGCTTGTTCTTCGGCGCCGTCTCGGAAACGATGTGCGAGAGCCGCCTGGTGGCATGCTGGAAGCGATGCTCGAGGCGATCCAGCATGAAATGAATCCACTGGCAGCCGGCTTCCAGAAAGACCGCTCTCAGACCCGGCAGCCGATCGAGCACGCCGCCGGTTACGAGCGCGACAAACCCCATCAGGACGGGAACGAGAAACGCGATAACGCCGGAAGGGAAAATGTGCGTGTAGAGGTTGTTGAGCGCCGGGCAGGCCCAGCCCACGTGAACCGCCAGCGTCAGGTCTTCCTCCGCGACCGCGTCATAAAACGGCAGCAAAACCGCGTCGTCGAGCAAACGGTCTCCGGCCGTGCCCAAAACCATGACGGCAACGGCGCCGAGGCGCTTGGCCTCCCTCACCTCGCGCGCCGCTGCCGGAACATCGTCGAGATTGACCACGGCGGCCCACTTGACGCGCGCGTTGCCCGCTAAGCGCTCGCCGAGCCAGCGGTTGTAGGAGGAGCACAGGGCCGTCATCAGCGGCACGTTCGAAGTCAGGGGATAGGCGAGAAAAAGCGTCGGATAGACGACCTGAACGCCGATATCCTCTTCATCCATCGCGCGCAGGCGCGCCGCGAGGTCGGTGAGCTCCATGCTCTCGATCGAATCCGATTTTGCCGCCGCGTGCCGCGCCGGCTTTCCGTCGTAGCTTGCGGGCGTGCCAAGATTGTGGCAGCCCCTGCCGACGCGCCGCGGAAATAGCTGCTCGTCGATGACCCAGTAGGCGTTGCCGTCGATTCCGATCACGCGCGGCCGCTCAGAGCGAAAGCGCGGCTCGAGATAGGCGTCGCTGAAAGTTGCCGGACTCTCTTCGACATGGCCGTCGGCATCCACGACTTTCATTTTCCTCACTCCTCCTTTCTTTAGCCTCAGGATCGAATCGATGCGCGCCTGCGGAAAGTTACCGGCGCTCTTTCGAACACTAATCGCCTGCGGCAGACCCTGTCAACCGCGCCAGCCCCTGCTCGCGACGACCTGCGTTTGACCTTCCGCCGGAGCTTGTGTATGAGGCTTCCAACCATGGCCGCGCAAACAGCCGCGCGCTATTCGTTTGGGCCCTATCTTAGAGTCGCCGCGCTCGCCGCGCTACTCGGCGCCGGCGCTTTTTCGGCTCGCGGCAACGAAGAGATCCCTTTCGTGCCGACGCCGATCGAGGTCGTCGACCGCATGTTGGACATGGCCGAAATGAAGCCGGGGGACGTCCTCTACGACCTCGGGAGCGGCGACGGGCGCATCGTGATCAGGGCCGCCAAGCGCTTCGGCGTGCGCGCGGTCGGGATCGAAATGGACCCCGAATTGATCCAGTTGTCGTGGAAAAAGGCGCGCGAAGAAGGCGTGACCCATCTGGTCGAGTTCCGGCGGGAAGACGCTCTCAAGGCGGATGTCTCGCCGGCAACCGTGGTCACGCTTTACATGTTCCCCTGGTTCAACCGGCTGATGCGCCCCGTCTTTCAGACGCGGCTCAGGCCCGGCGCGCGCGTCGTCGCGCACGACTTTGGCATCGAGGGCTGGGAGCCGGCAAAAACAGAAAAGCTCCGCTCTTCCGCCGCCGAGGGCTCTCCTCAGGGCCACGAGCACACGATCTACTTGTGGGTCGTCGGCAAAGCGCCATAGGGCGCGCGCGGCCGGTGTTTTTTGTTTGCCGCTGGCCGGTGCCGCAGGCGGCAATCAGCCGCCGCGGCCGAGGGCCGCGATCGCCTCTTGCAGCGTAAACGCGCCCGTATAGAGCGCCCGGCCGATGACGACGCCCTCGACGCCCCGTTCGCCCAGAGCTTTGAGCCGCTTGAGATCTTCCAGGCTGCCGACCCCGCCCGCGGCGATGACGGGAATCTTTACCGCCTCGGCAACCCTCATGGTCTCGACCACGTTCACGCCCGCGCGCGTGCCGTCGCGCGCGATGTCGGTGTAGATAATTCGCGCCGCGCCGTCCCCTTCGCACCTTCGCGCAAGCTCGACGGCGTCCACCAAAGTGCCTTTCTTCCAGCCGGCGATCGCCACCTTGCCGTCGCGCGCGTCGATGGCGGCAACGATCTTGCCCGCAAAGCGCGCGCAGGCCGACCGGAAAAAGGCCGGGTCCTCGTAGGCTTTCGTGCCCAGAACCACGCGCGCGGCTCCCAGCGAAAGCATCTCTTCGATATCGGCCGCCGCCCTCAGCCCGCCGCCAACCTCAACCGCCGCGCCGAGCTCTTGACAGATCGCCGCGATCTCGGCCTTGTGCACCGGACGGCCTTCGACGGCGCCGTTCAGATCGACGATGTGGAGAAGCTCGGCGCCCTGCTCGACCCAGTGCCTGGCCGCATCCAACGGGCGATCGAAATAGACGGTTTCCCTGTCCATATCGCCCTGGTAAAGGCGCACGCAGCGATTGTCCTTGATGTCAATGGCCGGGATGACGAGCACGGCGCTCAGCGAGCCTCGGTGAACCTGGCGAAGTTGGCCAGGATGCGCAGGCCGATCTGTTGGCTTTTCTCGGGGTGGAACTGGCACGCAAAGAGATGATCCGTCGCGATGCTCGACGCGAACGAAACCCCGTACGGCGTAGTCGTCGCGACCAGCGACTGGTCTTTCGGCTGCGCGAAATAAGAATGGACGAAATAGACGTACTCGCCGCCTGCGATCCCTTCGAGAAACGGCGACTCTTTTTTCTTTTCGATCCGGTTCCACCCCATATGCGGCACCTTGAGGCCGTCTTGCGGACGAAAGCCGACCACTTTACCGGCAAAAATGTCGAGCCCCCGCTCGCAGCCGAACTCCTCGCTTTCGCTGAACAGGACCTGAAACCCGAGGCAAATCCCGAGAAACGGCTTTTTCTGGCGGAGCGCCTCCTTGATGGGCTCGATCAAGCCGTAGCGCTCGAGGTTTTGCATGCACGCGCCAAACGCCCCGACCCCCGGAAGCACAAGGCCGCGCGCCCGCTCGATGGCGCCGCGATCGCTCGTGATCTCGGCGCGCGCGCCGACGCGCTCCAGCGCCTTCTGCACGCTTCTGAGATTGCCCATGCCGTAGTCGATCACGGCAATCATATGTTTGGCCGCCGCATGCCTTGAAGCTTTGAACGACTTGGAAATTGTTTCGCTACGTTCACGTTCGAGACGCTCAAAGACCGTTCCAACGTCAAAGGCTCGTCTCCCTCAGAGGCTCCCCTTGGTCGAGGGCACGCCCTTGATCCTGGGATCGAGCCGCGTGGCCGCTTCCAGAGCGCGCGCGAGCGCCTTGAAACAGGCCTCTATAATATGGTGGGGGTTTTCCCCTTGCGGCACGTGGATGTGGAGATTCATCCCGAGCTGGTTGACAAAAGCCTGAAAGAATTCGTGCGGCAGATCGGTGTCGAAATCGCCCACCCGGCCGGGGCGGATCTTGACGTTGTAGACAAAATAGGGGCGACCGCTGAGATCGACGACGACCCGCGCCAGCGCTTCGTCCAACGGCACGCTCGACTCGCCGAAGCGGCGGATCCCCTGCTTGTCGCCGAGCGCCTCGCGGAACGCCTGCCCCAAGGCCAGGCCGACGTCCTCGACCGTATGATGGTAATCGACCGCGAGGTCTCCCGCGGCGCGCACTTTGAGATCGAAAAGGCCGTGGCGCGCAAAGCTCTCGAGCATGTGGTTAAAGAACGGTATCCCGGTTTCGACGTCGAACGCGCCGCCACCGTCCAAATCCAGCTCGATTGCGATGTCGGTCTCGCGCGTCTTTCTGTGAACTTTAGCGGTCCGCGCCACTGGCCGCCTCCTTTCTGAAGCGCGCCTCGACGGCGCGCGCGTGCTCGTACAGGCCCTCCATCTCGGCCATGCGGATGATGCCCGGCGCGAGCGCCCTCAGCGCCTTTTTGCCGGCCTGTATCAGGCTCGTCCGCTTGACGAAGTCGTAGCTTCCGAGCGGAGAGAAAAAGCGCGCGCTTCCCCCCGTCGGCAGCACGTGATTGGGGCCCGCCATGTAGTCGCCCAAGGGCGGCGTTGAATAGGGGCCGACGAAAATGGCGCCCGCGTTCCGGATCGCCGGCAGCCACCGCTCAGGGCGCCGCACCACGAGCGCGATATGCTCCGGCGCGATCCGATTGGCGATTTGCACCGCTTCGCCGAGGCTCCGCGAGACGATAATCGCGCCGTACTTTTCGAGCGCGCTGAGCGCGATCGCCCGGCGCTTGGCGCTTTGGATCTCGCTCTTGAGCGCCGCCCTGATCTTTTCCGCGAGCGTCGCCGACGGCGTCACGCAAAAGGCCGCCGCCAGCTCGTCGTGCTCGGCTTGCGAGAGCATGTCCGCGGCGACGAACGTCGGGTCGGCGCCGGGCTCGGCGATGATCAATATCTCGCTCGGCCCGGCGATCGAGTCGATATCGACCTCGCCGAAAACCAGACGTTTTGCCGTGGCGACGTAGATGTTGCCCGGGCCGACGATCTTGTCGACCTTGGGGATCGTGCGCGTGCCATAAGCGAGCGCGGCGATCGCCTGCGCGCCGCCGACGCGAAAGATGCGGTCCACTCCCGCGATCGCCGCCGCGGCGAGGACCGCCTTGCCGTCGGCGCCGAGCGGCGAGGTCATGATGACCTCGCTCACGCCCGCCACCTTGGCGGGAAGCACATTCATGAGAACCGTCGAGGGGTAAGCGGCCTTGCCGCCCGGGACGTAAACGCCCACGCGCTCGAGCGGCGTAAGCCTTTGCCCCAGCACGACGCCGAGCGAGTCACGGACCCGCCAGCTCTTCTCCAGCTGGAGCCGGTGAAAGCGGGCGATGCGGGCGGCGGCGGCGCGCATCACCGCGAGGTCTCTTTTCGGCAGCGCGCGGACGGCCTCGGCGATCTCGGACTTCGGCACCTCGAGCGTCGCCGGGCGCAGGCGCGCGCCGTCGAACAGGCGCGCATAGCGCACGAGCGCGCGGTCGCCGGCCGCGCGCACCGCGCGCACGATTTCTTCCACCTGGCCGAGGACCGCGCTTTCGCCCTTTCCCCTGCGGCCCATGATCTTCCGCAACGTCGGCTCGAAGCTCGGCTCGCTGGTTTTTAGAAACGCGATCTTCATGCCCTGACCCGCTCGATATCCGCGCCCAGCGCCGCGAGCTTTCTCTCGATGTGCTCGTAGCCGCGATCCAGATGATAGATCCTGCTCACCTCGGTTGTGCCGTCGGCGACAAGGCCGGCAAGCACGAGCGAGACGCTCGCCCGCAGATCGGTCGCCATGACCGGCGCGCCGGAAAGCTTCTCGACGCCCTTGACGATCGCCCGGTTGCCTTCGAGCCGGATGTCCGCTCCCATGCGAATCAGCTCGAGCGCGTGCATGAATCTGTTCTCGAAAACCGTTTCCGTGATCACGCTCACGCCGTCGGCGACGGCCATCAGCACCATCGTCTGCGCCTGCAGGTCCGTGGGAAAGCCCGGATAGGGTAAAGTCGTCACGTCGACGCTCCGCGGCCGGCCGTTCCCTTGCACGCTGAGAGTTTCATCGCCGACGTCTACGCCGACTCCCGCTTCGCGGAGCTTGATGATAAAAGCGTCGAGATGCTCGGCGCGGGCGCCGCGCAGGGTGACGTCTCCGCCGGTAAGCGCCGCCGCGACCATGAACGTCCCGGCCTCGATCCGGTCGGGGATAACGCGGTGCGACGCGCCCGCAAGCTCGCTCACGCCTTCGATCGTGATCACGCCCTGCCCGGCGCCGTCGATTTTGGCCCCCATCGAGGCGAGCGCCGCGGCAAGATCGACGATCTCGGGCTCCTTGGCGGCGTTCTCGATCACGGTCGTGCCGTCGGCGAGCGTCGCCGCCATCATGAGATTTTCCGTCGCCCCGACCGACGGCAGATCGAGATAGATCTTCGCCCCGCGCAGCCGCCGCGCCCGCGCCTCCACGTAGCCGTGCACGAGCTCGATCTCGGCGCCCATCTCAGCAAAGCCTTTGAGGTGCAAATTGACCGGGCGCGTGCCGATCGCGCAGCCGCCCGGAGTCGACACCCGGGCGCGACCGAAGCGCGCGAGGAGGGGTCCCAGGACGAGAAAGGACGCGCGCATCGTCTTCACCAGCTCATAGGGGGCCTGGATATCGGCGACGGCCTCGGCGGCGATTCTGATCTCGCCGGCGCCGAGCTTCTCGACCTCGACCCCGAGCCCGGCGAGGAGCCTGAGCGTTGTATCGATGTCCTTCAAGTCGGGGATGCGGCCGTAAAGACAGGGCGCGCCGGTCAGCAAAGACGATATCAAGATCGGCAGCGCGGCGTTTTTCGCGCCGCTTACCTGGGCCTCGCCGCAAAGCCTGCGCCCGCCGCGGATGAGGATCTTATCCACGTTCGTTCCTCAAGGCCCGGTTACCCGACCGCGACGCTCACCGCGCGCGCGCTTCCCGCGTAGTCCGCGTAAACGGCCGGCGCGCCATAGCCGGCGGCCGCGAAGAGCTCACAGACAGCGCGCGCGAGCTCGGCGCCAATCTCCACAAGAACAAACCCGCCGTCTTGAACATGCTCCGGGGCTTCCCTGACGATCCGCCGGTAAAAGTCCAGGCCGTCGGCGCCGCCGTCGAGCGCGAGCCGGGGCTCCCAATTTCGCACCTCGGGTGGAAGACGTTCGAGTTCGGCGCGCCGGACATACGGAGGGTTGGCCACCAAAGCGTCAAAAAACCTGCCTTTCGCCGCAACCGGCGAAAACAAATCGCCTTGAACAAAGCGGCTTCGCGCCGATACGCCGTGGCGCATCGCGTTCTGCCGCGCGCTCTTTACCGCTTCGGCCGAAAGATCGACCCCCCAGAGCTCGATGTCCGCCCGCTCCCTGGCCAGACTGACGCCGATAGCGCCGCTCCCGGCGCAAAGATCCAGCACCCGTAGCGCGCGGCCGCGCTCCCCGACTCCGGGAAGCAGTTTTAAGGCGAGCTCGACCAGAAGTTCCGTTTCGGGCCGGGGAATAAAAACTCCCGGGCCGACGGCAAACTCAAGCGACCAGAACTCGCGCCCGCCGACGATGTAAGCGACAGGCTCGCGCCCGGCCCGGCGCCAAAGCCACTCCCGATAGCGCCCGGCTTCGGCCGCTTCGAGAACCCTTTCGGGGCGGGCGTAGAGATCTTCCCGGCGGCAGTCCAGCGCGGCGGCAAGGAGAACCTCCGCGTCCAGCCGGGCGCTGTCGATGCCGCGGCGCCGCAAGAGTTCCGTTCCGGTCCTGAGCGCCGCCGCCACGGTCGCGCGCGCCGCCGTCGCGCCCGCCGCGTTTTCCGCTCGCGCCATCATGCCCTCTTTCCGTCCTCGTCCGCGTGCTTGAGCGCCTCCGCCTGGTAATGCGTGATGAGCGCGTCGAGGACTTCGTCGAGCTCGCCTTCCATCACGCGGTCGAGCTTGTAAAGCGTGAAATTGATCCGATGATCGGTGACTCGCCCCTGCGGGAAGTTGTACGTGCGAATGCGCTCGCTGCGGTCGCCGCTTCCGACCATGAGCCTGCGTGTCGCGGCGATCTCGGAGCGCTGCTCTTCCTGCCGCTTCTCCAGCAAGCGCGCGCGCAGGACCTTCAGCGCCTTGGCGCGGTTCTTATGCTGCGATTTTTCGTCCTGGCAGGTCACGACGAGCCCGGTCGGGATATGCGTCATGCGCACCGCCGAATCGGTGGTATTGACGCTCTGGCCGCCGGGGCCGGAGGAGCGATAAACGTCGACGCGGATATCTTTGGGGTCGATCACGACCTCGACCTCGTCGGCTTCCGGCAAAACCGCGACCGTGACCGCCGAGGTGTGGATGCGCCCCGAGGCTTCGGTCACGGGCACGCGCTGGACGCGATGAACGCCGCCTTCGAACTTGAGCCGGCTGTAAGCGCCGCGCCCCTCGATGAGCGCGATGATCTCCTTGAAGCCGCCGAGACCGGTCGGATTGGAGTTCATGATCTCGACGCGCCAGCCGCGCGCTTCGGCGTAGCGGCTGTACATGCGAAAAAGCTCCGCGGCGAACAGCGCCGCCTCCTCGCCCCCGGTCCCCGCCCTGATCTCCAGAATCACGTTCCTGGCGTCGTTGGGGTCCTTCGGAAGGAGCAGATACTTTAGCCGCGCCTCCAGCTCCTCCTTGCGCGCGCGCAGGCTTGCGATCTCTTCTTTGGCGAGCTCGCGAATCGACTCTTCGCTCTCCTCCAGGAGCTGGCGGTTCTCCTCGATCTCCCGCTCGACCTTGCGCCACTCCCGGTAGCAGGCGACGACCTCTTCCAGGTCGGCCCGCTCCTTGGCGATCTTTGAGTATTCCCGCTGGTTTCCCAATACCTGCGGGTCGCTCAACAGAGCCTCCAGCTCGGTGTAACGCCGCTCGACTTCAGCCAACTTTTCCAGCATGGACCCCTCGCGCGACGGGGCAATAAAAAAGGGCAAAGGGAAGCTTCGTCCCCTTGCCCTTTTTTTTCCGACTTCCCTACGCGATCACATTCAGCTTGCTCTCTGCCTTCAGTTCTTGAGGCCGTACTTCTTTCGAAAGCGCTCCACGCGCCCCGCCGTGTCGACGAGCTTCTGCTTGCCGGTAAAAAACGGATGGCACTGGGAGCAGATATCGACATGGATGTTCTGGACGGTCGAGCGCGTCGCAATCACGTTGCCGCAGGCGCACGTGATCGTGGTCGCTTTGTATTCGGGATGAATGCCTTCTTTCATCGCCAGTTACGTATAGCACGAAGCCGGCGGGCCTTCAAACCTCGCCTCGGCGCCCGTATTGCGCCGGTCACTTTCACTGATTAGTATCGTATGCCGTGCCCGTATGAAGCTTACCATTTTCCGGCGGCTGATCGGCGGCCACATCCTGATCTTGCTCCTTGCGCTTTCCGGCAGCGTGTTTGCGATTTTTATTCTCGGGCGGTTCGAAACGATAACCCGCTCGATCCGCGAAACCGACGATCGCGTGCTCGAGTACGAAAAGAAACTCTCCGACACGCTGCTTTCGCAGATCCAATACGAGAGAAAGTACCTGATCGGCCGCGACGAGGTGCTCTACAGCCGCTTTCTGCTCTTCAATAACGACTTCAAGCAGTACCTCGAGGAGGCGGCGCAGGTCGCGACCGCGCCGCGGATGGCCGAGCTCCTGGACGTCGTCAGGCAATCGCACCGGCGCTATTTGGACCTCTTCAGCGACGAGGTCGAAAAGGCCAGGGCGGGAACCGGGTACGACGCCGCGGCCTACAAGGAAAAAAAAGATCACGCGACCGAGGCGGCGTTGCGCGCGCTGCGCGAGCTGCGGACCGTGGCCGAGCAAACCGTCAACAAAAAAATAAGGACTCTCGGCGAAATCGGCGCCAGCGCGCGCCAGATCACCCTCGCGGTGACGCTTCTGGCCGTGCTTTCCGGCATCGCGATCGCGCTCTGGACGACGCGCAGCATCACGCGACCGGTCGGGGTGCTCAAAACGAAAACGGCCGAGATCGCCCAGGGCCACCTCGGGACCGAAATCGACCTCGCCTCGCCGCCGGAGATCGCCGAGCTGGCGGCGGCGTTCAACTCGATGAGCCGGCAGCTCAAAGATATCGACAAGATGAAGTCCGATTTCTTTTTCGCGCTGTCGCACGAGCTGCGCACGCCGCTCACCTCGATCAAGGAGGGAACGCAGCTTTTGCTCGACGGCGCCGGCGGGCCGATCTCCGACAACCGGCGCAAGATCCTCCGCATCCTGTCCGAGGAGAGCGAGCGGCTGATCCGCTTGGTCAACTCGATCCTCGATCTATCCAAGATGGAAGCCGGTATGATGACCTATCGGTTCGAGGAAGCGAGCCTCGGCGCCCTCATCGAGAAGGCGACGACCGAGATACTCCCGCTCGTCGAATCGAAGCGGGTGAGCCTCGCGCTCGAGCTGAGCCCCGAGCTCCGCCGGGTCAAGATCGATCAGGAAAGAATTCTCCAGGTCTTGCGCAACCTGCTGGGAAACGCGATAAACTTTACGCCTGAGGGAGGTTCCATCAAAGTCTGCGCGCGCCCGCTGAACGGCAAGGTCGAAGTGGCCGTTCAGGACACCGGACCGGGCATCGCTCCGGAGCATTTGGAGCGCATCTTCGAAAAATACCACCAGGTCGCAACCGGGAATCGTTTCCCTAAAGGCACGGGGCTGGGGCTTGCGATCGCCCGGCATATTGTCACCGCGCATGGCGGCAGCTTATGGGCAGAAAGCCAACCAGGAAGCGGAAGCAAGTTTATCTTTGTCTTGCCGGCCTGATGCTCGCGGGCTGCGCGGCGGAAAATCGCCTCCCGCCGCCGCCGCAGCCGCCGCGCCCGCCGGGGCTCGTCGCCGAAGAGGCGCTCGCGCGCGGCGCGTTCGACGATGTCATCAAGGAATCGGAGCGCGCGCTAGCGGCCGACGATTCCAATGTTTCGGCCGACACCGCGCTCTTTACCTTGGGGATGGCGTACGCGCACCCGCGAAATCCGGCGCAAAATCTCGCGGCGGCGAAAAAGACTTTCGCGACCCTGCTGCGCGATTATCCCGCCAGCCCGTGGGCGACGCAGGCCAAAGTTTGGCTCGAAGTCGTGCGCGAGCGCGAGGCGCTGGGCGAAGCCGTGAGCAAGCTTCAGGCGGACACTTCCTTTCTGGAGCAGGTCAACAAGAGACTCAAAGATGAACAGGAAGCGAGCCTGCAGGCGCAGAAAAAGCTCCGCGACGAGAACGAGAACCTGCAGCAGGTGATCCGGCGCATGAAGCAGGTGGACATCGAGATCGAAGAGAAAAAACGGGAAAAGGCCAGGTAAGCGAATGGCGACGAAAATCTTGGTGGTGGACGACGACCGAAATCTCCTCGAGCTCATTCGCATGCGGCTGGAGACAGCCGACTACGAAGTGAGCACGGCGCTCAACGAGCGCGACGCGCTCGAGGCCGTGAAGAGCCAGGTGTTCGATCTGTCGATCGTCGATCTACGCCTGATGCATCAGGACGGCCTGGAATTGATGGAACAGATCCATCTGGTGAGCCCCGATCTGCCGGTCATCATTCTTACGGCCCACGGATCGATCGAAAACGCGGTCGAGGCGATGAAAAAAGGCGCCTACAGTTACATCACCAAGCCTTTCGAGCCGCGGGACCTCTTGTTCCAGATCGAGAAGGCGCTCGAAAACCGCCGCCTCGCCTCCGAGATCCAGCGGCTCAAAGATCTGCTGGCCGAGCGCTACGACTTTGCGAATATCATCGCCAAGAGCGACAAGATGCAGGCCGTGCTGGAGGCCGTGTCGCGCATCGCAAAAACGGAGTCCACGGTTTACCTCCAGGGGGAAAGCGGCACCGGCAAGGAGGTGATCGCCAAAGCCATTCATCTGGCGAGCGACCGCAAGGACAAAGCGTTCGTCGCGATCAACTGCGCGGCGATTCCCGAAACCTTGCTGGAAAGCGAGCTGTTCGGCCACGAGAAAGGGGCTTTTACCGGAGCCGTGCGGAGCACCAAGGGGCTGTTCACCCAGGCGCACGAGGGCACGCTCTTTCTCGACGAGATCGGCGAGATGCCGCTCAGCATCCAGGCGAAACTGTTGCGCGCCCTCGAGGAGCGCCAGTTCTATCCGATCGGCAGCGAAAAGCCCGTGCGGGTCGATGTGCGCGTGATCGTGGCGACCAAGAAGGATCTCGAAGAAGAGGTGAAAAAGGGCGAGTTCCGCGAGGACTTGTTTTACCGCATTCACGTGATTCCCATCCGGCTGCCGCCGCTGCGCGAGCGCAAGGAGGATATCCCTCATCTGGTCGATCATTTCCTCAAAAAGGTCGCGCAGCAGATGAAAAAAACCGTCAAGGGGGTAAGCCCGCACGCGCTGCAGAAGCTCATGCTCCACGACTGGCCTGGAAACGTGCGCGAGCTGGAAAACACGATCGAATACGCCGTCGCCATGACCCAGCACGAGATCATCGGCGAAGAGTACATCCTGCAAACAAAAGCGGCGCCTCACGGAGCGCTAAAGCCTCTCAAGGAAGCCAAGGAAAGCTTCGAGCGCGAATATCTCGTCAACCTGCTCCAGGTCTGCGAGGGCAACGTCAGCAGAGCCGCCAAAATAGCCGGCAAATACCGCGCGGACTTTTACGACCTTTTGCGCAAGCACAGCCTAAGACCGCAGGACTACAAAGAATAGCCGGGCAAAAGAGATCGGCGTTGGAGGAAATTCCCTTCATGTCCGCTGCCTCTCTAGGGCCCAGCGCGGGCCAAAACAATTGGCAGATAGGCGCCGGCCATGGCTGGCACGGCGCTTGCGCAAAACCGGCGATTTCTTTTATTTCGGAGCAAAGGATGAGCCGGACTCGACATTGGCAGACAACGCTCGGAAACTTGATTTTCGTCCTGACCGAGGAGGCGAAATCGGAGCTCGGCGACGCGCGCCTGGTTTATCCCTGGGTGTCCTACATGGTGGCGGACCTCGCGCGTAAAAAGCGGCTCCGGTTCAAGCGGCAGGCGGCCTGGAGGCGACCGAAATTTGCCGATTGCGCCACCGCGCTGACTCTCGGGATTCTGCTGTGCCTCCGAGGCTTCTCTCTTGCCGCGGAATCCCCGCGGAGCGAAATTCAGCAGACCATCGACAAGGTGATTCAGATCCTGCAAGACCCCGCTCTAAAAGGGGAAGGCAAGAAAGCCGAGCGGCGCGCGAAGCTCAGGGAGATCATCTATCCGCGCTTCGACTTTACCGAGATGGCCAAGCGTTCTTTGGGCTCGCAATGGCAGAAGCGCACGCCCGAAGAGCAGCGCGAGTTCATCAAGGCCTTCACGCGCCTTTTGGAAGACAGCTACCTCGATCAGATCGAAGCCTACAACGGCGAGAAGGTGCGCTACGTCCGCGACCGGCAAGACGGAGATTTCGCCGAGGTCGATACCAGGATCGTCAACAAAAAGGGCGAGGAGTTCGCGGTCAGCTACCGCCTCCACCGCGCGGACGCCCAGTGGAAAGTCTACGACATCACGATCGAGAACATCAGTCTGGTAAACAACTACCGGTCGCAGTTTAGCCGCGTGCTGGCGCGCTCTTCTTTCGACGAGCTCCTGCGCGCGATGAACGAGAAAAAGCTCAAGGCGCCCGGTAAAGAAAAATAGCCTTTCCGCCCGGAGCCGATGCGCCCGCGCGGCAACTTCTTCCAAGGCGCTCCGGGCGCCCGACCATTGTAGTGTCACCCGCCGACATGGAGGAAAAAACCTACAAGACCACTCGGGCCGCCTCCAGGAAGACGCGTGAAATCGAGAGCTTAGAAAGACATCCTGTCTTGGCAAACTCCTTGCTGTCTTCTCCGCTGCCGGTCAGCTTCCCCCTTAAAAGGAGAGATCACATGGCAGAGAAAACTGTGCGATCGTTGTTTTCGTTTCCCGTACCGTTATTCCTGTTCTTGGCCGTTCCGCTCCTCCAAGGTTGCCTCGCCACCCGCAATTGGGTTAACGAACAACTGACGCCTTTGGGGCAGCGCGTCTCGGACAGCGAAGCCCGTCTCGGCCAGACAGGCGGCCGGCTCGAGAAAGTCGAGGGACGCCTTTCGAGCGTCGAAGGCAAGGTCACGGACGTGGATGGGCGGTTGGGGCAAGTCGACGCGAAGGCGGAAAAGGCTCTCAACACCTTCGCGAATCTCCGGCTCCAGCGCAAGCTTGTGCTCACGATGAAGGAGGGGGCCAACTTCGCCACCAACTCCGCGTCGTTTAGCGAGCAGACCAAGAGAGAAATCGACGGCTTTTTGAGCGACCTGAAGAACGATCTCAAGGAGACCGATAGCCCGGTCTTCCTGATCGCCGGCCACACGGACAACACGGGGCCCGATGACTACAACTACGAGCTGGGCGCCAAGAGGGCTGCAAGCGTCGCCCGCTACCTGATCACGCAAAAGGGAATCGACCCGACCCGGGTCGTGACGGTTTCTTACGGCGAGACCGCCCCGCTCGACGACAACAAGACCCGCCAGGGACGGGCGAAAAATCGCCGCGTCGAGATTCTAGTATATAAGGAAGCTATCGCTACCGGGGCTGAAGGCGGCGCGGAGCAGACCGCGCGCGTCGCGGGCGAGCCCGCCCAGCGCTAGAAGAGCCTTTTTCGAGAAGAGCTTGCCGTTGAGGCCGGCCTGGCGACGATCCGCGCGCGAACCGCGACGCCGGACCGGCCTCAACGGGAACAAAGAACCTGCGTTATTCACCGGGTTCTTGTCTTGTAGGCCTGACCGACCCACCACACCAAAACGGTAATCACCAGGACCGTAATGATCGGGTGCTCCAGTATCCACTGGAGCGCCGGATCGAGAACGTGGTCCATCAGATAGTCGAAAAGCTTTCTCATAACTTGACTCTCCGTCCCCGAGAGACCTCGGGCTCCGCTAAACGGTTTCCCTCGGGTCAATTAGGAGACAGCCGATGTGCTCCCGGTTGACGATGAAAGTGGCCGGCTCGGCGCCCTCCTGGCCGACAAATGTGGCGCCGGTAAGCGGAACGAAACGCGTCGTGCCAAGCCCGACCGTTTCCAAGTCGCCCCCCCTTACAATATGAATATCGCCCCGGACCCAGAAAGGTCCCGCGCCGACGATAACCCTGTGCGGTTCCCGCTCGACGCGGAAGAGCTGGGCATCGACCGTGTCTTGCCCGTCGGAGCCCAAGTCCGCAACCAGGATCACGAGACGCTTGTAGACGAGCGCCGTCTCCGCGCTCAGGCTGGACGTGCCGCGGCCGCTTTTTACATTTTTGAGCGTGAACGTCTCGTCAAAGGTCAGCAAATGATCGCTGAGCCGCGCGTGCCTGGTGGCAATCGTGCCCCGGAGGGTCGCAAAAGAAAGATAGACTTCGACTTCCTTGTTAAAAATTCCCGCCATCGTCTTGAGCTCCCGGGGCAGACGCCCCTTCAAAGACCTGCTTTAAGCTAAAGAAGCGCATGCTCGCGTAGCGGCGTGAGTCGACGCAATGGCTATGCCAGCGAAAAACTCCTGGCGCTACGCCAAAAAGCGTGGGATGGGCACGCGCGGCCTTGCCAGGATTGACAAGAATTGACACTTAAGGCGGGGAATCCTTTGAACTACCCTGATGACGCCCCCTACAGGTTGGCTGGAGCCAGGGAAATAAAAGGGTAAACGATGTCCCCGTTTAAAATGTAAAGGATGTCCGGCTCGCACAAAATCTTACCCTCGCCCTCGTACGCGAGGGAGAGGAAGGCTAAGCGTCTCGGGAGCCTAAGATCCGGTAGCGCCCCAGACCGAAGCTCGTGCCTTTGCCGACGTGCGTCACCTCACCGGCTGCCAGAAGCGCGCGGAACGGTCCCAGCCTTCCCGTAAAAGTCACGCGCCCCACCAGCCCGCCGAGGCGCATCGCCGTCCGCTGCCGGCTCGAGTAGCGTTCCCAATCAAACCATCTAAGCTCTCGGCGGGCAGTCCTGACCCCCTGAGCCAGCTCGATCCATTCTTTGAAAGCTACCGCCGAGGGATCGCCGCCGCAGTGGAAATAGGAGAGGTGGGCGACCCGCCTGAGAAGGTTTCTGAGGAGGACCTGGAAAGTCAAATCGGTCGCAAGACGTTCCCGGTACACGACGCGCAGTGGAGTCACAAACTCGATAGTCAACCGCTCATCGGGCGCTTCTTCGGCGCTC
>DATMAM010000018.1:0-25979 GCA_035559995.1 Candidatus Acidiferrales bacterium
TCTGGGGCTCCCGAACGGGCGGACTCAAGCTTGTCTCCTCGGCCCCTCGACCCGGGGGCGGTCCGGGAATGGAAGCCCGAAAGCTGGTTTTCTGCGCGGTGGAAAGAGGGCGAAAAGATAGTGCCGCGGCCAGAACGGCCAAGCCCAGCAAGACGAGCCCCGGACAGCGACGGGCTTTAGTGTTTTTGGCAGCTTGCATGGCAGGTGTTTTACGGGGCGTGTCTACTATCATGGCCATGTTTGCGAGCAACAGCTCGCGTTCTCGCGGAGCCGGTCCGGAGCACGGCCAAAGGGCTCAACGCATGCTACGCGGTCCTACGCGCATAAAGGGAACGATCTTCTTGCCGTCGGTTTCTGTTGCGGAAAAGGGCCGCATGGAATTCGCCCAAGAGATGAAGTAACATCCACCCACCACTGGCGGGAGGGCGAACCATGCGGACTGGCAAAATCATCGGGTTCCGATTACGGGCAGAGGCGTCTCTGGCGGCCTTGATCGCAGTCCTGCTTTCGGCCGGCACAGCCGGCGCGCAGAGGACCGAAAGGCTGACCTTCGTCGGCGGGCCGCCGGCCGGCGTGTTTGGAATCTTCGCCACCGGCATCGGCACTTTTCTTTCCAAGAACGTTGCCAATCTCGTCACGAGCGGCGCAGACGAACGCGAAGGTTTTCGAAAAGTTGGTTGACGATCAAGCCCGTTATCGACTACTGTGGGCGGGAAAGCTAAAAACGGCGCGGCGCGTCGGGAAAAGCTCTCAAGGAGGCAACAAATGGTTTCAGCGCTCGTGCTGCTGACCGTAGAGCGCGACAAGATCAACCAGGTCGCCGAGCTTATCGCCGATATCGGCGGCGTCAGCGAGGTTTATTCCGTTGCCGGCCGCTACGATCTCGTGGCGGTGGTCAGAGTGCCGAACAACGAAAAGCTGGCTCAAGTCGTGACCGAAGAAATTCGCAAGATCGCCGGCATTACCACCTCGGAGACGCTGATCGCGTTTCGGGTCTTCTCGCGGCACGACCTGGAGAGGATGTTTTCGATCGGAATGGATGAGAGCAAATAAAAAATTGTGCGGCGCGCCGCTTTATGCTAGAAAAAAACTAGCCTCTGTTCTTCCATGGAGCATTCCCGCTTCGTTCACCTGCACTGCCATACCGAGTACAGCCTGCTAGACGGCGCCAATCGGATCGAACCGCTGATTCAGCGGATCAAGCAGCTCAAACAGCCGGCCGTGGCGATGACGGATCACGGCAATATGTTCGGCGCGATCGAGTTCTATCGGGAGGCGATGAGCGCTGGCATCAAGCCCATCATCGGCTGCGAGATCTATGTCGCTCCGACCAGCCGCTTCGAGCGCCGCGGGATAGACCGGGGCAACAAAGAGTACAACCATCACCTGATTCTTCTCGCGATGAACCGCGAAGGCTACCGCAACTTGTGCCGCCTGGTCACCGCCGGCTTCATGGAAGGGTTTTATTACAAGCCGCGCGTGGACAAGGAACTCCTGCGCGAGTTTAACCGCGGGCTGATTGCGCTCAGCGCCTGCCTGCAGGGAGAGGTTTCATCCGCCTTGAGCGCCGGGCAGTTCGACAAAGCAAAGGCAGCCGCGGAAACGTACGCGTCCATCTTTGACGGCCGCTATTATCTGGAGATTCAGGACAACAGGCTGCCGGAACAGCAACGAATCAATCCGATGCTGATCGAGCTCGGCCGGCAGCTTTCCCTCCCCGTGGTCGCGACCAACGATTGTCACTACGGCGCACGGGACGATTCCGCGGCGCACGACGTCCTGCTCTGCATTCAGACGGGCAAGACGGTCGCCGAAGAAAACCGCCTGCGGATGGAGACCGACGAACTGTTCATCAAATCCGCCGAAGAGATGAAGAGCGGCTTTCCCGACTGGCCGGAAGCCGTCGAGCGCACGGTGGAGATCGCGGAGCGCTGCAACCTGGAGCTCGAGTTCGGGCACTATCATTTCCCTCAGTTCGAGCCGCCCTCCGGCAAAAGCCTCGACGACTATCTCGACGAGCTGGCGCATGCGGGCTTGGCGGAGCGGCTCGCGCGGCTCGAAAAAATTGCGGGCCGGCCGCTCGACGCCGAGACGCGAAAGGGTTACGAGCAGCGTCTCGAGTACGAACTCGACGTGATCAAAGGAATGCAGTTTCCCGGCTACTTTCTCATCGTCGCCGATTTCATCAATTACGCGAAGCGAAACGGCATTCCGGTGGGTCCGGGTCGAGGCTCCGCGGCCGGAAGCCTGGTCGCCTACGCGCTCAAGATTACCGACCTCGACCCGATACGGCACAACCTGATCTTCGAGCGCTTTCTCAACCCCGAGCGGCGCTCGATGCCGGACATCGATGTCGATTTTTGCATTCGCGGCCGCGATCAGGTGATTCGCTACGTCAAGGAGAAATACGGCCCCGACAAGGTCGCGCAGATCGCCACGTTCGGAACCCTCAAAGCCAAGGCGGCGATCAAGGACGTCGGCAGAGCGCTGGGTTTTTCGTTCGCGGAGACCGACGCGATCGCCAAGCTCGTTCCGGCGCCCAAACAGGGCTTTGATTATCCGCTGGCGCAGGCGATCAAGATGGAGCCCCGGCTGCAGGCGCTGGTGCAGACGGATGCGCGCGTGCAGAGCCTGATCAATCACGCGTTGCGTCTGGAAGGCTTGACGCGGCACGCTTCCACCCACGCGGCCGGAGTCGTAATGTCGAATCTGCCGCTGGTCGATTATCTGCCCTTGTTCATCGATAAAGAAGGCGGCATCGTTACCCAGTTCGACATGGGCAGCGTGGAGAAGATCGGGCTTATCAAATTCGATTTTCTCGGCTTGAAGACGCTGACCCTGATTCACGATTGCGTCAAGCTCATCCAGGCAAGCCGCGGCCTGGAGGTCGATCTGGACAGTTTGCCGCTGGACGACAAGAAAACCTATTCGCTGCTCTGCTCGGGCAACACCACGGGCGTCTTCCAGCTGGAAGGCACGGGCATCCGCGAGATGACGGTGAAGATCCGCCCGAACTGCTTCGAGGACCTCGTCGCCATCCTGGCGCTTTTCCGCCCGGGGCCGCTCGACAGCGGCATGGCGGAAGAATACATCAAGCGCAAGCACGGCCAAGAGAAGATCCGCTACCTGCACCCGCTGCTGGAGCCGATTTTACGCGACACCTACGGCGTCATCGTGTACCAGGAGCAGGTCATGCAGATCGCGCAGAAGCTGGCCGGGTATTCGCTGGGAGACGCCGACATTCTGCGCCGCGCCATGGGGAAAAAGGATCCCGAAGAGATGGCGGGGCAACGGCAGCGGTTTATCGAGGGGGCGCGCCAGAACCGCATTAACGCCAAAATCGCGGCCGAAATCTTCGACCAAATGGAAACGTTTGCCCGCTACGGCTTCAACAAGTCGCACTCGGCGGCTTACGCGCTGATCTCGTACCAGACCGCTTACCTCAAGGCGCATTTTCCCGTCGAGTTCATGGCGGCGTTGTTGAGCTCCGAACAGAGCGACACGGACAAGGTGATCAAGAATCTTGCGGAATGCCGCGACCGCGGCATCGAGGTCCTGCCGCCGGACATTAACGAGAGCCGCGCCGATTTCACGGTCGTCGGCGACAAGATCCGTTTCGGCCTTGCGGCCGTGAAGAACGTCGGCGAGAAGGCGGTGGAAATCATTCTTGCGGCGCGCGCCGCCGCGGGCAACTTCACCTCCATCTTTGATTTCTGCCGCCGCGTGGATTTGGCTGCGGTGAACCGCCGCGTGATCGAGAGCCTCATCAAGTGCGGCGCCTTCGACTCGACGAACGTGGCGCGCGCCCGGATCATGGCGGCGCTCGACGACGCCATACGAGACGGGCAAGCGCATCAGAAGGGTCGCGACAGCAGCCAAACCGACATCTTCTCGCTGCTGGGCGCAGGCAACGGCGAGCGGCCGCGGAAAGAAAACTACCCCGCCGTCGAGGAATGGTCGGCGCAGCAAAGGCTCGCGTACGAAAAAGAGGCCCTCGGTTTTTACATCACCGGCCATCCGCTGGACAAGCACGAGCCGGTCCTCAAAAAGTACACCTCGGGATCGATCGCCCAGCTGAAGGAAAAACCTTTTAGCGGCGATGTCAAGATGGGCGGCGTCGTTACGGCCCTGAGGCTCAAAAATACGAAAAAGGGCGACCGCTACGCGAGCTTTCAACTCGAGGACAAAACCGGGTTTATCGAGGTCATCGTTTGGCCCGACGTCTACCGAAACGTTTCGGAGACGCTGGTGTTGGACGATCCGATTCTGGTTCAGGGCAAGCTCGAGATCGGGGAGGAGCGGGCGCAAATCATCGCGGCGGACATCAAGCCGCTGCAGCAGCTCGGGCGCAAGGGTGCGGAGCGCAGGGCGCCGGCCGGCCGCGAGAGCGAAAAGCAGGAGCAGAGCGTCCACTTCTATCTCCGCGTGCCGCAGGTGGAGCCGCAGGAATTGGAACGGCTGCGCGACACCCTGCTGCAATTCCCCGGCTCGCTGTCGGTCTTTCTCCACTTGCTCGCCGCCGAAGGCGAAACGGTCATCGAACTCCCGGAAGGGCTCAAAGTCGCCGCCGGCCCCGGCCTGCTCGAGGAGATGGAAAAACTCTTCGGGTCGCGGATCAGCCTTACCCCTTGAAGTCGATGGCGGAATTCTCGTTTCACCGCCCACGCTTTCAGGAGCGCGCGGTTCTGGTCGGCGTTGAGCTGGCGAAGGCAAACCACGCGCTCGCGCCGGAAGACAGCCTCGACGAACTGGAGAAGCTCGCCGAGAGCGACGGCGCAAGGGTCGTGGGTCGCTTCAGCCAGCATGTGAAAAAAATCCGGCCGGCAACCCTGGTCGGCTCGGGCAAGGTCGCGGAGATCCGCGCGTTTGTCCGGGAGGCGCGGCCCGATCTCGTTATTTTCGACGAGGATCTGACCCCGGCGCAGCAGCGCAACCTGGAATCGGCTCTGGAGCTTCGGGTCGTCGACAGGAGCCAGCTCATTCTTGACATCTTCGCCCAGCGAGCGCGCAGCAACGAAGGAAAGCTGCAGGTCGAGCTGGCGCAGCTTGAGTATCTGCTTCCCCGTTTGACCCGCCGCTGGCTTCACCTCTCGCGGCTCGGCGGCGGAATTGGCACGCGGGGGCCGGGGGAAAGCCAGCTCGAGGTCGATCGCCGGCGAGTGCGGGAGCGGATCGCGGCGCTGCGCCGGCGCCTGTCCACGGTGGAAAAGACGCGCGCGCTGCAGCGGCAGAAGCGATTCGAGGTACCCTATCCGACCGTCGCGCTCGTAGGTTACACCAACTCCGGCAAGTCCACCTTGATGAATACCCTGACGCGCGCCGGCGTCCTCGTCGAAGACAAGCTCTTTGCCACATTGGACCCCACGCTCCGATGCTTGACGCTTCCCGGCGGCGACAAGGTCATGGTCAGCGACACCGTCGGGTTCATCAGCAAGATTCCGCATTCGTTGATCGAAGCCTTTAAGAGCACGCTCGAGGAGGTAAAGAGCGCCAACCTGCTCCTCCACGTCGCCGACAGCAGCTCGCCCTACTGCGCCGATCAGGTGCGAGTGGTCGAGTCGGTGCTGGAGGATATCGGTGCCGGAACGATCCCGCGGCTGCTGGTGCCGAACAAAATCGATCTCGTCACGGACCGCGGCCGGGCGGAGCTGGGCGCAGACACGTGCCCGATCTCGGCGCTCACCGGGGCGGGCATCGACCGGCTCTTGCAAAAAATCGCCGCCCTGCTCGACCGCGACAAGGAGACCGTGCAATTTCGGTTTTCGCCGGCGCAGGGAGCGCTCCTTGCGATGGTGCGACGGCAAGGGAGGATTCTGGAAGAGCGATACGAGAACGGAATGATTTCCGTGCGCGCGCTGGTCCCGCCGAAGGTTGCCGGACAGGTTCGCAAGCGGCTGAATGAAGAAGGCGCGCGCGCCGCGACTTAAGTCGCGCCCGTATGCTGAACCTCCCCAACTCGCTCACGCTCATCCGCATCCTCTCGATTCCCTTTTTTCTCATGCTGCTATCGTCGCGCCTGTATCTTGAGGCGCTGATGGTTTTCCTCGTCAGCGGCCTTACCGACGCGCTCGACGGCGCGGTGGCGCGCCTGACCGCGCAGCAAACCTGGCTGGGCGCCTATCTGGACCCCGTAGCGGACAAGCTGCTTATCGGCAGCTCTTTCGTGATGCTCGGCGCGATCGGCGGGATCCCGCCGTGGTTTGCCGTGCTCGTTATTTCGCGCGACGTCATTATCCTTCTCGGTTACGCTTCCATCTATCTGCTGGTGAGCGAGCGCCTGGAAGTCCGCCCGAGCATCATCGGCAAATGCAACACTTTCTTTCAGCTCGCCACGGTGGGAGCGGTCCTGGTCGTTCTCGGGGCGCCGGGGCTTCTGCCGGCGGCGCTCACGGACGGTTTGATCGCCGTCACGACGGTGACGACGGTCGCCTCGGGGCTTCATTATCTCTATCGCGGCTTCGTTTGGCTTCAGAACCGGGCGCCCTCGTGGGGAAGCTAAAGTTGACAGGGCGGCGCAAAATTGGTAGGCAAATCCCTTGCTTGCGAGGCAGGTCTCGACTAAAAAAGGATGAAGCGTGCGGGCGGGAAGCTCTGTGGTTGACATTCGCCTGCCGCCTTCATCCTTCGTTATTTATAGGCACGTAGCTCAGTGGGAGAGCGCTTCCTTGACGCGGAAGAGGCCGGCGGTTCAATCCCGCCCGTGCCTACCATTTTTTGAAGAGCGGGCCGGCGGCAGGCGCCGCCGGCCGGGGGCGAAAACCGTCATCCATGCAGGGCGAGACAATCCGCATCCGCTTGCCGGACGGAAAAACCGTGGAAGCTCCGCGCGGGCTCAGGCCCCTGGACCTGCTGGGCTCGCCCGGCAGCAACGGGAACATCGTCGCGGCGCGCGTCGACGGCGTGCCCGTCGACCTCAACCGGCCGCTTACTGCGGATGCGACGCTGGAATGGATCGCCGTCGACAGCGACGAAGGCCTGGATATCCTGCGGCATTCGACCGCGCATCTGATGGCGCAGGCGGTGCAGAGCCTTTTTCCGGGAACGCAAGTGACGATCGGGCCCACGATCGAAGGCGGTTTCTATTACGATTTTAAGCGCGAGAAGGCTTTCACGCCGGAGGAGCTGGAAAAGATCGAGGCCCGTATGCGGGAGCTGGCGAAGCAAAACCTTGCGGTCGTCCGCGAAGAGATGCGGCGAGAACAGGCGATCGAGTTGTTTCGCAGCCTGAACGAAAATTACAAGGTCGAAATTCTGCGCGAGATTCCCGACGAGACCGTTTCTCTCTACCGGCAAGGAGACTGGGTCGATCTCTGCCGCGGCCCGCATGTGCCTTCGACCGGCATGCTGCGGGCTTTCAAGCTGACCGGCGTGGCGGGCGCCTACTGGCGAGGCGATGAGCGAAACGAAATGTTGCAGCGCATCTACGGCACGTCGTTTCCGACGGAAGAGGCGCTGCAGGACCATTTGCGGCGGTTGGCGGAGGCGCGCAAGCGGGATCACCGCAAACTCGGCGCCGAACTGGGTCTATTCATGATTTCGGAAACGATCGGCCCGGGGCTACCCGTTTGGCTGCCAAAAGGGGCGATGGTGCGGTCCATCCTGGAGCGCTATATCGTCGACCTGGAACGGCGGCTCGGTTACCAACACGTCTACACGCCGCAGCTGGCGCGAAGCGAGCTTTACAAGAGGTCGGGCCATTGGGATCACTTCAAGGACAACATGTACCCGCCGATGCGCTTCGAGGATAAGGAAGAGCTGGTGCTGCGCCCGATGAATTGCCCGCATCACATCCTGATCTACCAACACGAGCTGCACAGCTACCGGGATCTGCCGCTGCGCCTGGCTGAGCTCGGGACCATGTATCGTTATGAGCGTTCGGGCGTTCTGTCGGGACTTTCCCGAGTGCGCGCGATGACTTTGAACGACGCGCACATCTTTTGCACTCCGGAGCAGATTCAGGCGGAAGCGGTGGGCGTGCTCGGGCTGATCGAGCGCGTGTACCGAGATTTCGGCTTTACCGATTACTGGTACCGGCTGTCGCTGCGGGACCCCAAGGACCGCGAGAAGTACGTCGACAACGATGAGATGTGGGACAGGGCCGAGCGCTGCCTGCGCCAGGCGCTCGATGAGGCGCGTATCAGCTACCGAGAGGCGGTCGGCGAGGCCGCGTATTACGGTCCGAAGATCGACGTGCAATTGCGGGACGTCCTCGGCCATAGCGAAACGGTGTCCACGGTGCAGCTCGATTTCTATTTGCCAGGCCGTTTCGGTTTAGAGTATGTTGACAGGGACGGACAGCGCAAAACTCCCGTGATGATTCACCGCGGCGTCATCAGCACGATGGAGCGCATGATGGCGTTTCTTATCGAGCATTACGCGGGCAATTTCCCGCTGTGGCTGGCGCCCGTGCAGCTCAAGGTGCTGACGGTTACCGACGAGCAGAAGGAATACGCCGCCAACATTTTCGCGGAGCTGCGGCGGCACGATTGGCGCGTCGAGTTGGACGACCGCAACGAAAAGCTGAGCTACAAGATTCGCCAGGCGCAGATGGAGCGCGTGCCGTACGCCGTTGTCGTCGGCAACCAGGAGATGAAAAATCAGACCGTCTCGCCCCGCCGCCGCGGCGGCGAGAATCTCCCCGCGATGTCCTTGCCGGAATTTGAGGAGCTGCTTCGTCGCGAACTGGCGGCGCTTTCCGGCCGCGGCGGGGAGCCGGGCGAGGCGGAAATTAGCCGAGGTGTTTTATAGTCAAGGATCTCAGAATCAACCATAGAATTCGCGCCCGCGAGGTGCGGGTCATCGGTCCCGAAGGAAACCAGCTAGGCATTATGCCTCTGGATCAGGCCCTAAAGCTTGCCGAGGCGGCGGGACTGGATCTCGTGGAGGTTGCGCCGGAGGCGCAACCGCCGGTCTGCCGGATCCTTGATTACGGGAAGTATCGGTACACGCAAAAAAAGAAGGAACACGGCTCGCGCAAGAGACAAGCGTTCGTCACCGTCAAAGAGGTCAAGGTGGGCTCACGCACCGATCCGCACGATCTCGTCTACAAGGTGCGCAACATTCGGCGCTTCATCGAGCGCGGGGAGCGGGTGAGAGTTTCCGTGCTGTTTCGCGGCCGCGAGATTACGCATCCTGAGCTGGGACGGGAAATGCTGGACGGGGTGTTCGCGCAGGTCCAGGATGTGGCCAAGCTCGATGCGGCGCCGAGGATGGAAGGCAGGAGCATGGCGATGCTCCTGACGCCGAAGCAAACCTCTTAGCTGTCCGCGTCCCGCCTCCGCGAAAATCCAGTAGCATTTGTCCTTTTGAGGAGGAAGTACCGCAATGCCCAAAATCAAGAGCAGCCGCGGCGCGCGCAAGCGATTCAAGGTGACCGCCAGCGGCAAGATCAAACGGAGAAGAGCGTTCAAGAGCCATCTGCTTTCTTCAAAAGGAAGGAAGCGAAAGCGGAGGCTCCGACAGGCAACTTTAGTTTCCGCAACCCAGGCGCGCACGGTGCGCCGATTGATACCGTATCTTTAAAGCACGCTTTCGCGCGTGAAAGGAGTGACTAACAAGTGCCGCGAGTCAAAAGAGGAACAAAGGCGAGGCGCCGGCGGAAGAAAATCATGAAGCTGGCCAAGGGCTACGTCGGCGGCCGCAGAAAGCTTTACCGCGCGGCGCGCGAGACGGTCGAGCGCGCGCTCAGTTTTGCGTACCGCGACCGGCGCGTGCGCAAGCGCGAATTTCGCGGGCTCTGGATTACGCGCATCAACGCGGCGGCGCGGCTCAATGGGCTCAATTATCGGCAGATGATTCAAGGGCTCAAGGCCGGTCGTGTCGATCTGGACCGAAAGATGCTGGCGGAGTTGGCGGTCACGGATCAGGCCGCGTTCGGCCAGCTCGCCGCTTTTGCCAAGAGCCACCTGGGCGCCTGAGCGTTCCGGTTCGTCGCCTCGATGAAGGAGTCTCTGGAAGGGCTGGGAGAAGAGGTCCGCGGTCGCATCCGGTCGGCGAGGTCCGAGGCCGAGCTGCAGCAGATTCGCGTCGAATATTTGGGGCGGAAGGGGCGCCTGACGCTGTTATTGCGGGGCCTGCGAGACGTGCCTCCCGGCGACCGGCCGCAGCTCGGCGAGCGGCTCAACCGGTTGCGACAGGACATCGAGGAGCAGATCGAGCTTGAGCTCAAGCGCCAGAAGGAGCGGGAAAAAGAACGGATCCTGCGAGAAGAGAGGATCGACATCACGCTTCCCGGGAGCCGCCTCGAGCGCGGCCACCCTCACCCGATCGCGCTCGTCATGGACGAAATCATCGATATCTTCTGGGGCATGGGCTTCGAGGTGGCGCGCGGTCCCGACGTGGAAGACGATTACCACAATTTCGAAGCTTTGAACTTTCCCAAGGATCATCCCGCGCGCGACATGCAGGACACGCTTTTTGTCTCCGACGGGTTGCTCCTCAGAACGCACACCTCGCCGGTTCAAATCCGCGTGATGGAAACGCGCCAGCCGCCGCTCCAGGTGATCGCGCCGGGCGCGGTGTACCGCCACGATGATGACGTAACGCACTCGCCGATGTTTCATCAGGTCGAAGGCTTCATGGTGGACAGGCACATCAGCTTTGCTCACCTCAAGGGGGTTCTCACTCACTTTTTGCGCCAGATTTTCTCCGCGGATACCGGAGTTCGGTTCCGTCCCAGTTTTTTCCCGTTTACCGAGCCGAGCGCCGAAGTTGACATTCAGTGCGTCCTCTGTGGCGGCCGCGGCGCGACCGGCGATGACAAGCCGTGTCGGGTCTGCAAGGCGTCGGGTTGGCTCGAGATTCTGGGAGCGGGCATGATCGATCCTGAAGTTTTTCGCTATGTCGGCTATGATCCCGAGGCGGTGAGCGGCTTTGCTTTCGGGATGGGGGTCGAGCGGATCGCGATGTTGAAATTCGGGATCCAGGACATTCGCCTTTTCTTTCAAAACGACATGCGTTTTCTCCGGCAGTTCCGCTAGCCGCCGCCGAACGCGCGCAGCGCGGCCCTCGATTGCGCAAACCCAAAACCTGAAGCGGTCATGAGAGTCAGCTTTAACTGGCTGAAAGAATTTGTCGAGACCGATCGCTCCCCGACGGAACTTGCCGAGCGGCTCACGATGGCGGGGATGGAGGTCGAATCGGTCGAGGCGATCGAAAGCGACGGCGCGCCCGACTGGGCGCTGGACGTTGCGGTTCCGCCTAACCGCGGCGACTGTCTGAGCGTCATCGGTCTCGCTCGGGAGATAGCCGCCATTACCGGCGCAAAAACGCGCCGGGAACTTCCGAAGGGGGGCCGCAAGACCGCGCGCGCGCGGAGCTCGGTTCAGGTCGAGATCGTCGAGCCCGCGCTGTGCCCGCGCTATTCCGCGCTCATTGTCCGGGACTTGAGCGTCGAGCCGCCGCCGGCCTGGATGAGGCGGCGGCTCGAAACCAGCGGCATTCGCTCGATCAACAACATCGTCGATGTGACCAATCTGGTCATGCTGGAAACCGGGCAGCCGCTGCACGCGTTCGATTGGGACACGCTCACGGCAAAACGGATTGTCGTGCGAACGGCGCGCGCGCGCCAGCCCTTCACCACGCTCGACGGCGTCACGCGCGAGCTCGAGGGCGAAGACCTGCTCATCTGCGACGGCGAACGGCCGATCGCGCTTGCGGGCGTGATGGGAGGCAGCGAGACCGAGGTGAGCGAACGAACCCGGCACGTGCTGCTGGAAAGCGCTCACTTTGATCCGCTGTCGGTTCGCCGGACCGCGAAGCGATTGGGGCTGCACAGCGAGGCGTCGTACCGGTTCGAGCGGTTTGTGGATCCCGAGGGAACGGTGAGGGCGCTCGAACGCGCGGCGGCGCTGTTGTCCGAAGTCGCCGGCGGCAAGGCGGAGCCGGGGGTGGCGGATTGCCGGCCCGGCCGCCGACCGCCGCAGGTGATCACGCTGCGCGATTCTCGGCTCGAGAGCCTGGCGGGGGCAAAGATCGAACGGGAAAAAACTGAGCGCCTGCTGCGCGCGCTCGGCTTAAAGATCGTCGGGCGATCGAAGGGCGCGCTCAAGCTCATCGCGCCGAGCTATCGCAACGACCTCACGCGCGAGGCCGACCTCATCGAGGAGGTGATACGTCTTGCCGGCTACGGAGAGATCCCCGCCGAGCTGCCGCTCGCCCGGCATCAGGCGAAACGCGACCGGCGGCTCGAATGGGAAAGGCAGGTCCGAAGCCTGCTCCTCGGCAAAGGGTTGACCCAGGCGGTCAATCTCGTCTTCACCTCCGCGACGATGAACCGGAAGTTTCCCGGGTTGTGGAGGGGGACGCCGGCGCCCGTGGCGGTTCTCAACCCGCTCAGCCAGGAGCATGCCGAACTACGCTTGAGCTTGCTTGCGCCGCTCGCCGCAAACCTGCGCGCTCACGTCGATCAGAGAGCCGCGGGGGTCAGCCTTTTCGAGATCGGCAAGAGCTTTTCTCGCCGCTGCGACGAAAAGCCCGAAGAACGGCTCTGTCTATCGGGCCTGTGCTATGGCGAAAAATTGATCAGAGGCTTGCGCCGCGCCGAACCGCCCTGGTCGTTTCTTGACGTCAAAGGCGTGGTGGAAGAGATTCTTGAGCTCCTGCGCCTGGAGCAAGAGATCACCTGGTCGGAGGATCAAATCGATTCCTTCCTGCATCCGGGCAAGGCCGCCTCTTTGGTGCGCGGCGGACGCAAGCTCGGCCTCGTCGGCGAGATCCACCCGGAGATGGCGGAGGATTTGCAACTGCCGCGTTTTTTCGTGTTCGAACTTGACTTCGAAGCTATGCTTGAGTATGCTCGGCGCGATTTTACGGTTCATTCCCTCCCGCGTTTTCCAGCCGTCGAACGGGACGTGGCGCTCGTGGTCAAAGACACCTTCCGCGCCGATCAGATCGTCCAGTGGGTTCGAGCCAATCGCCAGCCCTTGATTGAAGACGTGCGGGTTTTCGACGAGTACCGCGGCGCGCAAGTTGGAGAGGGGATGAAAAGTCTCGCGTACAAGATTTCGTATCGCGCGGATAACAGGACGTTGACGGACGCTGAAGTCAACGAGGTTCATCAGCGCCTGGTGCAAAGTCTCATTGAAAATTTCGCGGTGCGGGTGAGACAATAACCACGGTCCGGCCGCATTTGCTGAGGTGGTCCAATGACGAAAGCGGACATCGTCGCGCGGATTTATGAAAAGGTGGGGTTCCCAAAAAAGGAAGCGACCGAGATCGTCGAAACCGCCTTCGAGATCATCAAGTCATGTCTGGAAAGGGGCGAAAAGGTAAAAATCTCCGGGTTCGGCAACTTCGTCATCAACAGCAAAAGGCCCCGCAAGGGGCGCAACCCGCAAACCGGAGACGAGATCATCATCGTCGCGCGCAAAGTCTTGACGTTTAAGCCGAGCCAGATTCTGAAAAAGGCGATCAACAATCCGTCCGCTTAACCATGGGACCGCGGCTTCCCGACAAGCTCTATTTCAAGATAGGCGAAGTAAGTCGGATTCTTCAGGTCAAGCCTTACGTTCTCCGCTATTGGGAGACGGAGTTCGACGTGCTGAAACCGGGGAAGGCTCCCTCGCGCCATCGGCTCTACCGCCGAAAGGACGTCGAGCTCTTGCTGGAAATCAAACGGCTGCTCTACAGCGAGGGCTACACGATCGAGGGAGCGCGCAAAAAGCTCAGGCAAAACCGCAGGGAAGAGCGGCAGCAGCTGCGGCTGCCGCTTCCCGATTCGAAATACCGCACCGCGCTCATCAAAATCAAAAAAGACCTCGAGTCCCTGCACAAGGCGCTTTCGCAGTAACTGCGATCGCAGCCTCTTTCGTTGACCTGCTTATAAAGCGGTGTTAGAGAAATTCATTCGGCGTCGGGGCGTAGCGCAGCCTGGTAGCGCACACGCTTGGGGTGCGTGTGGTCACCGGTTCAAATCCGGTCGCCCCGACCAGCTCCTTTCCACCGTTTGACATCTTTCTTTCCGCGAAACCCGCCAAAATTGACAGGGAGGCGTGACCTGAAAACGAGCGGTGCCTCGTCTCTGCGAATCTATTTCGTGGCACGGTGCTTGCGTCTTAACAGTTCAACAGGGTCAAGCTCCCAGTTCTTAGCCGTCGCCTATCCCTTGCTGGGGCAACTTTAGGCAAGGCTGCCGCTGGAAGCGGCAAGATTGGAGGTAAGCCAGAAAGGGTGCGTGGATCATGATCGATTTCAGCAACCGAGGCAGGCGCTGCAGGGCCCGGCGGATGATCCGCAGCCATGCGGCTTTGGTTCCGCCGCTGGCGGCGGGAACGATCACGTACGAGATTGAAAACCTCGACCGGCGGCTCATCCTGGTACAGTGGGACCAGGGGCCCGCGACATATGCCTTCAACGAAGACTTGGAGATCATCGGCGAGCTGGAGGCCGTCGGCTGAGCGACAGAAGCGTCGAACTGATGACGTCGTCAAACCGACCGTAAAGCTTGTCGATCTTTCTTTCCGCGTAATCTTTTTCTCTCCTTTTTGCCGCGCTAAGCTAAGCTGAATTTTGCGAAATCCCGCCGGCGAAAGTCGTGGCCGTGCCAGCCCAAGAGCGCGCGCCGCAGGGGCCCGGCGAAGCGTTGCCGACCCGGCCCGGGCCCGCGAGCGTTGCGTGGAAGATTCACCGCGAAACCGTGATGCTTCTCGGGTGGGGGCGCGCGATCCTGCTTCAGTTCGCTCATCCCGCCGTAGCCCAGGGAGTGGCCGATCATAGCGTTTTTCTCAACCAGCCGCGGGCGCGGCTGCGGCGGCTTCGAAGCACGATTGAGGCGATGCTTGCCTTGACGTTCGGCGACAACGCCGCGGCGCAAGATGCGGCGGATCGCATCAACGCTATTCATGACAGGGTTCGTGGGCAGCTGCGCTCGAGCACGAGCGTCTTTCCTGCGGGGACCGGCTATTCGGCGCACGATCCCAAATTGCTGAAATGGGTTCACGCGACGCTCCTCGACAGCTTTTTGCTCACTTACGAGCTCTGTGTCGCGCCTTTGAGTCCGGAGGAAAAGGACCGGTACTGTTTGGAGTCGAGCAGCATGGAGGGGCTCCTGGGGATCCCGGCAGGTTATCTGCCGCGGAACCTCAGGCAGCTACAGGATTACATGGAGGGGATGTATCGAAGCGGCGAGATTGAAATTACCGAGCCGGCACAAACATTGGCCCACGAGGTCCTCTATCCCGGCCGGGTCTTCCCGCTGCAGCCCTTCCTCTGGCTAGAGCGCCTTTTTACGATCGGGACTCTGCCGGCGCCAATACGCTCGGCTTACGGTTTTGCCTGGAGTGCTCGACAAAAAAAGGCATTAGCGATGTGGAGCGGGATCATCCGGGGCGCGTTGCCGCTTGTCCCGCCCGTGCTCCGGTACTGGAAAATTGCGCGGGTACAAGAACAGTCTCGGCTCAGAACCGATAGGTCAAGTTGAATAGCACGAGGTTCTGAAAAGTTTCGTATTTGTCCGGCCCTG
Source organism: Candidatus Acidiferrales bacterium (assembly GCA_035559995.1). Taxonomy (GTDB): domain Bacteria; phylum Desulfobacterota; class Binatia; order UBA9968; family UBA9968; genus DATMAM01. The sequence continues at coordinate 15,461 of DATMAM010000018.1, forward strand.
AAACTCCGGGCGCCCCCGGCGCGGGACTTCCGTTAACGAGAACATTGCTACCTTCGAGGACGTTGTTCAGCACTTTTCGCGTTTTGTAGAACACGGCCATGTACCCCAGGTCAAAAGAGAAACTCTTCCAGCTGTAGCCAATGCCTCCTGTAACCGTAAGCCAATCGGCGCCTGGGATTGCCGGGCCGAGCGTGCGGGCGGGAATGGGAGTTTCATCCAGCGCGATCCCGCCTCTGAGTTCGAGATAGGGTAGAACCCGATACACGGTCCCAAATCGTAGCGTGCTTGTATCTTTCCAATCCTGTGGAATAAATAGCTTGGAGATTGGAAAACCTCCTCCCAGCGCCGGTAAGGCCGGACTAAACTTCGCTCTTAAATGGTCAAACTCGCTCCAGCGCGTGAAGTCGTAAACAAATTCGACCTCCCACGACGGGTTGATTTGCCAATTGACGCCTGCACTTATGACGGGCGGGAGCGGTACGTGAATGCCCTTCGCTCGGGCTCTTGAGCCGGTGCCGCCGACGTCGGAGAACTTGACGTTGGCGCTGTCAAAATCAAGGTCGACTCGGCCCCGATAAGTCAATCCAAGCTTTACGGACTCAAGCGGTTTCAGCAGAACCCCGAAATCGTAAGCGTAAGTGTTGTCCGTATCGGTGATGCGAAGCCTACCTTCACCGAGCAACAGGAAGAGCGACCTTGAAAATACCGCTGACGAATGAACAAAGCTGATGCCAGCCCCGAGCGATAGATACGGAGTCGGCGACCAGGCGATACTCGGGGTGACAAAAAAATCCTTCAGCTCTGATTGAACGGCGGCAAAACGGGTAAAGCCGTTCCTGTCATATGTCGTCGCCAATCCGAAAGGAGTATAAACGCCGATTCCTAGGGTAAGATTCGTCCCGGGAAGGTGGTAATTGGCGAAAGCTGTGGGAATAAAATCGTCGTCGTGGCGGTTTCGGGACTTACTACCGCTATTGGTCACGCTGCTGACGGTGTTGATATAGTTTATCCCGCCCAAAAGCTGGTTTCCCTCGATCTCTGTGAGAGCGGCTGGATTAGAGTAGACGGCCGACGGATCTTTCACTCCTGCGGTGACGGCGTTGGCTAAAGCTGCAGCCTTCGCGCTCTGTGGTGGAATGGCAAATCCTCCTGAAAATACCGGTCTTGCTGTGCCGAAACTGAAAGCAAGAACCAGCACGCTGAGGTTCGCCATTTGTTGCGCCGATCGCATCAACCCGGCCTCCGAGGATAACGCTTGACTAAAATTACCAACTCTTATAAGTGATTGCTAAAAATTGCCAAAGATTGCCATAAAGGAGGGCTGAATGCAAGAAGTTTTGCTAACGACCGATCAGGTGGCGCGCTACTTAAAAGTCGACAAATTCACGGTCTATCGCCTGGTAGCCCAAAAAAAGCTTCCTGCATTTCGCGTCGGCAATCAGTGGCGCTTTAAAAGGAAGATGGTCGATCAGTGGTTGCACAAAAACATGAATCTGACTTCAAAGCGCGTCTGCTGACTGATCCGGTTGAAGGCTCAATGTCCCAGAGGTTTACGCGCGATGTCTGAGAGCAGAACAAACAGGCGCAGGGTCGTCATTACAGGCTTGGGTGTTGTCTCAGCTATCGGAATTGGCAAGCAGGCCTTTTGGGAATCGTTGGCGTTAGGTAAGTCGGGAATCAGAAAAATCTCCACCTTCGATGTTTCAACGTACCGCTGCCAGGTTGCTGGACAAATCACCAATTTTGATCCGCTGGACTTCATGTCCGCGCAATTGGCACGGCGGATCGATCGGTTCGCACAACTCGGGTTGGCAGCGGCGAGCTTGGCCGTTGCGGATTCGGAAATCAAAATTTCCCAAATCGAACCCGGGCGCGCGGGCGCGATTGTCGGGACGTCTTTGGGTACACTGTCGTACGCTGAAGAGCAGTTTGGTCTTTACCACGAAAAAGGGCTGAGCCGGATCAATCCATTTTTTGCCACATCAGTTATTCCAAGCACGTGCGTGACGCAAATCATGACTAACCTGGAACTCAAGGGACCGTGCCTGACGGTGACAACCGCCTGTGCTTCTTCCACGGTCGCGATCGGCATGGCATGTCGCAGCATCCGGGATGCCGAAACGGACGTGATGCTGGCCGGCGGCTCGGAAGCACCTATCAGTCCCTACGTGTTGGCCACGCTGGGATCACTGGAGCTACTCATTCCCGAGGACACGGAGCTCGCGAACAGGTACCGGCCTTTCAGCCGAGATGCTTGCGGATTTGCGTTGGGGGAAGGCTCAGGTGTACTAGTTCTAGAAGAATTGAGTCACGCCATTGCGAGGGACGCGCCTATCTATGCAGAGGTAGTTGGCTTCGGATGGTCATCGGACGCGCATCATGTAATGTCCTTCGCTCCGGTGCCCGAACAGGCCGCCCGAGCGATAAAATTGGCGTTGGAGGACGCCGATCTGGAGCCAGAAAAAATTGAATACGTCAATGCCCACGGGACAGCGGTTCTCGACCTTGATCGGAGTGAAACCGAAATATTGAAGAAGGTCTTCGGTGAGCATGCCTACAGAATCCCAGTCAGCACAACCAAACCATTTACCGGCCACACATTGGGTGCCAGTGGCGCGCTGGGAGCCACTGCTTGCACTCTCATGCTCGGACACGAATATTTGCATCCGACTCTAAACTACACAGCTTCGGACCCGCTCTGCGACCTCGATTATATTCCCAACGAGGGATACCGGCGAAAAGTCGATTACATGCTGGTTGTTTCGTTCGGCTTTGGCGGATACAACGCGGCCTGCATTCTAAAGCGGTATTTGATGTAACCGAGTACCATTTAAGAGCCTGGATGAACATCTACTCGATTCCTCCACTAGTCACGGCGGTTCTCGCACTTTTTCTCTTCTTCTTTGTCACTTACCGAAACCCGAGCTCGGTTGTAAAAATTACGTTTGCGACCCTTTGCTTTCTTACTGCTTATTGGCAGGGCACCTGGACTGTTCTTTTCAACGCCTCGGAACGTTCTACAATTTCTTTCCTCGTCAAGGCAGGGTATTCGGGTATCATTTTTATCCCGATCGTGTTCTTTCATTTCCTTTCGGCGTTCACCAACGGGCGGGCCAAGCTCCTGGTGGGGTTTTTTTACGGGCTCGGCGGGATCTTTTTTCTAGCGCTTTGGCTCGGTGATCTGTTTATTGATGGGACGTATCGGTATCCGTGGGGCTTTTACCCCAAGGCCGGAATGCTTCATCCGGTCTATTTAGCGGCTCTTTGCTCGATGCTTTTTTGCGGACTTTACTTGCTGCTGGAATATCGACGAGAAATTTCCTTCCAGCCAATCAAATTAAATCAGGTCAACTACGTTATCGTTTCCACGGCGATTTATTCTCTCTCGGCGTCCGACTTTCTAGTCAATTACGGATTCAATTATTATCCGTTTGGGTTTGTTTTTACCACTGCCTACACCCTAATGATCGCCTATGCGATTGTCCAGTATAGACTGCTGGATATTAATGTTGTCTTTAAACGGAGTCTGATCTACGCCTCTCTTCTGTTGTTATTGCTAATCCCTTGTTACCTCTTGGTTGTGCTCGCACAGGTTTTCACGTTTGGCAAGATCAGTTTTGGCTTTTCATTCGTGACACTTGCGCTTCTAGTTGTTGTCGGCTTTCTCTTTCCAAAGTTGAGATTTCGGACCCAAGAGGCGCTCGAGCGCGTCCTGTTCAAGAAGCGGTACGACTATCGAGAGACCTTGCTTCGGTCCAGCAAGGACATGATCTCGGTTGTCAATCTCGAGACGCTCGCCAACAAACTCGTCAACACGGTGAGCACCGCTTTGGGAATCGAGAAGGCGTCGTTGTACCTCGCCGACGAAGCGCAAGGGTATTTCGACCTCAAGAGCACGACCGGCGGCAATCCAGCGGCAGCCAAAGAACCGCGACTGGCGCGCGACGATCCGCTGGTGCAAAGGCTGATTCGCCGGCCCGAACCGCTGGTGAGGGAGGAGCTGGAGTTCACTCACAACGGCGACCGCCGGCAGCGAGATCTCGCCGAACGCATGGCCGAGCTGGAGGCGGAGGTGTCGCTGCCGCTCATTACGCAGGAGCGGCTGATCGGGATCCTCAATATCGGGCACAAGGAAGGCAAGGAAATGTACTCCAACGAGGACCTCGAGGTTCTCGCGACGCTCGCCAACCAGGCCGCCATTGCGATCGAGAACGCCCGACTCTACGACAACCTAAAGCAGTCACAACGGGTTTTGCAGCGGGCCGACCGCCTGTCGTCGCTGGGCATGTTAACCGCCGGCCTGGCGCACGAGATCCGAAACCCGCTGGTTGCGATTCGCACGTTCACGCAACTTTTGCCGGAGCGCTACCAGGACCAGGATTTTCGCACGAATTTTCAGTCCTTGGCGTTAAAAGAGGTGGACCGAATCTGCAATCTGATCACGGATCTCCTGAGCTTCGCCCGGCCGTCGGCGCCGAACGTTTCGGTGGAGAGCGTCAACGACATCGTCGAGAACGTGGCGCGGATTCTTGAAACGGAAGCGAAGGAACGAGACGTTAAAATCCAGTTTCGGCTGACCCCCGATCTGCCGCCGATCTTCGTTGACAAGGAGCAAATGAAGCAGGTATTCATGAACATCATTCTTAACGCGATCCAATCGATCGAGGGCGGCGGCGTGGTGGAGATTTCCAGCCGTCTGTTCGTTTCAAGTGACTCTCATAAGTTCGTGCAAATTCGTATCCATGACTCCGGCGTGGGCATTCCCGAAAAAGACATCGAAAACATCTTCAATCCGTTTTTCACCACCAAAAAAGGAGGCAGCGGCCTGGGCCTGTCGATCTCGCACCAGATCGTTCAAGAGCATGCCGGCTACATAGCCGTCGAGAGTAAGGTCGGACAGGGGACGAGCTTTTACATCAACCTGCCGGTGAGTCCTTTAGCCCAAAAGGAAAGTCGAGGATCTCCCCCTCCCCATGAACATGAAAAGGATCCTGGTCGTTGACGATTCGCCGGCGGTGCGTGAGACTTTATCCCTCATTTTAGGGAGGGAGTTCATTGTCCTTCAGCGGGCGGTCTCGGACCCCGACGCTCTGCCGCAGAACGAGCCGGTCGACCTCCTCATTCTCGGGCTTTCCCCCGCCTGGGCGAAGCATTCGCTGTCGCTCATGCGGCGCGCCGCCGCGGCCCCGTTTGCGGTCCTGTTCTTGGTCGATTCCCGTTCGGTGTTGCAGTTCCGCGATCGTCCGCTGGCCCGGCGAATCGATTACCTGGCAAAGCCTTTCAACCCCTACGAGCTGAAAGAGAAGGTCGGTCGACTCCTGACGCTTCCCGCGAGCGAAGCTGCGGTGCCGCTCTTGAGAGGGTCGCCGAGCCGCGCCCGCCGGTATCTCGATTTTCCCTTCATCGCGCGCGCCGCCGCCGCGCTCGCCCAGCGCTACGCTTTAACTCGGCTGGCCATCCTGATTCACGGTGAACTGGGATGCGGTCAGGACAGCGTAGCTCAGGGGCTCTTTGAAATGCGAACGAGCGAGGGCGAATGGGTCGCGCTGTCCTGCCCCGCGCTAAACGACAGTGCCTTTTTCGCGCGCTCCGCGCGCCGGTTGCAAGAGCGCGCGCAGGAGACGGGCGAAGCGACGCTTTTTCTCGACCGTGTGGAGGCGCTGGATGCCGGCGCGCAAGCCGCGCTCAGGGAGATGCTGGACGAGTTCGAAGGGCGGGGAATCAAGCTCCGGCTGCTTTCGGCCGCGCACGAAGACCTGCTTCCACGAGTATACCGGGGCGAATTCCTCGATGGGCTTTATTACCGGCTGGCGACATTGGCCTTGCACCTGCCGCCGCTTCGCGACCGGCCGGACGATATTCCCGAGCTTGCCGGCCGGCTCGCGCTCGAGTGCGGTGAAAGTCTGGGCTTGGGACCCGTCCAGCTCGCGCCGGACGCGATATCCCGCCTGCGCCATTACCTCTGGTTCGGGAACCTGCGAGAGATGGAAACGGTGATCGCGCGGACCGTCGCCTTTCACCGAAAGAGCGTCATCGGCGCTGACGATCTCCTCTTTGGCCCGGTTGAGGAGCTAAACCGGCAGCCTGCGCGCGAGGCCGAGCCGCCGCCCCGGTCGAACGAGGGCGTCGCCGAAGAAAAGCAGGCGAAACGGCCGAGCTTTGCGGCGGCGCGCAACGATAACGGGCTCGACCTCAATCTCATGGTAAGCGAGTTGTGCCACGAACTTAAAAATCCCATGGTGACCATCAAAACCTTCTCGCAGCTTCTGGTGGACCGCTACGACGACCCGGTGTTTCGCAGCCGCTTCCGGGAGATGGTCTCGGGCGACATTGAGCGGATGGACGCGCTGCTGGAAAATTTGCTCGAGTTTGCACGTCTGGCCGAGCCGGCGCCGCAGCCGCTCAGGCTGTTGGAACAGCTGTGCTATGCCTTGGAGGAAGTGCTGCCCGATAACAGGAGAAGCTGGATTCGGGAGGAGCTGGCGCAGCTGGGGGAGGACACGGAGGTTTTCATCGACCGAGATCACCTGCGCTATATCCTCAAGAACGTGCTGCGCAACGCGCTTGCGGAGGCCCAGCCCAAAGGGGAGGTGGACATCCATACCGAGAGCGGAGGCGTGGTTGTGATTTCCTACGCGCAGGAAAGCGGCAAGGTGGTTTCGCTGGCTCAGTATCTCGAATCCAACGGCCGGTCCCTGGACCTCGATCATGGGTTGCCGTCGCTGCGCCTGTTGCTGGCGAAGAACGTGCTCGAGAAAAGCGGCGGGAAAATCGACAGCGAGCGCGACGCGAGCGGCAACGTGCGTCTCAGGGTTGACCTGCCGCTGAGCCCGCGGGGGGGGAGGGCGATATGAGCGAGCCGACTTTGCTGATTGTGGATGATGAGACGGGAGTTCGCGAGTCCCTGCGCATGGTCTTTGGCCGCGACTTTCGAGTCCAAGAGGCCAAGAGCAGCGAGGAGGCGGTGCAAAAGGTCCGTGAGGAGCCTCCGGAAATCGTCTTGCTCGACATCATGATGCCCGGAGGGGACGGGCTAAAAGTCCTCAAGCAAATCAAGGAAATCAGCCCGGAGACGCAAGTGATCATGCTCACGGCGCTCAACACGGCGCGCACCGCCTTTCTGGCGAAAGAGGCCGGCGCGTTTGACTACGTCACCAAGCCTTTTGACGTCGATGAGCTTCGCTTGCGCGTCGATCGGGTCATGGAAAAGATCCAGCTGTCGAGAGAGCTGGAGCATTTGAAAGAAGAGGTCGGCCGCCGCTACGGCGTGGAAAATATCGTGGGCAAGTCGCGGCCCATGCTCGACATCTTCCGGTCCGTGAGCCTGGTGGCTTCGAAAAAAACGACCGTGCTCATCACCGGCGAGAGCGGCACGGGCAAGGAGCTCATCGCGCGGGCGATTCACTACAACAGCGATCGGCGCGCCAAGCCTTTCGTGGTGGTCAATTGCGCGGCCTTGCCCGATACGTTGATCGAAAGCGAGCTTTTCGGTTACGAGAAAGGAGCGTTCACGCACGCCTACCAGCGCAAGGTCGGTCATTTCGAACTCGCGCACGGCGGCTCGCTCTTTCTCGATGAGATCGGCGAGCTCAGCCTGGCCACGCAGGCGAAATTCCTGCGGGCCATCGAGACCTCGACCTTCGCCCGGCTGGGCGGAACCGAAGAGATCAAAGTCGACGTGCGCGTTATCGCCGCGAGCAATCGCGACTTAGAAAAACTCGCGCAGGCCGGCCGTTTTCGCGCCGATTTGTTCTACCGGCTGAACGTGGTGTCGCTGCAGATTCCGCCGTTGCGCGAGCGGCGCGAAGATATCCCGCTCTTGTTGGATCACTTTCTCAGGATGAAAGCGCAAGAGCACGGGCTGCCGCCCAAAAGGCTTTCCCCGGAGGTTATCGATTTTTTCCTGTCGTATCCGTGGCCCGGCAACGTGCGCGAGCTGGAAAACCTGATCGAGAGACTTACGATTCTTTCGCCGAACGAGCTGGTGAGCCTGCATGACTTGCCAGAAAGCATGTACCAGCGCGACCAGACGGCCACGCTCCGCGAGGAAGTCTTGCGCGGTTGTCGGCCGCTCAGCGACGCCGTGGACAGCTTCGAGCGCGAGCTGATTCTCAAGGCGTTGCAAAAAACCGGATTTAACCAGACGAAGGCGGCGGCGCTGTTGGGTACCAGCCGCAGAATCTTACGCTACCGAATGGAAAAACTTAAAATCAACGAGTGCAGCACCACCACCTCCGATCCCACAAAACTGTCCGAGTAGTGCCCAAATTTGTTCCGTTGGCGAGAGCGGGACTCGCCAGGCAGTAGCATTTCCGCTCCAATTTCGCCTTTTTTGAGCGGCACGGCTGGTGGCATATCGCTTGCTACGTGTCGCAGCTAACGAGGTGTTTCTGTTCCGGGACTCAGGAATGAATGAAAAGGCCAACATTCTGATTGTCGACGACGAGATGGGGCCGCGCGAATCGATGCGCATGATTCTCAGCCCCTATCATAATGTCTATACGGCCGAGAGCGGCGCGAGAGCGATTGAGCTGCTCGGCCAGGTCGCATTCGACTTGGTTACGTTGGACCTCAAAATGCCCGGGATTCCAGGAATCAAGGTTCTCGAAAAAGTCAAAGAGCACGATCCGGACATCGAGGCGATCATCGTCACGGGTTACGGATCGATGGATACGGCCGTCGAGGGCCTTCGCCTCGGCGCTTTTGACTATATCTCCAAGCCGTTCGATGTGAGCCATATTTTGTCGCTCGTGAAGCGCGCGCTCGAGCGCAGGCACGCGAAATTGCGGCTGCGCCAGCTCAAGACGGATTTTTTGTCCAATGTCTCTCACGAGCTGAGGACGCCGATCAGCGTCGTCGTCGGGTTCGTTTATCTGCTGCTCAACCAGGTCATCGGCAAGCTTACCGAAGAGCAGCAGCGGGTGCTGGAGAAGGTCTACCGCAACTCCGAGGAGCTGCTGGAGCTCATCGATAACGTGCTGTGCATGACGTCGATCAACGCCGGCGAGTCGCTGGTGCTTCAGGCGGAGTTTGATTTGCCAGGCCTCGTGCGCGAGATGCTCAAGCGCTACGAGAAGATTCTTTCGACAAAGGGCGTCCGGCTGACCCTCGAAGCGCCGGACCAGCTGCGCGTGGTGAGCGATCGCGCCAAGGTGGAGCGCATTTTCCAGAATCTGCTGAACAACGCCGCCAAGTTCACCTCACAGGGCGAGATCACGGTCAAGGTGCAGCCCGCCTCGGACCAAAGAACCGTCTGTCTGGAAGTTATCGATACGGGCGTTGGCATCGAGCGGGATCAGATCGAAACCATGTTCGAGGCGTTCAAGCAGATGGATAGCTCGGCAAAACGGGAGTTTTCCGGGCTCGGGTTAGGGTTGACGGTAGCGCGCCGACTGACCGACCTCCTGGGAGGGAATCTCTCCATTCAGAGCCAGCCAGGACAGGGGACGCACGTGTTTCTCACGCTGCCGAGAAGTCTCGAGCCCGCGCGCAATCTGCCGATGCAGCAGGGATTTTGACTGTCATGGCCGGGGAAAAATTCGTTTGGTGCCGCGCCTGCCGCGAGGTTCACCACGTAAACGCGTACGACAAGTTCCCGTCCTATGACGGCGAGCCGCGCCAGGAGACCGCACGGGATGACTGGCGCGCTTTCACGCGGCGCCATGACGGCCACCGCCTGGAAGCTCTCGACAGCGGCGAGCCGGCTTCCTGGCAAGGGGGCACGGCGGACCCGATGCGCGAGCGGTGGATCGAGGTTACGAACGGAACGGAGCGGTTCGTCATCCGCGCCTTTAGAAAAAGCGTCGCCGATCCGCTTTGCTTTGATATCGTGGCTGGGCGCCTCACGGTGGAGAACACGGCTCTGGAGGTGCAAAGCGACGCGATCCGAAAGGAGCTGAAGAAGCATTTTCCATGGACGGTCCGCCCGCCCGGCGACAAGAAAATCGAGCTTTTTATCCAACTTTTCGAAAAGCTCGTGAGCGCGCTTGCGCCGCAAACGCTTCTCGTTGCGCACGATGATTATCGTGAGCCCGGAGTCGGCTATGCTCCCCTCACCGATCGGATCGCCGGCGATTTGCTACGCGCGTGCGCGCGCTATTTTTCCGTTGAAGAGCTGAACGATCTGGAGCGGTTTCTGCGCGCCGAGAGCCGAAGCGACGGGGTGCTCGCCCTGCGGGTGAGGCGTAAGTACCGGATTGAAAATCCCGCGGTCACGCCGTCGGACCCACACCGGGTCTAAAAACAAATCCGAAGCTTGTCTAAGGTCTGCTCAGAGCCTGCCTGAGGCGTCCGCTCGCCGGCGGAACCGGTGGACATGGCCACCTTTTCCGGCTTTGACCCACGGGCGCTGCAACCTTTTTCGGGCGCCGGCGTCTAACCTAACTTCGCCGGTCTTCTGACCAAAGTGCTTTATTAACGCGGACTTCCATTCTTTTTAGTCACTAGCGTGCCAGGTCTTTCGGGGCTTCATGACCTCCAGAGGAATCCTCAGTGTCGCATAGATCTGGCGATGGAGCGG
>DATMAM010000019.1:0-49846 GCA_035559995.1 Candidatus Acidiferrales bacterium
CCCGCCGCAGCATCTGGAGTTCCTGCGGAGCCGCGGCATCGACCTGGAGGGGCTTCGAATCCGCCCGGGGCGCACCTTCCGCTGGGAGGGTTACTACGATTTCGATCTGAACCAGGCGCACACGCTCGCGACGCACCTGAATGTCTTCGAGCACTTCCGCCCGGAGCTTCCCGCCGCCTACCGGGACGCCGCCTACGTCTTTCTGGCGAACATCGACCCCGACCTCCAGCTCGAGGTGCTGGAACAGGTGCGGCAGCCGCGCCTCACCTTCTGCGACACGATGAACTTCTGGATCGAGCGGAAGCGAGAGCGGTTGCTCGAAGTGCTGCGGCGCGTGGATGTCGTTTTCATGAACGATGCCGAGGCGCGGGAGCTGTGCGGCACCTTCAGCCTGGTGCGGGCGGGACGGGCCCTGCTCGCGATGGGACCGCGCGCGGTGATCCTGAAGAAGGGCGAACATGGCGCGATCCTCTTCACCCGCGACGCGCACTTCAGCGCCCCCTCCTACCCCCTGGAAGAGGTTCGCGATCCGACCGGAGCCGGCGACACGTTCGCCGGCGGCTTCATCGGCTACCTGGCGGCCACCGACGACCTCTCCGAGCCGAATCTGCGCCGCGCCGTGATCTACGGCAGCGTGCTGGCCTCCTTCAACGTGGAGTCCTTCAGTTTGGACCGGCTCCGAACCCTCACGCACGACGAGATCCGCGAGCGCTACCGGGAGTTCCGTCGGATCGCCTTCTTCGACTGAACGGGGCGTCCCCTTCCCCAATCGGCCGAGCGGCTTCGGGCCACCCCTCGCCGGCCGGTGGCTCGCTTGCCTGCTGGTACGACACCACACAAATCGTCCGCGCCCGACTGCACACCTCTTTCGGCTTCGGTACCTAGAGGGCGTCGAGCCGAAAGCCCCGTCGCCGCGTCACGCCCGCGGCACGGCATCGAGGAGTGCATATGGACTTCTGGCGCGCTGTCGATATCCTCAGCAAGCGCAAGTGGCTCATCCTGCTCAGCATGGTGGTGACGTGTGCGCTCACCTTCGGCGCCACACGCCTCATCGGGTCGCGCTGGGTGGCCACCGTGCGCTTCGTCTCGGCCCCGAACTCGCCGCTCACCAGCTCCGGCGAGGCGGCGCCGACGGACGCAGCCGGCTCCCTGGGCGCCGCCCGCTCCCAGGCCGCGGTGTACCTGGCCATCGTACGCAGCCGGGCCGTGCTGGAACCCGCCCTCCGGCAGCTCAACCTGCTCGAAGTTCCTGCGAACCTGCTGGAGAACATCGAGTTCGAGGCGGTCGGCCCGTACCTGTTCGAGCTGCGCGTTTACGACAGCAGCCCGTCCCGCGCCGGCCGGCTGGCGAACGCGATCGCGCGCGTCTTCGAGGAGAAAAACCGCGGCCTCTACACCCAGCAGGCACAGCGCGTGGTGACGCTTCTCGAGGACCAGCTCCAGAAGGCGGACCGGCGGCTGGCTGAGGTGCGGCGCCGCTACGATGCGTACCGCCGGTCGCACCAGATCGTGACCGGAAACCTGAGCGACCAGCTCAGCCCCGCCCTCTACCGGCTGCAAACGGCGCGCCAGCAGCGCGATCAGGTGCTGGAGCGGATCGCCGAGGTCCGCGCCCGGCTGGATTCGAAGCGCCGGGAGCTGGCGCAGCTTCCGCCTACCGTTCCGGACGAGCGTCCGGTGTCCAGCACGCCCCGCGTGCGCCTGCTCGAGGAGGAACTGGCGCGGGTGGAGGCCCGGCTCACCTCGTTGCGCGCCCGCTACACGGACGAGAAGATCGAAGTCCGCCAGGCGCTGGCCGAGAAGAATGCGCTGGAAGAAGCGCTCAAGCAGGAGCTTTCCCGCCAGCCCCGGCCGCTCGCCGAGCGCCCGAACCCGGAGGTGGCCCTCGCGAAGCAGGCGATCCGGGAGCTGGAGCAGGAACTCGCCGGCTACCAGGCCCAGCTTCAGGCCCTGGACATGACCCTGGCCTCGGCGCAGACGGAAATCCGCAAGTTCACCGGCATCGACAGCCCGATGGGCGCGATGGCCAGCGAGCTCGTGCAGCAGACCGAGGTCCGCAACCATCTCGCGGCGCGCCTCCAGAACGCCCAGATGGCCCTGGACGTGGCCGAGCGGCAGAACCCGCTGACCGTGATGGACCCGGTCAACGACTTCAACCCGCCCACGAACACCCAGCAAGGCCGCGCCCGCAAGTTGCTCGCCCTCGCGGCGCTCTGCGCGCTCGTCGGCACATCCGGTCTCGTTATCGCCCTCGACAGCGTGGACCGCCGACTGCGCACGGTGCAGGAAGCGGAGATGGCCCTGCCGGTGCCGGTGTGCGCCGCGATTCCGCAGCCTCTGGGCAACGTGAGCGCGGAATCGCTCTCTCGGGTGACCGAGCTGCAGCCCCTTTCGTTGCACTCGGAAGCCTACCGCTTCCTGGGACTGCGGCTTCTCAACCAGCCGAATGGCACGGAGCGGATCCGCTCCTTGATGGCCCTTTCCGCGAAGGCAGATCAGGGGAGCACGAGCACGGTGACGAATCTCGGGATCACGCTCGCGCAAGCGGGTCAGCGGGTGGTGATCGTGGACGCGAACGTCCGCGCGCCGCAGCTTCACGAGGTGTTCGGTCTGCCGAACACCTTCGGCCTCACGGACCTGCTCCAGAGCCCGGACCCGGCTGCCTTCGAGCAGGCCCTGCGGCCCACGCCCGTGCCGAACCTGTGGGTCGTCACGGCGGGCTCCGGTGTGGACAATCCCTGGCAGCTGTTCCGCTCGCCGCACCTCGCCGTGGTGGCCGAGCGGCTGGAGGGGGCGGCGGACTACGTGCTGTACGACACGCCTTCCGCGCTCGCCTTCACGGATGCCCTCAATCTGGCGCCGGTGGTGGACGGCGCGTTCCTGTGCGTGCGCGCTCTCGAGCCGCCGAGCGGGGCGGAACAGCGCTTGCTCGAGGCGCTGGAGCAGTGCGGCACCACCGTCCTGGGCAGCGTGTTCAGCGGCGTCCCCGCGTCCGTCCTGGAGAGCTACCAGAACTACGTCCGCTACTACCCGATCGAGCGGATGCCAGTGCCGGCCGTCGTGGCCGGCGCTGAGGAGCTGAACGGATCGCACGGAGATCCCCGGCCCGCCCTCGCCGCCAGCGACGGAGCGGCAGTCGCAGCTTCGCGCGAGGATGGCCGCAGCGGGCAACGAGGCAGCAAGGACGGGCCCACGGTCTGACGTCGGTCCTGCCCTTCGGTACGGTTCGGTATTTCCTGAGGCTATGACGATCTTCACGACCAAGTTCTGGCTCGCCGCGCTGGCGATCGCTGGCGCCCTGGTGGGACCGTCCATGTCGCACGCTTACGGGGCGGCAGGCACCCTCGGCCTTCTCGCCGGTCTCTTCCTGGCGGCGGTGGTGCTGGATCGGGAGCGGCCGGAGGGTCGGGAAGCGACCTCGGGGCCGGAATGGTTGAAGCGCCCCTCCCGCCCGATCCGGGTGCTCATCGTCGGCGCGGGAAGCGTAGGCCGGGCTCTCGCACGGGAACTGGAGGCGGACGGCCGGCACTACGTGGTGGGCTTCGTGGACGATCTCCCGGACCGCGAGCCCCCCGCCGGATATCCGTTGCTCGGCACGCGGGAGGAGACGGCGGACATCGTGCGCGCTCTCTCCATCGATGAGGTGTACGTGGCCTGGGCTCCCTCGTGGCAACAGCGCCTGGCGGAGGACCTGGCCGCCCGGGTGCCCGGAGCCCGGCTTTGCGTCGTCCCCAGCCCCTACGAGGCCCTGATGGACCTCTCCGGCGTCGAGAGCCGGGGAGACATCGCCCTGGTTCGGCTGACGGACGCCACCCGGGCGCGCCGCGCCATGACCAAGCGGATCTTCGACGTGATCGTCTCGATCGTGCTCCTCGCGTTCAGCGCTCCCGTGATGCTGCTCGCGGCGCTCCTGATCCGGCTCACGTCGCGCGGCCCGGTGATCTTCCGCCAGGAGCGCATCGGGCAGCACGGTCGCCCATTCGTGCTTTACAAGTTCCGCACGATGGTGGAGGACGCGGAGGCGCAAACCGGCCCCGTCCTCTCCAGCGGTAAGGACGACCGCCGGCTGACCCCCGTGGGACGCTGGCTCCGCGTCTTCCGGATCGACGAGCTGCCGCAGTTGTGGAACGTATTGCGAGGCGAGATGAGCCTGGTCGGCCCGCGCCCGGAGCGGCCCGAGCTGATCGAAAAGTTTCGCAAGCAGGTCCCGAAATACATGCTCCGCCTCAAAGTCAAGGCCGGCATGACCGGCTGGGCGCAGATTCACGGCTGGCGCGGCAACACCTCGCTCGAGCGGCGGATCGAGCACGACATTTACTACATTGAGAACTGGTCTCTCTGGCTAGACCTCAAAGTGCTGGCGCTGAGCCTGGTGCGCGGTTTTGTCAACAAGAACGCCTACTGATCATTGAGGATTCACAGCGTTCGAGGTTTAACAGCGTGGCGCAGCGCGCCCTTCGATACGGCGGCGCCTGGCGCTTGCCCGGCTCGATCCGATTTCCCGACACGGCCGCGGTCTATTCTTCGTTCAGCCCGCCCGCTTTTGACATCGGGGCCAATTTGCTTATCATATAGGGCTACTCATGCCGGGCGATTCGAACTCTGTGAAGCGCGTGGAAAAGCCCTGGGGTTATGAGCTGATCTGGGCTCATACCGATCGCTACGTCGGTAAAATCTTACATATCGAGAAGGGCGAATCGCTCAGCTACCAGTACCATAACGTCAAAGACGAGACGATCTACTTGCTGCACGGTCTGCTGGAGCTGGAGGTCGGGACAGAGGACGCCCGCAGCAAGCGAACTCTCGCCCCCGGAGAATCCTTTCACATCACTCCTGGAACTCGCCACCGCATGCTCGCGCTCGAAGAGTGCGACGTGCTCGAGGCGTCCACCCCGGAGCTCGACGATGTTGTCCGTCTCGAGGATCGCTATGGGAGACATACCGCCTGAGCGTTTTCGGCGGGCGCCAAAGAACTTCGCCATTGCGGCCCGATAGCGATTCCCAATGGAAAATTACTCCGGCGTCGGCGAGCGTTTGGTCCGAGAAGGCCTGATCTCGCCCGAGGACCTGAGGAAGGTGGCGCGAATTCGCGCCGAGCAGCACGCGCCGCTGGTCCGGCTCTTCGTCGAGCTGGGATTCATCTCGGAGGAAGACCTGCTGCCCGTGTTGAGCAGCCACTTCGGGATTCCTTCTGTTACGCTCAAAGATTTTCCCGTTGCCGCGATGCCGCTGGAAGCGCTTTCCGGCGCCGTCGAGTTTCTCAAGTTCGCGCGGCTTGCGCCGCTCAAGATCGACGGCGACGAGCTTGTGGTCGCGACGACCGATCCAATGGACTTAAGCGCCCTTCATGCGCTGTCAGTGGCGACCGGGCTTAAAGTCAGGCCCGTGCTCGCGCGCGAGAAAGAGATCGCCGCGCGCGTGGACGCGCTCTTCAGCCAAGCGGCCGCCGCGGATGGGGCGGCGGGACTTTCCGCGAATCCTGCGCTGGGCTCTATGCCCGACGAAGAGGATGTCGAGCACCTGCGCGACATGGCGTCGGAGGTCCCGGTGATCCGCCTGGTGAACCAGATGCTGTCACGCGCCCTCGAAAGCCGGGCTTCCGACATTCACATCGAGCCGTTCGAAGATCAGCTCAAGGTCCGCTATCGAATTGACGGCTTGCTCCACGAGGTGGAGTCGCCGCCGCGGCAGTTAAAGGCGGCGATCATTTCGCGGCTCAAAATCCTCGCGCAGCTCAACATCGCGGAGCGCCGGCTGCCCCAGGACGGCCGCATCAAGACCCGGATCGCGGGAAGGGACGTCGATCTGCGAATCTCGACGGTGCCGACACTGTATGGCGAGAGCGTCGTGATCCGGCTGCTCGATCGCTCGCAGATCTTCACCGATCTCGCCGCTCTGGGTTTTCCCGGCGACGTGCTGGCGGATTTTAACGCGATGATCACCAAGCCGCATGGCCTTGTCCTTGTCACCGGGCCGACCGGAAGCGGCAAGACGACGACGCTTTACGGCGCGCTGTGCAAGATCAACGATCCGGCAAAAAAGATCATCACAATTGAGGACCCGGTCGAGTATCAGTTGAGCGGCGTCAACCAGATTCAAGTCAAGCCGCAGATCGGTCTCACGTTCGCCAACGGCCTGCGCTCGATTGTGCGCCAGGACCCCGACATCATCATGGTGGGCGAGATTCGCGACTTTGAGACCGCGGAAATCGCGGTGCAGGCGGCCCTCACCGGCCATCTGGTCCTCTCGACGTTGCACACGAACGATGCCGCCGGCGCGATCTCGCGGCTGCTGGAAATGGGGGTGCAGGATTATCTGCTCGCCTCGTCGCTCCTCGGCGTCGTCGCGCAGCGTCTGGTGCGCCGCCTTTGCCAGCGGTGCCGCAGGCTGGCGGCGCTGGATCCCGCCGCGCGGGCCGCTTCGGATCTGGAGCTAAAAAACGGCGCGCTTTGGGAAGCGGTTGGCTGCGACGAGTGCGCGCACACCGGCTACATTGGCCGGATCGGGATTTTTGAGCTTCTCAAGGCGACGCCGGAAATCTGCAATCTCATCGTGCAGCGCAAAGAGGCCGGCGCGATTCGAAGCCTCGCCCAGGCTCAAGGCATGCGGCTTTTGCGCGAGGACGGCTGCGAAAAGGCGCGCGCGGGAATCACGACCCTGGCCGAGGTGCTGCGCGTGACAAGAGAAGAAGGATAAGACATTTTCGATTTTAGATTTTGGATTTTCGATTAAGGGAGCAGCAGCAGGGCAATTTTGGATTTTCGATCTGGAAAGCAGGAAGGCAAAAGCGGCAATCCAAAACCGAAACCCAAAAATCTAAAATCCAAAATCGAAAATCTAAAATCGAGAAGATGGCTGTTTTTCAGTACCGCGCGGCGGATTATTCCGGCAAGGTCGTCGAAGGCGTGATGGAAGCGGACGCCGAAAGCGGCGTCGTCGCGCAGCTTCACGAGATGGGGTTTATTCCGCTCAGCATCGCCTTGCCGGGAGACAGGCGGCTTGCGGCCTTCAAGACCGATCATCCGCTGTTTGCGCGCAAAGCGATCAGCCCGCGCCAACTCCTTCAGTTCACGCAGGAGATCGGCACCTTGCTCGGCGCCGGCTTGCCTCTCGACCGCAGCCTTTCGGTCCTGGCGGGCGTGGTCGAGGGCGAGGAGTTTCGCCGGATCGTGCGCCTTCTTCTCGAGGGCGTGCGCGCCGGCAAATCGCTCTCGGCGGCGATGGCGGAGCATCCCGAGATCTTCCCCCGGCTTTACGTGAACATGGTCCGCGCCGGAGAATCCGGCGGCGTGCTCGAGGGCGTGTTGCGCCATCTCGCGGAGTATCTCAGCCGCTCGCTCGAGCTCAAAGAAGACATTCGCTCGGCGCTCACCTACCCGCTGGTGGTGGTCCTTGTGGGCGCCGTTTCGCTCAGCATCCTTTTTTTCTTCGTCATCCCGAAGTTTTCCTTACTGTTCCGCGACGTCGATCAGGCGCTGCCCTTGTTGAGCAAGCTCATGCTCCGCTTTAGCGAGGGCTTGAGCCATTACGGTTGGGTTGCGCTTCCGGTCCTGTTGGCCGGCGGCGTCGGCTTTGCGTTGTACATTCGCAACCCCGAAGGGCGCTTGGCCTGGGACAGCCTCAAGCTGCGCTTCTGGATCGTCGGGGATCTGCTCCGCAAGCTCGAGGTGGCGCGCTTTGCGCGCACGCTCGGCGCGCTGCTTCGCGGCGGGGTGCCGCTCCTGGACGCGCTGGGGACGGTCCAGGGCATTGTCGCGAACCGCGTGATCGCGCGCGCTCTCGTCCAGGTGCAAACAAAAGTGCGGGAGGGAAAGGGGATGACGGGACCGCTCACGGAGAGCAAGATTTTTCCTCCGCTCGCGTTGCACATGATCGCCGTCGGCGAGGAGACCGGCAAGCTCGAAGGCATGCTCAACAATGTGGCCGATCACTTCGACGACGAGGTCAAGCGAACGACGAAGCGGCTCACGTCGCTTCTGGAGCCGGTGCTGATTTTGGCCATGGGATTGGTCATCGGGGTAGTCGTGATATCCATGCTGCTGGCGATTCTAAGCATCTATGACCTGCCGGGAGCGCGATAGAGAAGAGCCCATGAAGCTTTTAAGGTCGGGCGGATTTTCACTGATTGAACTTCTGGTCGTGATGGTAATTATCGGTCTTTTGGCGGCGCTGGTCTTGCCCCAATTCGTCCGGCAGGAGGAAAAGGCGAAGGTCAAAGCCGCGCGCGCGCAGATCGAACTGCTGGGCACGGCGCTGGACACGTTTCGTCTCGATGTCGGGCGTTATCCAACGACGCAGGAGGGGCTCGAGGCGCTGCGCCGCCAGCCCGGAGGAGTCGAGCGCTGGGACGGCCCCTACTTAAAGAAAGAAGTTCCGGTGGACCCGTGGGGAAACCCGTACATCTACCGCAGCCCCGGCGAGCACGGGCCCTACGATCTGCTCTCCTACGGCGCCGACAAGGCTCCCGGCGGCGATGGTGACAACCGCGATGTTACGAGTTGGGAAGGGTAAGAGAAAGGCCCTCTCCTCGATGCGCGTTAGGCCCGGCGCTGCCCGCGGTTTTTCCTTGGTGGAGCTGCTCCTCGTTCTTGTGCTTCTCGGCGCGGGAATGTTCATCGTCCTTCCCGCCATCGACCGACGCTTGAGCGAGAGCGAGGTAAAAAAGACCGCTTTGGGCCTTGCCGCGACGGCCCGAAGCCTCAGGGCAAGGGCGCTTTATGACGGCTACCCGCAGTATCTCACCATCGATGCCGCGGCGCGGAGCTATGAAACCAGGGACGGCAAAATCTATCTCGCGCCGGAGATCCATTTTGCCGAGATCAGCGGGGGGGAGCCGGGCGATCGCCAGGAGCGGACGTTTGTGTTCTTTCCGAACGGCAGCGTGTCGGGCGGAGTTGTCGCCGTTCAAGGGGACCTGACAGGGACAACCTACAGCGTCCACCTCGAATCCCTGACCGGCCGCGTTTTCATCCAACAAGGCTAGAGACGATGCGAGGGGAAGCGAAGCGCGGACGGCGCGCGGGCTTTACGCTGCTCGAAGTCGTGGTCGCGATGACGATCGTCGGCTTGGGGATCGTCACGGTGCTCGAAGTCTTCTCGCTCGGGCTTCGGCTCTCGGGAAGGAGCGTCGAGGTGTCGCAGGCGCGGCTCGACGGTCAGAGTGTCATGGACGAAGCGCTGGTCTATGGCCCGGGGAGGGAGGAAAGCGGCTCGCTCCCGTCCGGCAATCGCTGGCGCCTGCGAGCCGGGACGGTGGAAACGCCGCTTTCGCTTGGAAGCCCCTGGTCGCTCGAAGAGATCAGCGTCGAGGTCCGCTACCGGGACATGCGCCGAGAGAATCGGCTCGAGCTCAAGACGCTCGTGTTGACGAAGAAAGCGAGCCAATGAAGCGGCGGGCGAGCCGGTCGCGTTCAGGTTTTACTCTGATCGAGGTGATCCTCGCGATCACAATCTTCTCTCTGATCGCGCTGATTCTTTATAGCGCGACCTACCTGAGCCGGCGCGCCGCGGCCAAAGCCGCGCTCGCCGCGGAAGCCGGGCAGCGGGAACGAATGCTCGGGAGCTTTGTCGGCGGCTATTTTCGCTCCGCTTTTTCGTACCGGAGTTCCCCGCAGGACCAGGCGATCTTTTTTTACGGCGAGCAAACGCGCGTGACTTTCATTTCCGCTCTCTCGCGCGGCCTCGGCGGAAGGGGGCTCGCGAAGGTTACGCTCGAGTGGGACGGGGAAAAAGGCGATCCGCTCACGCTCGAGGAAGAGATCCCGGTCCGTTTTTCCAAAGACGATGAAATCTCGGGTTATCGCAACCGAACGGTTCTTTATCCGGCCGTCGATGAGTTCGAAATTCGCTATCTCCCGCCCGACGGTGCTGCCGCCGACTGGGTCGACAGCTGGGACGGCGCCGAAACGAAGAGCCTGCCGCGCGCGGTTCGCTTGAGGCTAAGCGCGCCCGGCGGTGTAAAAAGAGAATGGGTCGTTCCCATTATGGTGAAGGCGTTAGTGCGGTGAAGCGGTTCGCGATCTCCTTGCGGGGCGAGAAGCAAAGCGGCGTCGTCCTGATCGTTGTTTTGTGGTTTTTTATCGTCCTTTTTGTCGCCGGCTTGAACTTCTCCGCTTCGGTGCGCGAAGACGCGCTCGCCGCGCAGCGCTTCGGCGAGGATATCGACGGTTACTACCTGGCGCTCGCCGGGTTCGCGCAGGCGATGCACGGCTTGCTCGGGTCGTCTCAGGCGCGGCCCGCCGCCGCGCAGGCCGCCACCTTGGCCGACGGAAGCTGGAACGAGGGCGAGCTGGGAACGGGACGCTACCGCGTTCGGCTGCTGGACGAGGGCGGCAAAATCAACCTAAACCGCGTCGACGAAGAGCTGCTGCGCCGCGTGCTCGGAAACGTCGGGATCGATCGCGAGCGCGCCGCCGTGATCGTCGACTCCATCATGGATTGGCGCGACGCCGATGATCTGCATCGCGCCAACGGCGCCGAGAGCGAGTACTACCGCGCCCGGCCGCATCCCTACAGCGCCAAAAACGGCCCGTTTGACACGGTCGAGGATCTTTTGTGGGTGCGAGGCGTGACGCCGGAAATCTTTTACGGGCTCGAGCGGGACGGCACTCGGCTTGCCGCGCTTAAAGATCTCTTTACGGTCGATAGCCCGCTCGCTCGGGTAAACTTGCGCACCGCGACCGCACCGGTGATTCACGCGCTTCTCGGAATCTCGCTCAAAGAGGCCGAGAGGTTTGTCGTGGAGCGGAAAAAACTTTCCGAGAGCACTTTCGCCGACCTCGCGCGCCTGGTCGCGCCCTTTGCCGCCGATCTGGTGCAGCGCTATTTTGTTTTCACGCCGCCGTCGATCGTCTCGGTCGAGGCGGTGGGCTACCAGGAAGGAGCGCGCGTCGGACGAAGCCTTCGGGCCACCGTGAGGCTGGTCGGCGGCAATCGCAACGTGGAAATCCTGCGCTGGGTGGACGAGGACACCGCCGCGTTGGGGAGAACCGAGCCATGACGCCGCCGTGGGTGCAGTCGCTTGCGCGCGCCGATTTTCTGAGAAGCGTCGGCCTCTGGGTCAGCCCCCGGCGGGTCGTGCTCGCGCGCCTGAGCAAGAACCTGTTCCGGCTGAGCCTGGTCGAGCAGCAGGCGCGCGATCTCGAGCCGAGCCCCGATGGCGCGACGCGGCGGCACAACCTGAGCCAGGCGATCCGCTCTCTGTTGCCTCACTTCGATCCCGGCCGCGACCCGGTCTATCTCTGCGTCTCGCACGACCAGGCCGTGAGCTGCCAGGTTTTTTTGCCGCAGGCGGTGGCGGAGAATCTGTCCCAGGTGCTCGACTACGAGGTCAGCCGACTTTTGCCGTTTCGCCGCGACGAGATCTATTTCGATTACCTGGCGGCGGGCAAGCGCGGCGACAAGCTCGCCGTGTTGCTCTTCGCGGCGCCCAAACGCGCCGTCGACGAGATCCTCGAGGTCCTCGCCGTGTTCGGGATCAGACCGCGGGCCGTGGAGACGAGCGCGACGGCGGAGGCCAACTATCTTTTGTTCTGCCAGGGCGCGGGGCCGGCGCCAGCCATCTTGCTCAATCCGCAGAACGGCAACTGGGAAATGGTGGGCGTCGATGTTCAGCCCGACGGCTGGAAGCGGCAGCGTCACCGGATGGTGTTTGCCTACTGCCTGCCGCGGGCGGACTGGGCCGAGGCCTCTTTGCGCGAGCTGGTACAGGCTGTGAAAGCCGACAATACCCGCGTCTTTACATCCGAGGCCGCCAAAGACGCGCTCGCGGCGATCGTGGGCGTCGACGCCGTCACCGACCTGAGCGGGCTGGGAAGAGAGAGGCTCAACGCCGATTTTCAGATCGACCATCATGACTTGATGCCCGCCATCGGCGTGGCTTTGCGCGGCCTGCGCGAGGCGCGTCTCACGCTCAACCTCCTGCCCCATCCGTCCCAGCGCGAGGAGGGAAGGGGAATCTCCCGGCTGAATGTTTTTCTGCTCGCGCTTTTGCTGCTCGCGCTGCTCGCCTGGGGCGGAAGCTACCCCCTCAGAGACGAGTACCGGCTCAGCCAGCTCCGCGCGGAAAATCAAAAGCTCGTGCCCGAAGTGACGGCGCTCCAGCAGAAGGAAAGCGAGATGACCCGAATCAAGAAGGAGCTCGCCATTCTTTCCTCCCTCAAGGCGCGGCGCGGCGAGGTGCTGCAGATTCTCGATGAACTTTCGCGCATCGTGCCGGCGAGCGCCTACCTTTCGAACCTGCGCTATCGCGACGGCACGGTCGAGATCCAGGGGAGCGCCGAGAGCGCCTCCAATCTGGTGCCCCTGCTCGAGCGCTCGGTGCTTTTCAAAAACGTGGGCTTCAACGCTCCGTCCAACCGCGGGCGGGATAACCGGGAGACGTTTTCGCTCAAGGCGGAGCTGGAGAACGCCGCGGGCGGAGGGAAAAAGCCGTGAGGCGCATCTGGGAGAGACTCTCCAGGCGCGAAAAGGGGCTCGTCGTTGTCGCGCTGGCGATTCTGATCTTGGTTTTGGGCCGCTTTTTCTTGCTCGATCCGTTTCTTGCCCGCCGTGAATGGGTGAAAAGCGAGATCGAGCTGCAACCGCAGCATCTGGCAAAAAACCTGCGCTATCTGGCGCAAAAAAAGGAGATCGAAGCCGAACTGGAAAAGAGCCGCGGCGAGCTCAAGGCGCTGGAGGCCGTCCTGCTTGCCGGCGACACGCCGTCGGTCAGCGCGTCCAACCTGCAGGAAATTCTGCAGACGGCGGCGGCCAAAGACGGCGTGCAGGTTATCACCACAAGGGTTCTCAACCCGGAGTCGATGGGCCCTTTCACCAAAATTCCAATTCAGGTCGAGATCGGCGGGCAGCTCGAGCAGGTGGTGAATCTGATCAGGGGGCTCGACTCGGCGGAAAAGCTGCTCGTGATTAGCGAGCTGAACATCCGCTCGCTGTTCACGCCCGCGGGCGTGCGCGCGCAGCCGGGCGTTGCCGCCGCGCCGGCGCAAAATCTCCGGGCAAGCCTGATCGTGGCCGGGTTTGCGCGCGCGCCGGGAAGCGCGGGCGCCGAAGGAGCGCGCGCGAAAGCTTCCGGCGGCACCGCAACGGCGGAACAGTAAGTCTTTGTTTGACGTAAAGGCGCTTCGAAGTTAGAGTAGGGGCGCCTTTTAGGCGGAGGCGAAAAGTATCTTAACACGTTCTTCCGTCTTGAGTCTGGCGCTTGTGCTCCTCATTGGGCTGGCGGGGCTCAGAGCGTACGAGGTTTGGGAAGAAGGGCCGTGGGAGCTTCCGGCCCCTGGCAAAGACAAGCCGGCGGCGGCCGCGGAAAGCGCGCGCCCTCCAGCGCCGGCTCCGGTGATGGCGAGCACCAAAACCATCGTCGAGCGAAACCTCTTCGATCCCGAACGCGGTCAGGGCCGAACCAAGGAGGGCGAGATCCAATCGGCGGCGGCGCAGCGGATAAGAAATATGGCGCTTCTCGGGACCGCCATCTTAGGCAGCAGCCGCTACGCGATTTTGCAGGACGCTCCCGAAGCGCGCTCCGCTCCCGGAAAGACGCCGGCAGCCCAGCCCGGTCAGATCCGGCTCAAGCTCGGCGATACGCTCGAGGGATTCAAGCTCACGGACATCCAGGAGCAGAAAGTGGTCTTTACGCGCGGCGCGACCAAGGTCGAAGTCGCGTTGGACTTCATGCGCAAGCTCGAAGAGAGCAAGGACCGGGTGAAGGCCCCCGTGCCGGTCGGGCCGCGCGTGCCCGCCATGGTGCCGCGGCGGGCTCCCGGCGAGGCTGCGCCGCGCGAGCGTGAATAAACGGACGATGGCGTTAGATCGTATCCTCAGAAATGTTTGACAGATCTACTGTAAGAAGCCTTCTCCCCTCGCTGCCCGGTCCCCTCGCTACGCGCTTTCGCGCCACTCCAGATACCCGGATCTTTGAGTATCCGCGCCGAGCTTTGTCGGAGGTCGCGGTAGCTAAGGACTCGGAACAGTCGGCAATTTGGTATCCGAGTCTGCGGGTAAGCCCGCAGGGCTGTACCCTTCGGTACGGCAGCGTTGCACGCTGCCTACTCAGGGCGGTCGGTTTTAATCCGAGTCTGCGAGTAAGCCCGCAGGGCTGTAACGAGGGGTTCTTGCATTCAGAATTTCAAATACGTTTCGTTAGACTTTTGCTTTTCGGGTTTTTCTTGAGCTGGCTCTTTCTCGCTCCGGTTTCGGCGGCGCAAGAGGAGCCGGAAGCCGAAGAGCCTGAGAGCGAGGAGCCGCCGAGCGTGCCGCAGCCGCCGCCACGGACGCAACCGCCCGCGGGCCCGCGCGCGCCGGAGCGGCGGCTTTTACCGCCGCGCGCGCCGCGCGGCGACATGATCTCGCTTAACTTCAACCGCGCCGATCTGGTCGAGGTCATCCATATTTTGGCCCAGCACCTGCGCATCAACTACACGATCGATCCGGAGGTCAAAGGGACGGTCACGATTTACAGCGCGGAGCCGATCCGCCAGGATGATCTGTTTCCGATTTTTCACCACATTTTGCGGATCAACGGCGCGGTCGCCGTCAAGAGCGGCGATATCTATCGCATCGCGCCGATCAAAGACGGCAAGGGTGTCGCCCGCCCGATCGGCCGGAACAAAGAGGACGGCTTTGCGCTGCAAGTGGCGCCGGTGCGTTTTTTCACCGTCGCGGAGATGAAGAGGCTCCTCACGCCGTTTGTCACTCCCGGAGGCGAGATCCTCGACTTTCCCCGCGGCAACTTCCTCGTCATCGTGGATTTGCCGTCCAACATCCAGCGATTGATGGAGATTAAAGAGCTGATCGACGTCAATACCTTCGCGGGAACGCGGATGGAGCTCTATCAGCCGAAGGTCGCGAGCGCGGAAGATTTGGCCAGCGAGATGACCAAGATCATGCAGGCGTACGCTTCGTCGGCGACGCAGGCCGAAGGGTTTGCCGCGCAATTCATTCCGGTCACGCGCATCAACCAATTGCTCGTGATCAGCCATAGCGACGCCGCCTGGACCTACGTGCAGCGCTGGCTCGAGCGCATCGACACTTTGGGTGAAGGGCCGGGAAGAAAGATTTTCATCTATCCGGTGGAGAACGGCAAAGCGACCGACTTGGCCGACGTCCTGAGCCAGGCGCTCGGCCTGGCCACGGCCGGCAGGAGGGAACCCACCAAGACCCTGCAGGATCTTCATCGGGGAACCACGCTGACAACTCCGGGAGCCGCGGGCGGCCTGGCGCCGAGCCGAACGCAGCAGCCGCCGCTCTATGGGCCGAGCTCCGGCGCGCCGCAAGCGATGGGCGGCGCCTTTGCGGTCGCGCCCGCGCCGTCGACGCCGGCCCCGGCGCCGGTGACGCCGCCGGTCACCCCTCCAGCCCAGCCCCGGCCGACGCCACCGGGGGCGCCCAAGCCGGAAGAGCAGCTGCGCATCGTTCCCGACCCCGCGACCAACTCGCTCATCATCTACGGCACGGCGCAAGAATTTCAAAACATTAGAAATATTCTAAGAGACCTCGATCAGATCCCGCGCCAGGTCTTGCTCGACGCGATGGTATTTGAAGTGACGCTTACCGACGATCAGTCTTTGGGAATCGAATATGAGATTCTGAGCAAAATTAACCCCACCATTTTCGGCCAGACGTTTGGCGCGGGCGGCGCGCTTCGAACCGGGAGCTTGCCCGCGGCCGCGGCAAGCGGGCTCACGCAGTTTGGCAGCGGCGTGAGCGGCGTGATCGGAAGCCATGACTTCAAGGCCTTTATCAACGCGCTGCTCTCGGACTCGCGCGTGAAGGTCCTTTCGTCGCCGAGCATTCTCGCCTCCGATAACCGCCCCGCGCGCATCCAGGTCGGCACCGAGGAGCCGATCCCAACCGGCACCGTCGTCTCTTCCGAAGCGATCTCGACGAGCACGACGATTCAGTACCGGAACACGGGGCGAATTCTCACGATCATTCCTCAGGTCAACTCGCAAGGGCTGGTGCACCTGCAGATCAAAGCCGAGGTGAGCCAGCGCGGCAGCAATGTGATTGTGGGACGCGACTCGTTTCCGTCGTTTGACACGCGCGATACCGAGACGACGGCGATCGTTCAGGACGGCGAGACGCTCGTCCTCGGCGGAATCATCACCGACCGAAAGAGCCGCACGCGCACGGGAATCCCTTACCTGATGGACCTGCCGATCTTCGGGCGATTTTTCGGCAGGACTTCGGACGAGATCGACCGCACGGAGCTGATCGTGCTGGTTACGCCGCGCGTGATCCGCAACGTTCAAGAGGCGCGCGACGTCACGCGCGAGTTCAAAGAAAAGCTCTCCACCGTCGCCCGCGAGCTGGAAAGGGAGAAAAAGGAAGAAGAAAAGAGAAAGCCTCCCCCGCCGGTAACGCCGTAAGCGGGACCCAAAGTACACTGCAAACTTAACCCCAGCCGCGATTTAGCTTTCCTTGGACTCAGGAAGCTGTCGCTTGACAAATCATCGGATATCTCGGGCAGATCTCGTCAGTTGGGACGGGCTACGGAGCCGGCGGTGGCGGGGCAGCTTCAGGGCCTCGGCCTTTTAGAAACCTGATACGGGAAAGAACTGGCCGGATCAAAAATCAGCCGCCCAGCCTGGCGACGAGGGCTTGGAGAACCGCGGCTGAGCCGACGTGTGAGACGGGTTTGCCAAGCTCAAGAGCTGAAAGGCGAATACCATGAGGCGCCAGCGGGCATCAGCCCTCGGCAGGCTTGCGGTCCTTTCTCATCTTCTCCCAGTTCTTGAGCCGTTCTTGGATGGTTTTCTCGAAGCCGGAATCCGAGGGGAAGTAATACTTTCTGTCTTTTAGCTCCTCGGGGAGGTGCTCCTGCGGCGCGATGTGTTCGGGAAAGTCGTGGGCGTAGCGGTAGTCTTGCCCGTAGCCGAGCTTCTCCATGAGCGGAGTGGGCGCGTTGCGCAGATGAAGCGGCACCGGCAGGGCTCCTTTCTCGCCAACGTCTCTTTCGGCGGCAAGCATCGCTTTGTAGGAGGCGTTGGATTTGGGCGCGGTCGCAAGATAAGTCGTCGCCTGGGCGAGCGGAATTTTGCCTTCGGGAAGGCCCACGAAGTGAAAAGCATCCTTGGCGGCGACGGCCACCTGGAGCGCTTGCGGGTCGGCGTTACCGATATCCTCGGCGGCAAAGATGATCATCCGGCGCGCGATAAAAAGCGGATCCTCGCCCGCCTCGAGCATGCGCATGAGCCAATAGAGCGCGGCGTCGGGGTCGCTCCCGCGCAGGCTCTTGATGAACGCGGAAATGACGTTGTAGTGCTCTTCGCCGCTCTTGTCGTAGAGAATCGGCTTTTTTTGCAGCGCTTCCTTTATCACGGCGAGATCAATGGCCGAGCCTGCCCTGCGCGCGCCGACGATCGCGGCCGCCGTCTGCAGCGCGTTGAGCGCCACGCGCGCGTCGCCTTGCGCCTGCTGGATGAGAAACTCGCGCGCGCCGGGTTCGAGCCATAGCCCGAGCCCGCCGAGGCCTCTGTCCGTATCCTGGAGCGCGCGATCGATGATCTGCCCAATCTCATCGGCCGCAAGCGGATAGAGAACGAGCACCTGGCAGCGCGATAACAGGGGCGCGATCACCTGAAAGGAAGGGTTTTCCGTCGTGGCGCCGATCAGTACGATTGTGCCGCGCTCGACGTAGGGCAGGAACGTGTCCTGCTGCGCCTTGTTGAAGTGATGGATCTCGTCGACAAAGAGAACCGTGGCGGTTCCCAAGCGGTGCAGACGCTCGGCGTCGTCGATGATTTTCTTTAAGTCCTTGACGCCGGAGGATACCGCCGAAAAATGGACGCAATGCGCGCCGCTTTCCGACGCGAGGATCTGCGCCAGGGTGGTTTTGCCGCATCCCGGAGGGCCCCAGAACAAAAGCGAATGGAGCCGGCGCGCCAGAACCAGCTCGCGCAAGAGCTTTCCCGGCCCCAGCAGATGCTCCTGTCCCACGAATTCTTCGAGGCTTTTGGGGCGCATCCGCTCCGCGAGCGGCGCGCGCTCAGAGCGCTTGGCGGCGGGGGCGCGGTCAAACAGATCCACTTAGCGCGTTTCCTCGGAGATCCGCGCCTCTCTCCCTTTACGCCCTCTCAGGTAGTAGAGTTTGGCGCGGCGCACCTTGCCGCGCGCCACGACCTCGATTTTCTCGATCCGCGGAGAGTGGAGCGGAAAAATTCTTTCTACTCCCACGCCGTAGGAGACTTTTCTTACCGTGAAAGTTTCGCGGTTGGCCTTGCCCGAGACGCCGATCACCACGCCTTCGAAGACCTGGGTGCGCTCCTTTTCTCCCTCGACCACCTTGACGTAGACGCGCACGGTTTCTCCCGGGCGCACCTTCGGCGCCGGTTTTTTGACCTGTTCGGCTTCCAAGCTGTCGATGATGTTCATAGCTCCTCCTTTTTTTTGCCGGCGCGCGTCGCCTACGCCAAAAGGCGGTCGAAAATAATCGCGGCGGCCGATCGCACAGACAGATGATTGTAGTCGCTTCTTCCCGTGATCGGCTCAAGGATATAATCCGCTTGAGCCAGCACCGTCTCGGTTAGTCCCCAGCCGGTTCCAAGGAGAAAAAGAAATGGGCGGCGCTCCTTTCTTAGCATTTCCTTCATGTCGGCGAAAGAGACTTTGCGGCCGTGCTCCCTGGCCGAGGTGGCCACAAGAGCCGGCTTTGCGCCGCATTCGTGCTCGATTTCCAGGATGGCGTCATCGAGCGTTGCCTTGAGGCGCGCGAGCGCGAGCGCCACCTTGCGCGTGTGATTGTACTCGCTGCCGTAGCCGTGCTCCCAGTGATGGATAATCTTTGCCGCAAGCCTTTGTAGACCCTCGACGGGATGGACGACGTAAAGCGCGCTCAGGCCGTAGGTGCAGGCGGCGCGCGCGATGTCGTGAATATCCATGTTGGTAATCGCCGTGGTCACGACTTCGCGGTTCTTATCGTACACGGGATGATGGATCAGGGCGGCATAGACCGGGGCGGTTGTCGCGAAAGTCTTTCTTTCCGCCGGCGTGAGGGCGGCTTTGCGCCACAGATCCGGCCGCCGTTCGTAGGTCATTTTCAGGCTCATCATCCGGCGCCACGCTTGGATGCGCTCGTGATCGCCCGAGAGCAGCACCTCGGGAACTTTCATGCCGCGGTACTCTTCCGGCCGCGTGTACTGCGGGTATTCGAGAAGACCGTCGGAAAACGAATCCTCCGCCGCGGAGCGCGCGTTGCCGAGAACGCCCGGGACGAGGCGCGCGACGGCGTCGATGATCACAAGCGCGGCGGTCTCGCCGCCGCTTAGCGTGTAATCGCCGATCGAGAGCTCCTCGTCGACGAAGTTTTTCACCCTTTCATCCACGCCCTCGTAGCGGCCGCAGACGAGGACGAGGTTCTTTTCGCCCGAAAGCCTCTTGGCCTCCTGTTGCGTGAAGACTTTTCCCTGGGGCGCAAGAAGGATGACGCGCGGGCCGCCGAGCTTCGCGCGCAGATCCTCGATCGCCGCAACCAGCGGCTCCGGTTTCATCACCATGCCCTGGCCGCCGCCGTACGCATAATCGTCCGTGACGCGATGGCGGTCGGTGGCGTAGGCTCTCAAGTCGACAAGCTCGATGGAGACAAGCCCTTTCTCCTGCGCCTTCTTGAGGATGCTGTGGCTCAGGGGGGAGGCGAAGATTCCAGGAAACAGAGTGATGACGCTAAAGCGAATCATGGGGAAGTCCGTGGACAGGAAAATCGGGCCGATCCTTCGGCTTAGCTCAGAGGCTTAAAGATCCAGCAATCCCGGCGGAGGCTGAACGAGGATTTTGCGCTCGGCCAGGTCCACCTTGTCGACGATCTCCGCCGTGGCTGGAATCAAGTATTCCTTTTCCGCTCCCTCGAGAACGTAAAGGTCGCCTCCTCCCTTCGCCCAGATGCGCGCGACCTTGCCCAGCCAGCGTCCCTCGCGGTCAAACACGTCAAAGCCGATGATCTGGTGATAGTAGTACTCGCCGGGCTTCAACGGCTCCAGGTCGCTTTCGTCGACGAGAACCACCGAACCAACCCAGGGCTCGGCCTCGGCGATCGTATCGGCGCCGCGGAGCTTAAGCAAAAAGTCGCGTTTGAACGCTTTGCAGGCTTCGACGAAAAACTCCGCCGATCTCCCTCCCTTTTCCAGGCAGACCCGCTTGAGCGACGCGAGGGACTCGGTTTGCGGATTGTAGGGGTGGAGCTTCAACCAGCCTCGAATCCCATGCGTGGTTACCAACTCGCCCACGGGAATCAAGGGTGATCAGCCTCCCTTGGGTGCGCTGAGCGGTGGGATTATTTTTCTTCGACGATCTCCAACACCACCTTGCGATTTGCCCTGGAAGCGGCGGCGTTGAGAATCGTGCGAATGGACTTGGCTGTGCGGCCTTGCTTCCCGATGATTCGGCCGAGGTCTTCCTTGGCAACCTTCAGCTCCAAAACCGACGCGGTCTCGCCTTGCGTTTCTTTGACTTCCACTGCCTCAGGATGCGATACCAGTGACTTCGCGAGATACTGAACCAGCTCTTTCATGAAGGAGGTCACCTCCTGTCGAAATTACCAGGCCGTTGGAAAAGGCTGCGGGCTGATCGCGGTCGCCGCGTCCAGCTCCGGAGAATTCCTTCCGCTAAATCCGTTTTGGCGACCGTCGTCGGATTTTGCCCCACCGGTTCGCATACGAAAGCCTTTCGACCGGTCTAATTCCAAGCGAGATCAGGGATTTGCGGCTGCCTGGGCGACTTTCGCTTTCTTGAGCAGGTTTTTGACGGTTGGCGTGGGTTGCGCTCCCCGCTTCAGCCAGCGGTCGATCTTTTCGGCATTCACCTTGACGCCCGAGGATTTGGGATCATAGGTGCCGACCTGGTCGACGAAGCGGCCGTCGCGCGGCGAGCGCGAGTCGCTCACAACGATACGGTAGAACGGGCGCTTTTTTGCGCCAAACCTCTTTAAACGTATTTTCACGCTCATAATGGATTCATTTCCTCTCAGTGAGTTAGACCGGGAAGCCGGCCGAAGAAACGGCGCGCGCCCAGGCGCTGCATCCGCTGCATCATCTTTTTCATCTCCAAGAACTGTTTGACCAGGCGATTGACGTCGGTGACGGTGGTTCCGCTGCCGCGCGCGATGCGGCGGCGGCGGCTGCCGTTTAGAATGGCGGGCTGGCGCCTTTCCTGGGGCGTCATCGAATTGATGATGGCATCGACGCGCTTGAGTTCCTTTTCGGCCTGGTTGAGATCGACGCTGCCCGCAAGCTTTTTGCTCCCTGGCAGCATCTCCAGGATCTCGCCGAGCGAACCCATCTTGCTGATCGCGCGCAGGTGCTCCTGAAAATCCGCGAGCGAAAATTCTTTTTTCGCCAGCCGCTCGAGCCGAAGCGTTTCCTTTTCCTCGTAAGCGCTTTGCGCCTTCTCGATGAGCGACAGGACATCGCCCATGCCCAAAATCCGCGACGCGAGCCGATCGGGATAGAACGGCTCGAGCGCCTCCAATTTCTCGCCGATGCCGGAAAACAGGATCGGCTTGCCCACCGTCTGGCGCATCGACAGCGCCGCGCCGCCGCGCGCGTCGCCGTCGAGCTTCGTCAAGATGATGCCGGTTAAGTCGAGCATCTGGTCGAACGCTTGCGCCTGCTTGACCGCGTCCTGTCCCGTCATCGCGTCGGCCACCATGAGAATGTGCTGCGGACGCACGAGCTCCTTTATCTGTTTTAGCTCCTGCATCAGCGCCTCGTCGATGTGAAGCCTGCCGGCGGTGTCGAGAATGACGACATCGAAGAAGTGGCTGCGCGCGCGCGCGAGCGCCTCTTGAGCCACCGCCACGGCCGAAAGGCCGGCTTTGGAGTCGTGCACCGGTATGCCGAGCTGCCGCCCCAGAGTCTGGAGCTGCTGCACGGCCGCGGGCCGCTGCATATCGGCCGGGACCAGGTAGGGCGTGCGCTTTTTCTCCCGCTTGAGATACAAGGCGAGCTTCCCGGCGGTGGTTGTCTTTCCGGAGCCCTGCAGACCTACCAGCATGATGGTCACCGGCGGGGTTCCCTTCAGGCTTAGCTCCGTCTGGGTGGCCCCGAGGAGAGAGGTGAGCTCGTCTCGGACGATCTTGATGAACTGTTGGTCCGGCGTCAGGGTTTGCAGGACGTCTTGGCCCAACGCTTTGGCCGTGACCGCGTCGAGGAAGGATTTTACGACCCTATAGTTTACGTCGGCTTCAAGCAGCGCCAAGCGCACTTCGCGCAGCGCCTCCTGAATATTGTTGGCGGTGATCTTTCCCTGACCCCTAAGTTTCTTAAAGGTCAGTTCCAGCTTTTCGGAGAGGGCTTCGAACATGCGGCGGTGGAGGAATAAGCTACGATTTTTTCAGGAGAAAACTTCTTTGAGCGTAGTATGAAAGGGAGATTGAGTCAAGGTAGAGGGGGAAATAAAGCGCGTTCAGCGCTACCGGGCGCGCTGAGCGATTTTTGATCGGGTC
This sequence comes from Candidatus Acidiferrales bacterium, assembly GCA_035559995.1. GTDB lineage: Bacteria > Desulfobacterota > Binatia > UBA9968 > UBA9968 > DATMAM01. Next base: position 22,433 of record DATMAM010000019.1, read on the forward strand.
TTTTTTTTTGCCGCCGGCGCGACCGAAGGTAAAAAAAGCCCGGCCTGGAAGGTCCAGGCCGGGCCGAGCCGGACCGGTTACATCATGCCCATGCCGCCCATGCCGCCGCCCGGAGGCATCGGCGGCGCGGCCTTTTCTTCGGGGATTTCGGCGACCATGGCCTCGGTCGTCAGCAACAGACCCGCCACGGAAGCGGCGTTTTGGAGCGCCGTGCGCACCACCTTCGTCGGATCGATGATGCCGGCCTTGAGGAGATCCTCGTACTCCTCGGTTGCGGCGTTGAAGCCGAACGCCCCTTTGCCCTCTTTTACCTTCTGCAGAGCGATCGAGCCCTCGACGCCGGCATTGCTGGCGATTCGTCTTAGGGGCTCTTCGAGCGCGCGCCGGACGATGTTGACTCCGGCTCTCTCGTCTTCGGGCACCTTGAGCTTTTCGAGAGCCGCCGCCGAGCGGAGCAGCGCGACGCCGCCGCCCGGCACAATGCCTTCCTCGACCGCCGCGCGCGTCGCATGAAGTGCGTCTTCAACGCGCGCCTTCTTCTCCTTCATCTCGACTTCCGTTGCGGCGCCGACGTGGATGACCGCGACCCCGCCGACCAGCTTGGCGAGCCGCTCCTGGAGTTTCTCGCGATCGTAGTCGGAGGTGGTCTCGTCGATCTGCGCCCGGATCTGTTTCACCCGGGCCTCGATATCGCTCTTTTTCCCTGCGCCGTCGATCAGAGTCGTGTTGTCCTTATCGACGACGACCCGCTTGGCTCTGCCGAGATCCTGTAGCTTTACGTTTTCGAGTTTGAGTCCCAGCTCCTCGGCGATGAGCTTGCCGCCCGTGAGCACCGCGATGTCCTCGAGCATCGCCTTTCTCCGGTCCCCGAAGCCGGGCGCCTTGACCGCGGCGCACTGCAGGATGCCGCGAATCTTGTTGACGACAAGCGTTGCCAGCGCTTCGCCCTCGACCTCTTCGGCGATGATCAGAAATGGCCGGCCCGTCTTGGCAATCTCCTCCAGGACCGGCAAGAGCTCCTTCATGTTGGAGATCTTTTTTTCGTGGATAAGAATATAGGCGTCTTGCAGCACCACCTCCATGCGCTCGGGATCGGTCACAAAGTAAGGCGAAAGATAGCCGCGATCGAACTGCATGCCCTCGACCACCTCGAGGGTCGTCTCCAGCCCCTTGGCCTCTTCGACCGTGATGACGCCTTCTTTGCCCACTTTGTTCATGGCCTCGGCGATGACTTCACCGATCGTTTTGTCGTTGTTGGCCGCGATCGTTCCGACCTGGGCAATTTCCTTGGGGTCCTTGGTCGGCTTGGAGATACTTTTGAGCTCCTCCACGACCGCCGCGACCGCCTTGTCGATGCCGCGCTTGAGCGCCATCGGGTCGTGGCCGGCGACAACCATCTTAAGCCCCTCGGCGTAGAGCTGCCGCGCCAGCACGGTGGCCGTGGTCGTGCCGTCGCCCGCGACTTCGGAGGTCTTGCTGGCGACCTCTTTGACCATTTGCGCGCCCATGTTTTCGAACTTGTCTTCCAGCTCGATTTCCTTCGCGACCGTAACGCCGTCTTTGGTAACGTTGGGGGCGCCGAACGCCTTGTCGAGAACGACATTGCGTCCCTTCGGCCCCAGGGTGACCGTCACCGCGTCGGCGAGGATGTTGACGCCGCGAAGGATCGCCTCGCGCGCGTCGCGGTTGAACTTCAGCATCTTAGCTGCCATAGCGTGCCCTCCAATTCGAAGCTCTTGATCGACTAGCTTTCCACGATGCCCAAAATATCTTCTTCGCGAAGAATGAGATGCTCTTCGCCTTCGATGTTGACCTCGGTCCCGGAGTATTTGCCGAACAGGACCCGGTCGTTCACCTTGACCTCCGGCGGAATCAGTTTGCCGTCTTCGTCAAGTTTTCCTTTGCCCACCGCGACGACTTTTCCTTCTTGCGGCTTCTCTTTCGCGGTGTCCGGGATGATGATCCCGCCCGAGCTCTTCTCCTCTTCCGCGATCCTCTTGACGATGACGCGGTCCTGCAGTGGCCTGATCTTCATGCTTCCTCCTTCCTACCTAACGGTTTACTGCGGGCGATCGCCGCAATGTTCTCAGGAAAAATAGAGAGATGCGTGCCGCGGAAAGTTACGCTATATCTCTAAGCCGAGTTCGCTACCCTGTCAAGCTCTCGCGTTACCTGTCCCGGCGTTTTTTGAGCTCCTCCTCGCGGTATTTGCGGTAAAGCACCTCCCATTCGCGGCTGCCGGGCGGCACCGGGCGGGACAGCGACTGGATCTTGCGCCGCACGGTCTCGTCGATCGCGACTTCGCGGCTAAAGTACTGCGCCAATACCTTCTTGATATCGCGCAAGGCCGCGGGCTCGTTGGGAAACTCCGCGATGTTGGCCTCCCGCAGACCATCCACGACGAGATGCGCCAGCCGGGAGATGCGCGCCTCGGAAATGTGGCTCATAGAACGAACCCTCGCTGCTGCGCAAGCTTTTGCTTGACCAGCACGAACATGCGGTGCTCGTCGATATCCTTCATCGCGCCTTTGCTGGCCGCGACGAGATTTCGCGCCTCTTCCTCAATCTGCTGCTCCTCGGCGAAATTTTTCTGTATAATGTCCTTGATCTTGCTTTTTGCCGCGGCAAGGTCGGCCTTCAGGACGAGGAGCTTTGTCTTGAGAAGCTCGTGCACGATCAGCTCGGCGAGTCTTTCGATCTGCTCGGGTCGCATGGCGTCCTGTGGAGAACTTGTGGACCAGGAGCGAAAGCGCTGTGGACAAACCTGAACGACTTCTGTCGGTCTTACTGGTTAGCCGCATGGTCCGGCGTTTGTCAAGCCTGTGGCTCTGCGGCGCGCTAAACGCCAAATGGTGAAGAAAATGGAAGGTTTTTGGCGCTCTCCGCGAAATGGAGGTCATACCGGCCGAAGCCGGAAAGAAGTTATCCACAGGCGGCCGCCGCCGCATGGAAGCCGCCTTGACCTGGTTGTGGAAAACCCCCGGTGAAGCTTATCAAGCCACGGGCTTTACGGCCCGGCGATAAAATCGGCGTGGTGGCCACCGCCGGAGCCGTCGATCCCGACGAGCTCCGGCGGGGCGTCGAGGCCGTAAGCGCACGGGGTTTCGAGGTGGAGCTATCGCGCGGGCTAACCGAAAAGAAGGGCTATCTCGCCGGTAGCGAAGAGCTTCGCGCCCAGGCGCTGGAAGAGTTCTTTCTCCGGCCGGACATCAAGGCGATTTTCTGCGCGCGCGGCGGCTTTGGCTCGGCGCAACTTTTGCCGCTTTTGGATCCGGCGCGCCTGCGGTTCTCGGCGAAGATTTTCGTCGGCTTTAGCGACGTGACCGTGCTCGTGAATTGGCTCGCGCAGCGAGGCCGGTTTGTAACCTTTCACGGTCCGATGGTCGCTATGGATATCGCGCGCGGTTTAACCGGCAGGACAAAGGAGTTTTTCTGGCGGACGCTCTCGGGCGAGCAATCCAACTGGGAAATCGGCCCGCTTCGAAGCGTGCAGAAGGGACTTGCCCAAGGCGAGCTCGCCGGAGGCTGTCTTTCCCTTCTCGTGACCACGTTGGGAACGCCCTACGAGATCGAGACGAAAGACAAGGTTCTTTTTATCGAGGACGTGGGCGAAAAGCCGTACCGGATCGAGCGGATGCTCACCCATCTCAAAATGGCGGGGAAGTTTGCCGGCATTCGCGGGCTGATTTTTGGTCATTTCGCCGGGTGCGAAGGAAACGGCGAAAGAGAGCTAAGCGATATCATCGGTGAGCTTTTCGAGCGGGCGCCGTATCCGGTCGTGTGGGGCTTTCCGGCAGGCCACGGCGATGAGAACCTGCTTGTTCCAATCGGCGCCCGAGTGACCGTGGACGGAACCCGGGGCGTCGTCTCGCTGGTCGAGGCGCCGGTCGAGACTTAGCCGCCAGGAGTCGGTCGTGATCCTTGTCCACGGCGCGAAATTAGATTTTGGGCGGGTCGAATCCGCCTTCCAGGAAGCGGTCCGTCAGGGGGTCTTTCCCGGCGCGGTTGTGCTCGCGGCGAAGGGTGAGGAGGTCGTTTTTGAGCGCGCGTTCGGCTACCGCTCTTTGACGCCCGATCGCGAGCCGATGGAAATCGACGACCTCTTCGATGTCGCCTCGCTCACAAAGCCGCTCGCAACAACGACGGCTGTCATGCGACTGGTGCAGGAAAATAGGATTGCGCTCGACGAGCCCGCGCGTGATTTTTTAGGCGCTAGCGACATGCCGCAATTTACGCCGCGGCAGCTTCTCGCGCACACCTCGGGGCTGCCCGCGTGGCGGGCGTACTATCGCGAGCTTGCGGCGATGGACAGCGCCGGCGGGAGCTGGGTCGGCGCGCCGCAGGCGAAAGCCTATGTTTACCGCCGGGTGCGGGACGAGCGGCTGGAGGCAAGTCCCGGAAGCCGGGGCATCTATAGCGACCTCGGATTTATCTTGCTCGGCGAGCTCGTCGAGACGGTCACGGGTCTGGATCTGGATCGATTCTGCGAGGAGAAAATTTTTGCGCCGCTAAAGCTCAAGGGCACGTTTTTCAACGGCGGCAGATTGCGCCCCAGCGGCGCGTTTGTGGCGACCGAGCGCTGTCCTTGGCGCGCGCGGGTCTTGCGCGGCGAAGTCCATGATGAAAACGCGTACGCGATGGGCGGCGTAGCCGGCCACGCGGGCCTGTTTTCGTCGGCGCGCGACATTCACCGGCTGATTTGCCGGTTGCGCGCTTGCTACCGCGGAAAAGACGCGTTTTTGGATGAAGCGCTGATGCGCGAGTTTTTTCGCCGCGACCAGACCGTCGCGGGCTGGACGTACGCGCTGGGCTGGGACACGCCGTCGCGGGAGAACTCTTCGAGCGGCAGGTATTTTTCAAATCGAAGCGTCGGCCATCTCGGTTTTACCGGCACGTCGATCTGGTGGGACCTGGAACGGGACTGTCATATCGTGCTTCTTACCAACCGCGTTCACCCGACGAGAGAGAACGACAAGATCAGGGCTTTTCGGCCGCACGCGCACGATCTCATCATGGAGCGGCTCCTGGGATGAAAGACGAAGCGCGGCCGCAAAAGCATGTCCACTTTGTCGCGATCTCGGGCGTCGGCATGGCGTCGCTGGCGGGGCTGTTGCACGCGCAAGGCTACCGGGTGACCGGCTCGGATCAGAACATTTACCCGCCGATGAGCACTTTCCTTTCCGGGCTCGGAATCGAGGTCTTCTCGGGCTACCGGCCGGAGAACATTCCGGCCAGCGCCGATCTCGTCGTGATCGGCAATGCGATCTCGCGCGACAATCCCGAAGCGCGCGCGGTCTTTGAGCGCGGGCTTCCGTATCTCTCGCTTCCCCAAGCGCTCAACCGCTTTCTGATCGGGTCAAAAAAATCGATCGTGGTCGCGGGCACGCACGGCAAGACCACGACCGCTTCCCTCCTCGCTTGGGCGCTCAAGGAGGCGAAGTGGGAGCCGAGCTTCTTTATCGGCGGTATTCCGCTCAATTTCCAAACCGGCTTTGCCCTGGGAAGCGGCGAATGGGTCGTCATGGAAGGCGACGAGTACGACACCGCCTTTTTCGACAAGGGGCCCAAGTTCCTGCACTATAAGCCCGAGACCGTCGTTCTCACGAGCATCGAGTTCGACCATGCCGATATCTATCGCAACCTCGAGCACCTTAAAGAGGCTTTTCGCGGGTTGGTCGCGCTTGTGCCCCGTGGGGGGCTCATCGTCGCCTCCTCTGAGTACGCGAGCGTGCGCGAGGTGTGCCAGGGCGCGCAGGCTCGCGTGGTCTTTTACGGCGGCCGCCAGGCGGACTGGGAGGCGCGCAATGTCGAATTTCGCGGCGAAAGGACGCTCTTTGACGCGTTTTATCGCGGCGCCCCCGACGCCTCTCTGGAGACAACGCTGCTGGGGCGGCACAACGTGGCCAACGCGCTTGCCGCTTATGCGCTCGGACGGGAGCTGGGAATCGAGCGCGCGGTTTTGGCGCGCGCGCTGGCAACTTTTTCCGGCGTCAGAAGGCGCCAGGAAGTCAAAGGCACGATCAGCGGGGTCACGCTCATCGACGATTTCGCCCACCATCCGACCGCCGTGAGCGAGACGATCGCCGCCGTGAGGGCGGCCTACCCGGGCCGAAGGCTGTGGGCCGTCTTCGAGCCGCGGAGCCAAACGAGCCGACGAAAGATTTTTGTTGCGGAGTTTGCTCAGGCTCTGGCGGCAGCCGACCGGGTCATCGTTGCCGGTCTCTACCAGCCCGAGAAAATACCGCAAAGCGAGCGGCTCTCGCCGGTCGAGGTCGTTAGCCGCATCGGTCAATTGAGCCAAAACGGTTGCGCCGCGCTTCATCTGCCGACCGCGCACGAGATCGCCGCTTACATCGGCGAAAACGCCGCTCCCGGAGACGTGATCCTGGTCATGTCCAACGGGGGCTTCGATGGCGTGCAGGAAAAAATTATCGAGCGCTTAAGCGCGAGGTTGTCATGATACCGATCGAAGAATTTCGCAAGCTCGATCTGAGGGTCGGGACGGTTAAGAGCGCCGAGGTTCACCCGAATGCCGACCGGCTGCTGGTGCTGCGCGTCGATCTGGGCGAAGAGGAACGGCAGATCGTCGCCGGTATCCGGCGCTCCTACGCGCCGGATGAGCTTGTCGGCCGGCAAATTGTCGTCGTTGCCAATCTCCAATACGCGCAATTTCGCGGCGTGGAAAGCCAAGGCATGTTGCTTGCCGCCAGCGATGGCGACCGAATTGTCATCTTAAGTCCGGAGAAGGCGGTCGCCGCCGGATCGAAGGTATCGTAGAGTCGCGGAGCCGAAGGAGCGCAAATGAGCGAGGGACGCCCGACGCGCTGTTACGTCGACGCGGCGGCGCTGCGGGCCAATTTCCGCACGATCCGACAAAGGACCGGCGCCGGCGTCAAGATTCTCTGCGTGGTCAAAGCCAACGCCTACGGGCATGGGGCGACCGCGGTCGCGCGCATCCTGGAAAAGGAAGGCAGCGACGCGTTTGGCGTCGCCACCGTCGAGGAGGGCGTCGAGCTTCGCCGGGCGGGGATCGGCGCGCCCATTGTGGTTTTGGCGGGAACTTACCCCGGGCAGCTCGACGAGGTGGTCGCGAATCGGTTGACCCCGGTGATCTCGAGCCTGGAGATGCTGCGCGCCGTGGAAGGAGCGGCGCGCGCGCGGGCGCTCGCGCTCAACTTTCACCTAAAAGTGGACACGGGGATGCACCGCATCGGCCTTCTTGCCGCGGCAGTCGAATCGTGGCTTGCGGCCTTGGGCGAGCTGAGGGCGCTCAAGCTTGAGGGGGTGCTGTCGCATTTTGCGCAGGCGGAAAGCGTTCACGGCGAGTACACGCAAAACCAGTTGCGCTTGTTTCGGCGCTTGCTGGCGCGGCTCGCCGAGGCCGGTTACCGGCCGCCGGTCGTGCATCTCGCAAACAGCGCCGCGGTGATTACGCTTCCGGAAGCCTATTTTTCGATGGTGCGGCCCGGCATCATGCTGTACGGAGTCTATCCCTCGGCGCACATGGCGGCTGAGATCGCGCTCAAGCCCGCGCTTTCTTGGAAGACCGAGGTCCTGCAGGTGAAAAAGCTTCCGCCCGGCTCAAGAATCAGCTACGGCGGCACGTTTGTCACCCAGCGCGAAAGCGTCATCGCGACGCTCCCGGTCGGCTATGCCGACGGCTATCGTCGGCTGTTGTCGAACCGCGCCCGCGTTCTCGTTCACGGGCGGCGCGCCCCCGTGGTCGGCGCGGTGTGCATGGATTTGACTATGGTCGATGTTACCGATATACGAGATGTCAAGCAGGGAGATGAAGTAGTCCTCGTTGGCGAGCAGGGCGGCGAGGCCATCTCCGTCGACGAGATGGCCTCCTGGGCCAATACGATCCCCTACGAGATTCTCACCTCCATCGGCGCCAGAGTTCCGCGGTACTACGAAAATCTCTAATCCGTTTCGCGAGGAGTCTTTAGGTGGGAAGAGTTCAGCGCGCGTTGATTAGTGTTTCCAACAAGCAGGGAGTCGCCGAACTGGCGGCGGCTTTGGCGGAATTGGGGGTGGAAATCATCTCGACCGGCGGCACGGCGGCTTTGTTGCGCGAGGAAAAAATCGCGGTGAAAGACGTATCGGAACTGACCGGATTTCCCGAGATGATGGACGGCCGGGTCAAAACCTTGCACCCGAAGATCCACGGGGGGCTTCTCGCGCTCAGAGGCAACGCCGCGCACGAGGCGCAAATGAAAGCCCACGGCATCGCGCCGATCGATCTGGTCGTGGTGAACCTTTATCCGTTCGAAGACACCGTCAAGCGGCAGGCGCCGCTCGCTGAAATTATCGAGCAGATCGACATCGGCGGGCCCGCGATGGTGCGCTCGGCGGCGAAAAACCACGCTCACGTGGCCGTCGTCGTCGATCCGGCCGATTACGGCAAGATCATCCAAGAACTCAAAACCAATGGCGGCGAGCTTCGCGGCGAGACGCGCTTTCGGCTTGCCGTTAAGGCTTTCGCGCACACGGCGCGCTACGACGGCGCGATTGCCAACTACCTGAGCGCGCTCGACGAAAGGGGCACTCCCGGGGGATGGAGCGAGACGTTAACCTTGCAGTTTCATAAACTGCAGGAGCTCCGCTACGGGGAAAACCCGCAACAAAAGGCGGCGTTTTATTCGAGCGACGACTTTACCGGGCCGGCGATATCGCGCGCGCGCCAGATCCAGGGAAAGGAGCTCTCGTTCAACAATATCCTCGACGCGGACGCGGCGCTTCGGCTGGTGTTGGAATTTTCCCAGACGGCGACGGTTGCGATCAAGCATACGAACCCCTGCGGCGTGGCCCTGTCGGAAAAATCGCTCGCCGATTCGTTTCGCAAGGCGCGCGCGTCGGACCCGGTTTCGATCTTCGGCGGCGTCATCGCCTTTAATCGCCCCGTGGACCGGGAGACCGCGGAGGAACTCAAAGAGATCTTTCTCGAAATCGTGATCGCTCCCGAATTTACGCCCGAGGCAAAGGCGGTCCTGTCGTCCGCCAAGCGGCTTCTCAATATTCGGCTTCTTGAGGTCGATATGGCGGCGAAGGACGGCGGCGGTTACGACCTGCGCCGCGTCTGGGGCGGGCTTCTCGTCCAGGACTGGGACCGAGGCTCGGTGGATCTGCGCGCGTGCGAGGTGGTGACCGAGCGGCGACCGACCGAGGCCGAATACGAAGCGCTCGACTTTGCCTGGCGCGTTTGCCGCCACGTGAAATCAAACGCGATTGTGTTTGCCGCGCGGGATCGGACGCTGGGAATCGGCGCGGGCCAGATGAGCCGCGTCGACTCGGCAAAGCTCGCGGTCATGCGCGCTCACACCCACGGGCTCGATCTTCGGGGCTCGGTGGTCGCCTCCGACGCCTTTTACCCGTTTCGCGACGGAGTGGATGAAGCGGCGAAGGCCGGTGCGGTGGCGGTCGTTCAGCCCGGCGGCTCGATCAAGGATGCCGAGGTGATCGCGGCGGCCAACGAGCACGGGATGGCGATGGTCTTTACGGGCGTAAGGCATTTCAGGCACTGAGCGCCGACGCGGGATTTTCAACTCCCGATTCTCATGAAAGTGCTGGTGGTCGGCTCGGGCGGAAGAGAGCACGCGCTGGTGTGGAAAATCAGCCAGAGCGCCGCCGGCGCGAAAATTTACTGTGCGCCCGGCAACGCCGGTATCGCCGAGCAGGCGGAGCTGGTGCCGATCGGCGCGGATCAGATCGAGAAAATCTCAGAGTTTGCAGCGCGCGCGAAAGTCGACTTGACGGTGGTCGGCCCGGAGCTGCCGCTCACTCTGGGGATCGTGGACCTGTTTGAATCCAGAGGGCTTAAGATCTTCGGCCCCGACCGCGCGGCGGCCCGCTTAGAGGGAAGCAAGGTTTTCGCCAAGGAGCTGCTGGCCGAAAACGGCATCCCGACCGCGCCGTTTCGCGTCTTCGAGGATGAGGCGCGGGCGCGCGCGTACCTTGAGGCGCGCCCGCTTCCCTGCGTGGTCAAAGCCGACGGGCTGGCCGCAGGAAAAGGAGTGATGGTGTGCACGAGCGCGGCCGAGGCGAAAGCCGCCGTCGAGCAGCTCATGGTTCAAAGGGTCTTTGGCAGCGCCGGAGAAACTATCATTGTCGAGGACTTCCTCGAGGGCGAGGAGGCGTCCTTCATGGCGCTTGTGGACGGCGAAAACTACCTGCCCCTGGCTTCATCGCAGGATCACAAGCGAGCTTTCGATGGGGATCGCGGTCCCAATACCGGTGGAATGGGCGCGTACTCGCCGGCACCGATTCTCAGCCGAGACGCCGAAGAACGAGTGGCGAAAGAGATTCTAAAGCCGCTCATGCGCGGCTTGACCAAGCGCGGCATCCGCTATCGCGGGGTTCTCTACATCGGTCTGATGGTTACCGCCGACGGGCCAAAGGTTCTGGAATTTAATTGCCGCTTTGGCGATCCCGAGTGCCAGGCCGTGGTGATGCGTCTGGAGGACGATTTGCTCTCGCTGTTCGAGGCGACGATCGCAGGCCGACTGGACCAGGCCAGAGCGAGCTGGAGCGACGAGGCGGCGGCTTGCGTCGTTCTCTGCGCCGGCGGCTATCCTGGACCGTTCGAGAAAGGAAAACCGATCAAGGGGCTCGAGAAGCTAAAGGGGCGGGACAAGGTCGCCGTGTTTCACGCGGGAACCGCGTTTGCCGGCGGCCAGTGGTTGACCGCGGGGGGAAGGGTCCTGGGCGTGACCGCTCGGGGCGCAAGCCTCAGCGATGCGCTTGCCGAAGCCTATCGGGCCGTTGCCGAGATCGAATGGGAAGGCATGCACTACCGACGAGATATCGGGTGGCGCGCGCTCAAATAAAAATCGCGGAGGAGCTTAAGCGATGGGGAGCACGGCACGGGTTGCGATTCTTATGGGGAGCGATTCGGATCTGCCGGTGATGGAAGAGGCGGCAAAAAGGCTCGAGCAGTTCGGCATCGACTATGAAATGAAGATTCTCTCTGCGCATCGGGCGCCGCGGCAAACGCTCGAGTTTGCGGCTTCGGCGCGCGCGCGCGGCATCGAGGTCATTATCGTCGGCGCCGGAGCGGCGGCGCATCTAGGCGGCGTGGTCGCGGCGAATACCATCGTGCCGGTGATCGGCGTGCCGATCGATTCTTCGAGCTTGCAGGGGCTGGACGCGCTTTTGGCCACGGTGCAGATGCCCGCCGGAGTGCCGGTTGCGACGATGGCGATCGGCAAGGCCGGGGCGGCGAACGCCGGAATCCTCGCGGCGCAAATCCTCGCGCGCGGGGACGCGGCTTTGACCGAGGCGCTCAATCGTTTCAAAAAGGACTTGGCTCAAGGTGTCGAAGAGAGAGATCAAGCGCTCCAAAAGCGGCGGCAAAAGGGATGACCTCGTGGCAGAGGCCGTTGCGGCGCTGCGCCGGCGGGGGGTGATCGGCTTTCCGACCGAAACCTTTTACGGCCTCGGGGCCGACGCCCTTGACGAAGAGGCGGTAGAGCGCGTCTTTGCGCTCAAGGGGCGGGACCCGAACAATCCTCTTCCGGTCATCATCGCCGACGAAGAGATGCTGCAATCGATCGTCGTCGCGATTTCCCCGCTGGCGCGCCGCCTCATGGAGCGGTTCTGGCCGGGCCCTTTGACTCTTGTTCTGCCGGGGCATGCGCGTCTGCCCAAGCCGCTTGTTAACCGAAACGGCGGCGTTGGCGTTCGCATCTCGAGCCATCCCCTGGCGCAGCGGCTGGTGAAGGAGCTCGGGCGGCCGATTACGGCAACGAGCGCGAACCCTTCGGGCCAGCCGCCCGCGCGCTCGCGCGCCGAAGTGGTGGGCTATTTTGGCAGTCGCGTCGGGATCGTCATTGACGGCGGAAAGCTGACCGCCGAGAAAGGCTCCACCGTGGTGGAAGTTTTTGCACAGGGCATCCGCGTGATTCGGGAAGGCGAGATCGCCGCCGAAACGCTCGCGCAGGCGGCGCGTCTGGACTCGTAGCCGGGCTATGGTTGCCATCGCGCCGTTTCGCGCTCTGCGCTACAATCCGAAGCGCGTTTCCGACATCGCCAAAGTTATGGCGCCGCCGTACGACGTCATCAGCCCGGAGGAACAGGAGAGGCTTTATCGGAGCTCGCCCTACAACATCGTGCGCCTGATTTTGAGCAGAGAGCCCAACCCCTATGAGCACGTGGGGGCGCTGTTTCGGGAATGGCAGCAGCAATCGGTGCTGGTGCGCGATGAGCGGCCGGCGATTTACTTTCTCAAGCAGCGTTTTCAGCTCAGCGGCGGCGAGGAAAAGGAACGGCAGGGATTTTTTGCGCTCGCGCGATTGGAAGATTTCGCCGGCGGAAGCATTCATCCGCACGAGCGAACGCTCGAAGCGCCGAAAGAAGACCGGCTAAAGATCATGCTGGCGTGCGATGCCAATCTGAGTTCCATCTTCGCCTTGTACGCGGATCCCCGCCAGTCGGTCGATCGCATCCTCAACGAGCAAACGCAAGGGCTTGCGCCCGTGATCGAGGCCAGGGGTCGCGACGGCGTCGCTTGCCAGCTCTGGGCGATCAACGATGCCGATGTTATCCGCGCGGTTCAGAAGGCGATGGCAGACAAGCGCCTCCTGATCGCCGACGGCCACCATCGCTATGAAGCGTCGCTCCGCTATCGGGAGCACTGGCAAGCGCGGCTCGGGCGCGCCGGCGGGAGCGAAGCGTTCAATTATGTGCTGATGTATTTTGTCAATTTGGCCGACAAGGGGCTGGTTATCCTGCCGACGCATCGGCTGGTCCGCGGGTTTGCGCCCATCGCGTTTCGCCGGCTCGAGGAAACGCTGCAGCAGTATTTTTACCTCGAGCCGTATCCAAAAAACCGCGACGGGCGGCGCGATTTTCTCAAAGCGCTCAAGTCGAGCCGGCGCAAAAGATTCCTGTTGGGCGCAAGCTTCAGCGGCGATCCGCGCTACTTGATCCTGCGCTTGAAGAGCAAACGAACCATGCAGCGCCTGGCTCCCGATTTGAGCGCGTCGCTGCAGGAGCTCGACGTGAGCGTTCTTCACCGGCTCATCCTCGAGCATATTCTCGGGCTTACTGCCGAAGAGCAGGCCCGGCCCGGAGTGATTCGCTATCTCGAAAACGAGGAGGAGGCGCTGAGTGCGGCCGAGCAAGAGCGCAATCAGGCCGCGTTCATTTTAAACGCGCCGGACCCGGAGCAGGTTTTCACGGTTGCGCTTCGCGGCGAGCGGCTGCCTCAAAAGACGACGTTTTTTTATCCCAAGGTCCCAAGCGGTCTGGTAATCAACAAAATCGACCCGAACGAACAGGTCCACGCGGGTCCTGAATTTTGACAAACGGGCGGCGCTCAGCCTGTGTTTTTGCGCCCGCCCGTTTACGGTATTCTAAGTCATCATGGCCGTTGCCCAAAAGCCTTCATCGCAGAAGCTCGTTCACCTGAGCCTGATCGAGGACATCAACACCCTGATCAGCCACTCCCATAACCTGCAGGAGACGCTCAAGAGTATCGTCACGATCGTAGCCGAGCAAATGCGGACCGAGGTGTGCTCGCTGTATATTCTCGACCGGCAAAAAAAGCGCTTGACCTTGCGCGCGACGACCGGGTTGGATCCCGAGGCGGTGGGCAAGGTGTCGATGGGGATCGACGAAGGGCTGACGGGGCTGGTCATCGAGCGCATGAGCCCGGTCATGGTGGTCGACGCTCAGGCGCACCCGCGCTACAAGTATTTTCCCGAGACGGGCGAAGAGCGCTTCCATTCTTTTCTCGGCGTGCCGCTCGTGGAAAGAAAGACGCCGCTCGGCGTGCTGGTCGTGCAAACTTCTCGCCGGCGGCAGTTTTCGCGCGACGAGGTGAGCCTGCTCAAGGCGATCTCCTCGCAGGTTTCGAATATCGTGATCCAGGCCCGGCTTTTGGAATCGATCCAGACCAAGGAGCGCGAGCGCAAGGAGTATCAAAAGCGGCTGGGCGAAGCCTTAAGAAGGTTAAGGGTTTACGAAGCGCGGCGGCGCGAGCGGCCGGCAGGGGTTCAGGGCCAGAGGTGGGACGGGCGGCTGACGGGTCTGGCGGTTGCGCCGGGATTCGGCAGGGGGAAAGTTTTCATCCTCAAGCCGCGGCTCAATTTGGCCGCCGTGAAAAAGACGCACGCGCGCAATCCGACGCGGGAGCTGGAAAAATTCCGCGCCGCGGTCGAAAGGGGCCTCGAACAGATCAGTCACCAAAAACAAAGCATGAGGTCTCTGTTGTCGAAAGAAGAGGAGGCCGTGTTCGACGTCCAGCGGCTGATCCTGGAAGATCCCGACTTTATCGAGCGGGTGGAGAAAAAAATTCTGCGCGAGAGGGTAACCGCGGCGTACGCCGTCTGCTCGGTTTTCCAGGAATACCTCGGCATGTTCGCTCGTATCGAAGACGAGTACCTAAGAGAGAGAGCCGACGACGTGCGCGATGTGGCGCAGCGGATCCTGGAGAATCTCTCGGGAACCGACAACTCCAAAGCGGTGCTTCCGGAAGATCCGGTCTTGGTGAGCGACGACCTTTTGCCCGCCGATCTATCGCTGATCGAGGGCGGGCGGTTTCGGGGCATCGTGCTCGCCAAGGGCGGGGTCACCTCCCATGCGGCGCTGTTGGCGAAATCGTTCGAATTGCCGACCGTGGTCGGCGTCGAGGGGCTCCTGGAGTCGGTCAGGCCCGGCGATTCGGTCATCGTCGACGGCAATTCCGGGGTCGTTTTCGTCAACCCCAATCCCGACATCGTCCAGGAGTACGAGCGCCTGGAGCGAGACTATCGCGCCTTCAGCCGCGAGCTCGACGAGCTCCGCGATCTGCCTTCCGAAACGCTCGACGGCCACCGGGTCGCGCTCTACGCCAACGTCGGCCTGCTCACCGATATCGCGTTCGCCCACCTGCACGGGGCCCAGGGGATCGGCCTCTACCGCACCGAGGTGCCTTTTCTGGCGCACGTCGATTTTCCCGACGAGGAGGAGCAGTACAATCTGTACTGCCGCGTCGTCGATGGCATGCAGGGAAAGCCGGTCACGATCCGGACCCTGGACATCGGCGCCGACAAGTATCCGCTTTTCGTCCGCAAGGTGACCGACGAGCCCAATCCGTTTTTGGGGTGGCGCTCGATTCGCATTTCGTTGGAAGTCGTCGAGCTGTTTAAGACGCAGCTGCGCGCGATTCTGCGGGCTGGAGCCGCGGGCCGCGTGCGGCTCCTCCTGCCGATGATCTCGAGCCTAGAAGAGCTGTTCAGGGTCAAAGAGATCCTGGCTCAGGTCAAGGAGGAACTTAAGTCCGAGGGCGTGCCGTATGACCCCTACATGGAACTGGGAATCATGATTGAGGTGCCGTCCGCGGTTCAGCTCGCCGGGCGGTTCATCCGGGAAGTCGACTTCTTCAGCATCGGGACCAACGATCTCATTCAGTACCTGCTGGCGGTAGACCGGAGCAATCCCAAGGTCGCCGATCTCTACCAGCCGCTCCATCCCGCGGTTCTCGGCGCGCTCATGCAGACCATCCAGAGCGCAAAAAAGGAAGGCAAGCGCGTGGCGCTCTGCGGCGAGATGGCCGGCGATCCGCTGTGCACGCTGCTTTTGCTCGGCATGGGTTTGGAAGAGTTCAGCATGGAGGCGTTCTTCATCCCGATTATCAAGAAGATTATCCGTTCGGTTTCGTACCAGGACGCCAAGGCCGCCGCCCAGATCGTGCTCCAGATGGACAACGTCGGCGAGATCAAGCGCTACCTGTTCGAACAGATGCGCGCCCTGGGGCTTGTGGAGATGGTGGAGCTGCACCATTGAGCCGGCGCTTGCTTTTGGCCGCGCGATCGGCTAAGGTTGAGCATTCGAACGATCGTTCGAACACGGAGGCTCTATGGCAAAGATAGCGACCTTTGACGACTGGATTGACTACTTCAAGATGTGGCGCGACGACATCGGCTACGACGCGGCGCTCACCGGCGACTACCGGTTCGAGACCAAATTCGGCGAGCTGCACAGCGATCATGTCGAGTTCGGCGATTTCAAGGGGCAGCGCAAATGGGAGCGGATCGGCGAAATCCCCAATCAGTCGATCCGGGACGCGTTGCTGAACCTGGTCGTTTATCAGGGCGATACCGAGTTCGCGTCGGTGGAGCAGCAGAAAAACCTGCTCGATACCGCGCCCACGGAGTACGACCGGCAATCGCTGGTGCGCGTCAACTGTGAAGAGATGCGCCACGGCTGGCAGATGTGCTACCTCTTGGTCACTTATTTCGGCGACTCCGGCAAGCTCGAGGCGCAAAAGCTTCTGGAACGGCGCGCCTTCAAAAACAACCGGCTCCTCGGCTCCTTCAACCAGCCGGTCAACAACTGGCTCGACTTCTTTACTTACACGCAGTTCGTCGATCGCGACGGCAAGTTCCAGCTCACGATGCTCAGCCACTCGGCGTTTGCGCCGCTGGCGCGAAGCGTGACCGCGATGCTCAAAGAGGAATTCTTTCACATGTTCACGGGAAACACCGGCTTGACGCGGATCGTGCGCGCCGGCAAGGTCCCGGTCCCCATTATCCAGAAATACTTCAACAAGTGGCTCTCTACGGCGTACGATCTCTTTGGCACGGACCATTCCTCGTCCGCCCAGTGGGCTTATGTCTGGGGGCTCAAGGGGCGCTACGACGAGCACGAGGCGAAGGAGCAGGCCGACAAGAGCAAACTGAACGAGCTGGCGCGCGCGCACTACTTCAACGAATGCCGCCGGTTGGTGGACGAGCTGAACCGCTTTGTGCCGGAAGATCAGCCCAAGCTCACGATCCCCGATTATCGATTCAACCGCGCGATCGGCGAGTTTGCCGGCAAGCCTTACAGCGTCGAGGGAAAGCTCCTTTCCGAGCAGGACTACCGCAAGCATCTTGCGGAGGCGCTGCCCGGCCCGGAAGACGAGCGCGCGCTGCAAGAGATCTTCAAGAGCAAAGACTGGGTGCTGCAGATGAACTGAGCGACGCGCGCAAGGAGCAAAGGTGAAGCAGATCTGCCTCGTCTGCCAGAATGTCGATTGCAAAAACCGCGGCGCGGAAGAACTGATCAAAGAGCTTCAGCGTGTGGTCGCGGAGAAAAATTTGCCGGACGTGGAGGTGCGTCCTTACATGTGCTTTGGCGCCTGCCAGGAAGGACCGAACATCGTCCTCTATCCGGAAAAAAGCTGGTACGCGGGGGTCAAAAAGGAAGATCTGGAAGAGATCGTCAGCCATCTTTGCGGCGGTCCGGACGTAAAGCGTCTCGACACGATCGATCCCTCGCTCAAGGAGCTCATCTATCAGCTTCTGGACACCGGAGTTTTTTGATCGAACGTCATGGAGGGAATCCTCTTCAAAAACGGCATCGCCGAGGGGCGGGAAGATCTCGACGCCTACCGCGCGCGCGGCGGCTACGAGGCCCTCAAGAAGGCGCTCGAGAGCCTTTCGCCCGAGAGGATCATCGAAGAGGTGACCGAGGCGGGGCTAAGGGGGAGGGGCGGGGCGGGCTTTCCGACCGGGAAAAAATGGGCGCTCACGCGCGCCGCGGCGGGAGAGCCGCGTTACGTCGTCGTAAACGGCGGCGAGGACGAGCCGGGAAGCAAGAAAGACCGGCTGCTGCTTGAAATGCTGCCGCACCTTGTCCTCGAAGGGCTCATTCTCGCGGCGTACGCGATCGGCGCGCCCAAAGCTTACGTCTATATCAACCGCCTGTACGGGGCGGCCATCCGGAGCATGAAGGAAGCGCTCACCGAAGCGCGCCGCTTTGGCTACTGGGGGCAACGCGTTCTCGCGCGCGATTTCGATCTCGAGATCGAGCTTATCGAAGCGCCGCCCAACTACGTGGCGGGCGAGGACACCGCGGCGCTGGAAGTGATCGAAGGCAAGGAGCCCCTGCCGCGCCAAAAGCCACCGTTTCCAGCCACGGTCGGGCTTTTCGCAAAACCGACGGCGGTCAATAACGTCGAGACGCTGGCGAACGTGCCGCCGATTGTGGCCCGGGGAGCCAAATGGTACCGGAGCTATGGCACGCCTGAAAGTCCCGGCACGATGATCTTCTCGCTCGGCGATGAGATGAGAAATCCAGGCGTGTATGAGCTGCCGTTTGGCACGCCGCTTCGTTACTTAATCGAAGAGTGCGGCGGCGGGCTTGCGAGCGGGAAAAAGATCAAGGCGATTCTTCCCGGCGGTCCTTCATCGGCTTTTCTTTTAGGCGACCGCGTCGACGTCGCGCTCGATCACCAGTCGTTGCGGGAAGCCGGCTCTTCCATCGGGTGCGGCGTTGTGCGCGTGCTTTCCGAGGGAGAGTGCGTCGTCGAGGAAGTTCTGCGCATCGCCGAATTTTTCGCGCGCGAGTCGTGCGGCCAATGCCCCGCCTGCCGCATGGAGACGAACATGCTCGCCACGATGCTCAAGAAGGTCCAGCAGGGCCAAGGCGGGCGCGCCATCCTGGAGCAATTCGGCAAAGTGATCGCTTTCAATAAAGGGAAGGGCTTTTGCAACTTGATCAACATGCCGGGACCGCCGATAGAAAGCGCGCTCAGGCTTTTCCCGCAAGATTTCGAATCCCACCTCGTCAGCGGAAGCTGCCCGGCTAACTAGCGATAGTCAGGTATTTTCGCGGCACGTTAAAAACCTGATTTCCTTTCTTGATCAGGCAGGTATCGTTCTTCCATTCTTTGAGGACCGAAACGGTCTCGCCGGGACTAAACGACACCTCCACGATCTCCGAGTTGAGGTTCGCTTGATATTTCCACCGAAAGGCTTCCTTTACCGTCGCAGCCGTCGCCACGGTATTTTCCTCCTCCTCTCAGTCGTCAAATTTCTGCCGCGCCTTTTCCGGCGGCTCGCTTCTGTCGTCCCAAGAGCCGATTACCGTCGGATAGCGGAGCGCGTCTTTTAAGCGCTGCAAAAAGACCCTCCGCGGTATCTCTTTTGCGCCCAAAGCGGCAAGGTGCGGGTTCATGACTTGGGCGTCGAGCAGATCGAACTCCCACGCGCGAAGCCGCTCGACCAGCGCGGCGAACGCCACCTTCGAAGCGTCGCTTACGCGAAAAAACATCGACTCGCCAAAAAAGCACCTGCCGAGCGACACCCCGTAGACGCCGCCCGCGAGTTCACCGTTGAGCCAGCTCTCGGCGGAATGGGCGTACCCTTCCCGGTGCAGCCGCGTGTAAGCCTCGATCATTGCGCGCGTAATCCAGGTGCCGTTCTGACCCTTGCGCGGCACGCTGGCGCAGGCTCGAATCACGCGCGCGAACGCCCGGTCGAACGTGACGGTAAACCGGCCCTGGCGGAGCTTCTGCGCAAGCCTGCGGGAGACGTGGAATTCTCCAAGCTCGATCACCACCCGCGGATCGGGCGACCACCAGAGGATCGGCTGCCCCTCGGAGTACCACGGAAAGATGCCCGAGCGGTACGCCGTGAGGAGGCGCTCGCTGCTCAGATCGCCGCCGATGGCTAAGAGACCGCTCGGGTGGGCCTCCTCCGGCGGCGGAAACACGACCTCTTTGATCAGCCGATAAACCGGCATCGATCAAGGACCGAAGTCCGAATTGGCGGCGGGCATCGCGGGGCGCGCGCGGATTTTTTACTAACAGAGGGCCTGCGCGCGGTCAACAAAGCGGCTGGCCGGCGCCGGCAATGTTTTTGCGCTTCATTTGCCGGCGGCATCAAGCGAAGAGCGGCGCGGGCGGTCTTTTTTCGGAGCGAACGGGTCCTCATCTTTCGCCGTCGCCAGACGGCAGAGCGCGAGGCCGACGCCGATCGTGATGAAGCTATCGGCGAGATTGAAGGCGGGCCAATGGTATCCGGACCAGTGAAAATCGAGAAAATCGATCACCTCGCCGTAGAGGAAGCGGTCAATGAGATTGCCGATGGCGCCGCCGAGAATCAAACTGAGAGCAACGGTCAACGCGCGCTCGCTGGCCGGTAAGCGCCGCAGAGCGACGATCAGAAACCCGATCGCCGTTACGGAAAAAACCAGCAGAAAAGCGAGCCTGAAAGTTTCCGGGCTGTTTGCGAGCATGCCAAAAGCGGCGCCCTTGTTGCGGATGTACGTCAAATTGAAGAAGTTCTCGATCACCGGAATCGACACGTGGAGCGGCAGCGTGCGATCGACGACGATCTTGGAGAGCTGATCCAGGACGACGGTGCTGGCAAAAACCAGAGCAATCGTTGCAATCTTCGGGCTCAACCTGCCGCTCCTTGTTTGAGCACGGCGGCGCAGCGGTCGCAGACCGTGGGGTGCCCCGGATCCGCGCCGACGCTCGTGCGATAATTCCAGCAGCGCTCGCATTTGGCGCCTTCGGCCCTGAGAACCGCGATGGGCCCTTGAAGGACCGGGCTCAGATAAAACCAGCCGCCTCCATTGTTGAACGGGCCGACGGCACCCGGGGCGGCGCTCTTCATCGCCTCTCTCGCCGCCATGAGCTCAGGGGCGAGCGCGCCGTTTTCCAGCTCGAGCTGGGAGACGATGGCGATCTCAGGCCAGCTTCGCGCATAGGCGTGGAGCAGGTCCGCGAGCGCGCCTTCCTGCGTGTAGCTTTCGGGGTAGAGAAGCACCTTCGCGTCGAGGGAGTGCCCGATGAGGCCGCCGTTTCGCGCCGCCTCGAGCGCTTTGAGGATCTCGGCTCGAATCTTGAGAAGCCGCTCCCATCTCGCCCCCAGCTCCGGGTCCGCCAGGGTCGTGTCAAATTCGGGCATCGGTGAAAGAAAGACGCTTTCGGGCCGGCCCGCGCCGCGCGGCATATGCTCCCAGACCTCTTCGGCGGTAAACGATAGAATCGGCGCCATCAGATGGACCAAGGTCTCAAGAACCTTGTAGAGCGCGGTTTGCGCCGCTCTTCTCTTTTCGGATCGCGCCCCCTCGCAGTAAAGCCGGTCCTTGACGATGTCCAGATAGATCGCGCTCAAGTCGACGCTGCAGAAGTTGTTGAGCGCGTGATAGACGGCATGAAACTCGAAGCGGTCGTAAGCGCTCCGGCAGACTTTGAGCACCGATTGGGTGCGGTGCAGTATCCAGCGATCCAGTTCGGGAAGCCGGCTTGGCGGCACGGCGTCGCGCGCGGGATCGAAGTCGTACAGGTTGCTGATGAGAAAGCGCGCCGTGTTGCGCAACTTGCGGTACGACTCGACGAGCCGCTTGAGGATCTCATCGGAAAGGCGCACATCCTCGCGGTAGTCCTCGGCGGCGACCCACAGACGCAAGATCTCCGCGCCGTACTGCTTCATGATATCCTGAGGCGCGATCACGTTGCCGAGCGACTTGGACATCTTCCGCCCGCTGCCGTCGAGCGTAAAGCCGTGCGTGAGCACGCTTTGATAGGGCGCCCGGCCGCGCGTTGCCACCGAGGTGAGAAGCGCGGTGTGAAACCAGCCGCGGTGCTGGTCGCTCCCCTCGAGGTAAAGGTCCGAGACGCCGCCGAGCTCGGGCCGAACCTCGACGACCGCCGCGTGGCTTACGCCCGAATCGAACCAGACATCGAGAATGTCTTCTTCCTTAACGAAGTCTTGCCCGGAGCATCGCGGACACAGAAAGCCCTCGGGCAGAAGCTCCCCGGCCGGGCGCGAAAACCACGCGTCCGAGCCCTCGCGCTCGAAAATCTCAGCCACGTGATCGCATATCTCCGAGCTTAGAACAGGCTCGGCGCACCGGCGGCAGTAGAAGACCGGAATCGGCACGCCCCAGGAGCGCTGGCGGGAAATGCACCAGTCCGGGCGGCTCTCGAGCATGCCGCGGATCCGGTCTTTTCCCCAAGGCGGGATCCACTGCACTCGATCGACGGCGGCGAGCGCCTGCCGCCGGAGGTCGCTCCTTTCCATCGAGATAAACCATTGCTCGGTGGCGCGGAAGAGGACCGGGCTCTTGCAGCGCCAGCAGTGCGGATAACTGTGCGTGAGCGTTTGCTCCTTGAGCAGCGCGCCGTTTCGTCTCAACTTTTCGATAATCTTGGCGTCGGCGTCGAACGCAAATTCGCCTTCGAGGTCGCCCGCTTCGGCGGTGAATTTTCCTTCCGGGTTTAGCGGCGCGGAAACCTCCAGGCCGTAGCGCTGGCCAACTTCGTAGTCTTCCTGGCCGTGTCCCGGAGCGATATGAACGCAACCAGTGCCCTGCTCCCGGGTGACGAATTCTCCCAGGATGATCGGGACGTTTCGCTCGATCCACGGGTGGCGGCAGATGATGCCCTCAAGCTCTCGTCCCATGACAGAGGCTGGAGCGACCTCGAACTCCGCGCGCTTTAGCCCGAGCGCTTCCATCACCGAACCAAGAAGCTCGTGGTTTACGATAAGCTCACCAAACCGGGTCTTGACCCTGCGGTAAATGAAATCAGGGTGAACGGCGATCGCCTGGTTCGCGGGCAGCGTCCAGGGGGTCGTGGTCCAGATCACGAAATAGCTCCCCGGATCGATGGCGCGCTTCCCGCGCGCGTCCTGGACCGGAAATTTGACGTAGATCGACGGCGCCTTGTGGTCTTCGTATTCCACCTCCGCCTCGGCCAGCGCGGTTACGCACGAGGGACACCAGTAGACGGGCTTCTTTTGCCGGTAAAGCGCGCCACGCGCGATCAGCTTTCCCAGCTCGCGAATTTCTGCGGCTTCGTAGGACCGGTCGATGGTACGGTAAGGGTTTTCCCAATCCCCGAGAACCCCGAGTCGCTTGAACTCGCTCCTCTGAATATCAATAAATTTCTCGGCGTATTCCTTGCAAAGCCGGCGGATCTCGGTTTTGCTCAGCGCAAGCTTTTTGGCGCGGCCAATGTCTTTTTCCACCTGGAGCTCGATCGGGAGCCCGTGACAATCCCACCCGGGGATATAAGGGGCCGCGTAACCAGTCATGTTCTTGTACTTGACGATGATGTCCTTGAGGATCTTGTTTAACGCGTGGCCGAGATGGATATTGCCGTTGGCGTATGGCGGGCCGTCGTGAAGAATGTACTTCCCCTTGGCCGTGTTCGCCCGAACCATCTTAAAATAGGTCCGCGAGCTTTCCCATTTTTCCACCTGTAGCGGCTCGTGCTGGGGCAGGTTAGCCCGCATGGGAAAGCGCGTTTTTGGAAGGTTTAAGGTATCTTTATAGTCCATGAACGGATCTTAAAACGACCGAGGTGGCGGAAACTCGAGCCGGGGCCTATTTTTTGTGATGGTTTAGCCCTCTGACCATGCGGAAGGCGAACTCGTTTGCCTTGTTCTCGGCGTCAGCCCAAAGTATGTAGTGGGCGAGCTCGTGGTAGACGGTATTGATCCAGCGCCGTTCCGAATAATATTTTCTGCCTTTTTTCCAGTTCTCCGGATGGACCAGATGGATGACGCCGTCTTCGTAGGTTTTCCCTGCCGTCTTGCCCCAGTCCAGATACTCGAACCACTCGACTTTGGGCATCTTAAGATTGTAAAAGCGGCAGAGATAGCCCACGGCCTTTTTAAAGTCGGTAGCCCGATAATCGCGAAAAAACGACGTCAAATGCCGATCAACCAGCCGGCGCTCCTTTAACGAGGGTAGTATCATCCGCATGGGTGGATTCCTGGTCGGTCACGGATGTATTTCTAGCATAAAAACCGCGGAAATGCAGTTGGCCGGTTTCCCCGAACGGCGCCTGCAAATTTGGACAGCCTGGCCCGCCTGTTGAGGAGCTGCGGGCTGGCCGTCCGGAGGAGCCTGAAGAGCGTGGCGTTCAAGGGAGGCCATCGCCAATTATGCCTCGGCGGTTGCCGCGAGGCAGGAAGCGGTCTATATTCGTCTGGGCTTGGTTGAACCGGCCGCGCATTTCCCGTCCGAGAGGCCTTTCTACTTCCCGCAAAGCCAAACAACGTGAGACTCCCAACTCTCAGCAGCCCGAGGCTTCGGGCCGAAGCTTCTTCTCCTCGCCAGAGCGGCTCTTTCGCCAAACCTCGAGCGCGCAGAAGCCTCTGGCGCCGCCTCGAGAGCTTTGTCCGCCGAGCCCTCGCGGACAATCTCGCGTGCTTGGCGGCGGTTATCGCGCTCGAATTGGGCAGGCTTATCGTGCGGGTCGTGCCGCAGCGGCTTTGCTTTCTGCTCGCGCGGCTCGCGGCCGATCTCGGCTTTTTTGTCGTGTATCGATTCCGGCAGCGATCGCTGCACAATCTAGCGATTGCCTTCGGCAGGGAGCTCGACGGCGCCACCAGGAAAAGCATCGCTCGGCGGTCTCTGAGAGGGTTTTTCCAGGGGTTTGTGGAGATGGGTCTTGCGCTCACCCAACCGCTGGAAAAAATGCGCCAGGACATTCCGCTGGCCGGGAAAGAGCACCTCGAGCGGGCGCTTGCCAGGGGAAGGGGGGTCATCGTCTTAAGCGCCCATTTGGGCAATTTCTTTCTTTTGGGATCTCGGCTTGCCGCCGAGGGGTATCCGGTTTGGGTGGTCGTCAAGCCCACCTTTGGCGATCGTTGCCGCCGGTTTGCCGATCTCATGGACAGCTACCGTTTGAAGCTCGGGCAGAGAACCATCCGCGCGCGGCCGCGGCGGCGGGCGGTGCGGGAGCTGATCGAGGCGCTGCGGCGAAACGAGATTGTCGTCATCATCGCCGATGAATACAGGTCCAAAGGACTGCCGGTGACGTTTTTCGGCAGGACCGTATTGGCTCGGCGCGGCGCGAGCACGTTGGCGCTGCGCGCAGGGGGCGGTGTGGTGCCGGTGGTCATGGCTCGGGATGGAAACGGAAAGCTTCGCGCTCGGGTTGAGCCGGAACTTGAATTCGTGCAGACTGGCCGCTTAAGCGATGACGTTCGGGAAAATACCCGCCGGATGACGAACTGGGTCGAGACGCTGGTGCGCGCCTATCCGGATCAGTGGAACTGGGCGGTCGTCCGCTGGCAGGAGCGCGCAGGTGATCGGCCCGGGGCTGGCGGGAGCAAAGGATCCGTTGCGTCAACCCGCGAGGCAAACGATGCAAGAAAGGCGGAGGGGGAAACCGTTGAGCAAAACGAAGGCGATCGACGAGCTTAGAAGAAAAGTCGCGCTGGGGAATCGAATCCTCTTTCATCAGGGGTTGGCGGACTACCACGGGCATTTGAGCGCGCGCGTGCCGGGCACGCGCCGGTTTCTCATCAAGCCGGTTTTGGCGCCGCTCGGTTCGGTCACGAGCCGAGACGTGATCGAGGTGGACATCGACGAATACAAGAAAGTCTGCGAGGAGAACTGGGCGAAAACCGGAAGCCACGTGAAAAAAGAGATCAAGATGAAGATCCCGCCGCGCGAAACGATGATTCACGCCGCGATTTATGAGGCCAGGCCCGACGTGCAGTCCGTCGTCCACACGCACCAGCCGCTCGCAACGGCATTCTCCGTGGCGGGCGTGCCGCTTAAGCCGATTTACAATCAGGCCGCCCCTTTTGCTCCGGAAACGCCGATCCTTCCGAGCCCCCGGCTGATCTACACGGTCGCGGACGGTGAGGATGTCGTGCGGACTTTAGGCGACCGGAAGGCTCTTTTGCTACAAGGTCACGGGATTGTTACCGTCGGTGAAGGCGTCGAAGAATCGGCCAGTAACGCCGTCTACCTGGAAAGAACCGCTTACATGCAGTGGATCGCCTCGTGTGTGGGCGCGCCGACGCTTATGCCCGAGCGTGACATCGAGTTTATGAAAGAAAACATGGTCGCGCGCTCGCACCAGGCGTTCGCTTATTTTGCGTCGCTGTTGCCGGCAAAGTTGCGCGCCGTTTAGGGCGAGGAATTTTGAGGAGGATTCATGGCTACCAGTGAAAAGGCTCAGCCGGAGCTTCCCGTGAAAGCGGCTCCGATCCGGGACCTGCGCGAATGGCTCGAGCGGGTGGAAGCTATGGGCGAGCTGGTGCAAATTGACGACCCGGTCGACTGCATCGAGGAGATGAGCGCGATCTCGTATCTGGTCGCCAAGCAAAGCCCGTCGCCGGCGATTTTGTTTTCGAACCCCAAAGGCTACGAGAACTCTCCGATTCGGGCGCGGCTGCTCTGGAACATCCTGGGGCCGAGCCTCAAGCGCATTGCGCTTACCCTGGAGGAGCCTCCCGAGACGCCGGCGGTCGAGCTTATCCGGCGCGTCAAGGACAAACTAAAGCAGCGTATCCCGCCGCGTGAGGTCGCCAAAAGCCAGGCGCCGTTCTACCAAAACAGCAAAACGGGAAGCGAGATTGATCTCTATCAGTTGCCGATACCCAAACACTGGCCGCTGGACGGGGGCCGATACGCGGGAACTGCCGACGCGGTGATCACGCGCGATCCCGACACCGGGTATTTGAACGTCGGCACCTATCGGATGATGCTCCAGGGCAAAAACGAAGTTGGGCTTTACCTCTCGCCGGGAAAGGACGCCCGGCTCCACATCACCCGGGCGTGGCAGAAGGGAGAAGCCATCGAAGTTGCGGCAGCTTGGGGAATCGAGCCGTTGTTTATGGTGATCGGTTCGCAAACGTTTGCCAAAAACATTTCGGAATACGAATACATCGGCGGCGTCAAGGGCGAGCCGGTGCCCGTCGTGCGCGGCACGACGACCGATCTGCTCATACCCGCGAGCGCGGAGTTCGTTATCGAGGGCATCATTCGGCCGAATTCGGTCAAGAGCGAGGGGCCGTTCGGCGAGTTTCCCGGCTATTATGGCAGGCCGGAAGCGGGCTGCCCGCTCGTCGAGGTGACCGCCATCCATTACCGGTCCCAGCCGATTATCACGAACGCGTTGATGGCGGACTATCCCTCCAACGAGCAGAGCGGATTCTTTTCGATCATTCGGTCGGCGAAGATCTGGGACGACTTCGACAAGCTTGGCGTGCCCGGAATCCAGGGCGTCTATTGCCATCCGGCGGGCGCCGGCGGTTTTGGCATGACGGTCATCAGCCTGGAACAGCGCTACGCCGGCCACGCGGCGCAGGCGCTGGCGCTGGCCGCCCAGGTCCCCGGAGGCGCATACTACACCAAATGGATCATCGCGGTCGATGAAGATATCGACCCGACCGATATCGATCAGGTCATCTGGGCGATGAGCAGCCGCTGTAACCCGATCGAAGATATCGACATCTTGCGCAACACCTGGAGCACGTGGCTCGATCCCACGCAAAACCCGCCCGAAGAACGGCCTTACGGCTCCAAGGCGCTGATCAACGCCTGCAAGGAGCACCGCTACCTGCCCGTCTTTTCCAAGCGGACCGCCCTCCGCAGGGAGATCTACGATCAGGTCGCCAAAAGATGGCGCAGTCTCGGGCTCCAAGGTGAGGCGCCGCCGGTGCGCGCTTTCGAGGAGCAAACCAAAGTCGTCTATCACGAAGTCGGCGGCTTTGAACCGGGAAAGCAGCCGGGAGACGAGGCAGACAAGAAAAAAGGCTAATCTATCCTCTCTTTAATGTCTCATTCGGGGAATGGGAGAAAATCCCTCGCCTTTAGGCGAAGCCTTGAGGTAAAAGATCCATGTGCAGATATATCGGACGACCAGTCACACGAAATACGATCTCAAGTACCACTTGGTTTGGATTACGA
>DATMAM010000020.1:0-3807 GCA_035559995.1 Candidatus Acidiferrales bacterium
TCTGAGCTTTATCTCCGCGTTTACGTTCTCCTTGAGCCTCTTGAGGAAGTTGGGAATTTTCCCGTTCGCGTTTCTCACCAGATAGTTCACGTCCCTCCGAAGCGCCTTCAAGCCCGCCATCTCGTCTTCCCAATCGTCGCCAAAAAGCATCGACGCAAGCGTCGGGATATCCTCGGGATCGTCGGAAACGTTCTTCCCAGCCCACTTCATGAGCTTGCTCCAGTCTAAGAGCGTAATGATGTCAATGCCGGCGATGGAAAGCATGAGTTCCTCTCAGCTATCGTGATCTCAAGTCATTTCAAGTCCGGTGGAGCTTCTCCTTGCCACGGTAAATTGCCGTCCTCTATCCTCGGCATTGCGCCGCAACCGGATCTTGGGTGTTCGAGGAGCCAGGCGGATCGAGCGGGCCGATTGGACGCTTTGAACGATCTGAACCAACCACTACCGCAGCTCTTCCCTCAGCCGAGCGCCGCGGTTTGAACGTCTGGAACCGTTGGAACTATAGGAGCCGCGTGCTGTCCGCGAAGCTCGGCAACCGTTAACAAAAGATTTAACCCCTTGCCTGATGGCCCTGGGCGATCCGAGATGGCAACGCCGTTCGGTCGAACGGTGAAATCGTTTTTAAGGCGAATAGAGCTCCGATCATCCCCGCCGAAAATCCGCTGCGGAGCTTGCGCCCGTCCCGGCGTCACTCCTGCGGCGCGTCCTTTACATGGAACGCGCTCAGATGAACAACCCGCCCTCTTGCTATTAATCCTGCGCCCGCAAGATCAGGCCCGGTGAACCGAACGTCGACACCTTCCCCGACAGCCGGGAAACTCTTCACTTGCGCGCGCGCGACGGCTGAAAGCAACTCCTCCACCGCCCTACGAGACGCGCGCATAGCTGTTTGCTCGGAGATCTCAATTGCGTCAAGGGCGTAACTCCGCACCAACTTTGGCAGCAATTTTCGGCAGCTCGCCGGGTAATCGAATAAATCAAACCCGATCACGCTACCGTTGATCGCAAAAGCCGCTCCTACCTGTCGATCGATGGTGGCGAATGCGGCGACGTAATCGTCGATGCGCGCCGCGTGGTAGCCGTAAATATCCCACATGGCGGCGGTCGTGGACTCAGTCTTGAGATTCGCGGCCTTGGCGGCGATGGCTGACCACACCGCGTGCTGGTCGGCTCGTCGCTCGCGGGCGTTTGCAAGCGAGTCGGAAACCTGCGCCATTTTCGCTGCCCTTCCGAGGGCGAAGTAGACAAGCGAAGAGGCGATGAAGCCCGCCGACCTGTAGCGCCACCGGCCCGCCTCGACGCAAGATACGGGAATTACGATCGTGCGCTTCGCGGGAGCCAGAATGGTGAGATTGAGGATGCGGTTCTGCTTGGCGCCGATCAGCTCTTCTCCGTCCAGAAGCAATACCGGCTGATCACCTTCGTTCCTAAATTTTAGCTCGGGCACGCTGCCTTCGGCCGAGACCTCGGTTATGTGCACGCTGCCCTGAGCCAGCGCCTCGTCGAGCGTCAGATAATCCGGAGATCCGTCGCTCCCATCGAGCAGCGGGAAGATCGTCATATTGCGGAAAGTCGTTTCCTGACCAAGATGGATGCGTGCCAGCGCCGCTTCGCTCGTTTTCTTTGCGTCCGGCTGGTCGTTCTTAAACACCCGCATGTTTCACCTCCTGCGCTTCGCGCGCGTCAATTTGCTCGGGCTTCGCCTGCGCGATAACCCAGTACGAGGAACGCTAAACTGAAGCCTCGGGGTTCAGTGTTGGGGTCGAGGCCGCGCACAAGAGAGAGCCTACCTCCCGCCAGTTTCATACATCTGATCGCGTGCCTCGCCACGAGGGAGCGCCAGCACTTCCTGCAGAGATCGTGGCCAGGCCGGTAGATCCATCCGCCGCGCGCGTGACGGGCGCGCGCTTTGATGACGATGCGGCGGTGGCATTCGCAGTAATGAGCCATAAACTCTCCTTTCTTTTCGCTCCACTTTCCGTCGCCAATGAGACTGGGCACAACCGGTCGAAACCGGGTGGCCGCAAAACCTTAGAACGTTAGCACGCGGATGTGACAGAATAGGACACGCGGCAAGACCGCGAAAATTCAGCTGTTTTTGACGCGGTACTGCGCCAGGGCGGAGGAGAGTTTGCGGAGAACGGTTTCGACCAAGGCCGGAGGCTCCAGAGCGGTTGCGTTCTCGCCCCAGGAGAGCACCCATGAGGCTATCTCATCCAGGCCCCCCGCGCGCATGCTGACGATGACATCGCCCCCGACCGTCTCTTCGATTTTCTGCGTCGGGTGCCATTGTCGTTCCTTTAAGAAGTGCGCGACCGCCCGGTGGAATCTGATGCGAACCGTCTGCGGCGCCTCTTCCATGATGCCGAAGCTTTCGTTTAGCTTTTCACGCGAAAAGTCCCTGCGTATCGAGAACGTCTCTCCGGTAAGATCCGCCCCTGCGATTCGCTCGACCGCAAACGACCGATAGGCCGCCGCAGTATGCGAGTAGGCCCAGAGATAGAGGCCGTTTTGATAGAGCAACAGCACATAGGGATCGACCTTGTGCTCGGCTTCCTCGCCCCGGCTTGGCCTTCGGTGTCGAATACGAGCGGTTCGCTGGAGGAGAAGCGCCTTCTGCAGGGTCTTGAGCGCCTCTTTCTGTTTCTCGTAACGCCGGAGCGGCCGCAAAAGAGGAATGAAACATTGGCCGATTCGCTCGAGGTGATTGATCGTGCGCTGCGGCAGGCCGGCTTTGAGCTTGGCCAAGACGCCGTCAAGGTCGTCCACGAACGGCGTACCGGCAAGATAAGATAGATTGCTTCGAGCGAGGTAGAGCGACATGAGCTCGAGGGGCGTGAGCATGATCGGGCGAAGGCCTCTGTAGCCGAGGGGCAATTGCCAGGTTCGCTCGCCGACGCCGCCGCTCTGAACGAGCGGGTGGCCTTCTTTTTCGATGCGATCGAGATCGCGATAGACCTGCCGCCGGGAGACGCCCAGCTCTTGCGCGAGTTCGTTGATCGTCCAGACGCGCGAGGCGAGGGCGCGCATCATGAGCGCCAGACGTTCGGCTTGGCTGTATTCCCTCGGACGCCGGCCCATACGATTCCGTAGTCCACGGCCGCCGGATGACTACTTACTTTTGAGCTTCCTAATAAGACCCTTTACCGGCCGGGAGGGTTCCGCCGACCGCGCGTCCGGTGCCGATCTTGCGAGGATTCGGGCAACGGGGTGGCGATCAGACGTCACGACAATCTCTGCCCTCGTCTTGCCAGTCCTAAATAATGGCTTAGCTTCTCTTTTCAATGTGGCTTCGCCGAGGTCCTCGAACAGGGACTTGTAAGCTTTCGTCCCCCCCCAAAAAAATCACTTTCCTTGCTCGAGTCGAGAAAGTCAGGCTAAGCGTCTCGGGAAGCTAAGATCCGGTAGCGCCCAAGACCGAAGCTCGTGCCTTTGCCGACGTGCGTCACCTCACCGGCTGCCAGAAGCGCGCGGAACGGTCCGAGCCTTCCCGTAAAAGTCACGCGCCCCACCAACCCGCCGAGGCGCATCGCCGTCCGCTGCCGGCTCGAGTAGCGTTCCCAATCAAACCATCTAAGCTCTCGGCGGGCGGTCCTGACCCCCTGAGCCAGCTCGATCCATTCTTTGAAAGCTACCGCCGAGGGATCGCCGCCGCAGTGGAAATACGAGAGGTGGGCGACCCGCCTGAGAAGGTTTCTGAGGAGGACCTGGAAAGTCAAATCGGTCGCAAGACGTTCCCGGTACACGACGCGCAGTGGAGTCACAAACTCGATAGTCAACCGCTCATCGGGCGCTTCTTCGGCGCTC
>DATMAM010000021.1:0-37775 GCA_035559995.1 Candidatus Acidiferrales bacterium
TTGCACAATACATCGCCACTCAGGGGCAAGAGCCTTCCGAGGCCGATGAGGATTTCAAGGTTGAGGAGTAGTTTCATCGGGTCTTCAGCCGTCTTCAGACGGCAAGGAACCCACCGCCTTTAGGCGGTGGTAGCCTCAGTCTCTTTGTCATCGCGCAGTTTTGGTCTTTCGCCAACGACATCTATACCGAGGAACAGGGAAAGCGCCTGTTTGCCATCGTCGCGTTCGGCGGCTCGCTCGGGGCGATCCTCGGGCCGAAAGTGGCAAGCTTTCTTTTCGAGCCGCTGGGACCCTACGCGCTCATGCTCGTCACCGCGGGCCTGCTGGCGATCTGCCTTGTGTTTCCCAACCTGGTGAACCGGATGGAAGGTCGTTCGCGCGGGGCGGCGTCCGGAGCCGCGGACAAGCCCTTGGGCGGGCAGGGGGCGTTCAAGCTCGTGCTCACG
Organism: Candidatus Acidiferrales bacterium; assembly: GCA_035559995.1. Classification (GTDB taxonomy): domain Bacteria; phylum Desulfobacterota; class Binatia; order UBA9968; family UBA9968; genus DATMAM01. Next base: position 447 of record DATMAM010000021.1, read on the forward strand.
AAGCGCTATCTTTTTCTGATCGCGTTTTTGATGGTCGTGCTGAACGTCGTCAACACGACCGGCGAGTTTATCTTGGGGAAGACGGTGACGGAGGAGGCGCGGCGGGTCGCGGCGGCCGCGAGGAGCGCGCCGGTCGAGCGCGCGGCTTTCGAGGCGGAGACGGCGAAGCGCGTGCGTGATTTTATCGCGGGCTTTTACGGCGACTTTTTTTTCACGGTCAATTTGACCGGGGCGCTGGCGCAGCTGTTTGTGGTTTCTCGGGTCATGAAATTTTGCGGCGTGCCGGCTGCGCTTTTCTTTCTGCCGGTTATCGCGCTGGCCGGATACACGATGATCGCGATCGCGCCGGTGCTCGCTTTGGTCCGCGTGGCCAAAATTTTGGAAAACAGCACGGACTATTCGCTGCAGAACACGGCGCGCCAGGCGCTTTTTCTGCCCACAACGCGCGAGGAAAAATACAAAGCCAAGGCGGCGATCGATACGTTTTTCGTGCGCATCGGGGATCTCCTGTCAACCGCGCTCGTTTTTATGAGCGCCCAGCTGGCGCTCAGCGTGCGCGCGCTGAGCGCGGTGAACATCGTCCTGATTGCGCTCTGGCTTGCGCTCGCGGTCGGCATTGGCCGAAACTACCGCGCGCTCGCGGCGCAACAGCAAAAAGCCGCCTAGCCGGCGGCCTCTTTCTCCAAGCGGCGTAGCGGGACGCGATCGCGGTGAGCGCCCAGGATGAAACCCTCGACAGCTTCCTTCGAGGGAAGCTTTCCCTCCTGCAGCCAAAACGCGGCTACCGGGCCTCTCTGGACGCCGTTCTTCTGGCGCGCTTCGCGACGGTTCGCGGCGCGAAGAAGATCCTCGACCTGGGGAGCGGCAACGGCGCCGTCGCGCTCATGCTCGCCGTCCTGCATCCGGCGGCGCGGGTGGTCGGACTCGAAGTGCAGGAGTCGATGGTCGAGCGCGCGCGGCGCAACATCGAATTGAACAGGCTGGGCGACAGAGTGCGGGTCGTCTCGGGCGACGTGCGGCGAGCAAAAGAGATCCTTCGGCCGGAGTCTTTCGATATCGTCGTCAGCAACCCGCCTTACGGGGCGCCGCGCAGCGGTCGGGTGAATCCGAACGCGGAAAAACGGATCGCGCGCCACGAGATCCTCGCCACGCTCGCGGATTTCCTGGCGGCTGCCGCCTACGCCTTGCGCAAGGGCGGGGCCTTTGCGGCTGTTTTTCCCGCCAGCCGCGCGATCGATCTGCTGGCCGGGATGAGACAGCAGGGCCTGGAGCCCAAGCGCGTCCGCTTCGTGCACTCGGGGGCGGCGAGCCCGGCGTCGCTGGTTCTTGCCGAAGGGAGAAAGGAAGGGGGAAGGGAGCTTGAAATTTTACCGCCGCTGGTAGTCTACGACGAGACAGGAAAATACACGCCGGAGGTGAGCGCGCTGCTCGAAGAATAGCGAAGGCGGTCTACCTTCTTTCGCCTTTGCGCGCCGAGGTGTCGAACAAGCGCTTGAGCGCGTCGCGAATCTCGGGATCGCGGATCGATTCGAGCTCCGCGGTTGCCTGTGCTCGGGGCGCGGGTGGGCGCGCCAAAGGTTTCCCTGCGGGCGCGGGTCGCGGCGTTTCCTGCTGGCCCATCACAAAAAAAATATTCTTCACGACCTCCCGGCCCAGCTGCTCGTTGAGCTTGTCGATGATGATGTCCTTCACGTACTGAAGCTCGTTCATCCACGTCGAACTCGTCACGCCGACGAAAAGCGTTCCGTTTCGAATCCTTTCCGGCTGCGCATGGCGCGCAACGATCGGACCCACCGTGTCGTTCCAAATGGGCCAGATCCCGTGCTCCTCGATTCTCCCGGAAAGCTCAAGCCGCTTGAGCGACTTTTCCAGAATCTGGCCGACCCGCTCCACGTGAGGATCTTTGCGCTTCATCCGCCCCATGATAACGAAAAAAGTTATTTAAATACAATAGCTTTTGAACGGGCGCGCGATTTTGGAAAATTTTCTTGACACACTATATCTTGTAGATGTAATAATCCCTCTTCCACAATATAAAGTGGTCGGCTAAAATAAAATCAACGAAGCGAAAGGAGAGCATCGGCATGGCCAGCACAGCACCCGTAGGCTCCGCGGCAGGAGCGCCGGAGGTCAATTTCGCGCCCAAAGGCGGGCTAAAGCTCGAGCGCTATTTTACCCGCGCCGGCATAAGCCCGTATGACGAGATCGAGTGGGAGCTCCGCACGGCGAGCATCGTCAACGAAAAGGGACAGATCGTTTTCGAGCAGGCCAATGTGGAATTTCCCAAATCGTGGTCGCAGATGGCGACGAACGTCGTCGCATCGAAGTACTTCCGCGGCCCGCTCGGCAGCCCGCAGCGCGAGCGCAGCGTGCGCCAGCTCATCGGCCGGGTAGTCGAAACGATCACCGGCTGGGGCCGCGCCGACGGCTACTTCGCCGGCGAGGAAGACGCGAAGATCTTCCGCGACGAGCTGACGTACATCCTGCTGCACCAGCTTGCCAGCTTCAACAGCCCGGTTTGGTTCAACTGCGGCATCGAGCCCAAGCCGCAGTGCTCGGCGTGCTTTATCCTCTCGGTCGAAGACACGATGGAATCGATCCTGGACTGGTACCGCAAGGAGGGGATCATTTTTAAGGGCGGCTCCGGCTCGGGCGTGAACCTGTCGAAGATCCGCTCTTCCAAAGAACAGCTCGCGGGCGGCGGCACGGCTTCGGGGCCCGTGTCGTTCATGAAGGCGGCGGATGCCTCCGCCGGCGTGATCAAATCGGGCGGAAAAACCAGGCGCGCGGCAAAAATGGTTATCCTGAACATCGACCACCCCGACATTGTGGAGTTCATCAACTGCAAAGTCGAGGAGGAGAAAAAGGCCTGGGCGCTGATCGAGGCGGGCTACGACTCGAGCCTCGACGGGCCGGCGTACGGCAGCGTGTTTTTCCAAAACGCGAACAACTCGGTCCGCGTCCCGGACGAGTTCATGCGCGCGGTGCTGGAAGACCGCGAGTGGACGACGCGCTACGTGCGGACCGGCGAAGAGTGCGAGAGGTTCAAGGCGCGCGATCTCTTGCGCATGATCGCCGAGGCGACCTACCAGTGCGGCGACCCCGGCATGCAGTTCGACACCACGATCAATGAGTGGCATACCTGCGCCAACAGCGGGCGCATCAACGCTTCCAACCCGTGCTCGGAGTACATGCATCTCGACAATTCCGCGTGCAATCTCGCGTCGATCAATCTGCTCAGGTTTCTCGGCGACAACGGCGCTTTCGACGTCGAATCTTTCCGCCGGACGGTCGCCGTCATGATCACCGCCCAGGACATTCTCGTCGACAACGCCTCCTATCCGACGTCGGAGATCGCCGCCAACGCGCACAGCTTCCGCGAGCTGGGTTTGGGCTACGCCAACCTCGGCGCCCTTCTGATGTCGCTCGGTTTGCCCTACGACTCCGAGGCGGGGCGCGCCTATGCCGCGGCGGTGACGGCGCTGATGTCGGGCGAGGGCTACTTGCAGTCGGCGCGCATGGCGCGGCAGATGTGGCCGTTTCCCGGCTATGCGGTGAACCGCGAGCCGATGCTCAGGGTGTTGAACAAGCATCGAAGTCACGCCTACAAGATTCCCTCTTCGCTGGTGCCGCTCGACCTTCTCACGGCGGCGCGCGGCATTTGGGATCTGGCGTGCGACCAGGCGGAAAAGTACGGCGTGCGCAACTCGCAGATCTCGGTCCTGGCGCCGACCGGCACGATCGCCTTTATGATGGACTGCGATACCACCGGCGTGGAGCCCGACATCGCGCTCGTCAAGTACAAGAAGCTCGTCGGCGGCGGCCTTCTCAAGATCGTGAACAATACGGTCCCGCGCGCGTTGAAGCGCCTGGGATACGATTCAAAAGAGATTCAGGAGATCGTCGAGTACCTGGACGAGCATGAAACGATCGAAGGCGCGCCGCACCTCAAGGATGAGCATCTGGCGGTCTTTGACTGCGCCTTCAAGCCGGCCAACGGCAGCCGCTCGATTCATTACATGGGCCACCTCAAGATGATCGGCGCCGTGCAGCCGTTCATCTCGGGGTCCATTTCCAAGACGATCAATGTCCCGAGCGATATCACGGTGGAAGAGATCATGCAGGCGTATATCGAGGCGTGGAAGCTCGGGGTCAAGGCGGTCGCCATTTATCGCGACGGCTCCAAACGGACGCAGCCGCTCAACACCTCGCGAAAGGAAGACGAGAAGCCGGCGAAGGCGGAGCCCAAAGATATGCGGCCGCTCAGGCGCAAGCTTCCCGACGAGCGGAAGTCGATCACGCACAAGTTCGATATCGCCGGCCACGAGGGCTACATCACGGTCGGCATGTACGACGACGGACAGCCCGGCGAGATCTTTATCACCATGTCGAAGGAGGGCTCGACGATCTCGGGGCTCATGGACTCGTTCGCGACCGCGATCTCGATGGCGCTCCAGTACGGCGTGCCGCTCAAGGTCCTCGTCGACAAGTTCAGCCACATGCGGTTCGAGCCGTCCGGCTTCACGAAGAATCCCGACGTCCCGTTCGCCAAATCGATCATGGACTATATCTTCCGCTGGCTTGCGACCAAGTTCCTCGACGGGAAATCGCAGCAGGAGGTCGGAGTCGTCGTGCGCGAAGGCGCGGGCTCCTACGGCGGCGAGGCGCCGGCCGCGAGCGCGCAGGCCTCGCCGCTGCCGAGCCCGCGCGGCGGCGCGCCGGTCATCGACTCGATCAGCAGCGTGACGAGCCTTTTCCAGCAGGACGCGCCGCCGTGTCCGGATTGCGGCGCGATCATGATCCGAAACGGCGCCTGCTACAAGTGCCTGAACTGCGGCGCGGTCAGCGGCTGCTCTTGAGGATCGAAACCGCGGGGCCCGCGTCGACGCGCCATGCGGAGATTGCTTGATCTCATAGGTTTTTGTTCCTGCTGGGGCGCCTATTTTGTGCAGCGCACGAGATTGGCCGAGCTGAGGCTGGCGCGCTATCTGGAGACGGCGAGCCAGCGCCTCAGCGGGCCTCAATACCACCAGCCACGCGACGAGTGACAGCGGTTCGTCGGCAATTGTTTTGTGCCGGCGAGCCGCTGGCATCCGCCGGTAAACTGGAATAGGATTGGTTTTTTACAAATGCTGCCTACGGTGAAAGTTCTAAAACGAAAGCCGGCGCGTTACCACAGGCCTTTGAGAACAGCCACGGCGCGGGAGGCCGCCGCCGCTTCCGACTTTTCGCTAAACTCACTGGTTGCAAAATACCTTCCTGATATCTCCCTTCATCCGCTCGAGCAGGAAGTTATTCCTCGGCTTGCCAAAGACGCCGAAGCGATCAAGGCGATTCAGAAGGCGATTAAAGAAATCCCCACACAGCACGATCTCTGGCTGGGCGACTCGCGTAACATGAGTCGTATACCCAGTGAGTCCGTGCATCTCGTGGTTACGTCGCCCCCGTACTTTGATCTGAAGAGATATCCTGAGCGCGACGGTCAATTGGGCGAGTTGCACAGTTACGAAGCATTCTTGGAGAGTCTGGAGCAAGTATGGCACGAATGTCATCGGGTGTTGGTGAAAGGCGGACGGTTAGTGGTTGTTGTGGGAGATGTGTGCCGGTCACGGAGAGCGTTCGGCGCGCACATGGTCGTGCCTCTTCACGCTTCGATCATGGAGCAGTGCCGTCATATCGGATTCCACAGTCTGGCTACGCTAATCTGGCATAAGATCGCAAATGCGGCCTTTGAGGTTGAAAATGGTACCTCGTTTCTGGGCAAGCCCTATGAGCCGAACGCTATAATCAAAAACGATATCGAGTTCATCCTGATGCAGCGCAAGCCCGGCGGTTATCGCCGTCCGACGGACGCCATGCGAGTCCTTAGCGTTATTGGCGAAAAGCTTCATCGGAAATGGTTCAAACAGATCATTACCGTGCGTGGAGCGTCAACGCGCACGCATCCCGCGCCTTACCCTCTCGAACTAGTAGAACCCATCATCAGGATGTTTAGTTTTGTTGGGGACACCGTGCTCGATCCTTTTTCGGGCACCGGAACGACCACTCTGGCGGCACTGCGGTGTGGCCGAAACAGCATCGGCATTGAGATCGAACCGACCTACCATCAGATGGCCATCAACCGAATCAACGAAGCTATCTGGATCGATTCCTTCCCAGCCACGCTGATGCCGGATCGTCTCGTTCCACCGACCGATGGCGAACGGGAAATTTAAGCTTCTCGAATCCTTCCGAAAAACTTTCGAAGGGCGCGTCTACAAGCACCGGGATCCTACTGTTGGGAACAAGATAGGGCGGTATTTTTTTGAGGACATGCTGGACCACTCCGTTTCCGCGCGCTACACGCACCACGTCGCGAGCCGCCTCGGCGTAGTGAGCATCCACGGTAAGGTTCAGACGCCAAGGGATATCAGGAGAAACGACAGCGTCTTTGGCATACCGCCAGCGGGAGCCGTTTTACGCGAGGCTTCTGGCTTTCGGGTCATTGAGGGACCGGTGGCAGAGCCGCGAATCGGCTGTGAGGTTAAAATCGTCGCCAAGTCGCAGCAAAAGCAAATCGATCGCGTTATTAATGATCTGGAAGGTTTTGCCCGACGGATGAAGCGTTTAAACCGCAGATGCATCAATCTAGCCGTTGTGGGCGTCAACCACGAATCCGATTACGTTGGTCACGAAGGAGCACGGAGTTTTCGCCACGCATTAAAAGCCCAGGAGTCTGCAAAAGTGGAGCAAAAGCTGAGAGAGAGATTGATCGACGTCTACGACGAGTTGCTTCTACTTTCGTTCAGGGCAACGAATCAGCCGCCTTACCCCTTTCACTGGCTTAATCCCATCGAGGTCGATGTTGCGTATGGCGCGGCGCTAACACGCGTAGGCGCGCAATACCAGAGCCGGTTCCGATAACGATGATGTTGTATGAGTCGAGGCTTGATTCCAGCGACAATGAACGATGAAACCAAAAATAGTCAGGCGGCCAACGGTCTTGCTGTCATCCAAGCGTTAGTGAGGAGTCGGACTCGTCGCAAGAGCGATTCTTCGGCTTCGTACAGCCCCGGCTCACAATGAGTACAAAGGGGACATGGGAGATGGCTCCGAGATGCGCGAAAAAATCGCATGCCGCTTTTTACGCGTTTATTTCACCGCAAACGGGATGCCAGTTCTTTTCGAGATGTCGAGCAGGTCGTCCACGACCGCCGGTAGGAGCGGGATGCCTTGCTGGGCGCGAATCTCTTCCGCTTCCCTTTCGGGATCGCCGGGAATTAGCGGGCCGCCGGTCCCGGGGGCGGGCTTGGTGTTGCGGAAGACGCGAATCCATTCGTCGATTTGTTTCTTGAATTCGTCCTTATCGATGAAGCCGGCGATCTCGAGCGCGCCGAAGAAATGGCCGATGCCCTTGCCGACGCTCCGCGTTGGAATTTCCTGTCTCAGGGCAAAAGGCGGCGCAAAGGGGCCCCAGTTGGCGCCGCTCAAGACGCAACACAAGATATCGACCATCGCGGCGAGCGCGTAGCCCTTGTGGCCGCCCAATTCCCGTTCGGAGCCGAGCGGGAGCTGGGCGCCGCCGTCAATCATATCCTGCGGGTTGGTCGTGTCGCGGCCCGCGCGGTCGATGATCCAGCCTTTGGGAACGGGCGCGCGCTTTCGCAGCGCGATTTCGATTTTGCCGTAAGCGACGGCGCTCGTCGCCATGTCGATCACGATCGGCGGCTCCCGATAGCCCGGGAAGGCAATCGCGATAGGATTGGTGCCGAGCATCCTCTCGGCGCCCCACAGCGGCGCCACAAGCTTGGTCGAATTGGTCATCGCCCAGCCGATGAGATCCCTCTCGAGAGCCTTGAGCGGGTAGTAGCCGGCGATGCCAAAGTGGTTGCTGTTGCGCACGCTCACCCAGCCGGAGCCGTATTTTTCCGCCTTCTCCATCGCGATCTCGTTCGCCTTCGGCCCGACGACCAGCCCCAAGCCGTTGTCGCCGTCGACCGTGGCCACGCTGAACTTCTCGCGAACGACGCTCACGTTCGGCCGCGGATTGATGCGCCCGAGCGCAAGCATGTCGAAGTAGGTGTGCAGGCGGGCAACGCCGTGAGAATCGATGCCGCGAAGATCGCTTCTTATCAAGACGTCCGCGGCTTGGGCGGCATCGGCCGGCGAAACGCCGAAGTGCGTGAATACCCGAGCGGCGAAATCTTTGAGGTATTCGCCGGGAAAGAAATGAACTTCGCGTTCCTCGGGCATCGCGAACCCTCCGCGGCCGCGCTCCATCATGGCCGCCCCGAAAGAGCGCTGTCAACATCCAGACGACCGCTTCCGGATCAGCGGTGATGGCGGGCCGGACGGTCAAAGCTGAGCTTGTCCCGTAAGCGCCTGGAGATGGAGGCAGGGTCGAGTTTAGCGGAGGGGAAGAGACGCAGCCAGCGGTTGTGTAACGCGCGAAGAAAATTCGCCCGGAGTAGCTGCAGGGGAGTAACCCTCGGGATCGGCTTGCAGCACGCCTGTCTTGCCTTGTCGCGCTCGGCCTCGGCTTTTAGCGCTTCGTCCCAGCTTATGTGCACCCGTCGCTTCGGCTGCTCTTTCAATTTCGCTTCCACGTAAAAAGAATAGAATTTTTATCCGCGATTTCCAGTATCCGGGCGCCCAGCAAAAAACAAAGCGAAGCGCTTGTTTCCTCGCAGCAAAAAGACGGTGGCGCGACTGGCGTCTCGGGACTTGCGGCGGAGCGGCGGCTTGCCGGCGTGCTGCTTGACAAGTCGTGGCGGTGTGATAGTGATGCGGCCGTGTCCGCCGGGCGAAAATCGAAGCGCCACGTAAAAGGCTTAAACCAGCCGGGAGGTAGAAAATGATTCAAACCATTGGCGTATACCACATCGGCATCCCCGTGGACGATCTGGATCGCGCCGAGGCTTTCTACACCAAAGTTCTAGGGATGAAAGCGGGCGGCCGAGGCGGCGAGGGAGGCGCAAGATTGTCGCGCCTGAAATGCGGCGATGCCGATGTCGTGCTATTCCAGCGGCCGCGGCCGCTCAAACGCAACACGCTGAACGAAGACGGCATCGCGCACCAGGCGTTCGAGGTTCCGCCGGAGACTTTCGATCAGGCTGTCGAATTCCTGAAGAGTCAAGGTTTGTTTCATGAGGGGCCGGTCGTCCGCGCCAGCGGCCGGGCCGTCTACTTCTTCGACTCGGAAGGCAACTACCAGCAGCTTCACTGCTCGAAGTAGCTCCTCGCCGGAAAAAATTGCCGCTTTTGGAAAAAAGGCGAAGCGAGGGGCCTTGCTTCGCCCGCGGCAGGTAGGTTCATCTTTTTCGCCATTTTTTGGCTACAGCACATGGCCGATACAGCCCGTAGAGAGACGGCAACGCTGGCGGGCGGCTGCTTTTGGTGCCTCGAGGCAGTTTACGATGAGGTCAAGGGCGTAGAGTCGGTCGAGTCGGGCTACACGGGAGGCTCGGTCGCCAATCCGACCTACGAGGAGGTGTGCACGGGGCGCACCGGTCACGCCGAAGCCGTCCGAATCACGTTCGATCCCGAGGTCATTTCGTATCGCGAGCTCCTGGAGATTTTTTTTGCGATCCACGATCCCACGACTTTGAACCGTCAGGGCAACGACGTGGGCACGCAGTACCGCTCGGCGATTTTTTACCACTCGCCGGAGCAGAAAAAGGCCGCGGAAGAGATGATCGAAACGCTCGCGCGCGAAAAGGTATTTGCGAATCCTATTGTCACCGAAGTGGTTCCGGCCGAAACTTTTTACGCGGCCGAAGACTATCACCAGGAATACTTCGCGCGCAATCCGTTTCAGCCTTACTGCGTTTACGTGGTAAGCCCCAAACTCGCCAAGTTTCGTAAGCAGTTCGCCGGCAAGACCAAATCTCGCTAGCCACCCGAGCCGGTTTATCCCGCCCTTCGGTCGTTTCGCTCAGGCCAATTTCGCGCGGCGCGCGCGTTCTTTTTCGGCTCCGCGGCGGCTTGATTCGCTTCGGCGAACAGCATATAGGAATTGGACTAAAATTTACGGCCGGGGGTAAAGGTGCAAGTGCGCGGCGGCTGCGAGGCAAGACCGTCGCACCCTTGAGGCGCTGCGAGCGAGGACAGCTGCAATGGAGCTTTCGTTACTGCAAGCGGCGGTACAGGGTTTCTTGAATCTGCTCGACACGAGCGTTCTCTTCGCGCTGCTCGTCGGGATCGGCATCGGGACGTTTGTCGCCGTCGCGCCGCAAGGCATCGGCACGCCGCTGGTTTACGCGCTCCTGCTGCCCATCGTCATCCGCTGGAAACCGATCACCGCGCTGGCCCTGCTTTTGGGCGCGAGTTCCGTGAGCGCGATCTGCGCAGCTTACCTTCCCGTCCTCTTCGGCATTCCCGGCGGCGGCGGCTCTCAGGCCACGGTTCTCGACGGCTACCCGATGGGAAAGCGGGGCGAAGCCCGGCGCGCGCTCGGCGCCTCCTTTATGGCCGGCGGCATGGGGTGTCTGATCGGCACGCTGACGCTGGCGATCGCTATTCCCCTGGCGAAGCCGTTGATCTATCTCCTGGGGTCGCCGGAGCTTTTCATTTTTGTGCTCTGGGGCCTTAGCATGGTCGCGGTGCTCGCGGGGCGCCAGCCGCTCAAAGGCCTCATCGCGGCGCTCTTCGGCCTTTTGATCGCGACCGTCGGCCAGCAGGCGCAGAGCGGGGTGATGCGCTTTGTCTACGATCAGCCGTATCTTCTCGACGGCTTTGCGATCAGCATCATCGCGCTCGTTTTGTTCGGCATTCCATCGGCGCTGGATATGGCGCTTACCAAGCTCGGCGTCGAGCAACAGCCGGCGCCCTTGCGCGGCAGCCTCCTCGAAGGCGTCAAGGACACGTTGCGGGAATGGTGGCTGGTCGTGCGCTGCAGCTTTCTCGGCGTCTGGGTCGGCATCGTGCCGGGGATAGGATCGCAGACGGTGGACTGGCTGAGCTACGGCCACGCGGCGCAGACGTGCAAGGGAGCCTCGGAAACCTTCGGCAAAGGGGACGTGCGCGGCGTGATCGCTCCCGAAAGCGCAAACGACGCGAAAGACGGCGGCGACCTGGTGACGACCTTGCTGCTCGGGTTTCCCCAGGGAACTTCGACCGCGCTGCTGATCGTGGCGCTCCTGGCGATGGGGTTCGTGCCGGGCCCGGAGATGGTGCGCAAAAATCCCGACGTTATTTATAGCGCGGTGTGGATCATGGGACTGGCTGGAATTGGCGGCACGCTGATCGGGTTCATTTTGGCCAACCCGCTCGCGAGGCTCGCGCAGGTCCGCTATTCGATCATGGTCCCGCTGATCCTGACGTTTATTCTCGTGGGCGCCTTCAGCGCCAATCGCGATCCTATCGATCTGGTCGTGGCGGTCGCGTTCGGAATCATCGGCTATTTCATGAAGCGGGCGGGCTACCCGCGTCCGGCGCTCATTCTCGGCCTGGTTCTCGGCGATCTGCTGGAGCGATATCTCTATCGCTCGATGGCGAGCTACGGCTTTGGCTGGCTGGCCCGCCCGGCGGTGATCGTGCTTTTGATCCTGGCGTCCGCCTCGCTTGCCTACACGCTTTGGGACAAGTGGCGCGCTTCTAAGGTGAGAGCCGCCGCGCCGCCGCCGGCGGAAAGGAAGCCCGCGGCGTTTCGCCTGCGAGCGAGCGCCCTTTACCCGCTTTTCTTCATGATTGTTTTTTCCATCGCCATCGTGACCGGATGGGAATGGCCGTTCATTGCCAAGCTCATGCCCGTTTACGTTGTGGCGATTCCCGGCCTTGTCCTGTCGGCGGCACAGCTGTTTCAAGAGCTGACCGGAGATGAAGCGGAGCTGGCGCAGGCGAGCGACATGGACGAAGCGTATGGCACGTCGCTCGACAGGAGAACGGAACTGGCGCGCACGCTCGCGTTCTTCGGCTGGGTTGCGGCGGGCGCAGCCGGGATTTGGCTCTTGGGGGTCGTCATCGCGCTGCCGCTTCTCGCCCTTTTGTACACGCTGCTCGAAGGGCGGGAAAAATGGACGACGTCCCTGGCGACGACGGCGGGCATCTTCGCGCTGGTATGGGGGCTTTTCGACTACATGCTCGAGGTGCGCTGGCCTGCGGGTATTCTTTTTTATTGAGCCGTTTGCGATAATTCCACCGCCGCCGCGCTATCGCGACCGAATCGGCTCAACGGAGCGCGGCGCGTTTTTGCGCCAATCTTTATTCTGGAGGTGGCGATGACGAAGCGATCAAGCGATCGCGTTAGGACCGTCGGTAAGGGCCGACTCGGCGGCGAGCTATGGTTGCTGTGCCTGCTCGCGTTGGCGCTGCTGGGGCCCGTGGATCTTTCCGCGCAGAGCAACTTTTACCAGGGAAAGACGATGACCTATGTCGTGGGACTTCTCGCGGGCGATTCGACCGATCTCTGGGCGCGCGCGGTTAGCCGGAACATGGTCAAGCATATCCCTGGGAATCCCGCCATTATCGTGCAAAACATGCCCGGCGCCGGGGGCCTGATCGCGGCCAACTACGTGTACGGGGTGGCGAAGCCGGACGGGCTCACTCTGGGATCGATTTCGGCGGGTCACTATTTTCACCAGTTGGCGGGCCGTCCGGAGGCGCAGTTTGACTGGAGAAAGTTTACCTGGATCGGCTCTTCCGCCCGCCACGAGTATCTGCTCATCATGCGGGCGGACGCGCCGTTTAAGTCGATCGACGATATTCGTTCGGCGACCGAGCCTCCCAAATGCTCGGCGACCGCGCTGGGATCGGCGAGTCACATTACGCTCAAGCTTGTCGAAGAAGCGCTCGGGGCGCGGCTCCAAATCGTGACCGGCTACAAGGGAGGCAGCGAGCAAGACCTCGCGATCGAAAAAGGCGAGGTGCAATGCCGCGCGGTCACGACCGCGGCGTTTGTTGCCCGCGAGCCGTTCCAGACATGGCAGAAAAACGGCTTTATCCGCGTCCTCCTGCAAACGCCGCGCAAGCGTAATCCGAGGCTGCCGGACGTGCCTACGATTTATGAGCTGATGGACCGCGTGCGGACACCGGAAAACAAGCGGCGCGTCGCGCTGGTGCTCTTGGGAACCGATAATTTTGGCAATTTTCCCACGGTCGCCACTCCCGGGATTCCAGCCGATCGCGTCAAGATTTTGCGCGACGCGTATGCCAAGGCCCTCAAGGATCCCGATCTTCTGGAGGAGGCCAAGAAGCGGCGCTGGGAGGTGGACTACATCGAGCCGCAGGAGCTGGAGAAGCTGGCAAAAGAAGTGATCGATCAGCCGCCGGACATCGTCAAGCGCGTCAAGGAACTCCTGGAAAGCAAATGACCGAGAGGCAGTGGGTTGGCGTGGCTTCGCAACGCAAAGACGATGTGCTGAAGCGGGAAGAGATCGAGAAGGTTCTCTTTCCGGGCCGCGATTTGCCGGGCGGCGGCCAACTCGAGATCCGGATGGAAGTCTCCGCCGTTCATCCCGACCCCGATGTTTTGCAAGTCGCGCGGCGGTACAAGCCTTACAATCTGGAAAGCTGGCATCGCGAGTGGGCGGCGGTCGCCGAGAAGAATGAAGAACTGGCCGCCGGCTTCGAGCGCGAGGGGCGAAAAGTCACCGCCCATGAGTTCTACCGGCGCGCGGCGCAGTTTTACCGCCAGGCCGTCGTTTACCTGCCGGAAAGCGATCCGCGCATGCTGCCGACGTATCGCAAGCTGAAAGAGATGTTCGACAAGGCATGGAGTCTCGTGCCGCCGCCTTTTGAGCGCGTTCAGGTGCCCTACGAAGGTCATCTCCTGGACGGTCTTTTCTACGCCGTGCGCGGCCAGCCGGGCGCCCGATATCCGGTGGTCTATAATTATGCCGGCGCGGACGGGATCCTGCTCAGGGGCGACGACGGCGGCGCGGGCGCCGGTCAATACGTGCGCCGCGGCATGGCTTTCTTCGATATCGACGGGCCGGGGCACGGAGGCGCGCTGCGCGAGAAGAAACTCTACGCGCCGCCCGATTGCGAGCGCGTGGCAAAAGCGGTGATCGATTACCTGGTCAGCCGGCCCGATGTGGATCCGGAGCGGATCGGGCTTCACGGCTCGAGCATGGGCGGTTACTCGGGGCCGCGCGCCGCGACCGAAGAGAAGCGGATCGCCGCGGTCGCGGTGTGGAGCGGGGCGTACAGTCTCGCCGAAGACATCTTCGACTACTACCCGCCGATTCAGGACCGGCTGCGCTGGCTGATCGGAGCGAAAAGTTTAAAGGAAGCGCGCGCGAGGATCGCCGAATTTACCTTGGAAGGGCGCGCGCACAAGATCGAGTGCCCGCTCCTTGTGGGCTACAGCCACGACGACCGCGTGATGGACCCGCGCGGCGCGCTCAAGCTCTACGAAAGGGCCGTGAACTCGCCCAAGAGGGAAATGCTGGACGGAGTCGGCCACGGCGAAAAACGGTTCGATCGCCGGAGCTACATCGCCGACTGGTTCATGAAACAACTGAAGGCCGGGTAATGTTCTGAGAACTGTCGCGGCGAGCCGGCTCTCTTTCACCAAGTGTTTCATGAGCTTACCGCTCGCCCACAGAGATGAAAATGGGCAGACACGTGTCCTGCGGACTTATTTTGTCATTCCCGCATGCTTTTAGAGGGAATCCAGGGGAAACCGAGCCTGGACCCCCGATTACTACCGATGTCCGTGGCCACTGAAGGGCTCACAGCCCCATCTGGCCCAGCAGCGCGCGCGCGAGAGCCGTAGTTGGGTCGGCGAGAAGCAGCGGGATCGAAAAGTGGTGCGCGCCGGGAATCTCAAGATAGGTCGCATCGATGCCGCGAGCGCGGCAGAGATCGAAGTACTCCCGCGACATTTGCCTCCAGCCTTCCGGCTCGTCGCCGCCGACCGCAATAATGAGCGGCGCGCTTGAAAGCGGCGGGTGGAGCATCGGGCTGTTTCTCCGCGCGCTGTCCGGAGCGAGGCGAATGTCCTCATTCACGCTGAGATGGAGCACCGGCTCGGGATCGTAAACTCCCGAGATAAGCGCGGCGCCTTTGATCAGATCTTTCGGCAGGCCCAGAGCCGCCCAATCGCAGGCGAGCGCCATCGCCGCCAGGTGCGCGCCCGCGGAGTGGCCGGCCAGGTAAATCTTCGCCGGGTCGCCGCCATACTCGGCGATATGGCCGTAAGTCCAGGCAATCGCGGCGCGCGCCTGCTCGACGATATCCGCGACCGACACGGCGGGGCAGAGGTCGTACTCGATCACGACGGCTAACCCGCCGGCAGGCGCAAGCACCGATGCGAGAAAGCTGTAATCATCCTTGCTGCCGCTCCGCCAGTAGCCGCCGTGGATAAAAAGCTCGACCGGTGCGTCGGGCCGCGCCGCAGGGAAGATGTCGAGCACCTGTCGCGGCCGAGGGCCGTAGCGCACGTTGAGCCAGGACTTCAAAGCCGCGCGCGCCGCGGCGCTTCGCTTTGACCGTTCTTGCGTCCAGCGCTCGCGATCCGTCACCGTTCCTCCGGGATTAAAGTGAAGCTCCATCTCCTGTTTGCGGAATCGCTTGTACACGAACTCACTCATGCGCAATCACCGGCGCTTTTCTCCGGAGAGTAGTTGAGCGGCGGATCTCATGTCAATCGCCCCGTCGCGCGAATCGAATGCTTTTACATTGCGCCACGAACCATGATAAGCGTGTGGTGTGTTTTGGCGCCTTGAGAATTGGAAGCGCGGATGAGCCTTCGGCGACGAACTGCGGTTTTCTTTCTTCTGTTCGCGGCGGCGGTCGTGGGGGTCGTGCTCGCGGCCGTCGGCTTTGGCGGAGAGGACCCTGGCAGTGCGGAAGAAATGTTTGCGCGGCTCAGGTCTGTTTTTTCGAGCTCAGGTCCTGTAGTTGGGTTTGCTGAGTCCTTGCGGACCACCGTTGCTTTCCACCTCTATCTGCTCGACTGGACCATCGTTTCTTTTGCGGCGCTCGCCGTCCTCGGAAGCGCGATGGCGGGGCTATCGCTGGGCCGCGCGATCGCCATTTTGCGCCAAGAGAGGCTCGGGTGGGTCCGGCTCCCGCGCGTGCGCCTTGCCGGTCGCCTCGCCGGACTGCTCCGTGCCTGGCGCGGCCGCGACAATTGACGTCCGATTCCGGCCTCAGCCGGTCATTGACGAGGAGGTGAGTCATGGCGCAAAGCAGGCACCGGATCACGCTCGGCGCGCCGCCCGATCCCCGCAATCGCGCCTTGATCGACGGCCTGGTCTCGGTCGAAGGCTACGAGATCGCGCATATCGGCGAGTACTCGCCCGGTGAGTTCCATTACCGTTTCGTTCAGGGAGAGTACGACGTCGCGGAAATGTCAGCGGCTACCTTTCTGAGAACGAGGGAGCAAGGACGGCGGTTCATTGCGCTGCCAATTTTTTTTCAGCGGGGACCGCGCCAGCGCAACATCTTCTACCGCGAGGGGAGACTTCACCACCCAACGGAGCTCAAGGGAAAGAAGATCGGCTGCTTTCGCTACGGGGCTACGGCCGTCAGCTGGGCGCGCGGCTTTCTTCTGGACGAGTACGGCCTGAAGACAACCGATGCAAGCTGGTTCGTCTCGGGGCGCGAGGTCTACATCGGGAGCGAGCTAACCGTCAAGGTGGAAAGGATTGATCCGCCGCCGCCCTTTGGGCAGGAGAAGGCGCAGCTTGCCGAGCTGCTAAGCAGGGGAGAGTTGGAAGCGGCGCTCGTGCCCGGCGACTCCGGCTATCTGGGGCTTTTTGGCGGCGGCAAAACGCCGAAACAGATGGGGAAGTTTCCCGGCGTAAAGCCGCTGTTCGAAGACACCGAAGAAATCGTCGGCTGGGTCAAGCGGACGGGCATTTATCCGATCATTCATCTCATGGCGATGAAGCGGGAGACCGCCGACAAATATCCCGACCTGCCGGCAAAGCTTATCGAGGCGTTCCGCGAGGCGAACAGGCTGGCGGTAAACTACATGTCCCCGGAAGAGGCGGCCGGCTACGCCAGA
The DNA here is from genome assembly GCA_035559995.1 of Candidatus Acidiferrales bacterium. GTDB lineage: Bacteria > Desulfobacterota > Binatia > UBA9968 > UBA9968 > DATMAM01. The sequence goes on from DATMAM010000021.1 coordinate 17,380, forward strand.
GAACGCGAAGTCTTGGGCGAGGACCCTTACGCGTGCGTGTTGGGTGAAACAGAAAAAAGGACGATGCGCGCTCTGAACCGCTACCAGATCGAGCAGGGGCTGATGAAAAAGGAGCTCCCGCTCGAAAGCCTTTTTGTCCGCGAGGCTTTCAGTTGAGCCACTCGGGGAGGAATCGCAAAGAGTCTCGCACCGGCGTGCCCGATCTTTTTTAACCCGTCTTGCGGAGGCGGGTCCGTTCGCATACTATTTTGTTGTACGCGAACGGAAAAAGACCGTGTCCGGCGCTGCTCTCCCAACGATTGTGCTGGTCGTGTTCTCCGCCGCTCCGCTTGCGGCCGGAAGTCCGACGGGGTGGGCGCGCCCGCCGTCAGGCAACCTCGATCGCTTAAGCGCAGCGCGCGGGCAATTCGCGCGCGATCGCTTTCCGCCGCGATTTAAAAGGTTTCATCAGCCGCTTTTTTTCCATCACCGGCATCTTCCCTTCGCCGAGCGTATTATCATAATACAGCCTCCCTTGAGACCGTATGTGCGCTTTTATAGTTATGGCGTGCCGTATCCCTACGTCGGCCCGGCGCCGTCCCGGCCGCCTCCGTCGGCCGGGTACGATTATGCTCCGCAGCGGAGGACGCCGGCCGCTGAGTCAGATTTCGAAAAGCCGCTCGTCAGTTTGATGCTCGAGCGGCGCGCCGAGCTCGAGCTTTCGCCCGATCAGGTCGAGGAACTGGAGCGGCTGAGACATGAGTTCGAGCGGGAGGCAATCCGCTTCGAGGCCGATCTGCGAATCGCCGAAATCGACTTACAAAAGCTATTGAAGGAAGAGCCGGTCAATTTGCACAAGGTCGAGGACGCTCTTCGCGAGATCGAGCGCCTGAGGGCGGATCAAAGGCTCGCCCGCATACGCGCGATCGAACAGGGTAAGGCGCTTTTGTCTGCGGAGCAGCGGGAGAAGCTTGCAAACCTCGCTGGATCTAACCCGCCGCCCGCTGTGAGCGAGGGTGCGCGATATTAGAAACGCCAACGACAAGACCTATGGACAAACCTGTCGGCAAGACTGCGCCGCCGCAGCCCGACGGCGCGTTTCAATACGACTTAAGCTCGTGCGATACTGAGTTCCTCGAAGCCTTGCTTGGCGCGTCGCCCAGCGCGGCAATGAGAGAGGCCATTTACGGGGAGATCCAAAAGAGAAAGTGGCCCCCGCCCGGCCTGGCGCCGTCCCGCAGCAGGTCACGATCGCAGTAAAACGGCCTGACAGGACCGCATTTATCCGTCCACCGTCTTTCCTGGTCGTTATTTTCGGATACAGCATTGCCGCCCGGAGAAGCCCGAGATGCCGCCGCAAGATGCATGCAAATTTTTTCTCGCCAAATCCGATAAATCTCTCGCCGCCAAGCTCATCGTTTTCGTTTTGCTCGTACTTGGGGCGCCATTTGTAGCGGAAGGGCAGGCCCCGCGGTCGCCGACGCCGGCTCCGATCAAAGGAATCCTGCGCGCCGAAACTTTTGCAAAAGGCCTGGAGCATCCCTGGGGGTTGGCCTTTCTTCCCGGCGGCGGAATGCTCGTGACGGAGAGGCCCGGTCGGCTGCGTCGCGTCGACCCGAAGGGGGGATTGTCAGAGCCTCTCGGCGGCGTGCCCCGCGTCTTCGCGCGCGGCCAAGGAGGGCTTCTCGACGTGGAGCTCAGCCCCAAGTTCGCGCAGGATCGGCTCGTCTACCTGTCTTTTGCTGAACCGGGCGAAGGCGGCGCGGGAACCGCGGTTGCGCGCGGGCGGCTCGGCGATCGCGGCCTCGAGGAGACAACGGTCATCTGGCGCCAGCAGCCAAAGGTGGGCGGGCCAAACCACTTTGGCTCCAGGATCGTCTTTCGTCCCGACGGCACGCTGTTCGTAACCCTGGGCGAGCGCTTTAGTTACGCCGATAAGGCGCAGGATCTTTCTGTGACGCTCGGCAAGATCGTGCGCATCAATCCGGACGGCTCGGCGCCGCAGGACAATCCGTTTGTCAACCGCGCCGGCGCGCGCCCGGAGATCTGGTCTTACGGCCATCGAAACATCCAGGCCGCCGCGCTCGATCCTCGGACCGGCCAGCTATGGACGGCGGAGCACGGCGCACGCGGCGGCGACGAGCTGAACCATCCCGAAGCGGGCAAGAACTACGGCTGGCCCGTGATTTCCTACGGCGTCCACTACTCGGGGTTCAAGATCGGCGAAGGCACGGCCAAGCCCGGCATGGAGCAGCCGGTGTACTACTGGGATCCGGTGATCGCGCCTTCCGGAATGATTTTTTACACGGGCGACGCGCTTGCGGAATGGAAGGGAAACATCCTTATCGGTTCGCTAACTCCGGGCCTGTTGGTGAGACTCGTGATGAAGGACGGCAAGGTCGCAAGAGAGGAACGCCATCTTGCGGAGCTGGGAGAGCGTATCCGCGAGGTGCGGCAGGCCCCGGACGGCGCGCTTTATCTTCTGACCGACAGCCAAAACGGCCGCATCCTTCGCGTCACCGCCGCCACGCGCGGTTAAACCGCGGCAACGCGCGCAGAGCCAAGAGCTTCCAAGATCCGAGACCTGCGGCTACCGATCCGCGGACGGCAACCCCTTGCGTCTGAACCGCCGGTGGCTAAAATAGCCGGCCGGCAGCAGGGAGGCCGATATGGTTACGCTGGCATCGAAATTGATGTTCGGGCCGGAGAGCGCGGATTGGCAGGAAAGAATCAACATGGAGCGCATGCGCCAAAAGCGAATGGAGCGGGCGCGGAAGATCATGCGCCAGAATGGGATTGCGGCGCTGCTCGAAGCCAATACACAAAATATCCGCTACCTGACGGCGCTACGAGGATTCAACTACCCGATGGCGCGCTACGTCCTTTTCTTCGCCGAGCACGAGCCGGTGATGTACGAGCACGACGGCTACTATCATCAGATGCCCGATCAGGCGCCATGGATCAAAGAGTGGCGACCGGCGCGCTCCTGGCTCACGGGCGCCCCGGGAATCGAAGCCTGCCAAGACGAGGCAAAGCGGTTTGCCGCCGAGATCCGCCACGAGCTCGAGGCGCGCGGCCTTCTCGGCGAGAAGCTTGGCCTCGGAGGATTCGACGGGACCGCGCGCGAGGCGCTTGCGGCCGCCGGCATCAAACACATCGTCGACGCGCGGCCGACGATGCTGGAGGCGCGCGCGATCAAAAACGAGGACGAGATCAGCTGCCTCAAGATGATCGCCGCCATGGTCGACGGGGTATGGTTCCGCATCTGGGAAAATCTCAAGCCGGGAATCAAGGATTCCGATCTGGCGACGATAGGGTCCCAGGCGGGTTACGAGCTCGGCATGGAGAGCGCGGTGCCGGGAGGGTGGCGGACGGGGCCGGCGACCTTCGACCGAGGATTTCACCAGTCGAGCCGCGTGATCCAGGTCGGCGATCTGGTTTACGGCTCTTACTGCGGCGCCACCTATATGGGCTACGGGAGCTGCACTTACCGGACGTTCATCGTGGGGCGCAAGCCTACGGCGAAAGAAGCCGACTGGTACAAGCGGCTGCGCGACAGAATCGACGCGATCATCGAAGAGATCAAGCCGGGAAAAACCACCGCCGACGCCGCGAAGCATTTCCCGCCGGCATCGGCCTGGGGGTATCAGGACGAGGTCGAAGTGCTCGCGAGCGAGATCGGTCACGGCATCGGCCTGGGGACGGCAACCGGATACGACATGCCGATTATCAACCGGCAATGGTCTTTCAGGTACCCGCAGGTATTCGAAGAGGGGATGACGATTGCCGTCGAATCGCGCGAGGGGGAAACGCGGGTCGGGGGCGTGAGGCTGGAGAACATGCTCGTCGTGACGAAAGCCGGCGCGGAGATCATGGACCGCTTTCCGCGCGACGAGATTCTGGTCGCGCCGCTCGGGCTGGCAAGCGCGCTGTAGGAGCTGGATCTCGAGGTAAAGACCCGCCGGGCCCGCGCAAGGCCCCCGTGGCGCGGTTCGGAAGGGCGGGCGGAGCCGTTTCTCTGCGCGAGCGCTTTTTCTCAAGCGCGGGCTTTAAAGCTCGCGGGGCCGGGGCTCGCAGGAATGTCGAGATGAAGGTGGTTCAGCATGGACGCAATCACTTACAGGGGATATCAGTTCGAGCTGGAGACAAAGAAGACCGATTCCGGCCGTTGGATTTCCACGGCGGTCCTCAAGATGGGCGAGCGCATTTTTATCACGGTCAAACCGTACGCGCACGATGGCTACACTTCACGCGGTGAAGCCGAGCAAAAGACGATCGGCCAGGTCAAGGACTGGATCGACCGCCTCCGCTAAGCGGGTGGGGTGGATGACAACCCGCGCCATTTCGGCCAACTTGGCCCAGGCCGACAGGATGAGCTCCGCCGGGCATCATGGCATCCCTTGATCCTGCCGGTATCCCTGTTATTGACGTAGCGCCGCTGATCTTTGCAACGGAAAAGCGGCGCGAAGTTTCGGCGAAGATAGCAAGAGCCTGTCGCGACTTAGGATTCTTCTACATCGTCGGGCATGGCGTTGACGAGAATTTGCAGCGCGAGCTGGAGGACCTCAGCAGGGAATTTTTCGCGCTCGATCTCGAACAAAAGCTCCAGATCAGCATGAGGCGCGGCGGAAGAGCCTGGCGCGGCTACTTTCCCGTCGGCGGGGAGCTTACTTCAGGCATTGCGGATCTCAAGGAAGGGCTTTACTTCGGCGCCGAGCTCGGCGTCGATCACCCGCTGGTCAAGGCGGGAACGCCGATGCACGGTCCCAATCTTTTTCCGCCGCAGCTGCCGGAATTCCGGCGGGTCGTGCTCGACTACATGGAGGCGATGACACGCCTCGGACATTATCTGACGGCGGTAATCGCGCTCAGCCTCGGTCTCGAAGAGTCGTACTTCGCAGAGCGCTACACAAAAGAGCCGTTGATCTTGTTCCGCATCTTCAATTATCCGCCGGCCGCGGCGCTGCCGGGATTCGAAGGGAGCCTGGGCGTCGGCGAGCACACCGACTACGGGCTCCTGACGATCCTGAAGCAGGACATGGCGGGCGGGCTCGAGATCAAGGTCGGGTCCGAGCGGCTCGCCGCCCCTCCGATCGCCAACTCGTTTGTGTGCAACCTCGGCGACATGCTCGACCGGATGACCGGAGGTTACTATCTTTCCACGCCTCACCGCGTGCGCAATCTGGGCCGGCAAAATCGACTATCGTTCCCGTTCTTTTTCGATCCGAACTTTCACGCGGAGGTGAAGCCGATCGAGCTTGGCGCCGAAATCCGCGACAACAAGGACGAGCGCTGGGATCGCGCCAGCGTGCACGAGTTTCGCGGCACGTACGGCGAGTACCTGCTCGGCAAGGTCGGCAAGGTCTTTCCCGAGCTAGGGCGAGAAGTCCTGTGAGGCCGTCTTTTTACGGCTGCGGCGGCTCGTCGCCTGGGGCCGCGCCGCTGAACCACCGGACGAATCGACGGCAAGCTTGGCTGCCTTCGGGCGGCGCCCACGGCGCGAAGTCTTTGTCGGTGAGCGGAACGTAAGGGCCGGGCTTGATTTCGAACAGCACCGTGCCGCGCGCAAGGGAAACCACGGTATGCCAAACGCCGGGAGAAATCTCGGCGCCGAAAACAGGTCCCGCCGGGCTGATCTCGACGCGCTCGAGAACGGTCCCGTTTTCATCGAAGATCAGAATAGCGGCGGCGCCGGCCAGAGCCTGAAACCATTCCCAGCGGTTTTCCGCATGGCGGTGCGGGCGGATGTAGCTCCGGGGCTCGACGGCGTTTAGAAACCTCTGGATCGGGTCGCGGTGCGATTCGTGAAATTCGTGCTGCGCGCGCCGGCGCGGCACGGAGGCAGCTTTAGCGGAAACATTTTGCATCTCTGTCGAGCTACAAACTTTCACGGGTGCTCCCTCACCCTTCCCTCGCCAGCGGAAAGGGTTAAACACAGGGCTTCGTTGTCTTCGCGGACTCGCTTCGTGGCGAAATCCGGCCGCGCTCCGTCGCGTTTCTCTATAACGCAATTTGCGTCATCTCACTGAGGCCGCGTTTTGGCGGCCAGCGCCTCTTCGACAATCTTTAGGGCGGGCTTCACGTCGATAAATTCCGGCCCGTCCACAAAAAAGTATTTTCGGCCGGCGACGCGGCGCTGCGCGGCGGGAACTTTGTCCTTGGGGATGTCGACGCGCAGCGAGTCGCGATCGCCGTGGCTCTCCTGGTAAACGATCTGGCCGCGGCGCGACAGAAACCAGTTGATAAAGAGTTTGGCGGCGTTCGGGTGCGGCGCCCGGTTCACCAATGTGACGGCGCTGGCGCTTCCTCTCAGACGCGGCATTTCCTTGAGGTCGTTGTGGTTGACGTAATCGACAGGAAGTCCCTGAGCCTTGGCCTTGGCGGTGAAGCCGTCGCGGCAAAAGACGCAGAGCGCGAACTTCCCGACCCCCACCCAGTCGATCGCCTGCTGGTGCTCGCGGCTGAGGACGAGATCCATCTCGCCGAAGAGCCGGCGAATAAATTCGGCTCCGAGTTCCGGGTGGTAATAGAGAAAGCGCAGCTCGCTCGCCCCGAAGCCCGGGTCGCGCGCGTCAAGGCTCACGATTTTCCCCCGCCATTTGGGCTGCAGCACGTCCCAGTAGGACTTGAACTCGTTCGCCTTGACGAGCTGGGTGTTGTACGTGATCGTGAAGCCGGAGACGCTTCCCTCGTTGATGAAGATGAACTTGCGCTCCGGATCGATGTACCAGTGCCTGCCTTCCCACCACAGCGTTGGATCGAGCACCTCCGGCAGGATCAAGGCGGGAGGAAGGGGATCGAACAGATCGTTTTTGTAAAAGCTGTAAAGTGACGTCGGGCCTCCCAGGTAGACGTCGGCGAGGTACTTCCCGGCCCGGCGCTCGGTGAAGAGCCTAGGCGAGATGCGGCTACTGCTGCCGTGAATGACGGTCGCTTTGATTTCGGGATAGTCCTTTTGGAATTCGTTAAAGATGTTCGGATGGTACGGACCGAGAGCGGCGTAGATAAGAATTTGCCCCTCTCTCTTCGCCGCCTGGACCGTCTTCTCCCAGTCTGCTTGCCAGGACGGTCTTTCCGACGCGCCGCTCTCACGGGCGCTCAGAAAAGCCAAACACAATCCAAGCGTCGCAAAGAAAGCGCCTGCTCGTCGCCGCATAGAAAGTCTCCAGGACGTCATTTATTCAAACCCGTACAGAGCCGCGGGATTGTCGACGAGGATTTTATGTCTTACAGTGTCGTCCGGCGCAAACTGAAGCAACAGATCGAGCAGATCTCCGTCATTCGGCGTGTACCCCGGAGCGAAGTTGTTCGAGTGCGGCCAATCGGTGCCCCAGATGACGCGATCCGGAGCCGCGGCAATGACCGCGCGCGCGAACGGAACGACTTCCTGATAGGGAACGCCCAAATAAGAACGCACGCCGGTGCTGCAGATTTTGTCGGCGCCGCTCACCTTCACCCAGAAGCGCGTGTCTTTTAGAAGATCCAGGAGCAGCTCAAACGCGGGCTGGCTCAGGCCGGCCGACGGCTCGATGCGGGCAATGTGATCGAAAACCACCGGCCCCGGCAGAGCGCGAATCCGCCTTTCTTCGCGCAGGAGGTTGGGCGGATCGATGTGAAGATCGACGGACCAAGCAAACGCGGCGATGCGGTCCACGATGCGGTCGAACGCCTCGAGTTCGACGTTTCCTCTCGGTCGAGCCAAAAGGTTGAAGCGAACGCCGCGGATGCCTGCGTCAGAAAGCCTCTCCATCTCCGCGCGCGAGATGTTCTCGTCGGCGCGTCCCACGCCGAGAAAACGGCCTTCGCTTCTTCGAATCGCATCCAGAGCCGCCGAGTTGTCAAGCCCGTGGACGCTCGGCTGGACGACTACGGCGCGCTCGATGCCGAGAATTTTTATCATATTCAGATAGTGCTCCAACGGCGCCGCGGGAGGCGTGTATTCCCGGGCCGGCGCAAAAGCAAACTTGTCCGGCGGGCCGAACACGTGAAAATGAGCGTCGCACGATTTGGGCGGCGGGACCCAGCTCGGCTTTCTCGTGTTGGGGTCCGGGGGCATGCAGTAGCGCATCGGTCCTCGCTATGCGCGAATTGCGGGCTTTCGGATCGCAGATCTCAAATCTGCGCTCTCTCTTCCCTCCGTTTGAACCCGCCGCCGATAACCAGCGCGCGGAGCGTATTTTCCGAGGACTTCACCGCGATGGGCCAGGAAGGCAGAGGCGAACGCTCCGCCGAGCCGTCTCCCCGGCAACCGCTTGCTGCACGGCGCGGCCTAAAAAAAGATGCTGATGTTTTTTGCCGCGAGCACCGCCTGATCCAGGACGATCGTTCTGCGCGCGATCTTAAGCCCGCCGTCGACACGCCGCAGGATGTCCCGTCTGGTGCCCACAAAAAGGTCCTCATCCTTCTCAAGCCTGGTCCGGTAAACGATAAAGTTTGAGTGGACTTCCAATTCGCGCCCATCATCGTTTTTGATTCTGATGTTCGTGATCAGACGACGCGTGCGCGACGGCGGCATTTCCGCCCAGGCGTTTCGGGAGTGCGCCCTTTCGACCCTGATGCGCAGGGTCTCCCTGTTGTCGTTGAAGTAGTAGCCCTCATCGGGCTTCGCCAGCTCGTCGGAGATTTCCGCCGGTCTTTGAAACGGGTTATGGCGAAGGGGCATAAAGTAGCTGAGATCGTCCGTAAAAAGATCGAGCCACTCGCGGAATCGGCGCTCATCGAGGAGCTCGGCTTCGCGATAGAGAAAATCTTCGACCGCGCGGCGCAGATCGTCGGCCATCTTTATGTCCATGCCCTCCGATGCGGCTGCTTAACGGAGTTGGCTTGCGGTCGTTTTGATCTCGCCCCAGTCTTTGGCGTCCAGCATCCGTGCCCAGTGCAGGTAAAAATTCAGCTGGTTCGAATCGCTCCACCTGCTAGCGAGGCGACCCGGTAGCTCCGTTTCCGGCGTCTCCTCGTTCAAGCTCATCTGGTAGTTTGCGGCAAAGCGCCGCGCGATCGCGCTCCGCGCCGCGGCCGTCACCTGAATCCAGTTTTCCATATCGTCCTGCTCAAAAACGCCCGCAGCGTTGAAGCGATACTGCGAAACCGAGCGCATCGCTCGTTTGATTGCCGCAGGCGCCGCCTTGTCAACGATCGCCCAGCTCCAGATTTCCATTTTGTCCGGGCCGCGCGGATGCCAGACGCGAATCGTGCGCGCGAGCCAGTGGACGGAGAGGTTCGGAAAGACCGTGCCTGCCGAAGGGACAACCTTTCGCGCCCGAACGGGTCCCAGCCGCCGCTCGATCTCGTCCGAATGTGCCCTCATGTAATCCGCCAGCTCGGGGACGGGCTGCGCGAACCACGGGCCGGCATCGTCGGGCGGCGTGACCCAGGCGATCAGGACGTGACCGTTCCCGCAGAAAATTTGGCGGCCCTTGTTCCAGCGCCTTGCCTGGCTCGTCGTGGTATCGATGCCAAGCTCGCGCGCCGAGGCGTGGGTGGTGGCGATGTGATAGCCGTCGCCGCCAAAATTTTCCGCCGCCGTTTTCCAGTTGGCGTCCACAAGCCAGCGGTGCGGCCCGGTGACCTCGGTGCCGCCTTCACGCCGGTCGAGGAGAATGTCCAGATACCAGGCCATATCGCCCAGGTATTCGAGGAGGGCCGGAGCCTCGGGATCGAAGGTGGCAAAGATCAGTCCTTTGTAGCTCTCGAGTTGCGCGACCGGAATGAGTCCCCACTTTTGCCGGTCGAGATCAGGAAAGGCCTCGGCCATCGGCACAACGACGAGCTTGCCCTCGCTATTGTAAATCCAGCCGTGGTAGGAGCAGGTTAGAAGCTTTGCGTTTCCCCGGTCCGCCCGGCAGACGCGGTTGCCGCGGTGGCGGCACATATTCAAGAAGGCCCCCAGGCGTCCGTCGAGATCGCGCCACAGAATAACCGGCTCTTCTCCCATGTAGGCGGTGACGAAGTCGCCGGGGTTCGGCACCTCGCTCTCGTGCCCGAGATAAAGCCAGCAGCGCGCAAACAAGCGCTCGCGCTCGAGTTCGTAGATCTCGCGGTCGGCAAAAATGCGGCGGTCGACAAGGCCGCCTTCCGGATCGACGAGAGATTTGACGTCCACGGCTTCCCTCCTCGGCCGCTCTTTCGTTGCGCGTCTAGCGGGCCGGCTCTCGGCTGATCTGGATTTTTTGTGTTGTCACCGCCGAAGCCTCATCGCCGGTCCAGGTTCTCCTCTCGCGAATCAGAAAACCGCATAGCGAAAGCGCCAGGCTCGTGATTCCCCACGCCAAAACCGCTCCCGGAAGATCGACGAGGTCGGCAACGAAGCCAAAGATCGTAGCGCCAAAGATCACGCCGATCTGAAAGGAGGTGAGAAAGTATCCATACGCTTCGGCCCGTCTCTGCGGATTCGAGATATCAGCCGTCAAGGCGGCAAGCGCCGGCGAAGAAAAGGCCGAGCCCGCGCCGGCGAGCCCCACGGCGGCAAGCAGGGTGGGAAAGGCGCCGGGAAACGAGTACCAAAAGACGCCGGCCGTTGCCACCAGCGAGCCGACAATAGCGGGAGCTTTGCGGCCGAAGCGGTCGGTGACCAAGCCGCCGGGAATGTTGAAAAAGGCCAATCCGAGCGCGTGGACGAGCATGAGGCTCCCGATCATCTTCGGCGTGGCGTCGTAGGAAACGGCGACGTAGAGCGGCAGGATCGAGTTGTTGAAGCTGGAGCAAAAGCCGCCGCGCGCGCGCACGGTACAGCCCGCAAGGAAAGTGGGCCAGCAGCCCGGCCGAATCAGGCCGACGGCTTCTTTGGGCTTGCTCTCGCGCTGAAAGCGGCGCCGAGCGCCGAGACGGGGCGGCGCCTTTACGGTCGATGCGCACACGATCGCCCCGAGAACGGCGATTGCCGACCAAAGATTAAAAGTCGCGAGAAAGCCGTACCGAGTGGCGATTTGGCCGCCAAAGAAAGGCCCCAGACCCAGGCCCAGAAAAAAGATCGTGCTGAAGATCCCCATCAGCCTCCCCCTGGCTGACGGAGCCGCCTCCTCGGTGAGAAGCGCCATGAGGGTCGGCCACAAGCAGCCTGCCGAAGCGCCGGCGAGCGCCTGAAACAGAAAGAAGTGACTCGGATGGCTAGCGAAATTGTTTAACGCGGCGGCAACCGCCACGCCCGCGAAACCGGCGAGCAAGAAGACTTTGCGGCCCAACCGGTCGGAAAAGCGCCCGGCAGGAATTTGCACGATGAGCTGCGCCAACGCGTAAATCGAGACGATAACGCCGACGAAAGAGCGGCTCGCCCCAAGCGAAACGGCGTAAAGCGAAAGGCCCGGAAGAATAAGGCCGTACCCGAGATTGATCAGAAACGTGAGGCTCAGAACGACGATAATGTTGCGGGTAAGCAAGGGCGAACCGCGGAATTTGATCTGTTAAGCTAACCGCGACTTTTGCCCGCTGTCAACCAACGCCGGCGTCGACGGCCGCTCCAAGAAAGCAGCCGAGAGGGATCACGGCCCCGGGCGGAGCTTTTGGCTCAGCCACTTCACCACCGTCGGCAGGGTGTCGGCGCTCCGCCCCATGTGCCCGCCGGGAAACACGCGGATCGTCTTTGGATTTCCGTGCTCGAGAAGCAGGTAGTGATCCTGGATCGGAACCTGGGTGTCCTCCTTGCCGTCGATCAGAAGCAGCGGCGCGCACGGCCTGTCGAGCAGGCCTTGCGTGAGGAGGGACATTTTCGGCGCAAACGCCGCGTATTCTTCATAGCGCGACAATCCGAGCGCGTGCGCGCGGCTTTCCGAGAGATCCATCAGATAGCTGTCGGCGTAGCGCGACTTTGCCGTCCACTCCGGCTGAAAGACGTAATGCACGCCGCCGCCCCAATTGACCGCGCCTTTGAGATATTCGGCGTGCGTGTGCGCGACTTTGGTCGCCCAGTAGCCGCCGAACGAGGAGCCGACGGCGGCAACGCGGCTTCCGTCGAGATCGCCGCGGCTTCGCACCCATTCAAAGACAGGCGTAAAAAGCCTCTCGGCGTCCGCGGAGCCGTAAATCGGCGCCTCGCCGGTTCCCGGCATGTCCAGCGCAACGCTCGCCATTCCCGCGGCCAGAAAAGCGTTGCTGTTAGCGAGGCGCTCTTCCTTAAAGCCGTCGACGCCCCCCCAGTTCACAACGACCGAAGGACGCCGGGCCCCCTTCGGTTTGCGCAGATACACAACGATCTCTTTTCCCTCTCCCGGCCGGCCGGCGAAAGGGATCGCGATCCTCTCCAAGGGCGGGTCGAACGAGCGCGCCGCCGCGAGAAAATGCGCGCGCGCTTTCTCCGCGCATTCTTTTTTCTTCGGGTGGTTCGGGCACGGGTAGCGCCCGATGTAATAAAAAGCGTACGCCTGGAAGTGCAACGCGGACGCCCTGTTCTCATCGCCGGCCTTTTCGGCCGCGGCGGCCGCCTGCGCGAAGCGGTCGCCGAGAGGTTTCCAAGCCGCGGCCCAGGACTCGCCGTCGAGCCCTTGCAGGTTTTGAATTCCTTCCTCGGCGGCCTGCTTGTCGCAACCGCGCATCGGATTTCCGCCTTCGGTGAGGCGCCGCCTTAAGGACTGCTTGACCTCGTCCAAGGTTTTGGGGCGCCCGCCAGTTCCGCTCGTTTCGAGCCTCATGATCGTAACCCCTTCGCGTGTAGCATTTCGAACGGCCGGTCAAGTACCGCGACAGGGCGGCGAAGTCAACCGGAAGCATCTCCGCTCAGCGCGGGCGGCGGGCCGGCAGATCGACCATATCCGAAAACGGCGAGTTAGGCTTGCGAACGCGCGCCGTTTATTCCAATACTGTGGTTTCCGATGATGAACGAGCTTTACCGCGCTTGTCGCTCGCGACCTTCGTTTTGAACGGTAAGCTTTATCGGGGTGAAAACGAGAGGGTCTATTGCCGTCGGATTTGCCCTGCAAGCCCCAAGCCGAAGACGTCGTGTTTTTTTCCGATGCCGTCGCTGCGGAGGCGGCCGGGTCCCGAGACAAAAGGGCTGCGAGCGGCCTCGGCGGAATCCATAAGCCTTGGAGCCATCGGCGACACGGACGCGTTTCCCAAAACGGACCTTATCCTCGAGCGCGCGCTCGAGCTTTATCCGGAACTCGATCTGGAGCGCGTCCGGCCCTGGAGATCGTATGCGGCAATCGATCTCTGGCAGGCATTCGCGCAAACGCTCTCGGGGAGAAATGGGAGGGAACGATATGACTCTGTACTACAGGCAGATCCATTCTCCGGTCGGCAAGCTCAAGCTGATCGCAAACGCGCAGGCTCTGGTGGCGGTTCTTTGGGAGCGGGAGCGTCCCGACCGGGTGCGGCTCGGCGCGCTCAAGCGCGAGCCGCGGCACCCGATCTTGTGCGAGGCTGAACGGCAGCTCGCAGAGTATTTTGCCGGCAAGCGGACTCGGTTCGATCTCCCTCTCGCGCTTCAGGGAACGCCGTTTCAGGTCAAGGTCTGGCGCGCGCTGACAAAGATACCTTTCGCCGAGACCAAAAGTTATCGCGCCATCGCAAGCGCGGTCGGCGCGCCCAAAGCCGCTCGAGCCGTGGGCGCCGCCACGGGAAAAAATCCGCTGTCCATCATCGTGCCGTGCCATCGGGTTGTGGGCAGAGACGGGTCGCTCACCGGCTTTGCCGGCGGCCTCGAGACAAAAGCCAAGCTGCTGGCGCTCGAAGCGCGTGCGGCCAAGCGCCGCACGGCGGCACGAGCGTTCGACTCTCAGCCCGCCGAACGAAGAGCGCGAGCAACGGATTAACGGAGCCGGTCCTCCAGCCAGTCGAACATGTACGGCACGTTGTGCGCCCAATAGTCGTGACTGCAGTGAATCGTGCCGCCCGCGCCCGGGTCATCGTAAATTTTTAGCGTTTTGTCCGCGCACCCGAGCGCCCGGTACAAGCGCTTGGCGCCCTCGACGCTCATGAGCCGATCTTCAGAGCCGTGGGTGATCAAAGTCGGGCAGGAGATGTTTTGCGCGACGCCTGCCATCGTGAACGCCTTCAGGCGTTCTCTCGCTTCGGCGTCCGTCACGTTGCCCAAAAGCCGCTGCAGGGTCGGCTGCAGGTGCGGGCAGAAAAGGTAAAGATCCTCGAGAATGCTAAAGCAGCCCGACCAGCAGACCAAGGCTTTGATTCTTTTGTCAAAGGCGGCAACTCGCGGCGCGTAGTAGCCCGCCATGCTGATGCCGATGAGGCCGATTCTCGCCGGATCGACTTCCGGACGGGAAACCAGATAATCGATGCACGCCTTGCCGGGAACTTCGTAATCGGGACGGATCGGGATGTTTTTCACGTAGTGCGCCGAGCCGCGCCCCGGAGTGTCGACCAGGAGCAGCGCGCAGCCGCGCGCGAGCGCCGCCTTGCCGCCGAAAAAGATTTCTTCGGCGTAAGAGTCGGCGCCGCCGATGAGAAAAACCGCGGGCCAAGGCCCTGGCTTGGGATTCACGGGATGGCAGAAGTAGCCGTCGTATTCTTCATCGCCCGAGCTGACCGTGATGATTTCGATCGGCGGCGAATGCAGGCGCGCGGCGGCGCGAAAATTTTCCTGCGCTTTGAGGAAGCGCTGCTTCTTTTTCGCCATCTCGGCGCCGGTCAGGTAGACATCCGACATCCGGTAGTACTGGCTGGCGTGGAAAAAATAGTCCATCGCGCTGCGCGCGTGGCCCGCGGCAAGCGCCGCGCGCGCTTTGCCTTCCGTCGATTGCGCGAGCTCGAGCCAGCCGCGCTCCCAACCTTCCCTGTCGTCGAGCTCGAGGCGGCTGCAGAGCCGGGCGATATCGAACACATCGCCGCCGCCCTGCTGGGCCTCGGCGACGAGCCGGAGAACCTGAAAGCCAAAGTTGTGCGTCGGCCTAAAAAAATCGATCATAGCGCCTTCCTTCCGCGATGAACTTAGAGCCGTGCTTTTATCCAAGGGTTAACACGACATTATGCGAGCGGCGCCGCGGCTGTCAATTTCGCTTGCCGGCCGCGCGAGCCTCTTTACCGTCATTCGAAGAACGTGTTAGTCTCGGCTGCGTGAAAATATCGCGAGGCAAGGCATGCGCATCATCGAGCGGCTTTTAACGAGCCAGAACGACCACATGGCCGGCTATCTGGCCTATCCCGAGCGCACCGCTCCGGGCCCGGCCCTGCTTCTCATCCATCCGAAATCCGGCATCACCGACTACATGAAAACGGAAACGCGCAAGTTTGCGAAGCTCGGCTACGCCACCTTTGCGCCCAACGTCTTCGAGCTTCTCGGCTATCCCGCGGTCACGCATATCGAAACCGGATCGCAGATTCAGGCCAAGACGTCGGACGCGCAGTTTGTGGAAGTGTTGACGCAAGCGTGGCGCTACTTGCTCTCCCGGCCGTACGTGGACATAAACCGCGTCGCCTGCGGCGGCTACTGCATGGGCGGTCGGATCGGGATTCATTTCGTGGCGGCGACTCCGGAGGTGCGCGCGTTCGTCGGCTATTACCCGACGGTGCGCGACGAGCCGAAGACGGCGATGAGGCCGCGCTGGCCGTGGGAGGCAGCCGAGGCCATCCGATGCCCTTCGATCATTCTCTACGGCGCTCACGATCACGTGACCACCGTTCCGATCCAGGAAAAGATGTGGCGCGCCTTTCTCAACAACGGCCAGCCCCTCGAGTGGCATTTTTACCCGTTCGGCGGGCACGGCTTCGTCGATCCCGGCGCACCCGGTTATCACCCGCACGCGGCGGATCTGGCGTGGCCGATGGTGGTGGATTTTCTCGAGCGCGAGCTGGTGTGGAATCGGTTGGAATAATTTCGGGTGTCGCGTTTTCGGTTTCGGACTGTGTTTTTATGTTTCGGGTGCCAGGTTTCGGGCTTGTGCATTCTACTCTAATTCCGGCTTCTGTTTTCTGCCTTTGACACCTCTCGTTGGTGCCATCATGAAGACAAATCTTAGGCCGCGACTTCTAATCCTCACAGCGTGCGTGCTCTGCGTTCGCTTCGCCTCTGCCGCGAGCGCGCAGACGCCTTTTTATCAGGGCAAGACCATTACGATGGTTTACGGATCGGCCCCCGGCGGGACCGGTGACATGCGCGCCCGCGCAGTCACGGCCGCTCTCAAGAGGCACATTCCGGGCAACCCCGATATCCTCGTCGATTATCGTCCCGGAGCGGGCGCGCGGACGGCTGCCAATTACGTGTTCACAAAAGCTCAGCCCGACGGCCTTACCATCGGCGTCATGGGTAGCAACTTGATTCCCGCGGCCGTTCTCGGTGAGAGCGGTGTGCTCTACGACATCGACAAATTTATCTACCTTGGAACTCCGTACAGCGGCCATGCTCATGTATTTCTCACCCGCAAGGCAGCGGGGCTCAGCAATCTGGAAAGGCTCCGCGCCGCGCACGGTGTCCGCGTTGGCGCGCAAGCGATCGGGCACACGATTTACTATACCGGCCGGATGTTCGCTTACCTTATGGGGCTCAACGATCCGAGGTTCGTCGTCGGCTACACCGGTCAGGAGCTCGACGTCGCGTTTCGAAACGGAGAGATCGACGCGCGCACGAATCACTGGGAGTCGCCGATCAGGCAAAAGCTGATTGAAGAAGGGCTCTTGGATATCCACGGCATCATTGAAATCCCCAAGGGAAAGAAGCCGCATCCCGTTTACAACCAGACCCCTGATCTCGAAACGTTTGCGCGCACAGAGCGCGAGCGCAAGCTCGTCGCGCTGCATCGGGCATTCCAGGCGGGCGGAAGTCCCTATGTGCTTCCGCCGGGCGTGCCCAAAGAGAGAGTGCAGATCCTGCGCGAGGCGATGCGCAAGAGCTTTGCCGATCCGGAGTTTATTGCCGAGTACAAGAAGGTAGGCGACGACTCGAGTCCCTTGACCGGAGAGGAGCTTGAAAAGCTCATCAGAGAACTGCCGCGGGAGCGCGAAGTCATCGACCTTTTAAAGAAGCTTTTTGGTCCTGATCCGCTGCCGCCGCGGTAGCGCGGAGTTTCGAGTTGCGGTTTGTGGTACACCTTAGCAGACCCCCGGACGTGAGTCCGGGAAAATTTACTTTCGAGTTGGCCAGGCAGCAAGTAAGCAGATTTTCGACTCAGATAAGAAGGATTTCTCGAACCTCCCCGCCCTCCTCCGGAGGGAGAGGCTTGAGGTGAGGGCGGCGTGAGAATGCACCTCACCTGAACCCCTCCCGCAAGCGGGCGAGGGAAATTCTCTTCTGCGGGAGTGGAGGAGGAGATATGAACTACAGAACACTAGGCAGGACACGCTTGCGCGTAAGCGAGATCGGCCTGGGAACGATGGTGCACGCGGGCCACTTTGGCCCGATGGACGACCGAGAGTCGCTGAGCGCGATCGACGCGGCCCTGGACCTGGGCGTGAACTTCATCGATACTTCCGACGCCTACGGCGCGGGTTATTCGGAGACGCTTTTGGGCAAAGCGCTCAAGGGCAGGCGGGACAAGGTCGTGATCGCAACCAAAGGCGGCAATGTGATGGTGGGACCGAATCGCGGCAAGAACGACTACTCGGTCCCGTACATCGCGCGCGTGATGGAGGAAAGTCTAAAGCGCCTGCAGACCGACTACATCGACCTCTATCAGCTCCACAATCCCAAGCTCGACGTGATCGAGCGCGGCGAAGTCTGGGAGCTGCTCGAGAAAAGAAAAAAAGAAGGAAAGATCCGCCATTATGGAGTTTCGATCGGCACCGTCGAAGAGGGGATGGCGGCGGTGAACGGCGGCCGGTCCGAAACCGTTCAAATCGAGTTCAGTTTGATTCTCCAGGAGCCCAAGGAGAAACTTTTCCCGCGCGCGCAAGAAGCCAACGTCGGCATCATCGCGCGCGCGCCGCTACGGCGGAGCCTTCTCAGCGGCAAGTTCAGACCGGAAGATCAGAGCAAATTTGACGGCGAAGACGTGCGCGCGCGCAACTTCCGCGGCGATCTGTTCGCGAAGGAGTTGGCGAAAGTGGAGAGCTTTCGGTTCCTGGAGCGGCCGGGCCGAACGCTCGCGCAGGCGGCGATCGCGTTTTGCCTCGCGTTCGATGCGGTGAGCGTGGTGATCGTGGGCGCGCGCAACGCCGATCAGATGCGCGCGAACGCGGCCGCTTCGGATATCCGTCTTTCGTCTGACGAGCTTGCGAAGGCTGGTCAGATCTGGCGGAGGGCGTTTAACGTCTAATCTCTCGGATCAACCCCACAGCCTGTCAAAAGTCTGTCGTTCCGCCTGCCCTTGGCGCAAGGGATATCCATTCACCTGTCACTATCTAGATCCGGAGGGCCTTGATCAGCCGGAGCAGATACTTTTCATGCAGCCCGAGCGCGCGGGCGGCGGCGGCCCGGTTGCCCTGAGTTTGGGCGAGCGCTCTCAAGATCAACTGTCGCCGATACGCGTCGATCGCGGTCCGGTAGGAAATCCCCTCGGAAGCCGTGTCCGGCTGGCCGGCGACGATTCGCGGCGGCAAGTCTTGAAGGGTGATGCTCGGGCCCTGGCCGAGGACAACGGCCCGCTCGATGACGTTGGCCAGCTCCCGCACGTTGCCCGCCCAATCATAATCACAAAGTCTTTGTAATCCCTCCGGGCTGATTTCCTGAAAATTTTTCTTTGTCTCTCGAGCAGAGCGGTCGAGGAAATATTGCGCGAGCACCGGGATATCTTCTTTTCTTTCTCTCAAAGGCGGCAACGTGATCGGAACCACATTCAGGCGGTAGTAGAGATCCTCGCGGAAGCGATTCGCTTTGACTGCAGCCTCAAGGTCGCGGTTCGTAGCGGCGATGATGCGGACGTCCACTTGAATCTGTTTGGTTCCGCCGACCCGGTCAAATTCACGTTCCTGGAGAAATCTAAGAAGCTTTGTTTGAAGCTCCGCCGAAATGTCGCCGACCTCGTCGAGGAAGACGCTCCCGCCGTTGGCCAATTCCATTTTGCCTTTCTTAAGTTGATCGGCTCCGGTGAAGGCACCCTTCTCATGGCCAAACAGTTCGCTTTCCAGTAGCTCCTTGGACAATCCCACGCAGTTGATGGCCACAAACGGCTGAGCCTTTCTCTCGCTCCAATTGTGAATGGCGCGGGCAAAGATTTCTTTGCCGGTGCCGCTTTCGCCCAAGAGCAAGACGGTGGCCTTGCTTGCGGCGGCTTTTTTTGCGATGTCAACTGCGTCTCGCATCTTCGGGCTTTTGCCGACCACTAAACGGTAGCGCTTGTCAGCCTCTTCGGAGTAAAGCTCCAGCTCTCGCTTTAAGCCTTGCGTCTGAAGCGCTTTACGCACGACGATCTCGAGATGCTTGGGATCGAATGGCTTGGGGAGAAAGTCGTAGGCTCCTTCCTTCATCGCTTCAACCGCGGCTTCTATCGAGCCGTGGGCTGTGATCACGATGACCGGAAGATCGAACTCGTCCCGCTTTAGCCGGCGCAACAGCTCCATTCCTCCCATGCGGGGCATCTGCAGATCCAAGAGGACGAGATCCGGTGTCTGCTGATTGATTGCGGTCATCGCTTCTTGGCCGTCGGCGGCCATCGCGACTTGGCATTCCAGAGCGCGCAGCCGCACGTCTGCTAGACGCCTCGACGCGGCATCGTCATCCACGACCAGCACGCGCGCTCCACGAGTTTCCATTGTTTTCCTTCAGGATGTCCGCGCAAATTCTTGTCGGAAAATTTCCCGCATCCGGGTCCTAAGTTGTCGAATCAATGAGAAATGCGGTCTCACCACGAAGCGCACGAAGCTCACGAAGAAATGCCTCTTCGCGCTTTGCGCGTAAATCTATGTTTTGCTTCGCGATCTCCATGGTGAAATATCTGTCTCAAATTTAGTTGCGGCTGTGGTCGTCCGACGACGAGCCACGAGCACGATCACGACTCTTCATTACGAGCACGAATAACGAGCACGATCACGAGGTTTCCTTCCCGGCCAGGTGCGACGCCACCTCTTTTATGAAAGCGTCTTTGTCGATGGGCTTCGTAACATAGCCGGCACAACCAGCGGCCAAAGCTTTCTCCCGATCACCCTTCATGGCGTAAGAAGTCACAGCCACTACCGGTATGTTTGCTGTCGCCGGCTGCTCTTTTATTTTCCTCGTCGCCTCCAGACCGTCCATCCCAGGGAGCTGGATGTCCATGACAATGAGATCGGGCCGGTCTGTCTTGAGAGCCTCGAAAGCTTCTAGCGCGGTGGTTGCCTCGCGAACCTGGTATCCCTGCGAGCGCAGGAGAAACTGCGCGAGGCGCCGATTCACCGGGTTGTCTTCAACCAATAATATCTTCTTTGCACTCATAAGTTTTGGATTTTAGATTTAATCTAAAGTCCTTTCCCTCTCTCTAACCCTTGTATCTTCATTCTGATGTGTCTGTATGAACATAGTTAATACGAATCAGGACGGGACAGATCGATTGACCCTTGATCCGAAGAGATCGCGGGTGAGCATGGGTCGTCCCGTCCTGCCTCCCGAAAAGCTCGAACAG
>DATMAM010000022.1:0-8389 GCA_035559995.1 Candidatus Acidiferrales bacterium
GATGCGGCCAAGCGCTACAAGAAGGTTGCCCATGCTGAGGCGTTGATCTGGAAGATCCTGATGATCGCCGAGAAGAAGTTTCGCCGGCTCAACGCACCGCACCTGCTGGAAGAGGTCTACAAGGGAAGGAAGTTTGTTGACGGAGTGGCTGTAAAGAAGGTCAACGGGAGGCTTGCCGCCTGATCTCGTTTACACACCTCTTGACATGACCTCCCAAGACAAGTAACTTTTTTACTACCGGCAGATAAATGCGAGGTAATATAAAGGTTACCCTCTAGGGTCGTCCCCTCTTCCTACCGAAACTGCCCAAATCAATTTCCCTCGATAATTCAATAGATTTGAGCTGCCTCGGCCGTAAGTCCCCGGCTGGCACGCCCGTTGCCAACTATCTCTCCAGTCAGATCAAAAAAGGAGGAAAAGGCAATGAGTAAAGAGATTTTGGTTGCTATGAAATCACAGGATCGGATCCAGGACATTCTCCCTTGCCTGGAGAAAGTCGCCCAGCCGGGAACCAAGGTGACCTTCCTTATCAAGTATCCGGTGGACGGCTTCATTCGCTCGAACGAGGACGAGCTGTTTAGCAGATCTTTGGCGGAGACACAGAGACTGGCAAAGCATTACTCCTGGGAAGAGAACGTGAAACGGGCGGAAAAGAAAGTTTCGCCCGCTTTGGAAACGCTGCGAGGCGTGGAGGTGGCGGCGGAGGTTTATGCGGGCAGCCTGAAGAAAGCTATCAAGAGTCACGCGACAAAAGGCACCGTCAATTTGGTCATGACACGGGCTGGAATCGGGCAGTGGATTGCAGGTCTCTTCAACGGCATGAACCCTGTTCTCAGATTGCTTAAGCGGCCGAGTTTTTCTCCCGTGCTCCTGATTCAACCGCGCACTCTTAGCTGATCGGCTGACGATAGAGTGGGATTGAGGAAAGCGTCGTTGCCAAATATGGATTCTGATACCGCAAGTTGACAGTGAAGTCTGTGCTCAGATAGGCTCTGAAGCCACATTCAACATCGTCGCGTTCCCCAGCTTTACAATGCCCAACTGAGTGGGAACGATTTCTAACCACTCCGATGGCAAAGCCTCGCGCAACAAGAAAAGAGAAAAGCCCGCGCGCCGACGTAACCCGGCTCAAGGAAGAACTCCGGCGGGTCACCGAGCAGCTTGAATCCCGTGAGCGAGAGCTCGCCCTAGCGATTGAGCAGCAAAGGGCGACAAGCGAGATCTTGAGAGCCATCAGCAGCGCCTCCACTGATCTCCAACAAGTCTTAGATGCCGTCGCAGAAAACGCCGCGCGGCTATGTGAGGCCGCGGACGCACAGATTTTCCGTAGCCACGACAACAGCTACGCGCTCGTGGCTTCCTACGGGTCCATTCCGGTCCGCCGGCGCGAAGCAGTTAGACCGTTCCTTCGGGGCCGGGTTGCCGCCAGAGCAATGATGGACCGAGGGACCATCCATATCCATGATATGTCTACTCCCGAAGCGCAGGCCGAATTTCCGGAAAGCTGGGATTTCGCGAAAGGCGTTGGTATCCGAACCTGCCTGGTTACACCGTTGCTCCGCGACGGATTTGCGATCGGGGCAATTCTGATCCGTCGAACTGAGGTCCGTCCCTTCACTGACAAACAGATCGCGCTGCTCAAGACCTTCGCTGACCAGGCTGTCATCGCCATCGAGAATGTTCGTCTGTTCCAAGAGCTGCAAGCTCGCAATCGGGAGTTAACGGAGGCCTTAGAGCAGCAAACCGCCACGAGTAATGTGCTCAGCGTGATCGCCAGTTCGCCCACTGACATTCAGCCGGTCCTTGATGTGGTTGCGGAGAGCGCCGCGCGCCTTTGCGACTCATACGATGCACAGATCTATCGTGTTGAAGGTGGCGCCGTGCGCAAGGTGGCAAGCTACGGAGGTGTCTCTCCGGTACTTGCTGTTGGCGAGACGCGGCCACTCAGGCGCGGTTCCGCGAGCGGCCGCGCCATTCTCGACCGGCAGACAATCCACATTCACGACCTGCTGGCCGAACATGAAGAAGATTATGCGGACGTTTGGCACAACGCTAAGCGGCTGGGACTTCGAACGGGGCTCGCCGTTCCCCTTTTGCGTGAGGGTGTTCCCATCGGGGCTATTACCATCCGTCGAACCGAAGTTCGTCCCTTCACCGAAAAGCAAATCGCGCTTCTCAAGACCTTCGCAGATCAAGCCGTCATCGCCATCGAGAACGTGCGGCTGTTTCACGAATTGCAGGATCGCGACCGCCAGCTTACCGAGTCCTTAGAGCAGCAGACTGCGACCAGTGAGATTCTTGGCGTCATCGCTAGTTCCCCAACGAACATCCAACCTGTTCTTGACGTGGTTGCCGAAAATGCCGCACGGCTATGCGACGCACGGGATGCTGTAGTCTTCCGGATTGAGGGCGAGATTCTTCAGCCGGCGGCGATCTATGGCCCTGTCCCGGCATTACCGAATCCTATCACCCGAGGCTCTACGAGCGGCCGGGCCGTAATTGAGCGGCGAACAATTCACATTCCTGATCTGGCCGCCGAGTCGGAAGAAGAGTTCCCGCTGAGCAAGGCCTATCACAGGCAAATGGGCGATCGGACGACGCTTGCCACCCCATTGCTGCGCGAGGGTGTTCCCGTCGGGGCCATACTCATTCGCCGAACGGAGGTCAGACCTTTCTCGGACAAGCAGATCGCACTGCTTAAAACTTTTGCTGACCAGGCTGTCATCGCGATTGAAAACGTGCGCTTGTTTCAGGAACTCCAAAAACGCAACGCAGAATTGCGCGAGGCGCTGGAGCATCAGACCGCGACCGCGGAAGTGCTCGGCATCATCAGCCGCTCGCCTACGGACGTGCAGCCGGTCTTGGACGCCATCGTCGAGAGCGCGGCGCGTGTTTGTGGGATCGATGACGTGCTGTTGCGACTCCACGAGGGGAACACTATGGTGCCCCGGGCTCATTTCGGTCCCATATCTATTGAACGACTCGAAATCAGTGCGGATGAGCCGCATTATAGCTGGATGCGTGAGCACGGCGCGCTCCACATTCCGGACATCCGCGCCCAAAACGAATTCCCAGCGATGGGTCCTCGTGGCAACTGGCGCACGATCTTGGTCGTCCCCCTTCGTCAGCAGGGGGAACTCATTGGCGTAATGACCGCTCGTCGCACCGAGGTGCGGCCCTTCACCCCGGTGCAGATCAAGCTTCTCGAAACATTTGCGGACCAGGCTGTGATCGCCATCGAGAACGTCCGGCTGTTCCAAGAACTCAAGGAAGCCTTGGAACAGCAGACTGCGACGAGTGAGATCCTGGGCGTTATTGCCAGCTCGCCGACGGATATTCAGCCGGTACTCGACACTGTGGCTCAAAACGCACTGCGAGTTTGTGGAGCAGAAGACGCGCTGGTCTGGCGTCTAGACGGAAGCACCCTTAGGCTTGTGGCCAACTGTGGTCTACTGCCGGCAAGGCCTATTGGTTCCGAGCGCCTGGTAGAACATGGCTCAATTACCGGGCGAGCGGTGATCGAGCGTCAGACCGTTCATGTGCAGGAGGTCGCCGCAGCCGCAGCTGAATTCCCGAGCATCCGCGGCTTAACCGGCCGGCGGGGTACTGCGCTTGCCACGCCACTGCTGCGGGAAGGCGTACCGATGGGGGTGATTCACATTCGCCGCATGGAGGTTCAGCCCTTCACAGAGAAGCAGATAGCTCTTCTCAAAACTTTCGCCGATCAGGCTGTGATCGCCATCGAGAACGTCCGCTTGTTCCAGGAGCTTCAAGCACGCAACCGTGAACTGACCGAAGCTTTAGAGCAGCAAACCGCTACCAGCGAAATTCTGAGGGTGATCAGCAGCTCGCCTACAGACTTGCAGCCTGTGATGGAAGCCATTGCCGAAAATGCCGCTCGTCTTTGCGACTCAATTGATGCTCAGATCTACCGGGTCGAAGACGAAGTAATGCGCAGGGTTGCATCGTGGGGGCACGTTCCGGTTCCCGCACCGATTGCCGACGTAATCGAAGCCATCGCGCGGGACTGGGTTCCGGGCCGAGCTGTGGTAGACCGGCAAACGATCCACGTGCACGACATACAGACAGAAGAATCCCGAGGGGAGTACCCACTCGGCGTAACTTATGCGCAGCGCATCGGCGTCCGAACTGTGCTCGGCACGCCTTTGCTGCGTGAGGGCGTCCCGATCGGCGCCATTCTGATTCGGCGCCTGGAGGTCCGTCCGTTTACGGACAAGCAGATTGCTCTGCTCAAAACCTTTGCCGACCAGGCGGTGATCGCGATCGAGAATGTCCGTTTGTTTCAAGAACTCAAGGAAGCCTTGAAGCAACAGACAGCGACGAGCGAGATCTTGGGCGTGATTGCCAGCTCGCCGACGGACATCCAGCCGGTGCTCCATGCGGTCGCGGCGACTGCCGCACGGCTGTGCGACTCATATGATGCTCAGATCTATCGTATTGCTGGCAACTTAGTGCAGAAGGTGGCGAGCCACGGAACTGTTCCCGGTGTCCTCGCAGTTGGTGAAAGCAGGCGGATTAGCCGTAGTTTAGTAGTCGGCCGGGCCGTCCTCGACGCGCAAACGGTTCACATTCACGACATGATGGCGGAGCGTGAAGAAGACTATCTCGACTACCCCGACATCTGGCGTGCCGACCAGGAGCTGGGCATTCGAACGACACTGGCCGTCCCGCTTCTGCGGGAAGGTGTTCCCATAGGCGCTATCATGATCCGCCGGACGGAAGTCCGCCCTTTTACTGACAAGCAGATTAACCTGCTCAAAACCTTTGCCGATCAAGCCGTCATCGCCATCGAAAACGTCCGGCTATTTCAGGAGCTGCAAGCTCGGAACCGCGACTTGACTGAAGCCCTCGACCAGCAGACGGCCACCAGCGAGGTATTGAAGGTTATCAGCCGCTCGACGTTCGATCTGCAGCCCGTTTTGGAAACACTGATCGAGAACGCTACAAGGCTGTGCGGTGCCAATTCGGGGTTCATTTTGAGAACGGACGGCGAGGTGCTGCGGCCTGCAGTCGCCTATAATGTGCCTCAAGAGTGGAAAGATTTTGTTGAGCGAAATCCGATTCGCCCAGGACGGGGAAGCACCGTTGCGCGCGTCGCGCTCGAGCACCGGGTGGTTCACGTTCCCGACGTCCTCGCGGATCCTGAGTACCAATTCCCGGCTTATCAACTGAGTGGTGTGCGAACAGTACTCGGTGTCCCTATGCTCAGGGAAGGTACCCTCATTGGCGTGATCCTGATTCGCAGGACCGAAGTTCAGCCCTTCACGGAAAAGCAAATCGAGCTAGTCACTACTTTCGCCGACCAGGCGGTGATCGCCATTGAAAACGTTCGCTTGCTCCAAGAGTTACAGGCTAAGAACCGCGATCTCACCGAGGCACTGGAGCAGCAGACTGCGACCAGCGAGATACTGCGGGTGATCGCCAGCTCACCTACCGATCTGCAGCCAGTGTTGGATACGATCGCCAGAAGTGCCGCTCAAGTGTGTAGCGCCGATGATGCAGTGATTCGGCTCGTTGAAGGCGACCCACTATCGCTCGCAGCTCATCACGGCCCTATTGAGCCGGACAAAGAGCCAAGACCAATCAATCGTGGCTCGGTCGTTGGCCGGTCTATCCTCGATCGTCAAGTTATTCATGTCACAGATCTGCTCTCAGTCACGGCGCAAGAATTTCCCGTCTCCGAAGCCGAGACCAAGCGCCGTGGCGTTCGAACAGTGCTGGCCGCGCCGTTGTTACGGGAAACCCAACCGATCGGCGTGATCTTGATGCGTCGTACGGTAATCAAACCGTTTACGGATAAACAGGTTGCGCTTCTGAAGACTTTCGCCGATCAGGCAGTTATTGCCATTGAGAACGTACGCCTATTCCAAGAATTACAGGCGCGCAACCGGGACCTAACCGAAGCATTGGATCAGCAAACAGCGACCAGCGAAGTATTGAAACTTATTAGCCGCACGACTTTCGAGCTTCAGCCAGTGCTGCAGTCACTTATTGAGAATGCCACTAAGATTTGTGGGGCGGAAAGAGGACACATTCACAGGCGCGTTGAAGACCAGTATCCCGCGGTGGCGTCCTACGGCGCGCCGGTTGAGTTTAAAGAATTTATGGAGCGGCACCCGCCGCCGCTCGGACGTGGAAGTCTTGTGGGGAGGGTCGTGTCGGAGTGTCGCGTAGTTCATATCCACGACGTTTTGGCTGATGCCGAATATTGTTTCCATGAGGCTCAGAAAATTGGCGGATTTCGGACGGTTTTAGGGGTTCCCATGCTGAGGGAGGGAATCCCAATCGGAGTCATCGTCATCTGGAGGCAGGAGGTCCAGCCTTTTACGGAAAAACAGATTGAATTATTGACCACCTTTGCCGATCAAGCGGTGATCGCGATTGAAAACGTCCGGTTGCTCCAGGAACTGCAAGCCCGCAACCAGGAACTTACGGAGTCCTTGGAGCAGCAGACAGCGACCAGCGAGGTGCTCAATGTTATTGCTCGCTCACCGATCGAATTAGAGCCGGTTTATCGCGCGATTCTGTCCAATGTGACACGCTTATGTGAGGCCAACATCGCGGCGCTTTTCTTGTATGACGGCGAAGTCCTCACTACCGCTGCAAGCTACGGGACCACGCAAGCCTTTGCCGAGCATCTCGATCGAATCCGGCCGCGCCCAAGCCGTGAAACTACGACTCGCTTGGCTGCTTTGGAACGAAGGACAGTGCACGTACCTGACTTACTTTCCGATTCGGCGTTCTCACCCCAACCGCGGGAGCTTTACGAGAAAGAGAGCGTGCGCACGGTTCTTTCGGTTCCCATGCTGCGCGAAGAGAGACTGATCGGGGTCATCACGACTTGGCGCAGAGAAGTGCGGCCGTTTAGCGAAAAGCAGGTCAGCCTCGTTAAGACCTTCGCCGATCAAGCAGTCATCGCCATCGAGAATGTGCGCCTCTTCCAAGAGTTGCAGGCGCGGACCCAAGAACTCTCACGCTCGGTCGAGCGACTGACCGCATTGGGAGAAGTAGGACAAGCGGTAAGCTCCACCCTAGATCTTGAGACGGTTCTTGCAACAATCGTCGCGCGCGCGGTTCAGCTCTCCGGAGCTAATGGCGGTGTCATCTACGAGTACAATGAGGCCATGCAAGAGTTTCTTCTCAGGGCTAGCCACAGCATGGAACACGAAGTGGTTGAGGTGCTTCGTGCGACACCGGTTCGACCGGGGCAGGGCGCCACCGGGCAAACGGCGACCACCCGGAGGCCGGTTCAGGTTCCGAACATCTTGGGACAGCGTGAGTCTACCGCTACCAGCGTACGGCCAATTCTCACCCGGCTTGGATACCGATCAGTTTTAGCAGTTCCACTTCTACGCGAGGAACGAATCATGGGCGCCTTAACGGTCTGGCGAAAGGAAGCGGGCATCTTCCCGACGGAAATTGTCAGCCTTGTTCAAACCTTCGCAACTCAGTCGGTCCTTGCGATCCAAAACGCGCGCCTCTTCCGGGAAATCGAAGACAAAAGCCGCCAGCTCGAAGTCGCAAATCTCCACAAATCGCAGTTCCTGGCGAACATGTCCCATGAGCTTCGCACGCCCCTTAACGCCATCATCGGCTTTTCCCAGGTTCTGCTCGACCCTTCGATGAAAGTCGGCGAGGACGAACGGGTACAGTTTCTCATGGATATCTTCAACAGCGGAAAGCACCTGCTCAATCTCATCAACGAAATTCTAGACCTATCCAAAATCGAAGCCGGCAAAATGGAGCTGCAAATGGAATTGGCCTCATTACAGGCTATTCTCGACGCGGTTTATGGCACGGTCCGCCCTCTGGCGGCGGAAAAGGGTATCGCGCTTGACGTGAAAGATACCGGCGATATTGCCCCGCTCTACATAGATGCCGCGCGCATCAAGCAAGTGCTCCTCAACCTGCTAGGAAATGCGATTAAGTTTACGCCGCAGGACGGACAGGTCTGGGTAAGAACGTTCCGTGACGACGGGTTTGTCCGAATCGAGGTTGGCGACACCGGACCTGGCATCGCGGCGGAAGACCTTGAAAGGATTTTCCTGGAGTTCCAGCAGGCTGGGGGCGCCACCGAAAAGCCGGAGGGCACCGGACTCGGGCTGGCGTTGGCAAGGAAGTTCGTCGAGATGCACGGGGGAAAAATTTGGGTGGAGAGCGAGATTGGCAAAGGCAGCAGGTTTTTCTTCACGCTGCCGATACACCCTCACCCGTTCCCTCTCCCACAGGGAGAGCAACTGTCTTAAAAGTCAAGAGGTCTGAAGAGAAAAAGTTTCAGACCAACGAGTTCTGTGTTTGATCATCGAATTAAGAATCGTCAGCAGTTTGCGGATGCAAGCGACCAAGGCAACCTTTGGAGCTTTGCCTG